>JAZJYR010000001.1:0-5901 GCA_040390295.1 Pseudomonadota bacterium
TCATCGGCGCGATGCCACCGGCCATCGCCGAGCAAAGCAGCGTCACGGCGGTCGAGATCGACCAGTTGTCCGGACGCATGCTGCAGGCGCTGTATGCACCGGGCGGCGTGGATGTGCGGATTTCCCCCTTCGAGAAGACCGCCCTCGCCGACAACTGGTTCGACCTCGTGATCGGCAATGTGCCATTCGGCAAGTACCAGGTCGCCGACGTGAGCAATCGGGCCTACGCCCGTTTCAGCATCCACAACTACTTCTTTGGCCGCGCGCTGGATCTGGTGCGACCCGGTGGGCTGGTGTGCCTGATCACCACCAGCTACACGATGGATGCGCAGGATGCGAGCGTGCGCCATTACCTCGGCGCTCAAGCCCAGTTGCTGGGCTCGATCCGACTCCCCCGAGGGGCCTTTGCGGGCATTGCATCAACCGACGTGCAGACCGACATTTTGTTCCTGCGTAAGCGACAGCGGGCCGAGAAGGTCGATGACACCTGGCTGGACCTCAATGTAGTGCCCGAGCCATTGCGCGACCCGCAGTGCCATCAGAAATACCTGCAGATCAATGCCTGGTACGCCAAGCACCCGGAGTTCTGCATCGGTCTGATCCGGCAGGAGAGCAACGGTTATGAAGAGGTACCGGTGGCGGTGTTCGACGGCGACCTGGAAGCCGCGTTGCCAGAACGCATCGCCCTGCTCCCTTCTGACGCCTACCAAGCGCTGGTGAGGAAACCGGTTGCGTTGCGCGTGGTGGTGCCGGCCGAATCCGGTGCCCGTCCTGGCAGCTACCGATTCCACCAGGGGCAAGTTCATCGGGTCGAAGGCAGTGAGATGGTCGATGTGCATGATCAGCTCAACGCGACACAGCGAGGCCGGATCACCGGCATGTGCGCGATTCGAGACTACGCCCGGACCTTGCTGGACGCCCAGTTGTCCGAGGACAGCGACGGACGACTGGGACATCTACGAGCCCTGCTCAACGGCACTTATGACCGTTTCATCACGAAGTACGGTTGCCTGAGTACCCGGGCCAATGCGCTGGCATTCCGGCGTGATCCGGATTACCCGCTACTACTCTCCCTGGAGCATTACGACGAAGAGTCGGACACCGCCAGGAAAGCGGCGCTGTTCACGCGGCGCACGTTGACACGGGTGGTGGAACCTGCGACAGCGGGAGAACCGACCGAGGCGCTGGCGGCGTCCATCCAATGGCGGGGTCGGGTCGATTCGGCCTACATGGCCGGGCTGCTGGCCGCGCCTCAAGATGCGGTGCTGCAAGCGCTTGCCGAAGCTGGACAGGTCTTTCTCGACCCTGCCGACACTGATTGGAAAACCGCCGACGACTACCTGTCGGGCAACGTGAAGGCCAAGCTCAAGCAGGCGGTGATGTCGGGCAGCGCCTACCGGCGCAATATCGACGCGCTGGAGCAAGTGCAACCCGAAGACCTGCCACCGGCATCCATCGAGCCGCGCCTTGGCGCGGTCTGGATTCCGGCCGTGGACGTCGAGGCTTTCGCCCAGGAAGTTCTGGAGCTCAAGGACTGCCAGGTCAGCTATTCGGCCGAGGCCGGTGCCTGGTCAGTGCGCTATGGCGAGTGGGAAGCGCGCCAGAACGTGAAAGTCACCCAGGAGTTCGGCACCTCGCGCATGAACGGCATCGAATTGGTGCAATGCGCGCTCAACGTGCAGGTCCCCACGGTACGCGACCCGGACCCCGAGACGGACAGGTATGTCGTCAACTCCGACGAGACGCTGGCCGCACGCGAGAAGCTGGGCCTGATCAAGGACCGCTTTGCTGCCTGGGCTTTTGATGACACGACACGGCGAGAGAAGTTGTGCCGGATCTACAACGACTTGTTCAACGCCACCCGGCCACGGCAGTTCGATGGTTCCCACCTGAAGTTGCCGGGATTCTCCCGCTGCTTCACGCTGCACCCGCACCAGTTGGATTCCGTCTGGCGCATCGTGCAGTCCGGCAACACCGGGCTGTTCCACGTGGTCGGCGCGGGAAAGACGGCGGTTTGCGTGATCGCCAGTATGGAGCTGCGTCGCCTGGGTTTCATCACGAAGCCTTGCCATGTGGTCCCGAACCACATGCTGGCGCAGTACACGGCGGAGTTTGTCCGGCTCTACCCGAATGCCTCGGTCTTGATGGCCAGCAAGGAGGATCTGGAAGGCGACCGCCGGCGCGAGCTGGTGTCACGCATCGCCACGGGCGATTGGGACGCGGTGGTCATCACGCACTCAAGCTTTGAGCGCATCAAGATGTCACCGCAATTCACAGAAGCATTTATCAAGGAGATCATTCATGAGTTAGAGATGGCAGTACGCGCCGAGAAGAGCAATGACCGGTCCAACCGGATCATCAAGCAGTTGGAGGCGATGAAGAAGAACTGGGCGGCGCGACTGGAGCGGCTGCTGGCAGACCAGAAGAAGGATGACCTGCTCACCTGGGAACTGCTGGGCATTGACTGCCTGTTCGTCGATGAGGCGCATTTGCATAAGAACTTGTACCGGTTCACCAAGATGACACGCGTCGCGGGTCTTCCGCTGACCAGTTCGGAACGAGCATTCGATCTGTTCCTGAAGACACGCTACACCATGCAGATCCATGGGCATGCGCAGCGTGGCGTGGTGTTCGCAACGGCGACACCAGTGGCCAACACCATGGCGGAAATTCACACCATGATGCGCTACCTGCAGCCCCAAAGGCTGGTGGAACTCGGGCTGCAGCAGTTCGATGCCTGGGCCGCCACCTTTGGTGAGAGCGTTACGGCGCTGGAAATCGCGCCTGACGGCAGCGGTTACCGGATGCACACGCGCTTCGCCCGTTTCATCAATGTGCCCGAGCTGATGGCGGTGTTCGGCGAAGTGGCCGACGTCCGAACGGCGGAGATGCTGAACTTGCCGGTGCCGCCTCTGCGCGGTGGCAAGCCACGCATCGTGGCCTGCCCGGCCAGCAAGGCACTCAGGGCCTTTGTGGAAACACTGGTGCTGCGGGCGGAAGCCATCCGCAGCGGTCAAGTGAAGCCGCAGGACGACAACATGCTGGCGATCACGACGGACGGCCGCAAGGCGGCGCTGGATTTCCGGCTGGTGGTACCGACTGCCAGGTTTGACGCCAAGGGCAAGGTGGCCGCCTGCGTGCGCGAGGTGGTGGACATCTGGCGCAGGACCGAGTCGTTCCGTGGTGCCCAGATGGTGTTTTGTGATCTGTCATCACCCAAGGGGGACAAAGGGTTCAGCGTCTATGACGATTTGCGACAAAGGCTGATCGAAGCGGGCCTGCCCGCCAAGGAGATTGCCTTTGTGCACGATGCTGAGACCGACGTCCAGAAAGCCACGCTGTTCAAGGCGGTGCGGGAGGGACGGGTCCGGGTGCTGCTCGGATCTACCGCGAAGATGGGAGTTGGCACCAATGTCCAGACCCGGCTGTGCGCCCTGCACCACCTCGATGCGTGTTAGCGTCCCTGTGACGTCGAGCAAAGAGAGGGGCGCATCCTGCGCCAAGGCAATGAGTGCGAGGAAGTGGAGATATTCAGGTATGTGACGGAGCAGAGCTTCGATGCGTACCTCTGGCAGACACTGGAAACCAAGGCGCGCTTCATTGCCCAGGTGATGAAGGGCGACAAAGGCATCCGGTCGTTGGAGGACGTGGAACTGGCGACGCTGTCGTATGCGGAGGTCAAAGCCCTGGCCTCCGGCAATCCCCTCGTGATCAAAAAAGCGGGGGTGGACGCGGAAGTGGCCAAACTCTCGACGCTGTTCTCGGTGTGGCGCAATCAGCGCTACGCCAACGAAAGTGAAGTGGGACGGTTGCCGATGATGATTGAGGCACTGGAAAAGAAGATTTCGCTGTATGCCCAGGACGTGGCGCGGGTCGAGCCGCAAACCATGCAGGGCATCACCCTGGAACGGGCAGGTCGGGCCGTCACAGGACCGGATGCGGTGGGGGAAGTCCTGCGGGGCCTGGTCAAGACTGCGAAAGAAGAGGTGCGCACTGGCACCCGGATGATTGAACGGGTGATTGGCCGTTTTGGTGGGTTTGATCTGGGCATCCTGGCGGCACGCGGCGAGGAAGTGCCCAACCTGTATCTGGCAGGCCATTGCCTGTACAACGCTGAACCGTACCAGACGGGACCGGCTCTCGTGGCTGGCCTGATGGCGGCGCTGGAGTCGGTGTCAAAACACCATGCCGATGCTCTGGTGCAATTGGAGGTGCGGCGCAAGCGGCTGGAGGACATCCGGCTGGAACTGGCCCGCCCCTTCGAAAACGAAGGCCGTCTGGTGACTCTGCTTGCCCGTCAGCGAGAGCTGCTCAAGCAGCTCGACCTGGACAAGGATGAGGCAGGGAGCGCGAAGGTCGATGCCGAAGAGGTGCGACAGGCAGCTTGATTGAGTGGACCCCCATGGCTGAAAGGCGATGGGGGTCTTTTTTTTGCCTATTTATCCACAGAGACTGTGGACAAGCAGGTCACGGCAAGCCGACAACCCGCGTCTGGCAATGGTACGACTGGTCTGCCCGCAAATTGGGCAGGCCCAGAGAACGAGCTTCAAAACTTTCGACAGTGATCAACCACTGCCGACCGCCAGCCCCCTGGCTCACCCGTTGGCAGCCTGAAATGCGGCTTGCACAGCGCGCACAAGCGAAGGATGCAGGGTGCCAAGCTTGGGCGTCTGGCCATGTGGTGCCGCAGGCGGTACCGAGAACCACTCTGTCGTGTACGGCAGATCGAGCGCTTGCTTTAAATCGAACTTGGTGTCAAAGCTGAGACCCGCTGCCTCATAAGCCGCCAGATTGCGGTCACGCAGGACGGCGAATTCGCCTCGGTGCAGGGTGGTCGTGCGTTGGCTGGTACCGTAGGCAACTCGAACGTGAAACTGCGGCGCATCGTCATCAAATACCGTCAGAATCAGCGCTGGCCGTGGTTTCGGGCGCGGGTTGACATCGTCGGGAAAGTGGCACCAAACAATTTCGCCAGCAGTAGGTTCGTCCCACCACTGAGGCATCATGCCAACTCGGCCTCAAACAGGCTGGAGCGTATAGAACGCTTCTTGCCCTGCGGGACACGCTTCTTGATCTGGCGAACTTGGGTGGCAGTCAGCGGCCCCTCATCCGCCTCGTACTGCGGCAGCAGCTTAACGGCCATTGTGTGCAGTGCAATGTGGATAGCCTGGGTCTCATCGACGCCCAGTCGTTCCGCCACGCGTTTTGCGGTTTCGCGCGTCACGCCCGTGGCGCTGTCGACGGTACGGTAGCGGAAGGCGATCTGGTCGGCAGCGGCACGGGTGCTCATGATGGGATCTCCTTGGTTTGGATATCTTTAAGATATCCAGAAAGGCATCCCTTGTCAAGGCCTATCATCCCGTCGTCCACATCGCGGAGTTCATTTCCGGGAATTGCCGCGTCAAACAGCCCGAATCCTCATGCGTTTGCGAAAGCAGACCCGTCGCCACGAACCGCCTGGGCTTGAACAGTTGAATCTTCCCATCGGCCAATGCAAAGACTATCTGCCCGCTGGATTGAATCCATGTCGGCGTCTACAGACGACACGTAAATTCCAGAGCATCAAAATATTGAGGACAATACTTGCCTGGCAAAAACGTTTGTCCAGATAACAAAATAGGAACACAAATAGCAACTGCGAAGAAAGTGGCTCCCAAGGCTGCAACGACAACAAAGAAGGTAACGGCTCCCGCGAAGGCACCAAAACCCGCTGCGAAAACACCCGCCAAAAAAGCACCCGTGTCCAAGACAGCCAAGGCCATTGCAAAACTAACGGCAAACATCGCCAAGCTGACCGAGCGTAAAAACAAGATCGCTGCTGAAATCAACGCCCTGCGTGATCAGCGGTAATAGTCCGACCACTACCGTTCTTGACGGTCAGTATTCTTCCGGGGCCAAACG
>JAZJYR010000002.1:0-104633 GCA_040390295.1 Pseudomonadota bacterium
TCCGGCACGAAGTCGAGAGGATCACATCGTAACATTTATGACACAGTAAGATTAAAGCAACACTGAACAACCGTTTTTATCACCTGCATGTTCACGAGGGGAAAGCCATTGAGGCAGACCGATCACTGCAGAATCTGAAGGTCGAAAAAGCGCGTGCTGAAGCTTCTGATTTGCCATTTGAAAAGCTCCGAGAGCTGAAAACTGCGACGCGAATCTATGAGCAGGCTATGGTGCGCGTTGGCGATCTAGCTTCAGACATCGCAGCGCTTCATAGAATGATCGAGCGCATCAAAGCGTTACCGGCGCAACCTGAAGGTACTCTGGCCTTGGCGTTACAGGCAGATCTTTTGACGATGAATACAGTACTGGAAGAAACGAACTCCGAACTCCTTCAGCTTTCGGGCATTTGCGAAGACGTCGAATTCTATCCAGACCTTGATCCTGGTGTGGCCATATTTGAACGCGCACAGCTTCTCGACAGGGCCTTGGAACGAGAAGGTCATCCTGCCTACTTTTCGCGTTTGGGTCAGGAGGAGTCTTTGATATTTGGGAATGCCTTCATGCAGGCTCTTGCGCGCCAGGCAAACCCGGGCAATCCAATTTTGGCGCTGCGGACGGTTGTAGATCTGATGGATGGGCATCAGAGTTTGGAACAGTTACTCCAAATTGACCTATCCCAATTACTCCCCCCGGCCCAAGTTCAACAAAACAGTGACCCCCGATTCGTCACACACAGTCCCAGAGTAGGAAATCAGTGATGTCAGAAAATGTAGCGCATCCTGATGATGTCCTGAGTGCCTTGCTCGAGAAGGGCTTTCGAAGTGACAAAGTCGAAAAATTGAAGAGGCTTCACGAGCTGTGTGCCGCTGAGTACGGGCAGAGGCGCCCTGGCCTGCGGGATTTCAGTATTGCGCATGTCGCAAGGCTGGCAGAGAAGGCAGGCCTGTTCAAGGCCAAGACTATGTACAACAAGCAGTCGTCGGACTACGTGGTGCTCGTGGCCTCGTGGGAGAGATATACAGGTCCCACACCTGCAAAGCATAAAAAAGATATTCCTCTTCGGGAAAAGTACGATTTTGTATTAAAGATTGAAGATCCAGCGATTCGAACATTGGTTCAGCTTGCACTTACGCAGCGCGACAAGTTGAAGGTGCAACTGGATACCCTGAAGTCCCAGGCCAACATAACGCTGGACCTGCGACCTCTTGGGACATTTCCCGTGAAAGGATCCAAACCATCAACTATCGAGCGCCCAGCTCAGCTTACCGAATCAGAAAGAGGCGCTTTGCTGCAGGCGATTTCACCGGAGTTCATTCAATCCCAGAATTGGCATATTGGTGAGAGCGGAGAAGTTCGGGCTTCTAATGGACGCTTTGTTTTCGATCCCGGTTTTGCTACCGCCATTCGAAAAATTCTTGGCAACGATGCAAATGCTGGAGATCATTGACCACTATTCCGGTACACGCCGACCTCCTTGCCGGTGTCGACCATCAAGTGTCCGTTTTGGAAAACGGCAACTACCGCTAAAGTTTCAATTTTGCCGTAGCAGTCGAGCCAAAGCAGACCTTTCGCTTGGAAGGCGATGCGCTGAACCACCACAAAGCGATTCGTATGAAGATTAGTATCAATAGTGATGAGTTCAAGGCTTGGCATGAGGTCGGTCATGCCACTGTTTGTTTGCATCTGGGAGGCGACCTGGATGGCATCGAATTTCTTGAAGTAGATTCAAGAGGCTCTGCGGTTGCGCACTGCTGCGACGTCATGCCGGATATGGAGCGGAGCGTGGCGTGCGGTGGGTACGCCGCTGAGTTCTACTTGGTGCAAGCCGGTTACGTTGACTGGGTTGACCTACAGGAAATCAGTGCTGCTGTACTTGGCAATGCTTGGCGCGACCGCCAGGATTTCGCAGGGCGCACAGTTACTGAGGACAATGACTTCACGAAAGAGGAGGATGAGGAGTTTGTGCGTCATGCGACACAAGCCGTTGCCCCGATCTTCCAGCTGTACTTTTCGGGGATGCAGAACGTTGTGAGCGAGCTTCTTGCTGCGAGAAGAATCGACGGTGCGCGAGTGAAGGAACTCCTGCAAGTCCGCATTTCCCGTTAAAACTGCGGACAGCAGATGACTATTCCTGCCTGGGTAAAACCGCAGTGGGATGGAAAACTACCAGACTTAAGCTGTAACTCTAGTGAGTTTTGCGATTCTGCGTACCGTGAGGATAGGGCTTTGGCACCATTCGTAGAGGTGCTTGCTTGAGGTAGGTCCTCTTTTATCGCCAATTATCCAATAAGGATAACTATCAGGAATGGATAAATTAGCCAAGGTTCCTACATTGGCATGAATAATTTCGGAGTCGCAATATCTAAATTGTTGATTTAGCTCAGTTTAGTTTGTGCGTATTTGTGGTGATGGCAACTGGCTAGGAGCAGCGCTGCCGAACCTGCGATGGGCAAGCCAGAAGGTTGCAAAGCGGTGATCGGCGAAATTCGGAGCAGATGGTTGGTCAGGCCGGAATTGTGACGCTGAGTATTCGCACCAATTCCACCAGGGATTCGAATAGCAAAATCACAAGGCAATCGCACCTCAAATCCACCACCGCTTCGCATTCCAAATCCGCCATTGCTGCCAATCAGTGTTGATTACTGGAATTTCGAAGTATTCCTTGAAGTCTTGCTGGTAATGTCCATCCAGAATCTGGAGCGCATAGAAGGTAGGCAATCTCCGATCCAGGTCAAGAGTAAGTCGCCGAAGGTTCGAAAAGACGCAAAGCGGGTGTACAACAATCCAAACTACCTGCTTGTTAGCCGATACCGAGGGCGAATTCGCAATCACTACGACTCAGTCTTAGTTGAATGTTGTTACCCATTTATGCATCAGTTGATGCCTTGTAATGTCGCGATCAGCGGACAGTGGATGCTTCCCCGCGCTGCACAACAACGTTCAACCAGGCTGGCAAGTGCAGTTTCAATGCGCTGAAGGTCAGCCAGTTTTGCGCGAACATCAATCAATTTGTGCTGCGCCTGCTCGCGCGCTTCATCGCAATGCGCACCATCCTCCAACTTGAGCAGCTGCGCAATCTCGTCCAGACTAAAGCCCAGTCGCTGTGCCGACTTGATGAAACGCACCCGCCCCAGATCAGCCGTCCCATAGCGGCGCACGCTGCCCTGTGGTCGACCGGGCTCCTGAATCAGCCCTTTGCGCTGGTAAAAACGGATAGTTTCGACATTGACCTGCGCCTTGATGGCAAGCGTTCCAATGGTCAGGCTTTCAAAAGAAGTGTTCATAGTGCTTGACTCCGTACTTGGGTACGGGAATAAGCTTACGTCATGAATGCCACTCAAACCGAAAAAATTAGCGACAAAACCGGCCTGCGCACACTACTGGCCGGGGGACTTGCAGCCCTGCTGGCGTCCACTTGTTGCTTGGGCCCACTTGTCTTGATCACTTTGGGGTTTTCGGGCGCATGGATCAGCAAGCTCACCGTTCTGGAGCCCTATCAGCCGATATTTATCGGCGCGGCATTGGTGGCGTTGTTCTTTGCTGGCAAGCGCATATGGCGTCCCGTCGCCCGGTGTGCACCAAATGAAGTGTGCGCCCAGCCAAGGGTCAGGCGCGCTTACCAAATGCTGTTTGCCGCGGTCTGTGCGCTCATACTCATGGTGCTGGTCTTCCCGCTGATTGCGCCCTGGTTTTATTGAAGGACTTCCCCATGAAAAATCTGATTTTTACTACCTGCGTCACCATCATCCTAGTGTGTTCTTCCTTGGACGCCACCGCCGCACCCAAGACGGTTACCTTGGCGATCCCCTCTATGGACTGCCCGGTATGCCCCGTCACCGTGAAAAAGGCTTTGTCGCAAGTCCCCGGCGTCATCCAGGCAAATGTGAACTTTGACAAACGGCAGGCCATCGTCAGATTTGACGATGCCAGAACCAATGCGGCCGCGCTGACTGAATCCACCAAGAACGCAGGCTATCCATCCACGGTCGTGGGAGCCGCCAATTGACTACCGTTACGCTGAAGTCCACGCTGACTTGCCCTGAGTGTGGCTTTTCCCACATTGAAACTATGCCCACCGATGCCTGCCAATGGTTTTACGAATGCACTGAATGCCACGCAGTGCTCAAACCGCTGCCGGGTGACTGTTGTGTGTACTGCTCGTACGGAACAAACCGTTGCCCGCCAATTCAGGAAAGCGGTGGCAAGCAAAGTGGGTGTTGCGGTTGACTTTCTGATCATCAATACAGCGTCATTGTCGAAAAAGGTTCTGCCGAACAACCGCGCAGGGAACGATGCGAGTCTCTATGCATTCCCGCTGTCTGGTCAAAAAAACTTTGAAATTGAACTTCCCGAAAGCTGTCGGTGATCAATGACAGCAAGCGCTGCGAAGCGGAATTGCACTGTAGCAATCAGACAGTCGTCAAGGGGTTCACTCCAGACATTTGACTTCCTCGAAAGCGGACATTTGTTTCAGCGCCAAGAATGCCTGAACACCTCGGCCTATGCGGTGTTGGACAGGTGATGCGAAAGGTCGGAGACGAGAGATAGGCATGCATACCTACCATGACGGGCCACCATGACGGGTCACCATGAGCGTCAAACTCTAACGACCTATGGATCCGACTTCAGCCAAAACCATGTAGCCGCGCCTATGGCCAGCCACAATACCACTATGAGGACCGCGCCGGCCCGGCTGCTTGGCTTCGCGCCCTTCGTTTCCATCCACTCGTCTGCTTGAGCGCGACATTCCGCGAGGACTTCAGGCGGCAAGAGCCTGATGGCTAACCAGATGAGGCCGCGAAGCAGCAGAACATCATCGACATAGCCCAGCACGGGGATGAAGTCAGGAATCAGGTCAATGGGACTCAGCGCATAGGCCACCACAAACACCCCCAAGGCCTTTGCGTACCAGGGCGTTTTGGGACTTTTGCCTGCAAACCAAAGTGTCACGCCGTCACGTTTGATTCGCTTGGCCCAGGCCTTCAAGTTGTTGCTGATGCTCATGGAAATTTCAATGGATTTCGAATGTCGTCTCCGCAGATTGCGGAGGTGTAGCCGAACTCTGCCTGCTTGTAGCCTTTCAGGGGGCGTTTTGGCTTGGTGGTGTACTCGTCCAGGTTTTCTGCGCGACCGCATCGGGCCAAGCTGTGCCAAGCGGCAACAGTGTTAGCCAAGTCTCCGCGAGCTTTCCAGCCTCGATGCGATAGAGCTGCATCCCGGCACGCGTGCGAGTTTCGCCAGTCTTGGCATCCGTCCACTGAAGCGTGAAGTGGTACCACGCGCGGTCGTTTGCCAACATATGCTCGTAGACGACGAAGCGGGTGTTCGGTCGCGCTCGGTGTGCGTTGGCAATTTCTGTCGCGTAGGCCTCGGGCGTCACCGCCCGGTCCCCCAACTCATCATGGCGAATGTATGACGCCGCCATGCAGCCAGGAATCAGGTGGTACTGACCTTCATGCCAAACCCGTTCCCATCGGTCAAAGAGATTTTTCAAATCAGACATTTGGCGAACTCCGGTCGCGTGTTTCGAAACAGTCATCACCTAGCCAGTAATACTGTATAAGTATGCAGCCACCAAATTGTCGGCGGCATGCGAAACCTATCGAGGCCAGGCGTAACGAGATTTCTGGAATCAAGACTTGAGCAGGCCGTTTGGAACGGCAGAGCGAAGGTCTGCAACTGGCCGATTTGCGATGCCACTGAGTGGTGGATTTGGAATGCAAATAGGTGGTGGAATTAACGTGCGAATGTGTGGCGGTATTCACGCAGATACTCACACTATTGCGCATGCGGCAGTGAGGTAAACCTAGACAACGCCGCTATATTTGATGGCACACGACCATTAACTCAGCCGACTTTCACAAAAGCATGCCCAGAACAGTTTATTTCCCCAGAACCTTCAGTCCGACGGGAAGTTGATAAATGCCTCAGAGATCATTTATTGCGCTGGATGCCGACGGTGTTTTGCTGGACTACAACCGGGCTTATGCGAAGGCCTGGGAAAAGGCGATGGGCGTGTACCCCCCTGAACGAGACCCCAACGCCTATTGGGCTATAGATCGCTGGGATGTCGAGAGACTTGAGGGCAAGCGACTAGAGAAATTTCGTGCGACCTTTGATGTCGAATTCTGGAGCACCATCCCACCCATGGAATCTGCTGTCGAAGCCTGCCACCGCCTGCACGATCACGGCTATGACCTCATTTGCGTGACTGCTCTGCGAGAAGATTTGACGGGTGCTAGGCTAAAAAACCTGCGCGACCATGACTTCCCCATAGAAAAGGTCTTTGCCACATCAAACGTAATGGGAAAGCGAAGTCCAAAGGCGGACATTCTTAACCAACTCAAGCCGGCTGCTTTTGTGGACGATTATTTCCCATACATGCTGGGCGTTGACCGCAGCATTCACAGGGCTCTAGTTTTGCGAGAGCCGAATGGCAGCCCTAATACCGGTGCCGAAATGGAGTCAGTCAGTTCCAAGCATATCGATCTTGCTCGGTTTACCGCGCAGTGGCTAAGCTAGTCGGTGCGGACAACAAGCTCAACTTCATCGCGACATAGATATCGAAAATTTCGGTGGTGTTGAACTCAAGTTCTACTACTGGCAAGATTAACAGGCAGCTGCTGGAGTAACAAAGCATATCCGTGCAGCTGTCGTAGATGACATGGTTTTGGCTAGCCTCCAAGAGCAGCGTCTGGCACACTCATCGCATGGCGAAAAATTCTGTTGCAAAGACCGCTACTAAAAAGCGCCTCACATCCAACACAAAACGCATCGAGACACTGAAGGACGTCATTGCGAGTCGTGCGGTGCAATCAGCCATTTCAGGTGGCAACCCCAAATTCGTTTTTCCGAAAATGTCAGGTTCGGCAGCTGCAGAGCTTATGAAGGCAGCTGGGATTTTGACGCCGGATGGCAAACTCACAAAATCCTATCGCTAGCTCGTTGTTGCGACTTCGGCAAAGGTCCGCCGTGGGTGCCACCTAGGTACCAGCGTCAAGCTGCCTAGGCTACTGCTCTTGGTTGTCAACCGGCGGCCACAAATTCTGGAGGAGCACTGCCATCTCCTCCTGGGACATTTGACGGATGGCATGTAATGCCTGTCTTAGGTAAAAAAGCTGCGATCTCATATCATCTTCGGTTTCTAATTTCGCAGCCCTGAGCCGCCCAATCATGATTCTGGGCGCCGAATCGTTGTTGACGTTTGCTTCACCAGCCACTGAGGTTGGAAGAAGTACCGCGTCCATCAACTGCATGTCGAGTCCTGCCTCCATAAGTTCGGCGGAACTGGCCATCACCAGCAGTAGTTCATCGCTGTCGACATTTGTGCCGGGGCGTGACACGAAGCTCATTTCAGGTCCATCGGCACCTAGCCTGCAGCGCCAGCGTATAGAGAGTCAATCAGGCGAACAACCTCATCCGCCTGGCCATTTGAGACAGCTTGCTCCGCCGTCTTTTGACTGAACGCCTGAAGTGGCTCTGCTCGAAACCAACGCAGGGATTTCGCCAGGTCACCGCCCGATGCGTCATAGGCGGCTTTGATGACTCGAAGGTTGTTTCTCAAATGGCTTTGGATCACGACACTACTCGGCGTATGGGTTAGCTCGCGAACGGAGACCCTTGCATCTCGGGCAAGCGTTTCAACATCCATACCAAGAAGGCTGATATAACGCAAAGGAGAAAGCATGGGTGCAAGAACCGGATCCTGCAGGGCGTTGCAGAAACCTATGTCTGTTGCAGCTTCATTTCTTTCCGTCTGAGCACTTGAAGGTATTGGTGGTCGAGGGGAGAATATGTGCCCCAGAGCGAAATCCGAAGGCATGCCTGAGTGGGTTGGATCGTCAACCATCAAAAGCGGCTAGTTAGTGTGAAAACTCAAACTTGAGCGTCTCGGCAGCCAATTCGTCTTTGGACAAAACCGAGAAAGAGGCCGGATATTTCTTGCCGCAAACGGTTTCGAAAATATCCATGGGAATTTCATACTCATCGACTGGTTCCCTGCCTTGCCAGACCGCACGCAGCTGATCCATTTTCCAACTATCGCTGCCGTTGACATGTCCAGGTGTGACGATATGGACCGACTTCAGTCGCACATTGCCGCCCTGACCCAACAGGATTAACTGCTCGACACTTTGAAAATCAAACAGCAGCACGGTACGGTTGCAATAAAAATCAGGATCATTGACAGGGTCTGACTCTTCGAGGTGTACCAGGAACCATGTTTGTTGAAGCGCCAGTTCGGCAGCTAACCATCCGGCTTCTCCATTCCCCAAAAAAAGGGCTGCAACTGGGGATTGATAAGCGTCGCGAGTAATGAACATGGATGCAATAAATGAACACTATGGATTGTAGTCCTATAAGAGTCATTGCTGATTAATCGGAGGGGATGTCCAATGCCTCCAAGTCGACCAACAACTTTGCCAGAGCGCTCAAATCAATTCGCAAATCCAAGGGTTTGAGTCAGGAAGATTTCAGCCTGGCTTCCAGTCGAACCTATGTCAGCACCCTGGAGAGAAGCATGAAGTCTCCGACGCTGAGCAAGATCGACGACCTGGCTCAGGTATTGGGTGTTCATCCCCTGACCTTGTTGACACTCGCCTACTTGCGCACTTCCGATGAAGCAGCCGTCAACAAAGTTCTGAGCGTGGTGACCGATGAGATTTCCGAACTCAAATAGTGGAATGTTCGTCAAGGCCACAATAGCGAGCTTGATATCGATGCTACTTTGTTGGGGTTGAATTTCTCGTTTTGGTGCCGGTCATTCTCTGGTGGACGCCGTGAACGTGAACCAGGTGATTTCGATCAATCCCCTGCTCCTGAGGATGTCTGGCAACCTCTTCGAGACGGTTCAGGATTCCGCACTCCGAGGCGATGCGATCACTTGTGCACTGCTCCCGCAAAGCTTTCAAATCTTTTTGCAGGATCTTGAGTTCATTGATGCGGGTGGCCACGTGCCCGATGTGCTCATCCAGTAGTGCGTTGACCTGCTCACAGTTTTCTTCTGGCGCATCCTTGAACTGGAGAAGCGTCCGGATTTCATCGAGCGTCATGTCCAGTGAGCGGCAATGACGAATAAACGCCAAGCGCTGAATATGACTGGGATGGTAGACCCGGTAATTGGCCTCTGTTCGGTCCGCCTCTGGCAAAAGACCAGCGCGCTCGTAATAGCGAATGGTCTCGCTTTGCGTCCCAGCGGCCTGGGCAAGTTCACCAATTTTCATATGGACTCCTTGGGGAAATACGCCGTTTTCGACGAAACCTGGTGTATTTGAAGGGGCAACAGCAGTACCGACTTGACCTTAAGGTCGCTACAAGGTTTCTAATTAAGCCATGAAACCAGAAAATACGCTTTCCCAATCTGCGGATTCCTGCGGGTCCAAGGCATGCTGCACCCCAACCCCAGCGGTTGTCACGGTTGCCACCCCACCTGTTTCAGATGGCAACCTGTTTCGAATCGCCACGATGGACTGCAGTTCTGAAGAGTCCGAGATACGGCGCGCTCTGGAGCCTATCTCTGGCATTCGTTCCCTGGGGTTCCAGCTTGGCGCAAGAACTTTGAAGATCGATGCGTCGGATGGCGCACTCCCGTTGGCCCTGGACGCCATCCGCAAGGCAGGTTTTGATCCTATCCCCGTCCAGTCAGCCGGTAAACCCGCGACAGATGTCGAAACCGATGGAGACAATGAACACGAGCACGAAAGTGGTTTCGGCGGAGGTGTTTACCGACTTGTCGCTGCGCTGGTGCTCGCCATCGGCGCAGAGTCCATTTCTTATTTCGCTCCGGAGGGCATGGGATGGAAGATTGGCGGCATGGCCATCGCGGCCATCGCGATCTGGCTGGCCGGCATCGACACCTACAAAAAAGGCATGGGTGCGCTGATCCACGGCAAGCTCAACATCAACGCCTTGATGGCTGTCGCGGTCACGGGCGCGTTTTTGATCGGGCAATGGCCTGAAGCGGCCATGGTGATGGCTTTGTACGCCATCGCTGAACTGATTGAGGCCAAGGCTGTCGACCGCGCCCGAAACTCCATCAAGGGCCTGCTTGAGATGGCGCCAGAAGAGGCGCTCATGCTCTCGACGGATGGCTCATGGGTCATGACCCCTGTCACTGCAGTGCCGCTGGAGTCGACAGTTCGCATCAAGCCCGGTGAACGGGTGCCACTCGACGGGGTGGTGATCAAGGGCAATGGCGCCATCAACCAGGCACCGATTACGGGTGAAAGCATTCCTGTCGACAAGGCTCCGGGCGACCAGGTGTTTGCTGGAACGATCAATGAAACAGGTGAGCTGGAAATTCGCGTCACCGCTGCGGCGAACAACACCACGCTCGCCAGGATCATTCACGCCGTGGAACAAGCGCAGGGCACGCGCGCACCGACGCAGCGATTCGTGGATAGATTTGCCGCCATCTACACGCCTGCCGTTTTCGCCATTGCAGTCGCGGTCGCAGTACTTACCCCATTTCTTTTGAGCCTGACCTGGCAAGAGGCGCTTTACAAGGCGCTGGTGTTGCTGGTGATCGCCTGTCCTTGCGCTCTGGTCATTTCTACCCCCGTAACGGTGGTGAGCGGCCTGTCGGCGGCCGCCCGCCGTGGCATCCTGATCAAGGGTGGCACCTATCTTGAAGACGCCCGGCTTTTGAAAGCCATCGCGCTGGATAAAACGGGAACCATCACCGAAGGAAAACCCAAGCTGGTGGACTCGCGGATATGGGGAAATGCGGATGAAGCCACCTCAAAACGCGCCGCCGCCAGCCTGGCCGCCCGGTCTGACCATCCGGTTTCCAAAGCTATCGCGACGAGTCTGGAACAGCAGGTCAGCGACGTCCAGGACTTCAAAGCCATTCCTGGCCGAGGTGTGCAGGGAACTGTTGATGGTCAAACACTGCTGATGGGTAACCACCGGCTGATGGAGGAAAACGGCCTGTCATCACCCGAGTTGAAGGCAGAGCTGGCAACCCACGAAAAACAGGGCCGCACGGTGACTTTGCTGGCCAACGGCAAGGAGGTGTTGGCTCTGTTCGCGGTAGCGGACACCATCAAGGAAACTTCCCGCAAAGCAATTGCTGATCTCAAGGCTCTGGGGGTTACGACAGTCATGCTGACCGGTGACAACAGCGCAACGGCCAAGGCAATCGCCAGCGAGGCAGGAATCGACGACGCGCGGGGTGACCTTTTGCCTGAGGCCAAGCTGGAAGCCATCAAGGACATGCAAAAACGCTACGGTGCGACGGGCATGACGGGAGACGGCATTAACGATGCACCCGCACTTGCTCAGTCAGACGTGGGATTCGCCATGGGTGGCGCGGGTACCGATACTGCGATGGAAGCTGCTGATGTCGTCATCATGAACGACAACCTGGAGCGCGTGGCTGAAACGGTGCATCTGTCCAAGCGTACCCATTCAATTCTCTGGCAGAACATTACCCTTGCCCTCGGCATCAAGTCCGTGTTCCTGGTCATGGCCGTATTTGGCACTGCGACGATGTGGATGGCGGTGTTCGCAGACATGGGCGCGAGTTTGCTGGTCGTGGGAAATGGTCTTCGCCTGCTTCGGATAAAAAAGCAGGCCTCAGTCGGCTCTGGTCCCGGTTAGTGCGGTTGACCTGGCAACTGCGCCTGCGACATACCTGATCGGCTTCTAGCCAATCCCAACACCATCACTCTTTCCTTGTGAAAACGGCCATGTATCCACAGTCTCTTTCAAAAGCATTCTGGGCATGCTTGACCTTCGCAGCCTGCTTTTTGGCAGGGGCATCGGCGCAAGCGCAGGACCTTGCTGTCCAGAATCAGGCCAAACAGATTTGGCAGTTGCTGGATTACATTGCCGTCGATTATGGGAAAGCCGTGAAGGACGGCAAGGCGGTCAGTGAAAGTGAATACAAGGAAATGCAGGAGTTCGCGCAGGCGGCCGAAACGCAACTGGCCGAATTGCCGGCAGTCCCCGCCAAACCGGAACTGTTGAAAAACGCGGCAACCCTGAAAGCCAGCATTGCCTCCAAAGCAGCGTCTCCAACTGTCAGCGATCTCGCGCACAGCCTGTCCAGCAGTTTGCTGTTGTCCTATCCGGTGCCGATGTCACCAGCCAAACTGCCCGATCTTCAGCAAGGCGCGCAACTTTATCAAAACCAATGCGCAGCCTGTCATGGCGTCTCGGGCCACGCTGATGGCCCCCTGGCTTCAAAGCTGAGCCCACCCCCTATTGCGTTATCCGATCATGACCGTGCCAGAGAGCGCAGTGTTTTTGCTCTGCAGCAAATCATCACGCAAGGGGTCAAGGGGACGTCCATGCGGAGTTTCACAGAACTGTCGGACGACGAGCGCTGGAATATTGCCTATTTTGCTTCGACGCTTTCTTATGCAGACCGTGACCGCCAGGAAGGGGCGCGGCTTTGGAGTTCTCGTCCAGAGCTTCGTGCCGCCATTCCGACGTTGTCCAAATTGAGCGAAAGCTCGGAAGTGGCGTTGGCCAAGACGGTAGGTGCGGATAACGCGAGACAGATGACAGCCTATCTAAGAAGTACACCCGATAGTCTGAGCGCACAGAGCGCAGAGAGTCTTGTGATCGCCAAGGACAAACTGAAAGCCAGCCTTATCGCGATGGACAAGGGCGATACGCCGGCCGCGCTTCGTCTGGCCCTGTCTGCTTACCTGGATGGGTTCGAACCAGTCGAGCCTGCATTGGCTGCCAAAAATCGTCCACTGTTTGAAGACATCGAAAAAAACATGGGCGCGTTTCGCAACGCCGTTTCGGCAGGACAGGTAACTCAGGCTCGGGCGATTGAGAAACGCTTGCAGGTTTTGCTAACAGACGGTCAGTCAGCCTTGGGAGCAGCAAACGATCCGTTGTCCACATATCTCGGCGCCTTGACCATCCTGCTACGTGAGGGCCTGGAAGCCCTGCTGGTGGTGGTGGCGATACTGGCTTTTCTGAAAAAGGCAGACAGAGCCGATGTGCTTCCGTACGTGCATGCGGGCTGGATCTCGGCCCTGGCGGCTGGCGGCCTGACCTGGGGTATCGCGACCTATCTGGTGGAACTGAGTGGCGCCAGCAGGGAAATGACAGAAGGTTTTTCAGCTATCTTCGCTTCCGTCGTCTTGCTGGCGGTCGGCGTCTGGATGCACCAGAAGAGCATGGCCGGGCGCTGGCAGGCTTACGTCAAACAAAAGCTGTCGTCGGCCCTGAACCGCAAGTCCGCCATGATGCTGTTTCTGCTTTCCTTCATCACTGTCTATCGTGAGGTTTTCGAAACAGTCCTGTTTTACGCCGCCCTCTGGACACAGGACAACGGCATCTACCTGCTCGCAGGCCTGGGATCTGGCTTGGTGATTCTGGGCGGTGTTGCATGGCTTTTGTTGCGATCGTCTGCAAAGCTGCCCATCAGTCAGTTCTTTGTTTACAGCTCGGCACTCGTTGGCGTACTCGCTGTCGTACTCATGGGCAAAGGTGTTGCAGCCTTGCAGAAAGTTGGGCTTCTGGAAAACACACCAGTCCTGATTCCTCGCATCGACGCCCTGGGCGTCTACCCGTCGCTTCAAACCCTAGGCGCCCAGGTTTTGATCCTGCTCGTTATCTTGGTGAGCATTGGATATAACCTGAGACTCCAGAAAAATACGGTGCGCCAATGATCGAACATTTATTCATCAGCGAACTGCCGGCGCTCAGGCTCAACCGCGTTAATTCCCTGGTCGCAGGGCGCTGATACACTTTATCCGTGCGTCGTTATCTCATCATCTTTTTTATAGTTTTTCTGCCTTTCCAGTTTGCCTGGGGGGCAGCGGCGGGTTATTGCACCCACGAAAAAGGTGACCAGGTCAGCCATTTTGGGCATCACGCGCATGTGCACAAAGCCTCTGGCGCAAACACTGATTCTTCGGTCTCTTTTGCGGGCGGCTGCGATCCGGACTGCGGCTATTGCCACAGCGGGTGCGCCCAGCCACCTCCGAGCAGCCTGTTAAACCTGTCCATTGCCATGCCGTCGATGGACGTGTCGACCGAGATGCGCCCAATGCGGTTCAGGGTGCCGGATGTGATCGAACGTCCCAACTGGAGTCTCGCCGTCTAAATCCGGCGAGAACGCTCCCCAATTTTTAGCTACCCTTCGGTAGCAAGCTTTCCGCCGGATTCTCCCCCTTGGTTTTCGCAACTAGGAGAATTCGATGCGACCGAACATGCTGGCGCTTGCCTGCACACTGTTTTTTATCTCTGCTCCCGGCTTTGGCCAGGTCACCCCAACCGTCAGCGCTGCAGTCACGCCAACGACGGAACTGGCGCGGATCACCCTGCCTGAAGCGCAGGCCAGGGCCGCACTGGCCAACCCGGCTTTACGCGCCAAGCAAGCGCAGCTCTCTGCCGCAGAGGGCTTCAATACCGACGCCAGGTCCCTGCTATTCAACAACCCGCAGATATCGGTAGACAAGACCCGGCGCACCGTGCCGCAGGCAGGTATGAGCGCGGAGCGCCGAAACGAGTGGAACGGCGGTCTGTCCCAGGCTTTTGAAACAGGTGGCCAAGGCGGCTTTCGGCGAGAGACGGCTGCGTCGGCCCTGGATGCCCTCCGGTATGAAATCGTCGATACCCAACGGCAAATTCGCAGTGATATTTCCGCACGCTTTTACCGTGTACTGGCATTGCAGCAGCGCGTGGACCTCGAAACACAGGCGCTCAAGCTGTTTGACGATGCCGCCCTTGCCGTCCAAAAGCGCCGCAAGGCTGGTGAAGACACCAAGCTTGATGCCAACGTCGCGATGGTGGAAGCGGAGCGCGCACGCAACCAACTGGCGCAGGCACAAGAACAGCTGCATGAAGAGCGCAACGAACTGGCTTCCCGCCTGCAGCTTGTAGGCCCCTCCCTACCGCAGGCACAAGGGGAGTTGAGTCCACAAGCCTTGGGCTTTGTACTGAACGACTTGCTGAACAGTCTGGATACCCAGCCTCGTTTACTTGCTCTGACGGCACGCGAAAAAAGCGCCAACGCCCGGTATCGGCTGGAGCGTGCCAGTGTTTATCCCGATGTGACAGTCGGTTTGAACGTGGGGCGGGAGGGCTCCAGTGCTGCCCGCGAGCGGCTCACCACCATTTCAGTCTCTGTGCCGCTGCCGCTGTTCAAACGCAATGCGACCGGCATTGGTCAGGCTTCCAGCGAAGCCACCCAGGCACAGATAGAGCGGGAGGCTGCTCAGCGGAACGTGAGAGCCAACGTGATCGCCCTGTGGTCACGACTTTCCAGTCAGGAGCAACGCGTGCGCCGCCTGCAGGACGTTGTGCTGCCAGCGTTAACTGAAAACCTCAGCCTTTCGGTCAAGTCCCGCCAGGCCGGGCAGATCGGCCTGCTGGAGCTGATCGTCGTCAACCGTCAGGCGCTGGACGCTCGCCGGGACCTGATCGAAGCACTTTCCGAATACCACACTACCCGCGCAGCCCTGGAGCTCGAAGCGGGTTGGCCCAAAGAATGAGATCGACCATGAACACCTCTAAATTTACCCATACTTCCAGCTTGCGCCGCCTGACTGGCGCGTCTGTATTGCTGGCCATCCTGCTCGTTTTGGGGGGATGCGGCGACAAGTCTGCCAAAGGGACCGAGCCTGCCACTCAGGAAGCCAAAGGTGAGGCGGCCAAAGAAGAAAAGGGCCTGAAACTCACGCCAGAAGAACAGGAGCGGGCAGGCATCAAGATCGAAGAGGCCGCTCCCCGAACGTTTGATGATGTGGTCAATGTCACGGCCACCATTCGTCCCAACCAGGACCGTATTGCGAAAATTGCACCTCGGGTAGAAGGCCGCATCGTGAGCGTCTCTGCCAATTTGGGTGACCAGGTACGGGCTGGTCAGGCGCTGGCAGTCATGGACAGCCTGGCTGTTGGGGAAGCACAGTCGGCGCTGCTGCGTGCGCAGTCTTCTGAACGGGTTGCACAGGCGGACTTCAAACGAGCCGAGTCCCTGAGTGCCGAGGAAATCATTCCGCAGAAAGAGTTGCTGCGTGCCCGGGGCGAGTTGGAGCGGGCAAGTGCCGAATCCCGCGCCGCGCGGGACCGCCTGCGCCTGCTCGGAGGTTCTGCCGCTGTGGGAACACGTGCCGAATCCAGTTTTGCGCTCAGCGCGCCATTTGCTGGAACCGTCATCCAGAAGAAGGCAACGATAGGCGAACTGGGAACGCCCAGCGATGCCATCTTCACCATTGCGGATCTTTCCAGAGTCTGGATCGAAGCCAATCTGACCGATGACCTGCTGGCAAAAGTCAAGACCGGCGCAGCCGCCACCGTCACCGTGGGCGCTTACCCAGGCGAACGCTTCAGTGGCCGGGTGGCCTATATCGCCAATGTGCTGGACAAGGACAGCCGAACCATCGCAGCGCGTATCGAGGTCGCCAACAAGGACGGCCGTCTCAAGCCGGAAATGTTCGCCAACGCCAGCATTTCCACCG
Organism: Pseudomonadota bacterium; assembly: GCA_040390295.1. Taxonomy (GTDB): domain Bacteria; phylum Pseudomonadota; class Gammaproteobacteria; order Burkholderiales; family Burkholderiaceae_C; genus Polaromonas. The sequence continues at coordinate 16,425 of JAZJYR010000002.1, forward strand.
GCGGTCAACTGGAGGCCATCTCGGTGCCGGACACTGCGATCCTTCTTCTGCAGGGGCAGCCCTCCATCTTTGTAGCCGAACATGGTGGGTTTGAAGCGCGTGCCATTGAGACGGGAGAAAAGCTTTCTGGCCGGACCGTGATCAAGTCTGGTCTCAAAGCCAAGGAACAGGTAGTGACCGCCGGCGCTTATGCGCTCAAGGCGCGCCTGATGAAGTCGCAAATCGGCGATACCCACTGAGCGGGACACCCACACCATGCTCAATGCCATCGTTGACGCTTCGCTGCGTTACAAAGTACTCGTCCTGGTCGCCTTTCTCATCGTCATCGGTCTGGGCGTACAGGCTTTCCGTCAGGTTCCGGTGGACGCCTTCCCGGACGTGACACCCATACAGGTCAATGTGGTGACCGAATCGCCGGGTCTCGCCGCTGAAGACGTCGAAAAACTGCTCACCCAGCCCATCGAAGGCGCCATGGCAGGCCTGCCTGGCGTCGAGCAGGTTCGCTCGGTCTCGCTGTTCGGTCTGTCCTCTGTGAGCATCACGTTCAAAGACAAGGTCGATATCTACTTCGCCCGCCGCCTGGTCGGAGAAAAGCTCCAGGAAGCCAAAGGACGTTTGCCGCAAGGCTATGGTGAACCGGTTTTGGGCCCCAACAGTTCGGGTCTGGGCCAGGTGTTCTGGTACACCGTTGAATCAGCAGACAAGCAGTTGTCCACCATGGACCTGCGCACGACCCACGACTGGAACGTCCGCCTGCTTCTGCGCACCGCGCCAGGCGTTGATGACGTGACCTCCTGGGGAGGCAACGTCAAGCAGTACCAGGTACAGGTCGATCCGCGCCAGCTCATCAAATTCGGCTTGTCGTTCAAACAGGTGATGGAACGCATCACCGCCAATAACAAGCAGGTCGGCGGTCAGTCCATCAATGTCGGCGCGGAGCAATACCTGGTGCGCGGACTGGGCCTGGTGGCCAGCACCACAGACATTGGCGGGATCGTGGTGGCCGAGCGCCACGGCGCTCCCATCTATGTGCGCGATGTGGCTCAGGTCAAGGAGGCCCCAGCGCCCCGGTTTGGCGCTGTGACCCGCGACGGCAAGGAGGCCGTGCTGGGAATTGCACTGGCGCGCGTGAATGAGAACGCCAAGAGCGTCGTTGATGCCGTCAAAGCCAAGCTGGCAGTCGCTCAGGCAGCCTTGCCTCAGGGTATGACCCTGGTACCGGTTTACGACAGGGCGGAGCTGGTGGGCAAGGCGCTCAAAACTGCGGAAAGCTCACTGGTTGAAGGTGCGATCCTGGTGGCCATCATCCTGTTTCTGTTTTTGGGGGAGTTCCGCTCGGCCATCGTGGTCGTGGTCACACTGCCGATGGCCATGCTGATCGCTTTCATCCTGATGCAGCAGTTTGGTATTTCTGCCAACCTGATGTCGCTGGCCGGCCTGGCCATCGGAACCGGAATGATGGTGGACGGCGCTGTGGTGATGGTGGAAAACGCGTTTCGCCTGCTGGCCCATGCCAGGGAGGAGAACAAGGAGTCAGGCAAACCGATCAACAAAACCCATTTGATCCTGGAAGCCGCACGCGAGGTGATGAACCCGATTGCCTTCGCCATCATGATCATCATCGTGGTCTTCATGCCGCTGTTTTCGCTCACCGGGCTCGAAGGCAAGTTGTTCAAACCCATGGCCTACACCATCACGTTTGCGATGGCAGGCTCCTTGTTGCTGTCTCTGACCCTGGTACCGGTTCTGGCAGTACTCATTCTGAAACCCAAGGAAGAGCGTGACACCTTTTTAGTGCGTCACGCCAAGCGCGCCTACCTGCCGTTGCTCGACTGGGCGCTTGAACGCAAGAAGCTGGTGGTGGGCTCAGCGCTGGCGCTGCTTGTGGCGGCACTGGCACTGTTCCCATTCCTGGGAAAAGAATTCATGCCGCAATTGCAGGAGGGCACCATTCAGTTCCGCGTCACAGGCATTCCTTCAGCGTCGCTGGACGAATCCATCCGTGTGTCCAACGTGGTCAGCGCAGAGCTGCACAAGCAGTTTCCCCAGGTGCGCTCTGTATTGGCGACCATTGGACGCGCAGAAGGCGGCGAGACCTCTGACGTGAACTACATGGAAGTCAACCTCGACACCAAGCCGCAGTCTGACTGGCCCGAGAAAATCACCTATGCCAAGCTGGCGTCGGACATGCAGGAGGCACTTGAAAAAGTGGTCCCGACTGCGGTGTTCAGTGCTACCCAGCCCATACAGTCGCGCGTGGAAGAGCTGATTTCAGGTGTGCGTGCCACTTTGGCCCTGAAACTCTACGGCCAGGATCTGGAAACGCTTGATCGCCTGACAGGTCAGTTGAAAGGTGTTCTGGACAAGGTGCCCGGCGCGGCCGATTTGGCCGCCGAAGCTAACAAGGGCAAACCCCAGCTCGTCATCAAGGTGAATCGTGAAGCCGCAGCAAGGTTTGGCATCAATGCTGATGAAATCCTCGAACTCGTCAAGGCTGGCATTGGCGGAGAGGCGGTTTCCACGCTGATTGATGGCACCAAGCGGTTTGATATTGCGGTGCGGCTGTCCGATGGCTTCAGGGCCGATCCAGCTTCCATAGGTGCCATCCCTATTCGTACCAGCGAAGGGGCGTTGGTTCCGTTCTCACAGGTGGCCAGTATCGAGCTTGCTGAAGGCTATTCGTTTGTTCGTCGTGAGTCGCTACAGCGCTACTCAGTCCTCCAACTGGATGTCAAGGGACGGGATGTGGACAGCTTTGTCAAGGAGGCCAATCTCAAAATAAAGGAACAGGTCAAGCTTCCTCCGGGCTATTGGGTGGAATGGGGTGGTGCTTTTGAAAACCAGCAACGCGCCATGGCCAGGCTTGCGGTCATCGTGCCCTTGACCATCGGCCTGATTTTCATGCTGCTGTACACGGCGTTCAATTCGGTTCGCCATGCCACCCTGATCATTGCCAACGTACCGTTCGCCATCATCGGTGGGATCGTAGGCCTGTTCGTCAGCGGACAGTATTTGTCGGTGCCGTCGGCCATCGGCTTTATTGCCGTGTTCGGTGTCGCCATGCTGAACGGCATCGTGATGGTGTCGTTTCTAAATGACCAGCGGCGGCAGGGACTATCCGTCCGGGATGCCGTCAGGCGTGGAGCGGAGTTGCGACTGCGGCCGGTGCTGATGACTGCATCGGTCGCCATTCTGGGTTTGATACCCATGCTTCTGTCGACGGGCGTTGGAGCGGAAACGCAGCGACCGCTGGCCACTGTCGTGGTGGGTGGATTGTTTACCTCCACTGCACTGACTTTGCTTTTGCTTCCTCTTTTGTACGAATGGTCCGAGTTACGGGCTGAACGCATAGCGAGAAAGAAAACCGAGACATCCATTGCAGCAGAAGGAGCGGCGTCATGAAAGAAATCAAGGCTTATATCCATCGCAACCGGGTCGCTGAAGTCATCAGTGCACTCAAAAACTCGGTGGCCTGGACTTCCGTCGGGAACGACGAACACAACCTGACGGCTTATATGGTTAAGGGATCTCTGGTCCCGCTGGACGAGGGCGAGCGCCGCTTTTCAGTCGAGCTTGGCGACGAAATCATCGACGAATACAAACTGGAGCTCCATTGTTCTGAAGATCACGTGGATGAGTTGGTAAAGATCATCGTCGCCTCTGCCAAAACAGGCCGTCCCAACTCCGGCTGGGTTTATGTAATGGATGTGGTGTCAGCGGTGCCCGTTGTATGACTTGCGCGTATTCCTATCGGTATCGCCTCAAAGATAGGGTCTGAACAAATATGGATGTCGCGAACGAGCTTCTTTATGCCTTCCGCATACTACTGGCGGCACTTCTTGGCGGTGTTATAGGGTGGGAACGTCAGCGTAGTGACAGCGATGCCGGCATCCGAACTTACATGGCCACCTCCATGGGTGCTTGCGCTTTCAGTCTCATCTCCACACACGGCGGAGGCGATCCGACGCGCATCGCAGCGCAAGTCGTCTCCGGCATCGGATTTATCGGTGCAGGCGTGATCTTCAAGGAAAAAGCTGGCATCGCAGGGCTTACTACGGCAGCCACCTTGTGGGCCACAGCCGCAGTGGGAATGGCTGCTGCATTTGGGATGTATGTGCTGGCAGTGCTGTCCAGCCTGCTATTGCTCGGCACTCTCTTGCTCCCCTATGTGCCTGGCTGGAGAAAGCTGACTGGCAGGAGTGTGAAACGGATCTCAGAAACGCCAGCCGCCAAGGCCACTCGTGACTAAAACTTATCGAAACGTATCTATTTCAAGGAGAAATCTATGGGCTTTCTGGACAAATTCTTCTCGACCATGAACTCAGGCCATCATGGTGGTCACCGCAGTGGACACGGGGGAGGCCGACATGGTGGCTACCGCGATGACGACTATCGAAGCCCACCCCCACCACCGGTGCCAGCGCCCCCGTCCGGAGGTGGCGGCATATCGTGCCCCGCATGCTCAGGTCTGAATGCACCTGGTGCGAAATTCTGTGCGCAGTGCGGCAAGTCATTGATGCCTGCAGCCTGTAGCTCTTGTAATACGAAAGTGGTTGCAGGTACAAAATTTTGCCCGAACTGTGGCAAGTCACAAACCTGAGTTTCGCCAAATCGGCCTGATTGCAACTTATTTTCTCAAAGGATCCGGATATGAGTGAAGGTCATTCCCATGCCATCCCCGAAAACAAAAAGGAAACCACTTTGTGGATTGCTTTTGCGCTTACCTCAACATTTCTGCTTGCGGAGGCGGTTGCCGGGATTTTGCTTAACAGCCTCGCGCTGCTTGCCGATGCGGCCCATATGTTTACGGATGCCGCTGCACTGGGGATTGCCCTGGCTGCCATCCGTGTTGCGCGCCGACCGGCGGATGCCCGACGCAGCTTTGGATATCACCGGTTTGAAATCCTTGCGGCGACATTCAATGCTTTGCTGTTGTTTGGAGTGGCAATCTATATCCTCTACGAGGCTTATCAGCGCTTTCGCAGTCCCGCCGAAATTCAGACGACTGGGATGCTTGTCATCGCCACTTTAGGACTGGTCATCAACCTCATCAGCATGAGGATGCTCAGCGGTGGTAAGGAGTCAAGCCTCAATCTCAAGGGCGCCTATCTGGAGGTCTGGAGCGATATGCTCGGCTCTCTCGGCGTGATTGTCGGCGCTGTCATCATTCGTTTCACGGGCTGGGCCTGGGTCGATACCTTGATTGCGGTAGGTATTGGTCTATGGGTGTTGCCGCGCACCTGGATTTTGCTTAAGGAGAGCTTGAATATCCTGCTCGAAGGCACGCCAGCTGGCGTAGACCCCGACGAGGTAACGCAAGCCATGTTGGACGTTGAGGGCGTCACTGGCATTCATGATCTGCATGTCTGGGTGCTTACCAGCGGAAAGAACAGTTTGACGGCACATGTTGTGCACGCTCCCGAGGTGGCGACCGGTGCATTAATCAACAAGTTAAAGGGAGTGCTGGCAGAACGCTTCAATGTATTTCACACCACATTTCAATGTGAACTCGTTGCTTGCGCCCATACGGAAGATGGCTGCAACTTCACTGCATACGAGCCATCGCACAAAGAAAATCCGCAACCAGCTGTTTAGCCTTCGGCGGATCTCCTTTGACTTCAATTTTTTACCGAGAAAGAGAGCGTTTCCGCGCTCTTCCCCAGGCTGGTTCAGAACGCATTTTGGCGATATTGAGCGCGCCGCTCGTCAGCGCTCATCGTCAAGTCTGGCTTTGCGGTGACTTCGTGGGAAAGTTTGTCCGTATGGACCGCTTTTCCATCCCTGAACTCCAGGCTGTGCTGTGGAAAAGAATACAGCAGGCCGCCGGCAACCAGCTTGCCGCCATCGGCCGTAGCGGGATTCTTGCGCGCTTCCGTAAGCTCGCTCATTACTTCAGCACGTGTTTTGGTGCTTGGCATGTTGTGAAATTCGAATGCCTTCTCACCGCTCACGATGTGAACAGGGCTGTTTGCAAATGCCGGGGTTGCAATGGCACCGATCAGGGCGATAGCGAACATTGATTGACGAACCATCATGATGAAACTCCTTTTTACTGCTTGCAAAGTGCCAACCCAACGGTGGGTTGACTGCGATGCAACCTTTGCATCACGGTTCTACTGTAGAAAAAAGCGAGATACGTCACGCTTACCCGTTAATTACAAATCTGTCATCTAACTTCCTGGGTGCTTCTTTGAAAATTCTTGTGGTTGAAGACGAGCCCAAAGCCGCCGACTACCTGCGTCAGGGCCTGTCCGAGAGCGGTTATGTCGTTGAAGTTGCGCATACGGGAACGGACGGACTGCATTTGGCAGTCACTGGTGACCACAGTCTTGTCATTCTGGATGTCATGCTGCCCGGGATTGACGGCTTCGCCTTGCTGTCCGCACTGCGTACCTCCCGGCAGGTGCCGGTCCTGATGCTTTCGGCCAGAGGGACGACAGATGACAAGGTCCGAGGCTTTGATTTGGGGGCGGATGACTATCTTGTCAAACCATTTCAGTTTCCCGAATTGCTGGCAAGAGTCAGGACGCTCTTAAAACGTGGACAGTCCGTAGCTACTGGACAGATCTTGCAAACTGCCGATCTGGAAATCGACTCTATCCGTCACCGCGCAACTCGCGCCGGTCAGCGCATTGATCTGTCAGCCAAAGAGTTTGCACTGCTGACCCTTCTCGCCCAGCGGGTTGGTCAAGTTTTGTCACGCACGCAGATCGCATCGCTTGTCTGGGATATTCATTTTGAGTCGGACACCAACGTGGTGGAAGTGGCAATACGACGCTTGCGTATCAAAATTGATGACCCTTTTGAGGTCAAACTGATTCACACCGTTCGCGGGGTGGGATACGTTCTCGAAGATCGCAATTAATATGCGCCGGTACATCCGCCATCGGTTTTTGAAAAATTCGCTCGCAACGCACATAGCGCTGGCCAGTGCGTGCTTTGGCCTGATTGTTGTCAGTGGTGCGATTGCGGTGGCTTTTTGGGCTTTGGCCAAGCAGCTGGATGCCCGTTCTTATGAAGAGCTTCAAGGAAAACGCGATTCGCTTGCGCACGTTCTGCAGGAAATTCCCACAGCGCAAGCAGTAAATCAGCACCTGCATCGATTCAGTGACTTGCTGATTGGGCACGATGATTTGCACTTGGCCCTGACAGATCCCAAAAGCAATCAGCCCATCGCCAGCTTTTCTTCATTGGCAGGTGAGTCATTGACTGTATTGGCTACGAATGCAGACAGCTCGATGACCATCGCTGACTGGACGACTTCTTCCGGTAAGGACATGAGCAGCATGCGCGCCATCGCCATGACTGCAGATGGAAGGGCCGTGCGGTTTTACCTGTCCCTTGACCGTGAAAATGATCAAAGTCTGCTATCGGGTTTCGCAAAGGCCACTGCGGTGGGCCTGCCTGTTTTACTGATGGTCGTGGCACTTGGCGCATGGCTGATTGCACGCACAGCCCTGAGTCCCTTGCGTCGCTTTGAGCGACTGGCTGCCTCCATTGGCGCAAAAACACTCGGGCAACGCCTGCCGGAGGCTTCTCTCCCCACAGAGTTGGCGCAACTGGCCAAAGAGTTCAATGGCATGCTGGAACGTATTGACCGAGGTTACCGTCAGCTCCATGAGTTCTCCGGCGACTTGGCTCATGAGATGCGCACCCCAGTTGCAACCCTGCTTGGTCGCACGCAGGTTGCGTTGTCGAAGAAGCGAAACGTTGCCGATTTGCAAGAAGTCCTGGAGGGCAACATTGAGGAGCTTGAGCGTCTGTCAAGACTGATTTCAGACATGCTGCTTATTGCAAGCGCTGGTGCGCTTGAGAACCCCATCCATGGTGACCAACTTGCGCTCTCCGAAGAGGCTCACCGCGTAGTTGACTATCTGGCTTTTATTGCGGAAGAGAACGGGGTTTTCATGGAGGTAAGGGGAAGAGCCTCCGTCAGGGCGGATCGGCTGCTGGTACAGCGGGCCATTACAAACCTGCTAACCAATGCAATACGTCATGCGTATTCGAACTCGAAAATTCTTGTCGAGATAGTTGAGGATCATGGTGTTGTCACCTTGTCTGTGATCAATCAAGGTAAAGGTGTGCCTGCGGCTCACATTGAGCGAATATTTGATCGTTTTTTCCGGATTGACTCCAGTCGTACACGCCTAGACGGAGGTACAGGCCTGGGTTTGGCAATTGTGCGCGCAATCATGACTGCTCATGGTGGGCAAGTCATAGCGACAAGTGAATTGGAAGAGAAGACTAAATTCACGCTGATATTTTCCAAATAATCCGATAGCTATTGAGCAGTTTACGTTTGAAGACGTAATTTGATCTGTGAATTGTCCCGACTGAATGAACCAGACCTTCGCAGTACATTGACGCAATCCAGCCGACGCTTCGAAGGCTATCGGCCGGTGTCTGCGTCAATGAAGTTTTTTCACGACGTAGTCGTCACCTTCCTTGACGAATCCAAAGTCAATCTTCTTGTCCACAGCCAGCTTGTCGAGCATGGCTTTATCCTTGACCTTGAAACTCATGGTCATGGGTGGCCAGCTCAGGCTGTTGACCGGCCCGTGTTCGATCATCACGTAACCTGTCTTCGCGTTGATTTTCTTGACTGTTCCTTTGGCCTCATGCGTGGTTTGGGCGCCGGCCGCAGGTTTTGCAGCCATGTCCATGTCCTTCATGTCGCCCATTTTTGACTGGGCGAAAACGGCAGAAGCGGTGGCGATAACGAGGAGGACGATGGCGATTTTCTTCATAGGAAGCTCCTTTGGAGAGTGGGTGATAAAACTGTCTGAAAAAAAGTTCAAGCGGAGTGGGTTGGTTTGCCCCAAAACTGTCTGCCAGCCCGACGTACACGCGCCCGCCGCATAAGCAGATACACAGCCGGAATAACGAACATGGACAACAACGGCGCCGTGATCATGCCGCCAACCATGGGCGCCGCGATGCGCTGCATGACTTCCGAGCCGGTGCCTGTGCCCCACATGATCGGGAGAAGGCCCGCCAAAATGACGGCGACCGTCATGGCTTTTGGGCGTACGCGTAAAACTGCCCCCTCCCGGATAGCTTCCAGAAGATCATCCGTCGTCGTCTTTCCTTGTTCAAGCTTGTCATTCCAGGCTGTCTTTAGATACAACAGCATGATCACCCCAAATTCGGCGGAAACGCCCGCCAATGCGATGAATCCCACTGCACCGGCAACCGACAGGTTGTAGCTCAGCAAGTAAAGAAGCCAGATACCCCCGACCAAGGCAAACGGAAGTGTTGCCATGATCAGAACAGCCTCGTCAAAGCGTTTAAACGTCAGATACAGCAGCACAAAGATGATGAGCAGCGTGAACGGCACCACCACCTTGAGCTTGGCGGTTGCCCTTTCAAGAAACTCGAACTGCCCCGACCACGAGATCGAATAGCCCGGCGGCAGCTTGACCTTGCCGGCGACGGCCGTTTGCATGTCCTGCACTGCGGAGCGCAGGTCGCGACCCCGGATATCCACATAGACCCAGCCTGAAAGCCGGGCGTTTTCGCTGCGCAGCATGGGCGGCCCATCGGTAATACGCAACTCAGCCACATCCGACAGCACCAGCCGCTGGCCGCGCTCTGTGACAAAAGGCAGGCTTCGCAATTTTTCCATCGAGTCGCGCTGTTCTCTGGGGTAGCGCATGTTGATGGGAAAGCGCTGCAGGCCTTCGACGGTCTCCCCGATATTTTCGCCACCGATGGCAGAGCTGACAACAGACTGCACATCGGCGATGTTCAGGCCAAAGCTGGCGGCCGCATCGCGCTTGATGTTGATGTCGACATAACGACCACCGGTCAGCCGTTCGGCCAGTGCACTGGAGACACCGGGCACGTCTTTCAGTGCGCGCTCGATCTCCCCGGTCAGGCGGTCAATGGTCGCCAGGTCGGTTCCGGCTACCTTTACCCCGACCGGACTTTTGATCCCGGTAGCAAGCATGTCGATTCGGTTGCGGATGGGTGGCACCCAGATGTTGGAGAGGCCAGGCACCTTGACAATGCGGTCCAGCTCATCGACGAGTTTGTCCTGCGTCATGCCGGGACGCCATTGGTCTTTCGGTTTGAACTGGATCGTCGTTTCAAACATTTCCATAGGTGCAGGGTCGGTAGCAGACTCGGCACGCCCAGCTTTACCGTACACGCTGGCAACCTCTGGAACAGTTCTGATAAGTCTGTCCGTCTGTTGCAGCAGCTCGCTGGCCTTGCCGGTTGACAAGCCAGGTAATGCTGACGGCATGTACAGCAGGTCACCCTCATCCAGCCGTGGCATGAACTCGCCGCCTATATGCTGCAGCGGCCAGGTGCTGATAACCAAAATGACAGCGGCGACCAGCAGGGTCAGTTTGGGTGCGCGCAGAACGACATCCAGCATCGGCCTGTAGATGGCAATCAGCAGGCGATTCAGCGGGTTGGACTTCTCGTCAGGAATTCGCCCCCGAATCAGGTAGCCCATCAATACCGGAATCAGCGTGACTGAGAGGCCGGCTGCCGCTGCCATGGCGTAAGTCTTGGTAAACGCCAGCGGTGCAAACAGACGGCCTTCCTGCGCCTCCAGTGTGAACACAGGTATGAAGGAGAGCGTGATGATCAACAACGAGAAGAACAGCGCCGGCCCGACTTCAGCCGCCGCATCGCCAATGACCCGCCAGCGAGCTTCGCCCTGCAGCGTTTCACCCGGATGGTCATGGCCCCAATGCTCAAGGTGTTTGTGCGCGTTCTCGATCATCACCACTGCGGCGTCCACCATGGCACCAATGGCAATGGCGATACCGCCCAGGGACATGATGTTCGCGTTAACACCCTGGTAGTGCATGACGATAAAGGCAGCGACGATGCCCAGCGGGAGCGAGATGATGGCAACAAAGGCTGACCGTAGGTGGAACAGGAAGACAAAGCACACTACGGCGACGACCAGAAACTCTTCGAGCAGCTTGTGTGTGAGGTTCTCGACGGCGCGCTCGATCAAGCCAGAGCGGTCGTAAGTCGGCACGATTTCCACACCTTTTGGCAGGCTGGCCTGCAAGGTCTGGATTTTGGCTTTCACTGCAGCGATAGTCTCCAGCGCGTTTTTGCCGGACCGCATGATGATCACCCCGCCCGCGGCTTCACCTTCGCCATCAAGTTCACCAATGCCCCGACGCATTTCTGGCCCGATCTGGATGCGGGCGACATCGCCCAGTCGCACCGACACCCCGCCGGGTGTTGTCGTTAGCGGCACCGCCCGAAAGTCTTCAAGGCTCTGCAAATAACCAGAGGCGCGAACCACGTATTCGGCCTCTCCAAGCTCCAACACCGAGCCACCAGCCTCCTGATTGGCCTTCTGGATCGCTTCAACTACTTTGGTATGCGGGATGGAATAGGCGGCCAGCTTTTCAGGGTCAAGCACGATCTGGTATTGCCTGACCATGCCGCCTATGGACGCAACCTCCGCCACATTGGGCACGGTCTTGAGTTCGTATTTGAGAAACCAGTCTTGCAGCGCACGCAGTTGCCCAGCATCCTGGGTGCCGCTGCGGTCAATCAGTGAGTATTGGTAAATCCAGCCCACGCCTGTAGCGTCTGGCCCGAGTGATGCCTTTGCAGCAGCGGGCAACTTGGATTGCACTTGATTCAGATACTCAAGTACGCGGGAACGTGCCCAATAAAGGTCTGTGCCATCTTCAAACAGCACGTAGACGAAAGAGTCACCAAAGAAGGAATAGCCTCGTACCGTTTTGGCACCCGGCACGGAGAGCATGGTTGTTGTCAGGGGGTAGGTGACCTGGTTCTCCACAATGCGCGGTGCCTGTCCGGGGTAAGTGGTGCGGATGATGACTTGCACGTCCGACAGGTCGGGTAGCGCGTCCAGCGGTGTGCGCATGACCGAATACACCCCCCATGCTCCCACCATCAGGGTCGCCAGCAGTACCAGAAAGCGGTTGACGATTGACCAGCGAATCAGGGCGGCGATCACTTTTTGCTCCCTGTAGCGGCAGGTGCGGTGGTCACTGGCGAAGCAGCGGGCGAGACACGGGTTAACTGAGGTAGTCCCTCAGCATCCATATAGAACTCAAAGCTCACCCGGTCACCGGCTTCCATGTTGCGTGGCAGGTCTTTGGGTTGCGGCTTTTTGAAGTCCATGGTCATCGGTCCCCACTTGAGGCCTGGAATGGGGCCATGGGCCAAAGTGATGGCGTCTTTGCCAATGGATTCGATCTTGGCTTCTCCTTCATATCGGGGCGCTGTGTTGGCCGCGATGGGTTTGGGCGTGTCATTGAGTCGGCTTTCAACGCCTTTCAGGCTGGCCTCGGAGTCGATCAGGAATTGCGAAGACACGACTACGCGTTGGCCAGCCTGCAGGCCACGTTTGATCTCGGTCTGGCCGCCGCTTTCGATGCCGGCTTCTACGTCCACAGGCCTGAAACGGCCGTTGTCCTCAGCCAGCATCACCACCGTGCGTTTACCGGTCTGGATCACCGCCTCAGTGGGAATAAGCAAGGCTTTGTCAGCACGCATGTCCATGAACTGCATGGATACAAACATGCCTGGTGCCAGACGTGCGCCGGGGTTGGCCAGCTCCAGTCGGGCCTTGAGTGTGCGTGTGGCGGGGTTGACCTCGGGCAGGATGGCTTGGACTCTGCCTTCAAACGTGGTGCCAGGCGCTGCCGGACTGCGCGCCTGTACCTTGGCACCTGGCCGCACCAGGGCTGCCTGACTCTCGGGCACTTCAGCATTGGCCCAGACAGTTGAAAGACCGTTGATGCGGAACAAGGTAGCGCCAGGCATTACGGTCATGCCGTCGCGTGCCAGGAGTTCCACCACCACACCGCCAATGGGTGCAAACAGTGTGATTCTGGCTTGCGTCTTGCCACTGGTTTCCACCAGTCGAATCTGCTCTTCACTCATTCCCGCTTGCCGCATGCGCTGACGGGCTCCGTCAACCAGTGGTGCCAGGTCATTTCCCTGCATGCGCTTGATAGCCAGGAACTCCTCCTGAGCCGCGACCCAATCGGGAACATACAAATCAGCCAAGGGCTGGCCCTTGGCCACCCGGTCCAGCGTGGCGCGGACATGCAGGCGTTCAATGTACCCAGTGGCCCTGGCCTGAACAATGGCCTGGTCGCGTTCATTGAAAGCGATACTGCCCACCGCAGAGACCTGCGGTGACAAGGTTCCCTCAGTTACTGATGCGGTGCGTACCCCCAGGTTCTGTTGAACTCGTGGGCTCACCGTGACCTTGCCTTGGTCGGCATTGCTTTCCGCATAGACCGGCACCAGCATCATGTCCATAAAGGGCGACTTCGCGGGCTTGTCGAACTTGCTGGCAGGCACCATCGGGTCGTGGTAATAAAGGATCTTACTGCCCGTGGTCGGGTCAGTATCTCCAGCCTTGAGGCCTGCCGCGATGTGGCGTCGGGTCGCGTCCTCGCCCTGGGCAATGCTTTGGGGTGCAGTCTCAGTTGAAGCGCTCGGCGCAGCTTGGGCGGTTGCTGTTGCAGTCGGGGTATCGCCCATGCTCATGCCACTGCCGCGTTTCATCCCCAATGCATACAGCCCATATCCGGCGGAACTCAGTACACCAGCGGCAATCAGCGCGACGATGAGATATTTCTTGTTCATGGCTGACCCTTTGTGTGGTTCTCGGTGGCATTGTGGGGAGTGAGGAAGTTAAGTTGTGCCCAGGAACGTGCGGTTTCCATTTCCAGGGTCAGGGCCTGCATGCGGGTATCAATCTCATCGCGACGTGCAGCGAGAGTTCCAGCCAAATCACCTTTACCAGTGCGATAGGCCGTCAGCGTCGCCTCGGAACGCTGTCGAGCCGTGGGAACCAATTCGTTCTGATAGCGGGCCAACCGTTCTTTGCCCGTTTGCCAGTCATTTAGCCAGCCACGAACCTCTGCCTCATGGTTGCGCAGCATGTCTTCGTACCGAGCCTTGGCTTCGTCAACCAGAGCCAGTTTGGCGGCCAGCTCCCGGTTCTGCCGGTTCTTCTGATCCCACTGCAAAGGGATGGAAACGCCGATGGAGAGCATGTTGGAGAAAGCAGGTCCACGCTGGGCGTAGCTGGCCTCGACACTCCAGTCGGACTGCTTGTTGGCCTCAGCAAGCCGGGCATCAGTTTCTGCAGCGTCAATCTCGGCGCTGATGACCAGCAGATCGGGATGACGTTTCAGATGCTCACTTGATACCTCGTCTTGCAGAAAAGTGGACTGCCAAGGAGGTGCGCCCGATGGCAGACGCTCAGCTGCGGATGCGCCTACCCATCGGCTCAGCATCAAACCAGCGTTGCGGGACTGCCGGTCGATCTGGCTGAGACGATCTTCCAGCTGAATCACTGCGCTACGGGCTGCAAATGCATCGGCCTGGCTGCTGCGTCCGGTGCGAAAGCCAATGTCGGCGGCCTGAACTTGTAGGCGGGTCTCTACAAGCTGTTGCTGAACCAGATCGCGCATGGCTTGGGCGTAATAACGGTCAAGCCAGGCCAGAGCGGTATCACGCTGCACATTAGCCATGGTTAACTGTCGTTGTGCCTGGACTCGCTGCGCATCGCGCTCAAACCGCTCGGCCTTGAGCTGGCGTTTGGCTGCGCGGGGAATCTCCTGCATGATGCCAATCCGCCGCATGGTCATGAAGTCTCGCGTCACGCTGAACCGGTCAGGTCCGTTGGCGGGCAGGTTGTCAATCCCAAGTTTCAGGACGGGGTCTGGCAATTGACCGGCGGCAAGCGCTTGTTCCCGCACGGCTAAGGTGCTTGCATCCTGCGCAGCCAGCTGTTGCGACCGATCAACAGCCAGACGTTGCGCCTCCAGAAGCGTCAAGGGCTCAGCGCCCCATGCAGAAAAAGCTGCAGCCACGATCAACGCGCTGGTCGCGTATCGCCAAATTCCAAACGAAATAGACATAAAACCTCCAGAACACATACACAAGCTGCCAATGCACAGGTATGCATCAGGCAGGCGCTAAGTGATCAGGAGGGTCAGAGACGGAAGCAGCAGTTCCGGATAGCTAACGGCGGAGCCGTCGTTCGATGCAGATGAGGCGGCTGAAGAGGCGCCGTGGCGAAGTGAGGGACCGGGACGACTACCGTCCATTGGGTCGGCAACGTATCGAGAGCCGGCGGATAAGAGGTCTGGTATTTGTCCGCCGATTGCTGGCCCACCTGGCAATGAGCATGGCAGAGATTGGGCTGCGTATCGTCCATGTTCATGGTCATGGATTCCGCGCAGGGCATGCCCGCCTCAGTCATTGCTGCGATTTCTGTAGCCTTCGAGCCAGTACCCGGACAGGCGTAACCAGCCACAGCCAGCTGCATGAATAGCAGGCTGAACAGTGCAAAAAGCACTGTGATCAGGCGGTTACGACGATTTCCAAGCATGGGTTGAGTTTAATGGGACATCAGACTTACTGCAAAAGCCAAAGTTCCAGCGGTTGAAAAGTTTTAGGCCTCATAGCGAAGCACGGAAAAAAAAGAAGCACGGCAGGGCCAGAACACTTCGCTGGAAAAGGCGTCCGTGGTTAAGAGCCTGGCGGCTATCCGGCAGCATCGTTTTGGAACTATTGTTCGGTCAGCGGCCTATCAGAGCTGGCGAACTGACTTGCTTTCCATCCCGAGTGCCAGAAGCGCGAGAAACGCTAAAAGGCCCAGCGCGATGGACCCCCATAACGCAGAGGCACCAAAATGTTCAATGGCCAAGCCAAAAAAGAAAGGTGCCAGGGCTTGCGCAAAGCGTGCCGGCATCATGAGC
This sequence comes from Pseudomonadota bacterium, assembly GCA_040390295.1. GTDB lineage: Bacteria > Pseudomonadota > Gammaproteobacteria > Burkholderiales > Burkholderiaceae_C > Polaromonas. The sequence goes on from JAZJYR010000002.1 coordinate 32,159, forward strand.
AGGCCCTGCCTGGCACCGTAGCCGTCAGATCCAAAGAAGACCAGCGGTAACGTCCCATTGGCAATGGTCATCACACCATTTCCAGCACCGTGCAAAACTGTAAATACGATACCGGCAGGCACCCCAGCGGCCAGAAAAATCAGCGCCCCCGTCGCATGTGCGAGGGATGCGATACGCGCAGAAACAAGCGGATTTACATTACGAAGCAAGCCGTACTCCAGAAGTCGCCCGGCGACCTGTGCGGGCCCGACGAGCGACGCAAAACCTACCGCAGCGGCCAATCCCACGCCATTGGCTTGCAACAGTCGCGGCAGGTGCGCCGCCATAGCGGTGCTGATGAACCAGGTTACCCCGAAAACAAAGGCCAGCAACCAGGCGGTGGCAGGAGGGGGCGCGGCTGCGTTGACTACGGGTGGTGGGGTAGTTCTATTCAGCACTGTAGAAACAGGTTCTTCCGCGCTGGTTGGCAGCAGCAAATTCAGTGGTAACGCAATTGCCAGATGAATTCCGGTCCATGCCAGGCAGACCCATCGCCAACCAAATTCGACATTCAGCCAGGTTGTCAGGGGCCAGCCAATGGTGCTGGCGAATCCCGCAATCAAGGTGATACCGGTGATGGCGGAGCGAGAGTCGGTCCCATAAAGTTTTACAAGGCTTGAAAATGCCACTTCATAAAAACCTGCGGCCATAGCCACGCCGATCAACATCCATGCAAAAAACAAGGTGTATGGCCCCTGCGAGCATGCCAAAGCCGCCAACCCGGCCGCAAAGATAAGGCTGGTGGTAGCCAGCACGGTTCTGCCGCCGTAGCTGTCAACCATTCGACCAGCCAACGGACCCAGCACTGCAGATATGAGCAGCGCCACAGAAAACGCAAGAAACACCGTTGAAGGCAGCACGCCCAAACTTTGTGCAATGTCTTTTGCAATGATCGCGGGAAGGTAATAGGTGGAGGCATAAGCAATCGTCACAGCCGTGCCAAGCTTGCCTACCGTAACTATCCGATGACGTTGCATCTTTGCTTCGTCAGATCTTTTGCTGGTTTACACGTTTAGTTAGCTCTTCCGCACTTTCCTTGCGTTCGCTATAACGATCCACGAGGTCTGAAGAGATACCGCGCGTGAGCAAGGTGAATTTCAGCAACTCCTCCATGACATCAACCACCCGGTCGTAGTAGGAGGAGGGTTTCATTCGACCGTCTTCATTGAACTCCTGGAAGGCTTTGGCGACAGAGGACTGATTCGGTATGGTGATCATGCGCATCCAGCGGCCCAGTACACGTAACTGGTTGACTGCGTTGAATGACTGTGAACCACCTGAGACCTGCATGACTGCCAGCGTCTTGCCCTGGGTAGGTCGAACTGCACCGACGCTCAGAGGAATCCAGTCAATCTGGGACTTCATGATTCCGGTCATGGCGCCATGGCGTTCCGGTGAGGTCCACACCATGCCTTCCGCCCATTGCGCCAACGTGCGAAGTTCTTGAACTTTTGGGTGCGTCTCGGGTGCCCCATCCGGCTGGGGAAGGCCTGTCGGGTCAAAAATCTTCGTCTCCGCGCCCATTGCATTTAGCAGGACGGCAGCTTCCTCCGTCAGCAATCGGCTGAATGACCGTTCACGCAAAGAGCCATACAGAAGCAGGATGCGCGGCAGATGGTCGAGCGCAGGAATGAACAAAAGCTGGTCTTGCGATGGCACCCGAAACAGGCCGGGCTTCACATTGGGTAAATCACTGGCCTGAAACACGTTGCCCTTTCTGGTGGATCACAAGCTCACCATCTTCTTTGCTACATGAAGCGCCGGAATTGCGTATGAGGCCCACACACGTTGCATGCGAAACCGCATTTTGCGTTGCGATAAATCGTAATTTCTGACATGTATCCTCTTACGCTCCAGATGCCTTCCATCGGGCTATTCCGCTTTGACATCAAACCAACTGGATATCAAGACTCCAAGGAGCCCGCCGACGCACTCAGCAATTACAAATCCCCAAGCGCTGACCGGTGCTATGCCAGAGAAGCTGTCTGTCAGCATCCGACCCAGAACGGCTGCAGGATTCGCAAATGAGGTACTTGCAGTGAACCAGTAAGCGGCACCTATGTAGCAAGCGACCAGCACGCCGACCTTTTTTGGTGGTGCCCTCAGGATTACCAGAAGTAAACCAGCAGTTGCCACGACCTCCGCAATCCACTGTCCCCAACCCGAGAAATTGCCTGCGGGTGACCAGCCGCCCCGCAGTTTGGCACTGACCTGCAAAATGTTGACATCGAACATGGCATGGGCCAACCAGGCGCCGGCGACAGCGCCAAACAGCTGGCAGGTGATGAACAGCTTTGCCACCTGCGTCGGGTGGTCATGATGCAGATGACCTTTTAGCCACATGACGACCGTCACTACGGGGTTGAAATGGGCACCGCTTATGGGACCAACCACTTCGATCAGGACGTAAAGTGCGAAGACGGTAACAAGCGTGTTTGCAAGCAAGGCCACACCGTTATTGCCTGCACTGAGCCTTTCCGCCATGATGCCGGAGCCTATGACGGCACAGAGTAATGCGGCCGTACCCAAAAATTCCGCAGCATATTGTTGCCACAGCTTGGGCGTGGCGGACTTCAGGTCAGACGCGTTCATGTTTTTGCGATGTCGCGGGCCCTCTGTTCCAGCATGAGCCGAGTCAGCCCTGGCGAAGGCAGATTTACCAGCAAATCAAGCCGACGACGAATGGCATGCAAAGTCTGCCGAAATGCGTCCAGACGCTGTTCCTCGGTGCCCTGAACTTCGGATGGATCTGGATACCCCCAATGTGCAGTCGCAGGTTGACCAGGCCAAAAGGGACAGACCTCTCCCGCAGCGTTGTCGCACACCGTGATCACAAGGTCCATCAACGGTGAAGTTTCCTTGCCGAACACGTCCCAGCTTTTACTTGTGAGATCGTCTGTTGGGATACCTACTCGTTGTAATACTTCGAGCGCCAGCGGATTGGGTTTCTGGTTTTCGCGTGGGCTGCTGCCTGCAGAGTAGGCCTTGAAGCGTCCCTTGCCTATATGGTTGAGGGTGGCTTCCGCCAATATGCTTCGCGCAGAATTGTGTGTGCAAAGAAAAAGAACGTTGATGATTTTGTTGTCCATGGAAAGGTCTTTTTGTGAAGTGTTAAAGAGTCGCGCAGCTGACCTCGGTGAGACCACAGGCCTCGCCTTCGCAGCAGTGCTCGGTGAGGTACGCCAGCAAACCCGTCATCTGTGAGAAATTGGCGCGATAAATCAAATTACGGCCGCGAGGCTCAGTGCTAACCAGTCCGGAGTGCGCCAGCTCCTTGAGGTGAAAAGACAGTGCGCTTGGTGCGAGGCCCAACTTATCTGCCATGACGCTGGGGATCAATCCATCAGGTCCCGCGACGACAAGCGCGCGGAATGCGCGTAGCCGTTGAGGCTGCGCCAACGCAGCCAAGGCCTTTACTGCGGAGTTTTCATCAATCGATGGAGCACATTCAACTTTCATAATTCAATGATACTTGAATCATTGAATTAATGCAATTGGCCATTCAAAGCTGTTTTTAAAAATGAAGGAAGCTAATTTTTCGGTTCTGCGTCATCGGGAATCACCGAGCCTGACTTGGAAAGGAGGCGAGTTAGCTCTGATCCTCTAGACCTGCGTTTCCAGGTGGCAACTTCTTAACGACTTTTTGTAGAAAAAGTCGTGCCGTCTTACACAGCGCTGGAATTCTTGGTTTGCCGATAATCAAATTGCTTTTGCAAACTTGGCATCATTAGGTCAAAACTCTTGAACTCTCTTTCCCAACCAGGCGTTCTCGCGACCTTGCTCGCTGCAACTTTGTTCGGTGCAGGAACACCGTTGGCCAAACTTTTGCTCGCCCAGACCAGCCCGTGGCTTTTGGCCGCTCTGCTCTACTTCGGCTCTGGCATGGGCTTGTTTCTTCTACGAAGTATTCGCCGCTCTCCCTCTGTTCGACTTCCGCCAGGTGAATGGAAATGGCTGGCTGGTGCCGTTGTGACGGGCGGCATGCTCGGTCCATTGCTTTTAATGGTGGGTCTGTCCGCCATGCCAGCGTCTGGCGCGTCACTTCTACTTAACGCTGAAGGTGTTTTAACGGCATTGATCGCCTGGTTTGTTTTCCGCGAAAACTTTGACCGGCGCATCGCATTGGGAATGCTGGCCATCGTGGCTGGAGGTGTTGTGCTGTCCTGGCCTGGCGAAGCGCGCTTTGGCGCGATCTGGCCGGCGCTGGCAGTTATTGGCGCATGCCTGGCCTGGGGCGTGGACAACAATCTGACCCGCAAGATTTCTCTTTCAGATGCCTCTTTCATCGCGATGGTGAAAGGCCTGGCCGCCGGAGCAACCAATTTGGTGCTGGCCCTTGCACTTGACGCGGCGTGGCCCAGTGCGCCGGTGGTGATCGCTGCGTCTGTGTTGGGCTTTGCCAGTTACGGGGCGAGCCTGGTCCTGTTTGTGATTGGCTTGCGTCATTTGGGTTCAGCACGGACCGGCGCGTATTTTTCCGTTGCGCCCTTCATGGGCGCTGTACTTTCCCTTGTCGTGCTTGGGGAGCCCATCACGGTACCGCTGGTGATCTCCGGCATTCTCATGGGATTGGGTGTCTGGCTTCACCTGACCGAGACCCACAGGCATAGCCACATCCATGAGCCACTGGAGCATAGTCACGAGCATGCCCATGGGGTTGGGGATGAGCATCATGAGCATTCCCATGATGGCGGGACTGTCGTCGGCAAACATACCCACGCCCACAGGCATGCACCCATAACCCATAGCCACGCCCATTTTCCAGATGCACACCACCGGCATACGCACGGCTGACTGGGACTTGGGCGCCCACAGGTGCCGTTTGGAATCCCGCAAAGACAAAACATCTGGAAACACGCTGGATTCACGGAACCAGTGAATGTCTATAGAATCCCATCCATATGTCGCGTTTTCGCCACCTGCTGCTTTGCCTGATGATGCTGGCCTTGCCCCTGCAAGGCTTCGCTGCGGCATCCATGCTGTATTGCGGGATGGGCGCGGGTCATGACGCAAAAGCCGCTCACGCAGAAATGAACTCCAGCCATCATCAGATGGCCGATGCCATGGGAGTGCAGCATGAACATGGCAAGCACGACAAAGCCATGCAGGCTGTGAAGCAGTCTCCAGATAGCCAGAAGAAGTTGCCCGATTCCACACACAAATGCGGCATTTGCGCCGCCTGCTGCAGCGTCATAGCCATTGCTGACTTCCCACAGACTGTCGAATTACAGCCGTCTCCCAAAGCTGATCTGGCCGAGCCTTTCATCCTGATTCACGCCGTCCCCTCGCGCCTGCCCGACAAACCGCCTCGCGCCTGATGCGCCATGCCGCTGCAGCTTTCAGGCTGCAGTGACAGGCGCTCTTTTCATCGTCCGACACCAGATCCTCCCTTGCGGGATGACTTTGTTGTCGCCGTTCCATGAAAACGCGAGGATTCCATGTTCAAAAACCTACCTGCCATGTGGCTGGTTCCGATATTTTCCCTGTCAGGGATAGCTGCTGCGCAAACACCCGCGCCCGCGTCACCTGCAGGCGAGGCCGCCAAAGCCTCAGCCCTCACCTTCCGTTCAGCCTTCGAGGGCTACAAACCCTACACCGATGACAAGCTGCTGAACTGGAAAGAGGTCAACGACACCACCGGCCGCATCGGCGGCTGGCGGGTTTATGCCAAAGAGGCCAGGCAAGCTGATGACAAGGCACCCGCTCATGACATGAGCAAGATGCCCGAACCGAAAACCGAAGGTGGCAAGCCATGAACACCTCTTCCATGAAAACAATTTTCAGATCGGGGGCGGTTGTTACTGCAGTTCTTGTACTGGCCGGATGTGCCTCTGTGAACATCGACCAGGCCGTCAAAGACACCAACGACACGACAGCTACCTTCACCCAGGGCAAGCTGGAGCTCAGTCGCACGGATCAACAGGTTCAGGCGCGCCAGAAACTCAGCGCTGAATTGCTGGCTAAACCCTTGGGTATGGACGACGCCGTCCAGCTCGCACTGGCCAACAGTCCTGCCGTGCAAACCCTTCTGGCCCAAAGCTGGTCTGACATGGCTCAGGCCAATCAGGCCGGACGGATCACTAACCCGGTGTTCTCGTTTGAGCGCCTGCGTTACGGTAATGAACTCGAACTTAACCGGTTGCTGTCTTTTGGTTTGATTGACATCCTGACTCTGCCCTATCGTCAGGGCATCTCCAGGGGACTCATGGCGCAAGCCAGGGTCCAGCTCAGCGCCAGTGTGGTTGAACAGGTCACGGCCGTTCGTCAAGGCTGGGTACGGGCGGTGGCAGCCAGGCAATCCCTCCAATACGCCGAGCAGGTCAATGCCAGTGCCCAAGCCAGCGCGGAGCTGGCACAGCGCATGCAGCAGGTCGGCAACTTCACCAAACTTCAACGCCAGCGCCAGCAGGTGTTTTACGCGGACAGCGTCGCACAGCTGGCAGCAGCCCGCCACGCAGACACTGCATCGCGTGAAGAACTGGTTCGCTTGCTGGGCCTGACAGACGTCCAGGCGGGGCAGTTGCAACTCCCCGAGCGCTTGCCGGATCTGCCAAAAGAGCCACGCGATACCGGCAGCGTTTCAGCGAATGCGGCGGAGCAGCGACTGGATGTGCAACTGGCGCGCAGCCAGCTTGACACGGCAGGCCGGGCCCAGGGCCTGAACCTGCTGACCAGCGTTGTCGACGTTGAGCTCGGAGTTCGTCGCGATACCGTCTCCAATGCCACTGCCGGCACCAGGACACCGCGTAACGGTTACGAGCTGGGTATTCGCTTGCCGATATTCGATTGGGGGTCAGCACAGCGGGCGACGATGAATGCGCAATCCCTGGCGGCAGCCAGTCGCTACGAAAGTACGGTACGGGGCGCATCCTCACAACTTCGTGAAAGCTATTCGGCCTACCGCACTGCCTACGACGTCGCCAAGCACTACAGGGACGAAATCGTTCCGCTGCGCCGAGCGATGGCTGAAGAAAACGGGCTTCGCTACAACGGCATGCTGATCAGTGTGTTTGAGTTGCTCGCCGACAGCCGCGACCAGGTTTCCAGCGTCATCGCAGCTATCAATGCCTACCAGCAGTTCTGGCTCTCCGATGCCGCCCTGGCAGCTTCCATGACCGGCAAGCCCATGTCCATGATGATGTCCGCCCCATGACCAATGGTGGCCCAGCACAGTAATGGCGCACTCAACCTATTTAACGGATTACTCATGAACAACAGAAGAAATTTCCTGACCGGTGCCGGCGCCATCACCACGGCGGTTGCGGCAGCGGCGGTCAGCAAGGTCGCCATGGCGGCATTGCCCGAGCCCATGATTCAAACCAAACCGGACACCATGGCACCCCTGGTGCCCAATTCCGGCAGGCCTTACAACCCGGTGGTCACGCTCAATGGCTGGACTCTGCCCTGGCGCATGAACGCAGGCGTCAAGGAGTTCCACCTGGTGGCTGAACCCGTGGTACGCGAGATGTCACCGGGATTCAAGGCCCACCTGTGGGGTTACAACGGCCAGTCACCCGGGCCGACCATTGAGGTGGTTGAAGGTGACAAGGTGCGGATTTTCGTGACCAACAAGCTGCCAGAACACACCAGCGTGCACTGGCACGGTCAGCGCCTGCCCAACGGCATGGATGGCGTCGCGGGGCTGAACCAGCCAGCCATCCCGGCGGGCAAGACCTTTGTGTACGAATTCGTGGCACGGCGACCCGGTACCTTCATGTACCACCCGCATGCTGACGAGATGACACAGATGGCGATGGGCATGATGGGTTTCTGGATTACCCATCCCAAGGCTGCGCACCCGCTGATTGATGAGGTCAACCGCGACTTTGTGTTTCTGCTCAATGCCTACGACATTGATCCCGGCCTCTACACGCCAAAGATCATGACGATGCTTGACTTCAACCTGTGGAGCTGGAACAGCCGGGTTTTTCCGGGCATTGACCCCCTGGTGGTTCGCAAAAACGACAAGGTGCGCATCCGCATCGGTAACCTGACCATGACGAACCATCCCATCCACATCCACGGGCATGAATTCACGGTGACAGGTACAGATGGTGGACCCACGCCAAAGTCTTCGCGCTGGCCTGAAGTCACTACCGATGTGGCAGTTGGGCAGATGCGACAGATCGAATTTGTGGCAGATGAGGAAGGTGACTGGGCTTTCCATTGCCACAAGAGCCACCACACCATGAACGCCATGGGTCACGACGTGCCCACGATGATTGGCGTGGACCATCGCAAGATCGCCAAAGACATCACCAAACTGATCCCCGACTACATGGTCATGGGTGAGCGCGGCATGGCCGACATGGGCGAAATGGAGATGCCACTGCCTGACAACACGGAGCGAATGATGACCGGCGCCGGTCCATTCGGTTCTGTCGAGATGGGCGGCATGTTCAGCATGGTCAAGGTGCGCAAGGACCAAAAAGCTGGCGACTACAAGGACCCCGGTTGGTACAAGCACCCCGCAGGCACTGTTGCCTACGAATGGACCGGCGCCGCACCAGTCACCGAGCGCTCCACCAGCGGCGGTGGTCAGGCCATGAAGGCGCAAAACATGCCCGCCAAAGAAGTTGAAGTCCAGGTCCGCAAACCCGCCATGAGCGGTGCCGGCATGGGCGGCATGAAGCACTGATTTTTTATCGTTAACCCAGAAAGAAAGGTATCTCTCATGAAAACACGCAATCTCCTGATCGCAATTCCGTCGCTGATGATGGCCATGACAGCCATGGCATCCGGCACCCACGCCGGCGGCCACGACGATGAAGCCATTGGCAAGCCCGGCGTGGCCTCCAAGGTCACCCGGACCATCACCATGGACATGGCCGACACCATGCGCTTTAGCGTTCCCCAGGTGACGGCCAAACAGGGTGAAACCATTCGCTTCGTGGTCAAAAACTCCGGCAAGGTCAAGCACGAAATGGTGCTGGGAACTGAGAAGGAGCTCAAGGAACACTACGAGGTCATGAAGAAGAACCCGGAGATGGAACACGCTGATGCCAACATGGTCACCGTGGCCCCCGGCAAGACCGGCGAAATCATCTGGCAGTTCACCAAGGCCGGCAAGATTGACTTTGCCTGTCTGCAGCCTGGTCATTACGACGCTGGCATGAAAGGTTTCGTGACTGTCGCTGGTGGCAAGGCCGCACCAAAGAAAGATGGCCATGGTGACCACAAACACTGATCCGGTATCCAGAAGGTCAGTCTCAGGGCTGATCTTCGGGCTGGCTGGTGCTGTGGCACTTGGTCAGCCCTTGAGCGTGCTGGCTGCTTCGCCGAAAGACCAAGTGACAGTCTGGAAAACACCTAACTGCGGTTGCTGCAATGAATGGGTTTCCCATTTGCGCAGCAACGGCTTTGAAGTCGTGACCCACGACGTCAAAGACACGGCATCCGTGCGTCAAAAGCTCGGACTGGCTGAGAAGTTCGGATCCTGCCATACAGGACTGCTGGACAACTACGTGCTGGAAGGCCACGTTCCTGCAAAGGAAATGCGGCGCCTGCTGCGCGAAAAGCCCAACGCCCTTGGCCTTGCTGTGCCGGGGATGCCTGCGGGCTCACCGGGCATGGAAATGGGCAATATCCAGGATGCCTTCGATGTGCTACTCGTTCTCAAGGACGGCAACACTCGCATTTATCAGTCTTACCCCCAGAAATCCTCATCGTAAATAACCGTTAACCACTGAAAGAACCATCATGAAAAACCTCAAGACCCTTTTGATCCTTGCCGCTATCGCAACCGGTGCAGCACATGCACAAACTGCCATGAAGCCAGCCGAGGCTCCCATGGCTATGGACAGCAAAAAGACCATGGCTGCTCCTGCAGGTGATATGACCGAAGCCGAAGTGCGCAAGGTAGACATGGACACCAAAAAGATCACGTTGAAACACGGTGACATCAAGAACCTCGACATGCCTGGCATGACCATGGTGTTTCAGGTCAAAGATCCTGCGATGCTGGAGAAGGTCAAGGCTGGCGATAAGGTGCGCTTCAAGGCTGAAAAGTCCAACGGCGCTATTGTGGTGACTGACCTGCAGCCCTCCAAGTAAATCTGGGCTCTGGAATGCCACAGGTCTCCCCAGCGCCGTGTGGTGTTCCTGCCGACTGGATAGGACAGCCAGTTAGTCAGATGTATTTTTGATGTCGCACGAATTTCGCAATCTCATCTATGCACCCCGCGAATTGTTGGGCAATGCGCTGATAGCGGGAGCGGCGGCGGCCATCGTACTTTTACTCTTCATCGGGTATTTTCTTTGGCGCGACAGAAAACTGAAAAGACCCCAAAGTCATCCTAAAAATTCGCTCCCCAAGAACCGCAAGAAGCGCCGACGGTGACTCGATCTGCGCGTCCTAACCCCCTTAAAGAAAGTTGCCAGCCATGGAAAAAAACGAACATCACACACATGGTCACAACCATTCTGCCGCCATGGACCGCACGCCTGCGGAGGACGGTGGGGCATCGATCGGTTCAACCGGACAGTTGAAAGATCCCGTATGCGGAATGAACGTCACAGAGCAGTCCCCCAACAAACATGAGCATGCGGGACGGCCTTATTACTTTTGCAGTGCAGGGTGCCGGGCAAAATTCATGGCGGACCCTGAGCGCTACCTGAAGCCAAAGCAGGAGACGGCTGCCCCTGAAACGTTCAAAGCCGTCGCGGGCACGGTTTATACCTGCCCCATGCATCCGGAGATACGTCAGGACCATCCGGGTCACTGTCCCAAATGCGGCATGTCACTCGAACCGCTCATGCCCAGCATGGACGATGATGAAAATCCCGAACTGAAGGATTTTTCACGGCGTTTCTGGTGGACGCTGCCGTTGACTGTTGTTGTCACTGTCCTGGCGATGTTCGGGCACCAGCTTGGATTGTTCGCTATGGGAACGCAAAGCTGGGTGGAGCTGGTGTTGTCGTTGCCCATCGTTCTCTGGGCAGGGTGGCCTTTCTTCGTGCGCGGTTGGCAGTCTGTGATCAACCGAAGTCCGAACATGTGGACTCTGATTGGCCTTGGCACCTCTGCTGCATTCATTTACAGCGTGGTCGCTACAGTTGCCCCGGGCGTGTTTCCGCCCTCGTTTATAGCCATGGGGCGGGTTGCGGTCTACTTTGAAGCCGCAGCCGTCATCATTTCCCTCACCTTGCTCGGCCAGATGCTGGAGCTCAAGGCGCGGTCCCAGACATCAGCCGCCATCAAGTCCCTGCTTGGACTGGCCCCTAAAACGGCACGTCGTATCCAGCAGGACGGCACGGAAGAAGATGTAGAGCTGACACATGTCCACGAGGGGGACCTTCTGCGGGTTCGGCCGGGCGAAAAGGTACCCGTTGATGGGGTAGTGACCGAAGGCAGCAGCGCTGTCGATGAAGCCATGTTGACCGGTGAACCCTTGCCAGTCACCAAACGCGTCGGAGACAAACTGATCGGTGCCACGCTCAACACGTCAGGTGCGCTTGTAATGCGGGCCGAACACGTGGGTTCGGCAACGGTTCTGTCGCAAATCGTCCAGATGGTTGCCCAAGCCCAGCGCTCCAGGGCGCCAATGCAGCGTATGGCAGACCAGGTCGCTGGATATTTCGTCATAGCCGTTGTCGCGGCAGCCTTGCTGACACTGCTGGTCTGGGGATTCTTTGGGCCGCAGCCCAGCTGGGTCTACGGCCTGATCAATTCGGTTTCCGTGCTTATCATTGCCTGCCCTTGTGCGTTGGGCTTGGCCACACCGATGTCCATCATGGTCGCCACCGGTCGCGGCGCGACACAGGGCATCTTGTTTCGTGACGCCGCAGCGATTGAGAACTTCCGCAAGGTCCAGGTGCTGATTGTTGATAAAACCGGAACCCTGACCGAAGGACGCCCTGTCTTTGAAAAGGTATTTGCTGCGGAGCCCTACAGCGAAGACGAGGTTTTGCGTATGGCGGCGAGTCTGGATCAGGGCAGCGAACATCCTTTGGCCGACGCCATAGTGAGGGCGGCCCGAGATCGGGGCATGACCCTTTCAAAAGTTGAAGGCTTTGAATCTGCCACTGGGATTGGTGTTCGAGGGGTAATCGACGGTAAACGGCTGTCGCTGGGAAATGCTGCCTTGATGGTAGAAGACAAGGTAAACATCGACAGCAACAAACAGGCCCAGGCAGAAGCGCTTCGTGTAAGCGGCGCCAGTGTCATGACGCTGGCTATCGACGGGAAATTTGCCGGGTTGTTGGCTGTATCAGACCCTGTCAAGGAAAGCACCCCTGCGGCACTCAAGACTCTTCAGGATGCCGGCATCCGCATCATCATGGCGACCGGCGACGGACTAACAACCGCCAAGTCGGTAGGTCAGCGTCTGGGCATCGACGAGGTTCACGGGGAAGTCAAACCGGCCGACAAATTGGCCTTGGTGGAGCGGCTGCAGGCTCAAGGGCTGGTGGTCGCGATGGCCGGTGACGGTATCAACGATGCGCCCGCCTTGGCCAAGGCCGATGTGGGTATCGCGATGGGCACTGGTACTGACGTGGCCATGAATAGCGCCCAAGTCACTCTTGTTAAGGGGGACTTGCGGGGCATTGCCACGGCGCGCGAGCTTTCGGATGCCACCATTGCGAATATGAAGCAAAACCTGGGTTTTGCGTTCATCTACAACTCGCTTGGTGTGCCTCTGGCCGCTGGCCTGCTGTTTCCTTTCACCGGCTGGTTGTTGTCTCCGATGATTGCTGCGCTGGCAATGAGCCTGAGTTCTGCCTCCGTCATTACAAACGCATTGCGCCTGCGTGGCACACCCAAAGCCTGACTGGGCTACTTACTTGGCCTGCTCCAGTCGCACGATCATGAAACCTGCATCGGTTTTCTCGACACGGAACAAGATCTTGTCTCCTTGCTTCACATTCTGGAGCAGTTTGGCATCGCTCGCCTTGAAAACCATGGTCATACCCGGCATGTCCAGGTTTTCAAGCGCTTCATGCTTGATGGTGAGTTTTCCCTGTTCCAGGTCTACCTTGCGAACTTCACCTGCCGTCAGTTTGACGCTTGCCGCCGATGCGGTGGTGGCCGTCATGCTCGACGCGTTGTCGGATGCAGCCAATGCGATTCCGCTCATGCTGAGGGAAGCAAGCAGGGTAGCCAGAGAGATTTTGAGAGTGGATTTCATGAGATATTTCCGGTTTAAGTTGATGGAAAGCCGATGGCCAGGCAAACGGCTTTTGGCTTGATGTATCTACAGACTCAGAGGCCCTGCAGCCTGATCTGCGCCTGGCGCTCATCTGAGGTCATCGTCAAGCTGGATCTTGGCGTGTCGTGGTTCAGGGTGTCGGCGTGAACCGGCTTGCCATCCTTGAAGACGTAGCTGTGCTGAGGGAAGACATAGAGCGCTCCGCCGGCAAGGGATTTGCCGCCATCTGCAATCGTCGGATTTTTTCGGGATGCAAAGAGTTCGCTCTGGACGTCAGCCCGACTTTTCAGGCTGGGCGTGTTGTGAAATTCAAACCCTTTTTCTCCGCCGACAACGCTGCTTCCGTTGTTGGCAAATGCAGCTGTGATGGATGCGCCAACGAGTGCCAGCGCGATTGCGGTTTTGCGAATCAACATGATGAGTCTCCTAAAACTACTTTGGATGAGTCAATCCACTTGGGTCGACTGCGATGCAACTGCTGCATCACGGTTCCTACTTTAGAAAACAGGTCCATACAGGACGCTGACCTCCTGATTACAAAACCGTTATGTAGGGCAAATGGATTTTTTGCAATGCCAAATGCGGCTTGGTCAAGATCTGTCGGCTTCTTGTCGCCAGGCGCTGCTCAAAATGGCAAAGGCCACCAAGGTATAACCCGGCGACCTTTTGCCTTGATAAAAATGGTCGGCGATAGCTGTCGGCCAAGGATCAGGCATTGCGTCGCCAACCAGAAGGCTTCATGCCGCCGTTCAGTGCTGCGTCAGCAAGCCGCTGCCGTCCAAAGCATGAACTTTCCCCATCGAGGCGACAACTTGCGCACGCGTCAGGTTGCTGGTTTGTGCAACCGCTGGCGCAAAGCTGGCTTCGTCACTCAGGGGCAACGCGTTATTTTTTCTGGCCTGCAGATATTCACCCTGAACCTGGGCGCGGGTCAGCTTGCTGGCCGTAGTGTCAAAAGAAACCTTGGTAGAAGCTTCGCCCTCCAGGCGATTCTGCATACTGGCCTGTGCAAATGCACTGACGCCGCTCAGAGCGGCAATGGCGATAAGGGTGGCGGCAACGATTTTCGATTTCACGATAGAACTCCTGTAGAACAACTTGCAAAGTGCCACCCCAACGCTGGGATGACTGCGATGCAACCTTTGCATCACGGGTCCTACTTTAAAAAAACAGGGCCTTCACAACGCTGGCCCGCAGATTACAGATCGGTAATCTCAATGAGAGGCATCTTTTGAAAATTCTGGTGATCGATGATGAGCCCAAAGCCGCAGAATACGTGCGTCAGGGTTTAAGTGAAAGCGGGTATGCCGTTGAAGTGACTCATAGCGGAACGGATGGCCTGCATGTCGCCGTCACAGGCGATCACGATCTCATCATTCTGGATGTCATGCTTCCTGGCATTGACGGATTTGCCGTGCTGTCAGCGCTTCGCACGTCTAGGCAGGTGCCTGTTTTGATGCTCTCCGCTCGTGGGAAAACCGACGACAAGGTCAGAGGGTTTGATCTGGGCGCTGACGACTACCTGGTCAAGCCCTTCCAGTTTCCAGAGCTTTTGGCGCGGGTTCGTACGCTTCTCAAACGCACTCACCTCATCAAGCCGGAGGCGGTTTTATTGACAGGCGATCTGGAAATTGATCCTGTTAGGCACCGGGCCACACGTGCTGGCCAGCGTATTGATCTGTCTGCCAAAGAGTTTGCGCTATTGACCCTGCTGGCCCAGAGATCTGGCGAAGTTTTGTCGCGTACGCAGATAGCGTCACTGGTTTGGGATATCCACTTTGAATCGGACACCAATGTGGTGGAGGTGGCGATGCGGCGCCTGCGCCTGAAAATCGATGACCCTTTTGAAAAAAAATTAATTCACACCGTACGAGGCGTGGGCTATGTACTGGAATCCAGGGAGGATTTATGAAATCTCGCCTCCAGACTTGGCTGTCCAGGAACTCATTGGCTTTTCACATTGCGTTGGCCAGCGCCCTTTTCGGGCTGGTAGTGGCGGGTGGCGCTACGACGGTGGCCTTTTGGGCACTGACTCAACAACTGGATGCCAGATCACAGGCCGAGCTGGAAGGCAAGAGGGATCTGTTGACTCACCTCTTGTCAGAAGTACCGTCCTCCAAGGCTATCAACGAGAATCGCCATCGGTTTGAAGATCTGTTGATCGGCCACGATGATCTGCAACTGTTGCTGCTGGAGGCCACCACAGATCAAACCATCGCAACTTTTGGCCCTGCAGCGTTCCAGGACGATGTGAGTTCAGATGCCAAGGCTGGTAGCCCAACAAGCTCTCGCGACTGGCCAGCCTGGAGCGGGCAACGTTTGAGCACATTACAAGGCACCATCCTGACTGCCGACGGCTTGCCAGTCAGGTTTGAACTGGCCCTGGACCGTCGGCATGACGTAAGGCTGCTGTCGGGCTTTATGAATGCGACTCTGGTGGGCCTGCCAATGCTTCTGCTGTGCGTCGCCGTAGGAGCTTGGCTGATTGCGCGCACAGCGTTGACGCCATTACGGCGTTTTAACCGGCTGGCAGCCTCAATTGGTACAAAGTCATTGAATCAGCGTCTGTCGACGACAACATTGCCACTGGAGTTTGCAGAACTTGCAGAAGAATTCAACGGCATGCTGGACCGGATTGATAAAGGCTACCGGCGCCTGCAAGACTTCTCAGGTGATCTGGCGCATGAGATGCGAACTCCCGTGGCAACACTTCTGGGTCGGAGTCAAGTCGCTCTTTCGCAGACACGGTCGGCAGCAGAACTGCAAGGTGTACTGGAGGGCAATATTGAAGAGCTGGACCGCCTGGCGTTGCTCATCTCGGACATGCTGCTCATCGCCAGTTCGGGTTCCCAAACCAGCCCAATCCATGCCCGAACACTTGACCTTACCCAGGAGGCAACTCGTGTTACCGAGTTTCTTTCGTTGATTTCGGAAGAAAAAGATGTCACCTTAGTGGTAACAGGGGTGGGCACCATCCAGGGCGACGGCTCCCTGGTGCAGCGCGCGATCACAAACCTGCTGTCCAACGCCATACGCCACGCTGATGCGCGTTCCAAGATTACGGTAAAGATTGCTGAAGACGCCCGGCACGTCACCCTCGCCGTAAGTAATTTTGGAGAGGGAATTGCCCCGGAAGAAATGGACCGTATATTTGACCGCTTTTACCGCGTGGATACCGGTCGTGCTCGCGCTAGCGGCGGAACGGGTTTAGGCTTGACCATTGTGCGTTCCATCATGTCCGCTCACCAAGGACAAGTCCGGGTGGAAAGCCAGATGGGTGTCGAAACGACATTCACTTTGGTGTTTCCGGCTATGGAGCCGGCGAATGCGTCGTGATCACGCGCACTCAGAGCAGTTGGGATATCTCCATCAAGGGTTTGATGCTGGATCCAAACCGCCCGATTGTTTCCCGATGCTCTTTCAATTGACTGTAGGGAAGATACCGGATCCCCAACTCGGATACCCGCGAAAACGCAGGTCGTTTGAGCTGCTGAGCTACCTCGTCCCGCCGATTGTCTGGGGCCACCAAAAACAGGGTGCTCGCGGCACCAACCTGAGTACCCAGAGCAAGATCGAGCATGCGAACGATTCCAGAATAAATCGATGTGGAATGTTCCACTTCGAAGGCAGCCGCTACTTGGGCGCTGCCTCGTTCGAGCCAGATCACGTCAATCAGGCGAACCGAATCAAGACCTTGCCCATTTCCTCCCGGCCACTGCTGCAGGCAACCATCTCCCAGGAAGCCGTCAGCATGTGCTCGCCCGCGGTCGTTGGATGCAATCCAGACGTCAAAACCCAGCGACTTGCCCATGTCTCGCAACCAGCCCTGTATCTCGGTATGCGTGGCATCGCTTTCTCTGGCCAGTTGCCACTGTTTCTCGGCTGCAGCCGATTCATTGCGGACACGCTGCAAATCCGCTTCCCAGAGTGCAAGCACCGCTGGATCTTCCACCCCAGGTGGTGCGGCGTAGCGCCCACTACCGACGTCAAACATCAGGCCAGCAATGGCACCCAGATCGTTGGACAGCTTGTGGCGATGTTGCTCATTGAGCCGAATCAATCCCTCACGCATCGAGAGGTAATGGTCCCAGCGGCCCAGCTTCACATTGCTCCCAGTTACCGCATTAAAGCCTTTGACGATAGCCGTGTTGAAAGGACAAACAAGCGTGGGATGAATAAAGTAAAGCAAATTGGCAACGGCAGGGCCCAGACCCTTGATCTTGAGTGCATCAATCTTCTGGATCGCCTCGATGACCGCCTCCGCGGTATCGCAGCAGTCACATGCGTTCAAAAGCCTTGCGAACGCACGCTGGTTCCCCTCATGCTCATAGATGTCTGGAATACGCAGCTTCGGTTTCCACAAAAAGGCGTGGTCGGCGCCTTTGAATATCTGCCGCTGCTCGGCCACAGAACCGACAACCGTTTGCAAAGACGAGCCTCGATACGCATTTCCAAAACTTCCCGCATCAATGTCCCGTACGACCTGACCTATTCCACGGCGAATAGAGCGGAAATTTTTCAGGCGTTCTTTCCAGAGGAACCAGGTGTTGTAGGTGCCATGAAGATCGGACTTCCAGTGATCGATCAGCAGCGCAATGGTGTTATGCGTCAAAATTTTTTGCCAAGGTTACGGGTTTTAATGTATCGAAGGTTGACCGATTTTGCAGCAAGACCCGCTGCAGCCATCGAATCGGTTTTTCCCTTCTCCCGAGGCATCTTTACCATGAAGCATCACTGCATGACATGTGATGTACGTCTATGAACTTCATCTGGGTCAACATATGGTCTTAAATACCGGCCTTCCTGTGCAAAACCTTTGTTCTTCGAGCGGTGACGTCGAATTATTGAACCAGGAGTGCTTTTGCCTCAGCCTTGACCGAAAAGCATTGGCTGAGGCCCTGGATGCCGAGCTCGGCACCACAGAACTTTCAACCCTAGTCCAAGAGCGCTGCCCCTATCTTTTTGCCTCACAACCAGTCTTTGTTGGTGCACAGCACACACGTCAGATGGCCGAGGTGGTGCGAGCCGTTGAATCGGTAGTAGCCATGCCTCAATACCGTGAGCTGGTGTTGGCAGGTTCACCAACCGTCGCTCAACTGGCACCCACAGGGGCGCTTGGGGTATTTTTTGGCTATGACTTTCATCTCATTGATGGGCATCTTGGACTGATCGAGATCAACACCAATGCCGGCGGCGCGATGTTAAATGCCGTCATGGCCCGAGCCCATAGGGCTTGCTGCGCTGATTTGGGAGCGATGGCTCCTACGCCTGCCGAGATTGAAAGCTTCGAAAAAGCGATAGTGGGCATGTTCCGCCACGAGTGGGCGCTGGCCGGACGAACGGGACCGTTAAAGACAATTGCCATCGTGGATTCATCTCCTCGGGATCAGTATCTATACCCCGAGTTTCTGCTGTTCCAAAAGCTGTTCGAGAGGCATGGGTTACATACCATCATTGCAGACCCGTCGGAGTTCGAGTGGCGTGACGGCGCCTTGCGACATGGGATTCAAGTAGTTGATCTGGTTTACAACCGATTAACTGACTTTTATCTTGAGCTACCTGAAAGCTCAGCCCTGCGTGAGGCTTACCTTCTTGAAGGGATTGTTTTGACGCCGCATCCGCAGGCTCATGCGCTGTATGCCAACAAAAGGCGGCTCGCCCTTTTAAGTGATGCGCGACAGCTGGAGGGTTTGGGTGTGCCACCTTCTGTCCAGAAGATCCTTCTTGAAAATATCCCAAGGACGGAGGTAGTCGAAGCGAGCGATGCGCAGCGTCTTTGGACTGCGCGCCGCAGTCTTTTCTTCAAACCCGTTGCTGGTTTTGGCAGTCGCGCTGCCTACCGGGGCGACAAGCTTACCAAGGGTGTTTGGCAGGATATTCTGGCGGGTGATTATGTTGCCCAGGAAATGGTCAAACCAGGTGCAAGATCGACTGGAAGGGTCGACTCGCCTGTGTCAATGAAGTTTGACCTGCGCGCTTATGCATACAACGCCAGTGTTCAGTGGCTCAGCGCCCGCGTATATCAGGGGCAAACCACCAATTTCAGGACCTCAGGCGGCGGATTTGCACCCATCTATACAACTCCGAACGCATCCGTTGGCCAATAAGATTACTCACCAGCGCAATGCGACGGGCCCTTGACTGCCTATTACTTACTCATCTTGTCGGCGGGATGACCGTGCTTCGCCAGAAATTTGTCGAACTGTGCGATTTCCTTTTTCTGTGCGGCAATGATGCTCTGTGCCATCTTGCGCATTTGCGGTTCTTTACCGTTCTTGAGTTCGGCTTGAGCCATATCGATGGCTCCTTGATGGTGAATTTTCATCATCATCGCAAAGTCGACATCCGCATTACCCGTCATGGCCATCGATGACATTTTGTCGTTGCCGTCTTTCATCATGGCCTTCATGTCCATGCCGCCAGACATGGGCGTTTGGGCATTGGCCAAGGGTAGAAACATTGCAGTCGCTACGGCTATAGCGGAGAAGAGCACAGCCTTGCTGTTGTATTTGGAAATCATCTGATGGCTCCTGGTAGTTAAAGAATTGATTCACAGACCGGTGCCAAATTCCCATGCGCAACTAAGCGTCGCCATGCAAACAAGAAGCACGATTCTCAGAATAAGCACTCTGAGGTTTTGAGCTGTGGGGTTATTGGCCCAACTGCTGTAGGCCAATTGAATGCCTTAACAACCGGGAGCTCGCGAAGCTGCTTCTGCAGGCAGTTGTCGATGGTTAAACAACAATTGGCACGCGCAGCGGCAAGGCGTGCTGCACCCAGTTACGGGCCTGCAGTGCGTGGACACCCTGCGCATGAACTCTCGTGTCTCCATCAGTCGCGCGCAGAGTGACCACTATGTAAGCTCTCAGGGCTTCCTGCAAAGGTGGCTCAAAGGCACGCAACATCAACTTTGCGTTCAGCGCCCACACGTCACCGGCGACACCTTGGGGAAATTTTCGTCGATGAACTTTGACCGGTGCCCACTTGCCGCCGTACTCCACCTGCTCGGATTCATACCCCGTGGTTCCCTCTTCACCTAACAGGGGGACCTTACCTTTAAACCCGTCTGCGTCCTCAACGCCAAATCCCAATTCGAGATTGGCTCTGACGTATTCAGCGCCAAAACTTGGATTGAGCGGTGGCGTGTAAGCTGCTGTCATGATGACCTCGGCGCGTAGCTTGCCCTGGTGGCGTAGTGCCGCGGGTATGGGATAGTTTGACTTTCTCCAGCGCCAAGCGCCGGGGATCAGGCTGGCCTCAAACACCATGGTGAAACTGTCGTCACGGTCAAACAAAACGCTCATGGCATCAAGCGGCAAGCCCGCGCCAAAATACCTGCGCTCCCATCCCTGGTAGGCGGGCCCGGATAGCTGGCCAGCGTGAATCATGAGTGCTTTGACCAGCGCCGGATTAGCCTGCAACGCGGGGTGTCCCTCGAGCGATTGCCAGACATGAGCTGCCATGGCCGAGGCAAGTGGCGCGGCAAAACTTGTCCCGAAGCTCGCATAAGTTGCCCCATCCGGTGCGAGCACACGGGTAGAGGACTGGCCACCTGTCCATGGGGTATGCACGTTACCGCCATGGTGAACAATGTCCGGTTTAGGTGTAAATACAGGTCCGGGACCGCGCCTCGAATAGGGTGCTGGCTCGCCTGCCAGACTGAGTGTGTCCGCTGAGTCGGCGTGGCTGATGGATCCGACCGTCAGAGCTCGCACCGAGTCACCAGGCGTTGAAAGCCGGTCAGCCGTCATGGTTTTATCCGGTGGCCAGGTACGACGCGGTGCAGATAAATAGTTGCCGGCGGCGACCACAAACAGGACGCCATGGCGATCTGAAAGTGTGTCGAGAACTTGTGCCAGTTCACCGAACAGATCGGGATCGCAAGGCGCATTGACTCCGAGTGACAAGTTCCACACTTTGATATCCGGACGCAGGGCGACCGCATCGCGTAAACGTTCGGCCAGAACAGCAAGGGGACTTCCAACGGTTTCCATAGCCGCAATGTCATGCACAACGCAAGGCGGACAAGCAAAAGTCGGATTCAACGCTTTACCGCCAGCGACCAGAGAAGCAACTGCAGTGCCATGCACATGATCAGTCTCTGGTGGCAGGACGTAAGAGCCACGACTGCTTATCCATGGTGCCAGTGCAGCGTTTCCGGCGGCTGTGCCGGAGTCGAAAACCGAAACAGTCGGAAGGCCGGCCGACGGCACACCAAGAATCGGCAGCGCCGCTACAGCGGCGACCGCAGAAGGCGCGCCTGTGGCCACCGTAAGCACCAATGGCTCGGTGCTCACAGTGCGTATTCCAGGATGGTCAAGAATCAAATCAAGGACGGGATCGTTGACATCATCAAGAGCTTCGAGTTTGAGCAGCAGTCCCGACCCAATCCCTTCAAGAACATGGAACTTCACGTCCAACAATTCGAGCAGAGCCAGAACATTGGCGCGAGTTGTTGCAGTCGCTTCATCGTTCCAGTACCGAAACAATCGGAGCAGTGCGCTACCGTTTTGACGCAAGGCAAGTGAGCCCTCAGGATTGCGTTTTTGGCGTGTCCAAGGCTCAATGCGCGCGATGGCGCTTATATTGGCCCGCAGGACCTGTGTTGAGCCTTCGTAAATCACCTGCTCCAACTGCTGCAAACCCGCGGCAGAGCTGCCAACCAGCATTTCGTCCAGGTGGGCGTGACCCGCAGACTCCAGTCCTGCCCGTTCGATGAGATTCAGAGGACGATGGGATTTGGCAATGCCCGTTTCCCGCAATCTCAACACCACCGTGCTGAGCAGATTGGGGTAGCTTTGCAGAGTTGCGGCCAAGGATGCCCGGGTCTCCCGCAGAGTTCCCGCCAATTCCTCGCGGACCGCCTGAGTAACCGGCACAAGTTCAGTGGTGCCACCACCACCGGCCTCGTAGTTCTGCAGATCTGCCACGGCGTGTGGCACGAGAATAAATGGATTGGTTGGGCTGGGTCCGGGCGGCGCGGGTGCGGCCTCACCGTCGGCCGACCCCTTTTTTGTTGCCATGGCTGCCTCCCTTTTTTGCTTGAATAATACTGGTGATCTTACGGGTGGAAAGGTTGTACATCCCAGCAAGCGCACGCAATGAAAAATGATTAGGGGCCCATTGCCGCAGCCAGACGATTTCCTGTTCTGTGGTGCTCAAACGCTCTTGCGAGGCCATGGCTTGGGTTAGTCCCAGGCGCCGGTACAACTCGTTCTTGTCAATCAAGGCCTGGCCTGACAGGATGGCTGTGCGTTTGACGTCCATGCACACATGCTCAATTACAGCGCCGGTAGCACCGGAAGATAAGTCGCTGAGTTCATCCCAGTCAATACTGGCGGGGGCATAAGACCCCAACCATCGTTGCCACAAGACGGTGCGCAGCGATGCGTCCGGTAGAGGCATAGGTATATGAAAAGCGAATCTTCTTCCGATAGCAGCATCGAGAAGCTGCTCATGGTTAGTGGCAGCCACAAGAATAGTGCTATCAGGCAAGGCGTCGATGTTTTGCAACAAGGCAATCACCACGCGCTGCAGCTCCCCTACATCACGTTCATTCCCGCGCGCTCCTGCGAGCGCGTCAAATTCGTCCAGAAAGAGAACTGACGGGGTTTGCTCCGCATAGTCAAAGACCCGGCGCAAATTTCGGCTGGTTTGCCCCAACAAGCTGCTCACCAAGGTGTCGCACCGCACAGTCAGCAGCGGGAGTTCTAGTTGTCCCGATAGCCATCGAGCTGTTTGAGTCTTGCCGGTCCCCGGGGGGCCATAGATCAAAACCCGATTGGGCAGAGCCGCGCCAGCCCTAACCAATTGGTCATGGTGACGGACGCATTGCAGGAATTCGTCAAGACGGCCTTGAATTGCGTCAGGCAATACAAGATCTATGTCTCGGCTTTGTGGGCGACTTACATCTACCGTGTTGAGCCGACTTTCATTGTCGGTCGGCAATTGCCCCATGCTTACCCCGTGCCCGGCATCTTGAGCTGACACCAAAGCAGGAACAACACGTGCCAGCCTTTCCCGCAGTTGCCTTGCCTGCTGGCGCTCACCTTCCTGGTCAAGCTTGTCAGCCAGCAAGCCGGCATAGTTGCTGGCCATACCCGCATTGGCCTTGAGCGCGCCGTCTAATATTTTGAGTACTTCAGAAAGATATTGCACGGACCTGTACCGATAATGAAGATATTTGTTTCAGTTTATCGCATACGTGTTCCGAAAAACAGTGATTTTGTTTCGTTTTTACACCAAGTCGTTCCGATTTGGATTAAATTAAAGATTCACTGGCGGAGGCAGTTTTTTACGGCGTTGCTCTAGCGAGCGGTCAACGGGCGTATTCTGAAAAACCTTCTGAAATGGGTCATCATGCCTAGATCAACCGACGCATATTCCCCTGCGCATCGTTGAGCTCTTTGCTCTGGTAGGCGCGCATAGCGCGCGGCACCATTTCCGGCAGGCGTATTGCTCCCGTAAGCCCAGCATGCCAAGTTGTAGATTCGTTGTTCATCCAGACTATGTTCGTCTGAAAGAAAATGCCTCAACTGGTCCTGGCTCATCGTGGGAAGGTTCCTGGCTTTGGACATTTCCCGCCAAAACCAGATAGTGGGCATCAGGATGGGCTGCCTGCTGAGATCCACGTAGTTCAATGCAAACCAGACAGCGAATTGATCAGCAACGTCCTCTTCGCGTCCCGTGATAGAAATTCGGTTTGTATCAATAAGCGCATGTCCGAGTTCGTGGAAGTAAATGCCCCAGATCAAGCCATCAAGTACCTTGGCGAACTGTTCTCGCGGAAGTTTGCCCATGACATCCTGGTCAGCCACCGCCAGCTTGCCTATGGTCTCTATTAATTCGGAACAAATCACAACGGCATGTCGCTGTCGCGAGTAAAAAGCATTGACCGATCCACAGGATTCGAATCCAACGCCAATGTCACTCTTGAGGTGTAGGGTCGCGTTTGTCATACCCGCCATGCGTTCTGACAGATTTGACCTCTTAACAGCATCTAGCAATTGCTGCTGGGTGGCATCCTGTGACACCCCGTAAAACGGGATCGCCCGACCCTTGTACAAAAGCTGCTCGAACGGCAGGGCGGCATAGGACTTTAAGCAGCAACCCGCAACGAGCAGAGCACCAAGAAGAATCTTATTCATGCCTTTATCCCCCACACCATTGTCGAGCACTCAGCGAGCGCAAAGAGGCAGCCTTGTCACTCGGCGTTTACTTTTCGGCCGATTTCTACAAAATGAAAAAGTCTTCTTGATTTGAGAAGGCTGCTTATTCAGCTCCTAAAGTACGACTTATAGGAAAGAATGTACTCACTAAGAAAATCCATCCATATTTCCATACTTCGCAGTATTTACTTTTCCAAATGAAAAATCCCTTAATTTCCTTTATGTATGGCAATTTAGGGGGGACTTCCAATGCGACCTCAAACTGCAGGGAGCCGGGCGGGAACTGCTTGATCAGGTCCTTGAGCCGGTCGGGCAGGCTGTCGGGCACGACCTCGAAGTGCACAAACAGATCGGGGGCCATGCGGTCCAGAAAAAACTGCAGGATGCGCACCGAGAAATCGACCTTGAGGTTGAAGGTGCGGTCCACAAACTTGAAGTTGCGTGCGCCGCGCTGGTACAAGGCATCCATCTCGGCCATGAAGCCGTCCAGCTCAAAGGCCCAGGCGGTCTTGTCGAGCGCACTCAGGCAGAACTCGCACTTGAAAGGACAGCCGCGCGAAGCTTCGACGTAGAGCAGGCGTTTGGCCAGGTCTTCGTCGGTGTATTCGCTGTAGGGCAGTTGCAGCGCCTCCAGCGCGGGTTGCTCGCCGGCAATCACCTTCATGAGCGGCTGTGGGCCATCGATCAAGGCACGGCAGAGTTTGGGAAAGCTCACATCGCCCCAGCCGGTGACGATGTGGTCCGCCAGGCGGCAGATTTCCTGCTCGCCGGTTTCAAAACTCACCTCGGGGCCGCCCAGCACAATCCTGATGTCGGGCCGCAGCGTTTTGAGCAGCTGCACGACCTGGGTGGTTTCCACCACGTTCCATATATAGACGCCAAAGCCGATCACCCGGGGCGACAGCGCCAGCAGCTCTTCCACAATCTGCAGCGGGCGTTGCTGGATGACGAACTCGCGCAGTTGCGTTTGCGCCCGCAGGCCGGCACCGCCGTGCAGGTCCATGTTCGCCAGCAGGTAGCGCAGGCCCAGCGAAGCGTGGATGTACTTCGCGTTCAGCGTGGCCAGAACGATGGCGGTCGGCGGCGGAGTTTGCGGGGCATCCATGCGGGCATTATCAAACCAGGCGTCAAACCAGGAAGCAAAGCGCAGCTGGTTGCTACGTTTTCAATAGCTGCTCACGCCCATATCTATTGGCTTGAAGCCCGATTTCATACCTGAAAAAGGGCTTTTTTGACGCCTGGCAGGTCTTTTGGGGCCTAAAACACGCTCAAACCAGTCAAATGTTAACTTCCAACTCAACATTTGGCCAAAAGTTAACACGCAGGTTAACATTGCAGCAAATCAACTCCACCCAGCCTGAACCATGAGCAATAAAACACTGGCCGCATTGCAGGAACGCCTCGCCAACCTGAAAGAGGGCTCGGCCGAGGGCGAGGCGATTGCCTTCCTGCTTGACATCAACACCCGCATGCTGGAGCAAGGCATCACCCATGTCGAGCTGGCGCAGCGCCTGGGCACGTCGCGCAGCTACATCTCACAGCTGTTTGCCGGCAATGCCAACCTGTCGATGCAGACCATGTCGCGGCTGGCGGCGGCGGTGGGCTGTACTTTCAAGGTGCAGCTGGAGGTTCTGCGCGGCAAAAAACCGCAGCTTTGATCTGGTGACGTCAGTAGATAGCTGTAATAAAACCGGGCCGGGTTTGACCAACACCTGGGGGGCCATGTCGCAAGCGTGGCAAAAGCCCCCTCAGGAACTAATCTCCCCCACGCCCCTCACACTCCCATCATGAATTTCAGGCGCGCCCTCTCTTTTCCCTTGCTGGCCCTGTCTTTCATGGCCGCCCTGCCGCTGATCGCACATGCGCAGGCGCCACAAGGCAGCGTGCTTTCCATTGGCAGCAGGAATGCGTCCAAACCCGTCGTCACCACCGATCAGGTACGCGCCGAGCTGCTGGCCTGGGCGCCCGATGGCGTAGGGCCGGGCAAGCAGGTCTGGCTGGGCCTGCAGCTGGACCACCAGCCCGAATGGCACACCTACTGGAAGAACTCCGGTGACTCCGGCCTGCCGACCGTGCTGGAGTGGAAGCTGCCTGCCGGCATTGACGCGGGCGAGATCGCCTGGCCGACACCGAAAAAAATCCCCATCGGCACGCTGGCCAACTACGGCTATGAAAAGACCGTGTTGCTGCCCGTGCCGGTCACGGTTGCGCCGTCTTTCAGCGGCTCGCAGCTCGATGTCAAGCTCAAGGCCAGCTGGCTGGTTTGCCGCAAGGAGTGCATTCCGCAGGAGGGTGAGTTTTCACTCACCATTCCAGTCAGGAGCTCGACGGGCACCAGCGGCAAGCTGTTTCAGGACACGTTTGCGGCCACCCCGAAACCCTTGCCGACCGCGGCCAGCCAGGTCACCGTTGAAGGCCAGGCCATCAAGGTCTCGCTGGCCGGTTTGCCGGCTTCGGTTCAGGGCAAGACGCTCGATTTCTACCCCGAGACCGGCGGCGTGATCGAACCCGCCGGCAAATGGCAACAGGCCTGGCAGGGCGCGGTCTGGACGGCGCAGGTGCCGCTCTCGGGCCAGCGCACCGAAAGCCCTACAGCCATGCCGGTCGTCGTGGCGTTCAACGATGCCGCTTATCGCATCGAAGCACCCGTCAAAGGCGAGTGGCCCAAGGTTGCAGCCGCTGCAACGCTGCCACCGGCACTTGAGGCGGCACTCAAGGCCAATGCCACATCGGGCGCTGCGCCGATTCAAAACAATGCATCGCCGATTGGCCTTGTCGCAGCCTTGCTGGGCGCGCTGCTCGGTGGTTTGATCCTCAACCTCATGCCTTGCGTCTTTCCGGTGCTGGCCATCAAGGTCGTCGGTTTTGTGAATGAAAAAAAGCAGTCCGCACGTGTTTCCATGGGTATTGCCTACACGGCTGGCGTCGTCGTGTCGTTCCTGGCGCTGGGTGCGCTGCTGCTGGGCCTGCGTGCGGCGGGTGAACAGCTTGGCTGGGGCTTTCAGCTGCAAAGCCCGGCGGTGGTGGCGGCGCTGGCCGCACTGTTCACCCTGATGGGCCTGAACATGGCCGGGCTGTTTGAATTCGGCAGTTTTGTACCAGGCCGTCTGGCCGGTGCGCAGGCCAAAAACCCGACCGCCAATGCTTTCCTGTCGGGTGTGCTGGCCACGGCCGTTGCATCGCCCTGCACGGCGCCTTTCATGGGCGCTTCCCTTGGCTACGCCGTCGGCCTGCCAGCGGTAGAAGCGCTGGCGGTTTTTGCGGCCATCGGCATTGGCATGGCCCTGCCTTACCTGGCTGCCAGCGTGATACCTGCGGTTGCCAATGTCTTGCCACGCCCCGGGGCATGGATGGTGACCTTCAGGCAGCTGATGGCCTTCCCGATGTTTGCGACGGTGGCGTGGCTCATCTGGGTGATTGGCCAGCAGAGCGGCATTGATGGCGCCGGTGCGCTGCTGGGCCTGCTGGTGCTGATGGCGCTCGCCGTCTGGGCATTCACGCAAAGCGGGCGTGCACGTGTGGCGCTGTCCACCGTGAGCCTTGCGCTGCTGGCGGTGGCACTCTGGTCCTTCGGCCCGAATGTGGTCAGGCTGATGGACGCCCCCTCCGCAACCCAGGCCGCAAATAACGGACAGGGCTGGCAAGGCTGGGAGCCGGGCCGGGTAGACCAGCTCACCGCCCAGGGCCAGAGCGTGTTTGTCGACTTCACCGCCGCATGGTGCGTGACCTGCCAGTACAACAAGAAGACCACGCTGGCCAATGCCGATGTGATGGCCGACATGGCCGCCAAAAAGGTGGCATTGCTGCGTGCCGACTGGACGCGCCGCGACCCGGCCGTCACTGCGGCCTTGAGCCAACTGGGCCGCAACGGCGTGCCGGTTTATGTGATTTACAAACCCGGCCGCGCGCCGGTGGTGCTGTCGGAAATCCTTTCCGTCAGTGAGGTCAGGGCCGAGCTGGCTAAACTGTAAATTCAGGCTTGACGGGGCGCCGACGAATCGCCGCCTTTTCTCCGCCTTTCTGGCTGCCCGGCCAACTACAAAAATATAAACACTGGTAACGAGACATGGACAGCAACCCTGAAAACATCGCGCCTGCAGAACGCATACCGCACATCCTCAGGAACTGCCGCACGATTGCGGTGGTGGGTCTGTCGCACAAACCTCACCGCGCAAGCTTTGATGTGTCGCGCTACATGCAGGGACACGGCTACCGCATCATTCCCGTCAACCCCAACGAAATGGAAGTGCTTGGCGAAAAAGCCTATGCCACGCTGACCGACGCGGCGGCCCATGAAAAGATCGACCTGGTGAACTGCTTTCGCAACAGCGAAGACATTCTGCCCATCGTGGATGAAGCGATTGCCATAGGCGCCAGGGCGGTGTGGATGCAGCTGGGCATCAGCAACCCTGCGGCCGCAGCCGCGGCAGAAGCCGCAGGCCTGCTGGTGGTGCAGGACCACTGCCTGAAGATTGATCACCGCGTGCTGCTGAGCAGCGGCGTACTCTGAACCTGCTTCAACGCCGCTTTTGTCGCGGTTAAACGCAGTTAAAGTACGGGCATGCCTGCTGCCCGCCCGGCCCGCCAACCACCCGAATCGCGCCATCGCTGATGGACGCAGACCTCTTTCTTTTCCTGCAGCGGCTGCATCTGGAGCACCCGCTGCCGCGCGACCCGAATGACCTGGCGGCTTATGCCCGGCGTTACGAGGCCGTCGCCAGGGCCTTGCCCGAACCTGCCGGGCCGCTGAAGGTTTTGTCCGGCCCCTTTCATCTCAACATTCTGGCCTCGGGTCAAAAGACAAGGCTGGACGCACGTTTGTACCTGCCCGAGGGCGTCGACAAACCGGTGCTGATGGCTTTTTTCCACGGTGGCGGCTGGGTTGCAGGCAGCCTGGACAGCCATGAAATGCTCTGCCGCCAGATCTGCGCCGACCTGAACGTGGCGATTGCCAGCGTGCACATCGCACAGGAGCCTGGACGCGGCTTTCTGCATCCGGCCGAGCAGGCGCTGCAGGCCTTGATCACCCTCTGCAAGGCGCGCGACAAACTCGCCGTCAACACCGAGCGCCTGATGGTGGGCGGCGACGGCAGCGGCGCACACCTTGGCATGCAGGCCGCCTGGCGGCTGGCCCGGCAATCGCCCGGCAGTGTCGATGCGGTGCTGGCGCTCACGCCGCTGGTCAAGCCTGACTTCAATACCGCCAGCTACATACGCTGCGCCAACTCGTTGACTTTTTCGCGCGACGATGCGGTGCGCAGCTGGCACAGCCTGCTGGATGGCCGCTGGCAGATCTGGGACGAACGCGCCGTGCTGCTGCATGGGAACCAGCCGGTTCAAAGACCGCCGGCGGTGGTCATCGTTGCGGCTGAACAGGACGGCGCGCATGACGATGCGGCCGCGCTTTACGACTGGTTGCGCGAGGCCGGTGCGCGTTGCGAGTTTTATGGCGCGCCGGGCATGCCGCATGATTTTTTTCGCCTGCAGCATGCCAGCCGTGCGGCCCGGCACCTGGTCAGGCAGTCGCTCAATGCCTTTGCCGTGCAGGTGGGTTTGCAGGTGGATACGTCACTGGTCGCGCCTGTGGCTGTGGCGAGCTGATCCGCCATGAAAGCCCTGTTTGCGGCGATCTGGCTCCCCGTGATTTTTCTTGGCGCATGCGCCAGCCCCCCACCAGCCCCCGCACCGCGCGGCGAAGCGCAGGGCGCGGCCATGACGTCATCAGAACTTGCGCAGTCCGACATCAACCGCATGGCCACGCTCGGCATGCGCGACAACATCGACAGCCTGCTGCGCCTGGCCGACAAACTGTATCGCCGCAACCCGGGCGAGTGGCGCAAGGCGGGCGCCAGCCGGGAAGCCGCCCTCGAAAAACTGCGCACCACCATCGCCGCGCAAACGCCCTGGCCCGAGCTTCAGGGCAGGCGCGATATTGCCGCGCTGTCGCTGGCGCTGGGCCCCGACTTCAGGGGTGACAGGGTTGCCGCCTTCATCTACGCCAGCGCAGACATGCTGATCACCGCGCATGGCAACAAGACCAGCTTCTACCTGACCGACCAGCTCGATGCGCAATACGTCTACAACGCCGCCCGCAATATCGAGATCGCCGTCTGGATGCTCTCCAACCGCCGCAACGCCGCAGGCCAGCCCCTGCTGCTGGCCGACGAGATCACCGAGCGTGAACGCAACCTGAGTTTTGAGCGCGAGTTCGGCAAGATCATCGGCCGGCTCGATCTGCTGGCCGTGGTGCTGACCGAGAAGTACCGGCGGGCTGTCATCACTTACGTCCAGAATCTTTTGGGCGGCACTTTCCTCCAGTTTTTACCCGTCAGGTGAGCAAACGTGCGGGCTCTGCCTCTCTGAGACAATTGCTCGATATGTTTGCACCTCTCGAAAACGATACTTTTTTACGCGCCTGCATGCGCCAGGCCACTTCCCACACCCCTGTCTGGCTGATGCGCCAGGCGGGCCGTTACCTGCCGGAGTACCGCGCCACACGCGCCAAGGCCGGCAGCTTCATGGGCCTGGCCACCAATACCGATTACGCCACTGAAGTCACGCTGCAGCCGCTGGAGCGTTATCCGCTGGATGCCGCCATCCTGTTCAGCGACATCCTGACGATTCCCGACGCCATGGGCCTGGGCCTGTCGTTTGCGCTGGGTGAAGGCCCGAAGTTCGCGCATTCCGTGCGCGACGAAGCGGCAGTCGCCAAGCTGCAGGTACCCGACATGAACAAGCTGCGGTATGTGTTTGATGCGGTCACCTCCATTCGCAAGGCGCTCAAGGGCCGGGTGCCGCTGATTGGCTTTTCGGGCAGCCCCTGGACGCTGGCCTGCTACATGGTCGAGGGCGCAGGCTCTGACGATTACCGCCTGGTCAAGACCATGCTGTACCAGCGCCCCGACCTGATGCACCGGATGCTGGCCATCAATGCCGATTCGGTGGCCGCCTACCTGAATGCGCAAATTGAAGCCGGCGCGCAGGCGGTGATGATCTTTGACAGCTGGGGCGGTGTGCTGGCTGATGCGGCATTCCATGAGTTCAGCCTGGCCTATACCAAACGCGTGCTGGCGCAGCTCAAGCGCGAGCACGAGGGCGTCGTCATTCCGCGCCTGGTCTTCACCAAGGGCGGCGGGCTCTGGCTCCAGGCCATGGGCGAGCTGGACTGCGAAGTGCTGGGGCTGGACTGGACGGTCAACCTGGCCAACGCACGCGCGCTGGTCGGCGAAGGTGCCGGGAACGGCCAGAAAGCGAAAGCCCTTCAGGGAAACCTCGACCCGAATGTATTGTTTGCCAACCCGGCCCAGGTCGAGGCTGAGGTGGTGAAGGTGCTGGACAGCTTTGGCAGGCCGCACATGGACACCTCAAAGCCCGGGCCAACACATATTTTCAACCTCGGCCACGGGATCAGCCAGCACACACCACCGGAAAGTGTCGAGGTC
Source organism: Pseudomonadota bacterium (assembly GCA_040390295.1). Taxonomy (GTDB): domain Bacteria; phylum Pseudomonadota; class Gammaproteobacteria; order Burkholderiales; family Burkholderiaceae_C; genus Polaromonas. The sequence goes on from JAZJYR010000002.1 coordinate 63,956, forward strand.
CTGGTCAACGCAGTGCACACTCACTCTCGAAAAATGCGCAGCGCGGCAGGCTGAACGGTCCTTTTGTGCAGCCTGTCATCAGCGTTTCAGACCTGTTTTTGTGCAGGGCTAGCACAAAAAGTGAACTTGACAGCAAGACTTATGCACAAAATTTGTGTTGCGGTGCGGCAAGAACTCCGCAACGGCACATACTTCGCTATCAAAGCAATAGCGCTTGTAAGTCGTTGATTTATATGGAATCTTTAAATTGCTTTTTTTACAGGCAATTTGACGAAGCCCTTGATTTACAAGGCTTTGACAGCTTCAAACGCAATCTATCAACAAAGTTATCCACAGAAAACCTGAAGATCTGTAAAGCACCATCAAATCAAGCACTTAGCGCGTCTTTCGCAAGTGTTTTGTAGATATGACTACAACCGCTTACCGCCAATGAATCACTGGCTGGACATCGTTGTCGCCGCGCCCGCGCACAGTGCCATTGCCGGGCCGCTGACCTACCAGAGTGAATCACCACTCACCCCCGGTACGCTGGTACGCGTACCCCTGGGCCGGCGGGAAGTGCTGGGCGTGGTCTGGGGCACCCGTGAAGGCAGCGGAGAGCTGCTGGAGATACAGACCAAAAGCATCGCTGGCGTGCTCGAAGGGCTGGATCCGCTGCCCGCCACCTGGCGCAAGCTGGTTGGGTTTACGGCGTCCTACTACCAGCGCTCCCCCGGCGAAGTGGCGCTCGCCGCCCTGCCGCCGCAATTGCGCGACATGACGGCCGTACAGCTGGCGCGCCGGCTCAAGCGGCCGCAAACCGACTCCAGCCACGCGCAGCGGCCCAGCGGGGTTGAGCTCAGCACCCAACAGCTCGAAGCGCTGGCCGGTTTTGATGCTGATGCCCGCCCGGCATTGCTTTTTGGCGCGACCGGCAGCGGCAAGACGGAGGTCTATCTGCACGCTGCAGCCCAGGTACTGGCGGATGACCCCAACGCCCAGGTGCTGGTCATGGTGCCCGAGATCAACCTCACACCGCAGTTGCAGGCCCGCTTCCAGGAGCGGTTTGCGCACCTGGGCAGGGAGCGCGTGGTCTCGCTGCACAGCGGCCTGACCCCGGCGCAGCGCCTGAAAAACTGGCTCTCGGCCCACGCTGGCCATGCGCGACTGATCCTCGGCACCCGCATGGCGGTGCTCGCGTCCATGCCCCGGTTGCGCCTCATCGTGGTCGATGAAGAGCATGACCCCAGCTACAAACAGCAGGAAGGCGCACGTTATTCGGCGCGTGACCTGGCGGTATACCGTGCCAAGCTGGAAACAGAGGAGGCCGGTGAAGAACAGGTTTGCAAGGTGATGCTGGGCTCCGCCACGCCTTCGCTGGAGAGCTGGCAGGCAACGATTACGGGCCGCTACCAGCGCCTCACCATGAACGAGCGGGTTGGCACTTCGGCTGAAGGAGAAGCCGATGCGCATATAGGTCGGCTTCCGCAAGTTCGGGGGGTCGACATGAACCACCAGCCCAAACATTCGGTGATTGCGCCACCCCTGCTCGATGCCATCGCACAGCGCGTGGCGCGCGGCGAGCAATCGCTGATCTTTCTGAACCGCCGTGGTTACGCGCCCGTGCTGGCCTGCCACGACTGCGGCTGGAAAAGTGAGTGCCCGCACTGCAGTGCCTACCGTGTCTTTCACAAGATAGACCGCACCCTGCGCTGCCACCACTGCGGTTTTACAGAACGTGTGCCGCGCGCCTGCCCCAGCTGCGGCAACATCGACATCGCCCCGGTCGGCCGGGGCACCGAGCGGCTCGAAGAACATCTCGCAGAGTTGCTGGCCGGCGTCACGCGGCCCGATGGTGGCGCGGTGCGAATTGCGCGCATCGATGCCGACACCACGCGCCTGAAGGGCGCGCTCGAATCACAACTGGCCAGCGTGCATGCAGGCGAGGTCGATGTGCTGGTCGGCACCCAGATGATTGCCAAGGGTCACGACTTTCGCCACATCACGCTGGTGGCGGCCATCAACCCCGACGGTGCGCTTTTCTCAAGCGACTTCCGCGCGCCCGAGCGCCTCTTCAGCCTGCTCATGCAGGCCGCAGGCCGGGCCGGCCGTGACGCGAAACACAGCGAGGCCAGCGAAATGTGGGTGCAGACTTTTCACCCGACACACCCGCTGTTCGCAGCGCTGAAAAAACACGACTACCCCAGCTTTGCCGATCAGCAACTGGCCGAGCGCGAGGCCGCAGGCATGTCACCGTTTGGTTATTCGGCGCTGGTGCGCGCCGAAGCAAAAGACCAGTCTGTTGCGCAGGGCTTTTTGAATGCAGCCGCGGCGGCAGTATCGTTTGAAACCGATTACCCGCAGGTGATGGCTTACCCGGCGGTGCCCATGATGATTCAGCGGGTGGCGAATATCGAGCGGGCGCAGATGCTGGTGGAGAGTTCTTCGCGTGTCGCCCTGCAACGGTTTTTGTCAGCCTGGCAGACTGTGTTGTTTGAGACGCGCCGGCAGGCTGAGTTCAAGAGTCTTGTGAGATGGGCTGTGGATGTGGATCCGATTGCGATTTAGGTAGCTGCTACTTTGCTCCCGAACGACGGCTTTGCCCTTCACAACCCCTCATCACCACAAACTCAAGGTTTCAATAGAGCCACTGCAGCAGAAAAACTGAAAAATGCCAACACAGTAGACAAAAGAATAATCCGCGCAATCCGCCCGTTATCAGCCCCAAACCGCTCAGCCAGAATCGCAATATTGCTCGCGCTGGGCAGTGCAGCCACCAGCACCACCACCGTCAGCGCAAACCGGTCCAGCGGCAAACCCAGCGCGATGAAACCCAGCCCCATCAGGCCCAGCAGCACCGGGTGCACCACAAGCTTGATCAAGGTCACAGGCACATAGTCGGCCAGCGGCGTGCGCGTCACGGCATTCATCTGCGAGCGCGCGAGGATGGCGCCTATGGTGAACAGCGCGACAGGCGATGCGGCATCGGCGAGCATGCCGACGGTCGCCATGATGGGTGCGGGCAGCCTCAAGGCAAACGCCGATGACAAACCACCCAGAACAATGGACCAGGGCAGCGGATTCACCAGCACGCCCCTTAACGCCGAACGCGCAGCATGCGCAACGCCGTGTTCGTCCGCGCCGTCAAGCCGCGACAGCGCAATGCACAGCGACGAGGTCAGGATCATGTCGACCGTGATGGTGACAATCGCCGGTCCTGCAGCCTGCGCACCGAGCAGCGCCACCAGCAGCGGCACGCCCATGAAGCCCGTGTTCGGAAAGGCCGCCACCAGCGCGCCGAAAGACGCGTCGTTCCAGCCCATGCGCTTGTTGCGCGTTACCGCGATGGTGAACGCCACCATGACCAGCGCGCACAGGGTGTACAGGCCAATCAGCGTACTGTCGAGAAGTTGTGCAACCGGTGTACTCGCGCCGAAACGGTAGAGCATGCAAGGCAGCGCAAAGTACAGGACAAAGGTATTGAGCCCGGGTATCGCCACCTGCGGCAGAAAACCGCGGCGGGCGGCGACATAACCGCACAGCACCAGCGCAAAAAAGGGAAAGGTGACGAGGAGAATGCTTAACACAAAGCCTATTGTCGCCTGCAAGTTTGGGGCCATGCCTACTGGCTATGATTTGTGCCTGCTGGTGCATTTATTGCCTGTGCTCTTCGGTATCTCTCCTCACGTCTGTCTGCCTGAATGTCGTCACCTTCCGCCTCCCCTGCTGCCTCGCCCATCAATACCGGTTTGAACATTGCCCAGCAGGAAGCCGTGAACTACATGCACGGCCCCTGCCTGGTGCTGGCGGGCGCGGGTTCGGGCAAGACGCGGGTGATCACGCACAAGATTGGCCGGCTGATCCAGACGGGCATGAAGGCCGAGCAGATCGCCGCCATCACCTTCACCAACAAGGCTGCCGCAGAAATGCGCGAGCGCGCCAGGGCACTGATTGGCAAAAGCGCCAAGGGTGTGGTGATCTGCACCTTTCACGCACTCGGCGTGCGCATGCTGCGTGAAGATGGCGACGTGCTGGGGCTTAAAAAGCAGTTTTCGATTCTTGACAGCGATGACGTCACCAGCATTCTGAAAGATGCAGGTGGCAGCACCGATGCGGCAACGGCACGCCAGTGGCAGTGGACCATCAGCAAATGGAAGAACATGGGCCTGAACGCCGGGCAGGCCCAGGCCCAGGCCAGCGGCGATGAAGAGCAGCTCATCGCCCGAGTCATGGGGCGGTATGAAGAACGCCTGACCGCCTACCAGAGCGTGGATTTTGACGACCTGATCGGCCTGCCGCTCAAGCTGCTGAAGGACCACGAAGAAGTCCGCACCAAATGGCAACAGGCGCTGGGCCACGTGCTGGTCGATGAATACCAGGACACCAATGCCACGCAATACGAGGTGCTCAAGCTGCTGGTGGGCAGCCGCGGCCGGTTCACCGCTGTGGGCGACGATGACCAGTCCATCTACGGCTGGCGCGGTGCCACGCTGGACAACCTCAAACGCCTGCCGCAGGATTACCCCAACCTCAAGGTCGTCAAGCTGGAGCAGAACTACCGCTCGACCAGCGCCATCCTGCGCGCAGCCAACAACGTCATTGGCCCCAACCCCAAGCTGTTCCCGAAAACGCTGTTCAGCGAACTCGGCGAAGGCGAACCGGTGCGTGTGGTCGATTGCGACAGCGAAGAACACGAGGCCGAGCGCGTGGTGGCCCGCATACAAAGCCTGCGCGCCGAAGGCGGCCTGCAGGCCGAAGGCAGCCAGCACCGCGACTGGAAAGATTTTTGTGTGCTGTACCGCGCCAACCACCAGGCCAAAGTTTTCGAGAAGGCCTTCCGCAAGGCCAACATTCCCTACAAGGTGTCAGGCGGTCAAAGCTTTTTTGACCGCGCCGAGATCAAGGACCTGTGCAGCTGGCTGCGCCTTTTGTCGAACAACGACGACGACCCGGCTTTTCTGCGCTCTGTCACCACACCCAAGCGCGGCATCGGCCACACCACACTCGGCACGCTGGGCACGTTTGCGACCCAGTACAAGCTGAGCCTCTTTGAAGCGCTGTTCAGCAACTCGCTGGGCTCGGTGTTGCCGGCCAAGGCGGTGGGTTCGCTGCATGAGTTCGGGCGTTACCTCAACGACCTCGAATACCGCGCGAAGCAGACGATAGGCGCCGAAGAAGCCAAAGTCTTTCTGCTCGAATGGCTGAAAGAGATCGACTACGAAAAGCACCTCTATGACGGCGAGGACAGCGAAAGGGCAGCCGCCACACGCTGGACCAATGTGATGGATTTTGTCGACTGGATGTCGGCGCGCTGCGGCGGTCAGATGGATGAAACCGGCGGCATGGTGATGGAGCGCGAACGCAAGAACCTGCTCGAAGTGATCCAGACGATTGCGCTGCTGTCGACGCTCTCCGAACGCGAGGGCGACCAGAACCTGGTGACGCTGTCTACCCTGCACGCAGCCAAGGGCCTGGAGTGGCCACATGTGGTGCTGGCCGGTTGCGTCGAGGGTCTGCTGCCCTTCAAGCTCGAAGATGACGATGGCACCAACACGGACAACATCGCCCTGCGACTGCAGGAAGAGCGCCGCCTGATGTATGTGGGCATCACACGTGCGCAGCGTACGCTGGCAGTGAACTGGCTGCGCCGCCGCAAGAAGGGCCGCGACACGATTGCCGGCATACCGAGCCGCTTCATTGCCGAGATGGCGCTGGACAAGGCCACGGTGAAGGAAGACCCGCGCGAAAAGCTCAAGGCCCTGCGCGCGGAGTTTGCAAGAAAGTCGGCGGACTCGATTGCGGCCGCAGCAGCGGCCTCGGAAACGCGCTAGCACCGGACGGCACCCCGGCGAAGGTTCGGGTTTAATTACCGCAAATTTACCTGCGGCACGTGAAAAACAAGGGGCACTCATGCCATAGTGCCGCACGCCAGCGATTGATGGACACCTGATGACACTGACCTACAGACGATTTGCCCCATGTGCGTTTTTTTACCTGGCCTGCACGCTTTCGACAGGTGTGTTGGCGCAAAGTGCGGCTTCATCCGCATGCACGCCAGCCAAAGACATGAAGGCAGCCCAACTCTTCGGCCTCTGGTCGGCGAGTTTCACCAACCCGCCGGCAGGCCTGCCCGACAAGGCCACCATGCTTCTGCAACAGCATGCCGAGTTTTCAGAAAGCCTGTCGGGCACGGTCAGCCGCAACATGGACGGCGTGCGCCAACCCGCTGCGGGCCACGCGGCCAAAGCGGCGCTTGCCGGCGATCTCGACGAAGGCATGCTGCTGCTGGATGAATCATCGGACAACATCGCCATCACCGGCACCTGGAACGGCGAGATGGTCGCCGGCTCATGCGGCAGGATTTTCAGGGGTGTCTGGAAAGACACCAGCAAAAGCGCCGCGCCCGACTCACCAGACGTTCCCTTCACCCTGACCCGGTTGCCGTGATGAAAACACCCACGCTTTCGAGCCTCGCATCCGCTCTCGCACCGTGCCTTGCGCCCATGGCGCTTGTGCCATTCGCACTGATGCCCGTCAGCACGGTACACGCCCAGACGGCGATGCCCGGCGGCTGGCAAAGCTGCCAGGCGATGACGGGCAAGCCGGCAGCACAGCTCAAATGCTTTCAGGACTGGGCAGCCGCGCAGGCGCAACCAGTCACGCCGCCGGTAACGGCAGAGGCACCCGTTACACAGGTTTCGCCCGCTGCTTCGGCCCTGTCCATGAGCCCGGCAGAGCTGGCGGCGCTGCCACCGCTCCCCGTCCCGGCCGCCGACGCCTCACGCAAACCGGTGGGTTGCCGCGACGACAACTACTCTGCGCTGTCGCGTTTCTGGGAGCTGCAGCGCGGCACGGATTGCGACACCTTCGGGCTGCGTGGCTACAAGCCGACAACACTCGCGCTGGTGGCATCCGACAGTGTCAATACGCAGCCCTCATCAACGGCAGCAGGCCATACGGCACTTTCGGCCCTGCCCTATACAAGACACGAGCTCAAGATCCAGCTGTCGGTACGCACCAAGATTGCCAAGGGGCTGCTCAAGCACGGCGCTGAAGACTCGCAGGACCACGACTCGCTCTGGTTCGGCTACACCCAGCAGAGTTACTGGCAGCTCTTCAACGGGGCGCTGTCGCGGCCCTTTCGCAACACCGATCATGAGCCGGAAGTGATCTACATCTACCCGCACCAGATCCCGCTGGGCGGTGACTGGAACTACCGGCTCTCGGGGCTGGGCGTGGTGCACCAGTCCAACGGGCAATCGCTGCCCCTGTCGCGCAGCTGGAACCGTGTTTACCTGATGGGCGCGGCTGAAAAAATACTCAGCCCCACGTCGAGCCTGAGCCTGCAGGGCAAGGCCTGGCAGCGGCTGAAGGAATCGTCGGGCAATGACGACAACCCCGGCATTGAAAACTACATCGGCCGCGCCGAGGTGGCCGGCAACTGGCAGATCAACCAGACCGACAGCCTGGGCCTGACGCTGCGCCATTCGCTGACCAGCCAGGCCCGCGGCTCGGCGCGCCTGGACTGGATGGTTGCCCCCGGCTCTGCGCCGCGCTACACCGGCCTGCGCTACCACCTGCAGCTCTTCAGCGGCTACGGCGACAGCCTGGTCGACTACAACCGCAAGCGTACGGTGCTCAGCATGGGCTTGAGTCTGGTGGACTGGTAACAGACCGCACAGCCCACAGGCACCACTGGCGGCCAGCCTTCACCCGCTGCCCACCTCGTCCCACACGCCGATGACCTGATCCGGTCCAGACTGGCGCATGGCGTTTTTTACTCCCCCCGACCTGTTCACCCAGGCCTGCCTCATCCTCGGCGTGCTGCTGATTGCGATGACGGTGGGCGGCTCCTTCATCAAACGCCTGCCGCTGAGTGCGGCCATGCTCTACCTGGGCATGGGCATCGCCATCGGCCCCTGGGGCCTGGGCCTGCTGGTGCTGCGGCCCACGCGGGATGTGGTGCTGCTGGAGCGGCTGACCGAGGCGGCGCTGCTGGTGTCGCTGTTCACGGCGGGCATGAAACTGGAATTGCCGCTGCGCGACAGGCGCTGGCGCATCCCCGTGCAACTGGCAAGTGTGTCCATGGTCATCACGGTGGGCGTGATTGCCGCCATCGGCGTGGGCCTGATGGGCATGTCGCCGGGCGCGGCGATCCTGCTGGGGGCGATCCTGGCGCCGACCGACCCGGTGCTGGCCTCGGAAGTCCAGGTGGCCAGCCCCGGCGACCGCGACCGCCTGCGCTTCGGACTGACCGGCGAGGGCGGCCTCAACGACGGCGCAGCCTTTCCCTTTGTGATGCTGGGGCTGGGCCTGCTGGGCCTGCACGAGTTGGGCGACATGGGCTGGCGCTGGCTGGCCGTCGATGTGGTGTGGGCGGTGGCCGGCGGGCTGGGCCTGGGCTACCTGCTGGGCAGCCTGGTGGGACGCGGCATCTTGTACCTGCGCATTCGCCACAAGGAGGCGCTGGGCTCGGACGAGTTCATCGCGCTGGGGCTGATTGCTCTGGCCTATGGCACGGCCCTGCTGTGCCAGACCTACGGTTTTCTGGCGGTGTTTGCGGCCGGCCTGGCGCTGAGCCGGATCGACAAAAAGCCGGCCGGCGCGCGCTTGCCGCCGGCGGCGGACGTTGAACCCCAGACCTCTGCGCAGCAGGCCCCGGCCACCATGATGCGGGCGGTGCAGCAGTTCAACGCACAACTGGAAAACTTTGCCGAAGTGGTGATCGTGCTGGCCGTAGGCGCGCTGATCGCGGTGGTGCCGTTTCGCAGCGAGGTGCTGTGGTTCACGCCGCTGCTGTTTCTGGTGGTGCGGCCCGCGGCGGTGGTCGCCGGCCTGCTGGGCACCGGCATACGCGGCCAGCAGCGCCGTCTCATGGCCTGGTTCGGCATACGCGGCATCGGTTCCATCTACTACCTGCTCTATGCCATCCGCCACGACATCGGCAACGACCTGGCCGAGCGCCTGCTGTCGCTGGTGATCACGGTGGTGGTCGCCTCGGTCATTGCGCACGGGATTTCGGTCACCCCGCTGATGAAAAAATACGAGGACGATCGGCGTTAAATGCTATTTATTTTATAGCTACTCATGCCCATTTCTATTGGCCTGGAGGCCGATTTTGGCCTCAAAAATGAGCTTGAACCAGGTTTTCAGGCCGCAAAAACGGCCAAAACCGCTGCGCGGCCTGGACGGGCCTTGAAAATGTAAAGTCGACTTTACACCTGCCCACGCATGCGCCATGGGCGGGACAACGCCTCTCAGCCCTTGCGCGCACTGCGCACGCCGCGCGTGCCGGCCTGCGCCCGGCCATCACCCTGCCCGCGTATGCCGTCAATCAGTTCTGCGGCGCACGCCTCCACCAGCGGCGTGAGGGTGCGGCCTTCCAGTGCCAGCACCTGCAGCAGGCGCTGCTGCAACTGGGGCTCGTCGAACGGCAGGGCCACGAGACGGCCTTCGCGCACCAGATGCGCGGCCGAGAGATAGCCCGACAGCACGATGTCGCCGGCCCGCACGCCGGGCAGCAGCGCGGCCGAGAAGTTGCTGATCACCGCAGGCTGGTACTGCAGGCCCTGCATGCTGGCCACCAGGTCGAACATGCCGCGGCCGGTCATGCCGCTGGTGCTGATGGCCAGCGGGTACTGCACGACCTGCGCAGCCGTCACCGAGGCCTGGCCGGCCAGCGGATGGTCCGGCTGCATGAGCGCATAGACCGGCGCGTTCGCCGCATGCAGGACGGCCACGCCTTTTTCGGGCGCCACCGAATACTTCAGCGCCAGGTCTGCTTCGCCCTGCAGCAGCAGGCGGCTGACGTCGGCGGGGGAGGCCACCATCAACTCGAACTGGCAGCCCGGGTGCGCCTGCCGGAAGCGGGTCATGACGGCCGGCATGAAGGCCGCCGCAAAGCCTTCGGTGCAGGCCAGCCGCACGCGCAGCGCCGTCTGCCCGGCCAGCCCGCGCATCTGGGCCAGCACCCGCTCGGCATCGGTGCTGCCAGCACGCAGGTGGGCCATCAGCCGCACGCCGGCCTCGGTCGGCACCATGCCCCGGGCCTTGCGCTCGAACAGGGCACAGCCCATGGCGCTTTCCAGCCGCGTGATCTGGCGGCTGACGGCCGATGCGGCGACAAACAGTTTTTCCGAAGCCTGGTTGATGGAGCCCTGCTCAGCCACCTCCAGGAAGTAGCGCATCTGCGTGCTGAAAAATGAAACCTTCATGCGCACCCCGGCAGTTGTTTGCCCAAAAAGCAATGCTTAATTGCAATATCTCTAATTGTAGTAACAGGCGCTCCGTCCTAAAGTTGAAGAGATTGCAATGCGCTTTTTCGCACACGCAGACCCACAAGGTGCGCCATGTCCCGAGCCGAATGTCTTGAAGCCGCAACCCATTGGTTTGATTCCGGGGAGTTTTTCCGTGTCCTGCAGTCGCGCGTGGCCCTGCGCACCGAAAGCGACACCGGCCAGCCCAACCTCGGGCTGGCGGACTACCTCACGACCGAACTCACACCGGCGCTGCAGGCGCTGGGCTTTGGCTGCGAGCTGGTCACCAACAGCGTGCCCGGCGCCGGCCCGTTTCTGATCGCCAGGCGCATCGAGGACGACGCCCTGCCCACGGTGCTGGGCTACGGCCACGGCGATGTGGTCAGCGGCCAGGACGGGCGCTGGCGCGAGGGCCTCTCGCCCTGGGCGTTGACGGTTGAAGGCGACCGCTGGTATGGCCGCGGCACGGCCGACAACAAGGGTCAGCACAGCCTCAACCTCGGCGCGCTGGCCAGCGTCATCGAGGCCAGGAAGGGACGGCTGGGCTACAACCTGACCCTGCTGTTCGAGACCGGCGAGGAAGCCGCGTCGCCCGGCCTGCATGACATTTGCAGAAGTCATGCTGACCAGCTCAAGGCAGATCTGTTCCTGGCCTCGGACGGCCCGCGTGTCCATGCGGCCAAACCCACGCTGTTTCTGGGCTCGCGCGGCGCGGTCAACTTCACGCTGCGGCTGCATTGCCGCGACAAGGCCTACCACTCGGGCAACTGGGGCGGCGCACTGCGCAACCCGGCAACGGTGCTGGCCAGTGCGGTCGCTTCACTGGTGGATGGGCAGGGGCGCATTCTGGTCGAGGCCCTGAAGCCGCAGGGCGTGCCGGCTTCGGTCAGGCGCGCGCTGGCTGACGTGGTGATTGGCGGCGATGCAGACGACCCGGTGCCTGGAGCGGGCTGGGGCGAGCCTGGCCTGAACACCGCCGAGCGGCTGATGGCCTGGAACACGATTGAGGTGCTGGCGCTGGGCGCGGGCAACCCCCAGCGCCCGCTGAACGCCATTCCCGGCGAAGCGGTGGCGCATTGCCAGCTGCGTTTTGTCGTCGGCACGCCATGGCAGCAACTCGCGGCCATCCTGCGCGAACACCTTGATGACAGAGGCTTTGGCGATATCGCCGTGGAAATCACGCTGTCGGGGGCTGCCACGCGGCTGGACCCGGACAACCCCTGGGTGGCCTGGGCGCAGCGCTCCATCGAAGCCAGCACCGGCAAGCGGCCCGTCACCCTGCCCAACCTGGCCGGCTCCCTGCCCAACGATGTGTTTGCCGACCTGCTGGGCCTGCCCACGCTGTGGGTGCCGCATTCCTACCCGGCCTGCGCACAGCACGCACCGAACGAACACCTGCTGGCATCCGTCGCACGCGAAGGGCTGCAGATCATGGCGGGTTTGTATTGGGATCTGGGGGAGACAAATACCTTTTCAACCAACCGGAGCAACGCATGAATTTCCTCCATCGTCGGCCAGCGCTGTGTGCGTTGGTCCTGGCACTGGGCGCCGCCCTGATGCCCGCAATCACCCATGCGCAGGCCTGGCCTGCAAAGCCCATCAGGCTGGTGGTGCCCTTTCCCGCAGGCGGCGGTACAGACCTGGCTGCGCGCATCATCGGTCAGCAGTTGTCGGAACGGCTGGGCCAGCCCGTCATCATCGACAACAAACCCGGCGCCTCAACGGCCATAGGCGTGGTGGCGGTCAGCGCCGCTGAAGCCGACGGCTACACGCTGCTGTTTTCAGGCTCCACCAGCTACACCGTCAACCCGGCCGTGCGCAGCAAGCTGGGCTATGACCCCTTCAAGCAGCTGACGCCGATTGCCATGGTCGCGCGTGCGCCGCTGGTGCTGGTCACCTCCAGCGCCGGGCCCTATAAAACCATGAAGGATGTGCTGGCCAAAGCCAAGGCCGACCCCAAAGCCATCACCTATTCGACCTTCGGCGCCGGCTCGGGCCCGCACCTGACGGGCGAGCTGCTGGCCTATGCCGGCGGCGTGAAGCTGTCGCCCGTCCCCTACAAGGGCAGCGCCGATGCGGCCATCGGGGTGATTCGTGGTGACGTCAGCATGGGGGTGGACACCATCGCGTCGGCCAACCCCTACCTTCAGTCGGGCAAGCTGCGCGCGCTGGCCGTCGTCAGCGAAAAGCGCTCGCCGCTGCTGCCAGGTGTGCCGGCCTATGGCGAGTTGCAGCTATCGCCCGCCGTATTTGATGCGTGGTACGCCGTGGCCGGGCCGGCCAACCTGCCGCAAGCTGTGCGTGAAAAGCTTCTGGCGGCGCTGACTGCCGTGATGGCCGAACCCGGCGTGCGCAGCAAACTGGCCCAGCAGTCCATGGAATCCACCCTGCTGGGGCCGCAGGCATTGCGCGAAGTGATGGATTCTGAAATTACGCGGTATCGTGCCATCGTCGCACGTGCCAACCTGCGGCTGGACTGACCCGCTGCGGTGTACCCTGACAACCCGCCCTGTTGAACCCACCCTTGCTGCCACCCATGACCGACCTCACCACCGCCCCCTCGCTGTTCCAGCACGTGCCCGCCTACGAGGGCGACCCGATTCTTTCGCTGATGGAAGATTTCCAGCGCGATGCACGCAGCGCCAAGGTCGGCCTGAGCATCGGCATTTACCTCGACGGCGAGGGCCGCCTGCCGGTGATGGATGCCGTGCGCCAGGCGCAGACCACGCTGGCCAAAACCATCGGCCCCTCACCCTACCTGCCCATGGAAGGCGCACCGGCCTACCGCCAGGCGGTGCAGGCGCTGCTGTTTGGCGACACACATGAAGCCGTGACCAGCGGCCGCATCGCCACACTGCAAACGCTGGGTGCTTCGGGTGCGCTCAAGGTGGGGGGTGATTTCATCAAGCGTTACTTCCCGACATCGGAAATCTGGGTCAGCGACCCGACCTGGGAAAACCATGTTGCGCTGTTTGAGGGCTCGGGCTTCAAGGTGCACACCTATCCCTACTACGACCCGGCCACCGGCGGCCTGCGTTTTGACGACATGCTGGCAACGCTGTCCACACTGCCGGCGCAAAGCGTGGTGCTGCTGCATGCCTGCTGCCACAACCCCACGGGGGTGGACCTGTCGCAGGCGCAGTGGGATGCGCTGGTGCCCGTTATCCAGGCGCGCGGGTTGATTCCCTTTATCGACATGGCCTACCAGGGCTTTGGCGAAGGCATTGACCAAGACGCTTATGCGCTGCGCATGCTGGCCAGCGCAGGCGTGCAGTTCTTTGCCGCCAATTCATTCTCGAAAAATTTCTCGCTGTATGGCGAACGCTGTGGCGCACTCAGTGTGGTCTGCACCAGCCAGGCGCAAGCGGACAACACGCTGGGCCAGCTCAAGGCCGCCGTGCGCCGCAACTATTCAAGCCCGCCGGCCTATGGCAGCCGCATCGTCACCGAGGTGCTGCAGAACCCCGAGCTCAACACGCTGTGGCAGCAGGAGCTGACAGCCATGCGTGAGCGCATCAAGGCCATGCGCAGCCAGTTGCATGCGGCGCTGGTCACGCGGCTGGCAGGTGTGGTGGCCCCGGCCAAGCTTGACTTCTACATCCGGCAGCACGGCATGTTCAGCTACACCGGCCTGAGCGAGGCGCAGGTGGCCACCTTGCGCGAGGCGCACGGCATTTACCTGGTGCGCTCGGGCCGCATGTGCATGTCGGGCCTGACGGCGGCCAATGTCGGCACGGTAGCGGAAGCCGTCGCGTCCGTCATGCAGGTCGCCAAATAAGGCCATGACCAGCGACAGCCGCCAGCTCTGGGACATCTCGCCGCCTGTGCATGCCGGCAGCCCGGTGTTTCCGGGCGACACGCCCTACACGCAGCGCTGGAGCGCCACCATGGGCCCCGGCTGCCCGGTGAATGTGAGCGCGCTGGATTTTTCACCGCATGTCGGCGCCCATGCCGATGCACCGTTGCACTATGACCCCGATGGCGCCAGCATAGGAGAGGTGTCGCTCACGCCCTACCTCGGCACCTGCCGGGTAATACATGCGATAGGTTGCGGGCCGCTGGTCGAATGGCAGCACATTGCCCACGCACTGAAAGACCTGCCGCCGCGCGTGCTGCTGCGCACCTACCAGCGCATGCCTGCGGACAGGTGGGACCCGCAACTGGCCGCCTATGCCCCGGGCACGGTTGAACGACTGGCCGACCTGGGCGTGCTGCTGATCGGCATCGACACCGCCAGCATAGACCCGGCTGACAGCAAGACGCTGGCCAGCCATCAGGTCATACGCCGCCGGGGGCTGCGCGTGCTTGAAAACCTGGTGCTCGACGAGGTGCCCGAAGGCGACTATGAACTCATCGCCCTGCCGCTCAAACTCACGCAGGCAGACGCTTCGCCGGTGCGCGCCGTGCTGCGTGCGCTGACACCTACCCATGACTGACGGACCCACCCATGTGCCCACACGCCAACCCATCGCCGGCCAGTGAAACAAGCACTGCCAACGAAAAAATCGTGCAGGACGAAAAGGCCCAGCTCGACTTCAGCGCGTCCATGAGTTATGGCGACTACCTGCAGCTTGACGCCATCCTGGGCGCGCAGAAACCGCAATCACCGGCGCACGATGAAATGCTGTTCATCGTGCAGCACCAGACCAGCGAACTCTGGATGAAGCTCATGCTGCATGAGCTGCACGCCGCCATACGGCACGTGGCTGCTGATGAACTGGGCAGCGCCTTCAAGATGCTGGCGCGGGTGTCGCGCATCATGGAGCAGCTGGTGCACGCCTGGGATGTGCTGGCCACCATGACGCCGCCCGAGTACAGCGCCATGCGGCCCTACCTGGGGGCATCCAGCGGCTTCCAGAGTTACCAGTACCGCTGCATCGAGTTCGCGCTGGGCAACAAGAACCCCGCCATGCTCAAGCCCCACGCGCACCGCCCCGACCTGCTGGCGCGCGTGCAGGCCGCTTACGAAGCGCCCTCGCTTTACGACGAGGCCCTGCGCCTGCTGGCGCGCCGTGGCCTGCCGGTGCCTGAAAGCCACACCGCACGCGACTGGACCCAGCCGTACGCCGCCAGCGAGGCGGTCGAACAGGCCTGGCTGGCGGTTTACCGCGACCCCAGGGCGCACTGGGATCTTTACCAACTGGGTGAAGAACTGACTGATCTTGAAGACGCGTTTCGCCTCTGGCGCTTTCGCCATGTGACCACGGTCGAGCGTGTCATCGGCTTCAAGCGCGGCACAGGCGGCACCGGCGGCGTGAGCTATCTGCGCAAGATGCTGGATGTCGTGCTGTTTCCCGAAATCTGGACCCTGCGTACCAATCTGTGAGGCGGCTGGCCGGGGCAAAACGGGTCCGGACTGCGGGATTCGCCCCCAAACGCTATCTAATTTATAGCTGCTCACGCCCGTATTTATTGGTCCATAGGCCGATTTGACCCTCAAAAACGGCATTTTTCCGGTCTAAAACCGGCAAAAATCGCCTGATGGGCCGACCGGGCGGTCAAAATGTAAAGTCGACTTTACATCCCGCTCAAAATCCGTCCGCTCCGCAAAGCCCGCGCATGTCGGGCAACTGCTCCAGCTTCAAGGCCCTGTCATACAAAGCGTTTAGCGCCGCATCCGTGCGCCCGGGCCAGGTGCGGCGCGCCAGGCCCACAAACTTGTCGCGGTAATCCTGCGGATCGGCCGGGTGGGCAGGTTCGCCGCGGATGATGTCGCAGCGGCCTTTGAGCACGCTGCCGTTTTTCAGCGTGATCGTGACGTCGCACACCTGCTTGTGCGGAAACAGTGCGCTGTACTCCTCCACCTCCACCAGCGTCAGTTTCTCCACCAGCGCATGGATGGCCGGGTTGGCGGCAGCCGCGTCGTCAAAACAGGCCAGCCCGTGGCTGCGGTTGACGATGACGCTGGCCACCGCGAACGGCGTTGAAAAGCGCGTGGCAAAGGCGTTGCGAATGTCGCGGCGGTTCAAAAAGGCCAGGAACTTGAAGCCGCGCACCTCGATGTGCGCGATTTCGTCGGCCAGCGGCCAGTTGGCCGGCTCACCCAGCGGCGCAAGCGCATCCCGCAGCGCGTCGATGGCGGCGTGGATGGGCCGGCCGCAGCCATACAGCTTGATGTAGCCCTCGGCCAGCAGCCAGCGTTTGCCGAGATCTTGCACCACCACGTCGGGTTTGAAGTTATCAAACAGCACCTCGTTGCAGGTGGGCGTGAGGCCGTCACGCGGCCCGGTGAAGCCGCTCTGCACCAGCCGCACCGCCGTCTGCCCCATGATGGCGCTGTGCGAGGCGTACCAGTTGCGCAGCGTGGCGCCGTCCTTCATGCCCTGGCGGTTGCCGGCTATCGGCGATGAGCCCGCCAGGTTGATGAGTTCACGCATCTGTTCGGGCGCCAGGCCCATGAGCCGCCCGACAGCCACCGCGGCACCCACCACGCCGTAAGTGCCGTGCGGGTGCAGGCACATGCGCATGTCGCAGGCGCTGCCGATGCGCGCGCAGATTTCATAGCCGAGTGCACAGGCCAGCAGAAACTCTTCGCCGCTTTTGCCCAGCTGCTGGGCCACGGCCAGCGCCGCCGGAATCACCTGTATGCCGGGGTGGCCGTTGCTGGTGAGGTTGCCTTCGTCCAGCTCCAGCCAGCAGCCCGCAGCGGCGTTCAGCGCAGCGGCATCAATGGGGTTGAGCCGCGCGTCCGTGCCCAGCACCGCCGCACCGCCGCTGCCGCTTTGCTGGAGTTGCAGCCCCAGCATGGCGCGCATTTCGGGCCCCTGGTTGCCGATGGCGCAGGCGGCCAGCGTGTCAGCCACGATAAAGCGCAGGTGCCGCAGGGCCTCCGGTGCGATGTCGGCCAGTTGCGCCGTACAGGCAAACCGGGCGAGCTGGTCGAGGTAGTCGAGGTCGTCGGGCGGGTTCTGGTTGGCGGAAGTCGTCATCGGGAATGGCTCACCTTCTGCAGCGGGCTCGGGCTGCTGGAACGATTAATGCTAGGTTCAATGTTTTGAATCGACTCATAAATATACTTTTTAATTGAATAAAAATAATATCTACCCCATAATTTGTTGGCCGACTGTGACGCCACGATTGATCTGGAGCCCCATCATGCTGTTTGCCCGACTGAAAGTGCTGGCCCAGGCCATTCCGCTGGCCTTGCCCCTTGCCCTGTCTGCCGCCCTGCTGTTTGCGCCCGCCACCTCGCAAGCCCAAGGCTTTCCCGACCGGCCCATCAAGATCATCGTGCCCTTTGGTGCCGGCAGCGCAGTGGACACCATTGCCCGCGCCATCGGGGCGCAGGTGGCCGAGCAGACCGGCCAGGGCGTGCTGATCGACAACCGCACCGGCGCCAACGGCATCATCGCCGCCGAGGCGGCGGCCAAGTCCCCGGCCGACGGCTACACGCTCTTCATGCCCAACGACGGCATCATGGCGGCCAACCCGGCCCTCTACCCCAAGCTGCCTTACGACCCTTTGAGAGACTTTGCGCCCGTCACGCTGACCTCCACCGTGCCGCTGGTGCTGGTCGGCAACACGGCGTTTGCGGCCAAGACGGTGCCCGAGCTGATTGCCATGGCCAAAGCCAAACCGGGCAGCATCAATTACTCATCGACAGGCTCGGGCTCGGCCCAGCACCTGGCGATGGAGTTTTTCATTGATGCGGCCGGCATCAAGATGACCCACGTGCCCTACAAGGCCATGGGCCCCGCCCTGACCGATGTGATTGCGGGCACGGTGCCCATCATGTTTTCGGGCATGTCCAATGTGATTGCCTTTGTGAAGGACGGAAAGCTGCGCGTTTACGGCGTCAGCACGCCCAAACGCTCGGCCGCCATGCCCGACGTGCCCACGATCGCCGAAGCCGGGCTGCCCGGTTATGGCTACGCCGCCTGGAACGGCATCGTCGCGCCGGCAGCCACACCGCCCGAGGTGGTGCGCAAGCTGCACAGCGAGTTCGCCAGGGCCATTGCCAACCCCGCCGTGAAAGCCAAACTTGCCAGCCTGGGTTTTGACCTGGTCGGCGCAGGCCCTGACGAATTCGGAAACCTCATCAGGACCGATGTGGCCCGCCTGGGCCGGCTGGTGCGGGCGGCTGGAATACAGGCTAACTAGGCCAACTGAAAACACACTGACCGAAAGCGTTTATTCCCATGCCCGACAACTCTCCGACGGCGCATGGCGCAGGCGACTACCTTGACCAGCTGGCGCGCTTTGTCGGCCTGACCCCTGAAGAGGAGATTCCCGAAGCGGTGCTGGCGCGCACGCGCGAGATCATCCTCGACTCTTTTCCCGTGCTGGCCTGGGGCATGCGCACGCCCGAACTCATGGCGCTGTCAGACCGGCAGGTGGCCAGTGCGGCGCCTGGCAAGTCGTGGGTGATCGGCAAGGGCTGCACCACCAACCGGCTGGACGCCGCCATGCTCAACGGCATTGCCGGCGCGTGGCTGGACTATGACGAGGGCAACTTCCTGGCCAACGGCCACCCCGGCATGCAGGTGATCCCCGCGTCGCTGGCCGTCGGGCAGGAGCTGGGGCGCAGCGGGCGCTCGGTGCTGGCGACCATTGCACTGGCCTATGAAGTCGTGGCGCGCATCGGCATGGCCACGAAGATCAAGCTCATCATCAACCCGCACGGCACCTTCGGCGTGGTCGGTGCGGCGCTGGCGACTGCACGCCTGACCGGCATGCCGGCAGACAGGCTGCGCAACCTCGCCAGCCTGGCCGCCTCCAGCTGCATGGCCACCAACCGCCACACCATGCTGGATGGCGCCACAGTGCGCAACTGGTATGCCGGCCACAGCGGCTTCATGGGGCAGATGGCGGCGCGGCTGGCCGAGTCGGGCTTCAGCGGGCCATCGGATGGCGTCAACACCACCTTCAGCCTGGTGTTGGGCGATGGCTTCTCGGGTGCGAAGGCGATTGAAGGCCTAGGCGAGCGCTGGCTGCTGATGGAGGGTTACCTCAAGCTCTACCCGACGGCGCGTTATGTACATTCGGCGATTGATGCGTTCTTTGATGCCGTCGCCCATTCGCCCCGCCGCATCGAACCTGAAGACGTCACGCGTATCGATGTTCGCGCCTACCGGCTGGCGGCCTATCTTTCCAACCAGACGCCCAAGGACTGGTTTGGCACACGCTTTTCGATTCCGTTTTCAGTGGCGACGCTGCTGGTCGGTGGCCGCAACGGTCTGGAAGCTTTTTCAGACAGCGCCGTGGCCGACCCGCGCGTGATGGCACTCTCGGCCAAGGTGTTTGTGACTGAAGAAGAAAGCTACACCGCGACCTACCCGGCCGACCAGCGCGTGACGCTGGACATGCATCTGAAGGACGGCACAACATTGCGCGGCGAATGCCACATCACAAGCGGTGAGCCAACCCGGCCGCACAAGACCGAAGACCTGGAACGCAAGTACCGCGACCTCGCCGAGCCGGTCTGGGGCGCATCGCGTGCTGCGCAGTTGCGCGACGCCATTCTCCATATCGACCAGTGTGCCGATGTCAGCCAGCTGGTGGATTTTTATCCCTGACACCGTCTGCAAAAAATCCCTCCTGCCTCCACTCCCACTCTCCAACTCCTGATCGGAATGCCCATGAAAAAGTATCTGTCCGGCCTGCTGGCCACAGCCTGTCTCGCCGCTCTGCCTGCGCATGCACAAAACACCTGGCCCACACAACCTGTGCGCTTCATCGTCTCGCAGTCTGCAGGCGGCAGCATTGACATCGCGGCGCGCCTCATCGGACAAAAGCTGGGCGATGCGCTGGGCAAGACCGTGGTGGTGGACAACCGCGCCGGCGCCAACGGCATGATTGCCGGCGAGGCCGCATCGCGCGCAACTGACGGCCACACGTTTTTGATGACATCGCCCAGCACGCTGACCATCAACCAGCACGTCTACAAAAAGGTGCCTTATGACGTTCAGAAGGACTTCACGCCTGTCACACAGACCACGTCGATTGCCTTTCTGCTGGTTGTCCCTGCCAACTCGCCGTACAAAACGCTGGCCGAACTGGTTGCCGCGGCAAAAGCAAAACCAGAGGGCATCAAATACGCTTCGGCGGGCGTGGGCAACCAGTCGCAACTGGCAGCCGAGTTGCTGGCTGGCGCGGCCAATGTGAAATTTCTGCACGTGCCCTACAAGGGCGAGGCGCCCGCCATCACCGACCTGATTGGCGGGCAGGTCGACTTCATCTTCGGCACCATGCCGGCGCTGCTGTCGCAGGTGAAAAACGGCAAGCTGCGCGCACTGGTCGTCGGCCAGCCGCGCCGCTCGGACGCGGTGCCTGATGTACCCACCACCACCGAAGCCGGTTTGCCAGCGGTCGTGGTCACCGGCTGGACCGGCATCGTCGCGCCCGCAGGCACGCCAGCACCGGTCGTCAAACGCATGCACGACGAGGTCGTGAAGATCCTGGCCTTGCCCGATGTCCGCGAAACCCTGGTCAAGGCCGGCGCAGAACCCGTGGGCAGCACGCCGCAGCAGTTTGCCGACTTCATCCGTACCGAAACCGTCAAGTGGGGCAGTGCGGTGAAGCAGGCGGGGATCACGCCGGAATAAAAACGCCGGGCACAAAAAAGGCGGCACGGGCCGCCTTTTTCTTTGGGCTGGTTACAGCCTCAGTACTTCTCGGCCAGGATGCCCATGCCGGGCAGCTTGTCCATGATGCCGATGCGGCGCAATGCAAGCCAGTAGGTGGCGACGTTGACCCCAATCATGGGCTTGCCGAACTTTGCTTCAATCTCTGGCGTCATGCTTGAGACGGGCAGGTTGGTGCCCACATGAATCAGCGCCTCGGCATCCGGGCGATCAACATCGGCAAAACCCTGCAGGATCTGCTCGCGCGTGAAACGTGCCACCGCCGTCGGCCCGGTCGATTTGAGACCGTGTGTGGCCACCACGTCGTAGCCGCAGGAGCGGAAGAAATCGGCAATCATGTTGTCGGCGGGCGGCCAGTAAGGCGTGAGGATGGCGATCTTTTTCGGCTTGCCTATGGCCTCCAGGCCCGCCAGCACGGCGCGTGAGGGCGTGATGAAGGGCACACCGCACATGGCTTCAAGCCGCTTTTCCTCGGCGATGGCACGCTCGCCCGTGCCGCGGAAGGAATGGATGGAGTGGCCGTGTGCAATCACATGCGGCTCACACACCGTCACCAGCCGGAGCGCATCTTCCAGGTTGCCTTCTTCGGTCTCCAGTGCTTTTTTGTAGGCCTCCTGGTCGTCATAAGGACGCGGCGGAAGGTACATGCGCGAGACATGGTTGGTCACGCCCGCCGGCCGCATGGCCTCCATCTCGGGTTGAACGATGGTGTTGGTGGCGGGCACCACGACCGCCACCTTGGCGCGGGTGGCGATGGTATCGGTCGAAGGTGTACGGATCGGGACAGAGACAGTGGACATAGGGATAGGTGTTCAGTCGATTTTGAGGTTGCTGGCTCTGGCGGCTTCCGCCCAGGTGGAGATGTCCGTCCTGAGCGTCTGCGAAAACTGGGCGGGTGTGTCGCCGATCGGGTCCACGCCAAGCTGCCAGAGACGCGCGCGCATCTCGGGCTTGCTGACGGCGGACTGCACGGCGGCGGCGATGCGGTTGACGATGGCGGGCGGCGTGCCGGCGGGCGCGACGATGCCGTTCCAGGTCAGGGTCTTGAAACCCGGGAAACCCGATTCGGCAAAAGTCGGCACATCAGGAATCTGGCGCGCGCGCTCCAGGCTGGACACGCCGATGATGCGTATCTTGCCGCCGTCGGCGTGCGGCGCGAGCTCGGACAGGTTGCCGAAATACATCTGCACCTGGCCGCCGAGCAGGTCAGCCACTGCAGGCGCGCCGCCCTTGTAGCTGATGTGCGTCATGTTGAGGCCGGCGCGCTTGAGGAAGAGCACGGGCGACAGGTGCGACACGCTGCCTGAACCACCGGATGCGAAGTTGAGCTTGCCATCATTCTTTTTGGCGTAGGCCACAAACTCGCGCACATTTTTGGCGGGTACCGTGCTGCTGATGGCCATCACGAAGGGGTTGCTGCCGACATTGCTGACCGGTACAAAATCGCGCAGCGGATCAAACTTGGTTTTGGTGATGGTGGGCAGGATGGCCAGCACCGGCATGGCCGCCATGAAAAGCGTGTAGCCGTCGGGCGGGGATTGGGCCACAAAATCTGCCGCAATGGCGCCATTGGCACCGGCCTTGTTTTCAACAATGACGTTCTGGCCCAGCGATTGCGACAGGCGCTCTGCCGTCAGGCGTGCAATGCCGTCGGTGTTGCCGCCGGCCGCGAACGGCACGATGAGTTTGATGGGCCGCTGCGGCCAGGCCGGTGATTGGGCCAGCGCGGGTTGGGCAAGCGCCAGCAGCGCCAGGGCTGCAACGCCCAGTTGGTAACGACGGCCAGGATTGATGGTTGACATGGATATTCCTTAACGGGTTGAAGCACAGTTACTGAATGGCATTGGCGCGCTTGATGCTGTTGATCATGGAAGAGATCAACAAATACTCGCGTGTCTTCTGTGGGTCTGCCGCTATGTCTCGCAAATCTGCAAATCGTTGGAGCCGGGTCTCAAGGTCCTTCTCTTCAAGGTTCTGTTTGTTCTTGACGGATACCGTCTGCACATACTCATTGGCCACCGTGCGGCGCTGGCGCTCATACAGGTCAAGCAGGTCCGCTGTGGCCTCGCCATTGAACACGCGGGCGAGTTTTTCACCAAGGTTCATTGCGTCATGAATGCCGCTGTTCAAACCGAAGCCACCCAGCGGGTTGTTGACGTGGGCCGAATCACCGGCCAGCAGCACACGCCCCGCGCGGAAGTGGTCTGCCACGCGCTGGTGAACGCGGTACACGCTCTGGTGCACAATGGGATAGACTGTGCCCGCAGGTTTTTGCAGCGCACGGTCAATGGCGGCGGTGGCAAATGCCGGGTCCAGCACCTGCTCGTCAGGCAACTCCTGCGGCACGGGCAAGGTCATGCGCCACAGGCCGGGCGGGCCCTTGTCGGGCATGCGGAAAAACGCAATCCATTGCTCCGGGTCGCTGATGTAGGCGTTGTCGGCATAACCCAGTGGCGCAAAGTCGTAGGTGGTGCTGATGACGCTGTAGCGCTCCGGCCATGTGTAGCCGCCAAAGCCGATGTCGGCCGACTTGCGGACCGGGCTGCGGCCGCCGTCTGCGCCGACCAGCCAGCTGCCGTTCAGCTGAACTTCACCCTGCGCAGTTTTGGCCGTGGCCGTGACGCCATCAGCATCCTGCACCAGCGAGACGAACTCGTGGCCGAATCGCACTTCAGCGTGTGGGTGCTTGAGCAGCATCTCAAGCAGGATGGGCGTGAGGCGGTGCTGCTCCAGATGCAGCCGGAACGGGAACGGCGTATCTTTTTCAAGCACGGTCAGGTCCCACTCGACGATGAGGCCGTACTCGCGGTCACGCGACTGCCAGCGCGGCACGCGTATGCCTATGGCCATCATGGCATCGGTCACGCCTGACTCCTGCAGCATCTCCAGCGTGGGCGGATGAAAGGTGCCGGCACGCAGGTCAAGCGTGGTGCCAGGCTCGGATTCGATCACCAGCACAGGGACATTGCGGCGTGCGAGTTCAAGCGCACACAGAAGGCCGACGGGGCCGGCACCCACGACGATGACACGTTTTTCGGTTTTAGCGTTCACGGTAAAAAGAGGTTGAGGGGTTGTTCAGGCTGCAACTTGAGGGGGATGCAGCGACTCGTGGCGTTGGAGAATCTGGCGTGCGCGTTCAATCACCGGCCTGTCGACCATCTGGCCCTGCAGGCGCTGTGCGCCCGAGCCAGAAGCACCGGCATCCAGGATTTTTTGGGCCCATTGCAATTGCTGCGCTGTCGGCGCAAAACCTTGCAGCGTGGGTTTGATTTGTGAGGGATGAATACAAAGCTTGGCACCAAAACCGTGACGGGCTGCGAGGGCAGCATCCGTTTGCACGACGTCTGCCTGATCCAAAGCAAAAGTCACGCCATCAATCGGCGAAAGCAGATGGGCTGCTGCCGAATGCAGCACAACTTGCGAACGTGCAAATTGCAATGTGTCCCATGCATCTTCACAACCAAGATCACGCGACAGATCAGCAGACCCGAAGGCGATGCGTATCACACGTGGATGCGCACAGATACGCTCCAGCGCAAGCATGCCCGCTGCAGACTCAACCAGCGCGATGACAGCAACTCCTTCTGCACCGGCATCGACGGCATCCACTTCAAATGGCGATTCCGTCTTGGCGAGCATGACGCCCGCAATTTTTTTTGCATGCTTTTTGATGAGTGCGAGGTCGTCTTCAAACCACTGTGTGGTGACAGCGTTGGTGCGAATCCAGACCGGCTGCACCGAAGCGGTGAGGAAGGCATCAAGCTGTGCACGCGCCGCTACTTTTTCACCTGCATCAATGGCGTCTTCAAGATCTGCAATGACCGCGTGGGCCCCTGCTGCAAATGCTTTTGCGATTCGCTCGGTTCGTGTCGCCGGAACAAACAGGTAGGTGATCGGCGTCATGTGCATCAAGCCAGCGTGACAGCGCCGTCGATGCCGACTTCACCGACATTGTTGGTGGCCCATACCTGAAGCGTGTTGGCATCACCATCCCTGGGTGACGCATGCAGATGGAAACCGCCGAGGTCAAATGTCGGACGGTTGGCGCGGAATTCAAACGTGCGGATGCGGCGGCCCGGGGCGACGTCGTTTTCAACATAGCCCAGCAGCAGCGTGGCGATCAGGGGGCCATGCACCACAAGACCGGGGTAACCTTCAACATCACGGCAATAGTCCACGTCGTAATGAATGCGGTGGCCATTGAAGGTCGCTGCAGAATAACGATAGAGCATGACTGAATCGGCCGCCACAGCCCTGGTGTGCTGGCCAGTGCGTTCAAACACCGGCGCAGACGCCTGCCACTGCGCGACACGGGTAGCAACTTCTGCAAGTGCCGATTTTTCGGCAGCTGACTGGCTGTCGCGGTACACAATGTCGTGCTCTTCACGCAGCAGCGTGCCTTGTGCATCTGAATAGACATGGGCCACCGTCACAAAGACCATCTCGCCGCTGCGGCCGGACTTGCGGGACACCTTGATGATTTCGGATTTTTTGCTGACTTCGGCACCGACATTGAAAGCACGCGTCCATTCAAGGCGGCTACCGGCCCACATGCGGCGCGGCAACTCAACCGGAGGCAAAAAATCTCCGCGCGCCGGATGGCCGTCCTCACCCAGCCTTGACTGGACTTCCATCGGGTTGAAATACAACCAGTGCCAACCCGCAGGCAACGGCGACAGCGAAGGGTTGTTCATGCGCGCCGCATCGTCCAGGGTGGCAGCCATTTGCCGCACCTGGACCGGACTGATGGTGTCCGTCACGATCTGCGTGCGGCCAACCCATTGTTCGAGCGCCAGCGGCTGGTCTTTTGAATCGCTCATGCTCAATACGACCTCGGCATGCCCAGCACATGCTCACCCACATACGACAGGATGAGGTTGGTGGAGATCGGCGCGACCTGGTACAGGCGCGTCTCGCGAAACTTGCGCTCGATGTCGTACTCGGCTGCGAAACCAAAACCGCCATGGGTTTGCAGGCAGACGTTGGCGGCTTCCCACGACGCGTCGGCTGCGAGCAGCTTGGCCATATTGGCTTCTGCGCCGCAGGGCTTGCCTTCGTCAAACAGCTCGCAGGCACGGTAGCGCATCAGGCTGGCGGCCTCGACGTTGACGAATGAACGCGCGATGGGGAACTGTATGCCCTGGTTGCGGCCGATAGGGCGGTCGAACACGACGCGGTCGTTCGCATAGGCGCTGGCTTTTTCAACAAACCAGTAGCCATCGCCGACACATTCGGCAGCAATCAGGATCCGCTCGGCATTAAGACCGTCGAGAATGTACTTCAGGCCCTGGCCTTCTTCACCGATGCGGTTCTCGACCGGGATGCGCAGGTTGTCGATAAAGATTTCATTGGTCTCGTGGTTGACCATGTTGCGGATGGGGCGCACGGTGATGCTTTTGCCCACCTCTTCACGCAGGTCCACCAGGAAGACAGACAGGCCTTCGGTCTTCTTCTTGACGTCAGCCAGCGGGGTGGTGCGGGCCAGCAGCAGCATGTAGTCGGAATGCTGCAGGCGCGAGGTCCAGACCTTCTGGCCCTGCACGACATAGTGATCACCCTTCAACACCGCGGTGGTCTTGAGCTTGGTGGTGTCGCTGCCGGTGGTCGGCTCGGTGACAGCCATGGATTGCATGCGCAATTCGCCGCTCGCAATCTTGGGCAGCAGGTCGCGCTTCTGTTTTTCGGAGCCGTGCCGCACCACGCAACCCATGACATACATCTGGCCATGACAGGCGCCGGAGTTGCCGCCGGCGCGGTTGATCTCTTCCATCACCACGCTGGCCTCGGTCAGCGACAGGCTGGAGCCGCCGTACTCCTCGGGGATCAGGCAGGACAGCCAGCCGGCTTCGGTGAGTGCCTTGACGAAGGTGTCGGGGAAGGCGCGGGCCTCGTCCACCTCTTGCCAGTAACGCGAATCAAACTGGTTGCAGACGGAGCGCACACCATCGCGCAGGTCAGCGAATTCGTACTTGTGGTTGTTTTGCTTGATCATGAAAAGTGGAAGTCTTGAGGTGAAGTATTTGAAGAGGCTTACTGCGGACTGGCGTACATCTGCCCGCCGTCAACATTGATGACCGTACCGGAGAGGTAAGCGGACAGCGGCGAGCAGCTGAAGACGGTCAGGTCCGCGATCTCCTTGGGCTCGGTCAGGCGGCCAAAGGGCAGGCCGGCGGTCAGCTCCATCCAGCGGCTTTCGTCACTGAATTTCTTGGCGGCCTGCGCACGCAGCATGCCCTCCATGCGGTCGCTGCGTGTCGGAGAAGGGTTGATGCCAAACACACGCACACCGCGCCGCGGGCTTGCCGCACCGACAGCCTGGGTAAAGGCCATCAGTGCCGCATTGGCCGTGGAGCCGCAAACATATTCATTGCGCGGTGCGGCACCCGCCATGCCGATGATGTTGGAGATCACGCCGCTGCCGCGCTTTTCCATCATGGGCAGCACCTCGCGCACGAGGTTGATGTAGCCAAACAGCTTGAGCTCCCAGGCCTGACGCCATTTCGCATCGTCCACATCGGCGAGCGAGCCGCCGGGAATCGCGCCTGCGTTGTTGACCAGAATGTCAATCTCGCCTGCGCCAGCCATCAGGGTCTTGATGCCGTCTGCGTTGGCAAGGTCCGCTGTGACGGCCTGCGCCGCAACGCCCGTCTCTTTATTGATGGCCGCCAGCGCGCTTTCAAGCGCATCGGCAGAACGCGAGACGATGACAGGCACGGCGCCTTCACGCGCAAATGCGATGGCGATGGCCAGGCCTATGCCTTTGGAACTGCCGGTGACCAGCACGCGGCTGCCCTGAAGTTTGAGATCCATTCGGTGTACTTTCTGTTGTCAATATCAGGGATGGGGTGCGGCGACCTGGCCGGTGTACCAGTCGGCAATGTCATGGCCCTGCATGAAGCAGACGCCGGGTGTCTTCATGAGCAGGTCCAGCATCTTTTCGAAGGAACCAAAACGATGCGGCACGCCGATCAGGTGCGGGTGCAGGCCGAGCGTCAGCACGCGGGGGCGTTTGGTCGCTTCACGCACAAACAGCTCCACCGTGTTCTGCACACGCTGCAGCATTTCATTGGATGAATGCTTTTCAACGGCGTAGATGATGGAGTCGTTGAGTTCGAGGTTGTAGGGCACGCTGAGCAGCGGGCCATTGGCCGTCGTCATCCAGTTGGGCAGGTCGTCGACCACCCAGTCAAACACATAGTCGATGCCGGCAGCCTTGAGGTTTTCCGGCGTGGTGTGGCTCTCGCGCAGGCCCGGGCCGAGCCAGCCGCGCGGGCGCACGCCGGTGAAGGCCTGGATCATGTCCAGGCTGGTCTTGATGACCTCTTCTTCTGCGCCGGCATGGTTGAGCGACTTCTGGTGCACGCCGTGGCCGATGAACTCCCACTTCGCGGCGTGCATGGCTTCGGCCGCACGCGGGTAGGCCTGGATAACGCCGGCGTTGAAGCTGGTCGAGGCCGTCAGCCCGCGCGAGGTGATGGCCTCGATGATGCGCGGCAGGCCGGCACGCATGCCGTAGTCCACCCAGCTGAAATTGGGCACATCGGGCACCGTCTCCTTGCCGTGCGGCGGTGTGATGATGGTGCGCGGCATGGGCGCATCGAACTCCCAGTGTTCAACGTTCACCACCAGGTGGACGAGGATGTTGCCACCTGGGGGCGACTTGAGCGCGGGGCCTTCATTGGAAAAACGGTAGGGAATGCGGGGGTTGGCCATGGTCGGTCTTTTCAGTGGCGGATTTGCTGGAGGATGTCGCGCTTCATGGTGTTGAAGCCTTCCGACGTGGTGTCTTCAATCGTGCGCGGGCGCACCAGGGGCACGGTCATCCGCGCCTGTATGCGGCCAGGGCGTGCCGACATCACGTAGATCGTGTCGGCCAAAAACAGTGCTTCATCAATGTCATGCGTGACAAACACAATCGTGGGCTTGAGCTGTTGCCAGACGCTGAGCAGCAGCTCCTGCATGGTCAGGCGGGTTTGCGCGTCGAGCGCGCCGAAGGGCTCGTCCATCAGCAGCACTTTGGAGCCCAGCGTCAGGATGCGGGCAATGCCCACACGCTGGCGCATGCCGCCCGAGAGCTGCACCGGCAGGTGGTTTTTGAAGTCCGACAGACCGACGATTCTCAGCATCTCGTTGGCGCGCGCTTCGTAATCACTGGCCTTGAGCCCCTGCGTTTTGGGGCCAAAAATGACGTTCTCCCACACTGTCAGCCAGGGGAAGAGCGCAGCTTCCTGGAACACCACGCCGCGATCAGGACCTGGTTTTTCAACCGCCTGTCCATGAACCGTGAGCAAGCCGCTGCTGGCCTGCTCAAAACCTGCCACCAGGTTGAGCAGCGTGGACTTGCCACAGCCTGAAGGGCCAAGCAAAGCAACAAACTCGCCGGCGTGAACGTCCAGGTCAATCTTGTCAAGCGCATGCACCGGCGGCTGGGCCGGGTAGGTCTTGTCGAGTTTTTCTATC
This sequence comes from Pseudomonadota bacterium, assembly GCA_040390295.1. Classification (GTDB taxonomy): domain Bacteria; phylum Pseudomonadota; class Gammaproteobacteria; order Burkholderiales; family Burkholderiaceae_C; genus Polaromonas. Next base: position 93,234 of record JAZJYR010000002.1, read on the forward strand.
TTGATGGCGGACATAGATCCCGATCGGCTCAATGGTTCTGGAGAATGCGCCAGCGCAGGACACGCCGTTCTGCAAACACGATAAAACGATCGCTGAGGTAACCCATGATGCCGATGGACACCATGTCTGCCAGCACGATGTCCATGCGGCCGACGTAGTAGGCATCCCACAGCACATAACCGAGGCCTGACTTGACGGCCACCATCTCGGAGACGATCACGGCCGTCCATGAAATACCCAGGCCTATGCGCAGGCCGGTAAAGATGGACGGCATGGCTGACGGGAACACCACACGGCGCAGAAGCTGGCCACGTGTGGCGCCCATCATCATTGCGGCGCGCATCAGGTTGCGCTCCACGTCGCGCGCACCCTGCGTGGTGTTGACCACGATGGCGTAGAACCCGCCCAGGAAAATGAGAAAGATGGAGCCCATGTCGCGGATGCCGAAGAGTGCAATCGAAAAAGGCAGCCATGCGGTGATGGGGATGGGCCGCAAGCCCTGTATGACGGGATCAAACAGGCGGGAACCAAGTCGGCTCCAGCCGATGATGAGCCCCAGCGGCACACCCAGCAGGGCGGCCAGGACAAAGCCCTGGATCACCCGCATACCCGAGTACTGCACATTCGACAGCCAGGTGCCCTGGTAGGGATTAAGGCCCAACCCACCCGAAGCGCCAAACACCCAGGCCTTCCAGCCTTCGAGTACAGCCAGCGGCGTAGGCACAATGCCGGCCATGTCGGGGCGGCTTCCGGCAATCTGCCAGAACACCAGCACCGCAACGGGCACGACGGCACCCAGCACAAGTTGTTTGAGACGCTCCAGATTCTTCATGACCGTGACCTGTGTTGCGACTGATCAGCGCTTGATCTCGCGCGCTATCGAATCGTCATAAAGTGCTGCAGCATCAGCCGAGACGTCCTTGAGCACAATGCCCTGCTTGAAAGCCGCATCGGCCTGCAGCCTGACCTGCTCCTTCGTCAGAACGCCGCCGAGCTTGATGATTTTGGAGGACTCCTTCGTCACCGCCAGCGGCAGGCCGGTGTATTTGGCGTAGGCATCAGCAAAGAGGTCATTGTTCTTGCGCATCTGCTCTTCGGCATTGAGGTAGACCCACATAAAGCGGCGGATCGCTTCCTTCTTGTTGGTCATGGCTTCGCGCGAGGCGGCCAGCATGCCAAGCTCTGCGCCTACGGCTTTGGCCTGGCTGTATTCGAGACCCTTGGCGAAGTAGGCATCGCCGTCTGCCACGGCCTGGGATTCAAACGGCTCCCACAGCACCATGGCATCAATGTCGCCGCGCTTGAGGGCCTGGATGAAGGCCGTGCCGCCACCCTGGATGTTGACCGGCGTGAAGGTGTTGTAAGGCACGCCCTTTTCGATCATGGTCATGGCCCACTGGAACCACACGGCGGAACCGGGTGCAATGCCGATCTTCTTGCCTGCCAGGTCTTTCCAGTCGTTGATGACAACGCCCTTGCGCACCACCAGGTTTTTCAGCGAGCCACCCACACCGGTCAGGCCGACGAGATTCTTGCTGCCTTGCGAGGCGGCGATGGCCAGGTCGCCGGGGCCTACGGCAGAAATGTCCACGGAGTTGGACAGAAGCGCGGTGCGTGCGTCGGCATAACGCACAAACTCGGCGCGCTTGACGTCGACATTGAACTTCTTGAGTTCTTCCTCGATGTTGAGCATGGGCGCAAGATGCCCCACCTTGACAAAGCCAATGGTCAGCGTTTCACGCTGGGCAAGGGGCGCGGGCGCCGGGCCGATCGCATGGGCGACCGTGGTAATGGCGACCATGAGGATGGCCGTGATAGCGATACTTGGTTTCATCGTCAACGCTCCGTTCAGGTTAGGGTTAAAACACACATGGGATATCCGGGATCACATTCAGCGGCCCTTGAAGGCCGGGGACCGCTTCTCAGCAAAGGCCTTGCGGCCTTCAACATAGTCTTCACTGGCAAAGCAGGCCTTGACGGCGGCATCCACAGCAGCGGCACCGGCGTCATCCACGCCATCGAGCAGTGTGTTGAGGGCCAGCTTGCCGGCGGCGACTGTCATGGGTGCATTGGCCGCAATCTCTGTGGCGACCTGGGCGGCGCGGGCAAACACGTCTTCGTGCAGTTCGTTGACAAGCCCGATTTGCGCCGCGTGGCCGGCATCGCAGATACGGGCGGTGTAGAAGAGCTCGGCAGTCCGGGCCGTACCGAGGATCGCCACCATGCGGTGCACCCCCGCGAGCGTGTAGCCAAGACCCAGTCGGGCGGCGGGCATGCGGAACTTTGCGCCGGGAGAGGCATAGCGGATATCGCAGGCCAGCGCCAGCCCCAGGCCGCCGCCGTAACAGATGCCGCTGATGGCGGCAATCACCGGCCGCGGAAATTGCTCAAGCGCGCCCTGCGCGCGCGCCACAGCGGCCTCATAAGTAGCCACCCCGGCGCTGTTGTTGCGCTGCGAGTCGAATTCTGAAATATCCGCACCCGATACGAAAGCGCGGTCACCATCGCCACGCAGGATCACGGCGCGGACATTGCCGTCAGCGCGAAGCGCCTCAAGGGCATCGCCCAGCTGTATCCACATGACGAGCGACATCGCGTTGTAACGATCCGGGTTGGACAGCGTGATGGTGGCCACATGGCCCTCAATGGAACAGGTAACGCCTGCCATCGCCGTCAGACCACTGCATCGGCATGGAACTGCCGGATATCTTCGTCGGAGTAACCGGCTTCGCCCAGCACTTCGTCGGTGTGCTGACCCCAGTTGGGAGCCTGCGCAACGACTTTGGATGGGGTGCGCGCGAGGGTGACAGGCTGGGTGATGTAGTGCATCTCCTTGCCGAAATCTGTCATCAGCGAACTGGTCACGCCGAGGTGCTGAACCTGCTCATCCTCGAAGACCTGAGGCACGGTATACACCGGGCCGGCCGGAATGCCGGCATCGTTGAGCATGCCCACCCATTCCTTCACGCTGCGGTGGCGGAACACTTCAGCCAGCGCCGGGGTCAACCGGTCCCTGTTTTGCACACGCAGGGGCTCAGTCGCAAAGCCCGGGTCCTTGAGCCAGTCGTCACGAACGAGCAATTTGCACAGGCGTATCCAGTTGCCTTCGCCCGAAGCGCCGAGGTTGAAGACGCCATCACTGGCTTCAAACAAACCCATGGGGCTGCTGGTCGGATGGTCATTGCCAACCTGTACCGGAAGATCGTTGTCGTTGAGATAACGCGCCATCTGGAAGTCCATCATGGCGATCTGCGAGTGCAGCAGCGATGCATGCACCCACTGGCCCTTGCCAGAAACTTCGCGCTCCAGCAGCGCCGTGAGGATGCCGAGTGCTGCATACAGGCCGGCACTCATGTCGGCCACTGCCAGGCCGGCCCGCACGGGGCCTGCGCCTGGCAGGCCGGTCACGGACATCAGGCCACCCATGCCCTGCACGATCTGGTCAAAGCCAGGGCGTGACGCCATCGGACCGTCCTGCCCGAAGCCCGAGATACTGGCGAGGATGATGCGTGGATTGACCCGGGCCAATGAGTCGTAATCAAGCCCGAGCTTGTGCTTGACCTCGGGCCGCCAGTTTTCGACCAGCACATCGGCCTCCTTGACGAGGCGCATCAGGATGTCAAGTGCGCCGGGCTTCTTGAGATTGAGCGTCATCGACCGCTTGTTGCGGTTGATGTTCTGGAAGTCGCCTCCGCGGCGGTTCGCAGCAAACATGGCCTCATTCGGGTCTATCCCCGGTGGGGGCTCGATGCGAATGACATCCGCGCCGAAATCGGTGAGGATGCGCACGCAATTGGGACCCGCCCTGACCCTGGAGAGGTCAAGGACACGAAACCGGGACAGGGCTGTAGATGCCTGAATTTTGGGCATGGGATAAATCAACCTTGATTGAGAAACTGTTCGGTAAAACCATTGACGCCAAAACGGCGCAATTCAACTTTTTCAGCAAAGGCCAGAAGGTCTGCCTCATGGAAGGGCCGTGCCAGCACCTGCACACTGATGGGCAAGCCGCGCGCATCACGCGCAATCGGGAACACCACCGATGGAAAGCCGAGATAATTTACAAAGCCCATATGGCTGTGCAATGCCAGCAACTGTTTGACATCAAAGCCGGGGCTGTCTGTGGCGACGGCATTCCAGTCGGGTATTGGCTGCGGCAACGCGGGCAGCAACAACAGGTCATGCGCCTGCAGATGCTCCTGCACAAAAAGTTCTGCGTGGCGGCCTCGATCCGCAAGGGCTGCCGCGTACCAGTCAGGCGGAATGACAAGGCCTGCGAGTGCCACGGCTTCTACTGACGGCGAGAGCGTGCAGGCCAGCAGCGCCTCGCGATGTGTCGCCGCGGCTTCTGTATGCATGATGATTTCGGCCAGGCGCGTCAGCGTCTGTTGCTGAGGCAAGGCCTCCATCACGACACTGGCGCCTGACTCCCGCATGAAGTCCTCGAGCGCCCTGGCCACATCTGCATGCAGGCCGCTGGCAGGCAACCAGGCTTTGACACGCAACGGCACTGCCGAAGGATCGCGCAACAGGCCTTCATTGGCGACAAGGGATAGCAATTGCTGCACGTCCGGCGCCGAGCGCGCGAGAATGCCAACACTGTCGAGCGACGGCGCCAGCGGATAAACACCGTCCAGAGGTATCAGTCCGTGCGTGGTCTTGAGGCCCAGCAGTCCACAAGTAGCGGCGGGGATACGCACCGAGCCGGCAGTGTCAGTACCCAGTGAACCGTAGGCCATACCGGCAGCTACGGCAACAGCACTGCCGCTGGATGAGCCACCTACAGCTGCGCTGGTGCCGAGCGGATTGACGCACCGTTCAAAAGAGGCGTTCTCACCTGTGGCACCGCAGGCGTATTCAGCCATGGCAAGGGCCGCCATGGCCGACGCGCCGCCCGCTTTCAGTCTCGATATAGCGGGGGCCGGTGCCAACCCAGGGGAGGGACCGCCGGCATCATGACCGACGCCGGGTTTTCGGTCAGCCGTGTCGAAGATATCCTTGTGCGCGAGGCCGACGCCAGATAAAACGCCAGACGACCCCTGTTCGGAAGACCCACCGCCTGCGAACAGATGGATAACGCTGTGATATTGGCGGTCTTTGTCTTTGAGTCGCTGATGTTGAAGCCGAATCGCCTCCTGCGGTGAAATGCTGCGACTCCTCACGGCGTGCTGCATTCCCCTCAAGGTGGCCGGCAAGTCATGCATTTGAAAGCTTTGCCAGTACTGATTCAAAAGACCGGCCTGGCAAGCTCACGCTGCTTGAATCAGCCGCGGCCAGCGCGACATCCGCAGCTGGATGAAGCCGCTCCAGCGTCTTGACAAGCCGCCGCTCCTGATCCGGCAAATGCGCCTGACTTCGAACTGCAAGCCTTTCGCGCACCAGCGCTCCTCTGTCAACAAGTACGGGACTTTGCTGTTCGGCTCGCATGGGGGGCTGAAAAGGTGACATTTATATTTGTTTTTGCTTTATAAATATTAATATACACAAATTAAACATACAAATCAATGTGCGAAACTTACTTTATGGAAAGCCCAAAGAAAACATTCACCAAAGTAAGCGACAAGATACGCGCGGAAATAGAGAACGCCATCAGGGAAGGCGCGCTGCTACCCGGAGACCCCATAGACGAGGCTGAGATCGCGTCTCAGTATCAGGTTTCGCGCACGCCGATACGGGAAGCGCTCATCCAGCTGCAGGCACAGGGCATGCTGACCAGCTTGCCCAGAGGCGGCATGGTGGTCGCCAAAATGGATCTGCAGCAGCTGTTGTCGCTCTGGGAGCTACTGGCAGAGCTGGAAGGGGTCGCCGTCCGGCTGGCCTGCCAGCGCATGACGCCGGAAGAACGCAATACCATCCTGAATCACCATGAGCAAAGTCGCGCAATCGCTGATGCGGATGACTTTGCCGGCTGGCAGGAGAGCAACCTGCGTTTTCATGAGCTGATTTACCGCGCCACCCGCAACCCGTATCTCCGCCAGGAGGTGTTGCGCATGCGCGCACGTACCGGCTACTACCGCAAGCATGCATTTGGCGCACTGGGACAGATCAGGGCCTCGTTTGAGCAGCACCAGCAAATTGTTGAGGCCTTTATGGCCAATGACGGCGAGGCAGCGTCTGCAGCCATGCTGACCCACATGCGGCCAGCCAGCGATGCCAAGGGCCTGACGGACTTTATTGTGAATATTCCCAAGGAAGTACTGGCGCGCTAGGCTCAAGCGTGAGTACAGCGATGGGCTCCGCGCATTCACATTCACGGAGATACCTTGAGCCTTGCATCTGTGTTTTTGCATCCGGGCCGCCATGCGCCCAGAAAAAATAAGCCACAAAGCAAAACGCCCACATGAAGTGGGCGTTTTGGTTACCGGAGCTGGTGATCCGGATGTTGGTTGCGCGGGCAAGATTTGAACTTACGACCTTTGGGTTATGAGCCCAACGAGCTACCAGGCTGCTCCACCGCGCGTCAAGTTTTGATTATAACCTACTTATGCCTTGGCCGCGTCGCTTGTAGTGTCTTCCGACACTTCAGGGCGATCAACGAGTTCAACCAGAGCCATGGGTGCATTGTCACCAACGCGAAAACCCATCTTCAAAATACGTGTGTAGCCGCCGGGACGTGCCTTGTAACGTGGGCCCAGTTCAGCAAACAGCTTGACGACCATATCGCGGTCACGCAGGCGGTCAAATGCAAGGCGTTTGTTGGCCAGCGTTGGCTCTTTGGCCAGCGTGATCATGGGCTCGACAACGCGGCGCAGTTCCTTGGCCTTCGGCAGCGTGGTCTTGATGGCCTCATGCTGGATCAGCGAGTTCATCATGTTGCGCAGCATCGCAAGGCGGTGTGAGCTGGTGCGGTTAAGTTTGCGTAGTCCGTGTCCGTGTCGCATGGTGATTTCCTTTTTTAATATCAGGCAGCCGTATCAGGTACTGCCCGTGCGCCACCTCTATATAAGGTGGTCTTCGGTTTAACTAAAGTGTTTAGTGCTTGTCCAGCCCGGCAGGCGGCCAGCTTTCAAGGCGCATGCCCAGCGTCAAACCGCGGGATGCAAGCACTTCCTTGATTTCGTTGAGCGATTTACGGCCCAGGTTCGGTGTCTTGAGCAGCTCGTTTTCAGTGCGCTGGATCAAATCGCCAATGTAGTAAATGTTTTCTGCTTTCAGGCAGTTGGCAGAGCGAACCGTGAGTTCGAGCTCATCCACTGGACGCAGCAAGATGGGGTCAAACTGCTGCGAGCTGCGCTGCACAGGCGTATCGAATGCTGCGAGTTCGTTGCCTTCCAGCTGTGCGAACACGGCCAGTTGCTCAACCAGGATCTTGGCCGAAGCGCGGACTGCATCTTCTGCAGTCACGGCACCATTGGTTTCAATTTCCAGGACCAGCTTGTCGAGGTCGGTACGCTGCTCGACGCGGGCGCTTTCAACGGTGTAGCTGACGCGCTTGACCGGAGAGAACGATGCATCCAGAACGATGCGGCCAATCGACTTGGTCGATTCGTCGCCGTAGCGGCGGACATTGCCTGGCACATAACCGCGGCCATTTTCGACCTTGATCTGCATGTCAATCTTGCCGCCGTGCGACAGGTTGACGATGACGTGCTCAGGGTTGATGATTTCAACGTCGTGCGGGGTCTGGATATCAGCTGCGGTCACGGGGCCAGCGCCATCTTTGCGCAGGCTCAGGGTAACTTCATCACGGTTATGGAGCTTGAACACCACACCCTTGAGGTTGAGCAGGATGTTGACGACGTCTTCCTGGACACCATCAATGGAGGAGTACTCATGGAGCACACCGGCAATGGTCACTTCCGTGGCAGCGTGGCCGACCATGGACGACAGCAGGACGCGGCGCAATGCGTTGCCCAGCGTATGGCCGTAGCCACGTTCAAAAGGCTCGAGCGTGACTTTGGCGCGGTTGGCGCTTAGTTGCTCAACGTTGATGGTTTTTGGTTTCAGTAAATTAGTCTGCATGCAATCTTCCTCTCAATACCCTCGGCTCGTTACACCGATAAGGCCGACGACGCGTGACCTGCCACAGGCAGCGCCACACGTCGCAGGAACGAAATTAGCGTGAATACAACTCGACGATCAGCGATTCATTGATGTCCGCAGCAAACTCGTCGCGGTCAGGCGTCTTCTTGAAGGTGCCTTCGCCCTTTTCGGCGTTGACTTCAACCCAGGCTGGCATACCAACCTGCTTGGCGAGTTCGAGCGCTTCGGTGACGCGGGTCTGTTTCTTCGACTTGTCGCGCACAGCGACGATGTCGCCAGCCTTGACCATGAACGAAGGAATATTGACCGGGCCGCCATTGACGGTAATGGCCTTGTGGGATACCAGCTGGCGCGCTTCGGCGCGGGTTGAGCCGAAGCCCATGCGGTATACGACGTTGTCCAGGCGCGACTCAAGGATGAACAGCAGATTGGCGCCGGTGTTGCCCTTGCGGCGATCAGCTTCTTCAAAGTAGCGGCGGAACTGCTTTTCGAGCACGCCGTACATGCGCTTGACCTTCTGCTTTTCACGCAGCTGCAGGCCGAAATCGGACGTGCGGGTACCGGACGTCCGACCGTGCTGACCTGGCTTGGAGTCAAATTTGGCCTTGTCGGCGATCGCGCGGCGGGCGCTCTTCAGGAAGAGGTCCGTGCCTTCGCGGCGGGATAGTTTGGCCTTGGGGCCGAGGTAACGTGCCACTTTAGTTTCCTTTTGTCATCTGCTGCATTGCTGCAGGAGCCTTCGGCATGGACTGTCGTCGAGCCTGATGGCGGTGGGCTTTGGTTAAAAAGTCCCGTGCAAGGCCGACTGCAATCGCAATCGGTCTCGCCGGGACCACGGGATTAGATGCGGCGGCGCTTTTGTGGGCGGCAGCCGTTGTGCGGGACCGGGGTCACGTCGGCGATCGAATTGATGCGGATGCCGAGAGCACCGAGGGCACGAACCGAAGATTCGCGACCTGGGCCTGGGCCCTTGATTTCAACATCAAGGTTCTTGATGCCTTGCTCGATGGCAGCGCGGCCTGCAACTTCAGAAGCCACCTGGGCTGCAAAAGGCGTCGATTTGCGCGAACCCTTGAAACCCTGGCCACCAGACGATGCCCACGACAAGGCATTGCCCTGGCGATCGGTGATCATGATGATGGTGTTGTTGAAGGATGCGTGCACGTGTGCAATGCCGTCGGCAACGTTTTTGCGGACTTTTTTGCGGACGCGTTGTGCTGCGTTGTTACTTGGTGCTTTAGCCATGGAAAACCTCTAGATTATTTCTTCAACGACTGTGCGGCCTTGCGCGGACCCTTGCGGGTACGAGCGTTGGTACGCGTGCGCTGACCGCGCATTGGCAAACCGCGGCGATGACGGAAACCACGATAGCAGCCGATATCCATCAGCCGCTTGATGTTCATCGTGGTTTCACGACGCAGGTCACCTTCGATGGTGAACAGAGCGATCTGGTCACGGATTTTTTCCAGGTCGCCGTCGGTCAGGTCCTTGACCTTCTTCGAATAGGCGATGTCGCAGGCTTCGCAGATTTTGCGTGCGCGCGTACGGCCAATGCCGAAGATTGCAGTCAAGCCGATTTCAGCATGTTGCTGCGGCGGAATATTGATACCAGCGATACGGGCCATGTTCGTCCTCTAAAACTCTTTGAATCAGCCTTGGCGTTGTTTATGGCGTGGATCTGTACAGATCACGCGAACAACACCCTTGCGGCGGATGACTTTGCAGTTGCGGCAAATTTTCTTGACCGAAGCTGAAACTCTCATTGCATTCTCCTAAATTCTCTACGGTGCTGTTCACACCAAAAATTACGCTAACTGCCTGTTCCCGGCTCAAGCACCAGGTGACGTCTTGAAGTTCGCCTTCTTGAGCAGCGATTCATATTGCTGCGACATCATGTAGTTCTGAACCTGTGCCATGAAATCCATGGTCACTACAACAATAATCATCAGCGACGTGCCGCCGAAATAAAACGGCACGTTGTATTTCAAAATCAGGAACTCGGGCAACAAACACACAAAGGTGATGTAGACCGCACCTGCCAGCGTCAAACGCACCAGGATTTTGTCGATATAACGCGCTGTCTGGTCACCCGGCCGTATACCTGGAATAAACGCGCCGCTCTTTTTCAGGTTGTCTGCCGTCTCGCGGCTGTTGAACACAAGCGCCGTATAGAAAAAGCAGAAAAACACAATCGCGCTGGCGTACAGCAATACATAAATCGGCTGGCCCGGCGTCAGCGTGCTGGCGATATCCTTCAGCCAGCGCATGCTTTCGCCGCTGCTGAACCAGCCCACCACCGTCGCCGGCAGCAAAATGATCGAAGAAGCAAAGATGGGCGGGATCACACCGGCCATGTTCAGCTTCAGTGGCAAGTGCGATGACTGGCCACCATAAACCTTGTTGCCTACCTGGCGCCTGGCGTAATTCACCAGGATCTTGCGCTGGCCGCGCTCAACGAACACTACAAAGTAGGTCACCAGCACCACCACGGCAATAATCACGATCGCCACCAGAATGCTCATCGCACCGGTACGGATCAACTCAAGAAGGCCACCCACGGCGTTCGGCAAACCGGCTGCAATACCTGCAAAAATCAGGATTGAAATACCGTTACCCAGACCGCGCTCGGTGATCTGCTCACCCAACCACATCAAAAACATGGTGCCGGCCGTCAAACTGACAACTGCCGTCATGCGGAAACCAAAACCGGGCGCCAGAACCAGGCCGGGCGAGCTCTCTAGCGCAACCGCAATGCCCAGCGACTGAAACAATGCAAGACCCAGCGTGCCATAGCGCGTGTACTGGGTAATCTTGCGGCGGCCACTTTCGCCTTCTTTTTTCAATTGCTCGAATGTCGGCAGGACATAGGTGAGCAACTGCATGATGATGGATGCGGAAATGTAGGGCATGATGCCCAGCGCAAACACCGTAAAACGTGACAAGGCACCACCGGAGAACATATTGAACAGATTCAATATGCCGCCCTGCTGGCCCTTGAACAGCTCCTTGAGCTGGTTGGGGTCAATGCCCGGCACCGGAATGTGGGCACCAATACGGTACACCACCAAAGCCAGCAGCAAAAACACGAGCCTGTTCCGCAAATCGCCGAACTTGCCGGATTTTGCCAGTTGAGCCGGGTTGGTTGCCACTGATTCTTTTCCAGTTCGCTGTTTAATTAAGCAATCGCGCCGCCGGCGGCTTCAATAGCAGCCTTGGCACCAGCCGTCGCACCAATACCGTTGAGCTTGACCGCTTTGGTCAACTCGCCAGACTTGATGATCTTGACGTTCTTGGCGATCTGGCCCACCAGGCCAGCCGTCTTCAGCGCCAGGAGGTCAACTTCGGCCAGGCCGAGCTGCTCAAGGGCAGACAGCGTGACTTCGGCGTTGAACTTCAGGTTGTGCGACTTGAAACCGC
>JAZJYR010000003.1:0-165463 GCA_040390295.1 Pseudomonadota bacterium
TCATGGCTCAATCCTCTCAGAGATTTGAGCCTCCTCAAAATACGGGGCGATTCAGGGTTCCATATAAGGAAGGGAAACTCAAATCGCGGTTGTCTCAGCCTAAGGGAATGGATGAGCAGCTTAAGGACGATATCTGGTGTTTCCTATACCGCATGGGCTACCGAACCATTAGTTTGGGGGGCATGTCTATAAGTTACGAGTCGCCAGATCGGGAAGCGGCGCGGAAAACAATCTCCGTATTGGCTGAAGATGATGAAACGGTTGTAGTCGTTGAATGTAAAACCCGAGAGGATCGAGGGCGAAAAGCACTTGCTAAAGAAATAGCGGCTTCCCAGCTAGCTCGACGCGCCCTACAGAAACAACTGCAAACTCGGCATCAGGCGGACCGCAAACACAAGATTCTTTGGTTGTACGCGACCAGAAATATCATCTGGGCGGAGAAGGATGTCGAGGATGCCGGTGCTGCTGGAATCAAAATCATTACTGAAAACGAGTACCAGTATTTTGATTCTTTCATCCGGTATATGGGTCCGGCAGGTCGATTCCAGTTTTTAGCTGAGTATTTTGAAGGGCAGGATATACCTGGACTAGAGAATGTTCGCATTCCCGCTACTCAAGGAGTGTTCGGAAAAAACAAGTTCTACAGTTTTGTTACTACGCCCAGACGGCTACTAAAGATCGCCTTTATAAATCATCAAGCGCTAAATCATCCAGATGGACGTCCAGCGTATCAACGCATGATTGCACCGGCACGCATTAAAGAGATAGAACACTTCATCGTGCATAGAGGTGGCTATTTCCCAACAAACATATTGGTTAATTTCAACAAGGTTTGTCGCTTTGATCTTTTACCAAAAGATAACGCAGACCCCGTAACAAAATTTGGGTGGCTTTACCTGCCGAAGGCGTACAAATCGGCCTGGATTATTGATGGTCAGCACAGGCTATATGGCTACTCCCACTTGTCCGGCAAATATTTGGATCAGCCGATTGCAGTCATCGCATTCGAGTTGCTTCCAGTGCGAGATGAGGCCGAACTATTCGTCACTATTAATCACGAACAAAAGAGTGTTCCGAAAAGTGTCCTTGTTGGACTGCAAGCAGATCTAAAAATAAATTCATCGGTGCCAAAAGAGCGGCTTGGTGCTTTGGCCTCATCTGTCGCAAAAGCACTGGGTTCCGACACAACAGGACCATTTTTTCAACGATTCTCGGTTCAAGGAATGCATTCGTTAGACAACCAAAGCTTGACGATTCCTGAGGTCGTTAACGGTATAACTCGAGCGGGATTGTTAGGTCGTGTTGTCCAGAACAATCATGTTCCTGGGCCGTTTACAGGCATAACAGACGAGCAGACTATCCGCCGAGCCCATAAGACAATCAACCAATATTTCCACTTAATTCGCGATGCAAATCCAAAGCGTTGGGATCAAGGTCGAGAAGGTTTTGTCGCCACCAATCCGGGGGTCCGTGGATTTCTGATGCTGTTTGCGGAATGCTGTACGCATTTGCAAATGTCAGGAGCGGTTGACCCTGCCAATGTAAGCGAAGACACGCTTGTACAGGCCGTTTCGGATTTTGTTGGGCCTGCGCTAACATTTTTTCAGGATGATGATGAGACTGAAATAAGAGCGCGGTTTTCCCGGAAGTACGGGGAGGGCGGAGCGCGAGAATATTTTGAAAATCTGGCAGAAATAGTTTGTGTAGTGCATCAAGATTTCGGTAGTGAATCTTTGCGCACCACTTTAGCCCTCAAAAAAGATCAGCGTAGGTCTTTAGCCGACGCAGAAATCATTGAACTCAGCAAAGATATGCTCGATACGGTTGTGGCCACGCTCAAAAAAGCATACGGCGAAAAGGTTGGGCCAACCGGAGAAAAAGCTTTTTGGCGTCTCGGCGTGGAGAGTCGCAAGATCAAGGCTTCGGCTTACGCGAAACAGCTGGAGAACAAATCAGAGCAACCTATCGAAGCTTTTTTGGATATTGTGGACTTGAAGGAAATTGTTAAACAGAGATCAAACTGGCCTCATTTCGAACATATCTTCAATATTCAAATGCCTGACGAAAAAGGTGGAAAACACCTTTATCTAGACTGGATAGATAAATTCAACGAGTTACGACGAATACCTGCGCATCCCAGCGGCGGGCGGACCTATTCCGAGGATGACTACGAGACTCTTAAGTACATAAAAAATATTTATTACAGAAATAAGGATTCGCTGCCTTTGACGCCCTCGTCATGAAGTACATGGGCTCAAAAAGAGCAATGTTGACGAATGGACTTGGTCAGCTGCTCCATCAGGCGTTATCTGATCGCTCAAGGTTCGTCGATCTATTTGCTGGATCCGGCGCGGTGTCAAAGTTCGTGGCGAGCCGATACGAAATTCCTGTGTTTGCAACGGACCTACAACAGTATTCTGTGTGCCTCACTGGGTCAGTGATTCATCGCACAAAAGCGATCTCAACTGACCTGGAATGGGAACAGTGGGTTTGTAGAGCCCAAGATCACTTAGAGGCTTATCCTGAGCTATTGAGTTTTGCTGAGGCGCTGGCCGCAGACTGCGGGGGCGGAGAGGCTAGCCGAGATAGCTTTGTGGCGACGATAACGGCAATACGGGTCGGCTGTTCTGAGTTACCTTCGGCGTTTCCACTGAGTCGAGCATATGGTGGCCATTACTTCGGGCTATCTCAGGCTCTTTGGTTAGATGCGCTTAGGGCCACGGTTCCAACTGGTGATCTAAATGAGGTCGCAATTGCCGCCTTAATTGAATCTGCAAGTGAGTGTTCCGCGTCTCCAGGTCATACGGCGCAACCTTTTTCCCCGACAGAGTCCGGGCTTCCGCACATTCTTAATGCTTGGCGGCGGGATCTCTTGGGAAGGACAAAAAAGTACTTCGATGCATGTGCACTTTTGCATGCCAAAAAAGTTGGTCGGGCTTATGTAGCGGACGCAGTAGAACAAACAAGCTTTTTAAACGAAACGGATTTGGTTTTTCTGGATCCGCCTTATTCTGAAGTTCAATACAGCCGTTTCTATCACGTGCTCGAAAGTGTTGCGACCGGAAAGGCGGGCGAGGTCTCGGGTATTGGTCGCTATCCAAAGCTTGAAGATCGCCCGCAATCCAGTTTTAGCCGGAAACAACCTGCGCGCGAGGAGTTCAATAACTTGATGGTTGGTGTAGCTTCGATGGGTGCGCACGCTTTGGTGACATTCCCGGCGCACGCTGCTTCAAATGGCCTTTCAGGTGAACTTGTTGAGCAGATCGCGGGGCAATATTTTTCGGTTGAACGTAGGGCCGTAAAGTCCACGTTTAGTACGCTAGGTGGAACAGGGGCCACCCGTAGTGCGCGTCAAGGAGCGACCGAATTGATCCTTCACCTAATACCCAAATAACTCATTGGGTAATTGGGCGTTGCTCATTTTATAAATCCGAAATACCGTGCGTGCCAATCCAAAAAGGCTGGTGTGGGATGAAACTTATCGGGGAGCATTATTTTCTTCCCGTCAAAACTTAGCAAAGTTTTGTAGATGAAGGCATCGCTACTATCTGCTTTCAATTCGCTTGATACCCTAATAGTGAAATCAGACAAAACGGTTAGTAGACCTTGATCGTAGGCGCGGTCATGTAGTGCCGACAGGCACAACCCATTCTGAGGATTGAGTCGATTCTTTTTATCCTGACTCCACGGAACGATGTGACTAGCAACTAGAAGTTTGGGATGTTGTAAACCGCTAATGCAACAGGTGGCGTTATAGCTAGCTAGTACTGATTTTCTAAATCGTGCCTGGTTGACTCGTACTTGAACAATTGCACCTCGGGTTAGCCCTTCTTCAATCTCCGTCGGCGCATCTTGCAAAAGATCATTGTCCGCTTGAACACCGTGGCTTAGTGCAAGTGCCGCGTAGGTGTTGGCCGCCTCAACAGCCACTGTGTCCCAGTCTTGCTGCAATGCTGCCCATAACTCTCGGTCTTGTATGGAGGCACCACTTAATCCGGCGCGCCCGCTGGCGGCAATTTGTGGGTCAAGGCTGGCGAAGTTGCTTAGCTTCATGGCGACAGAGCTGGGTGTGCGACCTTCCCACGCTGCGAGTTGCTGAACTTCTGGTGTGCGTTGGTCTAGCCGGCCGAAGGGTAGCAGTGTGTACAGATGGAATGCGGCTAATGTATGTTCCCGGGTCCACTTAACTGATGTGCTCATCCTCGCCCCTTTTGATTGAGTTCACGATACCGCATAGATAGTCATGGGTGCACTAGGGTCTTCATTGCCCAGGTGCTAAGCCTTGGCTAAGCTGTAATTCTTGGAAGATCAAGTACGCAGCTTGACCACAGACTCCCTCCCCGAAAACATCATCTCCCACGTCTCCATTGGCACCAACGACCCCACCGATTTCGCGATATTCAAAGTCGCAATTGAAGTCGCAAAACCAGTCGCAGGAATCCCCAAATCATCAATGACAACAAGGGCTTGGGCGCATCCTCAAAGTCGCAAATATTCTCGCAATTCCGAGTGACTTCAAGCTCAAGGCAGCATGCGCTGCAACTCCGGATCCTTGTCAATGAACTGGTGCTTGAGCGCGCCACCCACATGCGCCACCCACAGCACATACAACAGGTAGCTGGCTACCGTATGCAGCAGGCCAAAGGCGTCGTGCAGCATCTCCTTTGTTGCGGGTTCTATGGTCATGATCCAGCCGATGCGCGGCCAGGGCACGAGGCCGAAGAGCTGCATGGGGTGGGTGGCGGCGTCTTTCCAGGCGGAGTCGTGCAGCCAGCCTGAAATGGGCAGCAGCAGCATCACGCCGTACAGCGCCATGTGCGCCCAGTGCGATGCGCGTTGCTCCCAGCGTTTGTAGGTGCTGGGCAGCGCAGGCGGCTTGTGGGTGTAGCGCCAGAGCAGGCGGACGATGGCGAGGCCCAGCACGGTGATGCCTATGGATTTGTGGGTGTCGATGACCAGGCGCACGCGCTCTTCGGGCCAGTAGTCGACGAACCAGATCAGCAGCAGGTTGACGCTGATGAGCAGCGCGATGAGCCAGTGCAGGGCCATGGCGGTGCGGGTGTATTTGGTGACGGTGACCTGTGGTGTCATGGCTTGGGCTGCTGGGCTGTGATGTGGTTGATCTCGTCGATGGTAGCGGTGAACCTTTGTTGTAAAGACAGAGTCCGACCTGCTTGTGGGTCTTGATGGCGTGGGGCATCCATATTGCATGTGGGTGCGTACCAGCCTGATGGGCTGGGCTTGTTGGCCCTGACCTCGTCGCCGCCTTCACCCTTCTCAACCGCTGCATTGGAACCGTCTTTTGCCTGTTGCCCCCCTTGTGCCCTCCCCGGCTGCTTCGGACAGCGCTTTGCTCAGTGCGCGCCTGCACGTCACGTCGCCGCGCTACGCCCCGCCGCCCACGCCCTGGCGCAGCCATGTGATTCATGGCGCGGTGCTGATGCTGTGGGTGGCGCTGTTTGCCATGGTGTTTCGTTTTTCGGGCGTGCTGGTTTGGTCTGTGGGCGTGGTGTATGTTGCTTATGACACGGTGCTGCTGGCCTTTGTGTTCTGGCAGACGCTGGGGTTGGCGAAGCTGGCCCTGCCCGCCGCTGCCGTAAAAGCCGGTTCCCATGAGCGCGTGACGCTGGGCGTCATCGTGGCCGCGCACAACGAGGCGGCTGTGCTGCCGGTCACGCTGTCTGCCCTGCTGGGCCAGGCGCAGCCACCAGACGAAATCGTGATTGCCGATGATGGCTCGACCGACAACACGGCCGCGATATTGTTTGAGCTGTACGGCCTGGTGCAGCCTGCGTTGGGCGCCATGAGCGCGCCCAGCCCCACGCACCCCACCCTGCGCTGGCTGCGCCTGCCGCATGGGGGCAAGGCGGTGGCGCTGAATGCCGCCGTGCTGCAGATGACGACAGACACGGTGCTGACGGTGGACGGCGACACGCTGCTGGAGCCTAACGCGATTGCCTGCGTGCGTGATGCGTTTGCGGCCGAGCCGGCGCTGGTGGCGGCCACTGGCGTGCTGGTGCCGGTGTGCCGCGCTTCGGTCAGCGGGCGGCTGCTGCAGTGGTTTCAGACCTATGAATACATCCGCAACTTTTTGTCGCGCTATGCGTGGATGCGGGTCGACAGCCTGCTGTTGATCTCGGGTGCGTTTGCCGGCTTCAGGCGTACAGCGTTGCTGGAGGTGGGCGGTTTTGATGTCGATTGCCTGGTGGAAGACTACGAACTGATTCACCGCCTGCGCCGCCACGGCGCGCTGCACGGCCTGGGCTGGACGACGCGGGTGCTGGGCGGTGCGCGCGCCCGCACCGAGGCGCCCGGCACGGTGAGCGCCTTCTTGCGCCAGCGGCAGCGCTGGTTTGGCGGCTTTCTGCAAACGCAGTTCTGGTACCGCGACATGGTGGGTGACAAACGCTACGGCTGGCTGGGCGTGGCGATGCTGCCGGTGAAGGCAATCGACACGCTGCAGCCGCTCTACGGGCTGACGGCGTTTGCGCTGCTGCTGTATTACCTGGCGAGCGGCAACCTGGACGTGCTGGCGCCGGTGGGCGGCGTGATTGGCGCCAAGATTTTGATTGACCTGGGCTTTCATGTGTGGGCGGTGCACCTGTACCGGCGCTGGGCTGAGAGCGCTGATGAGCTGCCAGAAAAAGGTACGAGGAAGCGCGCCAGTTTTGGCTGGGGTTTGCTGGCGGCGCTGGCCGAGCCCTTTACCTTCCAGATCCTGCGGCACACCGGCGCTGCCTGGGGCTGGGTGGCGTTTTTGACCGGTGGGCGCAACTGGCGCAAGCAGAGCCGGGGTGGGTTGCTGCCGCCGGCTGGGGATTAGGTCGGGGGCATGGATTGCGGATCGCGTCCGCAATGACAGTCCAAAGTCAGGGCTGCCCTTTTGCTGTTATCCCGGACCTGATCCGGGATCCATCTCAAACGGCGCGTGGAATGCGGGGTTATGGATTGCGGGTCAAGCCCGCAATGACAATCGGGAGCGGGTTTTGCCGTGTACGTTAAAAATTTAATGTATGCGGCAAAAATTTAACGTAAAAGTGAAAATCAGTTTTTGCGAGCTGCCCAAAAAGCTTTCCAGCGCCCAAAAAGTCCCAAAAAAGGCCATTTTCAGGCATCAAATCGGCCTGCAGGCCAATAAAGACGGGCGTGAGCAGCTATAAATAACGTAGCGTTTTTGGGCCTTGGGCCCCAACCCGTGCTGCGCTCAGGGCCTGGCCGCCAGCATCCACGCCGTGGTTTTGGCCAGCACATCGGCCTCGATGCCGTTAAAGCCGTGATACGCCATTGCCTCGCAGGGGTCGCCGGCGTTCTGGCCGCCCGTGAAGGTGATGAGTTCTGTTTTTGGCGTTTTGGGCAGCTTGCTCATCAGCTGCGGCATGGTGCTGATGGCGCAGAGGCGGCAGCCGTCCTGCTCGTGGTGAACGACGAGCACGGGGATGGTGAGGCGCTCCAGCGGCATGCGCGGCACGGCGCGGCCAGCCGGGTCCTGCAGGATGGTGCTGGTCAGTACCAGGCCGTCGGGCCCGCCCTGCCCGGGCGTGAGCTCGGTGGCGATGTAGCCGGCCGACTGCGTGCCGCGGCTGGTGCCGACCAGCCAGACCGGCGTGGGTGATTGCTGCTTGAGCCAGGCGATGACGGCCTTGATGTCGGCCGCGTGTTCGGGCGTTTGCCGGAAGCCGCTGAGGAAGGGCGCGGTTTGCCGGTCCGACGGCGCATCGACCACGGCGACTGCAAAGCCCGCATCGGCAAACTGCTGGCGCGTGCGGACCAGAAAGTTGCCACCGCCGTAGGCCATGCTGCCACCGGCAAAGATCTGCAGCCCGCCGTGGCCGCCGGCCATCAGGATGACCGAGCCTTTGGGTGTCGCGGCGGGCGTGACGTAGATGAAGCGCTGCGTGACGCCGGGGCGTGTGGGGATGTCGATGACTTTGGTGGTGGCTGGCGGCGTGACCTGGGCCGGCGCGGCCAGGCTGAAGAGCATGGCCAGGCTGGCTAGCCACTGCAGGCAAATGCGGGCGCTGGGGCGGCTGGCCAGGCGGCTGGTTGGGTCGGATGTGTTCATGGCTTTTCTCCTCGTTTTGTGACGCATTATTGTGAACCGTGATGCCAGGACAAGTACCCTGATATGGCGCGATGTCTGACAGATGGATTGCTGGCACGCCGCAGAATGGTTTGCTGCCCGGCACGTTCGCACAGGGCATTCATCCATTTTTGAAGGAGAGCAACATGGCAGCCAGACAGAACAAGCGCATCAACACCCACGAACAGACAGCACAGGCGGAACTGAGCCACCAGGAACAATCGATGGAAGAAAGCGGCAAGCCCGCAGCTGGCCATGGCGGCAAGGTAGAGAACCATCACAACCAGGCCGGTGACCAGAAGCCGACCCAGCGCAACGAAGGCCAGCGCACGGCCAACAGCCGCAGCGACCGCGAATCGCATGTGGGCGGCGGCAATCAGCTGCAGTCGCGGCGCGGTGGGCGCCACTGACTTTCGCCCCTGCCCCGGTGCCATCACTGGCCCGTCTCAGGCTTTGCGCGGCAGCATGCCCGCGATGCGTTCCTGGGATGCCGCGGGGCTTTCGGCAAACAGGTCAGCCATTACGCTGCGCAGCCATTTGTGGCCGGCGTCATGGTGCATGCGCTCGTGCCAGAGGAGCTTGACGTGCATCAGCTCCACCTCGAAGGGCAGCGGCAGAAAGCGGATGTTGCTGATCTCGCGCAGCATGACCTGCGCGCGCAGCGGCACGGTCATCAGGTGGTTGGTGCGTTGCAGGATCAGCGGGCCGGCAAAAAAGTGCGGTAGCCGCATGACAATGCGGCGCTTTTTTCTGGCGCGTGAGAGCGCCTGCTCGACCAGCCCCGGCCCGCGCCCCGGTGGCTCAACCACGATGTGTGAGGCATCAAGATATTGCTGGAGCGAGATGGATGACGTGATCTGCGGGTGGTCGGCGCGCAGCATGCAGACGTAGGGGTCGTCAAACAGATGCGTCTGGTGAAAGCCGCTTTGCAAGGCGGGCAGATGGCCGATGGTGAGGTCTGCCAGGCCGTTGATCAGGGCGTCCCGGTGTGCGTCAATCGGCAGGTGCAGCACGTTGACGCTGGTGTTGGGCGCATGCAGCTTGAGGTGGTCAAGCAGCGTGGGCAGGTAGGTCAACTGGCCGATGTCCGACAGCACGAGGTTGAAGCAGCGGTCGTCGGTCAGCGGATCAAACACGGCGGCACCGCGCAGGCTGCTGCGCACGGTGGCGAGCGCCTGCTCCAGCGGCTCGATCAACGCGGTGGCGGCGACGGTGGGCATCATGCCGTCGCTGGTGCGCACAAAGAGCTGGTCGTGGCACAGGTCGCGCAGGCGGCTCAATGAATGGCTGACGCTGGATTGCGTCAGGCCCAGCTGCAGGCCGGCCTCGGTCACATTGCGGTGTTTTGCAATGGCGAGGAAGACGCGGATCAGGTTGAGGTCAAAGTTGTCGACGTTCATGCATGCACCAGCAGAATGAATTCAAGCCATCAAAGGTATGACAACTATCAATTGGACACATAGTACCCGCTTGCCTACGATGACGCTTCCCTACAAACACCGAGAAAGAGACAAGCACCATGGGACTATCCGACCTTCACGCGATGCAGCTGGACAGCGGCGGCAGCAGCGTTTCGTTTGAAAAGCTGATCGGCCGCGGCCTGCCGTCGGCCAAGGACCTGCCTTCGACCGAGATCGAGCGCTACTACCAGGCGGTGAGCAACTTCGTGCACACCTTTGATTTCAGGCCGGGCGACACGCTGGTCTTCCTGGCCGACAAGCTGCTGGACCAGCGCGTGATCTCGGCCATCACCGGGCTGGCAGCGGCGCACGGCATCAAGCCCATCATGGTGATGACGCACACCACCAACATGATGGAGATCCCGGACGACGTCAAACCGATTCTTGAAAAAGCCACCTTTGTGGTGTCGACCTGGTTCTGCTCGGCCTGGCACCCCTACTGCCTGGCGCTGCGCAAGAACAAGGGCCAGCGCTGGGTGAAGATCACCTTCTTTCGCAACCTTGATCTGCTGCACACCGAGCAGGCGCGCTTCCCGACGGAGCTGGTGGGCGAGCTGGTGCGCGCCACGGCCAGGCGCTTTCCGCGCGGGGTGGATTGCCCGATGAAATTCACCGATTCGCGCGGCAGCGATTTGATGATTCCGCTGACGGCGCGCATGGTCGATAAAAACCTGGACACCAACCGCTGGCGCGGCGAGGTGCTGGCCACCAACCCCGGCGCCTATGTGCACTACCTGCCGACGCACGGCCCCAACCTGTATGAGCCGGGGCCCATGCTGGACGACCCGAACGAGGTCGTCAAAACCGCGGGCACGATTTACCCGCAGTGGGCCGTGGGGTTCGAGCAGCCGTTTGCCGAGCGCATCGGCGTGCGCTTTGAAAACAACGCCATCGTCGAGGTGACGGGCCATTCATCCGATGCGGCGCTGCTGCGCGAGATGCTGATTGGCGGTGTGCTGATCGAGCTGGGCTGCGGCTTCAACCCCAAGTGGCCGCGCCATTTGATTTACCCCGCGGGTTCCAACTCGCCGGGCGCGCTGCACTTCGGCATTGACCTGCTCAAACCCGCCGACTACATCAAGAAGAAGATGCCCTATTGGGAAGAGCCGCCCGTGCATGTGGACCTCGTGTGCTTTGACACCACCGTGGACGCCGGCCCGAACCGGCTGGTCACCGGCGGCTTTCTTGAGGCGCTGCGCGACCCCGATGTGGTGGCGATGGCTGCGCGTTACGGCGAGCCGGTCGAGCTGCTTGAAAACTGGCCTGAATAAACTGCGCTGACACCGTGGCCTTGTACCTCGGGCAAAGTGACCTCGACACCCTGTTTGCACAAGGGGCGGTGACGCCGGCCGACTGCGTGGAGGCGGTGCACGCCTCGTTTCTGGAACACGGCCGCGAGCAGGTCGGCGTGCTGCCGCGGCAGATCGTCTGTGCCGACCCGGCGCAGACGGCGCCGCGCTCGCGGGCCCTGAAGATGAGTGCGGCCTACATGCGGCAGTCGCGCGTGATGGGCGCCTCGATTTACGCGGTGCAGTACACACCGGGCAGCGTGGACATGTGGCTCACGGTGTTCAGCGGTGAGACCGGGCAGATGCTGGGCGTGATCAACAGCAAGCAGCTGAGCGTGTGGAAGACAGCGGCCACTGCGGCCGTGGCCGCACGCGCGCTGGCGCGGCCCGATGCGCAGCGGCTTGCGCTGATAGGCACCGGCAGTTATGCGCTGGCGCAGCTCACCTTCATGGCATCGGTCATGGACATCTCGGTGGTGAGCTGCTACAGCCGCCAGGCCGATGCGCTGCAGGCTTTTTGCAGGCAGGCCGGCAGTGCGCTGGGCCTGGAGGTGAAGGCGGCTGCATCGGTACAGGACGCGGTGAAGGACGCCGATGTGGTGACGACCATCACCATCTCGCCAACGCCCGTGCTGCTGGGCGAATGGCTGCCTGAGGGCGTGCATTGCAACGTGATGGGCCAGCATGCGCCCTCGGCGCGCGAGGTCGATACGCAGGCGGTGCTGCAGTCGCGGGTGATTGTCGATGCGATGACGCAGGCCATGAACGAGAAGGGCGAGATTCTTTTGCCCATCGCCGAAGGTGCCATCACCGAAGCGCATATTGCGGGCGAGCTGGGCGCGGTGCTGGCCGGCCAGTGCGAAGGCCGGCGCGGTGCAAATGAGCGCACCATGTTCTGCTCGGGCGGCACGGCGTTTGAATACATGGGCCTGTGCGGCATGCTGCTTGAGAAAGCGGCGCTGGCGGGCATTGGCCAGCAGCTGCGGCCTTGACTGACGAATTCAAAAACAAAGACTGGAGACACACCATGATGAACAGAAAAACAGCATCGCGACTTTTGGTGGGCATGGCTGCCGCATTCGGTATGGCCATGCTTGCCCCGCCTGTGGCGCAGGCGCAGGACTACCCGACCAAACCCATTCGTTTCATCGTGCCGCAACCGCCGGGCGGGCCGACGGACACGGTGGCGCGCATCGTGGCGCAGAAGCTGTCGGAGAAGTGGGGCCAGCCGGTGATTGTGGAGAACCGCCCGGGTGGCGGTTCAAACATTGCAACCGACCTGGTGGCCAAATCTGCGCCCGATGGCTACACGCTGGTGGTGGCGACGGTGCAGCACATCGTCAACCAGTTCATCTACAACACCCTGCCCTTTGACCCGGTGAAAGACTTCGCGCCGGTGACGCTGATATCGAAGGCGACCATCGTGCTGGTGACCAATACCGAGCTGCCGGTCAAGACCCTGCCGGAACTGGTCACCCTGGCCAAACAGCGGCCGGGCAAATTGCCCTGGGCGTTTGCGGGCAACGGCAGCACGGGGCATTTGTCGCTGGAGATGTTGCAGACAGCCACGGGCATCGATGTGATCAAGGTCCCGTACAAGGGCACGCAACCTGCCCTGACCGACCTGCTGGGCGGCCAGGCGCAGGTGATGTTTGACGGTGTGGTGACCTCGCTGCCGCATATCAAGGCCGGCAAGTTGCGGCCGCTTGCCGTGGCCAGCCTGAACCGGTCAAAACTTCTGCCGGATGTGCCGACGGTGGCGGAACAGGGCTTTCCCGGCTTTGAGGCGGTGGGCCTGGCCGGCTTGCTTGCGCCGGCGGGTACGCCGCCGCGCATCCTGCAAAAAATCCAGTCCGAAGTGGCGGCCGTCGTGCGCAGCCCCGACGTGGAGTCAAAAATGACGGCCATGGGGCTGGAGGTGGTGGCCAGCACGCCGGCGGAGTTCACGGACTACATCCGCCTGGAGACCGCCAAGTTCGGCCCGCTCATCAAGAAGGCCAATATCAGGCCCGAGTGATGCCGCTGCCATGACAGGTTCTTGCGGCCTTGTCCTACAACTGCAAGTTCTCGCTTCTCCAGAATGAATTCACAGGGGTCGGCTTCGCAGCTTTCAAAGTGCAGCGGGCCGGTCAGGACAGCGCTGACCCAACCAAGGAAGCAAACATGGCAGACAGATTCAACTTGCGTGACAGGCAACGCCGCCAGGGCGATACAGACAGCGAATTCGGCGGCCGCATCAGCGTGCACCGCGCTCGCCAGATGAACGACGGTGACTACAGGGCGCCGTCGCACAGCGACCGCGAAAAGCAGTTTCATGCCCGCGAACCTTCCCTTTCGCGCAGCAGCGACGGCTGGCATCACGCTCGATAGAGCGGACAAAATTTTCGAGGCGTGGGCCTGTCAGCGATGACAGGCCTTTTTTTTGCGCCTGTTGGGTGCCTGCGTCTGGCCGTTTACGTAAAGGGGCAGGTCGGAAAGCCGCGCCAGTGCTGCATTGGCGCAATTGCTTACAAGCGGCAACACGGCAGACGCATAACGGTGAAGCGTGGCGCTCATGATGGAATTTCCGGTCAACAGAAAAACCTTTCGAAAGGATTCGACACCGTGAAGACCCATGTCAAAACCGCTCTCAACTTTTTCTCCCGCCCGCGCTACCTGCGCGCGATCCCGTCGCTGGTGGTGCTGACGACGGCGATGGCCTGGGGCGTGGCGCCCGACATGACGGATGGCGATGGTGACGGCGCGCAGAAAAAAGCGCGGGTAACCCTGAGCAATCCGGCAGAAACGCCCGCCGTTGTCGCGCAGGGTCTGCTTGGCAGCAAGCCTGCGCGAGACGCCTGAGCCCGACCACAGGGGGTGACGCCCGGTGCGCAAGGGCGGGGCCCTGCTCCATAATGTTCATGGACCACGGTGCGTCGCCGCGCCGGACTTGAAGCACCTGGAGACACCCCATGAACGCGCCCCTGCCCAGCCACCTGCTCCCCGAAATTGCCCAGCGTGAAACACCGCAGGCGCTGCTTGATGCGTTGAAAAGCCGCTTCGGCGACCGCTGCTCCATCGCGCTGGTGGTGCGTGAGCAGCATGGGCGCGATGAGTCGTCATTCGCTGCGCCGCCGCCGTCTGCCGTGGTGTTTGCAGAAAGCACGCAGGATGTTTCGGATGCCGTGAAGCTGGCCTCGCAATACAACGTGCCGGTGATTCCGTTCGGCGTGGGCACCTCGCTGGAAGGCCACCTGCTGGCCGTGCAGGGCGGCATCAGCATTGACCTGGGCCGCATGAACAAGGTGCTGCACATCAACAACGACGACCTGACAGTGACCGTGCAGCCGGGCGTCACGCGCAAGCAGCTCAATGAAGAAGTCAAAAGCACCGGCCTGTTTTTCCCGATCGATCCGGGCGCCGATGCAACGCTGGGCGGCATGTGCGCCACGCGCGCCAGCGGCACCAACGCCGTGCGTTACGGCACCATGCGCGAGAACGTGCTGGCGCTTGAAGTGGTGACGGCGTCTGGCGAGATCATCCGCACCGGCACACGCGCCAAAAAGTCATCGGCGGGTTATGACCTCACACGCCTGATGGTGGGCAGCGAAGGCACGCTGGGCATCATCACCGAGGTCTCGGTGCGGCTCTACCCGCTGCCTGAAGCGATATCGGCGGCGGTGTGTTCATTCCCCAGCATCGAGGCGGCGGTGCGCACCACGATTGAAGTGATACAGATGGGCGTGCCGATTGCGCGTGTCGAGCTGATTGACCACAACACGGTGCGCATGGTGAATGTGCATTCAAAACTGAACCTGCGTGAAGAGCCCATGCTGTTGATGGAATTCCACGGCTCGCCAGCCGGTGTGAAGGAGCAGGCCGAGCTGGTGCAGGAGATCGCCAGCAACCACGGCGGCAATGCGTTTGAGTGGGCCAGCACGCCTGAAGAGCGTACGCGGCTATGGACGGCGCGGCACAACGCGTTTTTTGCGGCGATTCAATCGAAGCCGGGCTGCAAGGCGATCTCGACCGACACCTGCGTGCCGATCTCGCGCCTGGCCGATTGCCTGCTCGAATCCGTGACGGAAGCGGACGCCAGCGGCATCCCCTACTTCCTGGTCGGCCATGTCGGCGACGGCAACTTTCACTTCGGCTACCTGATTGACCCCCACTCGCCGGGCGAGCGTGAAACGGCCGAGGCGCTCAACCACAAGCTGGTGTCACGCGCGCTGGCGCTGGAAGGCACCTGCACCGGCGAGCACGGCGTGGGCCTGCACAAGATGGACTTTTTGCTGACCGAAGCTGGCGACGGCGCGGTCAACATGATGCGCACCATCAAGCGTGCGCTGGACCCGAAGAACATCATGAACCCGGGCAAGATCTTTTCGCTTTAGCCCGGCTGACAGCCAGCTGACATGGCGGCTTGGGTGAGCATCTCAGCCTATAAAACAACAAAAACTGACAAATGGTTACGGTTTGTGAAAGCGCTGCATAAAATTCCAAAGGGTTAATACCCAGTTTTACAAACAATAATCTCCAGAAAGTGTCCCCATGCTGATCAAACGTACCCTTCTCGCCGTTGCCGCCTTTGCCACCCTCGGTTCTGCCTTTGCCGGCGATGCTGATTTCACGCTGGTCAACCGCACCGGTTACCCCATCAAGGAGGTTTACCTGTCCGCGAGCAAAGCCGCCAACTGGGGCAATGACCGTCTGGGTGATGGCATCCTGAACAATGGCGCATCCAAGCTGTTCCGTTTCTCGGACAAGGCCAGCTGCAAGCAGGACATGCAGGTCGTGTTTGATGATGACGGCTCGGAAGTGGTCTGGGAAGGCTTTAACCTCTGCGAAGTCAACAAGGTGACCCTGAAGCTGAACCGTGCCGCCAAGACGGTGTCTGCCGAGCTGGAATAAGCCGCGCCGGTTTTCTGGTTTCGTGATTGAAGGCCCCGCCGTATGGCGGGGCTTTTTTGTTTCTGCGAGACGCCGTTGGGGTAAGTTCGGTTTACAGGGTGCGGCTGGCCATGCAGAGTAGCGATTGAAAAAAGGAATTCCTGATGGGGACATTTGCAGTAGGCTGCGCGGCGGGCTTTTCGGGCGACCGCGTGGACGCAGGGGCGCCTGTGGTGCGCACGCTGATGGAACGTGGTGGCCCGTCCGCCTTGATATTCGAGAACCTGGCCGAACGCACCCTGGCCACACAACAGCTGGCCAGGCGCGCCAACCCGCAGGCCGGTTACGAGCCCTTGCTTGAGCTTGAGTTGCGGCCTGTGCTGGCCGACTGCCTGAAGCACGGCATCACCATCGTCGGCAATTTCGGTGCGGCCAACCCGGATGGTGCCGTGCTGTTGATTCAAGGACTTGCAAAAGAGCTTGGCCTGGCTGCACCACGTATTGCCGTGGTCAAGGGTGATGATCTGTCGGATGCCAGAGGCCGTGCCATCGTCAGGCAACACCTGGGCGCAGGCTTTGATGAAGCGCGTTTTGTTTGCGCCAATGCCTACCAGGGCGCGTTTGAAATTGCAGAGGCCATCAAGGCCGGCGCGCAGATTGTGGTGACCGGCCGTGTGGCCGACCCGTCGCTGACGCTGGGCCCCGCCATGGCGCATTTCGGCTGGGCGCATGACAACTGGGATGCGATGGCGGGCGCCACCATGGCCGGGCATCTGCTGGAGTGCGGCGCGCAGGTCAGCGGTGGCTATTTCGCCGACCCGGGCAAAAAGGATGTGCCGGGGCTTGAAGACGTGGGCTTTCCGATTGCCGAGATTTCTGCGGACGGCAGCTGTGTCGTGACCAAAGCCAGCCACACCGGCGGCCTGGTGGATGAGCGCACGGTGAAGGAGCAGCTGCTCTATGAGCTGCATGACCCGGCGGCCTACATCACACCTGATGTGGTGGCCGATATCACCGGCGCCAACGTGAAGCAGCTCGGCCCTGACCGCGTGCGTTTGTCAGGCGTGCGTGGCCATGCGCGTACCGCGACGCTGAAGGCGAATGTGTTTTTTGATGGTGGCTGGTTTGGCGAGGGCGAGATCTCTTATGCCGGGCCCAATGCCGAAGCGCGTGCGCGGCTGGCGATGGACATCATGCAAAGGCGCATGGGCCCTTTGCTGCCGCTGCGCTTTGACCTGATGGGTGTGAGCAGTGTGCTGGGTGATGACGGCAACCGCATGCTGGGCGCTGCGCCCGTGGGTCAGCTGCTGGACATTCGTTTGCGTGTGGCCGGCCAGCATCTTGATCTGGCGGTGATTGACCGTTTGCTGCGCGAGGTGACGGCCTTGTGGACCGGCGGGCCCGCCGGTGGCGGCGGTGTGCGTGTGGCCAAGCGCCAGCGCCTGTCGACACAGTCATGCCTGATTGAACGCACCCAGGTGCCGGCTTCTTTCAGCTTGGCATAGGGCGAACACCATGACACAGAACACCCTTTACGACTATGCCCACGCCCGCACCGGTGACAAGGGCAACAAGGTCAACATCAGTGTGATTGCCTACAAGCCTGAAGATTTTGACCTGCTGGTGCAGCAGGTCACAGAGGCGCGTGTGGCCGAACACTTTGCCCACCGCCAGCCGACAAAGGTAACTCGTTACCTGCTGCCGCTGCTGGGCGCGATGAACTTTGTGATTGACGATGTGCTGGACGGCGGCGTCAATGATTCGCTGAACCTGGACATGCATGGCAAGGCGCTTTCATTTCACCTCTTGACGCTGGGCATGGATGCCCCGGCAAAAAGCTGATCAACGGTTCAGGACATCAATTCACAGCACCAATTCATAACAAAGGAGACAACATGAAAAGAATGAACAAACGTTCTGCCCTCAAGACTTTGGCAACTGCACTGGGCATGGCTTCATTGCTGGCATTCACCATGGGCAGCGCACAGGCGCAGGGCTTTCCGACCAGGCCGGTGAGGCTGGTCGTGCCCTTCCCTGCCGGCGCTGCCACCGACCTGGCCGCGCGCGTCGTTGGCCAGCAGCTGAGCGCGGCATTGGGCCAGCCTTTTGTGGTGGACAACAAGCCCGGCGCAGGCGGTTCGATTGCGGCGATGGAGGTCATACGCGCTGCGCCTGATGGCTACACGCTGCTGTTTTCGTCGAACTCCGCAATCTCGTCGAACGTGGCCTTGCTCAAGAAAATCCCGTATGACCCGAACAAGGACTTCTCGCCGGTAGCGGGCATCGGCGACACGGTGCTGGTGCTGATGGTCAAGGCCAATGCACCGCAAAAAACCGTGCAGGACCTGGTTGGTTATGCGAAGCAGCGCCCGGGCAAGGTGACGGCAGGTTACGGCTCGTCGAGCTCGCAGGTCAGCATTGCGGTGCTCAACAAGCTGGGCGGCATGGAGACGCTGCCTGTGCCGTACAAGGGCATTCCGCTGGCCGTCAATGATGTCCTGGGCGGTACGCTGGACTACACCTTTGTGGATGCGGGTAACGCACTGGCGCAGTCCAGGGGCGGCGCCATGCGGGCACTGGGTGTGACCTCACCCAAACGCACCGCGCTCGCGCCCGAGTGGCCGGCGATTGCCGAGGTGTTGCCCGGCTTTGACGTCACCGCGTGGTTTGCCATCGTTGGCCCTCCAGGCATGCCCAAGGACGTGGTGGATAAACTCAATGCAACGACCACGGCTGCCCTGGCGCAGCCTGACCTGAAAACAAAACTGGCCGGCATTGGCATTGCACCCATGCCCATGGCGCCTGACCAGCTCAAGACTTTTATCGGCACCGAAGTGACCAAGTGGACGCGCCTGGTGAAAGAAGCCAATATCCAGCCCGAATAAAACCGAGAGTGCGATGAAAAAAGTGATGTTGGTGACAGGCGCCAGCCGCGGCATCGGCGCAGGGATTGCCCTGCTGGCGGCGCGCTCTGGCTACCGTGTGGGTGTGAACTACCTGCGCAGCGAAAAGGCCGCGCTGGCGGTCGTCAAGGCGATTGAAGCTGCCGGTGGAGAAGCGGTGGCGCTGCAGGCGGACGTGAGCCGGCTGGATGAAGTGGTGAGCATGTTCACGCGGCTGGATGAAGCCTTCGGCCCGCTGGATGTGCTGGTCAACAACGCGGGCGTGCTGGCGAACTTCCGGGTTGACGCGGTGGATGAACGCAATGTTGCAGATGTGTTTGGCGCCAACGTGTTCAGCACCTACTACTGCTCGCGTGAGGCGATCAGGCGCATGTCGACGGCGCATGGCGGCAAGGGCGGTGTCATCGTCAACATGTCGTCAGTGGCATCACGCCTGGGTGGGCTGGGTGGCGGTGCGGCCTATGCGGCGTCCAAGGCGGCTATCGACACCTTCACGCTGGCGCTGGGCAAAGAGGTGGGCGGCGAAGGCATACGCGT
Source organism: Pseudomonadota bacterium (assembly GCA_040390295.1). GTDB lineage: Bacteria > Pseudomonadota > Gammaproteobacteria > Burkholderiales > Burkholderiaceae_C > Polaromonas. Next base: position 19,139 of record JAZJYR010000003.1, read on the forward strand.
GAATGCGATACGCCCGGGGCTCATTGCGACCGAAATTCACGACCTGCATGGCGGCATTGAAAAGATGCAGCAGATGGCGAAGACAGCGGTGCCCATGGGGCGTTCGGGGTCAGCCGCTGAAGTGGCCGATGTCGCGCTCTGGCTGGCTTCTGAGGCCTCGTCTTATGTGCACGGCACCGTGATTGATGTGGCGGGCGGGCGCTGAAAGACGCCGCGATCTCAAACCAGGTGACTACTTCGAGCCCCTGAGCCGCTCGATCAGGCCGTTCAGCTCGTCCATGGAGCCGAAATGGATGGCGACCTCGCCGACGTCCTCACGCCTGCCGTTGCGCTTGACCTGCTTTTTGATGCGCACCTCCACCTCAGCGGTCAGCAGGTCGGCGAGTTCTTCTTCGACCCGGCGCGTGTCGCGCGACTTTTCCTTGGCGAGGCGTTGCGGCTGCAGCGAAAACTCGGCGCTGAGTTTTTTGACCAGGCTTTCGGCCTCGCGAACCGACATTTTTTTGGCAGCGATCTGGTTGGCGGCCGTGATCTGTGTGGCGCGGTCCAGGCCCAGCAATGCGCGGGCGTGCCCCATGTCGATGTCGCCCGCCATCAACATTGTTTGCACCGGCTCGGCCAGGTTCAGCAGGCGCAGCAGGTTGGATGCCGCACTGCGTGAGCGGCCAACAGCCTGTGCTGCCAGTTCGTGAGTGAGCCCAAACTCTTTCACCAGGCGTTGCAGGCCGTGGGCTTCTTCAAGCGGGTTGAGGTCTTCACGCTGGATGTTTTCAATCAGCGCCATGGCGGCGGCGGACTCGTCGGGGACGTCGCGCACCAGCACCGGCACGCTGTCCAGGCCCGCCAGTTTGGCTGCGCGGAAGCGGCGCTCACCGGCAATGATTTCGTATTTGCCGTCGTTGGCGCCGCTGGTCAACCGCCTGACCAGGATGGGCTGCATGATGCCCTGGACCTTGATGGACTCTGCCAGCTCGTACAAAGCGCCCTCGTCCATGCGGGTGCGCGGCTGGTACTGGCCGGCCACCATGTCTGAAAGCCGCAACGATGCGGGCAGCCCGGGGCCGCTCACGCTGCTGGTGTTGTTGTCGGCGTCGGATGAGTTCTCGTTGACTTTGGGTCCGAGCAGTGCCTCGAGTCCGCGGCCCAGGCCTTTTGGTTTTTTGGTGACCATGGTGGTTTTCTTTCTTGAATCTGGTTTCAGCTTGCCGTCGATGTGGGCAGTGTTGGGGGCATGGCCATGAGTTGCTGTAATTGTGCGTGCGCTTCAGGCCAGTCGCCGAGGCCGCTTTCGGCATTGAGGTGGCCGCGTTCGCCGGCATCGATAAACCGTGAGCCCCAGGCTTCGGCGGTTTGCCGGGCCCGCCCGGCTGTGCACCAGGGGTCGTTGCGGCTGGCGAACATCACCGTTGCAAACGGGAGTTTCTGCATGGGCGCAGGCGTCCAGCTCGACAGCATCTGCGAGAGGTCCTCACGCTCAAGGTCCGGTGGCGCTGCGAGCAGCGCTGCTTTGACGCGGTGTGTATTTCTGGAGTGCGATGCCCATGCCGCAATGTGAATGCAACCCAGGCTGTGGGCGACCAGCACGGCGGGCTCGTCGCATGACAGCAAAACGTCTTCAAGCCGGGAGATCCAGTCGCCGCGCAGCGGGTGCGACCAGCTGTGCTGCTCCACACGGGTGTAGCCGTGCGCGGCTTCCCAAAGGCTTTGCCAGTGCTCCGGGCCGCTGTTGTGCCAGCCGGGAAGGATGAGGACGTTGTGCGCGTTCATGCCCGATAAGTTTGCTGTTTGTTTTGTAGCGCCCGGGGCCTTGAGAGCCCCTGGCATGGCTGCTTACATTGCCTTGATGCGGGTGACCATTTCTTCGGCAAAGGTGACGAAGGCCTGCGCGCCCTTGGACGCGGGGTCAAACACCACGCCCGGCAAACCATAGCTGGGCGCTTCTGCCAGCCGCACATTGCGCGGAATGACGGTGTTGAACACCTTGTCGCCGAAGTGGTCCTTGAGCTGGTCGCTGACCTGCTGTTGCAGGGTGATGCGCGGGTCGAACATGACGCGTAGCAAACCGATGATGGCCAGCTCCTTGTTGAGGTTGGCGTGCACCTGCTTGATGGTGTTGACCAGATCGGTCAGGCCTTCGAGGGCGAAGTACTCGCACTGCATGGGCACGATCACGCCGTGGGCGCAGCACAGGCCGTTGAGGGTCAACATGCTGAGTGACGGGGGGCAGTCGATGAGCACAAAGTCATAGTCCGCATCGACCTCGGCCAGTGCCAGCTTGAGCCGCTTTTCGCGCCGCTCGACATCGACCAGCTCCACCTCCGCGCCGGCCAGCTCGCGGTTGGCGCCCAGGATGTCGTAGCTGCAGCCGCCGTCGACAAGCTTCTGGCTTTTGACGCGGGCCTCGGCAACCGAGGCTGATTCCAGCAGCACGTCGTACACCGTGTGCTCCAGCTTGCGTTTGTCCACGCCGGAGCCCATGGTGGCATTGCCTTGGGGGTCGAGGTCAATCATCAGCACGCGCTGGCCGACCTTGGCCAGACCTGCGGCAAGGTTGACGGTGGTGGTGGTCTTGCCGACACCGCCCTTTTGATTGGCGACACAGAATATTTTGGCCATGTGGATGGTTGCTTCTTGTTATTTAGAGATGGCCAGCTTGAGACCAAAGCCGATGAGAAAGACACCTGCCGCCTTGTTGAGGAAGGCAGAGATTTTGGCATTGGCGCGAATGCGTTCGGCCAGATAGTAAGTGATGAGCACCGACGTCAGGCCATACATGAAAGTCAGCACGGCAATGGTCGCGGCCATGACGCCGAAAGTCTTGAGCCCCTGATGGGTGGCCGGGTCCACAAACAAGGGGAAGAAGGCCATATAGAAAACAATCGCCTTCGGGTTGAGCAGCGTGATGAGCAAGGTCTGGCGAAAAAAGTGGCGTGGTTTCATCTGCAGGATGGGGGCATCGCCGGGCTTGGCCATCAGCAGCTTGATGCCCAGCCAGGCCAGGTAAACCGCACCTGCCCATTGAACGATATGAAAGGCCGTCGGGTAAGCGGCCATCACGGCAGATACACCGGCCACGGCGGCCCAGAGCAAGACCTGGTCACCGGCAATCACGCCAAAGGTGGCGCCCAGCCCGCCTGGAATGCCGCCCTTGCTGGTCGAGGTGATCAGTGCGAGGTTGCCTGGCCCGGGAATCAGCAGAAAAACAATGATGGCGACGACAAAAGCGCCGTAATCTGCGACGCCAGCAAATGAGCCGAGCATGAAAACCCTCTAAAAGTGAGGGTGTGAGTTTACGTCAGCAAGTTACCTGCGAAAGCCGTAACGCAGCTGCTCAGGCTGCTTTTTGTCGCATCCAGATGATGCAGCGCTCCGCATCCAGGCCTGGAACCTGAAGCTGTTCCACGTGAAACACTTCAATGCTGGCGGGCAAGGCAGCGATCTCGTCTGCAGGGTGCTTGCCTTTCATGGCCATCCATACGCCTTCAGGTGAAAGTGCGGCCGCCGACCAGCTGGTGAAGTCGGGCAACGAGGCAAAGGCGCGGGAGCAGATCACGTCAAAGGACTGAGAGATGTTTTCGACCCGTGCATGCAGCCCCGTCAGGTTGGGCAACTTCAGGGCCAGCGCTGCCTGCTTGATAAAGGCGGCCTTTTTGGCCACCGTGTCCACGCAGGTCACGGCGACTGTTGGGCAACAGATGGCAATCACCACGCCGGGGAGGCCTGCACCCGAGCCCACATCGAGCAAGGTACTGCCCTGCTCCAGCCCGCTTGTCTGCAGGTGCCGCATCAGGGGCGCGATGGCGGCCAGGCTGTCGAGCAGGTGGTGTGTCATCATTTCGGCCGGGTCGCGCACCGCGGTCAGGTTATAGACCCTGGTCCATTTGCCGATCAGGCTTTGGTAATCCAGCAGTTCGGCGATCTGTGCATCGCTCAATTGCAGGCCAAGTGCCGCCAGCCCCTGTCTGAGGTTTTGTTCTGAAGCGCTGCTCATGCTTCAGCGGAATCCGTGGCTTTGGCGCCAACTGGGACAGGGGTGGTGTTCTTCCAGAGGTTCTTTTTGAGGTGAACCAGCAGCAAGGATACAGTCGCTGGCGTGATGCCGGAGATGCGGGATGCCAGACCCAGGGTTTCTGGCCGGTGTTTGGCCAGCTTCTGCCGGGCCTCAAAACTCAGGGCGCTAACCTGCAGGTAATCCAGATCAGGCGGGAGCTTGAGGTTCTCGTAGTGGGCGGCGCGCTCGACCTCTGTCTTCTGCAGGTCGATATATCCGGCGTATTTGGCGGCGATCTCGATTTGTTCGACCACACTTTTCACCAGGTCGGGCGGCAGGGTTGTGCTGCTTGTTTCACGTGAAACGTCCTGAGAAATGTCCTGATTAAGGGGAATGTCCGGGTTGGCGTACTTGCCTTCACCCAGTGACATCAGCCCGGCGTAGTTCACATCCGGCCGTCTTAGCAAGTCCGCAAAGTTGTACTCACGCTCAATCGCCTTGCCCAGAACGCGCTCAGCTTCCGGCGCAGACAGTGTGTTGGGGTTCACCCAGATGGCGCGCAGCCGTTCTGTTTCACGTGAAACAGCATCGCGCTTTCGGTTGAAGGCATCCCAGCGCTCGTCATCGACCAGGCCCAGCTCCCTGCCCTTTTCGGTCAGGCGCATGTCGGCGTTGTCTTCGCGCAGCATCAGGCGGAACTCGGCCCGGCTGGTAAACATGCGGTAGGGCTCGGTCACGCCTTTGGTGATGAGGTCATCGACCAGAACGCCGAGGTAGGCTTCGTCGCGTTTGGGCAGCCAGCTTTCCTTGCCCTGGCACTGTAGCGCTGCATTGATGCCGGCAAACATGCCTTGTGCTGCCGCCTCTTCATAGCCGGTGGTGCCGTTGATCTGCCCGGCAAAGAACAGGCCGCCGATGGCGCGGGTTTCAAAGCTGGTCTTCAGCGCGCGCGGGTCGAAGTAGTCGTATTCGATGGCGTAGCCCGGACGCAGGATGTGGGCGTTTTCCATGCCGGCCATGGAGCGCACCAGCTCGTACTGGATGTCAAACGGCAGGCTGGTCGAGATGCCATTGGGGTAGATTTCGTGGGTCGTCAGGCCTTCGGGCTCCAGGAAAATCTGGTGGCTGTCCTTGCCGGCGAAGCGGTTGATCTTGTCTTCCACACTCGGGCAATAGCGCGGGCCGACCCCGTCGATCTTGCCCGTGAACATGGGGCTGCGGTCAAAACCCGAGCGGATGATGTCGTGGGTACGCTCGTTGGTGTGGGTGATCCAGCACGGCACCTGCCGGGGGTGCGCAATTTTGCCCCCCATAAAACTGAAGACCGGCACATCGCCTTCAATGCCGCCGGGCATGCCGTCGCCGGGCTGTTCGGTGCATTTGCTGAAGTCGATGGTGCGGCCGTCGATGCGTGGCGGCGTGCCGGTTTTCAGCCTGCCCTGCGGCAGCTTGAGTTCTTTCAGCCGGGCGGACAGCGACACAGCCGGCGGGTCGCCTGCCCTGCCCGCCGAATAGTTTTGCAGCCCGACATGGATCTTGCCGTCGAGAAAGGTGCCGGCCGTCAGCACCACGGTGCGCGAGCGGAACTTGATACCCACCTGCGTGACGGCGCCGACAACGCGGTCACCCTCGACCATCAGGTCATCGACCGCCTGCTGGAACAGCCAGAGATTGGGCTGGTTCTCCAGCTTGCGTCGAATCGCGGCCTTGTACAGAATGCGGTCGGCCTGCGCCCGGGTGGCGCGTACGGCCGGGCCCTTGGAGCTGTTAAGGATGCGGAACTGTATGCCGCCCTCGTCGGTCGCCAGCGCCATCGCGCCGCCCATGGCATCGACTTCCTTGACCAGGTGGCCTTTGCCGATGCCCCCTATCGACGGGTTGCAGCTCATCTGCCCCAGCGTCTCGATGTTGTGGCTCAGCAGCAAAGTCTTGCAGCCCATGCGGGCGGAGGCCAGCGCGGCCTCGGTGCCGGCATGGCCGCCGCCGACGACGATGACGTCAAATTCCTGTGGGTAAAACATATGGTTCTCTTCAAGCCTTGTGGCTGGTTACGCTTCTATCAATTCAGTCTTCAGGCCGACGGCTTGTGCCGCCTGCGCCTGGCGCCGGTCGGCGGTCACAAACAAATCCACGTTGGCGGCCTGGGCGCTGCCGATATGCAGCGCATCCATGCCGCGCAGGGTCGCCATCCGCATGGCGGCAATGGCATAACGCTCCACCGGCGAGGACAGCGGCATCACCGTCAACTCGTCAAAGTCCGTGTGGATGGCCGCAAGGATTCGCTCGTATTCGTCATCCGTGAACAGCCTGTCGCGCCATTGCCGGGTCAGGGCCGAAGCAACTTCGGTCTTGCAATGCGCAGCCGCAGTGATGCGGCTGGCCCTGGCCTGCAGCGACAGCACCTGCGCCACGCCGGTTTCCCCGGAATAGCGTTTGAAGATTGCCGAGGCATCAAACAGGATGTTCATCACCAGCCGCCCTCGCGCTCTTCAATGATCATCTGGGCGCCCGATTTTTCGGGTTTGCGCAGGTAGTTCAGCGGCTCGATCGGCCGCTTCCAGCTCGGCACTTTGGCGGGCTCTTCAGCCACTACCGGCACCAGCTGCGCCACGGGTTTGCCATGCCGCAAAATGCGCACGGTTTCGCCTTTTTCGACCAGGTCCAGCATGGCAGAAGCATTGGCGCGGAATTCACTTAAAGGGACAGAGTGCATTTTGTACAAATTGGTAATTTTGTACATTTTATATGATTTCAGCGATTCCGTTGTGCCAGCGGGTTTCATGATGAAATTGCGCCCATGACCACACCCCAAAAGCTCCTCATCTTCGCGGGCAGCACCCGCCTGGCCTCCTTTAACCGCAAGCTGGCCCATGCCGCCGCCAGCCTTGCCCGGGCGAGCGGTGCAGACGTCACGCACATCGAACTGGCCGACTTTGACCTGCCCATCTACAACGCCGACCTCGAAGCCAAAGGCACACCGGCCGACGTCATGAAACTCAAGCAGATCATGTTCGAGCATCCGGCCTGGATCATCTGCTCACCCGAGTACAACGGCAGCTACACGGCGCTGCTCAAAAACACCATCGACTGGGTGTCCAGCCCGGTCAAATCTGATCCGGCCTGGCATGACGGCTTCAAGTCATTCACCGGCAAGGTTGTCGGGGTCCTGAGCGCCTCGCCCGGTGCGCTGGGCGGCCTGCGTTCACAAAGCCACCTGGTGCCGCTGCTGATCAATTCACAATGCTGGGTGGCGCCCAAGGCTTTTGCGCTGGGCCGCGCTGGCGATGCGTTCAGCCCCGAGGGTGAACTGCTCAGTGAGGCGCATCTTAAAAACGTTCAGGCCGTGATTGACCAGGTGCTGTTTGCGGCATCGCGGCTGACAGCCTGAGAACCCCAAACGCAGCTATAAAGGCGTCTGGCTTCTCGTATTGGCGCATGTGTGCATGCCGCGCTTTGACAAGCAGCCCCAGAGCTGCCCACACCACGGACCCAGGGGACCCGCATGAGACAAGTGACCCGCCGAACCGCCCTCACCCGCCTGGCCGCCATCAGCGCTCTGCCTGCGCTGACGAGCGGCGCGCACGCCCAGAGCGCCTGGCCCAACAAACCGATACGCCTGCTGGTGCCATTTGCGCCAGGCGGCAGTTCTGAAATCGTCGCGCGCTCTGCCGCGAACGAACTCACCAAAAGCCTGGGCCAGAGCGTGTTTGTCGAGAACAAGCCCGGCGCCAGCGGCAATATCGCGATGCAGGAATGCGCCATCGCCAGCGACGGCCACACCATCATCCTGGGCCACATCGGCACCCTGGCCGTGAACCCCTATATTTTTGACAGGCTGCCTTTCGACACCAACAGGGACTTCAAACCCATCTCGCTGCTCGCCAAGGTGCCCAGCCTGTATGTCGTCAACAGCGAGGTGCCGGCCAGAAACCTCAAGGAATTCATCGCGCTGGCCAAATCAAAACCCGGCCGCATGAACTACGGCTCGGCCGGCAACGGCAGCGCCGGCCACCTCGCCTTTGAATACCTCAAGATGGTGTCGGACATCTATGTGCTGCACGTGCCCTACCGCGGCACCGGCCCGCAGCTGACCGACCTGCTGGCGGGCCGGCTCGACGCCGCTGCTGTGGGCGCGCCGGCCATCCTGGCGCACATCAAGTCGGGCAAGCTGCGCGCGATTGCCACCGGCACCAGAGAGCGCCTACCCCAGCTGCCCGATGTGCCGACAGTGGCCGAGAGCGGTTACCCCGGCTTTGAGATGACACAGTGGTACGGCCTGAATGCGCCGTCCAGCATGCCGCAGTCATCGATCGACAAAATCGCCGAAGCCTGCGGCAAGGCCATGCGCAATGCCAGCGCCACCGAGCGCCTGCGCGGCGATACCGCCCAGCCAGTGGGTGACACGCCGGCCCAGTACGGCGCCTTCATCACGGCCGAACAGGCGCGCTGGAAGCAGGTGGTGGCCAGGGCGAAGATACGCCCCGATTGAGCGCTGGCTCGGTTTGCTATTGATTTCGTAGCTGCTTACGCCCGTATCTATTGGACAGAAGCCCGATTTGATGCCCAAAAAAGATAAAAACCAGCTAAAAGTTAAGTTGCAACTTAACTTTTGGCTGGTTTTTCGTGTTTTGGACACACCACAAGCCCAAATGTTAACCTGTGACTCAACATTTGGCATTTTTGAAGCTGATTTTCACCATCAAAACTGCTTTCAAGCCAATAGATACGGGCGTGAGCAGCTCCTGTTTTTGTAGCAATCGCCAACGGCTTGTCTGAAGTGCGACGGCGGCTGGCCGTGCTACTTTTTGTCCGGCTCGGTCGTGATGCAGGCTGCGCGGATGATGCGTGCGCTGGGGTTGGGGGTAACGTCGAGAAACCGCATGGGCCGCGGGGTACCGGTGGTGTAGTCAGACGTTTTGTGCGGATCACCTTTCCACAGCGGCAACAGGTGATAGGTGATGGACACGTAGCGCGCGCTGCGCTGCACGCAGTCGAAGATCACCAGCGAATCGTAAGAGCGGTAAGGAACCTTGTCCCAGCTGGTCCGCATCACCGCGCGGTTGACCCGCACCTTCAGCGTGCGGATATCGCCCGAGGTCATGGACTCCGGGTCCACCTGAATCGTGTCAGACGCACCATCCCGGTCGTCGCCGATCACGGTGAACCAGTTCTGGTCGGCGTGCGCCAGGGTCGCAGCCCACAGACAGAGCACAACAGCGATTTTTCTCATTGGAGGCCTGAACAGGGGGATGCGAAAAGGGACGGAGCACGGCGCGCGGGTGGCACCGTGTAGTCTCAGGATCATAACGATGGCGTTACAGGCTTGCAACATTCCATGACATGGCTGGGGCGTATCAGGCGCGGCGACAATGCGGACTTCGCCTGCGCGCCTCCAGACAAACGAATTGCCATGAACTGCCGACCCGGCTGCGGTGCCTGCTGCATTGCGCCTTCCATCAGCTCCCCCATCCCCGGCATGCCGCACGGCAAGCCGGCGGGCGTGCGCTGTGTGCAGCTGGACGACGGCAACCTCTGCCGCATCTTTGGCCTGCCGACCAGGCCGGCCGTGTGCGGGGGCCTGGCAGCTTCGCCCGAGATGTGCGGGCCGCCGGATCTGGGCAACACGCACGCGCTGCTGTATCTTGCGCGACTGGAAAGCCAGACCGCTCCGCAGTAAGCTGTTCTCCTGATTACAAAAAGGAGACAAGGCATGCACATCCCTTCACTGAAGGAAGTCGTCAGCGCTGAAGAATGGCAGCTTCGCTGCGACCTCGCCGCCTGCTACCGGCTGGTGGCGCTCTATGGCTGGAGCGACCTGGTGTTCACCCACATCACGGCCAAGCTGCCCGAGTCAGTATCCGGCCCTGGCGGTCACCACTTTCTTATAAACCCCTACGGCCTGATGTTTGACGAGATCACGGCGTCCAGCCTGGTCAAGGTCGACGGCCAGTGCAACAAGGTGATCGACTCGCCCTTCCCGGTCAACCCGGCGGGTTTTGTGATTCACAGTGCGGTGCATGAAGCACGCCTTGACGCGGGTTGTGTACTGCATACGCACACCCGCGCCGGTGTGGCGGTCAGCGCGCAGACATGCGGTGTGCTGCCGATCAGCCAGCAGTCGACCTTTGTGCTGGGCTCGCTGGCGTACCACGCGTACGAAGGCGTGGCCTTCAGGGACGAAGAAAAACCGCGCCTGCAGGCTGACCTCGGCAAGGCCAACTTTTTGATGCTGCGCAACCACGGCCTGCTGGTCGTCGGCAAGACGATTGCCGATGCGTTTCTCAGCATGTACACCTTCGAGAACACCTGCCGCATCCAGATCGACGCGCAGGCGGGCGGTGAGCTGACCAGCGTCAACCCGCAAATCGTCAAGGGCGTGGCCGAAGCGATGCGCGTGCAGACCGGGGGGCTGGGCGGTTCATTCGTCTGGCCCTCGCTGATCCGCAAGCTGGACCGGCTAGACAGCAGCTACGCTTCATGAACGGCACTTTGTGGTCGTGTAACAGCTGGTGGTTGCGTTGGCGCCAATCGCTTGGAACGGCCCGTTCAACCTGAGGAATTTTTGTGGCGCGCTAAAACTCGCGGCTAAGCTGGAACATATTGTTTTACCTAATAGGTAAAACAATATACAATAAGAATCCACACCAAGGAGGTGTTCTTGGAGATCAAGTTCAAGGACAAAAAGCTGCGGGATATCTGTGAAAAGAAAGCCGTAGCAGTCAAAAAAATGGGGGATATTGGTGCGCGGAAGTTGCAGTCCCGGTTAGCCGATATTGCTGCTGCATCGCGCGTGTCTGATTTGCTGGCAGGCAACCCACACCCTCTCAAGGGAGGGCGTCTTGGTCAATTTGCCATCGATCTTGCCGGTGGCTGGCGGTTGGTTTTTGCGCCTGCCAATGTGCCCATACCGCGTCGCGAAGATGCATCTATTGATTGGTCCGCAGTGACCCTTATCTGCATTGAATACATCGGGGACTACCATGACTAAACTGGCTGAACACGGCGCAGACGCACCATTCGCGCCGGATTGGGTATCTCCTCCCGGGGATACCATTCTTGATTTGCTGGAAGAGCGAGACTGGACACAACAACAACTGGCCGACCGCCTGGGGTACTCACTCAAACACGTTAATCAATTGATCAAGGCCAAAGTGCCTTTGACAGAAGAGGCTGCTGTCCGTTTGCAAAACGTACTCGGCGCATCGGTTGGTTTCTGGTTGAACCGCGAAGCCCAATACCGTGAGCGCATTGCCGTCATAGACGCGGCAGAACGTCAAGTTGCCATGGTGCCCTGGTTGGAGCGCTTTCCTGTCAGGGAGTTGATGGATGCAGGCGTTCTCGTCAAGCGCCGTGTGGATGCCAAGTCCAAAGCTGGACTGGTGGGCGAACTTTTGAGCTTTTTTGGCGTCGCCACCCCCGATCAGTGGAACACCCAATATGGTTGCATGGAGCTGGCCTTTCGCCGCAGTCGTGAGGATCAGGCAGATGTGGCGGCCATTTCTGCATGGCTTCGTATGGGCGAGCGTATTGCCGAAAAGCTCGACGGACCTGCGTATGACGAGGCGCGTTTTCGATTGGCATTAACGGAGATGCGCCGCCTCACTTGCCTGACGCCGCAGGAGTTTGAGCCGAGGATGAAAAAGCTTTTGCACGAGGCTGGCGTGGCATTTGTCATGGTTCCTGCGTTGCCCAGATCGCATGTTTCGGGTGTTGCACGTTGGCTTAATCCCCACCGGCCCATGATTCAGCTATCGCTCTACGGCAAACTAAACGATCGCTTCTGGTTCAGCTTCTTTCACGAAGCAGCGCACATACTTCTTCACAGCAAACAAAAGAAGTCTGTGTTCCTGGACGACCCTTCGAGATCGGACTCTTTATCCGAAGAGGAGCGAGAGGCTAATGTATGGGCCCGAGACTTCCTCATCGCACCCGGGCATGCTCAAGCGCTGGTCTCTATCCCGCATACCAAGGCTGCTGTTACTCGCTTTGCTCGAACAATTGAGGTGCACCCAGGCATTGTGGTTGGACGTATGCAACATGACCAACTGCTTGATGTCAGCTGGTTCAATGATCTCAAAGTGAGTTTTGCATTTCAGGGCCAGCCGTAGTCTGGACGCCAGCAATGCATTCACTGCATTTACTGTTAGTCATACGCTTTTAGGCTTTTTCCGCCTGCCTATTTATGCACCAGTTCAAACACCCACCAAAGTGAGCGCAGGCGGCGTCACCTCGCCGGCGGCTGATTCGGGCTTGTCGCCCTGGTCCACCATCAGTTCCTTGCGTGTCATCACCACGCCGCCGAAGATGGTCGCAAAAGCCACGTCCTTGGCATCACGGCCGGTACCGACGCGCACCAGCCTGTCGATGGGCGCCATCTTTGTGCCGTCAAACAGCACCCAGCGGTCATCAAGCCACGCTTCAAACACGGCATGAAAATCCTGGGGCGGCTCGTCAAAATACACATAACCCACGACCAGCCGTGCCGGGATGTTCAGGGCGCGGCACAGCGTGATGCCCAGGTGGGCAAAGTCGCGGCAGACGCCGGCGCGCTGCACAAACACTTCCTGCGCGGTGGTGGTTGAATTGCTGAACCCGGGCGTGTAATAAATCGACTCATGCAGCCAGGTTTCAACCGCACGCACACGGCTCAGGCCGTGCGGAAGGTGGCCGAACAGCTGCTGCGCCACGCGGCTCATCACATCGGATTCGCAGTACCGGCTGGGCATCAGGTAATGCAACACGTCGTCGGGCACCGAGGTCACGGGCGACTCGTCAAGATGCAGCGGCACGGGAATGCTGTTGAGCTCAATCTTGGCGTGGTAGTTGATCGAGAGCACGCCCTTGGGCGCATCGAGCCGCACAAAGCGGTTGCCGTTGCGCTCATCCAGGTGGGTGCGCACCTTCACGCTGGGGGTGATGGTCAGGCGCTCTTCAAGAATGTTGTGGCCTTCATGGAAGGCGGCCTCGATGTGAAACAGGAAGTGGGCCGGATGGCTGACTTCATAGTCCAGCAACAGGTCAACGGTGGCGGTGTGCATGTACGTCTTTAAAAAATGGATGAGATTGGAGAGAAACAAAAATGGCAGTCTGTGACTGCCATCGAAAAAATCAGAGCGGCGTTCTGCGCTCCGGTGCCCGCGCATCGGCAGAAGAGAACCAGTTCTTGCAGGTCACAAACACAATGTGCGATGCGCGGTCCAGCATTTCCGTGGCCTGCGCCTTGCGGGTGCTGCGCGCCATCAGGCGGTTGACCAGCAACAACTCGGCGATGCCCGCCTTCAATTTGTCAGGTGACTGGGGAAGAGACGGCGAGCTGCCCGACGAGTTGCCCGGAAAGAGCCGCTGGCGAAAGCGCGCCACCAGGCCGGGATTTCGCCCTGCCGGAATGGCCGGTGCCATGTCTTTGCCTTGAGGCTGCATTTACTTCAGCGCTTTCCTTGCGGCACCCACACCCAGTGCGGCCAGCACGATGAACACGACAGCCAGAATCAGGAACAGGCCAAAGAGGATCTTGGCAATACCGGCCGACCCGGCGGCAATGCCACCAAAGCCGAGCGCACCGGCAATCAGCGAAATGATGGCAAAAATAAGGGCGTACTTGAGCATGCAATAACTCCTTGGCGGCAAGGCAACAGGCCCTGCGCGCAGTTGGTTGGATGTTTATGGATACTAAAAGCCAGCCAGCGCGCGCCGAATCAGTAGCCCGCGCTTGAGGTTGTAGGACAAGGGCGGTGCGCCGGGGGCCGAAACCGGGATCTGCCAGGCCCTATTTCCTGAAAAGCTTGCCCAGGCCTTCACTGAGCTTGCTGCCCAGATTGGCGCCAGCCCCCGTGCCGACGCCGGGCATGAGCGCCGTGCCTATGGCGGCACCGACCAGTGCCGAGCGGGAGAGCGTGACTTCCGGTTGTTCAAGCGTGCCGCTCACCACCAGCGGCACGGCCACCGCGCCGCCGAGTGCGCTGCCCAGTTTGCTTTCACCCGACAGCTTCACGCTGACATGTCCGCTCAGCGCTTTCGCCGGCGACACCGCCACATCGCCGCTGGCGCTCAGGTTGCCCGCCGTTGCCACCAGGTTGCTGAGCTGCGCCGCACGCCCCTGTGTGGCGACATGGCCTGCCAGTGTCTGCAGTTCGGTTTGCCCGCCACGGCTCAGGCCCACGGTTTTGACGGCTTTGGCCAGGTCCATGCCGTGAATGACGGCGCCGCGCACCGTAAACGTTGTCTGGGTTTGCAACGCAGCAATCAGTGCGTCAGTGGTGGCAGCGCGTGCGTTGAGGCTGGTGCTGGCTTCGAGCTTGCCTGACAGCGGCTTCGCAGGGGCCGTCAGTGCTGCAACCTCGACATCGCGCGTCTCCAGCTTGCCCTGCACCACCAGCTCGGGCCCGGCCTTTTCAAGGCTGCGCTGCAAGCCCAGCTTGCCGGCGATCTTGCCGCCGTCCACGTTGACCTGCAGGTCCCACTGGTCGGCTGTGCTGTTGGCTGCACGGGGCTCGCGCGTGAGCGCAGCTGTCAGCCCCTGCAGGTTGCCGCGTAGCAGCTTGAGGGTGGCGCTGTCGGGGAGCGCATCGGCGCCCAACAGGGCTTCACCTTCAATCGCGGTGCTGGTGCCGGCGTTGCTGACCCAGGTCACGTCATCCAGAATCGTGCGGCGTGGCAGCCAGGCCAGATCATTCGAAGCGGCTGGCGATGACTGCTCTGGCGCAGGTTTTTGCACGGGGGCGGACGCAGCGGCAGTCGTTGGTGAAGCTGTTGCGGGCTGGCCGGCGACGGTGACCGGTTTCTTTTTCTGCAGCGCCAGCAATATCGCATCAATGCCCTGCTGCGGCAGCACGGCCTTGCGCACGATGAGTGTGGCGACCGACAGCTCCCCGCGCAGCAGCGCCTGCCATTGCGGCCGCACTTCCAGCCGCTCCAGCGTGACCGGTGGTTTGCTTTGCACGGTCAGGCCGCCAAAAGCCACGGCCGGCAGCGGCCACGCATTGACCGTCATGCTGCCGACAACGACGGGCACGCCGAGTGCAGCGCCCGCCTCACGCTCAACGCGCAGCCTGAAGTCGTCCGAGCCGACCCAGCGGTGCAATACAAACACCGCGGCAGCCAGAACAAGGATGAACGCCAGCAGCACCCAGAGCAGCCATTTGAAAGTTCGTGCCATCCGACGATTGTGGCAAATCGCCGCCTGTCCGCAAGGCGCTGCAAGAACAGCGGTGAGCGGCTAGCATCAGGGGCTGGCCGCCTTTTTGCCTTCTCCTACCCGGGCGGCCTGTGCAACCATAACGATCAAGGACAAACCATGAAGCTTTATTACTCCCCCGGCGCCTGCTCACTCTCCCCGCACATCACGCTGCATGAGTCCGGCCTGAAGTTCGAGCACCTTGCCGCCCCGACCAAGACCCACAAGCTTGATGACGGCACCGACTACTACACCATCAACCCGCTGGGTTATGTGCCCCTGCTGGAGCTGGACGACGGCACCCGCCTGCGCGAAGGTCCGGCCATCGTGCAGTACATCGCCGACCAGGTCCCGGAGAAAAAACTCGCGCCTGCCAACGGCACGATTGCCCGTGCACAGCTGCAGGCCTGGCTCAACTTCATCGGCACCGAGCTGCACAAGGGTTTTGGCCCGCTGTTCAACCCGGCCACGCCCGAAGAGTTCAAGAAGATCACGACCGACAAGCTGCTGGCGCGCCTGAAGTGGGTCGACGGCGAACTGGCCGGCAAGCAGTACCTGATGGGCGACTTCAGCGTGGCCGACCCCTACCTCTTCACCGTCACCGGCTGGGCGCCGCGCGTGGGCGTGGACATCACGGGCTTTGCCAACATCGCCGCCTTCCGCGAGCGCATGCTGGCCCGCCCGGCGGTCCAGGCCGCGCTCAAGCATGAAGGCCTGATGTAACCAGCGCCTGACCTGGCGCTCCGTCACGGGCATCGCGGGTCAGGCCCGCAATGCCCGTCATGGCAGCATTTTTTAACTTATACGGCAAAATTTTAACGTACACGTTAAAATTTCCTTGGGTGTCTGGCTGCAGGCCTCCCAAAAGCTTCAAAAACCCCAAAAAAGCCGTTTTTCAGGCATCAAATTGGCCTCCAGGTCAATAAAGACGGGCGTGAGCAGCTATTGAATTCGTAGCAAATTTCAACCATCAACGCGCTGACTGCGGCGCTCCGCTGGCATAAATCCAGCAATCTGTCTTGCACACGCTTTTTCTGCTTGCGCCAAACTTCGACCCTGATTGACTCAGGACAAGCGCCGGAGTCCCAGACCAGCGACCATCACAACAGCCTAAAAACGGAAAGCCTCCCTTCATGCCCAATCTCTTTGAACCCACCAAAGCCGGCGACCTTGAGCTCGCCAACCGCATCGTCATGGCGCCGCTCACGCGCAACCGCTCGCCCAACGCCATCCCCCCGGACATCGCCCAGACCTATTACGCCCAGCGCGCCAGCGCCGGCCTGCTGATCACCGAGGCCACCGCCATCAGCCACCAGGGCCAGGGTTATGCCGACGTCCCCGGCCTTTACGGCACAGAGCAGCTCGACAGCTGGAAAAAAGTCACCCACGCCGTGCATGAGGCAGGCGGCAAGATCGTGGTGCAGCTCTGGCATGTGGGCCGCGTCTCGCACACCGAACTGCAGCCTGACGGCGGCAAGCCGGTCGCGCCATCGGCCATCACGGCCAAGACCAAAACCGTGCTGATCAAGGACGGCAAAGCGGTGTTTGTTGAAACCTCCGAGCCACGCGCCCTGGACCTTGAAGAGCTGCCCGGCATCGTCCACACCTACCAGGCCGCTGCCCGCAACGCGGTCGAGACGGCCGGTTTTGACGGCGTTGAAATTCATGGGGCGAACGGCTACCTGCTGGACCAGTTCCTGCGCAGCGACTCCAACAAGCGGGAAGACGACTACGGCGGCAGCATCAGAAACCGCGCCCGCCTGCTGCTGGAAGTGACACGCGCCGTGACCGACGCCATCGGCGGCGGCCGCACCGGCATTCGCCTGTCGCCCGTCACGCCTGCCAATGACGCGCACGACGCCGATCCGCAGCCGCTGTTTGAATACGTGGTCAGGCAGCTCGCGACCATGAATCTCGCCTACATCCACATCATCGAAGGCGCCACCGGCGGTCCGCGTGAAATTGCCGACCGCCCGTTTGATTACAAGGCCCTCAAGGCCGCCTACCGCGCTGCAGGCGGCAAGGGCGCATGGATGGTGAACAACGGCTACGACAAGGCGCTGGCTGAAAAGGCCGTGGCCGATGGCGCAGACCTCGTCGCTTTTGGCGTGCCCTTCCTGGCCAACCCCGACCTGCCTGCCCGCCTGAAAGCCGGCGCGCCGCTCAACACGCCGGACAAGAGCACCTTTTACGGCGGTGGCGCCAAGGGCTACACCGACTACCCGGCGATGGCGTAACGCCAGACCCCGTTACCGTTAGAACGACAGCTGCGCCGCTTCGTCCTGCCGTGCTACATCACGGCCTGCGGCTTCGCACCCTGTTCCCGTTTTGAATGAGCGGCGGAGAGGTGTTCCTCGTGGTTTGAGCTCCCGAGCCCGATGGGCGAGGGGGCGCACATCACGATGCGGGTGAACAGCCTGTCGTAGGCCGGGTCCTGGGCATGCGAAGGGTGCAGCGGATCGCTGTTGGCGGCAAAAGCGGCGTCCAGCTGTTCCCAGTCCGCCGGGCTCAGCCCCTTGCGCGCAGCCGGCAGGATGACCGCCTCTTCGAGCCGCATGTGTTCGAGGTAAAAGCTGGCGTAGCGGCGGGCGCCCTCTTCAAAGGCGGCCCTGTGCCTGTCGCCCAGCAGCTCCCAGGCCAGCAGCTGATGCTGCAGTTCGCGCACTGCCGCTTCACCGCCCATGTGTTCGCGCTCGAGCCGCTCGACAGTTGCCATGGTTTCAGGCGCGACACGCACAACCTTGGGAAACAGCAGGTCGGACTCTTTGGGGTGGTGCTGCTTTTCAGGAAATTCGTCGATGTAAAACAGCATCGCCCGCAGCACATTGAAAAACTTTTCCGGGTCGTCTTCAGGTCCGCGGACCAGCATCATCAGCATGGACCTGAGCATGGCAGAAAGCGAGGCGTGTTCATCAAGAATGATGCGAAGCGTTGTATGGGTCATGGCGGGCTCTTGCAAGTTGACGTGCCCAGCATCCCATCATCTGCGCTGCTGCATATTGATGCAGGTCAAAGCCGGCCGCCGCGCAGGCTCGGCCGGGCCTCAAAAAGCACGCGGCCTGGTCAGAACTCCGTGTGCAGGCGCACGCTGTACACCTGCACGGGGCCGCGGTCGCGGTTGTAGCCCGGGTTGGCGATGTGCTGAAAGCCGAGGCTCAAGGCCGTCAGCAGCTTGCCTGCGCGCATGGACCATTCGGGCAGCGTCCAGCGGTACCAGGTTTCAAACACGCGCTCGCTGCCGTAGTTAAGCCGGCCATCGCCGAGAAAGGCGCCCTGGCCGCCGGCTGCGAGGTAGTTGCGGTGGCTGTCAGACAAGCCATTGATGGCATAGGCCACGCCGATGCGGTCCTGCTGGCGGCCCCATGCCTTGCCGGTGAACTGGCCGCCCATGGACAGCTGGCGGTCGATTTCGGTGAAGGCATAGGTCTCGAGATTGCCGCTGTTGCGGCTGGCGCGAACAAAGAGGCCCGCATCTTCGGCCAGCGGCGCTTCAAGCGTTGCGCCCCAGCCGGTCTTGGTCTGGCTGCGGCGCACCAGTGACAGGTCGGGCACACCACCGAGTGCCAGCGCATCGTTGAAGCTGCCGGCGATGATGCGGTTCCGAAACACCAGCAGGCGGCCACGCATCGGCCCTGCATCCAGCGTGACCGGCAGGTTGCCATCGACCTCCAGCTGGTCGCCGTACTGGCGCGTGAGATTGCGGTCCAGCGGCAGGCCGTTGCTTTCACGTGGCTGCATGCTGCGCCCGCCGCGAATCGACCAGGCCGGGGTGCGGTATTCCACCATCGCGCCGGTGGTGTAGCCACGCGCATCGGCCGGGTAGTCCCACGCGCCATGCGTCATGAACGACCAGTTCATGAACTGCTCGCGCGGGTCTTTGGCGTAGGGGTTGTTGTCAAAATAATCCAGCAGCGAGAACGAGCCTGCGGTAATCGTCCAGCGTTTCGCGCCATAGTTGCCGCCCAGCTCGTTGAAGTCGGCATCGACTTTTTCAGTCTCGCTGCCGACGTCAAAACGCTGCTGGATAAAGAGGCGGCCAATGTATTTTCTGAGCGTCGTCGTGCCGCCGCGCTGCAACTCGCCGTTGCTCAGGCCGCCAGAGCCGGTGAGGTTTGAAAGCGGCACACCCTGCGCGCCTTCAGGGTTGAAGTGCAACTGCGCGCCATCCCACAAACGCGCGCCGAAGTCTGCGGTGGCGGTGAATGAATAGGATTTTTCAGCGCCGGGAACGATCGATTTGGGGCCGGTATAGGCCGCGCTGAAAGCAGGTTTGCGCTGCCAGATGTAGGTGGCCTGTGCGTGAAAGCCGAATGCCGGCGTCGCCTCCGCATCTGCCTGCGCGGCTGCGGCGAGTGGCAACAACAGCGCTAGCAGGGTGGAGTGGGTTAGCAGGTGACGCGCTGAGAGCTTCATGTCGGTGTGAGAAACAGGGCCCATTCTCAAGGCCAAAAGCTGTTCAGTCTAGATGCGGTTTGTGTCAATGCGAAGACAAACTTGCGCTTGGCCCGGTAGTGGCCATGGTCAAAAAGCGGTCTGATCAGCCCGGCTTTTTCTTCACCGGCCCGGCCTCAAACCGCACACTCGCCCGCAAGCCGGGCTCACCATCCACGGAATCCAGCGTAAAACGTGCACCCAGCAACTCCGCATACCGGCTCACAATCGCCAGCCCCAGGCCTGCGCCCTCGCCCAGCCTTTGACCTGCGGGGCCCAGCGTCCAGCGGTTGCGCAATTGCCCGGCATCCTGCGCGCTGATGCCGGGGCCGTTGTCGATGACGGACAGCACGGTGTCTTCGCCCTGCTGCTCGACCGCGACCGTGACACGGGGCTGCTCTGCATTGCCGTAGCGCAGCGCGTTGTCGAGCAGGTTGCCGAGAATGCCTTCGAGCAGCGCGGCATCTGCCCAGACGGTGACGGGTTCGTCCAGGCCTTCGCCGCCGAGGTCGACACCGGCTGCATCGGCCTTGGGCATGAAGCGCAGCAGCACGTTGCGCGCCAGCTCGTTGAGCGTGACACGTTCCAGGCGCAGGCCGGTGCGTGCTTCGTCAGCGAGGGCAAGGGCGAGCAGCTGCTCGACCATGTGGCTGGCGCGCGCCTCGCCGCGGGCTATGCCCTGCAGCTGTTCGCGCCAGACCTGCGGGTCGGCGTGGGCCAGTGCATAGTCGGCCTGCGCACGTATGCCGGCGAGCGGCGTGCGCAGTTCGTGGGCGACGTTGCCCGCGAATTCACGTTGCGCGCTGATGCTTTCATCCAGCCGTGCCAGCATGGAGTTGACGGCCAGGCCCAGGCGTTCGACATCGCGGGTGCTGGCAAAGGTGGTGGCTGAAGGCGGCACAGGCGTCAGGTCGCGGGCATCGCGCCTGTCCACGGCGCGCTGCAGTTCCGCCAGGGGTTTCAGGTCCAGCTGTATGACGCGCAGCAGCCACCAGCCGAGCAGCAGCAACAGCACGATTTGTGGCACCACGGCATAAGCCAGCATGCGGTGCAGCAAACTGCTGCGGCTGGCCGAGGTCTGGCCCATGACCACCACAAACTCCGTTGGGTCGGTACGGCGCAGGCTGACAACGCGCAGGGGGCGGCCCTGAAACTGGATGTCTGAAAAGCCGTAGAGACTTTCTTCACGCAATGGCGGCGGGCGCAGGCCGGCATGGCCGGCGACGAGTTCACCGTCGGGTTTGAGAACGGCAAAATAATTGGATTCGCTCTGGTCGAATAGCAATGCGCCCAGCTCGCGCGGTGACAGGTTCAGCACCGGCCCGCTGTTGCTGGCCCGCACGTTCGCCGCCACGGCATACGCGTCATCCAGCATGGAGCGGTCAAACGCCTGGCCTGCGAAGTGATTGGCGACGGATAGGGCAACCGCAGTGCCCAGAGCCCACAACACGACAAGTGGCAGCACAACGTGTCGCGTCAGGCGGCTCCTGAGTGACGGCTTCCCCCCACGGGGTGGCGATGATTTCGCGCGCTCCGGTGAGTCACTCACGGGGCATCTTCCTCAAGCACATACCCCAGTCCGCGCAGCGTCCGTATGCTGACGCCGCTGCCCGTGAGCTTTTTGCGCAGGCGCGAGATAAAGGCCTCAAGTGCGTTGTCGCCCAGCGCACCGTCAGTTTCCGACAGCTTGTCCGACAGTACCCGCTTGCTCACGACGCGACCCGGGGGGGTCATCAGTTCCCACAGGACTTCAAACTCACGCGCGGGCAGATCCCATGACTGGCCCTCCAGAAAAAAGCGCCGTGCCTTTCGGTCAAGCGCCAGCAGGCCCTGCTCGACGCGGTCATCGGTGCCGTGCACGCGCCGCACCAGGGCGCGCAACCGCGCCTCGACTTCGGCCAGGTCAAAAGGCTTGCCGAGGTAGTCGTCGGCGCCGGCGTCGAGCCCGGCAATGCGTTCTTCGGTGCGGCCTCGCGCTGTCAGTACCAGCACGGGTGTGCGGTCGCCGCGTGCACGGGCCTCGCGCAGCACGGTCAGGCCGTTGCCCATGCCGCTGTGCGCCTGGTGGGACACCGGCAAATTGAGGTCCAGCAATACAGAGTCGTACGCCTGTACGCGCCACCAGTGGCGGGCCTCGTCCATGGTGGTGGCCACATCCACGCGGTGACCGGCATCGCCCAGGCTGCGCAGCATCACCTCGCGCAATACGGCATCGTCTTCAACCAGAAGGATTCGCATGGGATCGGTATCTCCGGGGTGCCCGGTGCTTCCACGTGGCGTTTGTCTTGGGTTCTACGTAGAAATACCAAGCTGTCAGGTCAGTTACAGGTCAGCCCCTGCAGGCGATAAACAGCTGTATGAGCATACGACAATTCTTTCTTGCGGCAAGCCTGGCAGCAGTGCTGCCCGTCTATTCGCAGCCTCTGCCAGCGCCGGCTTCATCGGGTGCAACAGCTTCGTCCCCGGTCATCACTACGTCCATGACCCTGGCGCAGGCCCTGCAGGCCGCGCGCAGCAATATCGATGTGTCGCTGGCACGCCGCGCGCTGGCCGCAGCCCAGGGCGATGTGGCCTCTGCCGACCACGCACCTGCACCGGTGCTGACCACCAAGGCCTCGCAGATGGACCTGCAAAGAGGCATAGGCGGCGGCAACCTGTTTCGCGACAAGCGCATCGACAAGTCGCTGGGCATGGACTGGACCTGGGAGCGCGGCAACAAGCGCGAGCTGCGCACCCGCGCGGCGCAAAGCAATGCTTCTGCCGCACAGGCCGATATAGAAGACATCGTGATTCAGCAGCAGCAGGCCACGGCCTTTGCCTACTTTGACCTGCTGGCTGCGCAGGAGCGCATAGGCCAGGTCAACGAAATATCACGCAGCGCCACGCAGCTGGCCACCACGGCGAACCGGCGTGTGCAGGCGGGGGACCTCTCCGCGCAGGACGCCGCCCGCATCGAAATCGAGGCGCAGCGCGCCAGCACCGATCTGTTGTCGGCGCGGCTCGACCGGCAACGTGCCTCCCTGGCCCTGGCGCAACTGACCGGTTTTACCGGCGCAGGCATGCTGGTCGCGCAACCTGACTGGCCGACCTCGGCCAAAGCCGAAGCGGAGTCAGCCGAAGTGTTTTATCCGTCGGTGGAAAGCCGCCCGGATGTACGTGCAGCGCTGCAACGTGTGGAAGCCGCACGTGCTGCGCTTGACGTGGCCTCTGCCCAGAAAAAAGCCGACGTCACGGTGGGTGCATCGTTCGACCATTTCCCCGGTACCTCGACCCGCCAGCTGGAGCTGCGCCTGCAGATGCCGCTCTACGGCCTGCTGGGCGGTTACAACTTTCAGGGCGAGGTGGCGCGCGCCCAAGCGCAACTCGACCAGGCGCAGGACATTCTTGACAAGACGCGCCGCGCCGCCAGCACCGAACTGCAGCGCCTGCAGCAGGACAGGCTGGGTGCAGGGGCCCGCGCCTACAGCTATGAAAGCACCATACTGCCGCGCGCCCGCAAGGTGGCCGAGATGGCCGAGCTGGCCTACAGCAAGGGCGCGATGTCGCTGACCGAACTGATTGATGCGCGCCGCACCTTGCGCACCATCCTGATCGAAGACCTCGCTGCGCGCACCGACCATGCGAAGGCTGCGCAGGCCTGGCTGTTACGTCAGCCTTGACGCACGCGCCGACGCGTCAGACCTCCAAGATAACAAGTCCTCCCTTCTGGAAATCATCGTGAACCGTACCCTTCCCCACTCCCTGACCGCCTGCGCTTTGCTGGCTGTATTCCTGCTTGCGGGTTGCAACGAAGCCCCTGCGCCTGTGCATGAGGCGCCAGCGCCCATCCTGCAGGGCAACCAGCTGCGTTTTGCACCGGACCATCCACAGCTTGCGCTGCTGGGTATCGTCAATGCGGCGCCGGGCAAGGCCATCGTGGTGGAGCTGCCAGCCCGACTGGTCTGGAATGAAGAGCGCACCCAGCGCATCTACCCGGCATTTGCCGGACGCGTGATGGCGATCAAGGCCGACGTGGGCCAGGCCGTCAAACCCGGCAGCTTGCTGGCGCAGCTGTCGTCGCCTGATTACGGCATTGCCCAGGCAGACACCGTCAAGGCGGTGGCCGATGCGCAACTGACCAAAAAAACGGTGCAACGCCAGCGCGAATTGTTTGAAGCCGGCATCGTCGCCCGCAAGGACCTGGACGTGGCCGAGGCGGATGCTGCGAGATCGCAGGCCGAAATTCAACGCGCCGAGGCCCGCACGCGCCTGTACGGCGGCGGGGGAAGCGTCAACCAGCAACTCGCCCTGACGTCAGGCATCAACGGCATGGTGGTCGAGCGCAACCTCAACCCCGGCCAGGAAGTGCGGCCTGACCAGTCCGGCCCTGGCTCACCGGCGCTGTTTGTGGTGACGGATCCCACATCGCTGTGGGTGCAGATTGATGCGCGTGAATCCGAAGTCGGCACACTCAAGCCGGGCGCCGTCTTCCAGCTGGTGATTCCGGCTTTGCCGGGTGAAAAGTTTGAAGGGCGCGTAACGGCAGCGGCGGACTTCATCGATCCATCCACCCGCACCATCAAGGTCCGTGGCGTTGTGGCCAACCCGGATCGCCGCCTCAAGGCAGAGATGCTGGCGACGGCCCGGATTGAGCGGCTTTTCGGGCCCGGCGTTGTGATTCCTTCCCAGGCTGTCTCGCTACTGGGCGCAAAACACACGGTACTTGTGCAGGTGCAGCCGGGCGTGTTCGAGATTCGCGAGGTGACACTGAGCTACGCCGGTCCGCGCGAGTCCGTTGTCGCCAGCGGCCTGGAGGTCGGCGAACAGGTGGTCAGTGAAAACATGCTGTTGCTGTCGCGGATGTTCCGCAACGCCCAGGAAGAAGCCCGCCCAGTCGCCGGTACCGATCCGAAACCTGCAGTCATGTCGGCCAGCAAGGCTGTCGCACCCGCGATGCCTGCATCGACCCCGGCATCAGCTACGCAGGCTGCGCGATGAAAAAACTGATTCACTACGCCCTGCACCAGCCGCTGTTCATTGTGCTGGGCACCCTGCTGTTCGTCATGGCGGGCGTCATTGCCTTCAAGAACCTGTCGGTCGAGGCCTTTCCGGATGTGACCGACACCCAGGTCACCGTGATCGCGCTTTTCCCGGGTCGTGCTGCAGAAGAAGTCGAAAAGCAGGTGACCCTGCCTATTGAGTCCGCACTGGCGGGCCTGCCGAACTCGATCCGGCTTTTCTCGCACACACAGTTCGGCCTGTCCTACACGGTCATCACCTATGACGATGCGGCCAATGTCAACATCGTGCGCCAGCAGGTCAACGAACGCCTGAACGGCATTGACATCCCGTCCGGTGCGCAGGTCAACATTGCACCCAACGCCACGCCGGTTGGCGAAGTCATGCGCTACCGGGTCAAGGGCGACGGCAAAACCACGACGGAGCTTCGCACGCTGGAAGACTGGGTGATAGAGCGTGGCCTGCGCCAGGTGCCTGGCGTTGCAGACGTCGTGGCCATGGGCGGGTTCATCAAGCAATACGAAGTCCAGCCCGACCTCGACAAACTGCGCGCCTACAAACTCACCTTCCAGAACCTGCTTGATGCACTGGGCCGGGGCAACTCCAATGCAGGCGGCAGTTATGTGGCGCAAGGGCAGCAGCAGTTCGCGATTCGCGGCATCGGCCTTTTGCAGTCTGCCGATGACATCGGGCGCATCGTGGTCGCAGCGCGGGGCGCAACACCCATCCTGATTCGCGACATTGCTGAAGTAAAGATCGGCGCTGTACCGCGGCTGGGCATTGTGGGCCAGGACGGTGATGACGACATCGTGACCGGCATCGTCATCATGCGCAAAGGCGAGAACCCCAGCGTGGTGCTCAAGGGTGTGAAAGACAAGATTGCCGAGCTCAATGCCAAGGGCTTGCCCAAGGGCGTGCAGATCCTGCCGTACTACGACCGCACCTGGCTGATGGGCAAGACGCTCACCACGGTGTTCAAGAACCTGGTTGAGGGCGCCCTGCTGGTGTCCCTGGTGCTTTACCTGTTCCTGTCCAATATTCGCGCCAGCCTGGCGGTGGTGGTCATCATTCCGCTGGCGCTGCTGTCGACTTTTCTCGGCCTGAAGATCATGGGCGTACCCGCCAATCTCTTGAGCCTGGGCGCCATGGACTTCGGCATCATTGTGGATGGGGCGGTGATCGTGATTGAAAACATCATGCACCGGCTGTCGGAAGAAAAAGAGGGCATGAAAGACTCCGACCGGCGCAACGTCATCATTGAGGCGGCCAATGAAGTGGGTCGTCCGACACTGTTCTCCATGCTCATCATCATTGCCGCGCACATCCCGATCTTTGCGCTGCAGCGCCATGAGGGGCGCATCTTCCAGCCGATGGCGCTCAGCGTCACGACTGCGCTGATAGGCTCGCTGATTTTTTCCCTCACCCTGGTACCTCTGCTGGCCTACTGGATGCTGCGCAAGAAATTGCCGCATGGCGACAACCGTGTGGTGGCGGCCTGCAAACGGTTTTATGCGCCTGTCCTGGAGTGGGCACTGGCGCGCAGGCGGACGGTGTTTGCGATTGCCATTGGTGTTTTTGCGCTCGCGCTTGTCGCCGCTTCGAGGCTGGGTTCTGAGTTTCTGCCGGAGCTCAATGAAGGGACTTTTTGGGCCAACTTCGACATGCCGTCCAGTGTTTCCAGCGAGGAGGCCGCCAGGATACTGCTGATGGCGCGCAAGGCGCTGACCAGCGTGCCCGAGGTTCGCACGGCTGTATCGAAGTCCGGTCAGCCGGAGGACGGCACCGACCCCAAGACCCTGAGCATGGCCGAGATATTTGTGGATGTGAAGCCGCAGGAAGAATGGCGCAAGGGCCTGACCCGCGACCAGCTGATTGACGAGATGGACGCCAAGCTCAGTGCCATACCCGGCATTGATCCGGCATTCTCCCAGCCCATCCGGGACAACGTGCTGGAATCGATCTCGCAGATCAAGGGGCAGATTGTCGTGAAGGTTTCTGGCGATGATCTGGGTGAGCTCCGCCGGGTTGCAGAAGCGATACAGCGTGAGATCAAACAGGTGCAGGGTGTGCAGCGCGGCGAGATTGACCGCCTCGGCGACCTGCCGCAACTGGTCATCGACATTGACCGCGACCGGGCTGCACGGCTGGGCCTGAACGTTCAGGACATCCAGGATGTGGTCGAGGCCGCGCTTGGCGGCAAGGCGGCCACCCAGATCTGGGAGGGCGAGCGCAAGTTTGCCGTCTCCGTGCGCCTGCCCGCCAACCGGCGCGCCATATCGAGTTTGCCGCAGGTATCGATACCTACGCCCGATGGCGGTTACACGCAGCTTGGCAGCGTGGCCACCATCCGTGAAACCAGTGGCGCCATGAATATCGCGCGTGAAGCCGGTCGCCGCACCATGGCGATCGGCATCTTCATCAAGGGCCGCGACATGGGCTCCGTAGTGAAGGACATGCAAAAACGCGTGGCTGACAACGTCAAGCTGCCGACCGGTTACACCGTCGGCTGGTCCGGGGAGTTTGAAAACCAGGAGCGCGCGATGCAGCGCCTGACGCTGGTAGTGCCGATATCCCTGCTGCTGATCTTTGTGCTGCTGTTCGATGCCTTCAAGTCCTTCAAGATGGCGGCACTGATTCTTATCAATGTACCGCTCGCGCTGATTGGTGGTTTTGTGGCGCTGTGGATTTTTTCGATTCCGCTTTCCGTGTCTGCGGCCATCGGCTTTATTGCGCTGTCGGGGCAGGCGGTGCTCAATGGTGTGGTGATGCTGTCGGTTTTCCAGCAACTGCAGAACGCGGGCCACAGCGCGATGGATGCCGTCAAGCTCGGGTCCATGCAGCGCCTGCGTACGGTGTTGATGACGGCCATGCTGGCTGCCCTGGGCTTGCTGCCCATGGCGCTGTCGCATGACATCGGCTCCGAGACGCAGAGGCCGCTGGCCATTGTGGTGATTGGCGGGCTGATAACGGCCACCCTGCTCACGCTGGTGGTGCTGCCGGCGCTTTATGTGTCCTGGTTTGGCAAGGCCAAAATGCCAGCGCGTGTGAGCGAGCTGGGTGCGGAAGAAGACTTCGTTTGAGAAACCGCCGGGCCTGATCCTGGTCAGGCCCGGGCGATTTCCAGTCCTTCAAGCGCGGCCTGCTGGGGGTCTGCGGCAAGCGTGACTGCGCTGACCACGGCAACACCATCCACGCCGCAGGCCATCACGCCGGGCATCAGCGCCAGCGAAATGCCACCTATGGCCACCACGGGGCAAGGCGCTGCGTCGGGCACCCAGAGTTTGAGCCGGGTCAGTCCCACGGGCTCATAGGGCATGACCTTGAGCGTGGTCGGGTAGATGGGGCCAATGGCCAGATAAGACGGCTGCACGGCATGCGCACGCGCCAGCTCTGCGGGTGTGTGCGTGCTGAGTCCCAGCCGCACGCCCGCATTGCGCAAGGCATTGATGTCGGCGATGTCCAGGTCTTCCTGACCCAGGTGAACGCCGTACGCCCCGGCCGCCAGCGCCAGCTGCCAATGGTCATTGATGAAGACCTGCGCGCCGGGAATTTTGCGGCCCGCTTCAACGGCGGCGTTGACTTCACGAGCCAGCGCGTCGGGCGTGTGGTCGGCTGCCTTGGCGCGCAGCTGTATGGTGCGAACGCCCCAGCCCAGCAGGCGCTCCACCCACTCGGATGTGGGCACGACCGGGTAAAAGCCGATGGGGCCGGTCAGTTCAGGGAATGCGTTGCTCATGGGGAATGCCAGAAAGGAACGCCTACGGTCGGTGTGGAGGCCTGCGCTGCAGCACGCTCAGGCATGGGCGTGGATTCATACGCGGCTCGGCCGGCTGCGATACCGTCGGCAAATGCACGCGCCATGCGTACCGGGTCACCGGCCTGGGCGACCGCTGTGTTGAGCAGCACGGCATCAAAACCCATTTCCATCACCTGCGCCGCATGGGAGGGCCGGCCCAGGCCTGCATCCACCACCAGCACGGCATTCGGCAAGCGGCGGCGCATGGTCTCGAGCGCATAGGGGTTCATGGGGCCACGGCCCGTGCCTATGGGGGCGGCCCAAGGCATCACGGCGGCGCAACCTGCGTCGTGCAGGCGCTGCGCAATCACCAGGTCATCGGTGGTGTAGGCGAAGACTGCAAAACCATCTTTGGCCAGCACAGTCGCTGCTGCGAGCGTCGCTTGCGGATCGGGCTGCAGCGTGTAGTCGTCACCGATGACTTCGAGCTTGATCCAGGTGGTCCCGAAAATCTCGCGGGCCATCTGCGCCAGCGTGATGGCTTCTTCGGCGCTGTGGCAGCCTGCTGTATTTGGCAGGATGTGGCACTTCATGCCTTGCACGCGTTGCCAGAAGCTGTTGCCGCCGCCGCTCTCGGGCTGCAGCCGGCGCAAGCCCACGGTCAATACTTCGGTGCCCGAAGCCACGACAGCATCACTGAGGATTTGTGGTGACGGGTAATGCGAAGTACCCAGAAAAAAGCGGCTGCTCAGTGTGGTGCCCGCAACCGTCCAGGGGCTGCCGTTTGCGATGGGGGATGTTGCTGTAGTCATCTCAACCGCCTGTTATGGGCGTGACTATGTCGATTCGGTCACCGTTTTGAAGTGTACGCGTGGGCCACTGCGGGCGCGGCACAAAAGCGTTGTTGATGGCGCAGGCAAAGGCTGTCTTGAAGTCATAGCCACGCGACTGCAGCAGGGCGTGCAGCGTGGGTGCATCGGTGGTCACGCGTTCGCCGTTGAGGGAAAGTTCAAACATCGTCATGGTTTGCATTTTCGTGCAAGACGGGCTCCGTCAGCAGTTTTTGGGCAAGCTCGTCAACCAGCGCCGGTGCGCAAAGGTAGCCATGGCGGTACAGGCCGTTGATATGCCATACCCCGCAGCGAAAGGCGATGGCAGGCCGGTGATCGTCCAGCGCGGGGCGCAAAGCCGCTGCGAGCCGTAACACACGCGCCTCGCCAAAGGCAGGGTGCAGGCTGTAAAGCGCGCTGCCCAGTTCAAGCGTGGAGCGCAGCGTGACGGGGCCTGTATCTTCAGACTCCAGTTCGGTCGCACCGACGACAAACCGGTTGTTGGGGCGTGGCGCGACATAGAGCTGGTAACGCGGGTGCATCAGGCGAACCGGCCGCTGCAAGGTCACGCCTGCGCATTCAACGGTCATTACTTCGCCGCGCACGCCCCGCAGTTGTGGCCACTGCGTCTTGCTGCCGACGCCGCGTGCATCGACGGCAATGTCCACATCGTGGGATGCATCTGTGCAAACGATGCGATGCGCCTTGACGCGTTCCACCATCTGCCTCTCATGCCACTCGCCGCCCAGCCGGTCGATCTCAAGCGCCAGCGCGGCCATCCACTGGTCATTGGCGAGCTGGCCTTCGCCGTCCAGGAACAGGCCTCCGCCGAAGCGGCCGGCCAGTGCCGGTTCCATCTGGCCGAGTGCTGCGGCATCCAGCGGGTGCAATAGCGACCGGGACGCATCGGGCAGCTTGTGTTGCAGCAGGCGCGTGAAGTGCGCCAGCGAACTCTGGTCCTGTGCATGTGCGACCACCAGCGTGCCCTGCTTGCGAAAGTAAACCTGATGGCCTTCGGCTTCAAGCTCGGCGATCCACGCCGGCCACAAGGCCATGGAGCGGTTGCCCATGGCAAACACTTCGTCATCGGCCACCGCCAGTTCTGCCAGTGGTGACAGCATGGCCGCCGCTGTGAGCGAGGCTGTGTTCACATCGTCGCGCTGGCGCGCATCAAACAGGCTCACGCGGCAGCCGGCGCGCAGCAACCGCCAGGCCAGTGTGCGTCCGGCCAGGCCTGCGCCTGCGATGCCGATGTGAAGTTTGCCCATGTTTGCCGCGCGCTCTCTTTCAGGAATAAATCTCGCTGCCACCTTCTCGGAACTCCCTGGCCTTATCTTCAAAGCCGCTGTCGATCTGCTTGATGGCAATCACGCCGGGCGCGGGCGCCAGGGTCGTGGTTGAGGGGTTGAGGCGTGCAAATTCGCGCACCTCCTGCGATATTTTCATCGAACAGAATTTGGGGCCGCACATGGAGCAGAAATGAGCCACCTTGGCGTTTTCCTTGGGCAATGTTTCATCGTGATAGGCCATGGCCGTGTCCGGGTCAATAGCCAGGCGGAACTGGTCTTCCCAGCGGAACTCGAAGCGTGCCTTGCTGACCGCGTTGTCCCACATCTGCGCACCCGGGTAGCCCTTGGCGAGGTCGCCTGCGTGCGCTGCAATCTTGTAGGCGATCAGGCCCTGCTTGACGTCGTCACGGTTGGGCAGACCCAGATGTTCCTTTGGCGTGACATAACAAAGCATGGCCGTGCCGTACCAGCCAATATTGGCCGCGCCCATGGCCGACGAAATGTGGTCGTAGCCGGGCGAGATATCGGTGATCAGCGGGCCGAGCGTGTAGAACGGTGCTTCAAAACAGGCTTCGAGCTGCTTCTCGACGTTTTCCTTCACCAGTTGCAGGGGAACGTGGCCAGGGCCTTCAATCATCACCTGTACATCGTGCTTCCAGGCGATCTGCGTGAGCTCGCCCAGGGTGTGCAGCTCGGCAAACTGTGCTTCGTCATTGGCGTCGGCAATCGAGCCGGGGCGCAGGCCGTCGCCGAGCGAGAAGCACACGTCGTAGGCTTTCATGATTTCGCAGATCTCGTCGAAGCGCTCGTACAGAAAGCTTTCCTTGTGGTGTGACAGGCACCACTTGGCCATGATGGAGCCGCCGCGCGAGACGATGCCCGTCAGCCGGTTGGCTGTCAGCGGCACATAGGCCAGGCGTACACCGGCGTGGATGGTGAAGTAGTCCACACCCTGCTCTGCCTGTTCGATCAGCGTGTCGCGGAAGATTTCCCACGTCAGGTCTTCGGCCTTGCCGTTGACTTTCTCCAGCGCCTGGTAAATCGGTACCGTGCCGATCGGCACGGGTGAGTTGCGCAAAATCCACTCGCGTGTTTCGTGGATGTTTTCGCCGGTGGACAAGTCCATCACGGTGTCTGCGCCCCAGCGAATCGACCAGACCAGCTTGTCGACTTCTTCTTCAATGCTGGACGTGACGGCTGAATTGCCGATGTTGGCATTGACCTTGATCAGGAAATTGCGGCCGATGATCATCGGCTCGCTTTCCGGGTGGTTGATATTGTTGGGGATCACGGCGCGGCCGCGTGCCACTTCGTCACGCACAAATTCAGCCGTGATTTCCTGGGGAATGGAGGCGCCAAAAGAATGGCCGCGCTTGGGCATGCGCTCGGTTGCCAGGCGTTCTGCCAGTTGGGCGCGCACCAGGTTTTCACGGATGGCGATGTACTCCATCTCCGGGGTGATGATGCCTTTGCGGGCGTAGTGCATTTGCGAAACATTGGCGCCAGCCTTGGCGCGTCGCGGAATGGGTGCGTGCTTCATGCGCAGTGCGGCCAGTGCCGGATCGTTGAGGCGTTCGCGGCCGTAAGCACTGCTGATGCCTGGCAGGGCTTCCGTGTCCTGGCGCTCGTTGATCCACGCGCCGCGCAGCGGCGAGAGGCCGCGGGTGATGTCGATGGTTGCTGCAGGGTCTGTGTAAATGCCCGATGAGTCGAACAGGCGGATAGGCGGATTGGGTTCGCGCCGCGTCTGGTCGCCTTCCGCCACCAGCGTGTCGGTCAGCGCCACCTCGCGGAACGGCACACGGATATCCGGGCGCGAGCCCTGGATGTAGATCTTTGCGGAGCCCGGGAAAGGCGTGCGCGTGATGCGACCGGTGAGGTCAGCGGTGTCGACAGTAAGACGGGTTTTGGCCATGGCGTTGTTCTCCTGGTTTCCAGAGGTGGGGTGCCTGCTGGGGAGCCGGAAGATCTGCCATGAAGGCCCCTGGGGTGAAGGGCGGGCGGAGTGCCGGAGCCAATTGCGTTGTTCCCTACGCGGGGATAATCCCGATCAGGTTCAGCGGGTCTCGCATTTGCGATCTCAGCCTCGATATCCCTTACGGAAAATCCTGGCACCCCGACAAGCTGATCCATTGTAGGCACGCAGCGCACTCATGGCAAATGACCCCGGTCAATTAGCTGTAATTAACCCTCGCTTTACCCTTCAAGCGGGGCCGCGGAACTGGCTTTGCCAGGCCGCAGGCCCCGTCCCCTTCAAGGGGAAAAGGCACTACACGAAGTGAGTGCCGATAGGGGTGCATCCATCTCCCCGCGGAACTGGCTTTGCCAGGCCGCAGGCCCGTCCCCTGCAAGGGGAGAACAGGCTACACGCAGTGAGCCTGGACAGGGGTGGACAGGGGTCAGGGCAGGTTTTCCCTGAATATCACCTGACTGCGTACGGCATCAACCCCGCTCATCAGCTCGCGCTTGTCGCGGATATTGGTGAACATACGCACGCAACTCATCATCGCGGTCTGCGGGCTTTGTGTGATGACGGCATCCATGCTGCCGTCGATCAGCATGGCGCGTGTGTCGGGTGTCAGGCCGTGACCTATGAAAACAACCTTGTGCTCACGCCCCATTTCCTTCAATGCCCGTGCCACGCCGTCAGATGCGCCTCCGATGTTGTAGATGCCTCCCAGGTCGGGGTATTGCTCCAGCAGCGTTCTGGTCTGCTCGTAATTCTTTTGCGCATCGTCCTGGCCTTCGCGCAAGCCCACCACCTGCAGCGCGGGAAACATCTCTTCAATCACATGCAGGAAGCCGGCCTCACGTTCTTCGTGCGCGCGGTAGCTGAGTGAGCCCGCAATCAATGCCACCTTGGCTGCGCGCGTCGAGCCGATGAAGCGGCCGACCAGATAACCCGCCGTGCGCCCTGCCGCGCGGTTGTCGAGGCCCACATAACCGGCACGTTGCGAGCCCGACAAATCCGAGATCAGCGTGATGGCCGGTACGCCTTTGTCCGCCAGCACGCTCACTGCCTCGCGCACGGCGGGATGCTCGAGCGCCATGAAGGCGATGCCATCGCAGCGCTGTCCCAGGCGCAGCAGGCTTGTGGCCAGTTGTTGCGGGTTGAAACTTTCAAACAACTCGGTGCGGCATTTGACGTTGAAAGGCACCAGGTGCTCATGTGAGTAACCAACGGTGTCACCCAGCATGCGAATAAAACGGTTGCCACCGTCGGGCAGCAAAAACGTCAGGCGCATGGGCTGTGCGGCAAGCGCAGCATAGAGCCCGGTTTCCGGCAGATAGTCGAGTTCCGCTGCGGCCTTGAGCACTTTTTGCGCAGTAGCATCACGCACGCCGGGGCGGTGGTTCAGCACCCTGTCCACCGTGGCGGTTGATACCTTCGCGACCTTCGCAATATCAGCCACCCGCGCTCGCTGTTGCAGACCTTCTGTCACATCAGGGATAACCCTCATACATCAAAACCCATCATTTTTCATGTTTGACCATCAGGCGACGTACGCCTATCGTTGCGTCACTTTTCACCCAATGATGCATCAAAACGCATCAAAATAAAACTGGAGACAAACCCATGACCGTCACTACAGCCATCACCCGCCGCAGCGTCCTGCGCACCCTGTCTGCCGTATCAGCTGCGGGAATAGGCGCCGCGCTGCCATCCATGGCAAAAGCTGCGGAGTTTTCATACAAGTACGGCAACAACCTGCCTGTTACCCACCCGCTGAACATTCGCGCCCAGCAGGCTGCCGACCGCATCCTGAAGGAAACCAACGGTCGCGTCGAAATCAAGATATTCCCCAACAACCAGCTGGGCGGCGACACAGACATGCTGGCGCAGGTGCGGTCTGGCGGCATTGAGTTCTTCACGCCATCGGCACTGGTCATCGCCACGCTGGTACCGGTGGCCGCCATCAACGCCGTAGGTTTTGCCTTCAGTGACTACAACCAGGTCTGGGGCGCCATGGACGGCAAGCTGGGCGCGCATGTGCGGGAAGCCATCAGCAAGTCACGCCTCTATGCATTTGAAAAGATGTGGGACAACGGGTTTCGCCAGACCACCAGCAGCAAGGCGCCGGTCACGAATGCAAAAGACATGGATGGCCTGAAGATCCGCGTGCCCGTGAGCCCGCTGTCGATTTCCATGTTCAAGGGTCTGGGCGCCGCGCCGGCCAGCCTGCAGTTCAGCGAGGTGTATTCGTCGCTGCAGACCAAAATTGTGGATGCTCAGGAAAACCCGCTGCCCATCATTCAGGTCGCCAAGCTCTACGAAGTGCAAAAGTTCTGTTCGCTGACCAACCACATCTGGGACGGCTACTGGTTCATCGCCAACGGTCGCGCATGGGAGCGCCTGCCGGCAGACCTCAAGACCATCGTCGCGCGTGCCATCAACGAGGCCGGCCTGCAGCAGCGCGAAGACATCAGGAAGCTCAATGAAACCGTTGTGACTGATTTGCAATCGAAGGGGCTGGCCATCAACCGTCCGCAGTCCGACACCTTCCGCGCCAAGCTGCGTGAAGCCGGCTTTTACAGCGAATGGAAAGAACGTTTTGGCGCCGAGGCCTGGGGCCTCCTCGAACAATCGGTCGGCAAGCTGGCCTGACATTTGTTTGTACACAGCGCGGCGAATGAAACCCCGCCGCGCTGACCGTCGCCCACCCGTCCTGCGTTAACGCCGTGTCGGCAACCATCATCTCACCCGATTCCGGAGCCATCCCTCATGTCGCACGTATCCGCTGAACCGCTGAACGCCAGCGCTACGCCAGCCAACGCCCTGAGCGGTCTTGCGCACACGGTGGACCGCGGCCTTGGTCGTGTGGTCGAGATCGTCGCATCCATCCTTCTGGTCGCCGAGATCTGCGTGCTGTTTGCCGGCGTGGTGTCACGTTACGTGTTTCATTCGCCGCTGGTCTGGTCGGACGAGCTCGCATCAATCATGTTCCTGTGGCTGTCAATGCTGGGCGCAGTGGTTGCCCTGCGCCGTGGCGAACATATGCGCATGACGGCACTGGTCAACAACGTCAGGCCCGGCGCGCGCGCGCTCCTCGACACATTTGCGATCACGGCGGCCCTGGCTTTCCTTGTGCTGGTGATGTACCCGGCATGGGAATACGCCTATGAAGAAAGTTTCATCGTCACCGCGGCAATGGAAGTCAACAACGCCTGGCGCGCCGGTGCCATTCCCGTCGGCATGGGACTGATGGTCATCGTGGCGGCGCTGCGTTTGCTGCGCATCAGCAGTTCCAGGCAGATCGGCATTGCGCTTGCGGGTACAGCCGCCATCGTGGCGCTGTTCTGGTTTGCACAGCCGGTGTTGCAGCCGCTGGGCAAAGCCAACCTGATCATCTTCTTCGTGCTGATCGTCGCGGGCACTGTGCTGTCCGGGGTCCCGATCGCATTCTCTTTTGCGCTGGCCACATTCGGCTACCTGGCACTCACCACTTCGACGCCGATGCTGGTCATGGTCGGCCGCATGGACGAAGGCATGTCGCACATGATCTTGCTGGCGGTACCGCTGTTCATTTTTCTGGGTGCGCTGATCGAGATGACCGGCATGGCCAGGGCCATGATCCAGTTTCTGGCCAGCCTGCTGGGCCATGTGCGCGGCGGCCTGAGCTATGTGCTGATTGGCGCGAT
This sequence comes from Pseudomonadota bacterium, assembly GCA_040390295.1. GTDB lineage: Bacteria > Pseudomonadota > Gammaproteobacteria > Burkholderiales > Burkholderiaceae_C > Polaromonas. The sequence continues at coordinate 55,227 of JAZJYR010000003.1, forward strand.
GTACCTGGTCTCGGGTATTTCGGGCTCCAAGATTGCCGACATGGCAGCGATTGCGCCGGTGTTGTTCCCCGAGATGAAAAAGCGCGGCGCCAAGCCTGGCGACCTGGTCGCCCTGCTGTCGGCCACCGGTGCGCAGACCGAAACGATTCCGCCATCGATTGTGCTCATCACGATTGGCTCGGTTACCGGCGTATCGATTGCCGCGCTGTTTACTGGCGGTTTGTTGCCGGCCGTGGTGTTGGGCGCTGCCCTGTGCGCCGTCGTCTGGTGGCGTTATCGCAAGGAAGACCTGAGCGGCGTGGCGCGCTACAGCAAGCGTGAAATCGGCCGCCTGCTCCTGATTGCGCTGCCGGCCATCATCCTGCCGTTTGTGATTCGTGCGGCCGTGGTCGAAGGCGTGGCGACTGCCACGGAAGTCTCGACCATCGGCATCGTCTATTCGGTGCTGGCCGGCCTGCTGATTTACCGCCAGTTTCCGTGGCGCCGCCTGATGCCCATGCTGATTGAAACCGCGTCCTTGACCGGCGCCATCATGTTCATCATCGGCTGCGCAACGGCCATGGCCTGGGGACTCACGCAATCGGGATTTTCACAGGACCTCGCCCGCATCATGAGCAGCTTGCCTGGCGGCGCATGGGGTTTCCTGGCGGTATCCATCGTCGCATTCATCATTCTCGGCAGCGTGCTCGAAGGCATTCCCGCCATCGTATTGTTCGGGCCACTGCTGTTCCCCATTGCGCGCATGGTCGGCGTGCATGAGGTGCACTATGCGATGGTCGTGATTTTTGCGATGGGCATCGGCCTGTTTGCGCCGCCCTTCGGTGTCGGCTACTACGGTGCGTGCGCTGTCAGCAAGGTCGACCCGGACGAAGGCATCAAGTACATCTGGGGTTACTTTGGCGCATTGCTGGCCGGACTGATCCTGGTCGCTGCGATCCCGTGGTTCTCGACCGGTTTTCTCAAAATTTAAATCGATCACCAACACGCCCTACTGGAGCAAAAACAATGAGCAAATTTTTTGGCGAGATCCGTCAGCTGGGCTACGTTGTGCCCGACATCGAAGCCGCCATGGACTACTGGAGCAAGACGCTGGGCGTCGGCCCCTGGTTTTACAACCCCAAGGTGCCGATCAGGAACTACACCTACCGCGGTGAGTCGCATGAGCCGCACAACTCGGTGGCCCTGGCCAACTCGGGGTTTGTCCAGGTTGAACTGATACAGACACGCAATGACGTGCCTTCGATGTACCGCGACTTTCTGAAAGCCGGCAACACAGGCCTGCAGCATGTCGCGTACTGGACCAGCAACTACGACGCGGATCTGGAGCGCCTGTTGAGAGACGGTTTCAAACCTGTGATGAGCGGTGAGGTCGGTGAAAAAGGCCGCTTCATTTATTTTGATACCGAATACCACCCGGGTACCGTGATCGAGTTGTCCGAAGTCGCCGGCCCCAAGGGCAGGATGTTTGACCTGATACGCCAGTCGTCTGAAGGCTGGGACGGCACTGAGCCCGTGCGTCCTTTCCCCGACCTGAGCAAACTTTAAAAACCCGCATGAACGCTGACCGCTTTGAAGCCACCTACCTGATTGAAACGCCGCTGGAGCCTGCAAAGGTTGCGGAAGTGATGGCGGGCGAGCAATCGTGCGGCACCTTCACGCGTGTTGAAGGCGAGACGGATGAACTGCGCAGGCGGGCGCGCGCCACCGTCGAGCAGATCGACGAGCTGGAAGCCGTTGCAACGCCCAGCCTGCCGAATGCGTTACTCGAGCGTCGCCATACGCCTGGCCCCTGGCGACGTGCGCGCGTCCGCATCTCGTTCCCGGTCGCCAATGTCGGCGCCAACCTGCCGACGCTCGCGGCAACAGTGTCCGGCAACCTTTACGACCTTGGAGAAACAAGCGGGCTCCGCCTTGAAAGCATGAAGCTGCCGGCTGCCTACCGTGCGCAATTCGAGATGCCGCGCATGGGCATTGCCGGTACGCGCACGGTGACGGGTGTCGCTTCCGGCGCGCTGGTCGGCACCATCATCAAACCCAACGTCGGGTTTTCCGCTGCACAAACAGCCGGGCTTGTCGCACGGCTTTGCGCGGCGGGTGTGGATTTCATCAAGGACGATGAAGTGTGTGCAGATCCTGTGCACGCACCTCTGGCGCAACGCGTCCCGGCCGTCATGGCCGCTGTGCGTGAGCACGAGCAGCGTACCGGCAAACACGTGATGGTGGCCTTCAATATCACCGATGAAACCGATGCGATGAAACGCCACGCCGACCTGGTGGCGCGCGAAGGTGGTTCCTGCGTCATGGCCAGTCTCAACTGGTGCGGCCATTCCGGCATGCAGACGCTTCGCCGGCACACCGGATTGGCGATTCACGGCCACCGCAACGGCTACGGCGCACTGTCGCGCCATCCGCTGCTGGGCATGTCCTTCCAGGCCTATCAAACCCTGTGGCGGCTGGCGGGTGTCGACCACATGCATGTGCACGGTCTGCAGGGCAAGTTCTCGCAGGCAGATGAAGAGGTGAGTGAGTCGGCGCATGACTGCTACACGCCGCTTGCCGACGGGCTCGATGACTGCGTCATGCCGGCTTTTTCTTCAGGCCAGTGGGCGGGAACGGTGCCTGCGACGTGGTCGGCCGTCAAGAACGACAACCTGCTGTTCATGTCTGGTGGCGGCATCCTCGCGCATCCCCAGGGGCCTGCTGCAGGTGTCGCCAGTATTCGCCAGGCCTGGGCTGCGGCGCGTGAAGGCGTTGCCTTGGCTGAACGCGCGCACGAAGCGCCGGAGCTGGCGGCGGCGCTGGCCTTTTTTGGCAAGTGACGATGGCTGTTGATGGCACGCTGAAAATTGCCTTTTATGGCGATGACTTCACGGGCGCCACGGATACGCTGGCAACCGCTGCGCGAGCCGGCTTGCGCACGATGTTGTTCCTGGGGCTTCCAGGCGACGCTCATTTAAAAGAGGCTGGAGCACTGGACTGCCTGGGCATTGCCGGTGCGGCGCGTGCCATGTCACCTGCGGAAATGCAGGTCGAACTGATGCCCGTCGGCGAGTTCTTCGCATCGCTCAAGGTGCCGGTGACGCACTACAAGACCTGCTCGACTTTCGACAGCGCACCGCACATCGGCAGCATAGGCGCGGCCATACGCCTCCTGCAGCCTTACGCTGGCAACACGTTTGTCCCCATCCTGGGCGGCCAGCCCAACCTGCGCCGATACTGCGTCTTCAGTCACCTGTTCGCCGCAGCGGGCGACGGCATATACCGCATAGACAGGCACCCCACCATGCGGCGGCACCCGGTCACACCCATGGCCGAGGCGGATCTGCGCCTGCACTTGCAGCAGCAGGGCCTGAGGCGCGTTGATGCCGTTCACTGCCCGGACTATGGCCGCCCGGCCCCACAGCTTGACCAACAACTGGAGGCCCTGCTGGCGCAACAGCCGGACGCCGTGCTCTTCGATGTTGCCCAGGTAAGCGACCTGGCTGTTGTGGGCCGGCTGGTCTGGCAGAGGGCGCTGCAGCAACGCCTGCTGGCGGTGGGTGCAAGCAGTGTCGTGCAGGCACTGGCCGCTCATTGGGGCGGCGGCAGTGCTGCCAATGAGGCAAAAATGGGTCCGGCAGAAGGCCCCGTCCTGATGCTGGCCGGCAGCTTGTCACCCATGACCGCACGTCAGGTTCAGGCCGCCGTTTCCTATGACAAGGTATTGCTCGATGCGTCACAGCTTGCGCAGGACAGCGGTTACCGTTCACGGATGGCCGGGCAGATCGCAGCGCAACTGGGCCAGGGCAGGCATGTCATGGTTTGCACTTCAACCCGCGAAGTTTCTGCGTCATTGAGTTTGAACGGACGCGTGCTCGCCCAGGCGGGTGGTGACTTGCTGGCGCAGGTACTGCACCTCACCCCGGTCAAACGGCTGGGCATTGCGGGTGGGGACACGTCCAGCCACGCGGTGCAGGCGCTTGATGCCTGGGGCCTGTCTTACATGGCACAGCTTGCACCTGGCGTAGCCTTGTGCCGGCTGCACAGTGATGTTGCATCGCTGGACGGTATGGAGCTGATGCTCAAGGGCGGGCAGGTCGGCGGTGAACAGCTCTTTGAAGAACTGCTCAGCGGCAACCATTGATACGTTTAAAACGCGGGCTCAAGCCCGGTGTTTGCCAAGCCGGCCGGCACCCCTGCGTCGGTGCCAATTTTCATTTCCCCACCCAGTGCAAGCAGCAAATCCGGAATCAGCTTGCGTATCTCGCCGGTGGCGATGGCAGCGTCCGCGTCAAAGCGGTCTTCCTTGCTGGCGGTGCTGTCTTCTTCAAACACGCCTTCCACAAACGAGAGCTTCTTGAGTTGCAGGCCCTCGGTCAACACAAACGAGAGCCGGCCTTCCCACGTCATGGCCAGCCGCGTGGGCAGCTTGCCCTGGGTGATGTGCTGCTGCACTTCCTCGATATCCAGCGCGTGGTGTGAGTAACGCACGACGGCTTTTGAATCATCACCGGCCTTGAGCTCGCATTCGCGGTCAATCGTGAAGCCGGCGGGCGGGTCCTGGCTCAGCAGCCAGTCCGACATCGCCGCCACCGGCGATTGTGTTGTCTGCAGCGGCACGGCGCCCATACCGTCGACCGATTTTGCGAGACATGTCAGTACCTCATCGGCCTTGGTCTGGCTGCCGGCATCAATCACCAGCGTGCCGGCAGCTGGATCTATCCACACACTCACACTCGACTGTTTGGTGAATGCCATGGGCAGCAGTTCCAGCCGCATGTTGTCCTTTAATTCGCGCACTTCCTTTTTGCCCGGTTTGCGGCCGGTGCTGGCTTCGATGTGCGCAACATGCTCCTTGACCTTGCGGGTGATGACCGAGCCAGGCACCGCCTTGCTTTCCATCATCAATTTCAGGATGAGCTGGTTACCGACGGACTCAACCAGCGGTCCGTGCACCTGGCCGCGGGGCGGCACCCAGCCGACGGATTTTTCCTGCGTCAGGCCGCACTCTGCAAATGCAGCTGCCTGGAGTTGTTCTTCGAGTTGCGCAAGGGACAGGGACCACGTGGCCCCGAGGCGATACACCATCACGTTTTTAAACACAAAAACCTTTGAAAATAAGAAATGGAAAGCGCTGCAATGGCTGGTCAACAAACAGGGCCGGATTTTTGATGGTTGCTGACGCAAATCAGCACATGGTTTGCAGCCGGGTTTGGCATCCAGCGCGCGCTGCGGTCAATGGCCCACTGTATCAAATGGATGGCGCGGTGGTGGACCGGGAGCACAGCCCGCCGCACTGTTTTTTCATGCAACTTTACAAACCATCACGACCGGGTAATGGCCGCGTTACACGCGACGCCCACACTTGCATCCAACCTGAAGCCAATTCCGGATATCAGGCTTGAAACGAGGAACCCCTCGAAAGGAAGCATTCCATGAAATTCGCAATCAAGTCTTCTGCCCTCAACAGCTTTGTGCTCGCCGGCCTGCTGGCCACTGTGGGCGCCAGCGCCATGGCACAGGGTGCTCCTGCTGCGCCACCTGCCGGCCCTGCGGCTGCAGGCAAACCAGCGGGCCCTCCCGGTGACCACATGGGCCGTCATGATCCCGCCAAAATGCAGGCCTTTATTGCCAGGCGCCAGGCCGACATGAAGGCCAAATTGAAAATCACGCCGGCACAGGAAGGCGCATGGGCGGCTTACACCGCAGCCATGCAGCCTCCTGCGCACGGCGCACGCCCCACGCCTGAACAGCGTGCCGAGTTCGACAAGCTGACCACACCGCAGCGCATCGACAAGATGAAGGAGCTGCATGGCCAGCGCATGGCGGCCATGAGTGCTGCGATGGACAAGCGCGGTGAAGCCACCAAGACTTTTTATGCAGCGCTCACGCCCGAGCAGCAAAAGGTCTTTGATACCGAGCATGCCAAACACCGTGGCGGCCCTGGTCATCATGGCGGTCCTGGCGGTCCTGGCGGCCCTCGTGGCACCGGTCAGCACAAGGGCTAGGCCTTGCAGGGCGTGAGTGCCCTGAAAACCCCACGGCGCACCGTCTGTCTTGAGCAGGCGGTGCGTTTTTATTTGGCGAGAAGGGTTTTCAGCTCACCGCTGGCGATGAGTTTTTCAAGATCCGTCGCACCGCCGATCAGAGTGCCTTTGACAAAAATCATGGGCAGTGTGGGCCAGCCAGTCCACATTTTCAATGCGGTGCGTTCGCGCCACATGCTCAAGTAGCTGCCGTATTCAAGGTATTGAAAAGGAATGCCCGCGGTGCCCAGTGCCTTGCGGGCTCTCTTGACGAAGGGGTTGATCCGCATGCCGATGACAACAACATCGCTGGCAGCAATGGCTTTTGTGGCTTCTTTCACGACGGTTTCGTGCCAGTTCGCAATCCGGTTGCGAATTTCGGGATGAATGTCAGATTCGGCTAGCAGCTGGCGTGGCATGGAATTCCCTTTGGTGATGGAGTGACAGCATAACCCTGCCCCTGACGGCGGGGTTATGGCTGCAGCGATTCAGAATTCAGTGCCGAAGCGGTGAAGGGGTCTTTCAAAAATCGGCTTTTGCGGTGCAAGCCGTTCCCAACTGTGTCGATGATCAAAATCCGCAAAAGCCAGATGCCGGCTGTTCTCGCGCATCGGGCTTTTTACGAACGTTTCATGAGTCCTCGATGACCTTCGCTCATGAGGGGAGACGAGGTCTTGCCGCTTGTTGAGAATCTTGCGGGAGATGCATACAAGGACGGCCGCAAATCACCAGGTTTGAGAGGTCGCGCACGAAATAAGGAAATTGGCAGATTTTGGCTTCAATGGCTCGCGAAAAAAAAAGCTATTCCCAAAGCAAAAAGTCCCGCTCTGTTGAGCCGGGACTTTTTATTCCGCTTGCAAGTTGACGACATGTCGTCAACTTGTCTGACGTGTTAATTGGAAGACTTGCCTTCTTTCATTGGCGTGTTGCCTGCATTGCCTGACATGCGTGCCTGGCGTGCAGCGCGTGCTTCCGCGCGCTGTGCCTTGCGCTCTTCGGCCGTCAGTTTGGGCTTTTTCATGGCACCGCCTTCATTGGTGTTCATGGTGTTTGGATTGTTGGAACGGGCTGTGCCTGAACCAGTGGCAACGCCAGACTTTTGCGGCATCGCTTCAGCTTTTACCTCAGCGCGTGACTTCACGGACGCACCGTTGTCACCCATGCCGCTTGCACCGGTTGGGCCTGCGCCACCCTGGGTGCCGGATTTCACGTCGGTGGTTTGTGCCGCTGCAAAACCGGACACGGCCATCATGGCTGCGAGGAGGACGGACATTGTTGACTTGTTCATTTCTATTTCCTTTGAATTGACTTTGGATTGAATCTGGTTCAGAAAATCAAGTGGAGACTTATTTTTCTAAGGTCTCCGACTTGAGTGACCGCACGTAACTAATTTAGCGTCGTAGCCAGTCTCGATACATCGGTAATACGGCTTTTGTGTTGTAGGACGCACTGCCTTGCAATGCGCCCCTGAAAAGCCCGCGCGCTCAGGCTTTAGTTGGCCTGGCCACCAACATTGCCCTGTGCATTTGCAGACGCACCTGCGGACACGCCTGCGGAGGACGGCACGCTGCCACGAACCGTGCCACCGGCGCGGGCCGCCACGTCACCACCAGTATGGACGGCACGCCGCGCTGCACGTTTTGTCGTACCGCTCACGGAATTCGCGGAGCCTTCTACAGCGGCAGAGGTACGGGCACCGGCACGGGCTGCAGAGCTGGTTGCGGCACCAGTGTTCACGTTGGCGTTCGTGCCAGCGTTGAGGCCGGCTTCAGCAGAGCCATTGGTTGCGGCATTGCTGTTGCCTGCATTGGAGCGTGCATCACCGCCAATGTTGGCGTTCACACCGGTGCGCACACCCGTACCCACGCCTGAAGACGAGCTGCCGGCGCCAATACCAACGCCAGCGTTAACGCCAACGCCGCCGCCTATGCCGAGTCCAACCTGGGCATGTGCTGACATGGCCATCGCGGCAGTGAGGGCGATTGCAGCAGGAATGGATCGCATTGAGAAATTTTTCATTTTTGACTCCTTGAGAGACTTTGGGATCTGAACGAATCAGTGTCCCTTTACCAACGGGCTGAAGTAGTGCCAAAACAAGGCACAAGATTCAGAGGCCAGACCAGATCCGGGCTGGTTACTTTCAATTTAGGCGTGAAGGGCCATGGCCGGTTATCGGTATCCTGCGCACACAGGCGTAGGACGGCGCACCCGGCAGATATCTGAAAAACAACGCCAGAGCAAGGTCTCCAGCCCTTGTCGTGACTTATTGCCTTCAAGTGCGCAGACAGCAACTTAGCTTGTGGTCCTACAGCGGCAGCGGGGGGCTGGTAGAACAATTGGCCTTGTCAGCAGATCCTGTGATCTGATTTGTTTTAATCCGTTGATCCCACAACGCTGGCGTCTTTATCCGACGCCCTTGCAACCTGCTTATGCCCACACCCTCGTCACTTGTCATTGTTCCTGAAGAAATTCCAGCAGCCGTGCCGCCGCTTGCAGACGCGGATGTGATTTCCGAGACCACGCAAGCCCTGGCCACGGCGGCCATGACGTTCTCGTTGAAGGTGTTGACGGTCAACATCCACAAGGGCTTTACCTTCTTCAATCGCAAATTCATACTTCCCGAATTGCGTGAGGCGGTGCGAACAGTGGGGGCTGATGTGGTGTTCCTGCAGGAAGTGACCGGCAGTCACGCCAAGCACCAGGACAAGTTCGACAACTACCCTGATACACCCCACTACGAATTCCTTGCCGACAGCATCTGGCCGCAGTTTGCCTATGGCCGTAACGCTGTGTACACACATGGCGATCATGGCAACGCCATCATGTCCAAGTTCCCCATCGTGCGTTTTGAAAACCATGATGTCTCCATCAGCGGGCCTGAGCGGCGCGGCCTTTTGCATTGCGAGCTGCAGATACCCGGCCGGAGCCTGAACATTCATGCCATCTGCGTGCACCTGAGCCTGACTGAGGCACACCGCACCCAGCAGATGGAAAAACTCTGCAAGCTGGCCGGGACGGCCGTACCGGCTGCAGCGCCGCTTGTCGTTGCCGGTGACTTTAACGACTGGCGTCACCGTGCAAGCCGGCAATTGTCCGAGGGCGCGGGGCTGCACGAAGTGTTTGTACAGGCCAACGGGCACCCGGCAAGGACCTTTCCAGCGCGCTTTCCTCTTTTGCGGCTTGACCGTATTTATGTGCGTAACGCGATTGGCCATTCACCGATGGTTCTGCCCAACAAGCCATGGTCGCATCTGTCCGATCACGCGCCGCTTGCTGCAGAAATTGAAATCTAGCGGGAATAGGGGGGCAAATCGTGAGATGGATTGAAGGCAACAAATTCACCTTGCTTGAAAACGGTGAAGGATTTTTTCCGCGTGTATTTGAATGCATTGCTGCCGCTGAACGCGAAGTCGTGCTGGAAACCTTCATCCTGTTCGAGGACAAGGTGGGCAAGCAGCTCCACGTGGCGCTGCTCCAGGCGGCAGCCAACGGCGCCCAGGTCGATGTGACGATTGACGGCTTCGGCTCGCCAGATCTTTCCAATGCATTTATCTCCACCCTGATTGACGCCGGCATTCGTGTCCACGTTTTTGACCCTGGCACCCCGGTGATGGGCTGGCGTACCAATGTGCTCAGGCGCATGCACCGCAAGATCGTGGTGGTCGATGGCCGCCGCGCTTTTGTCGGCGGCATCAATTATTCAGCCGACCATCTTGCAGACTTTGGCCCCCAGGCCAAGCAGGATTATTCGGTTGAAATTGAAGGCCCCATCGTCCGTACGATTCACGACTTCACGCACCGGGCGCTTGCCGCCGGCCAGCGCAATGCACAGGGTGTGCAGGCGGCGCCATGGCATGACCGGTTCTCAAGCGGCAAAGCCCCTTCGGCTGATCCAGCGCCAGTTGCGGGCCGGGCAGCCGCTATTTTTGTCACCCGGGACAATCGCAAGCACACCAACGACATTGAGCGCCACTACCGCATCGCGATACGCGCCGCGCGTGAGCGGGTGGTCATTGCGAATGCCTATTTCTTCCCCGGTTACCGGCTCATCAAGGAAATGCGCCGCGCTGCGCGCCGTGGCGTCGACGTACGCCTGATATTGCAGGGCGAGCCCGACATGCCGATTGTGAAGACAGCCGCCAGCATGCTGTACCACCACCTGATCAAGGCGGGTGTACGCATCTATGAATATTGCGAGCGACCCTTGCATGGCAAGGTGGCTGTATCCGACGGTGAATGGGCAACGGTGGGTTCCAGCAACCTGGATCCGCTCAGCCTGTCGCTCAATCTTGAGGCCAATGTGATCATCCGTGACCGTGCTTTTAACGAACATCTGACGGAGCGCCTGGATCACCTGATGGCGCACAGCTGCAAGCAGATCAGGGCCGATGAGCTGGAAGCTTCGCGCTGGTGGTTTTCACTTCGCAGCTTTCTTGTCTTTCACTTGCTGCGCCGCTACCCGGCATGGGCAAGCTGGTTGCCGGCGCATGCGCCGCGCATCACACCGGCGCTTGTGAAGGCCAGGCAGGAAGAAGACCGCGCCAGGATTCAAAGCACAGGCGCGGATAACGTTGCCAAGGCAGATCCCGCATGAGGCAACGGTGGACGTCGTGCAGGCCATTCCCGTAAGCCCTCCCGCAGAAGCCGCCAGGACAGGCCGCGCATGGTGGCCTTGGGTAAAACGCATGGCAAGTTGGACATTCATCCTGGTGGTGGCTGGCCTGCTCGTATCCCGGGCCAGACGCATTGAATGGCCCGCAGTCCGCATCGCGCTGGAGAACTACCCGGTCAGCGCCACTTGGGGCGCCCTGCTGCTGGTGGCTGCCAGCTTCACGCTTTACAGCTGCTTCGACCTGCTGGGCCGTCGGTACACGGGCCACAGGCTGGACACGCGAACGGTGATGGCCACCACTTTTGTAAGTTATGTGTTCAACCTGAACCTGGGCTCGCTGGTCGGGGGCGTGGCCATGCGTTACCGCCTCTATTCGCGCCTCGGCCTCAAGATCGGCGTGATCACGCGTGTCATGACGATCAGCATGCTCACCAACTGGATGGGCTACATCTTTCTGGCGGGCCTGGTGTTCAGCATCAAGCCACCCACCCTGCCGCAAAGTTGGGGCGTCCATGGCCCGGAGTTACGCCTGGGCGGTCTCGCCTTGCTGGGCGTTGCCGCTGCCTACCTGGGCGCCTGCGCATTTCCTGGCCGTCGCCGGTTTGATGTGCGCGGCCACACCATTGAGCTGCCGTCGGCGGGTTTGGCCAGTCTGCAATTGCTGATGGGCGCCGGCAACTGGCTGATCATGTCCGGCATTGTTTTTATCCTGTTGCAGCACCGTGTCGAGTTCACCATGGTGGTGGGCGTATTGCTGCTGGCGGCAATTGCGGGTGTGATCACCCACATCCCGGCCGGGTTGGGCGTGCTGGAGGCGGTCTTTGTCGCCATGCTGTCTCACCAGATGTCCCGGCCAGACCTGCTGGCTGCGCTGGTGGTCTACCGTTTGATTTATTACGTTGCACCCCTGGCGGTTGCGGCCCTGATGTATCTGGGCATCGAGGTGAGAGCCAAAAAAGCGCAACGAGATCAAAAGCCAAAAGCATAAATACGCAAAAAAGCTGTAAATAAATACAGCTATCCCTGTCGAGTGCTGTATATTCATACAGTGTCCATGGAAACCATCCAGCGCAAACTCGCGATCCTGGCAGACGCCGCCAAATACGATGCCTCCTGCGCGTCCAGCGGCACGTCCAAGCGCCATTCGATGGGCGGCAAGGGCATTGGCTCTACTGAAGGCTCCGGCATCTGCCACAGCTATGCGCCCGATGGCCGCTGCATCTCGCTGCTCAAGATCCTGCTGACCAACTTCTGCACCTACGACTGCCTGTACTGCGTCAACCGCGTCAGCAGCAATGTGGCCAGGGCGCGTTTTACGGTCGATGAAGTCGTCAGCCTGACGCTCGACTTCTATCGCCGCAACTGCATCGAGGGGCTGTTTCTCTCAAGCGGCATCATCCAGAGCCCCGACTACACCATGGAGCAGGTGGTGGAGGTGGCGCGCAGGCTGCGTGAAGACCACGACTTTCGCGGTTACATCCACCTCAAGACCATTCCTGATGCGTCGCCTGAACTTCTGGCCAGCGCCGGCAGGTATGCAGACCGCCTCAGCATCAACATCGAGCTGCCGACACAGGACAGCCTGCAGGCGCTGGCGCCTGAAAAAAACGCGCCGGCCATACGCCGGTCCATGGCGCGCCTGCGCGTGCACATTGATGATGCCAGGCAGGCCGCTGCCGACCAAGGCAGCAAGGTCATCTCGCTGCCGCAGTCGCGCAAGGCCGGCCGTGCCATCGCGCCGCGTTTTGCGCCTGCCGGCCAGAGCACCCAGATGATTGTGGGTGCCGATGGTGCGAACGACAGCACCATTCTTCATGCCTCGGCCTCGCTCTACGGCACTTTCCGCATGCGGCGGGTGTATTACTCGGCCTTCAGTCCCATACCTGATGCATCCCTTCGCCTGCCGCTGATGCAGGCGCCGCTGCTGCGCGAGCACCGGCTTTATCAGGCTGACTGGCTGATGCGGTTTTATGGCTTTAGCCATGACGAAATCGTGCCGATGGCCACTGGCGGCGACCGCCCTGCCGGCAGCGGCATGCTGTCGCTGGAGCACGACCCAAAGCTGGCATGGGCATTGGCCAATCGCGCGCGCTTTCCGGTGGACCTTAACCGGGCACCGCGCGAGATGTTGCTGCGCATCCCGGGTCTTGGCGTCAAGGCGGTTGAGCGCATCTTGCAGGCGCGCCGCGTGCGCCATGTGCGCAGCGACGATATGCTCCGGCTGAACGTGCCCTTGAAAAAGGTCATGCCTTTTGTGCTGTTGCCAGATCACCATCCCGGCGCGGCGCTTGACGCCACAAACCTGCCGCGGCTGCTGCGCGAGGCACCCGTTCAGCGCGGCCTGTTTGACATGCCCCCGCCTGATGAAGAGGCCGCGACAACGGTTCCCCTTGTGTTTCGTCCTGCACAAATCGGGCTGATGGCCACTGCTGCATCGGCCAGTTTGCCTACAGCTGCGCGCAATGACGTGGGCGCACTATCCGTGTCAGGCTGTGAAGAAAGGAGCTTGCCATGGGCGTGATGAATGACCCGTTGACGAACGACCTGTTTCCCCAGGCGTTGCTGCCTGTCGCGCTGCAGGGTGCGACCGATCTGGACGGTTTTCGCCGTGCGTCACGCGCGCTGATTGCGCGCCAGATGTTGCCGGAGCAGATCGTCTGGAGCAGCGGCGACGAGTCAACCCAGGATCTCTTCGGTGCACACAGCCGCACTGGCAGCAACGGCGAGCGCGACACCTTTCACTACCTCAGTCCTGATGAATTCGCGGCAGCGCCAGCGCTCAGTGTTCCGCCCGAGTTCATGACGCTCTGCCAGGCGGTCATTCTTCACAGTGACCCCAACCGCTTTGGCCTGCTTTACCGCATTCTCTGGAGGCTGTCACACGAGCCCGGCTTGCGGCACGATCCGCTGGACGCAGACATCATGAAAGCGCAGCAGATGGCGCATGCGGTTCGGCGCGACATGCACAAGATGAAGGCCTTTGTGCGCTTTCGCAGCGTGCAGGATGAAACCTTCAAGACCCATCCGGAAGGTGGCCCCTTGCATGTGGCCTGGTTTGAGCCCGAACACCATATTGTTGAAGCCGTCGCACCGTTTTTTGCGAGGCGTTTTGCGCAAATGCGCTGGGCCATCCTCACACCCGAATGCAGCGTGGCGTGGAACAACCCGGGTGCTGGATTGCCGCCTGCAAAAGACGCGGAAGCGGGCAGGCTTCCCGGCCTGCGTTTTGGTCCGGGCGCATCGAAGCAGGATGCACCTCCACCCGATGCCGGTGAGCAGTTGTGGCTCACCTATTACCAGCACATTTTCAACCCGGCGCGCCTGAAGGTGAAGATGATGCACAAGGAAATGCCGCGCAAATACTGGAAGAACCTGCCCGAGGCAGAGATGATCCAGTCGCTGGTGGCAGGTGCTCATGAAAGCAGCACCCGCATGGTTGAGCAGCCTGGCAGCATCCCGGTCCGGCGCATACCCATCGCCGATGTGACGCACCCGCCTGCTGACGCATACACGCATGAGGCGGACGGCAAACCCATGCGCTCACTGTCCGCCGTGCGGCAGGCGGCTGAACATTGCCGTGAGTGCCCTATCGGTGAATGCGCCACGCAGGCAGTCTGCGGCGAGGGGCCCTTGAACGCCAGCATCATGTTTGTGGGTGAGCAGCCTGGTGACCAGGAAGACCTTCAAGGCAAGCCCTTTGTTGGCCCGGCCGGCCAGCTTCTCAACCGGGCGCTCGCAGAACTGGGCATTGAGCGGGACGGCGTATTTGTATCCAATGCCGTCAAGCACTTCAAATACGAGCTGCGCGGCAAACGCCGCATCCATAAAACGCCAACCCAGCGCGAGATGGCGGCATGCCAGCACTGGCTCGAAGACGAGATCCGGATCGTGAAACCCGGGTTGCTGGTGGCACTGGGCGCCACGGCGGCGCGGTCACTGCTGGGCCATGCGGTTCCCGTCATGGCGTCGCGTGGAAAGTGGTTTGATCGTCAGGACGGTCTCAGGGTATTGGTGACCGTGCATCCCTCGGCGCTGCTGCGTTTGCCCGAAGAGGCCAGGGATGAAGCTTATGGCGCCTGGCTTGCCGACCTGGCGCACCTTTCAGGCTGAGCCTGGAGGATTGTGATTGCCCGCCACGATTCAAGGCCGTGGCGTTGGGGGTAATTTCTCATCAGGCACCACATCGCCCGGCTCGCTTTTGACGACTTCAGGTGGCGGGACGTAGTCGCGCGGATCGTTGCTGCTACCCGGCAACACGGTGGGCCTGGTGCTCGAATCCCTGCCGTCAGATGGCTCCAGTGTATTCGGGCGATTGACCCGGCGATCCGGATTGCGGTTCTTCGGGTTGGCTGGCTTGTAGCAGCTTACGCAGACCTGCGCCTCCACTTCAAGGCTGGTGAAGGTGAGGGCTGAGAACACGGCAGCAATTACCAGAAATCCGGATCCGCAACGCATGGTTTTTCTCCTCTGACGCAATGGCCCGATTGTCCGGCAATTACCTTTGCGTGTTAAGTCGTTCTACGGCGGCGCGGGATTCCTGCCAGCCAGTCAGGCCCGCGCGTCCAACTCCCTTAAAACAGCTAAATTAGCTATAACAGCTGTTTTGGCGCCTCGCAGGCGTCAATGGCACCTGAAAATGCCGAAAAGACCGCAAAAAACACGCGTTTCAGGTGCCTGAAGCGCCTCTAGGCTAATAAATACGGGCGTAAGCAGCTATAAAAATAGTAGCAATCAAGTCGAATGGGCAGGCGCCAATACAACGGCCCAGGCGTGCGGGCAAAAAATCAGCCGCGCCAAGCCACCAGCCGTATCAGGCTGATCTCGGACGGCGCGCCAAAACGCTTGGGCGGCCCCCAGTAGCCGGTGCCGCGGCTGGTATATACCCACAAATCCCTGAGCTTGTGCAGGCCGTGGGTAAAAGGTTGCTGGAACCGTACAAACAGGTTCCATGGATAAAACTGCCCGCCATGCGTGTGGCCAGACAGCTGCAGGTCGAAGCCTGCGTCTGCCGCCGCCGAAGCACTGCGCGGCTGATGGGCCAGCAGCAGGCGCATCGGCGCAGCCTGCGGTGCGCCGTCAAGCGCGCTTTTCGGATCGCTGCGGTGTTTTTCGTCGAAATGGTGCGCGTTGTAGTCGGTCACACCGGCCAGCACCAGCGGCGCCATGATCTGTGAGTCGTCCTGCGGATCACCGTGCGGTGTCAGCGCGGTGTTGGCCTGTTTGCCGTGGTGCAGCACCACGTGTTCGTTCATCAGCACGGTCAGGCCGATGCGCCGCAACTCGGCCACCCAGGCATGCGCGCCCGAGTAATACTCATGGTTGCCCGTCACCGCAAAAGTGCCGTGCCGCGACTTCAGCAATCCCAGCGGCGCGACATGACCGGACAGCTCGGACACCTTGCCATCCACGATGTCGCCAGTCACAGCCACCATGTCGGCATTCAGGCTGTTGACCTTGTTGACGATGCGCTGCAGGTAGTTGCGCTTGATGGTCGGGCCGACATGGATGTCGCTGAGCTGCGCGACCGTGAAGCCCTGCAGTGCAGCCGGCAAGCCCTTGATGGGTACGTCAATCCGCACAATGGCCGGGGTGCGCCGCGCATTCAGAAAGCCCAGCACAGTCACAACCAGCGCAAGCACCGGAACTGCCTGGGCAGACCCGGTTTGCCATGCCGCCAGCGCAATGTCAGCACCGACAGCCCGCACCAGCCACAGCACAGGCAGCAGCACATCGCGCGCCAGCGTCAACACAAACAGGGATGAGAACAGCCCCATCAGCAGAAGGCCCACCCAGCTCAGGCGATCAGCCCAGGGCTGCCTGGCAATCCGGCTACCCGCCAGACCGAGCGGCATCAATATCGGCGAGAGCACCAGCAGTGCCAGCATGAGCACCTGAAGGCGCGGAAATGCCCCAATACCGGGCAGGATGCGCCAGCCGACATACGCATGAAGCAGCGCCATGAGCGCCACGATAGGATAAAAACGCATAAATTTCCGGTGAAGTGCCCACGCATGTGGGCATGTCATGCTTCGTATTCAAGTGCCTGGATCAAGCACTTTCGGTGCCACCGGAAAGGTTGTGGAAATCGCGGCAACGAGATGGCAGATCCGGCACACGGTCATCCGGTCCCGCAGCGGCGATCAGGGTGTGCCCACCACCGCTTTCGTAAATTCTTCACGCGAAATAAAAGTGTCCTTGTTGGTATCTATCTGCTCAAACCGCCGTGCCACTTCGGGGAAACGATCCGCTTCAGCGCGTGTCAGGCGCGCATCGTGGTTCTCATCGGCCCGGTCGAAGGCGGCATTGACCTCGGTGTTTGTGGGAAGACGGGGCGTTGCGCCGGGCGCAGGACTGTTGACCGCTACCGGCGGGGTTACGGGCGTGGTGCCTTGAGCATGGGCTGCGCCATGGGCCGCCAACAAGGCTGCGGCAGCAAAACTGCAGGCAGCAACAGTGCGCAGGGCGGGTTTGTACAGTGCCGCCATAAAATGGCCTTGCGCCCGAGAAGGAACTGAAGGCGTGAATACTCTGGCAAAAGTCATCCGGATAAATCCCTTTGAAAGTTGAAACGGCCATTTCAGCGCATCGCGCACAGCTTTGCCAGCACTCTTTCCGGATGTTTCTTCGCTGACATCGCTACGCACAAGGACACATTTCTTTTCCTTTTTTCCTCTTCGGTTTCAGTTTCATGCGCGCTTTGCCACCCTGCAATTTTTGAATCCCCATTCCAGGACACCCCATGGCCAACAGACTTTCCCAGATCGCCACCCGCACCGGAGACAACGGCACCACCGGCCTGGGCGACAACACCCGTGTTTCAAAAGACAGCCTGCGTGTGCATGCGATGGGCGATGTTGACGAGCTCAATTCGCAGATAGGCGTGCTGCTGTGCGAAGAAATGCCTGACGGCGTGCGTGAGTTGCTGGTGGAGGTGCAGCACCAGCTTTTCAATCTCGGCGGCGAACTCAGCATTCCGGGTTTCGAGCTGCTCAAACCGGAGGCCGTGGCGCTGCTGGACAGCGCGCTTGAAGAGTACAACGCCACCCTGCCCCGCCTGGCGGAATTCATCCTGCCCGCCGGCTCCCGCGCAGCAGCCCTGGCTCATGTTTGCCGCACCGTGGCCAGGCGCGCTGAACGCGCAGTCGTCGCGCTGGGCGCAGAAGAAACGCTGAAAGAAGCGCCGCGCCAGTACCTCAACCGCCTGAGCGATCTGCTGTTCGTCCTGTCACGCGTGCTCAACCGGATGAACGGCGGCGACGACGTTTACTGGAAGAGTGAGCGGATGAAAAAAGCTCACCCCTGCTGAGGCTCACTGCGTGTAGCCTCCCCTCCCCTTGCAGGGGACGCCATCTGCAGCCCGGCAAAGCCGGTTCCGCGCTGGCGCTTGCACTGAAGCACTATTTAGGTTGCAGAACGGCCATGGTGATTCTTGAGACGCAGGTCAGCTCACCTGCCTCATTGGTCAGCTCAATGGCCCAGACATGGGTGCTGCGGCCCACGTGCACAGGGCGCGTGATGCCCGAGACCCAGCCGCCCGTGGTGCCCTTGAGGTGGTTGGCGTTGATGTCGAGCCCCACAACACGATGCCCTTTGGGTACGGCAAAAGCTGCGCCGCAGGAGCCCAGCGTTTCTGCCAGAACGACTGAAACGCCGCCATGCAGCAGGCCGTAGGGCTGCACGGTGCGGTGGTCCACGGGTACACGGGCGCGTATGAAGTCGTCGCCGACCTCGAGAAATTCAATGCCCAGGTGTGCCACGGCGGTATTGACGGCGGAGGCAGTGAGGGCTTCGACGGAGATGGGTTGTTTCCAGAGGGGCATGGTGCTTGGGGTTTGAAGCTGGCTGGTGCCAGCCCTGAACTATACGGCGACAGCCTACAGCCGGCTGGTACTTTGTCGCGCCGGCAATGGCAGGACGGCGTATATGCTGGAGCAAGATGCCCTGCAGAAGAACATTCCCGTCATGACGTACAGCCGTAAATGGGCTAAATGGGCACTGGGCATTGTTGCGGCCGTCGTCTTGCTGTTGACCGCTGTCGCTGCTGCTTTCAGGTTGATACCGTCGGACCAGGAGCTTGCCACCACCGCGGCTGCCAGGCTGGGTGCAGCACTCGGCGCAGAAGTCCGTATAGGCGCTGTGCACTGGCGACTGCTGCCATCTCCGGCCGTGGTGGTGCAGGATGTGACCATTGTTCGTCCCCAGCCCATCACTTTCCGCGCTGTGACGCTTGATCCGGACATCTGGGCGCTCGCCAGAAAACACATCCGCTTTGATCGGGTCACCCTGGACGGCGCAGTGGTGCCTCAGATATCCCTGCGGGGGCTGGATTCTGCCGCCACAGATGGCAAGGGTGCCGGCGCGCAAGGCAGTGACTGGGCTGTCGATGAAGTCCCGCTCGCGCATTTTGTTTTTACCAACGTGACCTGGATTACCCGCCGCGGCATACCTGTCATCTATGACGGTGAAGCGGAGTTCGACGCAAACTGGCGGCCGCGTACGGCCTCGTTGCGGCGGCCGGGATTCACCCCGCTGACAGAGCTGCTGCTGACCCGCCAGGGCACGGAAGACCGCTGGGCCGTGGCCATCAAGCTGGGCGGCGGCACTGCCAACGGTGAGGCCAGTCTGCAAACGCTTGCCAATGGCCGCCTGAAGCTCGCTGGCAAGCTCAAGCCGCGGGATGTCGAGGCCGCGGCGGCGCTGGAAGCCTTCAACCGCCGTCCGGCCATTTCAGGCAGGATGAATGGCGACACCACGCTGTCTGCGGAAGGTGACACGGTGGTGGCGCTCGCCCAGTCGCTCAACACCAAAACCCCTTTTGTCATGGGCCCTGGCAAGCTGCTGCGCTTTGACCTCGACAAGGCCATTCGAACCGTCGGCAAGGACCACGCGGGCCAGACGCCGCTGGACTCGGTCACCGGCCTGCTTGAGACACAAAACACGCCTGACGGCATGGTGAGCTACTTCAGGGGTATACGCGCCAAATCGGGTTCGCTCAGCGCCACCGGTGACGCAAAACTTTTCAATCGCCAGGTCGATGCCGAATTTGCCGTGGACCTGGTTGACGGCATCGTCGGCGTGCCGCTCAAGGTCACCGGGCCGACGAGCGATGTCAGGGTCAGCGTGCCCGGCGGCGCCGTGGCAGGTGCCGTTGTGGGTACCGCCATACTGCCCGGCATAGGCACGGCCATAGGCGCGCGAATAGGCGCGACGCTGGGCAAACTGTTTGGCCCGGCGCCTGGCGCGTCAGCGCCCAAAACCGGTGCGACGAATGCCCGTCAAGCGCCATGAACGCGATTTCCGGTATCCTGATGGCCCGCAAACGCGATTCCAGCCCCATGCCACAACAGCCCGAAACCTCCGAAGCCTCCACGCCACTGGCGCGAGCCCTGGATCAGAACGAAACCGTCAAGGACGTCGTTGAGCAGTCCGCGGCCGAACTGGTCGTGATCAACGCTGTCCTGAAACAGGAAATACCCGATCACATCCAGGTCGACGAAGTCGCCCAGGCATTGCTCAAAACCGACGAGCTTGAAACCCGCATCACCGAAACCGCCCAGGACCTTGCCGAGGTCAACGAGGTGCTGGCGCAGGAGATCGACCAGCGCGCAGACCTTGAACGCGAGCTGGCCGTCACCAAGGCCCAGCTTGAGGAGGCCAGGAACAAGTCCTGACCCGATCGGCATCCCGCTCGCCGGCCGCGCTCATTTCCCGCGATTGAGCAGCGCGTAAAGCAAAATCGCACCAAACGTGGCGGTGCCAATACCGCCCAATGCAAACTGGCCGAACTTCAGCGTGAAGTCACCGGTGCCCAG
This sequence comes from Pseudomonadota bacterium, assembly GCA_040390295.1. Taxonomy (GTDB): domain Bacteria; phylum Pseudomonadota; class Gammaproteobacteria; order Burkholderiales; family Burkholderiaceae_C; genus Polaromonas. Next base: position 75,656 of record JAZJYR010000003.1, read on the forward strand.
CACCAGCGTGATGGCAGCGACCAGCAAATTTTTGTTGTCTGAAAAATCAACCTTGTTGGTGACCCAGATGCGCGCGCCTGCCACCGCAATCAGGCCGAACACCACAATGCTGACGCCGCCCATCACCGGCAGCGGAATCGCCTGGATCAGCGCGCCGAACTTGGGGCTGAAACCCATCACGATGGCAAGCAGTGCCGCGACGATGAATACCGCTGTTGAATAAATTCGCGTCGCCGCCATCACGCCAATATTTTCTGCATAGGTCGTTACACCGGTACCGCCCGCGCTGCCCGACACCACCGTCGCAATACCGTCGCCTATGAAAGCCCGGCCCATGTAAGGGTCCAGGTTCTTGCCGGTCATCGCCGTCACCGCCTTGATGTGGCCCAGGTTTTCAGCCACCAGGATGATGGCCACCGGCGCAATCAGCAGCATGGCGCTGCCGCTGAAAACCGGCGCGGTAAAACCGGGCATGCCGAACCAGGCCGCACTGGCGATGCCCGACAGATCAATCGGCTTGCCCATGCCCATGCCGTTGGTGAGCACGGCGTAAATGAGGCTCGCCACCATCAGGCCGACAAGAATCAAAAGGCGCTGCACCATGCCGCGTGTCATCACCGCCACCAGCGCTACGCTGACAAAGGTGACGACCTGCATCCACGAATCAAAATTGCTGGCTGCCATGTTCTTGACGGGGATGCTGGCCAGGTTCAGGCCGATCACTGCCACCACGGCGCCCGTGACCACCGGCGGCATGAAGCGTTCGATCCAGCCCGTGCCGATGGCCTGCACCAGCACACCGATGAGCGTGTACACCACGCCGCAGGCAATGATGCCGCCGAGTGCCACGCCGAGATTGGTGTTGGGCCCCTTGCCGGCATAGGCGCTGGCCGCAATCACCACGCCGATAAACGCAAAGCTCGAACCCAGGTAGCTGGGGACCTTGCCGCCTGTGACGACAAAAAAGATCAGTGTGCCTATGCCGCTCATCAAAATGGCAATGTTGGGATCGAACCCCATGAGGATGGGCGCCAGCACGGTCGCGCCAAACATGGCGATCACGTGCTGCACACCCATCACCGCCGTTTGCGGCCAGGGCAGGCGTTCGTCCGGCGCAATCACGCCACCCTGCTGCAAAACGTCGCTGCTTTTCTCCGTCCAGTCCAGCATTCCCATTTCCCGCTCCTTGTAGTGAATCACCGAATGCTAAAAGCAATCATCACACCACGCAAGGAAAGAGGCCTGCGTGAAACGCTCAGGCCATGAAGGCCGCGACCTCCCGCAGCACGGTTTCGTCTTTCAGGATGCGCCTGTGGCCCAGCCCATCCGTTGCCACCAGCCGCGCGCCGGCAATGACCCGGCTGTAGGCCACGCCGTCTGCAAACAGGTTGATGCTGTCCTGCCGGTCATGCACCACCAGCGTCGGCATGCGAATGCGCGCACCCACCGCATCGGGTTCGAACTGCGGCATCACAATGCCTTCACGCGATTCAATGCGGCGCTGCATCGCCACGCGCGTGGTTTCACGCAGCCCGAACACCCTCGCAAAAAGGCGTGTGTATTCAAGTGGTGACGCCGGCGGGGCCAGCAGCACCAACCGACCCATATCCAGGCCGCGGCTGGCCGCATAGGCGCTGGCATTGGCGGCCAGTGAATGCGCGACCACGGCGTGCAGTGCGTAGCCCTGCTGTGTGAGGCGCGCCACCACGTAGTCGAGCACACGCGCAAACTGCGGCAGGTTGGTGGTGGCGCCGCTGCTCCGGCCATGCGCCGGCATTTCAACCATCACGGGCAGCAGGCCCTGGCTGCGCAGCCTGTCGGCCAGCGCCAGCATCTGCCCCGCATGGCCGCCCCAGCCGTGCAGCAACAGCACCACGCGGTCGGGCAGGCTGCTGGTGTGCGCGTAGAGCGTGATGCTGGCGTTTTCAAACGGCCACTGTTCGATGTGCCAGTCGGCAGACCAGCTTCTGCGCCTGTTGAGCCAGCTCAAAGGCAGCGGCGTGCCGAACAGGCGGCAGGCCGCGCGCACGGCCAGTGCCGGCCAGATGCGTTCTGATGCCGCCAGGCCCAACCGGAACAGCCGCGTCATCCGGCTGGCGTTGTAAAAAGCCGAGGTCGCTTCAAGCGATGTGCGAGTCATGTCGTTTGCCCTACTCAATACCAGACCCAGTCCTCATTGCTGCGCGGCAGGCTGCGCAGCGAGGCCAGCGCAGCCTTGACGGCGCGAACGATTCCATAGACACCCAGACCTACAAACAAAACCAGCATGACTCTTCTCCTTTTATCGCACAATCGTGCGAAATTTAGACCTGCAAAAACACATCCATACCTTCTTCCCTGCCTCGCCAAAGTCAGGCGCTGTAGCTTTTCAAAAGACGCGCCCACGAGGCCCGGGCCCGCTCCGCTGACGTGGTGTCACGCAAAAAACGCGCATCGTGAATCATGCCCAGCGCCAGGCTGCTGATCTCGCCCACCAACTGGTCTGCGTCAAGGTCGGCCTGCAGGTGCCCGGCCTCGACCGCCTGCATCACCGTGCGCCGCAAGGCCGAGCGCCAGCGCGTCACTTCGGCATACAGCATGTCGCGTAATTCCCCCTCGCGGTCATCCAGCTCGAATGCACCAGCGGAAAAAATGCAGCCTGACTTGGCCTCGACATCGCGCATGCGAACAATCCACAGCTGAACAATCATGTCCAGGCGCGGCAAACCCTTGGGCTGCTGCATCGCAGGCACAAATACGTCGGCCAGAAAGCGCCGGCCGTATTCCTCGATCACGGCCTTCTGCAAGGCCTCGCGCGAGCCGATGCGCGAGAACACGCCGCTCTTGGACAAACCAATGCGGTCCGCCACTGCCTGCAGCGTGATCGCCTCCAGGCCTTCGGCAGAGGCAAGATCAATCCCCGCGCCGATGATGGCGGTGCGGGTCATCTCGCTCTTCTGGGTTTTGGCGTCCATGAAGTGGGTTTTGGCATCCATTTGGACAATATTAGCACGATTGTGCGAAATTGTTCGAACGCCCCTGTTTTCGGGCAACTCCTGATGTGTGGCCGGCTCTCAAGCGGGTAACCTTGACCCGATGAGCGCACCCGATATTCCGCAAATCCGTCTTTACCAACACTGGCTCCGCGACACGCGCGGCCTCTCCTTCGACAGCTACGATGCGCTCTGGCGCTGGTCGGTCACCGACCTCGATGCCTTCTGGCAAAGCGTCTGGGACTACTTTGAACTGCAGTCGCCAACGCCGCACACCGCTGTACTGGGCAAGCGCCAGATGCCGGGTGCCGAATGGTTCCCCGGCGCGCAGGTCAACTACGCGCAGCACATCCTCCGCCATGTGGACAAGGCCCACGCAGCCGGCCTGCCGGCCATCATTTGCCACAACGAAAAAAGCCTGGCGGGTGGCAAACCCGGCGAACTGTCCTGGCCCGAACTGCGCAGGCAGGTGGCCTCGCTGGCGCTGCATTTGAAAGCGCAGGGCGTTGAGCCCGGTGACCGTGTCGCGGCCTACCTGCCCAACATCCCCGAGACGCTGGTCGCCTTCATGGCTGTGGTCAGCATAGGCGGCGTCTGGAGCGTCTGTGCGCCAGACATGGGCACCAACTCGGTCCTTGACCGCTTCAAACAGATCGCACCCAAGGTGCTGATCGCCTGCGACGGCGTGACCTATGGCGGCCGCGACATGGACCGCACCGCCGTCGTGGCCGAGCTGCGCGCGGCGTTGCCCAGCGTGCAGCATGTCATCGTGCACGACAACCTTGGTTCGGTCGGAGCAGTGGCTGACAGCGTGCGCTTCACCGTTGCCACAGCCAGCGACAACGCTGAAACGCAGGCCTTTGAGCCGATGTGGCTGCCGTTTGATCACCCGCTGTGGATTGTTTATTCCAGCGGCACCACCGGCCTGCCCAAACCGATTGTTCACGGCCACGGCGGCGCCATGGTCGTGGCGCTGGCGCTGCTGCGCCTGAACAACGACATTGCGCCCAGCACAGCGGGCACCGGCACACCCGAACGCTTTCACTGGTACAGCTCGACCGGCTGGATCATGTGGAACGTGCAGGCCGGCGCCCTGCTCAACGGCACCACCACCTGCATCTACGACGGCAACCCATCAGGCAGCAACAAGGACAAGCCCGACTGGACAACGCTCTGGCGGTTTGTGGCCGATACCGGCGCCACTTTCTTCGGCGCAGGCGCCGCGTTTTATGCCAACTGCATGAAGGCGGGTGTGGATTTGTCGACATGCGGTGATCTTTCAAAAGTCCGCACGCTGGGTGCAACCGGCTCGCCGTTGTCGCCCGAAGCGCAAAGCTGGGGCACTGATGAATTCAAAAAACTGGATACCGACATCTGGTGGTGCAATATTTCCGGCGGAACTGATTTCGCGGGCGCATTCATTGCCGGAAATCGTGAGCTGCCGGTTGTGCCGGGCGAAATGCAATGCCGCGTTTTAGGCTGCGCAGTCGAGGCCTGGAATGAGAAGGGCGAGTCCGTGATTGATGAGGTCGGCGAGCTGGTGTGCGTGCAGCCCCTGCCCTCCATGCCGCTCTATTTCTGGGGCGATCAAGGCAATCAACGCTACCTTTCGAGCTACTTCGACATGTACCCCGGTGTCTGGCGGCATGGTGACTGGCTCAAGGTCACGCCGCAAGGCAGCTGCATCATTTATGGGCGAAGCGACGCCACCATCAACCGCCATGGCCTGCGCATGGGCACCAGCGAGCTGTACAGCGCGATCGAAGCGCTGCCAGAAGTGCTCGATTCGATGGTGGTCGACCTGGAGTTTCTGGGCCGCGAAAGTTATATGCCGCTGTTCGTGGTGCTGCGGCCCGGCGTTGCGCTTGACGATGCGATGAAAGCAAAACTCAACAATGCGGTGAAGACTGCGCTGTCACCGCGCTTTGTGCCCAACGACATTTTTGCCGTGCCGGAAATCCCGCGCACGCTGTCTGGCAAAAAGCAGGAGCTGCCCATCAAGAAATTGCTGCTCGGCGAGCCGATTGAAAAAGTGATCAACCGCGATGCCATGGCCAACCCTGGCTGCCTGGACTGGTATGTCGACTTCGCCAGGAGGCGTGCCGATCAGACCTTGATGCAGACCTGATCCAAGACCCGTTCAGGCCGCAGGCTTGCGGTTGACCAGCACGATGCCGAGCGCAACCGTCGCCATCGCCGCCAGCAATCCGGGCGTGATGCTTTCGCGCAGCCAGAGTGTGCCGAACAGCAGTGCAAACACCGGCGTGAGAAAGACAAAGACCGAAATCTTCGTCGCCGGGTAGCGCCCCAGCAGCCACATCCATGTCAGGTAGCTGGCAAAAGCGCCCACGGCGGTTTGCAGGACCAGTGAGGTCACGGCAAAGGGGCTGAAGTGCCAGACCCATGCCTCGCCCAGCGCCAGTGACAGCAGGGGAAAGATCAGGCTGCTGACGGCCAGTTGGTAAAAGAGCATTTTTTCAGCGGAAACCCTGGCCAGGTTCGACGCGCGGATCACCACCGTGGTCAGGCCCCAGAACATGCCGCCGACCAGCGCCAGCGCATCGCCGTACAGGGTCGACGTCCGGCCCGAGAAGCCCTCGCGCATGGCGAAGGCGACACCGGCAAATGCGCACAGCAGGCCCGCCCACTGCAGGCCGCGCAACTTTTCAGATTTGATCCACAGCGGCACCAGCAGGGCCACCCAGAACGGCGAGGTGTAGAGAAAAACCGTCAGGCGTGATGCCGTGGTGTGCTGCAGGCCGAGGTAGAGGCAGGAGAATTCCAGCGCAAACAGCACACCGGCCAGCAAGCCTGCCTGCAGCGAGCCGTCGCGACCGAACAGCGGGATGCGCCGCCATGCGCACCAGATCAACAGCAGAACCGTAGCGCCTGCAAACCGCAAGGCCGCCTGAAACACCGGCGCCACCTCGGCCAGCGTGGCCTTGATCATCACCTGCTGCACGCCCCAGAACAGGCAGCACGCCAGCAGCAGGGAAATGGCTATGGCGTCGAGATGGGTCTTGCGTGTCGTCATCTGTGGGATATTAGCTGCGGATGTTGCAAGCAACGGAGGGCTGGTGTCATGGACCACAAGTGGATAGAAGATTTTCTGATGCTCGCGCGTGAGCGCAACTTTTCAAAAGCGGCGGCGCTGCGGCACGTGACGCAGCCGCAGTTCTCGCGCCGCATCCGGGCGCTGGAGCTGTGGGCCGGCGCAGAGCTGGTCAACCGTGCGGGGGTTCCGCTGGTGCTGACGCCGGCGGGTGACACCCTGCTGGCTTCGGCGCGCGTGTCGGTCAATGCACTGGCTGAGGCTAGAGAGCGCATACGCCGTCTGCAGGGTGGCGGCAACTGGGCCACGCTGTTTACCGGCCGCACACTCTCGCGCACCGTGGTGCCGCGCTGGCTGGCCAAAGTGCGCTCGCAACTTGGCGACATCCAGCTGCGCATCATGACCGGCTCCATCCATGACGGCGCGATTGCGCTGGAGCAGGGCGGTGCCGACTTCCTGCTCAGCTTTGCGCATCCGCGCCTGTCGCTCACGCTGGACGAGCAGCAGTTTGAAGGCATCACCCTCGGCCATGATGAACTCGTCGCCGTGAGTGCGCCGCTGCCCAGCGGCAAGCCGCGCCATGCGCTGCCGGGTACAGCCAGCAAGCCGGTCAAGGCCCTGAGCTTTGCCCCGCAACTGGCGCTGGCGCACATCCTGCAGGACGCCTTTGCGCGGTCCAGCCGCCCCCTGCACCTGCAGGTGATCACCGAGTCGGACTTTGCCGAGTCCCTGCACGAGCAGGCCTTGCAGGGCGCCGGCGTGGCCTGGCTGCCGCGTGCGCTGGTGGCCGAAGACCTCAAGGCCGGCAGGCTGGTGCTGGCGGGCGGGCCGGATGAAGCGATCGGTTTTGAGATGCGGCTTTATCGTCCGCGGCTGGTGCGGAGTCCGCATCTGCAGAAGATTTGGGCTGCGTCGTTTTGATGCCGGGCTGGCTGCCATCCTTAAGCGTAGATTTGCTATTTAATTTGTAGCTGCTGACGTCCGTATCTATTGGGCTGGAGGCATAAAAGACCGTCGAAATCGGGCTTGAACTGGCTTTTTCTGGCTTTTTTTGATCAGCAAAATGCGCTGAAATTGATGATGTGTCTTAAGTAAATCATTAAGCAGTTAATTACTTATTTGAGATGCTTTAAGTTTTGCTCATTTGATTGACGTTGCACTTCACGACCAAGCCGGGGGTTGCCCGGCGGCAAGTCACTTTTCTTTTGCTTCGCCAAAAGCAAAGTAACCAAAAGAAAAGGCGACCCTGTTCGTCGAGGTTATTGGGGTCAGACACCAATTTCGCTGCAGTGCGAAGCACTGCACCCTTCGGGCGAGCCAAAGGCTCGGCGAATTTGGGCTCTGACCCCAAAAACCTTACCCTGCGATGCTCGGTCCAGCCGGGGTCTGAAACAACTCGCCTTTGGCTCAGACAAGTTTCAGCCCCGATCCGTCTGGCCCTGCGCTTCTCGGCTCCTCTCCAAGGGTTGGGGAGATGAATACCAAAGACAAGACGTCCGAAGACTCGCCTCAAGCGCTTCGCGCTTGAGGCTCCCCGAATCCGCACCCGACCCCGAATCACTCCCCACCCCGTTGAGGCTGGGCCGAGGAGCGGAGATGGAGTCGGCATAAAGGGCAAAAACTTGTTTGAGCGAAGCGAGTTGTTTTTGCCGCCGACGTAATCGAGCACCGCAGGTTGCCCGAAGCGAAGCGTAGGGACCCAGACGGCGGGTCGCCTTTTCTTTGGTTACTTTTCTTTTGGCGAAGCAAAAGAAAGTGACTAGCTGCCGGGCTACCCCCGGCCTGGCAGTGAAGGGCGCTACTCATCAACACAGCACGACTCCATGCCCGGCAGCAAAGGCCACCCCCCTCACCACGCATCACCCCATGCGTGAAGCGCATCACCGCCCACAAACCCCATTCCTACACTTTTCATCACCAACCCCTTCAACTGGAGCCACCGATGAAAAATCCTTCCCTGCCGACGTCACGTCGCCTGCTGCTCACAGCGCTGACCGCAGCCACGTTCACCGGTGTCACGGGCCTGGCCCATGCGCAGGCCTGGCCGGCGGCCAGGGCCATCACGCTGGAGGTCGGTTACCCCGCCGGCGGGAGTGTTGATCTGGTGGCCCGCATCATTGCCGAGCCACTCGGCAAACGGCTGGGTGCCCAAATCATTGTGGACAACGTCGGCGGTGCGGGCGGCACGATAGGCGCGCAGAAAGTCGTCAACGCTGCGCCCGACGGCTATACCCTGCTGCTCGGTTCGGGCAGCGAGATCTCGATTGCGCGCATCTACAACCCGGCCATCAAATACAACGGCGAAACCGACCTGACGCACATTGGCCTGATCGGCATCACGCCCATGGTGTTTGTGGCCGGCCCCAAAACCGGCGTCAAGACCATGGACGAAGCGTTGACGCTCTCAAAACGCAATCCCGGCAAGCTCAACTTTGCGTCTTCCGGCGTCGGCACGCCGCTGCATGTGGCGGGCGAGCTCATCAACCTCAAGGCCGGCACCACCTTTCGCCATGTGCCCTATCGCGGCGCGCCGCAGATGGTGCAGGACGTGCTGGGCGGCAATATCGAGTTCGGTGTGTTTGTGCTCTCGTCTGCCATGCCGCACATCGAGTCCGGCAAGATGATTGCGCTGGCGGTGACCACGCCGCAGCGCTCGCGTGCCGCGCCGCAGATCCCGGCGCTGTCCGAGTTCCCGCGCCTGAAGGACTACAACATGAACGTCTGGTTCGGCCTGTTCGGCCCTGCCAAAATGCCCGCCGACATGGCTGCACGGCTGAACCGTGAACTTGCCGAGGTGCTGCGTGACCCGGCCGTCTGGCAGAAGCTGCAGAAGGCCGGCATCAGCAACGAGGGCGGCACGCAGCAGGCGCTCGACGCCTTCATCAAGGCTGAAACCCTGCGTGTGCGCAGCGTCGTCAACCAGGCCGTCAGCACCGGCGTGGGCAGCTGATGCCGGCAGTGCTACAGGCGGCGTTGGCCGCCCCGGTACCCCACCCGGTGCAGACATTGCCGCCGCGGCTGGCGCGCTGGGCCGGTGCGGCCTGCGGCGTGCCCTATGTGCATGAGCGCTGTGCGCCGGTGACGCGGGCGCCGGGTCCGGAGATTCTTGTCACCGCACTGGTGCATGGCAATGAATACTCTGGCGCGATCGCCCTGGGTGAGTTGCTGGCGAGCGGCTGGCTGCCGGCACGCGGCCGTGTGACGGGTGCGTTTTGCAACATCGCGGCCTTTGATCGGTTTGATGTGCAGCAGCCCGATGCCTCGCGCTTTGTCGATGAAGACTTCAACCGCGTCTGGAGCACACAGTTGCTGGACTCGAACCGCCAGAGCGCCGAGCTCGACCGGGCGCGCGAGCTGCGGCCTTTTGTGGACCGCGCCAGCCACCTGCTGGATCTGCATTCCATGCACGAGCCCTGCGCCCCCTTGCTGGTCACTGGCACCCTGCAGCGCAATATCGACTTTGCGCAGTCGCTGCGCACCGCCTCGCAGGTGGTGGTGGACAGCGGCCATGCCGACGGCGTGCGCATGCGCGACTACGGCGCTTTCGCCGATGAAAAGGGCGAGCGCATTGCGCTGCTGCTGGAAGCTGGCCAGCACTGGGACCTGCGCGCCGTCAGTGCGGCGCGCGACACGCTGATGCGGTTTTTGATTCGCGCCGGCGCCTGCGACCGCGCAGAGGCGCCGCCAGGCTGGCTGTTGCCCGATGCCACACCGCCTGCACCCATTGAAGTCACCGACCGGGTGGTCGCGCAGTCCATGGATTTTGAATTTGTGCAGCCCTTCACCGGCGGCGAAACGATAGCGCATGCCGGCACCGTCATCGCCAGGGATGGCGATCAAAACATAGTCACGCCCTGCGATGACTGCGTGCTGGTGATGCCGTCACTCAGGCAGCTTCGGCCTGGCGTGACGACGGTGCGACTGGGTCGCCGTATGGCACCCGTCAATCTGCTTTAGAGCGGATGTTCGCTGTAAAACCTGCCGCCGTGAAACAGCAGCGGTGATGCGCCGGGGCGGTGAATACAGCGCTCGACTTCGCCGACAAAGATGGTGTGGTCGCCTTCTTCATAGCGGCTGCGGTTGAAGCATTCAAACGTGGCAGCGGCGCCGTCGATGAGCGGCAGGCCGCCTTCGCTTTCGGTGAAGGCCACGCCTGTCCACCGGCCTTCGCGCTTGCCAGCAAAACGCTCGGCCAGCGCTTTCTGGTCTGCTGCAAGAATGTTGATGGCGTAATGCGAGCCGGTGCTGAAGGTCGCCATCGAGCTCGCTGCCTGCGCCAGGCTCCAGAGCACCAGCGGCGGGCTCAGCGACACCGAGTTGAAGGAGCTCGCGGTCAGGCCGATGAGCTCGCCGTCTGCAGCACGCGCCGTGACAATGGTGACGCCGGTCGCAAACATCGCCAGGGAGGCACGAAATTCCGTTTGCGAGAAACCGGGTGCTTTTGCCTTGATTGGCCGCGCGGCAGCCTTGTTATTGGTGAAAGCCATCAGGCTAATTTACCCGAAGCGATACAGCCCTGCCCGCCATGGTGTCAAACGCGGTGAACGCCAGTGAAAAGACCGGCAGTTAAACTTGCAGGCCAATGCCTGTCATGTCCCTCTCCCGCGCAAAACCGGTTTGCCACCCTCTCGTCGCCCTGCTGTTTTGCGCCATCGCCGGCATGACCGGCACCGCCCGGGCCGCCGAGCCCTGCGACGAATTTGTCGCCCGCCTGCCCAACGTCAAAAAGCCGCTGTGTGAATCGGCAAAACTGCAGCCGGCCAATGCCCGCTCGGTCAACGGCCGCACCATCTGGGTCCGTGACATCAATCCCGGCAATGCCACCGTCCGGGTGCTGGTGCTGGGCGCGATTCACGGTGACGAACTCTCGTCTGCGTCGATGGCGCTGCAGTGGATACGCATGGCCGGGGAGCCGGCCGACATGCCGCAGGTGGTGCACTGGCGTTTCATACCGGCGCTCAACCCCGACGGCCTGTTCAGCAAGCCGCCCAAGCGGGTGAACGCCAATGGCGTGGACCTGAACCGCAACTTTCCCACGCCCAACTGGGAGCGTGACGCCAAAATCTACTGGGAAAAGCGCACCCGCAACGACCCGCGCCGTTACCCCGGCCCCAAACCGCTGTCAGAGCCTGAATCACGTTTTCTGATTGAAGAGATGCAGCGCTTCAAGCCGCAGCTCATCGTCAGCATTCACGCGCCCTATGGCGTGCTCGATTTCGACGGCCCGGCCAAGGAAGGCTATGTGCCGCCTTCCAAACTGGGGCGTCTTTACCTCGACCAGGTCGGCATCTTCCCGGGCTCTCTGGGCAACTATGGCGGCGTACACAAGGGCGTGCCCGTGGTGACGATCGAGTTGCCCAATTCAACCCGCACGCCGCTTGACGCTGAAATGCGCCAGATGTGGATTGACCTGCTGCGCTGGATGAGCGAGCGGATTGGCCCCACAAGTCGCGGCCTGCAGCCCGGCACGGACTTGCCCGGGGCCGTCGCACGCCCCTCAAAAGCCCCGTGACGCCGGGGCTTTTTTACTTCTGCTTCTGGTAGGTACGGTCCATCTCGGGCGCCTTGCTGGTGTCCTGTTTGCCGCTGTCGAGGTCGCGTTTGGCCTGTTTGACGGTCGGGTCCGGCTTGTCCGCCGTCATGTTGGTGGACTGGTCGCGTTCATGCGGCAGCGACAGGCTGGCCTCATCGGACACATCATGCTGCGTGCGCTCCCGGCTTGCGTCGTCCTGTTCCCTGCCCGCCTGAGGCGTTCTGGCGGGCATGCCCTTGCCGGTACGGGCGGTCTGGCGGATGTCGGGCTGGGTGTCTTCAAATTTCGGTGCTTTGGCCATCAGGAGGCCCTTTCGTTTAATCAAATACAAGCCTCCAATATTGGGTTGTTGCCGTTAGCGTCCTGTAGGCACCCGAAAACTGCGTGCGTAGGCGCAAGACCCTTTGGGGCATGCCGGTAACCGCCCTTCCCTGACCAGCCCGGTAACAGTCAGTAAGATGGCAGGTTGTCCCCCGGCAGACGCCCAGGCCCGGCCGGAACGCATCGTTTAAACATAAAGGAGATTTTTCATGAGCCGTGAAGTTGTTGTTGTCAGCGGTGTGCGCACCGGTATTGGTACTTACGGCGGCAGCCTGAAGGACGTTCCACCCATCGAGCTGGCCACCACCGTGGTGCGCGAGTCGCTGGCGCGGGCCGGCGTCGAGGGCAAGGATGTCGGCCATGTCGTTTTCGGCCATGTCGTCAACACCGAGCCGCGTGACCTCTACCTGTCCCGCGTCGCGGCCATCCAGGGCGGCTGCCTGGAAGGCACGCCGGCCATGAACGTCAACCGCCTGTGCGGCTCCGGCCTGCAGGCCATCGTCTCGGCTGCGCAGACCATCATGCTGGGCGATGCCGACGTCGCCATCGGTGGGGGCGCCGAGAACATGAGCCGCGGCCCCTATGCCAGCCTCAACACCCGCTGGGGCGCCCGCATGGGCGACACCAAACTTGTCGACATGGTGCTGGGTGCGCTGCACGACCCGTTCAAGACCATCCACATGGGCGTGACGGCCGAGAACATCGCCGCCAAGTGGGGCATCACCCGCGAAGAGCAGGACGCCATTGCCGTCGAAAGCCACAACCGTGCCCAGCGCGCGACCGAGGCCGGCTATTTCAAGGACCAGATCGTGCCTGTCATGCTCAAGACCAAAAAAGGCGAAGTCGCCTATGTGGCCGACGAGCATTTCCGCAGCGACTGCAGCCTGGCCGACATGGCCAAGCTCAAGCCCGTGTTTTTGAAAGAAAACGGCACCGTCACCGCCGGCAATGCCTCCGGCATCAATGACGCCGCCGCTGCGGTGGTGCTGATGGAAGCCGGCGCCGCCAAGGCCCGTGGCGCCAAGCCGCTGGCCCGCCTGGTCGCCTACGCCCACGCCGGGGTTGACCCGCAGTTCATGGGCATCGGCCCCGTGCCCGCCACCAAACTGGCGCTGCAAAAGGCCGGCCTCAAGATCAGCGACCTGGACGTCATCGAAGCCAACGAAGCGTTTGCCGCCCAGGCCTGCGCCGTCACGCGTGACCTCGGCCTGGACCCGGCCAAGGTCAACCCCAACGGCTCGGGCATCTCGCTCGGCCACCCGATTGGCGCCACCGGCGCGCTGATCACCGTCAAGGCGATCCACGAGCTGCAGCGCATCAAGGGCCGTTATGCGCTGGTCACCATGTGTATTGGCGGCGGCCAGGGCATTGCGGCGATTTTTGAGCGCATGTGAGCACGCCGGCGCGCTGCTTGCGGCGCGCCTGTCTGGCATTCATTTGAAGTTGCTATGTTTTTAGTAGCTTCTAGCGCCCGTATTTATTGGCTTGCAAACTGATTTGATGCCTGAAGCAGGCCTTTTCTGGCGGTTTTTGGCCCTCCTCGCGGAGTTTTGGCGGCGTGAAAGAGTAATGCATCATAAATAACACCTTAATCATTTAAGGATTTATAAATGAAGCATTATTTTTGGTTGGCCTGTCAGGACGGCAAATTGACAGTCAAAACCCGCAAAAACCGCCTCCAACGGCCGGTTTTTAAGGGTGTTTTAGCCCTCCAGGCCAATAAATACGGGCGTGAATAGCTACTAATTTAATAGCATTTGCAGCGCGAGGCCGAGGCTCCGATATATTGGCAGTTGTCGCCTGTTTTTTTGAGTCATCAACCCCCATAACGCCATGACCAGCAAAACCCCGCTTTCCGAATACCTCGTCATCTCGCGCGGCCAGTGGGACGCTGACAAATCCAAAGAAGAGATCCAGACCGCCATCGATGACTTCTACGTCTGGTACGAAGACCATCTGGCGAGGGGCAACATCAAACCCGGCCAGCGCCTGGCGGTGGAAGGCAGGCGGGTGGCCCAAAGCGGCATCACCGACGGCCCGTTTGCCGAAGCCAAGGAGGTCATCGGCGGCTACTGGTTTGTCATGGCCGCCAGCCTGGACGCCGCCGCAGCGCTGTCAGCCGGCAACCCCTGCATGGCCTGCGGGCTGTCTTACGACGTTCGCCCCATCGAAGTGGAACGCTGTAGTGCCTATGCGCTGAGCAACGAGACGCCGCGTGGCGCGGGCTGAAGCCAGGCGCATGCGGCCAACGCCATGAAACCCTGGCCATCAACACGGGTCGCCGCGCTTCGCCTCACCTTTGGCCTGCTGGTGCTGGTCGCCGTGGGTACGCAGCTGGTGCTGCATGTGCGCAGCGGCTACAACATCGTCAATTTTTTCAGCTACTTCACCAATCTGTCCAACCTGTTTGCGGCGGTGGTGTTGCTGATGGGCGCGGCCGCCAGCTGGACCATCAGCAAACCGCCCGGCGACCTGGCGCGTGCCATCGCCGTGGTGAACATGGCGGTCGTCGGCGTGGTGTTCGCCATCCTGCTCAGGAATGTGGACCTCGGCGACCTGCGGCCCTGGGTCAACACCGTGCTGCACTATGTCATGCCCTGCGTGGTGGTGATGGACTGGTTGCTGGTACCGCCTAAAACGAAGCTGGGACTCAAGCCTTTCTTGCTGGTGCTGGTCATTCCCGTGCTCTACATCGGCTACGTGCTGGTTCGCGGCAGCCTGGTTCAGTGGTATCCCTATCCCTTCCTGAACCCGATGAATGTGGGTGGTTACTCTGGCGTAGCGGCTTATGTGGTGGGGATTGCAGTTGCTTTTGTCATCGCCGCCGGTGCGCTGCTGGCTGTTGGCAACCGGTTCGGCCAGAGGGGCTGAGTTTCAGGTTTTGAGGCTGTGCTGCAGAAAAAACGCCAGCATCGCCGCTGAAGCCGATGGCCCGTCCGGGTCTGTGTAGGAGCCCGCCGCATCACCGCCTGACCACGCATGCGGGCCGGCATCGATGCGCCAGTGCTCGACATACGACGGCCCGTCGGCCACGCGGTAAACGGTTTTTTCGGTGCTGGTTTCCTGGGTGGAGGCGCCGACCTGGCTGCGGCTTTTGAGCAGCGGCAGGCCCGACGCCTTGAGTGCGGCGAGTGCGCCGTCGCTGATGTGGTCGCCGTTGTCGGGGTGCACGGTGGTGTCGCCGCTGCCATGAAAGACGATGGTGGGCATGGCGGGTGTGGCCAGGCCTTTGGCGCCGCGCCGCATGGCGCCGAAGGCAGACATCAGGTCTTGCGCTGCCCCCGAGGGCAGGCCCGAATGCACGCCGACGGCGGCAAAGATGTGCGGGTAGAGGCCGGCCACGACGGCGGCCATGGCGCCGCCTGCGGACAGGCCGGCGATGTAGGTTCGTTGCGGGTCGGCGCGCTGGCCGTTGTAGTCGTGGGCCAGCACCTGCTGCGTCAGCGCAGCGATCATGCCGGGCTCGCCTTCGTCGAGCTGCTGGTGGTCGGGCTCAAACCAGTTCCAGCAGCGCTGGGCGTTTGATTTCGAGATCTGCTCGGGGTAGAGCACCATGCAGCCGTGCTCATCGGCCAGTGCATTCATGGCGGTGCCGCGTGCGAAATCCTGTGCATCCTGCTTGCAGCCGTGCAGCAAGACGATGAGCGGCATCGTGGCCTGGCTGGCGGCCCGACCCGCCGTGTCTTCGCCTGCAGGCGCCGCGGGGATGTAAAGGCGGTAAGGGTAGCGCTCGTCGCCGAAGTTGAAGATGCGCTCGCTGAAAGACGCCTTGCGCGCCCTGGCGGCTGGCGGGGCCTCGGTGGCTGCGGGGTTGGCGATGGGCGCTTCGGCGACTTCGGCAGCTGGCGCGTGGACGGGTGTGGCCGTTGCCGGGCGTGCGGGTTTGGGGCTGGGCTTGCGGGCCTTGGGCGCGCGAAATGGCCTGAATGGCTTCAGAAGAGGGCTGAAATCCGGGCCTGCTGCAGGATTGAGAAGGACGCGCTGAATCAGCTTGGTCGCATCCATGAGGCTGTTCATGCCGGCGGCGCGGCTGGCCTTGAGAAAAATCTGGCTGAATGTTTTTGGTCTGCGCATGCGCTACCCCCTTTTTTCTGCACAACCCAAGAAAATGTTGCACTGCAGCAAAGAATACGCTTTTTCGGGAGTTTGTGTGTAGGCAGAAGACGCAGACCGTGACGCCGTCAGGTTTTGGACAAGTTCGGCGGGCTGACGTCAGCAACGTCGCCCGAAAGGTGCCGGGCGGCAATGCAATGCCAGCTACGCAAATGGCGAGTGGCAAATCGGGTAAAAATGCGCAGAAAGACTTACAAATCCTGTGACTTCAGCGTTTCACGCAGGATTTCGGCCTTGTTTGCATCAAACTCGCCTTCCACGCGCGCCAGCACCTCTCCGTCGCGGTTGACGATGACGGCATAAAACTGGTCGGTGCTTTTCAGCCCGGCAGAACGCACAAAATCGGCACGGTCTGCAAAAACCGGCACCAGCCTGGCGCGCTCCCCGGGACTTGAATAGCGCTGCAAAAGCCTGGTTTCGGCAGCACTCCGGCCGGTCTGTGTGCCCGGGTCTCTCAGAACCGGCATGCGCATCCAGGCAATGCTGGTGTCCGTGTCCAGGTTCAGGCCCTGAACCCAGCTGTCGGCCAGCACGCGCTGGCTGCGTTCAAAAGTGATGAGCGCCAGTGTCCTGTCAGAGGGGAGATCGGTGGAAAGCGACACCGGCTTGTGGGCCAGCGCATGTGACATGAGCTCGGGAAGGCGCCCCATGACACTCGACTCGCTCGGCGACGCGACAGCCAGACCAAAAGCCATGGCAGTCGCTCCCAGCCAGGCTGTGACGTAGGTCAAAGGACTTTTCATGTCAATCTTCATGGTGCACTCCCGTGTGTCAAACCAGACTCAAACCCGGCGCCGGATGCTTTCCCCGCATGTATGGAGGTATGTCATGCAAGATATATGCAAGATGCGCCCACACCCCCTGAAATCGGATAAAAAATTGAAACAATTGGTTTGCTACTGCGCAGTAATTTTGTGGGCCAGCAGAACAAAATATGGGCGAAGCACCTGTTTTCAGACTTTCAGGGCCCGTTGCCTGCCGGATGGCTAGAATCTTCACATGCCCCTCAAGCCCCGTCTGTCAGCCAGCTCCCCGATTTCCGCCTCATCGCCAAAGACTGAGTCCGTCGCCCCGGTGAAAGTTTCATTCAAGGCGCAAATGCTGCTGGCGCGTGAAGACGCCATCATTCTTGCGGTCAACCGCCTGCTGGCGGAAAAGGGTTTTGACCTGATGACGGTTGATGAGGTTGCCGCCGAAGTTGGCATTGCCAAAGCCAGCCTGTACAAACATTTCGCGAGCAAGGAAGACCTGGCCGCCGCCGCCATGGTGCGCATACTGCGCCTCGCCCAGGATTTCCTCGGCACCTTGCCGAAAGATGCCAAACCGCTGGCCCAGCTGGAAGCGGTTGCGCGCTGGATGCTGGAGGTGCAGATTGCCGGGCAAATGCCCATTTTGCCGAGCCAGAACTCCAGCCTGCGCGCCAACCTCATGGCCAACAAGGGCTACCTCGACGGGCTGATGGCGGTGAGCGATCACATCGGCGCCTGGATAGAAGCGGCGCAGGCAGACGGCTCACTGAACCCGAAAATCCCGCCGCTGGTGGTGCTCTACACGCTGTATGCCCGCGCCTGCGACCCGGTGCCGGGCTTTCTCAAGGCGGGCGGCACGCACAGCGATAAAGAGATCGTTGATCTGGTGATGGCCACCTGCTTCAACGGGCTCAAGGCCGCCTGAAACTGTCTGAATCCCCTCAGACCTTCACGCAAAAACCAGGCTTGAAGGCGGCCTGCTCGCCCTTGCCGAAATAACCCAGCGGGTTGGCCACCACGCGGCAACCTTGCGACACGTAGTCGATGGCGCAATGCAGGTGGCCGTGCATCCACACATCGGCCAGCGGCAGCAACTCGTCCAGCGCATTGCAAAAACCAGCGGTACCGGGCACCAGCCCATAGCGCGGATCGGCACTGGACAGGCTGGGCGCAAAGTGCGTGATGACCACCGTTTTGCCTTCAAACGGTTCGGCCAGCGCTTGCCTGAGCCACGCCTGGCTCGACAGGCCTTCCTCACGCATGGCTTCGGCCAGCATGGGCTCGCCGGCGCGCAGTGCGTGGTACTTTCTCAAATAGAAGTTGGCGGCACGGAAGGCTTTTTGCCGCTCCTGGAGTTGCTGCCCGGTCGTGACCTCGCCGGTCGTGGCTTGCTGCGTCGAGAGCGCGTCGAAATCCGTCCACAGCGCGCAGCCTATAAACCGGATGCCGTTAAAAACAAGGGTTTCCCGCTCCAGCCAGGTGATGCCCAGCCGCGCGCAGGTCTCGCGCAGGCGCGCATGCGTCCCGTCAAAGTCCAGCCCGTCAAATTCATGGTTGCCAGGTGTGTAAAAGACAGGCACCGGCCAGCCGGCACCACCTTGCGCGACGGGCAGCGGCGAGAAACGCGCCAGCCCGAAATCGGCAATGTTCAGCTCCGCCAGCAGCGAGCCCTCCTGGTAGGAGCCAATGTCGCCAGCCAGCACCAGGAGGTCGGCGCCGGGAGCGGGGGCCACGGTGAAATGCGGATGCGATTCGAGATGCAGGTCGGAGATAAGCTGGATATTCACCGGGGCAATTGTCAGGGATCGCGGCCTCTTAGATCAGTGGCGCGAGCAGCTTCACCAAAAACGTCGAGCCCCTGCCTGGCTGGCTGTTGACTTCAATCGTGCCGCGGTGCAGGTCCACGCACTCCTTCACGATGTGCAGGCCTATGCCCGTACCGGCGATGTTGCCGACATTGGTGCCGCGATGAAAGCTGCCGAACAGGTGCGGCAGGTCGGCTTCCGGAATGCCTATGCCCCGGTCGCTGATGCGCAGGTGCAGATGCTCACCGATGCCCGACACCTCGAAGTCAACGGGCGTGTCGGGGTCTGAGTATTTGAGGGCGTTGCCTAGCAGGTTGGCCACAACGTGGCGCAGCAGCATCTGGTCTGCGGCGCGCGGTGCGTCCAGGCCGTTGCAGGTGAGGGACACACGCTCGGCCTGGCGATTACCGAGTTCGAACTCCGCCATCATCTGGACCAGCCAGTCGGGTACGAGCAGCGGTTTTGCGTCAAATTTGAAAGTGCCAAGCTCCAGCCGGCTCGTCAGCAGCACCTGCTCGACCATGCCCGTCATGCGCGCCACGGCCATCTTGATCTGGCCCAGCAGTTCCCGCCGCTCTTCTGCCGGGAATGTCGCGCCATAGGTGTCCAGCAGTTCGACCGACGACAGGATGGCGGCCAGCGGGGTGCGAAACTCATGTGAGGCGACCGCGACAAAACGCGATTTCAGCTCGGACAGTTCGCGCTCATGCGCCAGCGCCTTCAACATATCCTGGTCGGCCTTGCGTTTGGCGGTGACATCGGTCAGGAAATTGAGCGTAGCGGGCTGGCCTTCCCATTCGAAGGCCACGCCGCTGATCTCCAGCCAGCGGATGGAGCCATCGCTGTGCTGAACGCGGAACTGGTAATGGTTTTCGACGTCCTCACCGCGCACGCGCCGCTGGTGTTTATCCAGCACCATGGCCCTGTCGTCGGGATGTATGAACTCAATAAACGGCCGTGATTGGGCGGTGTGCTGGTCCAGCCCCGTGAAGGTCAGCGACTTGGGGTTGGCGTAGAGGATGCGGCCGGCCGCAGTCACAAGCAGTCCCTCGCTGAGGTTTTCAACCACAGCCTTGTACTTGGCTTCGGAGTCCTGGCGCTTGTCAATCTCGACCCGCAGCTGCCTGGAGGTGTCGACCTGCCAGGTGATGTTGCTGGCCAGGTGAATGATGCGCAGCAACTCGCCTGATGGTCCGTGCATGGGCAGCGCACGCTGGCTCAGCCGCGCCGCTTCGCCGCTGGGCCGCCTGACCCGGTACTCTTCATTGCGCGCAGTGGCGCTGGTCTGCAGCTTGAGCACGCGCTCGCGGTCGGCCATGTCCACGTATTCAAGCCACATCCAGGGGGTTTCGGCGAGCGCTTCGGCCGACAGGCCCCAGAATCTTTCGAACACCGGGTTGGTATAGGTGATGCGCCCGGCGCGCGGGTCCCATGACCAGAGCATCACGTCGATATTGGATGCAATCTGCCTCAGCAGGACCTCACCGGGCAATGAGTTGGTGCCGGATGTGCTGCTTGAAGTGGAGGGCGGCGTGGACATATCGTGAGCATAGCGGCTCAGTTGAGTCGGCAACCGACGGCATAAGTGCTTAAAAAGGTCGTTTATGCCCCAGCCCGGGTTGGCTCATGCTGGTTTTGCATGGCTGCGGCGCAAACGGGGGCTTGCAAACCTAGGGAAAACCCTTAATCTTGTCATGTCGCAACTTTGCACCGCCAGTCCGGTGCCTTTTGATATGAACAGCCTTATTGCCCAACTCGCCCGTTTGATGTCTTCTGCCCCGGTAGCCGGCACCTGCGCCGTTGATGGCGTCGCCAAAAACCTGCTGGAGCGCGCCGAAGCCCGCGCCGGCCGCAACCCGCAACAGGCGCGCGAACTGCGTCGTGCGGCGTATGCCTACCTCAGCGTCGTACGCTGAGGTTTCGCAGTTCTTCAGCGTCGTACGCTGAGGTTTTTCAGCTCTTCAGCGTTGCGCGCTGAAAGTCCTTAAACCTTGACGCCTGCGCCCTTGACTGTGGGCGCCAGGGTCGCCACCTGCTCCTTGACGAATCCGGTGAATGCCGATGGGCTCATGGGGCTGGTGGTGATGCCCAGGTCCAGCATCTTCTTTTTGATTTCGGCCGTGGCCAGGATCTCGTTGCAGGCGGTATTGATTTTTGCCACCATGTCGGCAGGCATGTGCGGCGGCCCGCTGATGCCGAAAAAATTCTCCAGTACCAGCTTGCGGTAGCCAAACTCCACCACGCTCGGCACGTCCGGCACCAGCGGCGAGCGTGTGGCCGAGGTCACGGCCAGTGGCACCAATTGCCCGCTCTTGAAGTAGGGCACATAAGCCGTCAGCACGTCTATGCCAATCGGCACGACGCCGGCAATCAGGTCGGTCGTCATGGGAGCCCCGCCCCGATAAGGGATGTGTTGCAGGTTCACGCCCATGTTTTTCTTCATCAGCTCGCCATAGATATGCCCAATCGACGCAGGGCCGCCCGAGCCGAAGTCGAGCCGTCCGGTCTTGCGCGCCTGCGCCTCGACATCGGTAATCGTCTTCATGGGCACATGCGGATTGGCCATCACCACACATGGCGCGTTGCCGATCAGGGCAATATGGGTAAATCCTTCCACCGGGTCGTAAGGCTGCTTGTCCAGCGCAAACGGGCCGATGGAGATCGGCGTCGAGTTGCTCAGCATCAGGGTGTAGCCATCCGCAGGCGCCTGTGTCACCACCAGGCCGCCCACACTGCCACCCGCACCCGGCCGGTTGTCGACGACCACGGCCTGGCCCAGTTTTCTGCCCAGTTGTTCGGCCATGACCCGGGCCACGATGTCACTGGCGCCGCCGGCCGGGAAAGTCACGATCAGTTTGATGGGTTTTTCAGGCCAGGCGGCAAAGGCGGGCAAGGCGAGGGTTGCGGCGCCTGCTGCCAGCGCCTTGAGCGCTGTACGTCTTGGCAGATGGGGCGAAACGGTGTGGTTGGACTGGTGGGGCATGGCGTGCTTTCAGTGGATTGTGTGCAAAACTGTATGCAATATCCATGCCCTTCTGGCAGACTTCCCGCTATCTCAGATGGCAAAAGCCTTCTCTGCTGCCCGGCTCACGGCTTGCCTGAGCCACATGTGCGCGCTTTGCTGCTCGGACCGCCGGTGCCAAACCGCATCGACGTGGACAGGTGCCACATCGAAAGGCAACGGCCTGAGCACCAGCTGCTCGGCAATGCCCGTCACCCTGACAAAGTGCCTTGGCAGAACCGTCAGCAGGTTGGAGTTGGCCACGACGCGTCCGGCGGTGAAGAACTGGTTGACGGTTAAAACCACCTGACGCTTGCGGCCCAGCGAGGCCAGTGATTCGTCAATAAAACCGAAAGGACGGCCTGAAAAGCTGACCAGCATGTGGCGCGCGGCGCAGAAGCGGTTCAGGGTCAGGGGACCACTTGCCAGGGGATGACCTGTGCGCATCACGCAGACATATTCGCCATCGTAGAGGCGCGAATGTGAAAAGGCCACGGGTTCACCGGCTTGCGCACGTGCCGTCAGATCGGCCAGAACGGGCGGGAAATAACCCACGGCAAGGTCGGCCGACTCCTCATCCAGCAGGCGGCGCGGGTCACGGGTGGTCAGCGGCACAACCCGGATCGAGACGCCGGGGGCCTCGTTCTCAAGAATATCTACCAGGCCGGGGATCAGTTCGGCGGCAGTTGCGTCGGCCATCGCGAGCACGAAAGTCGAGGTTGCATCGGCCGGAACAAACGCATTGGGCACCAGCGACTCCTGCAGGCGCTGCAGGGCCTCACGCACGGCGGGCCAGATGGCGATGGCACGGGGCGTGGGTGCCACGCCCTGGCCACTGCGCTGCACCAGTTCATCGCCGAGCGTTTCGCGCAGGCGGCGCAAGGCGTTGCTGACGGCGGGCTGGGTCAAAGACAGGTTGCGTGCCGCGCGGGTCAGGCTGCGCTCGGCCATGACCTCATCAAAAACACGGAGAAGATTCAGGTCCAGGGTGCGAAAGTTGGGCTGATTCATGGCTGTTTCAGTCGAAACCGGGGTTTGGAGAAAGGTGTTTCAAAAAGCAAAAATGCCGATTAATCACCATTGTGAATGAAGTACATCATAAAGATAAAGTTGAACAACACTAGGGCTAACCCTAAGATACATCCACCAGCTGATATTGTTTCAACTGGTAAAGCTAACCAAGGGGAACTTCATGACCAGCTTCGTCCATCTCGATTATTCAAACCAGCACCCAGGCGTTGCACGTGTTGAATCGGCTGTGGAAGCCGCACAACAGCTGCGTCATGGATTTTCCGGCACCCGTGCCCTGTCGACCCTGCTTCTTTCAGCTGTCGCCGCCGCCGTGATGGTTGCAGCTTCGCGCTTGATGGACAGTGTTGCCGAAGGCCACCTGATGGTGATGTGGATTGCCACGTGGGCCGTCGCTTTTGCGGTGTTGGCAGCTTTCGCCGGTGCAGCCCGTAATCTGGCTGTCCGCCTGAAAGCCGGCCTGGACAGCTGGTCGCGCAGTCTGGCGGAATCCCGTGCTGATGAACGCATGTGGGCAGTCGCCCAGTCTGACCCCCGTGTCATGGCCGACCTGCGCATCGCCGTCACGCGTGAAGAAGGCGCTCCAGCAGCAGCCCCTGTGACGAGGGTGGCCCGCACGGTCCAGGCTGGCAGCTCCGTGCTGCGCGCTTACCAGCGCAACTACATCTGATGCGCTACCCGCCGTGATCTGACATCACGGCATTAAAAAGCCACCTCGCGAGGTGGCTTTTTAACGTCTGGAGCCGGCAAATACCGGCAACCTGAGGACAGCTGAAGCTGCCTTCAGGTCACTCAGGCTGCCAGTCGTTTTTCGATGGCGGCCTTGGTGTCGGTCAGTTCCTTGGGCAGGTGGTGCGCCAGCTGCTGGAACAGTTCTGTGTGCAGTTCCATTTCCTTGATCCAGGCGGCCTTGTCGATGCTGGTGACGGTCTTGAACTGCTCTGCGCTGAAGTCCAGACCTGTCCAGTTGAGTTCTTCATACGAAGGGCTGACGCCGAAGACGTTTTCCGAGCCTTTGGCCGTGCCTTCGAGGCGGTCGATCATCCACTTCAGCACGCGCATGTTCTCGCCATAGCCGGGCCAGACAAACTTGCCGTCTTCGCCCTTGCGGAACCAGTTGGTCGTGTAGATCTTTGGCAGTTTTGCGCCGGAAGCTGCAAGCTTTTCACCCATGGTCAGCCAGTGCTGGAAGTAGTCGCTCATGTTGTAACCGGTGAAAGGCAGCATCGCGAACGGGTCGCGGCGGACCACACCCGCCTGGCCGGTGGCGGCTGCGGTGGTTTCGCTGCCCATGGTCGCGGCCATATAGACGCCTTCGATCCAGTTGCGCGCTTCAGTGACCAATGGCACGGTGGTCGAGCGGCGGCCACCGAAGATGAAGGCATCAATCACCACGCCTTTCGGGTCGTCCCATGCATCGTCGAGCGCCGGGTTGTTGACGGCCGCCACGGTGAAGCGTGCATTCGGGTGTGCAGCCTTGGCACCGGTTTCTTTCGCGATCTGCGGCGTCCAGTCCTTGCCCTGCCAGTCGATCAGGTGCGATGGCACCGGGCCGTCCTTTTCCATGCCTTCCCACCAGACATCGCCATCATCGGTCAGGCCGACATTCGTGAAGATCACGTTCTTGTCGAGGCTGGCCATGCAGTTCGGGTTGGTGTGGAAGTTGGTGCCCGGTGCGACGCCAAAGTAACCGGCTTCGGGGTTGATGGCGCGCAGGGAGCCGTCGGCTTGTGGTTTGATCCAGGCGATGTCGTCACCGATGGTCGTGACTTTCCAGCCATCAAAACCGGCTGGTGGCACCAGCATCGAGAAGTTGGTCTTGCCGCAGGCTGATGGGAAGGCGGCAGCCACGTGGTACTTCTGGCCCTTGGGGTTGGTCACGCCCAAAATCAGCATGTGTTCTGCCAGCCAGCCTTCGTCGCGGCCCATGTTGGAGGCGATACGCAGCGCAAAGCATTTCTTGCCGAGCAGCGCATTGCCGCCGTAACCGGAACCGTAAGACCAGATTTCGCGTGTTTCCGGGTAATGCACGATGTATTTGGTCTTGTTGCAAGGCCACTTGACGTCCTTTTCGCCAGCGGCGAGGGGCGCGCCAACAGTGTGCACGCAAGGCACAAATTCGCCTTCCACGCCCAGCACGTCAAACACGGCCTTGCCCATGCGGGTCATGATCTTCATGTTGACGGCCACGTAAGGGCTGTCAGACAGTTCGATGCCGATGTGTGCAATCGGCGAACCCAGCGGGCCCATGCTGAACGGCACCACATACATGGTGCGGCCGCGCATGCAGCCGTCGAACAGCGGTGCAAGGGTGGCGCGCATTTCTGCGGGCGCCATCCAGTTGTTGGTCGGGCCAGCGTCTTCCTTTTTGGCCGAGCAGATATAGGTGCGGTCTTCAACGCGCGCCACGTCGGTCGGGTCGCTGCAGGCCAGGAAGCTGTTGGGGCGTTTGGCTTCATTGAGCTTCTTGAAGGTCCCGGCATCCACCAGTTGCTGGCACAGGCGCTGGTATTCGGCATCGCTGCCGTCGCACCAGTAAACGGTTTCCGGCTTGCACAGGGCAACCATGTCGGCAACCCAGGCAACCAGTTTTGCGTTTTTGACGTAGCTTGGCGTGTTGAGGTTCAGGCCTTGCATCGCGGGGTGGTTCATCGAAATCTCCAAAGTTATAAAAGCGTCATTTCGGCAAACGTCGCCAGCGACCGGCTGCAGTCTCTGCGACGTCTGTCGAAATGGCGCTCTGCGTCGCACCATCTGAAAGTGAAAATCACTGCCCAGCGCGTCCGGGCCTGAAAACGGCCGCCGATGGCTGTTTTTAGAGGCTGGAGATGCCGCTCAGAAAGGTCATTTTAAGAACTTGGCATGCACCTGCATGACGATTTGGGGTAAAAGTTATGCAAAACATGCATGACTTTATGCGTATTGACAAGCCTCGTGCAGGCATGCTTCTGGCTTCGGACGGGCCGTTACGGGCGATGGATCTGCGCCGCTTATTGCTTCGCAAAGACTGCAACGTTGGCCGCAGCGTTGGGTTGGGAAGCGTTGAGCTGCGTATTGCCTACGGAAAATGACGCGGCATAACCTTGCAGGGTGGTTCCGACAAAACGCCCGATCACGGCGCCTGAGGTCGTTCCGGTGCAGCCGGTAGTGCAGGTGGTTGACGCCAGGTTCTGCACGCCGCCACCCATGGACCAGCTGGCGCCTGCCCCCACGCTGTAGACGGTCGGGGTCGCCTGCAGGGCATTGGTGCCGAAGCTGAAAGTCATGGCGGAGTTGTTGCTGACCTGCTGGCTGCCAAAGTTCATGGTCAGCGTGCTGGCTGAAAAGCTTCCTGTCCGCCCGAAGTTGTCAGTCGGCGCCGTGCCGCCTGCATAGCTGTACTGCGCTATCCCGGAGGTCGGAAGCGAAATGGTCGGGCTATCGCCGAACGCATGGTGTGAGCCGATGCGGTTCAGGTCACTCGACGAAGGCGCCTCGTAGATCCAGTACGCGCCCGCGGCGGCACTGGAGCCTACCGTCGCTATGCGCTGGTTGATGGCCACTGCCGCAGACGCGGCGTCATAAAAATAAGTGCCGCCGAGGTTGGGCGCTTCAGCACGCAATTCGGCGATGGTGTAGTTCCGGAAGTTGATGTCCGCACCTGTACCCTGCCCTTTCTTTGCTTCCAGCACAGTGATCCTGCCGGTACCGAGGCCTGCATTCCTGAGCGTGGCCGGCTGCTCTGTTGCGGCAACAGTCGCTATCGGCGAGTTGAGCTCGACCGAAGGCGATTGCTGGACAACCAGCTGGGGCGATGTTGATGTGTTGGCACCGGAGCCACGGCTTGAGCCGCTGCTGGCATTGGCCGTTGCCCCGCTTTCGGATGTGCTGCGGCTGCCGCGAGCGACCAGGGCGCGGTCATTCAGGATGGCGGGTGGGGCAAGCAACTGGACGGGCGGCGCCCCGACAGACGGCACATGAAAATAGTCCTGTTGCCCAAATTCTTTGCTACCCGACTGGTTGGAGACGGTGATGCGGCCATCGGTGACGCCACCGAATGTTCCATTGGGCTCCCGGGTGCCATCGGGCCGGGTGCAGTCGTTGTTGCAGGAGACGACGGAAAAATGCGTGCCGCGAATGCCGATGGTCGCGGTTGCCGTCTGCACTGAATAGTTCTTCTGGTTGGCCTTGCCGATCAGGCCGGTGATGGTCCGCATGCCGCCCTTGAGCAGGCCGAGAAGGGAACGGTCGGTTTCGGCGTTTTTGGTGAAGCGGTAGTCCTCAATCCTGAACTGGCTGTTGGCGCGCAAGGCCACCACGGATTCGTCGGTAAAGCGCACCTGCAGTGTGCTGCGGTCGCCCACAGTCAGCACATCGCCGCTTTCAACCGAAGCGCCCGGCTGCAGGGGGACCTGCTGGCCGGCGCGCTCTATCGTGGCGGTGCCGGCCAGCGCGAGCACCTTGCCCGCGGGGTCTGCGAGGGCGGTCGTGCTTGCGCAAACTGCAATGACTGCTGCCGTGATGCTGCTGATTTTCATGAAACCTCCGTCTGGCTACCCTGGGCCAGCTGCTATTTGAATTCGTAACGCAATTTCACCGCCAGTGAATCACGCGCATATTTGAAAAACCCGATATTCGATTGCTGATCCACATGCTGGAATTCGCCGCGGAGTGACCAGTTCCGGTCTACAGGATAGGACGAGGACAGGTCGAGCGCAAAAAAATCGTCGCGCCTGGGCGAGACACCCGTTGCAAAATCAGCGCCGTAGCGACTGTTCTGGTAGCTCAGGCCGGCACCGAAAGTCCACTTTGAAAAGGGTTGCAGGGTCACCGAGCCGCGTACCCCCCACAGGCTGCGGGAAAGATCCGGCCTGTCCTTGCGGTTTTTATCATCGCCGTAGTTCACGCTACCGGTCAACACCGGATTCCAGGGGTGGATGAGGGTTCGGGTCCATGATGCCGTCAGATTGGCCAGGCGGCTGTCCCTGACGTCAGCGCCCGATGCCACCAGCACTGTTTTGGCCTTGTCCAGGTAGGTGTTGATATTTTTGTAGGCCTGGTCCGAGAACTGCAGCGCCAGTCCGAAGCGGTTGAACTGGTCGCTTTGGTACTGCCACTCACCCACCAGCGTTGTCAGGCTCAGGTAGTCCTGGTTGCCGACTGAAAGGCGAGCCAGGTCCACACCAAGGCGGTAGAGGTTGCGGCCGTCCAGCTTTGACACACCGCCTTGCACGCCCCAGAGTGTCTGGTCAAACACATTGCTTGTATCGAGCTTGTGAAACCTGCCCGAGAGCATGGCGCCGCCATAAAGCGCAAGACCTGGCGCCACAGGATAGCTGCCCTGTATACCCACACTGAGCGTGCTGAAAAAATCACCTTGTTGTTCTGACGACTGCCCCGGCACCACAATAAAGCCCGCCGGCAGGCCTGCGACCTGCCCGCTTTTGATGCCGCTGTTGATGTTGTTGTCGTAGCCGCCGCCAATCTCGATATAGGCCGTGGAAGTTGGCTTGTAGCCCGATTCCCGCGCGCGTATGGCATCGAGAAACTGGGTGATGTGGTCGAGTTCGCTGCCTGTCGCACCTGTGGCCAGGGTTGCGAATTCTTCACGTGCCCGCTGGTCTTCACCCAGAATGAAATAGCCCCGGGCCAGCTGAAATTGCGCCGACCGGTTGTCCGGGAACTGAAGAAGGTATCTTTCAAGCGCCAGGACGCCTTCGCCGGGAACTCCTGCGTTGAGGGCCGCAATCCCGAAGTAAAAATCGAACAGCGGTGTGCCAAGCGAATCAGGCGAAGCCTTGCCGGCAGCATAGGCTTCCTTGTCCTTGCCTTGCTCCAGCAGGGCTTTGACATCGTCTGCAGGCGCCGCAGCAACGCCGGATGCCGCAATGCAAAGCGCAGCCGCCCATACGCATGAATGCGGACGGTGATGTGATGTACCCCGTGGTTTCCCCTGCCTCATGCGCGTCCTTCTTTTTCAAAAGGTTAGCAGGGGGCTTGCAAATTTGCTACAAAATCAGTAGCTACTAAACCATGCAACACGCGGTGTTGTTGCGTTATCGCTGAATTTAAATGAAAAAAGCCCCGACAGGGGGCTTTTTGGAGATGGCAGTTGCGGGAATCAGGCCATGTAGACGGCGATAAAAGCCAGCAGGAACATCAGCACACCACCAGCCAGGGGAAGGATGTAGGGCGCAGAGTGGGCAATGCTTTCAACAATATCCTGCTCTTGCGCGGGTGTCGGGCTGCTGTGGGCTGCGTTGGTGGTGTGCTCTGGCGCGTTGGATGTCATGGGGATTCCTGAACTGAAACTTGTAGAACTGGAACTGATTTTACATTCCCCAACACGGCGGGGCAATGCCGGCCTTCCGCCGCCATTCGGACGTGATTAGACTGGCGGCATGAACTTCAATTCAAGATACCGCTTTACCGCTGCATTCGCGGCTGTGTTTTTAGTGGCGCTGGCGGGCCTGGCTGGTTGCGCCGCCACAGGCCCCAACAGCCCGTCTGCAAGGCCGGTGCTCTATCCCAATGCCACGCTCAACCGCGTCGGCGCGGCCCAGGGTCAGGTGGAGGTCGATGGTTGCATCTCGCGTGCCATGGCGGCAGGTTTGACGCCCGACGAGAAAACCAATGCGGTTGCCAGGCGCGCGGGTGAAGGTGCTGCGACTGCCGGCGTTGCATCTGCCGTTGGTGCGTTGTTGACGGGCCGCAGCAGCGACGTATTGCGCTCCGGAGCCATTGGTGCGGCAGTCGGCGGTTCGGCAGGCGCTGTGTCAGGTGCTTTTCATAACGACAAGCCCAATGGCACCTATCGCCAGTTTGTGCAGCGCTGCCTCAGCGAACGCGGCTTTGATGTGATTGGCTGGAATTGAGCCCCACGGTTGCTCACTTCGTGTAGCGCCCTGCCTCCCGGGGGCGTCTGCTTGCGAAGGCATCGCTTCGACCTTGGTCGCCTGCAGATTTTAATGTTGTTCTGACGCCTCGAAGCCCACCGCGGTCAGCGCGGCCAGTACTTGCGCGATGTGCTCGCGCCCCCGCGTCTGGATCACCATTTCGATTTCCACGTTCTGCGCGGCCAGCATGGTGAAGGCGCGCTGGTGATGTACTTCATCGATGTTGGCGCCGGCATCTGCAACTGTGGCAGTGATTTTGGCGAGTGATCCCGGCACATCGCGCGCGCTGACCTTGATGCGTGCCAGCCGACCCGCACGCACCATGCCGCGCTCGATGATCGCAGCCAGCAGCAGCGGGTCGATATTGCCGCCACATAAAACCAGGCCCACGCGTTTGCCCGCAAAAAGTTCGGGGTATTTCAGCAATGCCGCCAGTCCAGCCGCGCCCGCACCTTCAACCAGCGTCTTCTCGATTTCAAGCAGCATCACCATGGCTTGCTCGATATCGCCCTCATCCACCAGCACCATGTCGTCAACCAGCCTTGCAATGATGACACGTGTGATTTCGCCCGGCGTACCCACCGCAATACCCTCGGCGATGGAGCTGTTGCCCTGCGGGTGGCGGGTGCCCTTGATGGCATTGACCATGGCCGGGAAGCGTGAGGTCTGCACGCCAATGATTTCAATGCCGGGCTGAATGGCTTTTGCGGCAGTCGCCATACCGGCGATCAGCCCGCCGCCGCCCACGGCGATGACCAGCGTGTCCAGGTCGGGCAATACCCTCAACATCTCCAGCGCCACAGTGCCCTGGCCCGCCACGACAGCCTCATCGTCATAGGGATGAACAAAAACCAGTGCCTGCTTCCTGGCGAGTTCCAGCGCATGGGCGCGAGACTCCTCCAGCGTATCGCCATGCAGCACCACCTCGGCGCCAAAGCCGCGTGTACGTTCTATCTTGACACCCGGCGTGAAGCGCGGCATCACGATGACGGCGCGTATGCCCAGGCGCTGCGCATGGTAGGCCACGCCCTGCGCGTGATTGCCTGCACTCATGGCGATCACCCCGCGCTGCCGCTCATCGGTCGTGAGCTGCGCGAGCCTGTTGCAGGCACCGCGCTCCTTGAAGGAGGCTGTGTATTGCAGATTCTCGAATTTAAGGAAGACCTGCGCACCCGTCAGCTGCGACAGCGTGCGCGACTCGACGCAGGGGGTGTCCAACAAGTGGCCCTGCAACCGCCTTGCGGCCTGTTCGATGTCCTTGAGAGCAAGCATGAATGTCCTTCACTGGCGTCCGGGCTCTGCGTGATCGCGCCATGGCGTTGGCGTTTTGCTGGATTATGTGACCGGATGACCCGGCGTGTGGTGTATTCCACACGTGCATTTTTGACGGGTGTCTTCCCTCATGCCCAAAGCTGCGTTATGGTGATGTCTGTCCGGAGGGAGTTCGGCAAGCGTTCTTTACAAACTGGGGGTTTGTTCATGAGCAAGCGTTCCGTGAGCGACCAGTCGCAATGGCTTTTGTCACCTGGCCTGAAACAGGCGCCGGTGCTGGACCTGATGTGCTCGCATTTCGTGCTGAGCCTGGCCGCGCGCCAGGGCGCCAAGTTCAATGTGCGCCGCGATCTCAACAGCCTGCTGTCGCTGTCGGGCCGGCATCTGGTGTGGCCGCTGCCGGCCATGCAGCGCCTGCGCGAATTTCTCGGCCGCCGCTGCAAGGACAACGAGTTCTGGCGCGGCCATGAAAGCCTGAGCGATGCAGAGTTCCTCACGCGCCATGGCACCTGGCGCGGCCCCTACGAAGAAGGCACGCTGTTTTTCTATCTTGATGAACACGCCAAGGACCAGCCCAAGGATTTGCTGTCTGTGCTGAGCGCTACCGGCGAATGGCTCACGCAGGCGCTAAAAAAGCAATCGACGCTGGTGGAGAAAAACATCGATGCGCTGGCCAACCTGCTGCAGCTCAACCGCGCCGAACGTGCGCTGCTGCTCTACGGCACCCTGGCCCGCTACCAGCGCGACCTGCGTTCGCTGCTGGTGGAGTTCAAGGTCAACAATGCGCCCGAAGCCTATGCCGCGATTGCCGATGTCGCCGGCGTCAAGGCGCCCGAAGTCGCAGAAGCCCTGCGCGCCGGTTCTCGGCTGGAGCGTATCGGCATGGTCGAGAACCTGATCTCCGAACACAACATCACCGACCTGGCCGACCTCATGAAGGTCAGTGAAAAACTGCCGCCCGTGCTGATGCGCGAGTACCGCGACCAGAACGAACTGATGGCCGTCTTCACCCGTCCGGCAGCGCGCAGCGAGCTGGGGCTCAATGACTTTGCCTTTGTGCAGGACGACGCTGATGTGCTGGTGTCTCTTCTTCGTAACGCCGTCGCTGGCAAGGAGCAGGGCGTGAACGTGCTGCTGTATGGCCCGCCCGGCACTGGCAAGACCGAACTCGCCAAAGTGGTGGCGCAGGCCGCAGGTCTCGATCTGTTTGAAGTTGAATACGCCGACCGCGATGGCAATTCATTGAGTGGGCGCGACCGCTACCGGTCGCTGCAGATTGCGCAGGTTTTTCTCAAGGGCAGCACCCACTCGGCGTTGCTGTTTGATGAGGTGGAGGACGTCTTTCCGCCGATTTCCAGCGAGGCGGCGCAACTGCTGGCGCGTTCCGAGCAAATGCCCGCGTCCGTCAATGGCTCGGTCAACGGCAAGGCCTGGGTCAACCAGATTCTTGAATCGAACACGGTGCCGACGCTGTGGGTTACGAATCGCATCGAGCAGATAGACCCGGCTTTTCGCAGGCGCTTTGCCTACCATCTCGAATTGCGTTCACCGCCGCCCGGCGCACGTGAAGGCGTGGTGCGCAAGACGCTGGAGGGCGTGCAGGTCAGCGAAGCGTTTATCGCCAGGCTTACGGCGCGCAAGGGCCTGACGCCTGCGCAGATACGGACAGCGGTGCGGTTTGCGCGACTCGCCAGTGCCCCTGTGCACGCTCCGTCTTCACCTGACGACAGGATGGATGCACAGGTCGATGCTGCAGGTATGCAGGCTATTCTTTCAGGCGGCCGGCTGGCACTGATGGAGTCGCTGATCGAACGTCAGCTGAAGAACGCCGACGTCGCACTTGGCAACAAGGAGCAGAACAAAGGCCGCCGCAGCGTGACGACCTATGACCTGGGCATGCTCAACGTCGAGTCGCGCTTTGAAGTGCCGCGCATTGTTGAGGCGCTGAAAAGCCGCGGCCATGGCAGTCTGTGTTTTTATGGCGCGCCGGGCACGGGCAAAACTGCGCTGGCCGAGCACATCGCCAAGGCGCTGGACCAGCCGCTCATCATCAAGCAGGCGAGTGATTTGATGAGCAAGTACGTTGGCGAGACCGAGCAGAACATGGCCGCCATGTTCAGGGAGGCCGAGCTTGAAAAAGCCGTCCTGCTGCTCGACGAGGCCGACAGCTTTCTGCAGGACAGGCGCGGCGCGCAGCGCACCTATGAAGTGACCGAGGTCAACGAGATGCTGCAGGGCATGGAGCGCTACGCAGGCATCTTTATCTGCACCACCAACCTGCTTGAAAGCCTGGACCAGGCGGCGCTGCGGCGTTTCACTTTCAAGATCAAGTTCAAGCCCCTGACGGCGGAGCAGCGTGAAACCATGTTTGTGACAGAAGCGCTCGCCGGTGATGCTGCGCTGTTGACACCCGAGCTGCGCGCGCGACTTGCACAACTGGCGCAAATTTGTCCCGGTGACTTTGCAGCGGTCAAACGCCAGACCGACATCCTCGCCGCGACATTCACGGCCGATGAGTTCATGAGCCAGCTCGAGGCCGAACACCGCATCAAGCCCGAGGTGCGTGAGTCGCGCAGCATGGGTTTCATGCACTGAAGGTACGCCTGTCCCCCTCATCGCGTCACAAGCTTATGACGCTTCTGTCTGTGGGCGATGCCACTCCCTGCCAACCTGCAAACAAGTACTAAGGATATAGAAATCCATTCGTTCCCTTTTGTGTGACCGCTTCCTAAACTGGCCCTCCGCTGCACGCTTCGACCTCTCGACGCAGCATGCGGCTGAATCAAGGAGTGCGAACGATGGGAACACGGGATTTTGTGACACAGGCGCTGTCCGGCGCGGCAGGCTCGGTGCGCCACGATGTGGATGTGCTGGTGATAGGCGGCGGCCCGGCAGGTGCATGGGCGGCGATCAGCGCGGCAACGACCGGCGCCAAAGTCTTGCTGGCAGACAAGGGCTACTGCGGTACCTCGGGCGCGACTGCGCCATCGGGCACAGGCCTCTGGCACGTATCGCCTGATGGCGATGCGCGCGCCAAAGCCAAGGAAAGCCGCTATGTGATGGGCGGGCAGCTTGCCGAGCATGCCTGGATGGACCGCGTGCTGGCGCAGACCTGGGCCAATGTCGACAAGCTCACCGAGTGGGGCTACCCTTTCCCGGTGGATGAAGAGGGCGAGTTGCGCCGTACTTCATTGCAGGGCCCGGAATACATGCGGCTGATGCGCAAGCAGGTCAAGTCGGCCGGGGCGCGCATCATTGACCACAGCCCGGCGCTCGAATTGCTGGTGGATGAGCACGGCACGGTGTGCGGTGCAACCGGCGTCAACCGCCAGACCGGGGACACCTGGGTGGCCCACGCAGGCGCGGTGGTGATGGCGACCGGGGGCTGCGCTTTTCTGAGCCGCGCACTGGGCTGCAATGTGCTGACGGGCGATGGCCACCTGATGGCCGCAGAGGTCGGCGCAGAGCTGTCGGGCATGGAGTTCTCCAACGCCTATGGTCTGGGCCCGGCTTTTTCATCCGTGACCAAATCACTGTTCTACAACTGGGCAACTTTCTATTACAGGGACGGCTCGCCGATTGAAGGCGCGGGCTCCTCGCGCGGCCGCAGCGTGATTGCCAAAACACTGCAGACCCAGCCCGTGTTTGCCTGCCTGGACCGTGCGGACGACAGCATCAAGGGCTGGATGCGTACGGCCCAGCCCAACTTCTTTGTCTCATTTGACCGCCAGGGCATCAACCCGTTCACGCAGCATTTCCCCGTCACCCTGCGGCTTGAAGGCACGGTGCGCGGCACCGGCGGCCTGCATGTGGTGAGCGAAGATTGCGCGACCAGCGTGCCGGGTCTCTACGCGGCGGGCGATGCGGCCACACGTGAACTGATTTGCGGCGGCTTTACCGGCGGTGGCAGTCACAACGCGGCCTGGGCCCTGTCGTCGGGCTTCTGGGCGGGTGCAGGTGCGGCAGCTTTTGGCCGCCATGCGCGCAGCAGCGCCACACGCATCGCGCTGCGCGCCGGCGGTGTTGTGCTCCAGGGCAAAGGTACCCATGCACCCGACACCGCTGAAATCATTCGCGCTGTGCAGGCAGAAGTCTTCCCTTATGAACGCAACTGGTACCGGCGCGGGGAGGTGCTTGAAGATTCGCTGCAGCGTCTTGATGCACTGTGGGATCGCCTGCGCAGCGGCGCCCCTGCCGCCAATCCGCAGGAGGCGGTACGCGCGCGCGAGGCTGCGGCCATGCTGGCCACTTCGCGCTGGATGTACCGCAGCGCACTGCAACGCACCGAGACGCGCGGCATGCACCGCCGCAAGGAGCACACCGCGGTGGACCCGCTGCAACAGCACCGGCTGGTCAGTGGCGGGCTGGATGAGGTGTGGGTGCGCAAACAGGCGGTCAACACCTCACCCGCACCCCAGGTTTTCAAGGAGGTCACAGCATGATTGAAATCGTGAGCGCCGAGCGCTGCACCGCCTGCAACATCTGCGTGACGGCCTGCCCGACCAACGTGTTTGACCTGGTGCCCGGCAAACCGCCTGTGATTGCACGCCAGGACGACTGCCAGACCTGCTTCATGTGCGAGCTCTATTGCCCGGAAGACGCGCTGTACGTCGCGCCGATTGCCGACCACGCCTTCCAGGTGGCAGAACACGAAGGCCATACCCGCGCCCTCATGGGCAGCTACCGCGACGCCATCGGCTGGGGCAAGGGCCGCACACCCACCGCGCGCATGGATTCGAGTTTTGAACTGCTCAAACGTGCGCATTGATCCCTGACACAAACTTTCCAGACTGAACTGACCGAGCTGACCATGACGACCCTAAAAACGGACCTCCCCTCCCCACAACAACAGCGCCGCCGCCTGCTGGGCTCGGCATTGGCAGCTGCCGCAACCCTGGCCCTGCCCGGCATCAGCGGTGCGCAATCTGCCCCCGCCGGCAATGTGCTGCGCCTGGGCTTTATCGGGCCCGGCAAAAAACCTTCATCGGCCACGGGCTGGGCCTTGCAGCAAGGTCAACTGCAGCGGGAACTCGCGCCTCTGGGTTTTACCGGCGTCGTTACACGCGTCTTCCCGAATGGGCCCGACCTGAACGAAGCCTTTGTGGCCGGCCACCTCGATGTCGGCATCTACGGCGACACACCTGCGGTCGTGGCGCGCGCACAGGGCTTTGAAGGTGGCTTGCTCGGTTTTGACAACGTCGGCATGAATGTCTGGCTGCTCACGCCGCGTGATGGCGTCAAGACGGTCAGGGAGCTTGAAGGCAAAACCGTCGGTGTGGCGCTGGGCTCCTACATGCACCGCTACCTGCTGGGCCTTTTGAAAGAAAACGGCCTGCAGAAGAAGGTCAGGGTCGTGCACATGCTGCCGCGTGATGGCGAACCTGCGCTGGAGAAAGGCGCTGTCGCCGCCTTCGCCGCGCCCATCAACACGGGCCCCACGCTGGCTGCGCGCGGCTACCCGGTGATTGACGAAGCTGAAAAACACCCGAGCCTGCGCGGCACCCAGGTCATCATCACCTCGCCAAAGCTGGTGGCGACGTCGCCCGGCCTGCCCGCCGCCTGGGCCCGCGCCCGCACGCGTGCGCTACAGGACATCCGCAAGGACCACGAGGCTTATTACGCCTTCCACTCCGAGGCCGCAGGGTTTCCGGTTGCCGCCGTGAAGGCGTCGTTCCCCGTCTCGCACTTCCCTGACACGGCCTATCCGGCCGAAGGCTTGGCGCTGATTGAAGAGGTAAAACGCTTTTTGCTGGCTGAAAACCTGATCCGCAAGGATTTCAAGGTGGCCGACTGGACGGTGGCAGGTGCTGCCTGAAGAAGAGACGCACTGCTGAATGCTACATATTCAGTAGCTACTCACGCCCGTATCCATTGGGTTTGAGGACTTTTTCATGCCTAAAAAAGGGCTCCCGGAGGCATTTTTGGCGTCTGGAGCTGATCCAGAGCCTGAAAAGCGGTTGCTGGCAGCCAAATGTTAACCTGTAAGTTAACATTTGGGGTCTCAGAACCTCACTTGCCGTATGGCCTTGCCGGAGCCGTCGTCCATGGACTTGACCGCCAGCAGCATGTGCGCCAGCCGGGCTTCGGCCTGGGTGGCGGCGCTGTCGGGGTCGTTGCCCATATGGCCGACGGCGATGTGAAATTTCAGCGGTTCGGCGTCCGGCAGCTGGTTGGACGGCCTCAGGCCGCTGGCCAGGATTTTTGTCGCCACGTCGTTTGCGGCATCCATGGTCAGTGGCCCCTCGAGGAGCAGTGCGAACTGGCTGTCACCCACACGCGCCAGGGTGTCTGTGGCATGCGCAATGCCGCTGATGCGTGAGGCGCCCATCACCATGGCGCGGTCGGCCGTCTCGCGCCCGTGATGTTTTTGCAGGCCGGCCAGGTTGGCCAGGTTGATCACCAGCAGCGCAAACGGCAGCTGGTAACGCTCGCCAGTCGCCAGCGACTTGCGCAGTTTTCTGAGCAGCATCTTGGTGGAGTAAAGGCCCGTCAGCGGATCGGTGTTGCGCAGCGAGGTCGCGCGAGAGCTGAGGTTGCGGCTTTGGGAGACGCGGCGCCAGAGCCCGTAAAACAGGATGGGCGACCCGAGCATCGTCGCCAGTATGCGACTGCCGTCGGCCCAGAAGCCTGAAGAAACCAGCCCCAGGTTTCTGGCCAGGAGGATAAATGCCGTCAACAGCAGGGGCGAGAACCCGAGGGCTACCCAGCGCGTATCGCGGTCGCGCTCATACAAGCCGATGCCTATGCCCACCAGCAGCGCGGCCAATGCGGCAGTCACCGTGATGTTGAGCGCAATAAAACTCGCGTGGGTTGAAAAAATGAGGTCCGTGACGCCCGCCAGCGGCAGCAGGAATATGAGGGCCAGCATCACGCTGTCAAAGTACCTGGAGTACCGCATGGGTGTGCATACTGCCCTTGCGAAACACAGTGATGCGGACGCAGAGCACAGATTGAACATGACCGTCGCCGCGTCGTTCAACTGGGGCGATTGTGGCCAGACATAGAGCCCCGCCAATCCGCTGGACACCGCCTGGGCGCAGGCAAAAAGCAGCATTTGCAGACCCAGCAGGCCAAAGCCCGGATCCCGGCTGTTGACCGCATTGAACGCGGCCAGTACCACCATGACGATGACGAAGCCGAAATAAATGCCGAGCAGTGTCTGCTCGTTCTGGCGGCTTTCGATGTATTCGGCATCGCTCAGGATCTGCGGTGGAATGGAGTAAGGCATGCGCAGCTGCCTGAGGTGGATGTAATAACGCACCGTCTGGCCTGTGTCGGCCGAGAGCTCGAACACGGGGTAGCGCCCGCGTTGTGACCAGACGCTTCGCGGCAGGTGATCACCGGCGCGCTGCACCACCCACTGACCGGCGGCGTTGCGGTAATACAGGGTTGCCTCATCCAGCGTGGGCATGGGAATGGCCAGTCGCCAGCGCGCCGCCGAACTGGTGACGCTGGCGTCGAAGCGCATCCACATCGCTGCACCACCCAGAACAAAGGGCTGCCGCATGTCCAGCGGCCTGAACACGCCGTCATCCTGCTGCTCGACCTGCTCAATACTGAATTTTCCGCTGCGGTCGATCAGGAATTCAAGCGGCGGATCAATCCGGACGGCCTGGCTTTCGGTCTCCAGCACCACCGGCTGCAACTGGGCTGCCGCAGGCTGCGCAAAAAGCAGCATCACCAGCGCGATCAGGCACCACAGGCTTTGCCCGGCGACCAGCAGCCGGCATGAGCGTGTGTTGGAGCACTGCTGTGGCGTGTTGCGCATGTCCTGATTTTGCAGCAAGCAAGTCATTCTGGGGCGATTCCCGTCCGGGAATCGACATGGTTTGCAGCGACTGGGCACAGGCCTGCCGGCATCAAACGGGCGCGCAGACGCGCAGCACATCGGCGCCGTAGGCCTCCAGCTTTTTGACGCCCATGCCGGCAATTCCCTCAAGCTCGTCCATGCTGGTGGGTGCCCGCTCGGCCAGCGCACGCAGCGTGGAGTCATGAAAAATCACAAATGCCGGCAGGTTGTGTTCACGCGCAACCTCGGCGCGCCAGGCCTTCAGTCTGGCCAGCCGCTCCAGCGCACCGGCGTTGAGCGCGGCTTCGGCCATGCCCTTGACAGATGTCCTGGTGGCCTTCTTGCCGCGGCTTGTTTTGTCGGCGGCCAGTTGCTCGCGCAGCATGACGGCGGTCTCGCCCTTGAGCACCTGGCGTGCATCGGGCATCAATTGCAGGGTGTTGAAGGCATCCACGTCCACGCGCACCATGTTTTTGGCAATCAGCTGGCGCAGCACGGCGCGCCACTGGGCTTCGCCCGTGTCAGCGCCTATGCCGAAAGTGCTGAGCTTGTCATGCTGGTATTGCGCGACTTTCTCGGTTTGTTTGCCACGCAGGATGTCCATCAGATGGCCGGCACCGAAGTTGATGCCACTGGCCTGTTGGACGCGGTAGATGCAGCTGAGCATCTTGCGGGCAGGTTCGGTGGCGTCCCAGACTTTTGGCGGGTTCAGGCAGTTGTCACAGTTGCCACAAGCCGTGCTGTCTTCACCAAAATAATGCAGCAGGCTGACGCGGCGGCAACGCGTGTCTTCGGCCAGGCTGAGCAGCGCGTCGAGCTTGCCGCGCATCACCACCTTGAACTCTTCGCTGGCCGCCTCGCTGGTGTCAATCATGCGGCGCTGGTTGACGACATCCTGCAGGCCGTAGGTCATCCAGGCGTTTGAGGGCAGACCGTCGCGGCCGGCGCGGCCCGTCTCCTGGTAATAGCCTTCGATGTTTTTCGGCATGTCGAGATGCGCGACAAAACGCACGTCAGGCTTGTCTATGCCCATGCCGAAGGCAATCGTCGCCACCATCACCATGCCGTCTTCGCGCAGAAAGCGGTCCTGCCGCTGCTGGCGCAGGCTGCTGTCCAGCCCGGCGTGATACGCCATCGCCTTGATACCCGCGTCCTGAAGCATGTCGGCGATTTCTTCGACCCGCTTGCGTGACTGGCAATAAACAATGCCCGCCTCGCCTGCATGCTCGCTCTCGATAAAACGCAGAAGCTGTTTGGTCCCTTCGGTCTTTTCGACGATCGTGTAGCGGATGTTGGGACGGTCAAAACTGCTGACAAAATGCCGCGCGTCTTCCAGCTTGAGCCGCTCCACCATGTCCTGGCGCGTCAGTGCATCTGCGGTGGCGGTGAGCGCCATGCGCGGCACGTCGGGAAATATTTCGTGCAGCAGGCTGAGCGAGCGGTATTCGGGCCGGAAGTCGTGTCCCCACTGACTGACGCAATGCGCCTCGTCAATCGCAAACAGGCTGAGCTTGCCGCGTTCATGCAGCGAGCGCAGCAGGTCCTTCATGCGCGGCGTGTTGAGACGTTCAGGTGCGGCGTAGACAAGGGTCAGCTCGCCGCGCAGCATCTGCTTTTCAAGTGCGCTGCTTTCTTCAAAGCCCTGCGTGGAGTTGAGGAAGGCGGCCGACACGCCGGCCTCATGCAGCGCGCCAACCTGGTCGTGCATGAGCGCGATCAGCGGCGAGATCACGATGGTCACGCCGTGGCCGGCGTTCTGCCGCGCAATCGCAGGGATCTGGTAACACAGCGACTTGCCGCCGCCCGTGGGCATCAGCACCAGCGCGTCGCCGCCTCCAATCACGTGGTCGACGATGGCCCGCTGCGGCCCGCGGAATTCGCTGTAGCCGAAGACTTCGCCAAGAATGTCCAGCGGCGTGGGAATGAGGGTGATGGCGGACTGGTCTGACAAGGCGCAGCTTACATCTGTTCCCAGGGCAGGCCGTCGAAGCGCCAGCCCGAAATGGTCGAGCGGCGGAAGGCGTCGTCGAGTTCACCTTCAAAGCCGTGCACCACATGCTGTACATCGATAAACCCGGCGGCCTCAAGTGCCTTGCCGGCCTCGCGTGTGCGCTGGCCGGAGCGGCAGATCAGCAGCAGCGGCTGGTCTTTGCCTGTGGCTTCGCGCAACACCGCGTCAGCGAACTTCTGCGCATCGGGCTCCAGGTCGGGGTATTCGTACCAGGGCACGTTGACCACATTGGGCGGCCGGCCAACATAGAGCGATTCGATCTCCATGCGGACATCGACAAACAGGCTCTCGGGATGTGCCTGCAACCAGGTCCAGGCTTCTTGAGGTTGTAGGTTTTTCATGACTTGGTGGCTTAAGCCCATATTGTCATTGAAACCATTGCATAAATAACCAACGGCCTAAAATGAGCGCCATGAAGCCCATCACCTACACCCGCGGCCAGCAGCTGCCTGCCATTCTTGAGAAACGCATTGCCATTCTTGATGGCGCGATGGGCACCATGATCCAGCGCTTCAAGTTGAGTGAAGCGCAGTACCGGGGTGAGCGCTTCAGGGATTTCCAGAAGGACGTCAAGGGCAACAACGAACTGCTGAGCCTGACCCGGCCTGATGTCATCCAGGACATTCATGAAGGTTATCTGGCGGCTGGCGCGGACATGGTTGAAACCAACACCTTTGGTGCGACGACGGTGGCGCAGGCAGATTACGACATGGCGGACCTGGCCATTGAAATGAATTACGAATCGGCACGCATCGCACGCGCCGCCTGCGACAAGTTCTCGACCCCTGACAAACCCCGTTTTGTGGTCGGCGCCCTCGGCCCCACGCCCAAAACCGCCAGCATCAGCCCCGATGTGAACGACCCGGGCGCACGCAACACCAGCTTTGAAGAGTTGCGCAAGGCTTATTACGAGCAGACCGAAGCACTGATCAAGGGCGGCAGCGATGTGCTGCTGGTCGAAACGATTTTTGACACCCTCAATGCCAAGGCCGCGCTGTTTGCGATTGACGAATATTTCGACAACACTGGTGAGCGCCTGCCGCTCATCATCAGCGGCACGGTGACTGACGCCTCTGGCCGCATCCTGAGCGGCCAGACCGTGACGGCGTTCTGGCACAGTGTGCGCCACGCCCAGCCGCTGGCCATAGGCCTGAATTGCGCACTGGGTGCGGCATTGATGCGTCCCTATATCCAGGAGCTGTCCCGTGTTGCCGGCGATACGTTTATCAGCTGCTATCCCAACGCCGGCCTGCCCAATCCCATGAGCGACACCGGCTTTGACGAAACACCGGACGTGACCTCACGCCTGTTACACGAATTTGCGGCTGAAGGCCTGGTCAACATCGTGGGTGGTTGCTGCGGCACGACGCCTGACCATATTCAGGCGATTGCGACTGCTGTCGCACCGGTGGCACGACGAGAACTCTCATCCGGCGTTTTCTACCGCGAAGCCGCCTGAATTCAGGCGGCTTTCGCCGAAGCGGGGTCTTCGCAAGTAGAGCTGCGGAACCGGCTCTGCCGGGCCTCAGGCGAAGCGCCCCCTCGGGGGCAGCGCGTTACACGAAGTGAAAAGTGTGGGGGCCTCAGGTCGGCATTAAATGGTCGATTTCCTGCTGCATGGCTTGTACAAGCTGGCTGTACATCTTTAGTTTTTCGGCCGTATCGCGCAGCCGTTCTGCCACCCGCAAGGAAACCGCGAACATCAGTTTTGCGGCAGTTTTCGGGTCATCCGCACCCATTTTTTCAAGCGCCTCGCGCGACAAAATGGCGCAGCGAACGTCCGTGCTGGCGGTGCAGGAGGCCAGGCGCGGCTGGCCGTCAACCAGGCCCATTTCTCCGATCAGGCTGCCGGGTCCGAGCACGTTGACGGTGACCGGCGTGTGGCGGCTCACCACGATGCTTTCCACAACGACTTCGCCTTCCAGCAGTAGCACCATATAGCCGGTGTCGGTCTTGTCGCCTTCGGTGATGAAAGTGGTGCCGGTGGCGATCCTGCGCGGGATCATGTAGCTCACCACGCTCAGTGCCTCTTCGTGTGACAGTTGCATCAGTGCCGTTGGCGCTATCAGCAGCCTGGCCGCCAGTTCAGCCGTGCTGGAGCCTTCGACCGCACGCATGCGCTCTTTCGGTCGCATGCGTTCTGGCGCATCAATGGGGGCGGGCCGGCTTTTGCCAAACAGCTTGTCGAACATGATCTTCCGGGAGTTTTGGGCCTGTAGTGACGTGCCGGTTGGCGCAATCGCACGCAGGTGTTTAAAATGATGGTAACCCAAGGAGCGTTGCAGCGAAATCGTGATTTCGTCAGGCTTGGGTTACGGGCCGCACCTGCTGGCGCCTCCCGCAGCAACGACGCTCACCTTAAGCCCCAAGGTGAGTCGTGTCTGAAATTGCAAATTCCAAAAGTGTTCCGCCCATGAAACTGTCCGGCCTTGAGCCGGTGCAGATTGGCGAGGGCACCTTGTTCGTCAACATTGGCGAGCGGACCAACGTCACGGGTTCCAAGGCGTTTGCCCGCATGATTCTGAACGGCGACTTTGAAGCCGCACTGGCCGTGGCCCGGCAGCAGGTGGAAAACGGCGCGCAGATCATCGATATCAACATGGACGAGGCCATGCTGGACAGCCAGGCCGCCATGGTGCGCTTTCTGAACCTCATTGCCAGCGAGCCCGATATTTCACGCGTGCCCATCATGATCGACAGCTCCAAATGGAGTGTGATTGAAGCCGGCCTGCGCTGCATCCAGGGCAAGGGGATTGTCAACTCCATCTCGATGAAGGAAGGCCTGGAGCCCTTCAAGCAGCAGGCAAAACTGCTCAAGCGTTATGGCGCGGCGGCCGTGGTCATGGCCTTTGATGAAAAGGGCCAGGCCGATACCTACGAACGCAAGGTCGAGATCTGCGAACGCGCCTACCGCGTGCTGGTCGACGAGCTCGACTTTCCGCCTGAAGACATCATCTTTGACCCCAACATCTTTGCGATTGCCACCGGCATCGAAGAGCACAACAACTACGCGGTGGACTTCATCAATGCCACGCGATGGATTAAAGAAAACCTGCCGGGCGCCAAGGTCTCCGGCGGTGTGTCGAATGTGTCCTTCAGCTTTCGCGGCAACGACCCGGTGCGCGAGGCCATCCACACGGTTTTTCTGTATCACGCGATCAAGGCCGGCATGGACATGGGCATCGTCAATGCCGGCATGGTCGGCGTCTATGACGACCTTGAGCCGACCTTGCGTGAGCGTGTTGAAGACGTGGTCCTCAATCGCCAGCCGGTTTACAAGGATGGCGAGCAGGAACTCACGCCGAGTGAGCGCCTGATTGAAGTCGCCGAAAGCGCCAGAAGCGGCGCCAGGGACGACAGCAAGAAAAACGAATGGCGCGCCCTGCCTGTGCGTGAGCGTTTGTCGCATGCGCTGGTCCACGGCATGAACGAGTTCATCACCGAAGACACGGAGGAGGTCTACCAGGCCATCGTCGCCGATGGTGGCCGGCCGCTGCACGTGATTGAAGGCCCGTTGATGGACGGCATGAATGTGGTCGGTGACCTTT
Organism: Pseudomonadota bacterium; assembly: GCA_040390295.1. Taxonomy (GTDB): domain Bacteria; phylum Pseudomonadota; class Gammaproteobacteria; order Burkholderiales; family Burkholderiaceae_C; genus Polaromonas. Next base: position 119,726 of record JAZJYR010000003.1, read on the forward strand.
TCGGCCAGGGCAAGATGTTTTTGCCGCAGGTGGTCAAGAGTGCCCGCGTGATGAAGCAGGCGGTGGCGCATTTGCTGCCTTACATCGAGGCCGAAAAGCTGTTGCTTGAAGCGGCGGGCGGTGATGTCAAGACCAAAGGCAAGATCATCATCGCCACCGTCAAGGGCGACGTGCATGACATCGGCAAAAACATCGTCACGGTGGTTTTGCAGTGCAACAACTTCGAGGTCGTCAACATGGGCGTGATGGTGCCCTGCCACGAGATCCTGGCACGCGCCAAGGTCGAGGGTGCTGACATTGTCGGCCTGTCGGGCCTGATCACGCCAAGCCTTGAAGAAATGCAATACGTCGCGGCCGAGATGCAGAAGGACGACCACTTCCGCATTCGCAAAATCCCCTTGCTGATTGGCGGTGCGACCACCAGCCGCGTGCACACTGCGGTGAAAATTTCACCGCATTACGAAGGCCCGGTTGTCTATGTGCCGGACGCTTCGCGCAGCGTGAGCGTGGCGCAAAGCCTGTTGAGTGACCAGGCATCGAAATACATCGATGAACTCAACAGCGACTACGACAAGGTGCGCAGCCAGCACGCCAATAAGAAGCAGGTTCCGATGTGGACGCTGGCAAAGGCGCGCGCCAATGCCACAAAAGTCGACTGGAGCAGCTACAAACCACCCGTCCCGAAGTTCATTGGCCGGCGTGTCTTCAAGAACTTTGACCTTGCCGAGCTGGCGAAATTCATTGACTGGGGCCCGTTCTTCCAGACCTGGGATCTGGCCGGGCCATTCCCGGCCATCCTGAAAGACGAGGTGGTGGGCACCGAGGCGGTACGCGTTTATGCAGATGCACAGCGCATGCTGCGCCGGCTGGTTGAAGGCCGCTGGCTGACGGCCAACGGCGTCGTCGGTTTGTACCCCGCCAACAGCGTGGGTGACGATATCGAAATCTACACGGACGAAACCCGCACCGAAATTGCGATGACCTGGTTCGGCCTGCGTCAGCAAACCGAAAAGACGGCGGTTGATGGCGTGATGCGGCCCAGCCGCTGCCTTTCTGATTTTGTGGCGCCAAAAGGCTCGGGAATCGCCGATTACATCGGCTTGTTTGCCGTCACGACCGGTCTGGGTGCGGAGAAAAAAGAGAAGTACTTCCAGGACGACCACGACGACTATTCGTCCATCATGCTCAAGGCGCTGGCCGACCGCCTGGCCGAGGCCTTCGCCGAGGCCATGCACCAGCGCGTGCGTACCGACCTCTGGGGTTATGTGCCCGGTGAATCGCTCGACGTTGACGCCATGATTGCCGAAAAGTACCAGGGCATACGCCCGGCGCCCGGCTACCCGGCTTGCCCGGACCACAGCGTCAAGCTGGAGATGTTTGACCTGCTCAGGGCCGATGACATCGGCATGGCCCTGACCGAAAGCCTGGCCATGACGCCGGCAGCCAGCGTCAGCGGTTTCTACCTGAGCCATCCCGACAGCACCTACTTCAACGTGGGCAAGATCGGTGACGACCAGCTGCAGGACCTGGCGCAGCGGCGCGGGGCACTTGCAGAAGACCTGCAGCGCCTGCTGGCGCCCAATCTTTAAGGCGGAAGCCGGCCTGCTTTACAGCCGCTTTACCTTGAGTGGGCGGAATTTACAAATCGACACGGGGCATTTATCTGCCGTGTGTACCTTTTGGCTTGTGAAGCGTTGAAAGAGGGCACGGGTCGCCAAATGAAGGCCTGCGTGGTAAAACCGCAAGGCCATGGGCCATGAGACAGCCATGCCCGGCCCGTGCAAAGTGTTCTCAAGAATAGTCACATCGGAGGTCCTCATCATGAGTACAACAGACAACACAGACAGCCTGCAACCCGGTCAGCAGCCGTCTTCCGCGAGCAAGCCGCTCTGGGCCGCAGTCGGCATTCTGGGTATTGCCGTGCTCGCCATGGGCGGCACCATGATTTACCAGCAGGGCAAACAGGCAACACCTGCCGCGCAGGTTGCACTTGCGACGCCACAAGCTGCCGCGACCGCACCGTCGATGGCTGCATCTGCAACGGCCGCCGATGACATGATCGAAAAGCCGGTGACAGCCGCAAAACCCGCGCCAGTACCTGCACAAAAGGTCGTCAAGCCCAAACCGGTTCCCAAACCGCAGCCCGCGACTGCCGGTATTTCGCCGGCACCTTCGCCCTCCCCTTCTTCTGTCCCCGTACAGATTGCAGCCGCACCTGCGCCGGTCTGCAGCTCCTGCGGATCCGTTGAGTCCGTCACGCCTGTCACACGTTCAACCAAACCTGCGGGTGTTGGTGTGGGTACCGTTGCCGGTGGCGTGCTTGGCGCTGTACTTGGCAACCAGATCGGCCAGGGCAATGGCCGTACGCTGGGCACCATCATCGGTGCGGTGGGTGGCGGTTTTGCCGGCAACGCCATCGAAGGCCAGATGCGCAAGGAAACCGTCTACCAGGTCAACGTCCGTATGGAAGACGGCTCGCACCGCACGGTTGAAGTGGCCCAGCCGCCCGCTGTCGGCAGCCGTGTGACGGTGGAAGGCTCGACCATCCGCAGCAACGACGGTGCTGTGTATCGTGCACCTGCACCGGTCCAGCCCAATACGGTGCAGCCCGCACCTGTGTACCAGGGCGGTTGATCAGGGCTGCGGGCCGCTTTTGCAGCCCGCCAACGTGAGGCTCGCCAACAGGCATCGCATGAAAGTGCGGTGCTTTTTTTTGGCTGCTGCCGCAAGGCTGACTCCCCTGGCCGAATCAGTGCGCGGTCTTGAGTGATCGCCGGTATTGAACCGCTTCGGCCACATGTGTGACCTGTACGGTCTCCGCGCCCGCGAGGTCCGCGATCGTGCGCGCGACCTTCAGGCAGCGGTGAATGCTGCGGCCTGACCATCCCAGACGGGCAGCCGCCGTATTGAGAAATTTTGCAGCTGCACTGTCCAGTCGGCATTGCTCGTCAATGGCCTGGCCTTCAAGAGCCTGGTTGCTGCTGCCCTGGCGTGCGATGGAACGCTCGCGTGCCTGCACAACCCGTGCCCGGATCGCTTCGGTCTTCTCGCCGGGCTTGCTGTTGATCAGCTCATCTGCCGCAAGACTGCCTACCTCCACATGAAGGTCGATGCGGTCCAGCAGCGGCCCGCTGAGTTTGCCTTGATAGCGGGAGACCTGTTCGGGTGAGCAGCGGCAGGCGCGCAGGCTGGAGCCAAGGTAACCGCAGGGACATGGCCGCGTTGCCTTTTTGCCATACGTGCCCTACAAGCGTAAGGTCTTGATTTCAAAGGGTTTCCAAGGAGCACCTAAAAACGTGGGGGAACACATTCTCAAAAAGCGCTTGGAAGACGGCCTAACCCGAAAGGTTTTGGCCACCCATTTCCAGGTGGATGAATTCACCATAATGAACTGGGAGTTGGGCAGAACCAAGACTATTCCAGTCGCCTTCATGCCTGAAATTACTGAATACCTGGGCTATAACCCAGAGTTCAAACCGGAGACGGTCGGTGAACAATTGAGGTGGAAGCGGCGCTCGCTTGGATGGACGACGGCGGAGGCCGCACGGCGGAATTCGGTTGACCAATCCACTTGGGAAGCATGGGAGAAGTTGGACGTGTGGCCGAGATACCCAAGGTTTCGCGATTTCCTGCTCGATTTTCTAGAATCCCCCAATGAGTTGCTAGCAACGAGTACCCGGCAGGTGAGGCCCGCCCACCCACGCCGTGCTTGATTGATGACCGCGATTAAAAACGAGGCAGATGATCCAGATTGTCCGACTCTTTGCTGTCTGCCTTTGTTTTCAAAAACTTCACCTCCACAGGGAACACCTTGACTGGGGCGCCCAGAACAAGTTTGCCCGCCGCGTTTGGGGGAGTCGATACAAAAGTCTTCCCCTGCTCGAGAAGTTTCACTGCTTCAGGACGGCTCATTTCTTTACCAACACTCATGGTGTTCTTAACGCCGTCATGAATGTGAACAAGTAAGCTGTCGATGTGAGTGCCCGCTGCGTTATAGCGCACCTTCGAGATACAGTAGTCTGCCCACGCTGCCATGCTTGTCTCCTAAAAGTAGGTCTGCACAGTCGCAGACTCAATTTAATAGGTGTGCTCGCCCTGTAACTTTTCAAGTCAAGTGCAACCAATAATTGCGTTAAATGGCCAATCAACCGTTTTAATCATATTGATTAAAACGGTTGATTCGGTTAATATAAGCTCATACCTGTTGTTCTTTGGAGAAAGCTATGAAAACTATGACTGCGACCGACGCGAAAACGCGCTTCGGACAAATGTTAGATGACGCCATGCGGGCACCTGTTGCGATTGAAAAGAGTGGCCGAAACGTGGCCGTTCTCGTGTCGTCTCAGGAGTATCAGCGGCTGCATGATGCTGAAGATGCCATGTGGGGGTTCCGGGCCAGGATGGCAGAAGCTAACGGTTTCCTATCGGATGACGAGCAAACTGCATGGTTTGCCCGTATGGGAGAAAAGCTAAATGCTGAAACTCCTGCCAACTAAAGATGCCGCCAAATTTCTTGAGGCATTGCCGCCAAAGCAGTTCCGGCAAATCTGGTTGAAAGTTCTGGACCTCCTGCGCAACCCGTATCCCCATGACTCAAGTCAACTATCCGGGCATCCGTACCACCGTGCGGATATCGGCGAATACCGCATCATCTATGACGTTCAAGAAGACACGCTGCGCATCATCCTCATCGGTAAACGAAACGGGGATGAGGTGTATGCGCAACTCAAGCGCTTAAGTTAACTAGCCATCGCGCTTGATATGCCACCTACATGAGGTGGCATATTTTTTTGTCAGCATGAAAATACACTTGCTGTTTAAGACTGACCGAAGCATCAACCTCAATATGTTGCGTAGAACCATTCATAAAAACTGGAAAAGATTTCTCAAGGTATCGGCTTGCGGGGTTTGCTTAACTCTTTTTTCATATGAGGCACTCGCTTGGGGCGCTCAAGGGCATCAAGTCATTGCAAATCTGGCGCAAGGACAATTGACGCCTCGAGCTCGTCAAGAGGTGGATCGGTTGCTTGCATTGGAACCAGGCGAAACACTGGCTTCAATCTCCACCTGGGCAGATGAACACAGAAACCCTGCTACTGCCGGTTGGCATTTCGTTAACTTTCCTCGCGACAGTTGTGCTTTTGATCCATCCCGTGATTGCGCGGGCGGTCAATGCGTGGTTGGTGCTATTGATAGGCAAGCGGAAATTCTGGCATCTAATGCATCAGACGAAAAACGTCTGCTTGCATTGAAGTACTTGGTTCACTTCGTCGGTGATGTCTATCAACCGCTACATGCTGGATATTTAGATGACAAAGGTGGCAATACTTACCAGCTACAGGTATTCAAGCGGGGCAGCAATCTTCACTCCCTTTGGGATTCAGGCCTGATCCGTAGCTTTGATGAAGATGTAGATGAAATGTCGAAGCGGTTGTCTGCGAAGAGAGTGGCTCAGAAGTTTGGGACGATGACTGCCGCTCAAGCTGCGGAGACTTCCTGTCAGATTGTTGGATCGCAAGGCTTTTATCCATCTAGACAAGTTGGAGCCGACTACATCGAGCGATTCACACCGGTGCTGGAGCAGCAATTGATTGCTGCGGGGGCGCATTTGGCCCGATTACTCAATCGAATATTTTCTGGTACTGTTCGCTGAACTGCTGCCATGTCTTAAGAACAACATTGCGCTTTGGGCATTAGACGGCAGTATTGTCAGAAACCAGAATAATTTCGGAGGCAAATCATGACTTCACTACGTATCGCGGCGTTTCTTCTATGCTCTGCGCTCATTCTTCCAGTCGCAAATGCTAAAGGGAAAGGTGGCAGCGGGCCTCACTATGGTGGGGGTAAGCACACTTCAAGTCATGGCGGGAACTACAAGGGTGGACAAGGTAGTTCGCATAAGAATGGTACGTACAAGAACAATAAAACAAGTGACCAGTACGGAAAACATAAGTAGCACCGTTCATGTACTTGCCTTGACTACCTCATTGCTATGGCCGTGGCGAGTGCAAATACGCTCGCTTGATAAATTACATGGGCAATAACGTCGTAGCCTTGAATGCTCGCGATGGCATGCCATCAATCATGAGGCGAAGATAGATAGTGAAATTTGGTAGTCCCACCAGATCTTCAGTGGTCACGACATCCATGAATTCTTTCACAAGCAACCGCGCGTCTTCTGCGCCCAGCCGAAACGAAATCTGCGTACCGGCATTTCCAATGATGGCATGCCTTACCGCTTCTTCAAGCTGAAAGAGATGCTGGTGTCCCAGAACAAGTGCGAGACGGTACTTGCGCAGCTCTGAAATCATGTCAGCCACAGCAAGCGTGGTGAATGCCTGGAACTCATCAACGTACAAGAAGTGCTGTCTGCGCTTTTCTGCTGGGATGCTTGCGCGTGAATATGCCGCAAGCGCGATGCTCGTTACAAAGAGCGCGCCGAGTAGCGATGAACTGTCTTCGCCGACTGTCCCACGAGACAGATTGATAATAAGCACCTGGCCTTCGTCCATGATCTTACGAAACGAAATTTGCTTTGCTGGTGATGTGACCAGCTTTCTCATAAGCGGATCGGCAAGGAAGGCTCCAATTTTGGACTGAATGGGAGCGGCGGAGTCCGCACGGTACCTATCTGAATAATTCGGGAACTCCGACTGCCAGAAGACCCTCACGGTTTCATTCTTCATTCGCTTGACGAGATCCTTCCGGAAATCCTTGTCAGCGATCAGTTGCAGGATGTCGGGCAGCGTGCCGCCGCCGGTATCCAAAATGGCAAACAACGCATTTCTGAGCACATGCTCCATTCTGGTGCCCCATGCGTCTGCAAATCGTTTTCGGAACACTTCCATGAGACCAGAAACTGCTAACGGGATGTACTCCTCAGATACTGGCTTAAGCGGGTTGTAGCCGTAAGATGCGCTGGAATCCGCAGCATCTAAGTAAATGATGTCATGACGCCCTGACGCTTTCGCATAATCCAGAACACGTAAGGCCAGATCTCCATGCGGGTCAATCAGAGTCACGCCCCTGCCAGCATCTATATCCTGGCGAAATAGCGCTTCAAGGAGCGTTGTCTTCCCGGTACCGGTTTTCCCTATGACATGCATGTGAAAGGCCCGGTCGGCTTGCTTGATGCCGAACCGGATGGGTCGAGGCCGGCTTACTGTATCTCCGAGGTAACTTACAGGCGTATTGGCCTGCCTTCGTGGGTTGTTGTTCTCCATCTAACCAAACTACCCCGTATCGCACGCTCGAAAAAGAGGATAGACAACTGCTTGAGATGAGAGTAATGTCTTCTTGCAAAAATAAAAGGAGGAAGGGATGGAACTACTACTCACACGCGAGCAGGCTGGTGGCATGCTTGGCGGCGTCAAATTTCAACTGACTGCCAAAGCCAGGCTGACCCCGGAGGAATCCGATGCGGTCAAGAAATACAAGATGGGCAATACCATCTTGTGGGAGAAGACAAACGACGGCCCCAAGTCTGACAGCATCACGTCATTGCTAGCGCATCGCTTTATGGTGGCGCGGGTTCAAGTAAGCGATCTGGTCGATGGCAAGACCATTGAAGCCAAAGACATTCTCGAAATCCTCTCTGCAGAAGAGCAGCTTAAGAAAGCTGCAGAGATGTTCCACAGGATGCTCACAGCAGCAGCGACCTTCGGCGGGGAAACCGTCCATAAATTTAGCGTGGAATGAGCTTTCTGTCGGGATTCCTGGGTACACCACCCAAGGAAGAACAGGACACTCAGAGTCTGCTGCTGCGCGTCAAAATGCTCAGGCCAAAGAGCATACTCTGTGACATTGACGCAGAGCTAGAGCTTATTGTCTCCGTGATGGAGAATGCGGGTAAAGAGTTCGACGGGACCCTGGGCACGTGTATCGGCGGGCCTGTATTTGAGCTTGTGAACCATCTACTGGGTCACGAGGCTCTGACCGTTCCCATTGTTGAAGACACGTCGGAGTACAGCCTGTCAGACGGCGCGGCCTACCGCAATGATCTTCGCCGTGCGATTCGCATGCTCACCAATGAGCAACATTACATTGGGAAGTGGAAAGATGCTCTCGTTGCCATATTAGGTGCGATGTACCGAGAATTTCCGCCTCAAGCTTTTGTCGACCCCGATGAAGACGGAAATTTTGAGGAGTATTCACGGCTGGCGCCGGTTGCCCCGCTATACACCTATGTCAAAAATGTTCCTGTCCTTCTTCACCAGATCATCGCCACCATTTTTGCGAAAGACCTAGAGCGCGATGAACTCTTTTTTGATTTACGCGAGCAGCTTCTCATTAACATCGCGCAAGCATCCAACATCCCTTTTGAAGAACGGCACACGACCAGCAAACTAGCGGTACTACCGGAAGACAAGCGCGGATTAGATGATGCGGGACTGATTAATCTCTACCTGGCAGGCACACCATTTATAGACATCTTCGCGACCGATGTACCTCTCTACATCCCCGAGGCGATTCGCTTTGAACATACACATGTTCTGGCAGGTACGGGGCACGGCAAAACACAGACCCTGCAATTTCTCATTGCTGGTGATCTCGAAGAGGCGTTGAAGGAAAGGCGCTCAGTTGTCGTCATGGACAGTCAGGGCGACCTGTTGCAAACCCTGATGCATAGCCGCTACTTCGAAGAAGGTGGACTCCGTGACCGCCTCATCTACATAGATCCGCAAGATATTGAGTGTCCAGTTGGACTCAATCTTTTTGATGTTGACTTTGGGGATGCAACACGTTCAAACGCGGTTGCACGAGAAACCATTCTGAACGGCACGATTGAACTGTACGAATACTTTTTTGGTGGATTGCTCGGGGCGGAACTAACGCAGAAGCAGGGCATGGTGTTCCGTTACCTCGCCACACTCATGACGCGCATTCCAGGTGCCAATATCCACACCCTGCTTGAACTGATGGAAAACGGCGAGAAGTTCAAGCCGTACATGAAGACGCTTCCAGGCAGCGCGCGGGTCTTCTTTGAGACCAGATTCTTTGACCGGACGTTCTCTGAGACCAAGAAGCAGATATTGACCAGGTTATGGGGCGTGCTTGCGAATCAGACGCTTGACCGCATGATGAGCGCAAAGAAGAACTCTGTTGACCTGTTCCAGTCGCTTCAGAACGGCTCAATTGTGTTTATCAATACGGCGAAGGACTTTCTTGGGCATGAGGGCTCATCCATCTTCTCCCGCATGTTTGTTGCTTTGCTTGGCCAAGCACTTATGCGGCGAGCGGCTATAGCCAAGCATGAACGCACGCCAACCTACATATACATTGATGAAGCTGAAGAGGTTGTAGACCTGACGCTGACTCGCCTGCTCGCCCAGATACGAAAGCAAAGAGGCGCTATTACCTGCGCCCACCAGAATCTGGATCAGCTTGAATCCAGCATCCGCGCGGGTGTCATGGCCAATACCTCGATCAAACTGGCTGGCGGCGTGAGCGCCAAGGATGCGCATGCGTTGGCAGGGGACTTCCGCTGCGATGCAGATTTCTTGTTGTCACAGAAAAAAGGCAAGAGCGCTACGCACTTTGCGTGCTTCGCACGGAATGTGACTGACCAGGCAGTGACGCTTTCCATTCCACTGGGGTATCTCGAATCGCAGGAAAAATTAAGTGCTACTGAGTACCGGGAATTGCTTGAAACATCCAGGCAGAGATATGGTGTTCCCTACAGCGACGATTTTGGTTCTCAAGAATTACCAGATGAAGTTGCGACAACCGATACAGAAGGTGATCGGCACGCTGAGGCTACACCGTCATCATCACGTGAGCAGCCTACCTCACTATCTACGCCCGAATTCCCGGAAAGATCAAACGACTTCACCATTACCCGTGAGCCGGCATCTCCCCAACCCAGACAGGTTCGAGATGTTGGCGGTGGCGGCATAAAGCACAAGTATCTCGAACATTTAATCAAAGAGTTGGGTGAAGAGCGGGGCTTTCGGGCTTCCGTCGAAGAACCTATCCATGACGGCGCAGGCCGCGTGGATGTCATTCTTAGGCGGGAAAAGATTTCGCTTGCCTTTGAGATTTCAGTGACGACGACAAGGGATCACGAGTTAGGGAATATCGAGAAATGCCTGGCGCTCCCCTTCACGCATGTTGTGATGCTTGCGTCTCATCAAAAGCATCTCAAAAGTCTTTCCCTCTTTATTGGGAAAGAAATGGAAGAGGAAGACAAAAGGCGGGTTTCCTTCCTTTTGCCCGAGGACTTACCTGGATTCCTTGATGGATATCCGGTGAGGGAAGAGTCAAAAGAGAAATTGGTAAAAGGCTACACGGTACGTATTCGGGTGAAGGACGCCGACTCTACGCAAGCAATGGCGCGTAGACGAGCGATAGCAGCAGTAGTTGCCCGTTCAATTCAAAGTGAATAATTTTTATAACTTGAAGGACCGAAAACAGCGGCGAGTGTGAAGTGTCTGCAACCTCTGCTGCTGCAGTGACTTAAAAATTAGTTGCCTGCCAGGCAACTAATGCCCTCGTTTCAAATGGCCCACTTCATGAAAAACTGATACGCAGTTGTTCTTAACAAAAGGAGTTCACATGGACATACAAGGTATGTCTTCCCGTGATCTCCTTGCAGAGCTCATTGGCGAAGACGCGGTTAGCCGCATTTACACGCATTCACTGATACGACTGCTGCAGGCAGGCATTCCTCATCCTGAATTGCGACCGGTCTTTGTGGCGAGGGAGTTATGGGAGAGGATGTACCGGTATGAGTTGCAGGAGAGTACATACTTCGCAACGCCCCAGGCGGTAAAGGACTATCTGAGCATGGCTTACGCCACCAAAGCGTATGAAGTGTTCCTAGTGCTCTTTCTTGATTCACAGCATCGACTGATTGCTGCAGAGGAAATGTTTCGAGGGACGCTTACACAGACCAGTGTGTATCCGAGGGAGGTAGTAATTCGCGCGCTTGACCATAGGGCGGCATCTGTTGTCCTATCGCATAACCATCCCAGCGGGGCTGCGACACCAAGTCGGGCCGATGAGGCCTTAACTCAGACTCTCAAGAGCGCACTCTCACTGGTGGACGTGCGGGTGCTGGACCACATTGTCTTTGCCGGAGGTGAAGCAGTCAGCATGGCGGAGCGGGGACTTATATAGTAAAACGCCACCCTGTTTGAGGTGGCGTTTTCATCTTCGAAGAGCCTTTAGTAGCCAAAAAATCTTTTCTTTCGGCACGAGAAGGTGTCTATGTATAAGGGAGATGAAACTCACCAAAGTCTGAAGATGATTTTTAAAAATTGCTGTATCGGCTTGGGTGCGGGTAGATAGAGGCCAATATCGGAAAGGGTTTCAACTGGAGGGCGTTGGTCGAGATCGAATCTGATTCCAGGACACCCACTATCAAAATGCAGCACTCCCGCAATGCGATACCACGGATATTCATGACACCCCTGTGGTCGTGCATCGTAGCAATCGCAACGCGCGTTCTTGAGCTGGCTGCACTGCCCTTGAATGCTCTTCATAATAATAATTTTTGGGGTACGAATGACGGAGTCGAACGGTAATTTGAGTGCCTCGCTCGCAGTTACAACAACGTCTCCTCCGGTCACACGACAACATAAGCCACAGTCGCCACCCTTGCATTCCAATCGCATCGGCTTTATCGCGGGTCGTAATCGCAGCAGTCCCGCTGCACGACTGCGATAAATTGATCTAAGAAGGTCTAACAAATCGACGTCTAAGCCGAATGGCCGTTACCACTTCGGGTTGCTTGAATCCAAGAGTAGATAAAGCCGATAAGCAAAACTCCACTGGATGTCAGAAGGCTGACGAGCGGAGAAAGAAACACAAGGTCGCCGTTATCGGTAGCCTTGCCAAATCCAGCGGAGCCCCACCCACTCGCGAAGCCGAGAAGAACAGCGACTACAACAAACTTACCAATAGCAATTCGGTGCACCTTCTTCATAAGAATGCCTGCGACAACCGCAGGAACCATCCCAAGCTGTGCGCCATACACCGCAAAAACTAAATCGGCGATGCTAAATCCGGCAGCACGCAATATTTCAACAACCAGTAGAGCTACCGATGCACTGCCAAGCAGTACCCAGCGCGATAAGGTTAGTTCAGTTGATGAGTTTGCAAGCACCGTTCTATTGGTTGACTTTCGAATCAAGTCAACATGTAAAGCATGTCCAGCTGCAATCAGTTGGGTTGAAGCTGTAGATAGACTTGCGGCATATAGTCCTGCCACGGAGACAAGAAACAGTGTTGCCGTAATAAAAGACGGCGATTGAGAGATCGTCTTGAGAAACGTCAAAAGAGGATTCTCGCCATCTTTGGGGACTACCAAAATGACCAAGAGGCACGCAAGTGTCGCAAGCATTGTCCAACTAAACGCCGCAGATACAACGCTTCTCAAAAGCCCATTGTTGACTGTATTTTGATCTTTGGTTCCCGCAATTCTTTGCCAAATCGACATATCAGCGAGAAACGTCGGTATATTGATTACTGCAATTCCCAGCAAAAATGCAGCGAGGCCATCGCGCCAAGAAAAATCATAAACGGTCACCGGCATTTTTTGAGCCACATACGGAAGACCACCGAGTTCAACGATCTGCATTAGCATCAGAGCCCCAAGAGCAGCGATTGCGAGCCAAATAGCCCACATCTGAATGCGGTCGGTAATGATGACGCCCCGAAATCCTCCGAGCATGGTGTAAGTGACACCTATCGCCGAGAGAATCGTTACCGCAACCCACGCTGGTAGTCCTGGAATTAATCCTGACAAAAATCTTGATCCGACGCTTAGTTCTACTGCTAACGCACCGATAAAACCCAGGCTAGTACAAAGAGCAGCAATTCTGGCTAGCCTGTCAGAGCCAAAGGCAGTCCCAAGAAAGTCATGGAGTGTTGGACGGTAATCTCCCGTTTCAGCTAGTCGAAGCCAGATTACAGGTGCAAAGAGACGGACTACGTATATGCCAATTGCTGTTGTGCAGACGGTCCATAGCAGCCATGTCCCCATGTAGCTTGCTAATTCTGAATACGCCAAAATTACCGTTGCTAAGCTGATCGTCGTTGCTACGGTTGCTGCGCTAAATTCAGTGGAAGTTTGAACTCTCGCTTGCGACGAGCCTAGTCCGATCGGCAGCAGGTCTTTCAAGGCCACCGATTTGCGATGGATTTGCCAGGCAATAAAAATGTAAATGCCACCAGAAACTGCAAGAGCTATAACTGTAAGTAGTGTTGAATTCATAATGGCACTGGATTTTTTCTCTTGGATTTAAGAGACACATTGATTCGATTTTGCAACGGCGGAGAAACTGTTGGAACTGAGCCTTGGATAATTTTCTTCAGCGTCGGAAGCTCGTCACCAATATATACATCCACGAGCCATCCTTCCGCTGCAAGTGTTGAGTAAATCGCGACTTCTGCTTTTAAGTATCGTTCTGCAAGCATCATTGCTTTCTCGTAATTCGTTCCGAGCACGCCCTTCGCTTGCTGCCGATCAATATATGTACGTGCATCGTCCTTGATTGACGAAGAAAATTCAGAACATTCAGAAAAAAACCTGTCAACGGCCAACAGATTTGCTTCGAAACTTGGCTGGGTCATAAGCGTTGTACACCGTAACAATTCGGGGGTGTGATCGAGCTGACCCAAGAAGTTTCTCAGTAATGCCTCACCTTGAATTGACGCTTCTTTTTCTGCTGTTTCGTCATCAATTTCTTGATAGATTTGCAACGTGAGCCGATATAGGCTATCTCCAAGCAAAACTGCGCTATGTTTGAAGTGGCTTCTAGTCCACAAGTAGCCCGCCACCTGGTCTTTGATGCTCGTATTCTTTGCATTTAAGCTTATGCCAAAAAAAGCACGTGGATAGCTGAAAACTTTTTCTGCTTGATGTGTCGGTGTAGTTTTATGTGTGAAGTACTGCATCGGTCGTACTCAAGCTTTCATGCACTTCGAGGTCACAAGGATGAGGCTTGCGATTGAAATTTGTTAAAAATTTCAATCCACATTGCGATATGTTCATGGGGTATTGAGACCGCCTGACCTGTTTGTCGGGCAGTGCCGAGTGTGCTCAAGATACCAATTTTTATTGCCGCGATATAGACTCCGGGAGGTACATATTCTGGCTCTAACTCGTAAATCCAAGCGGTATCAGCCTTATTTGTAATTTCTCTTGGACTTATAGCTTCGGTTTTGAGATGATTTGAAATGAGAGAGGAGGCGAAGGGGTCAAAAGTTAGGCACTTATCAACCTCTACCTGATATGGGGTGCAATCAAGGACGGACACGCGTTTAGCTAACTCCTGGGCAGCAATCTCTTTTTGGTTTGCTGGCATGCTGGTCAGCTTCTTGATCAATCCCTCAATGATCTCGCTTTGATGCTTTTTTGTCGCCTTAGGTACTAAGATGGTTAATGAGGGCGCGTAAGCATTTCGCATGAACGCCCAATCAAAGTCTTTTATGGCCTGGCTCAAGCTATGGATGTCTGGCATATAGCCATAGACGACCTTAATACGATGAGCATGTTTTTTCTCCCACAGTTCAGCACCGGAACGATTGAATTGCGGTGTGAGCATTGCAAGTCGATCCGCTACCGCATCAATGATGTCCTCAAACACGGGAGAAAGTCCGTGGCGATTCATTCGTGGTGTAGGCGCACGCACGTCCCGTGATGTTGAGAGTTGCTGCGGTGGGTCAAGTTCTTTCTGCAGGATCGTGACCAATACCTCTAGCTTTGATGCGTAAGCTTTATCGTCGCCTTCTTCTTTTAGAGAAATTGCCTCGAGAAGCGAGATAAATAATGCGTTGAATTGAGGAAGTTTGGCTCGGAGAGATTGGACTCTCGTGTGCAACTCTTTGATGTCGTATCGGTCTTCTTTGCGGGTATCTAGAAAGCTCACAAGAGAGACTAAAGAACTGGCTGCAATCCAGCTCATCCCAAGCGAATTAACTAGGGCAATGGCCGTATAGGCCGGAAGCGCCCGCGATCCCGCCTCAATTGAGCGGAGGTAAGCCTGAGAAATATGGAAGTCTTCGGCGATGGAGCTAGGGCTTAATCGCCGTTGGTCGCGCAATGACGAAACGAGCTTCCCCACTGCTTCGTTTAGTGGGCTTTTTTGCAGTATTGGCATGGATTTGAGGGCATAAATAGCTGGCCCCAAAATATCAGGCAGCAATACATCATACTTTTTTTGAAAGATGTATTTGGTAACTTTTTTTGTATGAAAAAGTTGACAGTGTGAATTTTTGTGTCTACGATGATTTATCGATTGTGCAAGTACGCGTCGTCCGACGTGCAACTAGGAGAGACATGAGTTGACGAAAACCGGCAAGGCCGACGGTTAGAAAAGAAAAAGCCCTCACCTCCAAAGGAGGCAAGGGCCAGTTACCAGCTGAGCTGGGTTTTACGCGGTATCCAGGAAAGTTTCGACGCAGAACTGGACTACCAAATTCAGACGCTAACGCGTCCGAACCACGGAGATGAGCGCACGTGCTACATCTACGCTTGTCACACATTGTGATCGATTGAACGATTTCAAGTGGACTTAACCAAGGATACCATGCCGCATTGTGAAATGCAAGTGCATCCTGGGCGTAGCGGGTGTGAGCTTCCAAATCTCCGGAATCGCGTTGAATTTCAACCTTTTTTGGAGTGCGAAATGAAATCTTTGACCCCGCGACGGTGGCCAACAATATTGTTGGCCACCGCAATAACTGTCCCGCTGTCAGGTTGCAACTCTCGCGTCGCAGACCTCGCGCGCACTGTGCAATATGGCGACCAATGCGACCAAGTGCTTCGGCGCCTCGAAACGCCTGACTATTCGACTACGAAATCTTATATCGGCGTTTCGGTCTCGGAGCATGCCTGGTATCTGCCGCCGGCGACGAAGTTCGAAATTGGCTGCGCTGCCGGATTCGTCGTCCAAAAGCGATTCGTCAGCATGACGATGCTGGACGGAAAACCCCCTACCAGTCTGTCGTTGCACGACGGCTCCACACAACTTGAAAACGAAAGGAATGCAAATGCCTAATCCATTTAAATCAGAAACAAGCACAAAGCCTGTCGTGGTGCCCCAAACCACCAACGGTACATACGGCGCTATTGCTATACCCACCTTCGAGCCGGGCTGGTTTGCAAAACTCCAGCAAAACCGGGCTGCCTCCAGGGCAAGCACGCAAATTATGTTGAAGCGTGTTGAAGCTGTGAGAGACGTACAGGTAGCCGAAATTGACGTCATTCGTAGTGAAGCAATATCCGCAGCAGTAACTGCCGCCCGCTTAAGAGGGGTAAACACGCGGGCGGCGATAGTTGCTGAGCATGCGAGCTCGATGGGAGCACTGCAGACGGCACTCGTAACGACCAGTCAGTCGATAGCCACTGAGCTTAGCGGCGCTCGCTATGCGGGAGCCCATCACAACCTTGTGGTGCATAACCAGCGGCGCGAGGAAATAGCTAAGCGGCTTCAGGCTGGCCAGATTGACGACCATGAAGCGCTGAAGATGCTGGAGTTAATTGAAGCTCTGCATCAGCAATGTGAGGAAATGACCGACTTGTCCTACGAGGGGGGCAGAAAGGTCGCCCTGAAGGCGTTCAAGTTGGCAACCGATACCGCTGATGAAATTTCCCGCCAAATCTTCAACAGCGAAGGAGCCTGAAATGGAAAAAAACATCGAAAACACAGAAGCGGATGAGCTGATTCGCAATCTTGCCCGTATCCAAAGAGCACGCAACGTACTCGGAACCATGACGGACCGCGTGCTTGGCTGGGGCGAAGCAATACCGGTGTCCGATCCAAAGTTCACGGGTACTGACGAAGCGCGATTGGAAAGATTGCGTGGGACGCTCAACCGCAACGCAAAGGCGGACATTGCGCAACCCGGCCAGGCAATGGCACAGGTGGTGGAGGCAATGTATGGACATATCGTATCGGATGTGGCCTCAGCCTCTGCGGCCTTAATGAGCCTCCGAAGCACAAGCTCGCAACCGACGAGCGACGTCAAGTCAATTGATGCTATCGACGTTGAAGTCCGTGTCGTCACTGACGATTAAACCCTTGGTGCCAGTGGCTGGCTGTATCGCGGCCACTGGCATCAAAAACAAGGAGCAGTCATGCAAATAGAAGATGCATATTTTCAGCAACTTACGAAAAAATCGTGGTTGTATAACAAACTGAGTCTTGCAATATTGGGATGTGGCCTTGCGTTCATCAATGGATGGAGCGCTTACGTAGTTGGTCACGGACTGCAAGTGTCCGAAAACTTCTCGTATATGTCAAATTGGGCGATCTACATATTCGCTGGCGTTATACAAATGGCGGTCTTAGCAGGATGCCTGTATTTGCCAGACATGTGGCGCATGGGGAGTTGGGTGAAGCGATTGTTATGGCTCATTCCTTTGTGGTGCATCGTCATCTCCGCAACGCTATTTGAATGCAGTCACCAAGTATTGGCTCAGATCTATTCTGGACAAGGTCCAGCCCTGATGAATGTGTACAGTCGTGAGCTGGAAGCCTTGCGAAATCGGCTAAATGCTTGGACCACACAAATTCCGGCCATTTACAAAGCGAAATCCAACGAGTATTTAGCTCAAGCCCTATTGTCCAAACAAGGGCTCGATGAGTCAGGACAGGATGGAGAGGGGCCAATTTATCGCAGCCGTTTAACTAAATACAGTGATGCGAGAAGCAAATTCGTGGACTTGTCATTACCTATGACCTCTCTTACGTCCACGTCAGACTTCCGTGCCGACTTCGCAGAAATTCAAGCTCGTTCGAAAGTGATGGAATCACAACTGTCTCGGGTTGGTGAATTGTTCAAGGTGCTGGACGACACCGCAATCCCGGCCAATGTCTCGGCAGAACTTACCAGCATTAAATCAGAGGTGGAAAGCAAGTCTGCAAAATTCGCTGCATTCAACGATGTATCACCTCGCTCAATTGCCATTAATGAAACTCTAGGTCTTCTTGGAAAGGTACGGCGTGGCGAAACCTTTCCGCTTCACTATTGGCTGGGCGTGGTGTATGGCTTCGCTCCCTTTGCAATTGGATTGATATTCTCGTCATGCGTCAGACATCACAACGAATGGAATCAGCGTGGAAGTGCATCCAGTGAAAAAGAACTGGAGGATCTGGTTGAGCGTGAGTTAGCTGTGGAAAAGCTATATACACAGTTGGCAGATGTTCGTCAAAGAACTTTTCACTCCAAAGTGCGCAGCCGAATTTTTGACGTGTATGACGCGCAAATGAAAAAACGGGCTGCAAATGACGATACGTCAATAGATAGACGTTCTACGGTGAATTGAGGTACGAACGACCTGAGCCACTTGTCGATGTTTGAAGGTGAAAAAGCAATGCCGTGATACCTCAAGGTGCGCGTGCATTGCCGTTCAACTATATCGCCCACAATTCGGACAACCTCCAGGTTTCCCCTTCATATGACATTCAGGGCACCACTTATCTTGAGGCCGTGGCCCGCGCTCAAGTGGGTTGACCGACAGACACAACCGAGTGCTGTATCGCACATAGTTTGAAAGTTCGCTCATAGTTCACTCCTCCTCAGTAAAGCCTTACGGCCAAAAACTGTGTGACTGCACTCACGATGCACAGCGTCTGATGCGTGCCAATCGCTAACTTCCTAGTTCCGGGCTTGAAGCAAGTTGGCAAACTCAACAAGCAATTGCTTGTCCTTGGCCGTCAGTTTGCGCATCACCGCCACCAACTGTTGTTCCTGGTCGCTTGGCAACTTGCTGGCACCCAGCAACAATTCTCCTAAGCCTGTTTCAAGCGCTTCGGCTACACGCGAAAGCCGTTGTAGGGACGGCAGAACAGCACCGCGCTCGAAACGGGAAATCGTTTCCGCATCGACCTCCACTAGACCCGCCAAATCATCCTGGCTGAGCTTGAGCGCCTTGCGTCTCTCTGCAATTGCTTTGCCGAGCGTCTGGCCGATATCTGCCTGATTCGCCAGCTTCCTTTTCTTCTGCATTCGTCAACCTTTGAAATACCTCAAAGTGTTGATATCCAACGCAGATTGTTGAATGATGTAATATGTTGTCTATCAACATATTGAGTCGATAAAGGAGGGGCAATGCTTAAAGAATGGAGGTTGATGGGGTCTCGGAGGTCGAACCGATTCGCAATCCCGTTACCCAAAAAACACTTTGGAGTCATGACAGCTGCTGCGGTTCTGTCGTCGGCTTTCGTTTTGTCTACGCTCAGTGGCTGTGCCGAAATAATTTCGGAAAGCATATTCAAGGGCAGCTATGCAAAAACAGCAACTGTCACTCGGCGCGTCAATGCAAGCTCTGGTAGCGCTGCGATCAAAGCGGCGGTAGCTGCAGCCGGTAAAACAGGTTGGTCACCCAAGACCATATCCATGGAAACCAATTACCTCCTGGCCGAACGTGTACCGGATGCCGGGATTACCCGAGGCGCACGTGAATATGTCTATAAGTTAGAAGTGCGGGCGCCAGAGGGAGGAAGAGGTGATTTGAGCGTGACAGTAACGCCGCCAACAGGGGTTCTCGGCAAGCCCTCAGAAGACATTGCAAACGAATTTCTGGATGCCCTGAGCGCTGAACTACCTGGAGGTGCCACACGCTTGTCGGCGCAATCTGGCAGCAGCGGTGCGACTCAGGGACTGCAATCCACGACTAGCCAAGCGCCCAAAGCCGATACGAAATCTGGTCCTATGACGGTTATCGAAATTCAAAAGCGCCTGGTTGAATTCGGCTACCTGGTCGGCACACCTGACGGCGTGATGGGCAAAAAAACAGTGGATGCGCTCAAGAAGTTCCAGGAAGACAACGGCATCGTGGCGACTGGGCGTCCAGACAGCGAAACGGTTGGCAAGTTAGGTGGGACTGGCCGGGCACGATAGGACGAGGCAACAGGCGGCGCAGTTCTGGTGAACTACTGAGTTATTGTTTTATTCAACTGGGAGAATGAAATGGCAAACGTAGGTGAAATGCGAAAATTCCGGTGCGGCAGCAACACATGCAAGAACCGTGTGAGAACATGGGTGTATTGCTGGGACAATGGCTTCTTTACGAGCCGGCGCTATTGGAAATGCATGACCTGTGCAGATACTCGGACAGTATTGAATGGATAGCGCCACCGATACCGCTTAAAAGTACAGAGGAGCTGACGAAGTTCTCGTTTGTTCGCTGTGCAACAGTTCTTGCATCTGTTGGGTGCGAAAATAGTTGCATGAATCTCGCAACCACCCTCAAATCGGAAATCTCCCGCGTAGCTCGCAAAGAACTACGAACCGAACTTCAGTCGCTGAAAAAGACAACAGCCAAGTTGCGCTCAGACAATGCGGAGCTGAAACGACGACTTTCTGAACTCGAAAAGCTGGTCAAGCAGTTCGGTAAAGGGAGCAGTAAGAAGACTACCGCTTCAAATGAAGTAGGGGCAGCCGTCGTGAGGTTTAGTGGCAAGGGACTTGCCGCCCAGCGTAAGAGACTCGGGCTATCAGCTGCCGACTTCGGTTTGCTGTTGGGAGTGTCTGGGGCATCTGTGTATCTATGGGAGAAGGCAGAGACTCGACCCCGAGCCAGCCAGATGCCAGCTATCGCCGCTGTTCGGAAAATGAAGAAAAGCGATGCCACCCAAAAGCTGGAAACACTCAAGTAGTCCGGAATTGAACTTCCTGTGAGTGATTAAAAGTCAAATCTTCACGGTTGCCAAACCTCAAACCCTGGGAGATTGGTTTTGCCACTGACAACAATTCCAGCACTGAAGCGTGCTCGAGTAAGAGCAACGTATGACTTTGCCCGAACATCTGCAGATAACTCTCTATCCGGATTTTGGAGCCATTTCACAAAATCTTTAGTTGGGTAGATGAGTGCTCGGTCGAATGTAAGTCCTTTTGACTCACCAAAATTCATCGCACTTGCTTTGTCCGAGATTAAGGTCTTGCGTGAATAACGAAGTTGCATAGGCTTCATCACTTGAAGGTATGCCTCGATGGAGGTTTCATGGATAAGAAATATTCCAACATGATCAGTGGTCACAGTGTTTGAAGAGTTGGAACGAGAAAACTGAGGGAAGAGGGCATCTGATAGGTCGCAAAGGGCTTGAGGACAGCGTCGGTTGATTGCCAGTGATGTCTCATCAAGCAATACATCTGCCCTTTCTCGTGCTAACAACCTGAAGTAGTCCACGATTCCAGCTTTTTTGAATTTCGCGTATTTAGGCGAATCGTTGGTGGAGTAGGTCCCTTGTCGGGGGTCTCCAACAAGCAAGACCTGTACGCTCGAATTCATTAGTAATTCGACAAACTCTAGGTCGTACCCCGCGATATCTTGCACTTCGTCTACAAATACTTCGTCGTAAATGCCCGCAATACGGGTGATCACACGCCCATTGGATAGATCATTACATTTGCACGAAAATTTCGAAACTTTGTCTCGGTAAATTTTCCCACTTGAGTCTAGGTAGTGCTCCAGCGCAGTCTCAGCCTTGTAAAGCGCGGACACACCTTGATTGAAATGAAGTTCTGCTATCCGCTTGTCAGTCAGAGAACCCTGATAAGGGCGGACACCGTGCTCTAACAAGAAGGAGAACCATCCCATAATAGTCACGTTGGGGGGAACACACCCATGTTCCTCGAAGAAGCGCTTCTCAATCTCGCCCGCATTTGCGTCGGTATAGGTCGTAATCAGGATTTTGGAATCAGGTCTGGAAAGTGCCTCATTCACAAGTTTCCAAGTCTTCCCAGAGCCGGCGGCTGCGACGAATATTCTGTTCTTTTTCACTTCCTCGGACATATCAGTCTTCAATAGCCTTAGCTATATATACCGGAAACTTTATCTCCTTAGTGGAGTTGAAGATCTTAAGAGCACACTCCGTTTTGTTCGCATGCATGTGTTTTAAGAGCTTTTCTTCATCGTCAAACTCTGTTCCGAGAATGTCTTTCATAGAAGAGCATCCATTTACCGCAAGCATTCTTGGCTCAAGTGTGTTGAAGTTGAAGCTTTCACCTGTCAGAAGCTGTGTGCGCGAATCAACGGTTGATTCAAAGCAGATACGAGTGTGTGGTTTGGCGCTTGTATCCATGTACTTCGCATATTTTTTTTCGAGAGCCTCGACCTTCCCATCGTTATCCGTAACGACAGTAACTTGCTTGCTTAACTTATCGGCTACCTCAAGAAATCGAATAAAGCTCGTGCCGACAGAAATTACTTCCGTTCCGCGCTCAATCGGCAGCTTCCCGAATTTAGTTTTGTAAGCCTTCTGAATCACCAGTTCGTCCGAATCTCCTTCAACGAGAATGGCTCTTTTGCAGAGCACGAGGCGGAGTGTGTCGTAACCAGCTAATTTCTCAAAAAACTTAGACGTATCTGGATCAAGATCGCGTAGTCGAGTAGTTTTTCTATTGTGAAGCATGATCAAATTCGACAGGTTTGCTTTGTTCGCAACGAAGCTACTGTGGGTCGTCATGATGATCTGCTTCTCACCTATCGCGCTACTCATCATGTCAACCACCTGGTTCAAACGAGAATGAGATAGATGGTTTTCTGGCTCCTCAACCAGCAACACGTTCGCGTTCTGCGCCTTCTTGTGGGCAAGTGCGATTGCAATCTTTGCGACAGACTGGTCTCCTTTTCCCATGAAATGGAATGGAATTCGGTCGATGCATGTGATCAGATTCGTTTCCCATGCGCTACGCGCGGCTAGGTTGACGGCCAGTGATATATCTCTTCCTTCGAGCAAATTATTCGCTGTATTAATTTTCTTATTAACCTCGCCAACCTCTTTGTTACTACGGAAGGAGTCCGCCATCTCGCGGTGTACTTTTGCGAGCGCAACACGCTCCTTATCATCGAGGAAGTCCCGGACGATTCTTGAAACATACGCGTCGGAGCCATTTTGATGGCGCGCACTTGAGGAATCAATGAAAGCCGAAGATAGCGGGATGGCGCGTGTTTTAAGTGGCTTGCGAGCAAACGATTCGACGCAGATTTCGTAGAACTCGATGGGAATGCCAGAGATATCCGTTTTGACGAACTCCGCGTATTCAGCTTTCCAGTCTTCGTCAAGACGAACGGAGAACTTGAGACCTGCCGCTTCCTTGTCCTTCAAGGAATTGCCGTCGCCTTTGTATTCGTCTACACCGTGCCCATCTAAATAGAGTTCTATTAAGACCTCCGGCGGACCAATCTTCGGATCCTTTATATATGCCTCGACGGCAGATCGGTTGAAAATGTGTTCAGAGAGATCATTGTGCAAAAACCGACCTTGAAATACTCCAGATAGGACGAGGTTGATGGCCTCCAGGATCGTGGACTTCCCCGATTCATTATTGCCGACCAAGACGTTCAAACCTTTGTCTAACTCCAATACGAAATTTTCCTCAAAGCATTTAAAGTTACGAATCAGGATTTTGGAAATATGCATAAGATGAGGCCAATGAGCTTGCTATTAGTCTATCGAGCAAAATGGGCCGCTGCAAGCTGCACAAACTAGTGCTAAAGCGGCAGTTACCCTGCGGGCTGATTTTATGGTCGTTAACAACCGGGTGAAAGAAGTCCTTTGGCCTCAAGCTCGTGTGTCTTGGTCTCATTAGACATGGGGACATGGGGACGTTGCAACGGGTCTATCTGTCGTAACAAGAGTGCTGCGAATTCCTCAGAAGTTCGACGCGTGTCCCTGGGAAGGTCACATCAAGTCATACTCCGTCTTACTGGGTATGACACTCGAGTTGTGGGTGTGCATACCTGGAAAACCTAGTAAATAAAGGGTGCGAGTTTTTACTGGTCCACGTTCTCATCTGCATCAACTAGCAAACGCTCCGAACCCCCTCAGGGTAATCGAACTTTTTGCGATGGAGTGACAGCAATCAATTGCCAAAAGTCTCCTCCCAGGAGACTTGTTCCCTCATGTCTTCCAGTCCCACCCAGGCAATACTGTGAGTATGCCTCGTACCACAGTGACGTTCACCATCTCACTACCACCGGAGATGAACCAGCAGGTGGAAGCTGCCATGCAGAAAGAACACCGAACAAAGTCTGAGCTAGTGCGTGAGGCGTTAAGGGTGTATCTAGGATTGGTTAATTCCAAATAAAAAAGCCAGCTCTATGAGTTGGCTTTTTAGAGGATGGTTTTCACAAAACAGTTTCGCACTTGGCTGGTGCCGGGACATCTTTTCCCTCGCGGATTTGCTTTCGGATGAAGGCGCGTATCCCGCTTAGCAAGTAGTATGGATGCTCTCCAAGCCGGATGAACGGCATGTTGTAGTGCTTTGCCATCGATTGGGTGCAGGGGACAACTTCATGATGGAAATCCGGAATCATGGTGAGCAAGGTTTTTGCTTCTTCTGACTGCTGGTGTCCTGCTATGGCAAACAGTACTACTGTTCGCTCGCATCGCTCCTCACTCAGTTCGTTGAACTTCTTGCCGCAATGCGGACAGGTCTTTTCAGCTTCCATTTCATACCTCCGTAGATAGAACACTCAGCGAAATAGCTGTTTACTTAAAACTATCACGTAAGCAGTTCCTGTCAAATGGAGTAGTGTTGTCCTCACTGGCCGCTAACAGCCAGAACAACATGCCAGATCACAAAGACTGCAAACTCCCACTGGATCACTCAGAAGAATGTGACCGTGTATTCAAAGAAGGGGTCAAAAACTACGTCGAAAGTCTCAGTTTGGAAAAGAGACTTCAAATGGACTTCTGTATCAAAGCTTTCCTCCTGAACGCCTGGCTTGTCATGATCCGTCATCAAGGAGTAGAAAGTCTTCCTCCTTCACTACAGATCTCTTTTAAAGAGCAGTGTGAGCTAGAACAGGATGTAGCGCGAATGTTCAATGAAATTCATAACTACCCCGAGAACATTGCCATGAGAAAAGAAGCTGAGGAACAACGTATCGCAGCACGAGAAAAATTCTCTCGTCTTTAGTTCGTCTCATCCCCCAACAACCCAAGCTCTTCTGTTTCGGGTTCTTTAGACGTGGGGACATGGGGATGTTGCACAGGGTCTATCTGCCCCAACAAAAGTGCTGCAAATTCCTCAGAAGTTCGACGCGTGTCCCTGCGAAGGTCACATCAAGTCATACTCCGTCTTACTGGGTATGACACCCGAGTTACGGGCGCGCACACCTGGAAAACCCAATAAATAGAGGGGTCTGAATTTTCCATGGTCCACGTTCTCATCTGCGCCAACTAGCAAACGCTCCGAACCCCTCAGGAGAATCGAACTTTTTGCGATGGAGTAACAGCAATCAATTGCCAAAAGTCTCCTCCCAAGAGACTTGTTCCCTCATGTCTTCCAGTCTCACCCAGGCAATACTGTGAGCATGCCTCGTATCACAGTGACGTTCACCATCTCACTACCACCGGAGATGAACCAGCAGGTGGAAGCTGCCATGCAGAAAGAACACCGAACAAAGTCTGAGCTAGTGCGTGAGGCGTTAAGGGTGTATCTAGGATTGGTTAATTCCAAATAAAAAAGCCAGCTCTATGAGTTGGCTTTTTAGAGGATGGTTTTCACAAAACAGTTTCGCACTTGGCTGGTGCCGGGACATCTTTTCCCTCGCGGATTTGCTTTCGGATGAAGGCGCGTATCCCGCTTAGCAAGTAGTATGGATGCTCTCCAAGCCGGATGAACGGCATGTTGTAGTGCTTTGCCATCGATTGGGTGCAGGGGACAACTTCATGATGGAAATCCGGAATCATGGTGAGCAAGGTTTTTGCTTCTTCTGACTGCTGGTGTCCTGCTATGGCAAACAGTACTACTGTTCGCTCGCATCGCTCCTCACTCAGTTCGTTGAACTTCTTGCCGCAATGCGGACAGGTCTTTTCAGCTTCCATTTCATACCTCCGTAGATAGAACACTCAGCGAAATAGCTGTTTACTTAAAACTATCACGTAAGCAGTTCCTGTCAAATGGAGTAGTGTTGTCCTCACTGGCCGCTAACAGCCAGAACAACATGCCAGATCACAAAGACTGCAAACTTCCACTTCACCACTCAGAGGAATGCGACCGTGTATTCAAAGAAGGGGTCAAGAACTACATCGAAAGCCTCAGTCTGGAAAAGAGACTTCAAATGGACTTCTGTATCAAAGCATTCCTCCTGAACGCTTGGCTTGTCATGATCCGTCATCAAGGAGTACAAAGTCTTCCTCCTTCACTACAGATCTCTTTCAAAGAGCAGTGTGAGTTAGAACAGGATGTGGAGCGAATGTTCAAAGAAATTCATAACTACCCCGAGAACATTGCTATGAGAAAAGAAGCCGAAGAACGACGTATTGCCGCACGGGAGAAGTTCTCCCATCTTTAGCCAGTTTCAGGCTCCAACAACTCGACCTTCTCTATCTCGAGTTCTTTAGACGTGGGGACATGGGGACGTTGTAGAGGGTCTATATGTCCTAACAAAAGTACAGCGAATTCCTCTAAAGTTCGACGCGTGTCTCGGATGGGGTCACTAACAAGCGCTTTCCCTTTCTCAACAAACACATTAAAGGGCTTTTCCCATTGCAACGTAATGTTCTTTCCACTTGCTATGAAGTTCGATGTGGTCTCCTTGCAGATATCACGGGCGATGAGCGGAGAACCTAGAAAAAACCCATCACGTAAGCATTTTGCGAGTTCGAGGTAGCGTCGTGCGTTCTTTACTTCTGGCGGATTTTCAGTTTCATACTGCGCAATGATTTCATCAAGCCGAACACGCTCTTGCGTGATGGCATTCTTCTTTTCAACATAGGTTTCCTTATCTATCAGACCCTCAATCACGGCATCTGTTGTTGCACTTAATTTGACGTCAAGCTTCGCACGCTCAAGTGAAATGGCAACGACTGCTTTTGCCTTGTTGGCAATGAGGTCTGCAATTGCAAGCTCAAGAATTTTGTCTAGGTCAGTGTAGGTTTCCACCATGCGACGAAAATTGAGAAGATCTTCTTCCATCGATTTGCTCACCATCTCTTCACGAATGGATGTCTTTATGCATGACGTGTTGTGGCATCGGTAGTACACATAGACCTTCTTCTGGGTTTCGCCAATGAGTTTTTGGTTGCAAGACACGCACGCAATATCCCGTCGATATATGTGCTGATGCTTCAAACCCCGGTGACTTACCCGACCATGTAGTACATCTTGTACACGTTCAAATAGCGCAGGGTGAACGAGTGGGGTATGAAGACCCGGAAATAGCTCGCCAGTTGAGCGAAGGCGCATTAGCCCCATGTAAAACGGATTGTTGAACATGGCGGTAAGGCCATTCAATGAAAGCGGTTTGCCGTTCGGGGTTCGTAAGCCCAAACGATACAATTCTTGACGCAAGGTATTGAAGCTATGACGGCCAGTCCCATAGAGATCAAAAGCTGTTCGTACCAATGGGCCTTTGATTGGGTCCATTATTTTTACTTTTGCCCTGCCCTGGTTCAAGTAGCCTGTCGGTGCTCCAAATGGGTAGTAGCCTTGCTTCAATCTACCGAGCAGCCCTTTTTTTGTTTCTTCACGAAGGTTACGAATGAAGTCCGCTGCTACCACTGCTTGTACGTCCGCAGCCAATCGCCCTCCACGCGTGTTCAAGTCAACAGAGTCATGGGCAAAGTGAACTTGAAGACCAATGTCTGACAGGTCAGAAATATCACTCCAGTCTTTCAGGTTACGCGATCCTCTATCTATGCGGTGAAGAATCAGACCATCGACTTTGCGCTTGCTGAGTGCCTTCATCATCTTCGAGAAAACAGGACGGCCTCGCTTTGCGGCCGTCTGCGTCTCGGAGAACCACTCAACGATAGTCAGCTTGTGCCTGGCCGCGTATGCAGTGATCGCGTCATGTTGCGCCTCTAAAGAGACACCTTCAGTGCCTTGCTTGATCGTCGATGTGCGAATGTAGGCATAGCATCTTGCGGGCATAGGTTCAATATTTACAAGCTATCACATGGCGACAAATTGTCCAGAGGGTCACGTGCGATGGCCTCCTCAATTTCATCGCGATATCTCAAATACACCGAACGGAAAAAGTCTGCCAGGCGATCACGCGCAAACAGCAATTCCTCGTCGTTGAAGTCCGGGAATATCACTCGAAGAATTGGAGGAATAGTTTTGTCTTGTTGATTGCTTATTGGTGGCATAGACAAGCAGTCTCTCTCTTATCGCAAACCCCCAGGAGAGGGAAAAAGTTCCCCGCAAGACAACTTCCACCCTCTGTCTTCATGGGATCACAGCGGGTACTGTGAATCAATGCAAGAAAAACAAAAACCAAAAGCAGTGCAAGTAGTTAGTCGAAAATTGGAGGATGGAACACTGGTAGAACTCGTACACAGTGGCAAGGAAACAATGCTATGCACTCACAAGCATGGAGAAGTCACGCTGCAGGCCAGCATCCAAACGGAAACCGAATTGTTGGTGCCCATGGCGGCAAGCAACAACCTCATCAAGCATGGTGCGGTGCTGCTTCCTGAAAAACCAGTGGATTATGAAAGCGAAAAGGATCTACTTGAGAGCATCAAAAGCTATCTCCATCGGTATGTAGATCTCTCATTGGAATTCACCGAAGTAGCAAGTGCCTACGTGCTGCTCACTTGGGTGTATGACGCCTTTAATGAGCTGTGCTACTTGAGATTTTCAGGGGATTTTGGTTCTGGCAAGAGCCGCGCACTATGGGTGCTGGGCAGTATTTGCAACAAAGCTTTTTTTGCATCTGCCGCCTCTACCATCAGCCCGGTGTTCTACACCTTAGACTTGTTCCGTGGAACCCTCATCCTGGATGAAGCGGATTTTCGGTACTCGGATTTGCAATCTGACATTACAAAGATTTTAAATAACGGCTCCGTTTGCGGCTTCCCGGTGCTTCGGCAAACGCAGAATTCGGCGAAAGAGTTTGACCCTCGGGCATTTAATGTGTTTGGGCCAAAGATTGTTGCGATGCGCAAGAAGTTTGATGACATCGCGCTTGAAAGCAGATTCCTAACGGAGGACATGGGCACACGACCGTTGCGCGATGATATTCCGCTTAACTTACCTGTTGAGCAACAGAAAGAGGCGTTAGATCTTCGCAATAAGTTGCTGATGTACCGGTTCAAAACGGTGGCATCGGCTGCCATCGATGTCAGCCAGGTAGACCGAACACGGTCCGGCAGATTCAATCAAACGGTGGTGCCGCTGCTTTCCGTCATCACAGACGAGGGTACGCGTCTGGTGATCAAATCATGCGCCATGCGAGATGACGACAAAAGCGCAAGCCTTCGTTCGCTTTCCATTGAGGCAGAACTGGTAGAAACCATATGCGAATTGATTGGGGAAGACTCTACAACTGCGAGTATTGCCGTCGGTGTCATCGCGGCTTCGCTGAGGCAGAAGGTGACCGGTGAATTCGAACGCCCAATCACCAGCCGCTATGTTGGGCAACTCCTTCGTGGTGACCTTGGGCTATTCACTTTCAAAAAGCATGGCAACTATGTTCTGCCTGCGAGTGAGTATGAGAAGGTAAAGCAGATTGCAAAGCGATATGGGTTGACAACATAGCAGCCCTGTCTGTCATGGCGCAATGTCCCCACGTCCCCATGTCCTCCACCCAACTTCTGGAAGTATCATTGCATCAGGTCTTTGACCTCACCGTTTGGCCTCCCCGAGCGTGCTGCTTATGCAGTTAAAGCCCGCTCGAAGTAGCGGGCTTTCTTTTTGCAATGCAACGCCTAGTTCAGAGTCCGGTTGTGGATAACTCACACAAAAGTTGCGTCACACGAGATTTACACCCTCTGCGATGAAGGGTGTGGATATCTCATACTGACAAAGTTGCTTAAGCGAGCAACACTCGATTCATGCAACTACCTATAAAAAATTCAGCACTTCGTAAATGGCGACGGACGGCTTCCTTCAAGCAGAAAGAAATTATCAAGCTTCTCGGCCTCAAAGGTAAGACTCACATGTCCCGTCTTGAACGCGGCGAGGGTTATCCAGGGCTGTGCATGGCCATCGCCCTTGAAGTATTGACCGGGATGCCACTTCACACGCTTCTCGCACCGCTGTACGAGGTTGTAGAAGAAGAAACTCTTGCTCGTGTCACGGAGATGCTAATGGCGATGGAGGATAGCCCCTCGAAAATCACCATGAACAAATGCCGGCACTTGAGGAGTTGCCAGGATCGGGTAATTACAAGGCATAAGCAAAAACCGCATGCTCAAACACAAAAAGAATAAGCATTTCGTTCTCTCAATTTATCCAACAAAAAACGGTTACGCATTCGCCCTTATGGAGTCAGCACTTTCTCCGCATGACTGGGGAACAAAGGCTTTTAAGCAGGACACCACATGTGCAAAGGCTATAGAAAGTATTAAAGAGCTTTTGGTGAGATATCGCCCTGATGTGCTGGTCATTGGCGACATCAAAGACTATGGCATCAAGAAAACTGTTCGTCGTAAACGGATTTACACAGCCATCACCGCCATTGCATCGACGCTTTCAATTGAGGTCGCAGTGATCAAGCGTAAAGGCATTAAATCTGCATTCGCACCGTTTGGTGCAACCACCAAGCAAGAAATTGCCAAAGTCATTGCCGACAAAATTGAAGCATTCTCATTTCGCATGCCCAAGGCTAGGGAAGCATGGCAAGCCGAAGATTTACGCATGGCACTCTTCGATGCAGCCAGTCGTGCGCTCACGTATTACTACACGGTAGAGCAGGAAATCGTCTGATCTATCGCGCCCTGCGCAGGATGCCTGGCCGTTAAGCCTGATCGTTTGACAAATAAAATGTCATGCAAAAGGACTGCCGTGTTTGGCTCCGCCGCATCGTGCGCGGGGCGCGGGTGGAGTGAAGACCGCCCGCGCCCCTCACAGGATGTGAGGGAGAAAGTTCAATCATGAAAATATCCGATGAAATCAAAAAGCGGTGTGAGCAATATCCGCTTTACAGCCAGGAGAAAGTTGTTGACCAAATCTTCTGCGCAAAGTTGTTCTTTCCGATGACGAGCGCGGTTTGGTATATCGCTGAGTACAACCCGGTCACTTTCGAAGCTTATGGCTACGTCATGGGATTGGGTGACGATGAATGGGGATACTTCTCTATCGCGGAGTTGGTGGAGGTCAAACTTGCTGGAGTATTCAGCATTGAACTTGACCTGGCATTCAGCCCAACCCGGTCAAGTGAGATTGAGATGCCGCATTAGCAAAGAGGCCCAGGAATGGGCCTCTTTTTGATATTTGAATTTTCTCGAAATACAGCGGATGCAGTTGGTCCACATTGAGTTTGAGCTTCCAAATTATGCGGATATGAAGTAGTCGTTGGAGCATTCACCTCGGATTTTGCTAGTAAATGGACAGATCATTGGTGCATGATTTGAAGTTCGAATGTAGGAAACGCAATTTCAACCAGTGGACCTGAAACTCGGACCGTACCATTGCTGGAATAGCAGATGAGGCCACGTTGAAATTGATGGGTAACCTCATACGTTAGTGAATCGGTTTTGTAGTATTTACCAGCGAGAAATGGTGCGATCTCATCACTCAATCCATCTTTAGAGCCGATTTCGAGTCGCCCGATAGCATTTTCGTAAACCTTGAAGTCTCTAATTTTTGCAGAGACGAGTTTGACAGAATCGAATATTTCTATGTGCCTTTTGATAAGTGCAGAACTTATCTCCAATGTCTCAATAAAGTAATTACCTTGACCAAGTAGAAGTCCTAAAACTTCTGAAGTAATGCGAAGACCGCGCGGCGGATCCAACAAAGAAAGTAATACATCGGTGTTGGTTTGAAAAAATCGGAGTGAATATTGTTCCATCGTTGGAATCGAGGTTTTGACCTCTGAACCATCACTCAAGATTTGTATAGTTTCAATATGTCTGGTAGATGTGTATCGAACAATCAGTTCATCCGCTGCTGCACGAAGGACACTTATTCCGCTACTGGAAGCAAGTTTGTAGGCCGATGATTCCACGGAGTTGATCCCAATCCCTGGAGGCAAGCGAAGCCTGTAGTATCGAATCTTTAGCATGACTACTCCAAAGAGGCTCGTGCCGTTTTCGCTGCCGCTTCGATTAGACGAAATATGTTGTCTTGTTCATCTGCCTTCGGCGTGCGCTTCTTGTCAGTAAGCTCCCCATTTTCGAAGACCAACGCGCTTCGTGCTTGGTAAGAGAATTCTGTGCAGGTGTCCGGTTCGCCGAACTGCGCTTCCAATTCAAACACGTCGGCATCCATGCTAGATGTGGGCTTGACGCGCCATACGACTTTGACAATGTAATATCCCTTGTCATAAAGTTCATCAATCACAAAGGATTTTGTGACCCCGGTTCCTTTGAGGGTGACTCGAATAACATTTGGCTGATCTTCTAGTTCTTTGTGGTTGTCATCCTCAGCGATTGTTGCTTTGATCTTCGGTTTATAGCAGAAGGCCTCAGTGACCGTTACAAAATTATGGTGTTCAATGCTGTTTATTAGGGTCTGAAAAAACTTGGTTCTTACTGCCGGATCGGCATAACCCTCCAAGCTAATTCGATTTTGTTTGACCGGTTTTTCCCTAGTCGAATTGATGACTGAAAAAACTTGATCCACTGCAATATCAGTGTATGAATTCTGCGTGCTCCGAACCACATATTGTCCAGCGCCATCTTTGAGAAACTCAATTACTGCATCACGAGGCTGAACTTGGCGAAATTCAACCTCTGTGTAATCGATGTATTCATATTCGAGCCTTGCTACTATCCGATCGCCAGCAACCTCTAAGGTGACGCGGTTCCCCTTTGCCTCCAAGGCAGCCTTGACAGAGGTTAAGCCGTCAATGACCTCCTGTTTCGTCACTGCTTCGCTGATCTCTGCATACGTAATACGTTCTCGCTTTGAAACTTTCCCGAGCTTGTTTCCAATATCTAGGTGGTCAAAGTAATCCGCAGTGAGGCGGGAAAAATATTGAGCCAATTCATATTTTGTGGTTTTAGGGGAGGTGATGATTCCTCGCTCAAAAAGAAGTTGTCGGATCAATTCTGTATTGACCTGTGCATGATTGATAGCGTCGAATATTACTTTGTCATTGGCAAAATACAGTGATGGACCAAAGCGAGCTCTCATATGCGCCACCCTATATCGTCAGGGGTGTAGTTCGGCGCTATTTGAGACAGCGCGTCGATTGTGATGGACTGGATTTCAGTTTCGCGATCACCCTCAAACCCCCACATTTTGCAGTATCGATGCTTGGCCTTTTCAAAGTTGTTCTTGAGTTCAGTTGATCGTTCGCGTTTGAAGGCTACGACTCGAATCTGCTCTCTAGAGTTCACCAGTTGGTATCTAGAAAGGCTGTCAAGCAAATAGACAAATTCGTCTACGGTATCTCCAGCTCGTGAATAGTAAACGAGGCTTCCTGGCTTTAGGACCGTATTGCTTTCCTCTGTTATTGCAGGATGTTTAAGAATGAAGTAAGGCGAAAGAAGCATCTCGATTGTTGCCCCGATGCGCTGATCGTCGGCTGTGTGTCGCTTCCAAAGAGTGAGGTCCGGATAAAAGAATCGGTAGAAAGGGCTTAGTTTTTTATCCGCAATTGCCAATTTAATATCCGTGGCGATGGAGTAAAGAGACGTTATCTCTGATGGTCCCAAGACATGGAGGATTTGCCCCTTGGCAACAGGAATATTTGCCTTGGCGATGCCGCTCAAGAGCGGGGTGAATTTCTCTGCTGCCTTGCCATCATGATTCGCAACGAACAATAGGCCTCTGACTTCGTAGACCTCTTGGTCAATGGCGAGAAATTTCTGCCTCCACGAATCTGAAATTGCAGCACATTCAACAGTCATCGCAAGAGACTTTAGTGAATCGCGAATTTTGCCTTGTTGAAGCGTTGATTTCTTGTAGCTCTTCAGGTCAGTATGAAGATATATTCTCTTGTTTAGATACGGATCGACGTAGTGGAAAACCACATCTCCGGGATGGGTCAGCTTTTTGCCTCCATTTTCTGTTTTGTGGTCGTCGGAAACGCATTCGAAATTGGTGTCTTGCTGAGAATGCATTTCCCAGAAGAAAATTTTGAAGATGTCGTTCGCAATCTTGTTTGCGATTTGGGAAATATTGGCGGTCTCGGCCATCCGACTCCTTATTTAGTCTAATTTTTAGCTATTTCACTGCTCGTAATTTAGCAAACTAACGACCGATCAGAAACTTTAAATTACAGAGGTTAGTCTGTCGCACGACATGTACTTCCACTTTTGGAGCCAACTTTATTGAAGCTACTTTTTGATTGGCGTCGCTGGCAGACTCCCTACACGCCATGTTTGGAGGAGATTTGGATTTGGCATGGCCCTATTGTGCGGAGATGGATTTCCCGCGCGCTGCATTGACTTGGATATCCAGACCGGCAAGTTTTTCTTTGTACGGAATTTCGTTGTCGGCGAGTAAGCGCATTAGAGTAACTATCACTGCCAAATTTGATGGAACCTCACCTTTTGACTTGTAGTTGGCGATGGTATTTTTGTTGAGGCGCAACAGGCGACCGAGTTCACGGCCAGAAATGCCGACAGCGGCAAGTTCGTCTACGAAGTCTTGATAGGTCATTTCCCGCAATGTAGCATGCACTTTAATTAATGTGTAAATGATATTGCGGACCCACTAATTAACGTGTAATCTATTGTCTTGCTAGGGAGCAAACAATGGTCAAAACAGAAACCACATCAAAACGTGTAGCAATCTGGCTTCGAGTCAGCACGGAGGATCAGGTGCGTGGTGAGTCACCGGAGACACACGAGCGTCGTGCCCGTGCATATGCTGAGTCCCGTGATTGGAATGTTGTGGAGGTCTACCGCCTCGATGCTGTTTCAGGCAAGACCGTCAAAGAGCACCCTGAGGCCAAGCGCATGCTGGCAGATATCCAGAGCGGTCATATTTCTGGCCTTATCTTTTCCAAGCTTGCGCGCCTGGCCCGCAATACCAAGGAGTTACTGGAATTCGCAGATCAGTTTCGTGACGCAGGCGCTGACCTTGTTTCTCTGGGGGAGTCCATAGACACCTCTACCCCAGCTGGCCGACTTTTCTACACCATGATCGCCGCGATGGCCCAATGGGAAAGGGATGAAATTGCGTCCCGTGTCGCGGCATCCGTCCCCATCCGCGCACAGATGGGTAAGCCTCTTGGAGGTGCCGCAAGCTTCGGCTACGAGTGGAAAGACGCCAAGCTTGTTGTAAACGAGCAGGAAGCTCCGGTGCGCAAGCTCATGTATGAGTTGTTTCTGGAAAGCCGGCGGAAAAAAGCAGTTGCCCGAACGCTGAATGAGCGCGGGTACCGCACGCGGAATGGAGGGTACTTCACGGACACAACGGTTGACCGCCTTTTGCGTGACCCTACAGCCAAAGGAACCCGGCGCGCCAACTACACACAGACCACGAACAGCAGTGGTGCATGGCAAACCAAGCCAGTGAGTGATTGGATTCTTTTGCCGGTCGAGTCCATAGTCACGGAAGAACTTTGGACTGAAGTAAATGCCATCCTGGACGAGAAAAGAGCCAAAGGTAAGCGGCAGACTAGGCCGACAGTTCATTTGTTCTCTGGGGTCACGTTCTGCGGCTGTAGCGCCAAGATGTACGTACCGTCTAACTCTGCAAAATACACCTGCAGCAAGTGCCGGAGCAAGATTCCGGTCAAGGACTTGGAGGCTATCTTCAAAGAAGAACTACGGGCTTTTGTGTTCTCACCGACTGAAATCTCAGGTCACGTTGAAGCCGGGAATGAAAAACTGCAATCCATGGAAGCGCTGCTTGCGACCATGGAGACAGAGCATAAAAAGCTCACCGGCGAGGCTGACAAACTGATTGAACTCTACCAAGCGAATGTTCTGGACAAAAAGGGCTTTGGCACCCGTTACGAAAAGCTATCAGGTCGTATTGCCCAAATTGATGCGGAAATGCCCCAAATGCAGGCCAAGCGGGATGTTCTGCGCATTGCGCTTGCGTCCCAGGAAGAAGTTTTGTTTGGCAGTAAAGACTTGGTGGAGCGCTGGGATACCTTGCCTCATACCGAAAAGCGTCAGGTTGTGGAAACCATCCTGGACCGGGTTGTTATCGGGGATGGAGAGGTTGAATTTGAGTTTCTGTACAACCCTGGTGGGTATGCCCCAAGTTCAACGTCGGAAGGCCGACATTGAACGATATGCAACTTAGCCTGTCGAGGCGTCATCACGTCCAGGCCGAAGCCGAAGTACGGATTCCATGTGCATCACAACGCTATCTGGACATGGCTTCCACAACTTCGTACCTGGCTTTGCCATGTACGCCAGCCATTGCGTTTTATCCAGCGATTCGGCCCGACCCTTGTTCCAAAGGCTCAAGGCCTCATCTGGGCTCATGTTCACTTGGGCAAGTAACTGGCGAAGTCGTTCACCGTTTTTACTCATCTGATGCTCCCAATTTACGAGTTCTTCGAACTCGTAAAAATCTATTTAAGATACCTTTTTCACTCACTAATTGATGGTTGTTTAGCAATGAATCTTCATGGGTTCATCGCCGCGACAAGCTGGAAGCGGGCTGGAAATTCAGCGCGCTGTGCTGCGCGCGAGATGGTGATGTGGCCTGACTCAAGGGGTTCGCGCAAAGCCTCCAGCGCAGCGCGCGGAAACTCCGGCAACTCGTCAAGAAAAAGAACACCACGATGCGCGAGCGAAATTTCACCGGGGCGTGGTGGTGATCCTCCACCGACAAGGGCGACCGCGCTTGCCGTGTGATGTGGCGCGCAGGTTGGCCGCACGGCCCATTTGTCCAGCGAGAAGCGTCCGCCCAGTGATGCCACGGCCGCACTTTCAAGCGCCTCCTCGGTGGTCATTGCCGGAAGCAGGCCTGCGAAGCGCTGTGCGAGCATGGACTTGCCGGACCCGGGTGCACCGACCATCAGAATGCTGTGGCCGCCGGCTGCTGCGATCTCGAGCGCCCGGCGCGCCGCTGCCTGGCCCTTGACGTCCGACATGTCTGCGTAAGGCGCCCGGGGCGGCGTTTCAATGGGATGGACGCGGCTCCAGCCTTCCTGCGCTTCGGGCTCGGCGTCGCCGGGCAGGAAACGCCTGACCACGTCGAGCAGGTGATGCGCCTTGTAGATTTCAGCGCCGGGTACCAGCGCGGCCTCTTGCGCGCTGGTCTCGGGAAGCACCAGCCTGGGAATCTCCTTGAGGGCTGCATCGCCAGCCTTTCTGCTGATCGCAAGGCTCATGGCCAGTGCGCCGCGAACCGGGCGCAAATCACCGCCCAGTGACAACTCACCCGCAAATTCATAACCCTTCATCTTCGCCGCGTCTATCTGTCCGCTGGCAGCAAGAATACCCAGGGCAATGGCCAGATCAAAGCGGCCGGAATCCTTGGGCAGGTCCGCTGGCGCAAGATTGACCGTGATTCTCTTGTTGGCCGGAAACTCCAGGCCTGTGTTCTGGATTGCCGAGCGAACGCGTTCGCGAGCCTCCTTGACCTCGGTTTCCGCCAGTCCGACAAGTGTGAAATTTGGCAGCCCGTTTGCCAGGTGCACCTCCACAAAAACGGGTCGCGCTTCCATTCCCAGCAGCGCCCGGCTGTGCACTAAAGACAAGCTCATCGAAAAAATCCCCTGTGAAACGCATCAAAGTTGTGCATATAACGTCCCAACTTAGTGCGTCGTTGTTTTTAGTGGTTTTTGCCCCACGCAATCTATAACGCATTAGTGCGCGCGTCGGTAGACTTCGCTTGTTCTTGCAAGTAATAACCTTGTGGCACGGTCCGTGCTAGACGGTACTCGCTTGAATAGCCTCGTTAACTTTAAACAACTCTCTCCGGAGCATTCCATGAAACTTATCCCCATCCAGATCGCACTCGCGGCCGCAGTGGCCGTGTCTGGTGCAGCTTTTGCACAGACTCCAGCGCCAGCAGCACCTGCTGCCCCTGCATCCCCATGGTCCTTCAATATCGCCCTGACCTCGAACTACAAGTTCCGCGGCCAGGACCAGGACACCACCCGTACCCGTTCATTCAAGCCAGCACTGCAGGGCGGCATTGACTACGCATTCGACAGCGGTTTTTATCTCGGCAACTGGAACTCGACGGTTGGTTTCGTGGATCCTGATCCTGCCAACACCACCAACAAGCGCGCCAACCTTGAAATGGACTTCTACGGCGGCTACAAGTGGTCTGTGGGTGACTGGGGCTTTGACATCGGCCTGCTGCAGTATTACTACCCGAATGCCACCAAGGCCAACGTGACTGAGGCCTACATCGGCACCAGCTACGGTCCTTTCTCGGCCAAGTACTCCAACACCCTGTCCAAAGGCTACTTTGGCCTCGGCATCGGCACCGTCGCCGCTCCTGCCAGCGATGGCCGTGGTACGCAGTACCTGAACTTTGCGTTTGCCAAGGAATTCGCACCGAGCTGGACCTTCAAGGCTTCCGTCGGCCAGACCACCTTCAAGAATGCAGTCAAGGCAGCTGGCAACCCCAACTTCACCGACTACAGCGTGGGTGTGTCTTATGACCTGGGCAACAACCTGTCGCTGGCCGGCTACGTTCAGGGCGCAAGCCAGAAGAATGCTGCGAACTATCAGTACACCGTTGGTGGCGTGAGCAAGTCGCTTAACCGTGACACGTTCATCGTGACCCTCGCAAAAACGTTCTAAAGAGGCAAAGGCGGCGGCCTCCGGGGCCTGCCGCCTTTTTTAAAAATCATCCTGGAGGAAATCTGAACATGAAACTCGTTACGGCCATCATCAAACCGTTCAAGCTGGACGAAGTGCGCGAAGCACTTTCCGGTATTGGCGTCCAAGGCATTACGGTCACTGAGGTCAAGGGTTTTGGCCGCCAAAAAGGGCACACCGAGCTGTATCGCGGTGCTGAATATGTTGTTGATTTCCTGCCCAAGGTCAAGATTGAAGCTGCCGTGTCTGACGACCTCGTCGATCGTGTGATCGAAGCAGTCGAAGGCGCCGCACGCACCGGAAAAATTGGTGACGGCAAGGTTTTTGTCTACAACCTTGAGCAAGTAGTGCGTATCCGTACCGGTGAAACCGGCAAGGAAGCGCTGTAAGGCCTCACCCATCTACAAGCCAAAAAAAGAGAACACTGACATGAAAAAACTACTTGCCTCCCTGGCATTGGGATTCAGCCTGCTGGCCACCGGCGCTGCCGTGCTTGCACAGGCCCCCGCTGCCGCCCCAGCTGCATCTGCTGCAGCCTCCAAGCCTGCCGATGCACCGGCTTCTGCCGCCGCACCAGCCGCTTCCGCAGCACCGGCCTCTGCCGCTGCAGCCCCTGCGCCAGCTGCTGCCGCTTCTGCGCCTCCCGCACCCGTCCCCAACAAAGGTGACACCACCTGGATGATGGTGTCCACGCTTCTCGTCATCATGATGACCGTGCCCGGCCTGGCGCTGTTCTACGGCGGCCTCGTCCGCAGCAAGAACATGCTGTCCGTCCTGATGCAGGTCATGGTGACTTTCTCCATGATCATTGTTCTCTGGACGCTTTACGGCTACAGCCTGGCATTCACCGAGGGCAATGCGTTCTTCGGCGGCTTTGACCGGCTGTTCATGAAGGGCATCTGGGATAACGCTGCAGGCACCTTTGCCAGCGCAGCGACCTTCAGCAAGGGCGTTGTGATCCCCGAGATCGTGTTCGCTGCCTTCCAGGCCACCTTCGCCGGTATCACCTGCACACTGATCGTTGGCGCCTTTGCAGAACGCATGAAGTTCTCCGCTGTGCTGCTCTTCATGGCACTGTGGTTCACCTTCAGCTATGCACCTGTCGCCCACATGGTCTGGTTCTGGATGGGTCCTGACGCCTACACCGGCAAGGAAGTTGTCGATGCGATGAATGCCAAGGCCGGTTACATCTGGCAGATGGGCGCCCTCGACTTCGCCGGCGGTACCGTTGTGCACATCAACGCTGCTGTTGCAGGCCTGGTCGGTGCCTTCATGGTCGGCAAGCGCCTCGGTTACGGCAAGGAAGCCATGGCTCCTCACAGCCTGACGCTGACCATGGTCGGTGCTGCCCTGCTGTGGGTGGGCTGGTTCGGTTTCAACGCCGGCTCCGCCCTCGAAGCCAACGGTTTCGCAGCGCTGGCCTTCATCAACACCCTGGTTGCCACTGCAGCTGCGGTGCTTGCATGGTGTGTCGGTGAAGCGCTGATGCGCGGCAAGGCTTCCATGCTGGGTGCAGCATCCGGTGCTGTTGCTGGTCTCGTGGCCATCACGCCAGCAGCCGGTAACGTCGGTATCGGCGGCGGTCTGGTGATCGGCTTCGCAGCCGGCTTTGCATGCCTCTGGGGTGTGAATGGCCTGAAGAAAATTCTCGGTGCTGACGACTCGCTCGACGTGTTCGGCGTGCACGGCATCGGCGGTATCCTCGGCGCCCTGCTGACCGGCGTGTTCAATTCGCCAAGCCTGGGTGGCCCTGGCTACACCGCTGACTGGGTGACTGCAACCATGGTCACATCGGCCGATTTCTCCGTGATGTCGCAACTGTGGATCCAGGCCAAGGCCGTGCTGATCACCATCGTCTGGTCCGGTGTTGTCTCCTTCATCGCCTACAAGATCGTTGACCTGACCATCGGTCTGCGTGTCAGCGAAGAAGACGAACGCGAAGGCCTGGACATCACCTCGCACGGTGAAACTGCCTACAACCGTTAAGAATTAACGGGACCGCCCTGAAGCCAATGGCTTTCAGGGCGCTCTGTTAATAGCTAGAGAGTCTCCTTTGGATGTTCAGCCCGCCGGTGCAAACCGGTGGGCTGTTTTTTTTGCCTGTACAGCCTGTACAGTTTGTGGCTTCTTCAATTTCGGGAATGCATTCATGACCTGGCACACCGTTGTCGACAAGCCCTGCGCCCTGGGCGAGTCGCCGTTCTGGCACCCTGACGAGCAAATGCTTTACTGGGTGGACATTCCCGGCAAAAAGGTCCACCGCCTGAATGTGTTCATGGGCAGCGTTGACAGCTGGGCCATGCCTTCCGAGCCCGGCTGCATCGCGCCGGCTCGTGATGCAGATGGCGACGCCGCCGGGCTGGTGATTGCCCTGCGTGACGGCATCTACCGCGCGCGGGACTGGGGCGGTGAACTGCGCCTGCTGGCGCCTGCCCTGCATGACCCGGCCAGCAGCCGCTTCAACGACGGCAAGGCCGATCCTGTGGGCCGCTTCTGGGCCGGCACGCTCTACGAGCCGCGCAACGCAGCGCTGGCAAAGCTTTTCTCGCTTGATTGCCGCAACAGCCTGGCCACCGGGGTGCAGCCAGCGCTGGAGGTCAAGGCCGAAGGCGCAACCACCTCCAACGGCCTGGCCTGGTCGCCCGACGCCAAAACGCTTTACTGGTCCGACACGCCCTCGCACACCATACGCGCCTGGGACTGGGACATGGATGGCAACACCCTGGCCGGCGAACGCATCTTCAAACAATGGCCGCACAAGCCTGCAGGCTGGCAGCCGGGCATGCCAGGTTATGCAGGGCGACCCGATGGTGCGGCCGTGGATGTGCAGGGCAACTATTACGTGGCCATGTTCGAGGGCGCCTGCGTGCTCAAGCTGTCACCCCAAGGTGAGGTACTCGCCGAAATCGGTACGCCGGCGCTCTGCCCCACCATGCCCTGCTTTGGCGGTGCCGACATGCACACCCTCTACCTCACCACGGCGCGGCAGAACCGTCCTGATGCCGAGCTGCAGAAGTATCCGGAATCAGGCTGCGTGTTTGCCATGCAGATGGACGTGCCCGGGCTGCCGGTCAACTTCTTTGCAGACTGACGTGGAGGCGACCTTCTACACGCCACCAAAAAAAGAACAGCCGGCGTTCAAAAAATTCAAAAGCCCGTGACGGGCGGGGGCTTACCATCAAGGCCTATGGATCGCCATACCGACGTCTCAGCCGCCATCGCCGACCGCATACGCACGGCTGCGTCTGCTGGCATGCCCCTGCGCATACGTGGCGGCGGCAGCAAGGACTTCTACGGCCAGTCGCTGCAGGGTGAAATCCTTGACACTGCGCCGCTCGCAGGCGTGATCAGTTACGAGCCGAGCGAGCTGGTCATCACCGCAGGGGCGGGCACACCGCTGGCAGAGCTTGAAGCCCTGCTGGCAGGACAAGGCCAGTGCCTGCCGTTTGAGCCGCCGCATTTTGATGGCGCTGCGACGGTCGGCGGGCTGGTGGCCAGCGGGCTCAGCGGCCCGGCGCGTGCCAGCGTCGGTGCCGTACGCGATTATGTTCTTGGCCTCAAGCTCATCAACGGCAGGGGCGAGCAGCTCACGTTTGGCGGCCAGGTCATGAAGAATGTGGCTGGCTACGATGTCTCTCGCCTCATGGCCGGCGCCATGGGCACGCTGGGGCTGATCACCGAGGTCAGCCTCAAGGTGTTGCCTGTCGCTCCCGCTGAGGCCACGCTGCGCTTCGCATGCAGCCAGGCCGAGGCGCTGCAGCGGCTCAACGCCTGGGGCGGCCAGCCGATGCCGCTCAACGCCAGTTGCTGGCTTGAAGAAGACGGCCAGGGCACGCTCTACCTGCGCTTGCGCGGCGCCAAAGCGGCAGTTGAAGCGGCCTGCAAAACATTGTCTGCATCGGGCGGTGAAAGAAAGGAAAACGTCGAAGCCGACTGGCAAGCCTTGCGCGACCAGCATCTGCCGTGGTTCAGGGAGCGTGCGGCTGGGCAGGACCTGTGGCGCCTGTCGGTGCCGCAGACTGCGCCTGTGCTCGACCTGCCCGAGGTGCCGCTCATCGAGTGGCATGGCGGCCTGCGCTGGGTGCGTGCCGGTGCAGGGCATGCACAGCGGCTGCGTGAGGTTGCCGCAGCCGCAGGTGGCCACGCCACGCTGTTCAGGACTGGCACCAGCGGCATACCCGGCGCGGTTCCCCGCTTTGATACCTTGAAGCCGCCACTCGACCGAATACACCGCCAGCTCATGCGCGAGTTCGACCCGGCCGGGATCTTCAACCCCGGCCGCCTTCTGGCCTGATCCACCGTCACTTCAAGCCATGCGCCGCTTTCGCCACCTGACGGGTCAACACCGCACCGCCGCCACCAACCGGCTGCTCGGCGGCGTGCTGGCCTTTGTGGCGGGCGCCATCAATGCCGGCGGTTTTCTGCTGGTCAGCATGTACACCTCGCACATGACCGGCTTTGCCTCCATGCTGGCCGACAACCTCGTGCTCGGCAACATGAAGCTGGTGCTGGGCGCCGCCGGTGCGCTGCTGGCCTTTACCGCAGGCGCGGCCACGACGGCCATCCTGGTCAACTGGTCGCGCCACCACTGGCTGCGCAGCGAATATGCCTTGCCCCTGCTGCTGGAGGCCGTATTGCTGCTGGTCTTCGGCCTGATGGGCGCGACCATGGGCCACCAGACGCCGTTTGCCGTGCCGCTGACCGTGCTGGTCCTGGCCTTCACCATGGGGCTGCAAAACGCGCTGGTGAGCAAGATCTCGTCATCCCAGATCCGCACCACCCACATGACCGGTGTCATCACCGACCTCGGCATCGAGCTGGGCAAGCTGTTCTACTGGAACCGCACCGGCAGCCCGCCGGAGTCGCGCGTGCGCGCCAACCGCATCAAGCTCAGGCTGTTCTCAACCCTTCTGGGCATGTTTGTCGTCGGCGGCCTGGTGGGTGCGCTGGGCTTCAAGTACATCGGCTTCGTCTGGGTCGTGCCGCTGGCGCTGCTGCTTTTTGTGCTGTCCCTGCCGCCGTTGTTTTCCGACTGGCGGCGCAGGATGCGGCGCAAGGCCCTGCTCAAGACCAGAGTGATTGCACGCGGCTGAAGAACAAAAAATGCAAACCCATCTTGCCCCCCAGTTCAAAAACACAGCCGAAGGCCAGGAGGCCGAGGCCATTCTGCGTAAATGTGTGCATTGCGGCTTTTGCACCGCCACCTGCCCGACCTACCAGCTGCTCGGCGACGAGCTGGACGGCCCGCGCGGCCGCATCTACCTCATCAAGCAGGTGCTTGAAGGCGAAACCCCGACCCGCAAGACCCAGCTGCACCTCGACCGCTGCCTGACCTGCCGCAATTGCGAAACCACCTGCCCCAGCGGCGTTGAGTACGGCCACCTCGTCGACATAGGCCGCAAGCTGGTGGATGAACAGGTCGCCCGCCCCGCAGCCGAGAAAGCCCTGCGCTGGGCGCTCAAGGAAGGCCTGCCTTCGCCACTGTTTGCGCCGGCCATGAAGCTGG
Source organism: Pseudomonadota bacterium (assembly GCA_040390295.1). GTDB lineage: Bacteria > Pseudomonadota > Gammaproteobacteria > Burkholderiales > Burkholderiaceae_C > Polaromonas. Next base: position 163,778 of record JAZJYR010000003.1, read on the forward strand.
GTCAGTCGGTGCGTGGCCTGTTGCCTGAATCGCTGAAGAACAAGGTGCCCGCCAAACAGGACGCCGGCCAATGGCCGACTGCCATTCACACGCGCAAGGTCCTGATGCTCGCAGGCTGCGTGCAGCCCGCCATGATGCCCAACATCAACAGCGCCACGGCCCGCGTGCTCGACGCTGCGGGCATCCAGACCGTGGTGGCTGCCAAAGCCGGCTGCTGCGGCGCCGTCAAGTTTCACCTCAACGACCACGAAGGCGGCAAGGCCGAGATGCGGCGCAACATCGATGCGTGGTGGCCCTCCATTGAGAACGGTGTGGAAGCCATCGTCATGAACGCCTCAGGCTGCGGCGTTACCGTCAAGGACTACGGCCATTTGCTCAGGGACGACCCTCAATACGCAGTGAAAGCCGCCCGCATCAGCGCCCTCACGCGCGACCTCAGCGAGCTGCTGCCGGATCTGGTCGGGCCGCTGCGCGCACGCGTGGCCGCCAAAGCCGGGCAGATCGCCTTTCACCCACCCTGCACGCTGCAGCACGGCCAGCAATTGCGCGGCGGCGTTGAAAAGCACCTGGCTGACCTCGGCTTCAACATCCGGGTTGCCAGCTGCGAGGCCCACCTGTGCTGCGGCTCGGCCGGCACCTATTCGGTCCTCAACCCCGATATCGCCTACAGCCTGCGCGACCGCAAGCTCGGCAACCTGGCCGAGATCAAGCCAGATGTCATCGCCTCGGCCAACATCGGCTGCATCACCCACCTGCAAAGCGGCACGCCAACGCCGGTCAGGCATTGGGTGGAGCTGCTCGACGAAGCGCTGGATGCAGGTCAGGCGGGCTGATCAGGCAGCTTTTGCTATCTAACTTGTAGCTGCTCACGCCCGTATTTATTGGTCTGAAGCCTGATTTGATGCCCAAAAATGGCTGTTTTCAGGCGGGTTTTGCGTTCTGGCAGGTTTGACGCGGGGTTTTGGGGACAAAAGTTAATATGGAAGTTAACTTTCGGTCAGTTTTTAACGTATACGTTAAAAACAGGCCCGCCATAACGCTCAAGCCGTCAGCGCAGCCTCAATGTCTTTCGCCAGATCAGCGGGTTTGTCGGTCGGTGCGTAGCGGCGAATCACCTTGCCGTTCTTGCCGACCAGGAACTTGGTGAAGTTCCATTTGATGGCCTTGCTGCCCAGAATGCCCGGCGCTTCGGCGCTCAGCCATTTGTAGAGCGGGTGCGCGGCGGGGCCGTTGACGTCGATCTTGGACATCATGGGAAAGCTCACACCGTAGTTGAGCTGGCAGAACTGCTCGATCTCGCCGTCAGCGCCGGGGTCCTGCGAGCCGAACTGGTTGCACGGAAAGCCCAGCACGGCCAGGCCCTTGCCTGCATAGCTTTTATGCAGTTCTTCGAGCCCGCCGAACTGCGGTGTGAAGCCGCACTTGCTGGCCGTGTTGACGATCAGCATGACTTTGCCCTTGAACGCATCCAGCGGAATCGTTTTGCCGTTGATGTTGGTGGCTTCAAAGCTGTAGATGGTGTCGGGGGTGGACATGTGTGCTCCTCTGGTGATGGCACACTGTAACCGGGTGAGTCGGGACTTGCCAGGGTTTGGGGTTGTGCCCTTCACGTAGAGGCCGGGTCTCGCCCGGGCGGGCGAGTTACTTTTCTTTGCTTCGCCAAAGAAACCTAACGAAAAGAAAGGC
>JAZJYR010000004.1:0-107554 GCA_040390295.1 Pseudomonadota bacterium
CACCACATCGGTCTGACTTAACCCTACGGGCCTCCACTAAACCCGGGGCGATTCATGTTGGTGCCATTGACCGACAGTTAGACCTTCTCAAGTCAAGTGCTACCGACGCTCAAAAGCTCGTAGCTCTGAAGTACGTGGTTCACTTTATAGGGGATCTGCATCAGCCCCTGCATTTGGGTTACCTGGATGACCGAGGGGGTAACCAGTACCAGATCCAGGCATACAAGAGAGGTTCAAACCTGCACAGCCTTTGGGACTCGGGACTAATCAAGTTCGTCTCAGAAGATCCTGAGGCCTGGGTATCCAGGCTCTCGTCGAAGCCGCTGCCTGCTCGAGTCAATGTCATTGACCCAGTCCGTATCGCTCAAGAGTCGTGCCACATCGTGGCTACTTCAGGCTTTTATCCTGACCGAAAAGTTGAAGCACCTTACGTTGATAGATGGACGCCTGTTATGGAGCAGCAGTTGAGCCTGGCTGGGGCTAGGCTGGCGAGGTTGTTGAACTCTATATGGGTATTTGACAAGATAACAAGCCTTGGCCCTCGTACAAACTTTACTTGACGTTGCATCTGAACCGGCATATAACGTGGTGTTGGAGGCTCAAAAAATGACAATAAGCTATAAATTCCTAATACCGGTGGGCGTTGCCGCCGCAGCAGTGGCGGGTGCATTACCCGCCGTCGCTTCAGTTCCGATGGTCAGTTCTGCTGCATCTTCTGGGAAAAGCATCTCGGATCCGGTAGTCCAAAAGATCTCCTATCAAATCGGCGATGAGCTTCATGGCCTATTGATGAAGAGGACCGAAGCTGGTGATTTGTACGCGTTTCATGGATCGCACAGTTCACATAGCTCTCACAGTTCACACAGCTCGCACAGTTCACATCGGTCTAGTGCGTACTAGCCGGTAATCGCAAGCTCTCAACACTCGTGCCGTTCTGGCCAGTGTTCATTTTTAACGCCACTCTCTTAGGGTGACCCTATGGTTAACTATAAATTTTTAGTGCCATTGAGCGTGGCCGTTTCCGCAGTGGCTCCCGCAGCTACGGCAATGGTTAGCCACATCCCCGCATCTTCTTCAGAATCCCCCGTACGAAAAGCCACGGACGCGGTGGTTCGAGAAGTCGCTTACCAAATAGGAACAGATGAACACCTGCTCCTGATGAAGAGAAGTGACGAAGGTGAGATCTATGCGTACCACAGATCTCATCGATCACATCGTTCGCACAATTCGCACAGTTCTCATCGCTCCAGCTCTCATTAGTCGCACACAACAAGATTGGTCCTTAAATGATCGAGGTACGTTTCGACTCAAACCTTTATAGCGGCGATGCTATCAAGCGTGCTCTCTATAGATTGACTGACCGATTCGCTGGAGAAGTGAAGCAGTTGGATCAAGTGTTTGTTTGTACGCTGCATTTCTCAACAGACAAGAGCGATGTCACAAAGGATCTCGATGTCATGAACTTCAAGAAGGAAGTTCTCGACCAGGATCTCCGTGAAAAAATTCGGCAGGAGACGGAATCAGTAAGAAACCTCATCCTCGCTCACGCATTCTCCAAAACAGGGCTTATTGCCAATGAGCAAATTTCAGCCCATTGAGTTCTACGGCAAAAAAAGCCCATCAAGTTATCAGCTTCTTCCATTCCGGTTCTCCGAACTGGATGACGACAGGTACGTGCTCTCGAATATGTCGGGGGAATATTTGGTGGCTCCAAAGGCATCCATCAAGCCATTTGTAGAGCACCGGCTGGAAGATACCGACCCCCTGTACAAAAACCTTAGGGCTAGGCACTTTCTGGTTGATGACAAGACAAACATAGCCACTGATCTGCTGGCTATAAAAGTGCGAACTCGCTACGAGCGTCTTTCCGATTTCACTGGCCTTCACATATTTGTCGTTTCCCTTCGATGCGAACATAGCTGCCCATACTGCCAAGTTTCTCGGCAGTCAGAAGATAAGGGCAAGTTCGATATGTCGGAGGCGGACGCTTTGGCCGCTATTGACCTGGTATTGCGAGCACCAGCAAAGCACTTGAAAGTTGAGTTCCAAGGTGGCGAGTCCCTGTTGAACTTCGAGTTGATCAAGTTCATCGTGACTGAGTTCAAGAGAAGGCAGAGCGAGAAAAAGATTGCTTACGTGATAGCGACAAACCTGGCTCTTATTAATCGAGAGATCTTGGAGTTCTGCAGAGAACATGAAATCTTGATTTCAACTTCACTGGATGGGCCGAAGGACTTGCACAACAAAAATCGTCCACGGCCAGGAAAAGACAGCTACGAAAGAGCTGTCGCTGGCATAGACTTAGTCAGGTCGGAGTTGGGTCGGGATCAGGTGTCAGCGTTAATGACAACTACCGAAGCTAGCCTGCCTTTCGGCAGGGAAATAGTTGACGAATACTTAGCCCAAGGTTTCAACGGCATTTTCTTAAGGCCGCTTTCGCCTTACGGGTTCGCCATCAAAACAAAAAGCTATCTCGCTTACAACACCGACAGGTGGCTTGATTTCTATCGAAATACCCTTGACTACATCATTGAACTTAATCGCCAGGGGATAGTTTTTCGGGAGCAGTACGCAGCGACCATTCTGACCAAGATGTTTACCAGTACGGATCCTGGCTATGTCGATTTGACCAGCCCAGCCGGAATTGGGATTGGAGCTGTGGTCTATAACTACGACGGTGCTGTCTATGCGTCAGACGAGGCCCGCATGCTCGCTGAAATGGGTAATACGACGTTCAAAATTGGTCAACTGAATCAAAACAGCTATGAGGAGATATTCTTGTCTCCTAACCTACTTGATCCGTTGGATGAGTCATTTGCATACAGTGCCCCGATGTGCAATGACTGTGCTTTCGAGCATTATTGCGGAGCTGATCCCGTCTTCCATCACGGCATCTATAAGGACTATGTTGGTCGAAAGCCTGAGTCAGAGTTTTGCAGACGCAATATGGCCACATTCCAGTACCTGATCAAAAGGATGGAGGCTGACACTTTTGTGAAACGGCTTTTCCTCGGCTGGGCAAGACACGCATGATCAAACTCTACGGCAAACTAGAAAAGCTGGGGGGTGATCTGCGGGAGCCGCAGCTTTACACGCTTTCCTCAAATAAGAACTTGCCGGAGAGGCTGCGTTCAAACCATGCGTTTCTGGTCGGTGAAGGTCAAACTCCAGAGGGTTTTGGTGTCTGTCTTACAAAAGATGCCACGCTTGATGCAGGTAACTCATCAAGAAATATTTACCGGCTGCCCGATGAGCTGAGGTATTTATCAGACGGGGACGTTGTTCGAATTAATCCCTCCAACAATTCGCTGCATACGCTGTTTCGTGGAAACTCAAGGCACAACACGATTCTGCTCACTGAACAGTGCAACCACTACTGTTTGATGTGTTCGCAGCCTCCGAAGGACATAGATGATTTTTGGTTAATGGATGAGGCTATGGCCTTGCTTGAGAGGATCCCTCCGGAAACCACTAACTTGGGATTTTCAGGTGGTGAACCAACCCTTTATGGTTCTCGCTTTATTGATCTCATCCGGCGAACAAAGAATTTGCTCCCGACGACTCATATAGATGTTCTTACTAACGGCAGGTCGTTCAAGGATCCTGATTTTGCTAAGGCCCTTGGATTGGTGAAGCACCCCAGCCTCACGCTCGGCATACCTATTTATTCTGATGATCCAGTTCGCCACGACTATGTTGTCCAAGCCGAAGGTGCATTTGACGAAACGGTGAGGGGAATTCTCAACTTAAAGCGTGAAGGCCAGCGGGTCGAAATCCGTGTAGTCATTCATAAGCAGACGATTGAACGCCTAGTTGAAACGTGCGAGTTTATTGCTCGGAACCTCCTTTTTGTGGATCACGTTGCCTTGATGGGCCTTGAAATAACTGGGTTCACCAGGGCAAACCTCGACAAGCTCTGGATAGATCCGTATGAGTACCGAGAAAAGTTGGCGGATGCCACGCATGTGCTTAACAGTTACGGGATAAACACATCTGTTTACAACCACCAACTTTGCGTGATCGCAAAGGCTGTAGAGGCCAACTACACCAAGTCGATTAGTGACTGGAAGAATGAGTATGTTGAGGCATGTCAAGGATGTACCCGAATGACAGAGTGTGGCGGGTTCTTTTCGTCTTCAAAATTGCATCGATTCAGTGACCACATCAGACCTTTTAGAACTTCGTAACCATCAGCGGGGAAATATTGAGCAAGTTAGTATTTATAAGTCATTCGGTTAAAGATCGAGCTCTTGCTGAGGCGTTGGTTAACTTACTCGTCGATGGAATCGGTGTGCCACACGATGAGATCTTTTGTTCTTCCCTCAAAGGCTATGGCATACCTATTGGCAAGAACTTTGTAGATTGGGTGAAGGCAGAAATAGAAGGCCCTAAGCTGGTTATCTTATTGCTCACACCAAACTACTTCACAAGTAGCTTTTGTCTGTGTGAGATGGGTGCTGCTTGGGTAAAAAGCCATGAGATATTCCCCATACTAGTTGCACCATTAACCTATGAAGACCTCAAAGGGATACACGTTGCAACACAGGCTGCAAAGGTGGATGACGAACTGCAATACAACCAGATTCGTGACTACTTAGGAGAGGTCGCCGGCATCAAGGTAAACAAAACAATTATCTGGGACTTAAAAAGGAAAGATTTTTTTAATAAGCTGCCCGGTATTCTTAAAGACCTGCCTCAAGTGAAAGTTGTCTCGGAATCAGAGCTTGAATCAATCAAATCAGAACTAAAGGAGGCCATCGAGACGGTCAGCGAATTTTCTCAAGAATTAGACGAAGCAAAAAAGAGAATAGTAGATCTCGAGGCTCTGAAGGACAAAAGTGATGTCAAAGAACTTAATAAAAAATCTGCTAAAGGGCTTGCCTTAGAGGAGGCTTTCGACGCGATCACGAAAGATATAAAAGGATTCAGGTCCGTTTTAGGTTCGACCGCAGTGTTTAAGTTTGCTTTATGTGATCATTATGGGAAGCCAATGAAGGCCGAGCTAGAGTACCAAGATGAGTTCGATGCCGCAGTGCGAAGAAATTTTTTGCTTGAAGGTGAAACGCTTACGGTTAATTGGAATAATCGGAAGCTTTCCTCTCTTCAAGATAAATTGGAAGAACTCAGAGTTTTGTTTTCGGGTGAGAAGGGCGTGGAGCTGTCTGAGCTTTTAGTTGATATATATCCTGATACTCCTGAAGAACCTGATAACGAAGAGTTCTGGCATTACCACTACCTTTAACTGACAAAGGCATTTTTAGGTAGTCAAAACTACGAGCATCTAGCTTGTGGCATTAAGAAATCCAGATTTTTGGAAGTCGCAGTTTTGACGATATCTCAAATTAACATACTGAGCAGCCAAAGCCAAATCAGGCAGATCGCAATCGCAATTAGCGGTCCAAGCCAGATCCAAAACAAGAAGCTCAGCATGGCTGTTCCTCCTGCTTGGCAATAGTCACCCTGACTTCCTCCTTTGCACTTGCCTTTCCCTTGCGGAATCTGCACACGCTGACCCCAAACCCTCGTTCACTGCTGTGCTGAGTTAACGCTACCAGCTTGGCCTTGGCTTCGTCTGAAAGCCGGGATGCCTCGTCTACTGTTTGCTTGTGGCGTAAGTAGAGCTGAGCAGCGGCTTTCCAGGCTTCGTCCTGGCGAGTGACGGTGTCGTCGGAACTGACCGGCGGTGGCGTGTCGGTGTTCACATAAACCATGAACTTTTCCCAAGCTTCTTGGATATCGTAGAAGTCGTCCTTGTTACGGACAACCTCAACGCTGATTCCCTCTTTGCCGTCAAATACCCAGAAGTCAGCCGTCATTGCCCCCGAGACCATGAGTTGATGCTGAACCTGTAGCTCGTAGTGCCGCTCGACCAGTCCAGTTGCAGCCATCTTCCAGGTCTCACTATCCTTCCCCTTGAGCGGACACTTGATCTCAAGGATCAGGTCTTCGTCAAACGAGATACCGTCAAGGCTGGCCGAGTATTCCTCATAAACTACTACTGCAGGCTCCATGATCCGATTTGTGACCAGCTCATAGGCCTCCCTGGCTTTGGGCTCCAGCTCAATCCCACGTTGCATGGGATAGGTTGTTTCCTGCACCGCACGGCCAGTCTTGATTTCCCAGAGTTTGTAGGGGGTCAACCAGGGCGACAAACCCATGACTGCCGCCGTCTCAGACGCATTGCGGTGCTTGAGGCGGTGGACGTGCCATTCAGGGGATCCCTGTATCAGTCTGAGCCGGTTCATCATGCGGCCTTCTTGTTCTGAAGACTACGGATGACCCGTTCGTACTGGCTGGCCTGAATCTGACCGAGGCTTTCCACAGAGAAGTAGTCCAGGAGGCGGTTCAGGTCAGCACCAGTTTCAGCGATCAGGCTATTGATGTTCGCCTGCTGTTGAGCGTCTATGGTCGTTGCGACCGGACGTAGGGGAGTTGGCTTTGCCGCTTGCCTTGGAGTTGGCTTGTCTTTGACCACGGGTTGATCCAGGGTAGCCAGGTCTTCGCCGGCATACACGCTCAAACCTAGGCCGTGAAGCGAAATTGCCTTCACGAGAGCTCGCTGGATCGAAGTGTTGATTTCGAAGGCCGTTGGGTTTTGAATAGGCCTGTTCTGACCGTTAAGGACCGGGTGAACCTGACTTAAGGTCACGCCGTCCACGGTGACAGCAACTTCTACATAAAACCCAGTCTCTGTCGCCAGATAGGGGAGGCCGTTGAACCGGATCACCTCCCAGCTTGCTTTCGCGTCTGCTTTTCTCAGCTCGGCGACAGCGAAGGGCCATGACAGATAGGCAAAGTTGCCTTTCTTCTCTATGTGCCTGGCGACATCGATGCTGCTCAGCCGAATGAACGAATTTCCTTGTGGTGGTTGTTGTTCCATGATGATGATTTCCTTGGTTTGAAATAGCAAAGCCCCGGACTGGAAAAATCCAGCCGGGGCCAACGGTGCATTGCCTCAGCAATGCGGGATACGGGAAGGGTTTAGGCCGTCAGCTTCATCGCCTCTTCGAAGGCTTTGGCCTTGAGTGCTGCACCGGCCCCAAACCAGGCTGCGTTCAAGCGATTGTCCTGACTACGGGCTTTAGTACGGTGATCGGTGAACTCAGTGAGACTGTTCAGAAGTCCCCAGGCAGTGTTCTGAGCTGATTGCATGTCAGCACCAAGACCTTTGCCCGAAAACAGCTCGTAGACCGTTTGAAGCGGTCTGTGGGCCTTTCCGTCGTCTTCGAACTCGTCACCCAAGACGGTTTCCAGGTAAGCCCGAGCTTCGGCTTCGGAAACTGGCCGGTTAGCCAGAGCCTTCATCGAACGGCTGAACTGATCCCAGGCTGAGAGGCCTAAGCCGAGGCTCTCCTTGACTGCTTTGGGGTCGAAGCGGGTCGAATGGGGCACTTTCACGACGCCGGAAGAACTGCCCAGGGCGAGTTGCAGGGTGTTGTTGCAGACCACCCGCACTGAGGTGAAGAAAGCCTGAGTGCAAAGTGTGCCGTCGCAAGAGGTGGCCAGAAGCAAATACGCCTTCACCTTGTCGTTGCCTTTAAGCACAGTCTGCTGATTGGTCTTGGCCAATGCCCAGAGCTTCTTGCCACCTTTCAGGCAACCGGCCGTTTCCAGCTCGAAGCCACCGGCAGCAACCAGCGATCTGAAGAAGTCCAACACGTCTTTTGGCTGAACCGGCTTGTAGCGGTTACTCACGACAGAAAGCGGAGCGAGGGTGTCACTTCGATAGAGGACTTTGCTATCCAGGCTGCTGCGGAAGTTCAAGTGCGGAGGCGGTCCGACTGAATAGATCACCGGCGTTTCCTTGATTGACCAGTTCATACCTGATGCGGTCTGCCAAGCTTCGATGGATTGACCAGCCGGAAGCTTTGAGCCCAAGCCGTGCCAGGGTGTTTCGGCCACGTAGGCCATGCTGTTTATTTCGTGTGTCATTGATACTCCAAGATGAAAAAAGCCCAGCACGACGACCGTGTTGGGCTTGGATTGAAAGGGAAGGGTTGATTACTTGCTTGTGCTGTCCGGCGGCTTTGCTGCAGTAAGGTATTCAGTGATGGCTTTGACGGCGGCTGTTGCAGCCACTTTGACCAGTTCGAAAACGATGATGGGGATGATGTACTCCTTGGTTGTTGTGTACATTTCTTATACCAATCTGAACGACATTTCTTTAATGCAAAGATTTATCGAAGGTGACGAAATATCTATGAAAAACTGGACTCCCTATGCCTAGCGATGACTCAAAAAGCACTAGAGATTATTTTTCTTCCGGGGCGAGCTTGAAGGAATTTAATCGTTCTTTCGCAGAGCACCTCGCAAAGATTCAGAAGGAAACAGTGTCGCGATTTGTGAATCCACGCAATACCCATCGTTTAAGGCACGGGGGTCAATGGTCTCACCCCGGTGCTTCGCAAGTCGAAGATGCCAGCATCCGCCAGCATTCAGCGTTTGCTGAGACTCCATTTAAGGATATTGTTGGTCACGACCTCACAATAATTGCTCGAAACATTCAAGCTTTGGTAAGTCAGTTAGAGCGGCAATTTGCTGAGATGGTTTATTCGACTGTTTCTGCAGCGGCCGATAGGGTAGGCAATGTGGTTGATACAAAGGCTGAAGGTTCGGTAGAGAATGCCTTGATTGCGATGATGGAAAAAATCGAATTTTCTGCTGACAAAAATGGCAACGTGAGCATGCCTGAGATGCATGTTGGGCCCGAGGCGTTCAATCGCATAAGACCGCTAATGACTCAGGATAATCCTGCCTTTAACGAAAAATTTGGCAAGATTAAAGAACGAAAAATTGCCGAGGCAATCGCCAAAGAGCAAGACAGAAAGAAGAAATTTTTGAGGTACGGCGAGTGAGGGTATTGATATCTGTTGGTTGCGATAGTTACGACAATCTCCCCATGCTGTCAGGGGCCGAAAAAGACGCGACCAGAATCTTCGAGGTTCTCAGTAAGCCTGAAGTCGGTGATTACGACTTAGACCATTCGGTTCTTCTCATTTCTCCTTCGCTCGATGAGGTGCGAGACGCTCTGCGGAGAGTCTTCTTCTTGCCGGGAGTAATCGACACATTTACATTCTTTTTTGCCGGTCATGGAGCTGTGAGCGGTGGAAGCTTCTATATGGCACTTAAGGATTCAGTGTCTGAGGTACTTTCTGTAAGTGCATTGTCATTAGGTGATTTGCTGCGAAGCTTGGGTGAAAAAGCTCCAATCCAAAGCAACTTAATCATTGATGCCTGTGAGAGCGGTGGTCTGATCGCAGATCTTGGTGTGCTACTTAAGTCTAATTTGGTTGGCAACGCAGGGACTCCCGGAGTCACACTGTTTGCTACAGCTGCCCAAGATCAGCTGTCTTCTGAGACTGCTGAAGGTGGTCTCGGAACAAATGCCCTTCTGGACTGTATTGAAGGCAGAGCATTTGTTCAAGACAATTCGAGTGTGCTCGATTTGGTGGAGATCGGGCGGAGTATTTCTAATCGACTAAAAGGAGGTAGTCAGGTTCCGGTTGTCTGGGGGTTGAATCTATACGGCCCGCCTGGGTTTTGTAAAAACCCGCGTTTCGCGACTGATCCTAGTAGTTCATTACGCGAAGTTCTTCAATCTTGGCCCCCAGCAAGTGATCTGAATTTGCATGAGCATTACAACTCGCTCTGGCAGGTCTACTCGTCACTTAGTGAAGATTGGTCGCCGCGAGATTTTGCCAACGTGGTTGATAAAATTTTGCTTCCACTGCAGTCCACACCAGAATTTTTGGCAAGCTTTATTAAGAGATTTGGCGATGCTGCTCTTGATAGAGCGTCGTTCTCTTCCGATCCTTACAGACAGGCTGAGGTCGCCGCCGTACTTGGCGTCTGTTTAATACCCTACTTGGATGATTTATTCGTTCGGACAGTAGCTGACGGCCTTCTAAATTTTTGCGGTGATGCGATTATGGAAGCGGAAAGTTTGTTGATATCTGATCTGAAATCAGATCAGTACTCATTGCTTTCGCGGAAAGATGGCGGACTTGCCGATCTCTATTACCTGCCAATTCGTTTGTCTAAGGTACTAGGCTGGGCGGCGGCGGCCATGGAGATTTTTTATGGCGATTCTGAAAAGCGAAAAAAGGGTCAAAAACTGTTTTCCGGCCTTCTAAGATTGTGTCTGGATCACTACGGCGGGGCTATGGTGGCAGTATCGGACATGCAGGCCCCTTATTGGGCTCTAGCTCTGGCTGGCTGCAAGAGATCTGAGGACAAAGATGCCGGAGAAGAATTACTTGGCCGCATTTTCTACTCATTGGTAACCCAAGGCGGAAATTTGAGCCGCTGGGATATGCCGGACTCGAAAGCACTTGAATTCCTGCTCTGTAGAGCGAAGAATGATTTTTCTTTATCTCAAGAGTTGGTTGAGCGTCCTATTGAAACGCTGACCGTTTTGATGAAAGCCTCAGCCATTTTCGATCTACAGGATACTTTAGACGAAAGCTTATGGCGTATTGATGGCCTAAGTGCCTCGGCGTATTTGCCGTCCGATTACACGTGTTACGGAGCGGACATGATGAAAGATGGTAGAAATCTCGTATGGGGCATCGGTTTTGACGTTTTTCGCGTGCAAGATATGTTGAATTCTTGGCCCGGCGGTTCAACCCCAAGGGACGCGAGCCTGCGATTACTTGCTGTGCTTTCATCGCTACTTTTTCCAAATCGAGTGGCCTGGTTTCTTTTTGACGCCGAATTGGACCTTTTACCTAGTCCCCCTCCAGCTCTTTTCAATACATGAACATAGCCACCGCTCTCAAGTCCGAAATCTCTCGTGTCTCTCGTAAAGAAGTCCGCACGGAGCTTCAGTCGCTGAAAAAGACCACGACCAAGCTTCGTTCAGACAACGCTGATCTGAAGCGTCGGCTGACTGAACTGGAAAAGCTGGTCAAGCAGTTGAGCAAAGGCAGTGCAAAGAAGGCTCCTGCTGCTGGATCCCAGGATGAAGCCGGGACAGTAGCCAGGTTCAGTGGGAAAGGACTTGCCGCTCAACGTAAAAGACTTGGGCTGTCGGCTGCTGACTTTGGCAAGCTGATTGGCGTGTCTGGAGCTTCTGTTTATCTTTGGGAAGAGGGTAAGACCAGACCAAGGGCAAAGCATATGCCTGGGATTGCTGCTGTGAGGGGCATGGGGAAGAAGGACGCGGCGGCGAAGTTGGGGGCATTAAGGTGACCGGAGTGAAATATGTGCTCTTTATATTTGGGCTAATAGGACCTTGTATCGGCAATGCTCAGGTTTACCGGTGTCCGGACGTCAACGGACGACCAATGTATTCGAACGTTAGCTGTGACCCACAACGCCCGATTGGGATGAATCCATCAAACTTTTCAGGGGGTGGTGCTGGTGGTGCGTCAGTGATTAGCCTTATGGACTCTCTTCGTGCAGAGAAAGATCCTGACAAACGCAGGCAACTCACTCAGTCGATAAGGTTGAACGTAGCAACTTATAAAGCCAAGGCAACAGCCGAGGCCATAGCAAAGGCGGAGAAAAAAGCGGGAGTGACTGACCTGGAGGAACAGCTAAAGGCTTCACTGGAGGCAGATAGAGCCAGTCCGAGCTGGCCGCAATACAGATCCGATAGCAACATCACAATTTCAATACGGCAACAGCTTGCAATTGCACGGCAGCAAGTAGGTAAGCTTTCGGAGAATTTCTTGGCTAGTGATACTGACTATGCTCGTGTAATGGCACGATTTGCGGGGATTGAGAACTAGGAGCAGGCTTGGCTGACGTCGGACGACTTCCCGGCTTTCAATGCCTGGGCGTAGCGTAGGTCCCGCCCCCAACCAGCCCGCACCAGCGTGCTTTCATAGCCGTCCCTGCTGCAGCTTCCAGATGCAGGCACCGGTATACAGCATGCCCTCGTAATCGGTCTGGTCCATTGTGAGCCGCATTCGTTCCAAGTACTCGGCTAGGAACGTCATAGCTACATCTGGCTCTAGGGCCGAGCCATCCTGGCCCAGCTCGGTCATCAGCGAGACAAGTTGAGTTTCATTCATCGAGACAGTATCTGGCTGGCTTATGACAGTCACAAGTCACTGGACTTGGGCATCGTGACGTATGGGTTCGGAAGCTTGGCTCGTGTGGCTCCGTCACCTAAATGAGGCGAAGCATCGGAGGTTCGTTTCTCTATCTATATATAAGAAACTGTCGCTGCTGGCAGTCCTTTGCACCGAAAGGAATGCCTCTCCTCAACGCTCACAAAGTCCGCCAACTTTGTGAGTGGCTGCTATTTCTCGGCGGGTTCGGCCCAGATTTCTCGATCCATTGCTAGCTGATTAACCAGGTCACATACCAAATCGGCTTGGTGTTCAGACAGCAGACGAACTTTGAGCAGCAAACGGGTTTCTTTATCGCTCAGCGGTCCGATTTGTGGGGAGCTAGCCTTTTTCCCGCCCGTGCTTCTGCGAGGCCGTTGGGATGGAGAGCCATAGTTCAACCAGTGCGGATCAGTGTGAAGCCATTGAGCAAGAGTGTCTATCTTGTCTTTCGTGGGCACAGCTGTGCCGTTCAACCATTTCGTTGCCGCCTGGGGAGTCACCGGTTCGTTAGGGTGCTTCAGATTGAAGTTGTGAGCCAGTTCTGCGGCCGTTTTTACGGATTTCGGTAGTCGGCTCAGAGCCAGTTTGAGACGCTCCGAAAACGCTTTCTTATCGTCAATTGCCATTGAAGAAGTGTCAAACGCCGGCTCTAATATTTGTAAACCATGTGGTTGTTTGAAAATAGCAATTGGTATATTCTTTTGGGATGAATACCGCGATAAAAATCACTTCGTCTTCCCTTAGCCTTGAAACGCTTTCTAAAATCTGGGCCTTCGAATTAGCCGACATAGACGACAGACTCTCGGGCAACGACCCAGACTCCTTTGCAAGCTGGCTAGGTGGCCACAGCAAAAAGATCCATGACAAGACTGGAGTTGACGGAAACGATCAGATAGGGCTCATCGGAATGATTCCAGGCGTTCGCCATGTTGCGATAGCCGGAGCTGCCGTAGGCATGGGGGTTGATCTTTTCAATAGCTTCGACACGATCAAGAAGGCCGACCGCACGCAAAGACTATTGACCTTATCTGAGAAGCCGGAGATGGTGCCAAACTGGGACACCGTCGAAATGCTGATCGAGCACATCGAAACTTGGCTGCTTCCAGTGCTCAATCGCCGGAAGGAAGTTCTTCAGCAGGTCAATTCGGCAAGCGGCGGCAATCAGACTGTCATTGATCGAATATCGTTATATGAGTCTGGGGTTGTGGAGCTTCAAGCCGCAGTTGTCTGGCTACGTGGCAAGGAGGCCGAGTTCAAGGCCGCTTACAAGGCTCGGGAACTGGCCTACGTCGAGGGAGCGAACAAAGCTCACCGAGTCTATGGCGAGGCAAAGAAGGCAGTGAACCTGTCGGTTGATGCTCTCCTGATGGACCGAACTGCCGGCAACCAGAAGCTGGAGGAAATTGAACGTGGGTATGCAGCTTTGCGGTGCATGCAGGGCGGGGTCTTATCCCAGTGCGAGAACCTGAGAGTTGAAGGCGGAGACTTCTGTCTCACGCACACCTGCTCAAGTCCCGGATGCTCCAGGACCGTCGCCAAGAGCAGTCACTATTGCAGCGATCACGGCAAGCAGCTTCAGGATGTGAACGCATTCATGCCAAAGCTGTTGGCGAAAAACGGGATGCTTCCGAAGCAAAAGAAAACAGTTGAAACGCCTCAAATCAAGCAGCCCTCCACGGGTGCTTCTAGGCAAATGGAAGTGGCAGACCGCATCGCTAATGCACCCAAGCTAATCACTGGCATTCTTCTGGGCTTTGGCTTTGTGGGAGCTATTGCAATTGTGGGATCGCACACCTCTGCTGGAAAATCCACTGCTGAGTCATCGGCGAAAGTGGCAAGTGCGGTAACTCCAGGTGTCAAAAATTCCGACGATTACTCAGGGCGGTCATCCACTCAGCCCTCAGTTATTAGGTCGAGTTCCGGCATTGAGAATTTTGCCAATCTCACAGCTGACCAACTTGAAAGCCGTCGGCTTGAAATTGAACATGACGGTGAACTGGCCGGGAAGAAATACGACGCTTACGACCAGAAGATAAACGCTCTCAAGCCCAACCTGAAGCAGGGTGACCGGGATCAGGTCGTCGCCAACGCGAAGGAGATCATGGCGACGATGGAGTCTAGATTGATCGAGCTGAAGGCCATCAAGGACTCAGTTGAGAAGCTCATGCAGATCTATCAATTCATTGAAGCTAACCCTTCGAAGATGGCACCTGGTACGACCATGGCGAATAATTCTGAGCGGTTGAAAAAAATGCAGGATGCCTTTCAAAATATTCGTCAGGCCGTGAATGACGCCGAGACTCAGAATGCTTCGTCTAGATCTGCCCTGGCCGAGGTAATTGCAGCTCGGTAGTACTGCTAATAAAGTCGAAATGCCGACAGCGGCGACTAAAATAGGAGACATCAGGTTGTCTTCGAAATGACTCCTGATGAACATGCATAACCATAAGGAAAAAATACATGTTCTTCATTGAAAACCACGTCAAAAGTGCCGTTGAGAAAGCCGGTGGCCCAACGTTCACATCCAACAAACTTCACGTCTCAAATAGCTGCATTCACACTTGGGTGAGAAAGGGCCGAGTATCCAACATCGAGATGGCCAGAAAACTCTCTCAACTATCCGGGGTTCCGCTGGAGAAGCTGCGGGGTGCGGCATGAACTCACCTTTCACTTTAGAACTGCTCCAGAACGAGATCGGCGTCGAATACATAGAGCTAAACCCTGTCACCAAGCAACCACGCATCATCCAAGGCTTAAACGGCGTTTGGGCAAAGATTGAGGAGCACGGAGGGGTAGGGCAGGTAGCGAAGGTCTTTGGCCTGTCCGAGGCCGATGTATGGGCCTGGATCGATCGGCATGAGATCCCAGATCTTCAACTACCGTACCTCATGGACCCTGGCGAACTGGTCAGCGACGTTCAGCTGAGCTCTGTTGGGTATACGGATCCCATCACTGGGGAATGCTGGCCTGGGAATTGGAAGCTGGAGCCTGCGGACGTTGATGGACTGGATTTGTGTAGTGAAAATGTCACTCCAAAAAAATATTCTGCGTCACTGGATTTCGCTTCCTCGGTGGAGGTCTGATCTGGATCGCAGGCATTGAGCTCAGGGGGCATGCGGAGGGGTATATTTGTACTTCGAATTGCGGGAAGCCAATATCCATGCGGGTTACAGCTGATCTTGTGACTGCCTCCGTTTCCGCCAATACAAAAAGCCACCCTCGGGTGGCTTTTTTGTTTCTGTATCAGGCGTGCTTCAATTCCACTTCAAATAAAGCCAGCCGCAAAACGCGAATCCGATGAGCCACAACAGCCAGGTTTGCGGGATTGCGTAGGGGTAAATCATCATCGCCACGCCTGACCAGGTCAGCAGGGGGCTTTCGCCCTTGCGGCCTCTCCTGAAGGCTGCATAGCCGATGATGCCGAACAGGATGGCGCCAAAAATATAGGCCGGGCTGGGTAGCTCGAGTCCCATGGATTCGAGATTTTTGAGGTCGTTCATGATGGGCGGGCAATGCAGGTCGGGGCAGGTGTATCGGCTGATTGTGCACCTGAACAACTGTTAGCCGGGTATCTTCCCCGATTGTTTCGTCTGCGAGTTGCTGGGTAATATCTGACGACACAAACGCAATAGACATCCAGAGGACCACCATGCAGGAAGCCGCTTATTTCTACGTTTCAAAATTCTGGATTGCCCCCGCAGGCAAGGCCGCGCTCATGCGCTGGCTGGACAACGGCCATGTGGCCGAGGTCGTCAGCCAGCCCGGGTTTCTCTGGTGCAGGCAGATCGACCTGCATGAAAAGGATGCGGACGGTTGCGAGTCCTACATGATGATTTATGCGCTTGAATCTGAAGAGCACTTCAAGCGCTATAAGGCCAATGAAAAGCTCGCCGCCAAATTCGCGGAGCAGCGCAAGGACTTTGCGCACCACCTGCGCATGGACCGCTGGGATGGCGCCGTCGTTGGCGTGTTCGATCGCCCCGCCTGAATTTTTTCGCTCAGGCCTTTGCTGGCTTGCGGACTGCAGGCTTTCTGAGCGCGGGTTTGCCGGTGAGGGCAGTACCCGCAGGCAGGCCCGGCTTGCGCGATACGAAGAGTTCTGCAATCACGCCGCGCAGCCATTTGTTGGCCATATCGTTGTGGCTGCGCTGGTGCCAGAACTGCTTGATTTCAAAGCGCGGCGTTTCCACCGGCAGGCGCAGCATCTTGATCCTCGGCATCGCAGGTATGAAGGCCATGACGTAGCTGGGTACGGTCGCGAGCAGGTCTGTCTGCTGCACGATCTCGGGCACCACCATGAAGTGAGGCACACGCAGGGCAATGCGACGGCTCAAGCCCTTGTTGGCAAGGTAACGCTCTATGAAGGTCGTGGTGGATGACTGCAGCGAGATATTGCTGTAGCGAGAGCCTGCAGGCTCGATCAGGATGTGCGACTCTTCTGAAAACTGTTTGAGGCTCAAACTGTCGCCGACGCGCGGATGGTCGGTCCTGGCGAGACAGACATACGAGTCTACAAAAAGACGCTGCTGGTAGAAACCTGCCTTCAAGGCCGGTAAAAACCCGAGCGCAAGATCCGCCTCTCCGGAGGTAAATGCGGTGTGATAAGACTCGCGGGGCAACTGCAACACACGCAGATTGACTCCCGGCGCCACGGCTTTCAGTTTTGTGATGAGCCGCGGAAGGTACACCAGCTCCCCAATATCGCTCATCAGCAACTGGAAGGTGCGGTCGCATGTGGCAGGGTCAAAAACAGACGCCCCTTCGAGCGCTCCCTGCAGCATGGCGAGGCCGTCTTTCACCGTACCGGCGATCTGTTTGGCAAACGCGGTGGGCTCCATGCCCGTCGGCACACGCACAAATAGCGGGTCGCCCGATATCGCCCGCAGCCTCGAAAGGGCGTGACTCATGGAAGGCTGTGACAGCCCCAGACGGAAGCCGGCGCGGGTCAGGTTGCCGTCCTGCATCAGGGCGTCAAACGCCAGCAGCAGGTTGAGGTCCATCTTGCGGATATCCATAAACAGTGCCTTTGACGATACAGGGGGCTTTCGAGCTACCCGTTGATTATCAGAATTTCTAATGTGGCCAATTCAGTCCATCGATTGTATTGATTGACGTGCGGTGATACCTTTGCGCAGCTTTCAAAAATACACGGAGACAAAGCCGATGGAACGCAAACGTAAACGGCTGCAATCGGACATGGGCTGGAGCAATGAAGCCAGCATCACTGTCCAGGGCCTTGACCTTCCCGGGGAGATCCTCGGCAAGCTGAATCTGGGCGACTTCGCCTTCCTTGAAATCAGGGGGCGCAAACCCTCGCCCGGTGAATCGATTGTTTTCAATGCCATGCTGGCCACGCTGGTTGAACACGGCATGACCCCCATGGTGATCGCCGCACGCCTGACTTACCTGGGCGCACCCGAGTCGCTGCAGGGCGCGGTGGCTGCCGGCATCCTGGGCATGGGCACCACGTTTGCAGGCACTGCGGAAGGCTCCGCGCGCATTCTGCAGGAGGCCATCACCAAAGACACCACACAGGCTGACCTGCCGGGTCTCGCCGAGCAGATCGTCGCCAGACACATCGCGTCGAAAACCTCCATCCCCGGCATAGGCCATCCGCTTCACAAGCCCATAGACCCGCGCACGCCGCGCCTGTTCCAGCTGGCTGAAGAAAACGGGCTGAGCAGCAAATATGTCGAACTGATAAAGCTGGTGGCCAGTGCCGCAGAGCGTGCCCTGAACAAGCCGGGCCAGCTTCCTGTCAATGCAACCGGTGCGTTGGGCGCACTGTCTTCTGAACTGGATATTCCGTGGCGGCTCTGCCGTGGGCTGGCTGTCATAGGCCGCACCATAGGCATCGTCGGCCATCTCGCTGAAGAGATGCGCAATCCGCTGGGCCGTGAGGTGTGGGAGCGCACCGAAGAAGAAGCCTCTTCCCACGTCCGCCAGTCCTGATTTTTATTGAAAGAGACATCATGCTCAATCGTCGAAAAACACTGGCCGTGGCTGCTGCCGCCGCCCTGGGTACCAGCCGGAGTGCTTTCTCACAAACCGGCAAGTGGCCCGGCAAGCCGATCCGGGTCATCGTGCCTTTTGCGCCGGCGGGCGCGGTGGATTTGCTGTCGCGCTTTCTGGGTGAAAAGCTGGGCGCCGAACTGGGCCAGACATTCCTGATCGACAACCGGCCGGGTGCTGGCGGCAACATCGGCACCGAGATGGTGGTCCGTGCCGGGGGTGACGGCTACACACTCCTTATCGCCGGCAGCCCCACGCATGTCATCAACCCTTATCTGTACAAAAATCTTTCCTACAACCCGGTGAAGGACCTGAGCCAGGTGGCATTGATTGCTTCTGCGCCCAACCTGCTGGTGGTCAATCCCGGTCTGGGGCTGGGCTCCGTTGAGGATCTCGTCAAGCTTGCACGCAGCAAGCCCGGGCAGATCAGCTTCTCGTCCGCAGGCAACGGCACCAGTGGTCACCTTGCAGGCGAACTGCTTCGCAGCCAGGCAAAGATCGACATCATGCATGTCCCTTACAAGGGCCAGGCAGATGCCATCACTGCCGTGATTCGCGGCGAGGTGGCTTTTGCATTTGTCACCATTCCCGGCACGCTGGCACTCGTCAAGGATGGGCGGCTCAAAGCCATTGCTGTCACAAGTGCGGCACGTAGCGCATTGGTGCCGGATCTGCCGACGGTGACACAAGCCGGCTACAAGGACTTTGAGGTGCTGGCCTGGTACTGCATGTCGGCACCTGCGGGTGTCCCTGCGCCTATCGTTGCAAGGCTTGCGTCCGAAATTGACAAACTTCTGCAGCAGCCCGCCACAAAGGACAAGCTGATTTCGCTCGGCATGGAACCGAATTTCAAGAAGGGCCCGGACTTCATCAGCTACATGGCCAAAGAGTCTGCCAAGTGGGGCAAGGTCATCAAGGACGCCAACATCGTCGCGAGCTGAACTTCATGCGCTTGGTCAAATGGTCATTTCACACCTGCCGCCTGCCGTATGAGCGGCCGGTCCAGTGGAGCGATGTCGTTGAAGATGCCGCTGAATTCCTGCTGCTCAAACTCGAGTCCGACACTGGCCATGCAGGTGTGTCCGAGATGACGCTCAAACCGACCTGGACCGGCACATCGCTGCGCGGCCTGGTGGCTGCACTTGATGACCTGCTGCTTCCGCTGGTTGCAAAAAATGCGGTCGATGACAGGACGGCCGTGCGCCGCGCCATGGATGCCTTTCCCGGCAATCTGGCGGCCAGGACGTTGCTCGACAACGCGCTGTGGGATTTGCAGGCAGCCGCATCCGGGCAGGCTCTCTGGCGTGCATGGAATGGCAGGGGCACAGTGCCGTTGACCTGGGTGCTTACCCGGCAGGCGCCTGCATTGATGGTTGCCGAAGCGGTGGCTGTCAAGACGAAGTACGGTTTTGATTCGATCAAGGTCAAGGGCGGACAGGGACTGGAGACCGACATGCGCGCCATGCATGAATTGAGGGCCGCTCTTGGAGACGGCGTGCGTTTGTATGTGGACGCCAATGGTGCCTATCCGTTTGACCAGGCCCTCGACTATGTTGCCGCGATGGCTGATGCCGGCGCAGAAGTGGTTGAAGACCCTTGCGGCCTGCGCCCTGACGCAGCGTTCACCAAATTGCAGGATGCCACGCGGACACCGGTATTGGTGGATTTCGGGTGTGAGTCGCTGCGGGATGCCCAGTTGTTTCTGGAGCGTGGCGCAAAGGCGTTCAGCCTCAAGCCCGGACGTTTCGGCCTGACCGATACGCGGGAAATGGCACGGCTGTCAGCCCAGGCTGGTTGCAAGGTTGTGGTGGGCATGTTTGGCGAAAGTGCGCTCGGCACGTTGCCCGCGCTCTGCCTGGCATCAACCCTGCCCAAAGATGCGCTGCCTGCCGAAGTGACATGGTTTCTGGCCATGACGCAGCAGTGCATCACGCACACCATTGAGGTGCGGGACGGCGTGGCCATCCTGCCAGACATCGCGGGCTGCGCGTCGCTTGTCGACTGGAGCAGGCTGACACCACTGCCCGTTTAAAAAATGCAAACACCAAGGATTGACCCATGAAGGATTTCGGCCTGACCGAAGAGCAGCGCCTCATACGCGACACCGTCAAGGGTCTTGCGAAAGCGCATTTTTACCCTGGGGCCGCTGCTGCCGACCGGCAATGCAAGCCGCCCGTGGAGAACCTGAAGGTGCTGGCAGGGCATGGCTTTACCGGGTTGTTCATGCCGGAAGCCTATGGCGGTGCGGGCCTGGGGCTGATGGAAAACGTACTGGTGGTGGAGCAAATTGCACGCTATTGCGCCAACACGGCCATGTTGTTCTCGTGCACCGACGGGGCAACACCGCGCGCGCTGCTGGGTGAGGGTACCGACGAGCAGAAACAGCGTTACCTGCCGCGGCTGGTGAGTGGTGAACTGCTCACGGCCTGGAGCATGTCCGAGCCCAACGCAGGCTCCGACGTTGGCAATGTGCAGACCAGGGCAGTACCTGATGGCGACGACTATGTCATCAACGGCAGCAAGCTCTGGTGTACGGCAGCACAGGTGTCGGAGTTGTTCCTTGTGCTTGTGCGGCTGGACTCGTCTCCCGGCATGAAAGGTGTGGGCGCCGTTCTGGTCGAGCGCGATACGCCCGGCTTCACCATTGGTAAACACCTGGACCTGCTCGGCCTGCGTGGTACGGGCATGGCCGAACTGGTGTTTGAAAACTGCCGCGTGCCTAAAGCGAATCTGTTGCTGCCCGCAGGCCGCATGCGTGAGCTGCTGGCTGTGCTGGATGCTGACCGCATCAGCGGCAACCCACCGGTGTGTCTGGGCATTGCACAGGCTGCGTTTGAAAACGTGGTGCAGCACCTCAAGGACAGGCACCAGTTTGGCAAACCCCTGGCCGACAACCAGGGGCTGCAGTGGAAGCTGGCCGACATGGCGATCGATATTGAGGCTGCCCGCGCCTTGCTTTACAGGGCTGCCGCGCGCGTGGATGAGGGCAAGCCCAGCATCGTCGACACCTCCATCACCAAGGCCTACGTCAACCAGATGTCGGTACGCGTCACCAATGAAGCCATGCAGCTGGCGGGCGCTTACGGACTGTCGGAAGAGTATCCGTATGAGCGCTATTTCCGTGATGTGCGCGGCATGTCCATCGGGTATGGCACGGTCGAGATACACCGCAGTTCCATCGCCAGGGAAATCCTGGCCGGTCGTTATGAGTTTTAGGAAAAAAGAGATATGACTTCAAGAACAGATTCCATCAGTGCGGGCAGTCCTGCCGACGGCCAGCACTTTGACGCTTATGTGAGCATCCCCGAAAAGCCAAACGGCCATGCCGTCATCGTTCTGCAGGAAATTTTTGGTGTGACACCATCCGTGCGCAAGGTGGCAGACCGCTTTGCCGAAGCAGGCTATCTGGCGGTGGCGCCGGACCTGTTCTGGCGGGTAGAGCCGGGCCTCTCGCTTTCGCATTCACGGGAGGACATGGCGCGTGCGTTTTCCATACTCGGTGGTTTTAGTGACGACAGTGCCATGGGCGACATCAAAAGCACCATGGCGCATATCAGGGGCTTGCCTGGCTTCACGGGCCGTATTGCCGTATCGGGCATGTGCCTTGGCGGCAAGCTGACCTACCTCGCGGCTGCACGAATGCCTCTTGACGCTGCTGTCGCGTTTTATGGCGTAGGCATCGAGAAGCACCTGAACGAAGCCAAAGGCATCGCATGCCCGACGCTGATGTTCTTCGGCGGCGTGGATAAATACGTGAGCGCAGAAGCGCGTCATGACATCGAATCGGCCGTCGAAGGCAAGGCGGAAGTGGTGGTGTACCCCGACGCCGATCACGGCTTTTACACCCGTGGCGAAGCGGCCACGGTGACGGACGCACACCAGAAGACACTCGCGTTTCTGGCTGCATCACTGGCCGCGCAAAGGAGCTGACGTGAGCGTTTCTTTTGAACAGATCAAGGTCGGCGACAGCTGGCGCAGCACCGGGCGCACCCTGACTGAGGCAGAGTTGACGCTGGCCTGCATGACGAGCGGTGACTGGCACCCGATTCATGCCGACGCGCAGTACGCCCAATCATCGGTCGGAGGCGCGCGTATTTTTCAGGGTACCTACTGCCTGCATGTGGCCATTGCCATGGCATCTCATTTTCCGGATCTTGGCCCGGCTGTCATTGGTGCACTGGGGTTCAAGGAGTGGAAATTCCTCGCGCCTGTCGTTCTTGGCGATACCGTGCATGTCGAGGTCGAGATTCAGGGCAAACGCCTGACCTCCGATGGCAAGCGCGGCCTGATTGAGCGACGCATCAGGCTCGTCAATCATTCGGGCATCACGGTCCAGGATGGTATTGCCACCATGATGGCGGCTGCGGGAGTGGCATCATGATTCTCGGCGAAGTCATCGAACGCAACGAGCGCTGTTTTAGCGCACATCCGGCATTGCTGTTTGAAGGCCGCACCATCACGCACGCTGAGTTTGCCGTGCGGGTTCGCCGCCTTGTCAATGCCCTGACAGGCATGGGTTGCAAAAGGCAGGACCGCATTGCTGTGCTGTCGCGCAATTGCCCCGAGTATCTGGAGGTTTATGGCGCAGCTGCGCTGGGAGGCTTTATTGGCGTGGGTGTCAACTACCGGCTGTCAGCACCCGAGCAGCTGGACATTCTGGCGGATGCCGCGCCCGAGGTGCTGCTGTATGAGCCCGAATATGCGGCGAGGGTGGACGAGTTGCGTGCCATGCTGCCACCCGCGACACGGTATGTCTGTTTCGGCGCCGCCAGCAGCTGGGCCCTGTCGTATGAAGACATGATGTCGGGCAGCCATGATGGCGCGCCATCGATACGTGCTGAAGCCGGCGACACGCTGTTCCTCATCTACACCAGTGGCACCACAGGCAAACCCAAGGGCGTGATGCTCGGTAACGAAGGGCAGCTGGAGCAGGCGAGGGCGCAGGCCATCTCCCATTGCGCTGCCCAGACCGACCGCATGCTCATCGTCATGCCTTTCTATCACATAGGCGGACCGACGGAGCTGCTGACTTACCTTGTTACGGGTTCGACCATCGTGTTGCACCGCACCTTTGACGCCCACGCGATTTTGCAGAGCCTGCAGGACAGCGCCGTCACTGCCGCGCACCTGGCGCCCACCATGATTCAGATGGTGCTGGAGGTGCAGGAAAAAACGCCTTACGACCTGTCAAAGCTGCACACCATCATCTACGCGTCTGCACCCATGTCGGTGGCCTTGTCCAAACGTGCACGGGCCGCATTTGGCCCGGTGTTCATGCAGATTTACGGCATGTCTGAACTGGGCCTGGGCAGCGTGCTGCTCAAGCACCAGCACATCCTTGATGGCACACCGGCACAGGTCAAGCGTCTGGCTTCTGCGGGCCAGCCGTACCTCGGCACAGACATGAAGATTGTCGGCAAGGACGGCAAACCTTGCGCCGTGGGCGAGACCGGCGATTTGCTGATGCGATCCAGAGCACTGATGCAGGGCTACTGGAACCGCCCCGAACAGACCCGCGAAGCCCTGCCTGAGGATGGCTTCCTGCGCACGGGCGACATGGGTTACTTTGATGATGAAGGGTTTCTCTTCATCGTGGACCGCAAGAAAGACATGGTCGTCTCGGGCGGTGAAAACATTTACTCGCGTGAGGTTGAAGAGGTGTTGCTGCAACATCCGGCCATCGCCGAGGCGGCGGTGATTGGCGTGCCTGATCCCAAGTGGGGTGAATCTGTCATGGCCTTTGTGGTGCTCAAAAGCGGCATGCAGGTCACGGAAGAGGAGGTCGTCGAGCATTGCAAAAAGTCCCTCGCCAGCTACAAGAAACCGAAATATCTCAAGGTGATTGAGGTCATGCCGCGCGTGGTGAGTACCAACAAGATAGACAAACGCGCGCTCAGGGAGCCGTTTTGGGCCGGCAGTGACCGGCAGGTTGGTTGATGCGGCCCTGAATTTTTATAAACAGGAGACAAGACAATGAAAACGAAAATGAAACTCAAGACTCTCGCAGCGATGCTGCTGGCAACTGCGAGCCTGGCGGCGGGTACCGCTTTCGCGCAGGGCTTTCCTGAAAAACCCGTGCGCATCATCGTGCCATTCACGGCGGGAGGTCTCGCCGATGTGCTGGCGCGCGGCCTGGCGAATGAGCTTTCAAGGACATGGCCACAACCCGTCGTGGTTGACAACCGCCCGGGTGCCAACACCATCATTGCCGCAGAGCTCACCGCACGTTCACCGGCTGATGGTTACACGTTGCTGCTGGCCAATGACCCCACGGTGTCGTCCAACCAGTATCTGTACAACAAGCTGCCTTACGACCCTGTGAAAGACTTCACGCCTGTCATCAATGTGGCCGCCACACTCGAGGTGCTGGTGGCCAGCGAGTCCTTCAAGGGCCGTACCGTGGCCGACCTGATTGCCCAGGCCAAAACGAAACCCGGGCAAATCACTTACGGAAGTTACGGACCCGGCAGCAAGGCACACCTGGATGCAGAAGATTTCTCTCGCGCCGCAGGCGTGAAGATGAACCACATTCCCTACAAGGGCGTTGCCGATGTCATGGGCGCTTTGACCAGCGGCCAGATTGATGTTGCATTTACCGGCATGCCGCCAGCCATCACCATGGTCAAGGGTGGCAAGGTGAGGGCGCTGGCGATTGCCGCAGCGCAGCGTTCAAAACTGTTGCCCGACGCGCCGACGATGGCCGAAGCCGGTGTGCCCAATTTTGAGTCCAGTGCATGGTTTGGTTTGATTGCACCTGCCGGCACACCCAAAGCCATCGTGGACAAGATTGCTACGGATGTCGCCAAAGTCATCAGCCGTCCCGACTTCCAGGAAAAATTCATCAGTGGCGTCGGGCTTGAGCTGCTCAACCAGGGGCCGCAGAAATTTGCAGAGTTCCTGGCCAAAGACCGCGCTGCCTATGCGCAGAGCGTGAAGAACGTCAATGTCAAGCTTGACTGAGCAGGAGGCGGTCATGACCCAACCCAATCTGATCACGCGCAGGAAAGCGCAGCTCACTGCCATGGCGGCTGTCGTATCGGCTTTGGCTGGCGGCTTTGCAACCGGTGCGCAGGCGCAAAGCTACCCATCCAAACCCATACGTTTTATCGTGCCTTACCCTGCCGGTGGCGGCACGGACATCGTGGCCCGCCTGGTGGCTGCGAAAATGACCGTCAGCATGGGCCAGCCTGTGGTGGTTGACAACAAGCCCGGTGCCAGCACTGTCATCGGTACCGACATGGTCGCCAAGGCGCAGCCAGACGGCTACACCTTTGGCCTGGTGACCGATTCGCATGCCATCAACCCGACCTTCTTCCCCAAGTTGCCCTACGACAGCTTCAAGGATTTCGAGCCGCTCACACAGCTTGTGTTTGTGCCACTGGTGCTGGTGGCCAACCCGTCGCTGAATGTGAAGACAGTGTCTGAGCTGATTGCCGCCGCCAAAGCCAGACCGGGCAAGATCAATTACGCCTCGATCGGTAACGGTACGCCGCATCATCTGTCGATGGAGTGGTTCAAGTCCATGGCCGGCATCAGCATGACGCACATACCGTACAAGGGTGTCGCACCCGCCCTCACTGACCTCGTGGCGGGGCAAGTGGATGTGATGTTTACCGGTACGTCCTCGGCCAGTCCTTACGTCAAGGCCGGCCGCCTCCATGCGCTGGCGGTGTCCAGCGCCAAGCGGCAGCCTGCGTTTCCCGATACGCCTTCAGTCGCCGAGGCCGGCTTGCCCGACTTTGACTTCATGACCTGGTATGGCACGGTGCTTCCTGCGGGTACGCCGCGCAACATCGTGATCCGTCTCAACCAGGAGATCGCCGCAGCACTCAACCAGCCTGACGTGAAGGAAAAGCTGAGCGGCCTGGGGGTCGTGGGCGCGCCTTCTACACCTGAAGCTTTCGGCGCCTTCATCAGGACTGAGGCGCAAAAGCTGGACAGGATCGTCAAAGTCACCGGTGTGAAGGCCGAATGATGCAGGCAGGAAACTAGCATGGCACAGGTGCTCGCAGGTATACGGGTTCTTGATCTCGGCAGTTTTATCACCGCGCCCTATGCGGCCATGCTGCTGGCCGAGATGGGTGCTGACGTCGTCAAGGTCGAAAAGCCTGTCACGGGTGATCCTTTCCGCGCCTTCGGCAGCGGCCTGTACAGCTCGCATTTCCAGGCGCATAACCGCAACAAACGCAGCCTGGCGCTGGACTACACCAGGGCAGCTGGCGCGGCCGCCCTTGACAAACTGCTGGCCGATGCCGATGTCGTGCTGGTCAATGTGCGGCCCGGCGTTGAAGAAAAACTGGGCGTTGGCTACGAGAGGCTGAAGGCCATCAACCCGCGTCTGGTGTACTGCGCCATCACCGGCTACGGCGCGACCGGCCCCTATGCCGACAGGCCGGCTTACGACAACGTGGGCCAGGCGCTTGCGGGCTGGCTGTCGATGTTTCATGAAGGCAAGGATGCCCGTGTGGCCGGGCCGGCCGTGTCCGATGCCCTGACGGGTTTGTATGCAGCGATGGGCATCATGGGGGCTCTCGTCGAGCGTGGCAACACCGGTGTTGGCCGCAAGGTAGAAGTCAGCATGCTGGAGGCCACCATCGCCTTTGCGACCGAGCCGCTCGGCAAGCTTTTTGCCACGGGCGTGCCGGTGCCGCATTACTCGCGTGCGGCTTCTTCCCAGTCTTTCATCGTGACATGCAGTGATGGCAACCGCATCGGCCTGCACCTGTCGTCGCCCGAGAAGTTCTGGCGCGGTTTGCTCAAGGCCATTTCATGCGAAGAGTTGGCGCAGAAGTATCCGGACCGTGCCTCCCGCGTCCGGCGTTATGACGAACTGGCGCTGGATCTGGCGTCTGCATTTGCAACCCACTCACGCGATCACTGGTCACCGCTGCTTGAACAGAACGACGTACCCTTTGCACCAGAACGCAGGCTGGAGGAATTACGTGATGACCCACAGGTCAAACACCTCGACGTGTTTTATGACATGACGCATCCGCAATACGGCAAGGTCAGCGCGGCACACAGGCCCGTTCGTTATGACGGTGACAACCACAGCAACTTTCTGCCGCCACCTGCGTTGGGCGAACACACGCAGGAAGTTCTCTCGCAAGCAGGGTTGAGCCCTTCCGAGATCAAAAAACTGGCCGATGAAGGAGCCATCTGATGGACTTCAGCATTCCCGAAGAGCTGCGCATGCTGCGCGACTCCGCGCGCCGTTTTGTGCAGCAGGAGTTGCTGCCGCTCGAACCCCTGTATGCCAACGAGGCAGACATTCCCGATGACGCGCGTGCGCGCCTGCAGGCCAGAGCCAAAGCGCTGGGCTTCTGGATTTTTGACCTGCCCGAGGCTTATGGCGGCGGCGGCGTGGGCTACCTCGGCATGTGCCTGGTGTGTGAAGAACTGGCCCGCTGCAACGTGCCGTCATTTCGCGCCCCCACAGTGTTCACACCCTATCTTGGCCCGGTGCTTTTCCGCTGTACGCCGGAGCAGCAGCAAAAGTATCTTTACCCCGTCATCCAGGGCGACAAGCGCACCTGCTTTGCATTGACCGAACCGAACGGCGGTTCCGACCCGTCGCAAATGCTGACGACAGCAGTCCGTGAAGGTGATGGTTACCGCATCAATGGCACGAAGATATTCATCACTGGCGCTGACAAGGCCGATTTCGTACAGCTGTTTGCGCGCACCCGTGAAGGCGTTTCATGCTTTCTCATAGACCGCGGTACCCCGGGCATGCGGCTCGGCCAGAGTTTTGAGTTGATGTCGCCCGACCGGCCCTGGGAGGTGGTTTTCGACAACGTGTTGGTGCCTGCTTCGCAAATGGTGGGCGAGCCCGGCAAGGGCTGGGAACTCGCCCGTGAGTTTCTCGATGTGGGCCGGCTGATCCACGGCCCCAAGGCCATAGGCCGGGCCGAGCGCGTGCTGGAACTTGCCATTGCTTACGCCAACGAACGCAAGACCTTTGGCGAACCGCTGGCCAACCGGCAGGCGATCCAGTGGATGGTGGCCGATTCGGCGGTTGAGCTGAATGCCGCAAGACTCATGACGATGCATGCTGCGTGGAAGGCCGACCAGGGCATGGACTTTCATATTGAGGCCTCGCAGGTCAAGCTCTACGCCGATGAAATGCTGATGCGCGTGGCAGACCGTGCGTTGCAAATCCACGGCGGCATGGGCCTGTCGCGAGAGTTGCCGCTGGAGCTGGTTTTCCGCGATGCGCGCAGCCGCCTCATCACCGAGGGTTCGTCGGAAATGCAGCGCATGATCATTGCGCGGGAAATGCTCTCGGGCAGGTCAAGCGTGAACAGGCTGTAGCACCCGCCAGGTCGTGCGCCTGGCCGGCCTGCCCGGCTTGTATGAAAATGGGCCATGCGCCTTCGCCACATAGAAGTCTTCAACGCCGTCATGCTCACCGGCAGTGTGAGCGGGGCGGCGCGCCTGATCAACGTCACCCAGCCTGCGGTCAGCCGCATCCTGCAGCATGCCGAACTGCAACTGGGCTTTGCGCTTTTCCAGCGCAGCAAGGGCAGGCTCACCCCCACCCCAGAGGCGCTGACACTCTACCCGCACATCGAACGCCTGTTTGCCCAGCTTGACGAGGTACAGCGGCTGGCGGCCAACCTCAAGTCCGGCGACGGCGCACGAGAGCTGCGCATCCTGACCGTGCTGGCGCTGAGTTATGAAATCCTGCCCCATGCCATCAAGTTGTTTCGCGTCAAGCACCCCGACGTGCCCATCAGCGTGCGGGCGCTGCATTCACCGCAGATTGTTTCCGCCCTGGCCCTGCAGGAGGCTGATGTCGGTTTCATGTTCAGCCCGGTGAGCCATTCGGCGCTCGCGCAGGAGCACCTGGCCGATGGCCGCATGGTGTGTATTGCGCCCAAGGGCCTGCTGCCTGCGCGCCTGCTCAAGCGTGGCAATGTCACGCTGGCTGACCTGACCAGGGTGCCGGTGATTGGCCTGGATGTGCATGACCCTGTCGGCCGCAGCCTCAACCAGGCCTGCCGCGAGGCCGAGGTCGGCCTGAACTTTGCCATCACTGTGCAGACCTATCACTCGGCGCTTGCCCTGGCGCACCATGGCCTCGGCGTGGCACTGGTCGACAGCTGCACCGCTGCTTCGGCCGATCTTGCGCGGGTTGATGTGCTCGAGCTTGAGCCGCTGATTGAAGTGCCCATCAAGGCGCTCATGCCTGCAGGCAAACCGGCTTCGGTGGCTGTCAGGGCCTTTGTGCGCTGCTTCCAGCAGGCTGTGGCTTACGCTGCCAAGGCGTCTGTCAAGTCGACCTGAACCCGGCCGGTTTCCAGTCTCCGGGCGATGCGTTGCGCTGAGCCAAACGCGAGCGTAAAACCCAGCGCGCCATGCCCGGTGTTGAAGAGCAGGTTGCGCGGCCCTTTGGGATGAACACCGATGACGGGCAGTCCGGTCGGTGTGGCCGGGCGAAGTCCCGCCCAGGCTTGGAGTTCATCAAAGTTGCTGCAACCGGGAAACATCTCCTGCGTTGAGGCCTGAAGCGATGCGATCTGCCTGTCTGCAATGCGGGTGTCGTAACCCGCCAGCTCTGCCATGCCGGCCACGCGCAGCCGCGAGCCAAGACGGGCAAAGACGACCTTGCGTGCGGTGTCTGTAATGCTGACGGCAGGTGCAGCTTGCGCCGGCCCGTCCAGACCCACCGTGATGCTGTAACCCTTGAGCGGATAGATGGGCAGATACACACCCAGTCTGCGCGCCATGACGGCCGAGGCCGAGCCCAGCGCCAACACACAGCTATCCGCTTCTACATCGCCCCGCGGTGTGTTGATGGCCGTGACAGCGTTGCCGCGAACCACAAGCCGGCTGACGGGTGTATCGAGCAAAAATTTCACGCCTCTGGCGCTGAGCGCAGTGAGCAGGGCGTCGCAGGTTTTCTGGCAATCGGCAGCGCATTCGCCGGGTGTGTAAATCGCCCCGGAGATGTGGCTGTGCCTGTGGACCAGGGCCGGCTCAAGCGCCACGCAGCGGTCGGCTGTGACGGCCTCCTGCACGCTGCCCAGTTCGCGCTGCAGCAGCATCTGCCTTTGCGCTGCGGCGAACGAGGCTGAATCGCCATAAAGCACGAGCTTGCCGGTGCTGGTGAAGTCGCAGTTGATGCCTTCTTCCGCGCGCATGGTATCGAAGGCAGTACGGCTTTCACCAGCCAGCTGTAGCAGTTGCAGGGTTGTGTTGCGTGAAGTGCCGGCATTGCAGGCGGCCAGAAACTTCAGGCCCCACAGCCACTGGTGAACGTCCCACTGCGGCCTGATCTTGAGTGGCGAGGTCGGTGACATCAGCAGTTTGGGCAATTGCGCCCAGATGCCGGGGTCGGCCAGCGGCTGCACATAGGCGTAACTCAGTTGCGCGCCATTGCCACCGCTGGCGCCACTGCCGGGCTGCGCACGGTCGACGACGGTGACGTCGTGACCTGCACGGTTCAAGCTCCAGGCCGTGGCCAGACCGACGATGCCCGCACCCAGAACACACACTCGCATCACAACTCCCGCTTTGTAAAGCTGTAACTCTAGGCAGTGCCGCGCCTTTTGAACAATGCCGAATGTTGGGTCGGTCATGACCTGAAGTTATGCCCGGCTGGCCATTTGCAGGGTGATTGCCGGCCATGGGTAATCCATGAGTTTTAGTCATGGCTTTGTCAGCAAAATGAATGACGCTGCGCGCTGCTTGTTCATACACTGGTCCTGCAAGCTTTCTCACCCACCTTGTTATTTCGACAGTCAACCACTTCCTCCAGGAGTTTTTATGAAGATTTCGACACTCATGAATGCCGTATTGCTGGGCGCCGGCCTGGCTGCCATGGCCTCTGGCGCCAGTGCGCAGACGCTGAAGAAAATTGCCGATACCAACAAGATCACGGTGTCCTACCGCGAGGCGTCTGTGCCCTTCAGCTACCTGATCGGCTCGACCAAGGCGGTCGGCTTTTCGGTTGAACTGACCGAAGCCATCATTGACGATGTGCGCAAAAAAACCAAAAAGCCCAACCTCGAAGTCGCCTATATGCCGGTGACCTCGCAAAACCGCATCCCGCTGCTCGTCAACGGCACCTATGACCTCGAATGCGGCTCGACCACCAACAACTCGGCCCGCGGTAAGGACGTGCAGTTCGCCATCAGCCACTTCTTCACCGGCACGCGCCTGCTGGTCAAGAAGACGTCGGGCATCAAGAACTACGCCGACCTGGCCAAAAAGACGGTCGCCAGCACCACTGGCACCACCAACGCACAGGTGATCCGCAAGTACAGCACGGACAAAAACCTCGACATGCAGCTGATCCTGGGCAAGGACCATGACGACTCGCTGCTGCTGGTGGAGAACGACCGCGCCGTCGCCTTTGCGATGGACGACATCCTGCTGTTCGGCCTGATGGCCAACTCCAAGAACCCGGCCTCGCTGCAGGTCGTGGGCGACTCACTGCAGGTCGAGCCCTACGGCTGCATGATCCGCAAGGACGACCCCGAGTTCAAGAAGCTGGTCGATGGCACCATCACCCGCATGATGAAGTCCGGCGAGTTCACGAAGCTGTACACCAAGTGGTTTGAGTCACCCATCCCGCCGAAGGGCGTGAACCTGATGCTGCCGATGAGCCAGCAGCTCAAGGACAACCTCAAGGCGCTGAGCGACAAGCCTGCGATGTAATGGCTGCAGACCCGGTCGCGTGATGCATCGCGCACCGGGTTGGCCTGGCAGCGCTGCGCCGGCCTGACGCAAGGCCGCGCGACGCTTCTTCTCAAAACCCTGCGCAAACCTCACGCCGCGTCCCGCGCGGGCGTGAGCCTGCGCGATTATTTCCAAAGGATGGCACAAGATGAAAGGTACACGCGTGGTCGGCATCCTCGGCGGCATGGGCCCGGCGGCAGGCGCTGACTTTGCGCGGCTGTTTGTGGCCGCCTGCACCGAGCACCTGCAGCGCAGCGGCATGCCGGTGTCCGACCAGGCCTTCCCCGAACACTGGCTGGCGCAGGTGCCGGTGCCGGATCGCAGCGCTGCACTTGGGCAGCCCGGGTTTGGTGGCCACCAGCCTCTGGAGCCCATGCTGCAGGCCATGGGCAAGCTCGCGGCCCTGGGCGCACAAACCGTGGCAGTGGCCTGCAACACAGCCCATGTCTGGCATGGCGAGCTGCAGCAGCGCTTCCCGCAGATCGAGGTGCTGCACGTGGCCCGCGAGGTGGCGCGCATCCTGGCTGCGCGTGGCGTACTGGCTGTCGGCCTGCTGGCGACTGAGGGGACCTATCGCGCAGGGTTGTATGACCAGGCTCTGAAGCAGGTCGGGCTGGCTTGCCATGTCCCGGAGGCTGTCGAACGTGAGCAACTGATGCGCGGCATTTACGAGGGGGTCAAGATGGGCGACATGGCGCTGGCCCGCGAGTGTTTCACCCGGGTCGCGGAAGCGCTGGCCAGGCGCCATGGGCTGACCACGCTGATTCTGGGCTGTACCGAAATCCCGCTGGCACTGAGCGCTGTGCCCGCCATGCCCGGGCTGGATCTGGTTGATCCGGCCATCCTGTTGGCGCGAACGCTGGCCAGGCGGGCTTATGAGTCAGCATATGCTGGGGCATATGCTGATTGAGAGGCAATCTGGTGGCCAGAATAAGGCAAAAAGCGACTGAAAAAGGTCATTTTTAGGCATCAAATCGGCCTTAAAGCCAATAGATACGGGCGTGAGTAGCTATTAAAAATATAGCGATTCCCGTTGGCAACCGGGCTGGCTGTCAGTCCGCAGAAGCGCTCCAGCGGTCGCCCCAGGCGCCGTCTTTCACCTTCTGGATGTCGCGGCGGTCGCGTTTGGTCGGGCGGCCGTGTTCCAGGCTGTGGGCCGGGTCCTGGCCCATGCGGCGCTGTTCGGCGGCTGCGGCCTTCAGGCGCAGGCTTTCCTCGGTTTCCTCATAAAGCTGCTGCGCGATCGGCGCTGCACCGCGCTGGCTGCTGATGCCGCGGACGACGATGGTGCGAATCGACGGCCCCTGGCGAATCGCTACGGTGTCGCCGGCTTTGACCTCTCGCGCCGGCTTGGCTTCAAGGTCGTTGATGCGGACGCGGCCCTTGTCGATTTCTTCAACAGCGAGCGAGCGTGTCTTGTAAAAACGCGCGGCCCAGAGCCACTTGTCGATGCGTAATTTATCCATTGGCTGCCATTTTGAGCCATCGCCATGACTTTCAAGCGGCGGCAAACATCTTTTACGGTTGTCGTCCGGGTTTCAACGGCAACCGCGCCGTCGCATCCAGCCCGGTGATGCGGCCATGCAGGATGCGGTTTTCGAGCGACAGGCTGCCGCCCAGCGCCTCGGTGATCTCGCGGCAGATGGCCAGGCCCAGGCCCGAACCCTGGCGCACATTGCCGGCTGAAAACGGCTGGTACAGCCGCGCTGCCAGCTCGTCGCTGATGCCTGGCCCGCTGTCGCTGATCGTCAGCGCCGCATGGCTCGCGTCCCGCACGATACGCACAGCCAGCGTGCCGCCTGCCGGTGTGTGCTTGATGGCGTTGTGCAGCAGGTTGCGCGCCAGCTCGCCCAGCATCCATTCATGCGAGGCGATGACGGCGGGCACGGTTTCGATGTCGAAGGCGATGTCTTTTTCGGCAATCAGCGGCGAGAGGTCGAGCGCGACAGAGCGCACCGATTGCGCCAGGTCGATGTCGCGCAACTCCGGCTGCTGGCGCAACTGCTCCACCTTGGCGAGCGACAGCATCTGGTTGGCCAGCGTGGTGGCGCGGTCTACCGTCAGGCCGATCTCGCCCAACGCCTCCTGCGCACCGATGTCCCCGTGCAGGGCCGACTGCACCTGTACCTTGAGCACAGCCAGCGGCGTACGCAGCTGGTGGGCCGTGTCGCGCACAAAACGTTTCTGGTGGTCCAGCAGCAACTGCAGCCGGCCCATGACCGCGTTGGTGGCGTCTACCAGCGGCAGCAACTCGCGCGGCGCATCTGCTGCCGCAATGGGCGTCAGGTCGCCTTCGGGTCGCGCCCGCAACTGGGCACTCAGGTCGCGCACCGGCCTTGTGGCGCGTTGCACCACCAGCACCACCACCAGTGCAATCACCGCGACCAATAGCGCCTGGTGCCAGACGGTGTCGAAGAGGATCTTGCGCGCCAGCGTCTGCCGCAGCTCAAGGGTTTCAGCCACCTGGATGACGGCCATGCCCCGGCCCTGCGCGCTGGCCACTGGCTGCAGCAGCACGGCCACACGCACGTCCTCGCCGCGAAACACATCGTCATAAAAATCAACCAGCGCAGCGTAGGGGGGCTTGGCCGGAATGGTGCCGCGCCAGAAGGGCAGTTGCGCAAAGCCGGAGATCATCTCGCCCTTGAGGGTTGAGACGCGGTAGAACAACCGGCTCTGGTTGTCGGCCTCAAACGCTTCAAGCGCGGCGTACGGCACGGTCACACGCAGTTCCGACTGCTCGTCGAAACCCGTCACATCCAGCTGCTCGCCAATCGACTTGGCCGATGCCAGCAGCGTGCGGTCATAGGCGGTATTGACGGCACCGAGCGCCTGGCTGTAGAGGCTGAAGGTGTTGATGACGATCAGCAGGCAGACAGGCCCAAGAATGCCCAACAGCAGATACCTTCTTAAAGATATTGCCCCCACGCTTGTCGCTTCGCGTGCTGCGGGTGGCCCTGCGCCGCCTTCGTTCGCCCTCACGCCTCAACCTTCAACAGGTAACCCAGCCCGCGCAAGGTTATCAAGGTGACGCCAGTCCCTGTCAGCTTCTTGCGCAGGCGGTAAACCACCACCTCAACGGCTTCATACTGCACATCGGCTTCACCGGGAAAGACCAGCTCAAACAGTTTTTCCTTGGACACCGCATGGCCGGGTTTGACCATCAGCGCCTGCAGCAAGGCCAGCTCGCGCGGCGTGAGTTCCAGCACCAGGCCTTCGTGGTAAATCGCGCCGCTGTCTTTTTCATAACGCAGCGAGCCGACCATCATGTTGCCCGGCTCGGGCGCAGCACTGGCGACGCGGCCGGCCTCAAGCTGGCGGCGTCCGAGTGCACGCAAACGCGCCTCCAGTTCGTCCAGGTCAAAGGGTTTGGGCAGGTAGTCGTCAGCGCCCAGGTTCAGGCCCATGACGCGGTCGCCGACCGTGCCGCGTGCAGTCAATATCAACACCGGCGTTTTCAGGCCCTGTTTGCGCGCCGCCGCCAGCACCTGCAGGCCGTCCATGCCCGGCAGACTGAGGTCGAGTACCACCACGTCAGGCTGCAACGCCGTCCACGCGCCGAGTGCCAGTGCGCCGTCGGTGCAGCCGGTGACGTCTATGCCGCGCCGGCTCAGTGCGCGCTGCAGCGCCGTCTGCATGGACGCGTCATCTTCTACAAGGAGTAATTTCATTGGGGTGGGCGGGGCGAAAGGTGGCAACTGTGTGTCAAGGTGTTGGAACGGACATTAGCACTTTCCCTAGTGCCTCCGGACAGCCGTTTGACAGGAAGCGGGCGCATCATTCAAGGCTAACCCTGATTCACAAGGAGACACCCATGCGTCGCGACACCTTCCTCAAAACCCTTGCAGCACTGGCCGCCACCGGCGCCTTTCCGTTTTCTGCCCATGCAGCCAGCAACGTCAAGATGATGATCCCGGCCAATCCGGGCGGCGGCTGGGACACCACGGGGCGCGCACTGGGCAAGGCCCTGACGGACGCCAAGGTCGCAGACACCGTGACCTATGACAACAAGGGCGGCGCTGCCGGCGCACTGGGTCTGGCCCAATTCGTCAATGGCTCCAAGGGTGACGGCAATGCGCTGATGGTGATGGGCGCCGTCATGCTGGGCGGCCTGATCACCGGCAAGCCGCCGGTCAGCCTCTCATCTGCCACCCCCATTGCGCGCCTGTCCAGTGAATACAACGTGTTTGTGCTGCCTGCGAATTCGCCACTCAAGAGCATGGCCGATGTGGTCGCCCAATTGAAGAAAGACCCAGGCAGCGTGAAATGGGGCGGCGGTTCGCGCGGTTCTACCGAGCACATTGCCGCAGCCATGATTGCGCAAAAGGTCGGCGTCGACCCCTCGAAGATCAACTACGTGGCCTTCCGTGGCGGCGGTGAGGCGACTGCCGCCATCCTGGGCGGCAACGTCACGATCGGCGGCAGCGGCTACAGCGAGTTCGGTGAATACATCAAGGCCGGCAAGATGAAGGCCATTGCCGTCACGGCCGGCAAGCGTCTTGACGGTGTGGCCATCCCCACGCTGAAAGAGCAGGGCATTGATGTGGAGATCGGCAACTGGCGCGGCGTGTACGGCGCGCCCGGCATCACGCCCGAGCAGCGCAAGGCACTGACCGACATGGTGCTGGCTGCCATGAAGACACCGGCCTGGGCCGAGGCCGTCAAGAAGAACGACTGGACACCCGCAGTCCTGACCGGCGACGCATTCGCCAAGTTTGTCGATGACGACTTCGCTGCACTCCGCGCGACCATGGTCAAGTCCGGCATGGTCTGATTTCTCCTTGCTGTCATCCCGGACCTGATCCGGGATCCATGGTCATTCAAGCGCTGCATGGATTGCGGGTCAGGCCCGCAATGACAGCGCTATTTTTCTGGAGCATTCATGACTGATTCAGATTCTTCTGCGGCACCGGCTTCGGTGCTACCGCAAACCCTGGTGGGCGTCGGCGTATTACTGACGGGCCTGGCACTGGCCTTCGGCGCCATCGGTATTTCATCAACCGCAGGCTACAGCGGCGTCGGACCCAACTTTTTGCCATGGCTGGTGTCGATTGTTCTGACGATCTGCGGCGTGCTCATCATCTGGGAAGCGCGCAGCGGCGGCTTTCGTGAGCTGGCCACGCCCTCGGGCGCGACAACCGCCTACTGGCCCGGTTTTGTCTGGGTATCGGCGGGGCTGATGCTGAACGCAGCCCTCATCACCACCATCGGTTTCATCCTCAGCTGCGCCCTGTGTTACCTGCTTGCCGTGCAGGGCCTGCGCCGCGCGAGCGGCCAGCCTGCCGGTGGCGCGCGCAACTGGATGATCGATATCGTCAGCGGCCTGCTCATTGCCGCGCCGGTTTACTGGACGTTCACCAAATTCCTGGCGATCAATTTGCCCGGACTCACTGCAAGCGGGTGGATCTGAAAATATGTGCCCCCACGCTTGTCACTTCGTGTATTCACTGCCCCCCGAGGGGGCGCAAGCCTCCCTGGGGGCGGCCCGTCGGGAGTCTTGAATGGATATTTTTAATGCGCTAATGGCGGGGTTCGCAACCGCCATCACCCCCGCAAACCTGTTGTGGTGTCTCGTTGGTTGCGCGCTGGGCACCGCCGTCGGCGTGCTGCCAGGCATTGGCCCCGCCGTCGCGGTCGCCATGCTGCTGCCCATCACCTCCAAGGTTGAAGTCACGGCCTCGATGATTTTTTTCTCGGGCATTTACTACGGCGCCATGTACGGCGGCTCGACCACCTCCATCCTCCTCAACACGCCGGGGGAGACGGCCAGCATGGTCACTGCGATGGAGGGCAACAAGATGGCCAAAAGCGGGCGGGCGGGTGCTGCGCTGGCCACGGCGGCCATTGGCTCCTTCGTTGCCGGCACGATTGCCACCGTCATCGTTACGCTGTTCGCGCCCTTTGTGGCCGACTTTGCCGTCAAGCTCGGCCCGCCTGAATATTTCCTGCTGATGTTGCTGGCGTTTACCACCGTCAGTGCGGTGCTGGGCCAAAGCACGCTGCGCGGCATGACGGCGCTGTTTGTCGGCCTGGCGGCAGGCTGTGTGGGCCTTGACCAGATTTCAGGCCAGGGGCGTTACACGGGTGGTGTGCCCGAGTTGCTCGATGGCATTGAGATCGTGCTGGTTGCTGTCGGCTTGTTTGCCGTGGCTGAAGTGCTTTATGCCGTGCTCTATGAAGGCAAGGTGACCGAAGAGCAGAACAAGCTGAGCCGCGTCCACATGACGAAACGCGACTGGAAGCGTTCCATCCCCGCCTGGCTGCGCGGCACCGCCATCGGCACGCCCTTCGGCTGCATCCCCGCAGGCGGCACCGAGATACCGACCTTCCTGAGCTACGCGATGGAGAAAAAACTCGCCAGGGACAAGGACGCCAGGGCAGAGTTCGGCACCACCGGCGCCATCGAAGGCGTGGCCGGCCCTGAAGCTGCCAACAACGCCACGGTGACGGCAGCGCTGATCCCGCTGCTGACGCTGGGCATCCCGACATCGAACACCACGGCGATTTTGCTGGGCGCTTTCCAGAACTACGGCATCCAGCCCGGCCCGCAACTCTTCACCACCTCGGCCACGCTGGTCTGGGCGCTGATTGCATCGCTCTACATCGGCAACGTCATGCTGCTGGTGCTGAACCTGCCCATGGTCGGCCTGTGGGTCAAGCTGCTCAAGATCCCCAAGCCGCAGCTCTACGCAGGCATCCTGATTTTTGCAACCGTAGGTGCCTACGGCATGCGCCAGAGCGCGTTCGACCTGTTCCTGCTCTATGCGATTGGCGTGCTCGGCGTGGTAATGCGCCGCTTCGACTTCCCGACTGCACCCGTGGTGGTCGGCATGATCCTCGGCCCGCTCGCAGAAGCGCAGCTGCGCAATGCGATGTCGATAGGCGAGGGCAGCGCGGCAGTGTTCTTCCAGCGGCCCATGTCTATCACGCTGGTGGTGATTGTGGTGGCGGTGCTGGTGTTGCCGAGGGTGGCGAAGGTGTTGTCTGCGCGGCGAACGCGGGCTGGGTTTGTCTGAAGTTGCCGGTGTTTTGATGGGTACCTATCAGACTGTGCGTGCACCTTGTCCACGTGCCGCAGCAAGGCAGTCCTGCAGCACTGCGATGAGCCGCCCGGACACCAGTTGCACGATAGGTCCGGGCGGCTTGGTTGCATCCACGGCCACGCTGATCTCCTGTGGTTCAGCCCCCCGATCCCGGATCGGGATGAAGACCAGTTGCCCGGTGGCCAGCTCATGCGACACATCCAGCTCGGACGTGAACATCACATGGTCGCCGCCTAGCGCAAGCTGCTTGACCAGCTGCAGCGAGTTGCTCTCGGTATAGCGGCGCGGTTCCTTGAACAGCCAGTTGTACTGCGCCTCCAGGTAACGCCGGATCGCCAGCGCCTTGCTCTGCAGCGCGACCGGATAGGCCATGGCCTCCTGGAAGCTCACCGTCTCGCGCTGCGCCAGCGGGTGCCCGGGCGCCACGACGCAACCCAGCGGCAGCGCGCTTTTCCAGAGCACCAGCAGCTCCCGGCGCGGTTTCAGGTTGAAGATGGCAGCCAGGTCGGCCTGGCCGGTCAGCAGTGCCGCTTCGGCATCGTCAGGGGTGGCCAGCGCAATGGACATGCTGACCAGCGGATGCTGCGCACCCAGATCCCGCACCAGGGCGGGCATGACGCTGGTGGCATGGCTGTCCATGGCCACCAGCGACACATGGCCCTGGTGGACGCCCTGGATGCGCCGGATCTCGGCGACCACCCCGCGTTCGTCCTGCCGCCAGTGGCGCGCCAGCGTGATGAGTGCGTCGCCCGAGGGCGTCAAGCGCATGCCGCGCGGCAGCCGCTCGAACAGGGGCACGCCGAGTTCTTCCTCCAGATGCAGGATCTGCCGGTTGATGGCCGAAGCCGCCACGTGGAGTTCGCGCGCGGCCTTCTGGATGGAGCCCGAGCGCGCAACCTGGTCGGCGTAGCGCAGTCCGGCGGGAACGAGTGAATGGCGCATGGATGGAATGAGTGGTGGGTGGGTAGGTAGAAGTGTAGGCGGTGCGTACTGATTTTGCGTATGCAGCGTTGCAAAAATGGTGCTGGACGGCAATGATATACGTCCCTACGATCCGTTCCATGTCAACGCGATCCAGCCTGGAACACCTCAACACCTGCACGCCAGAGGTCTTTTGCGCCGCCCTGGCTGACGTCTGGGAACATGCGCCCTGGGTGGCAAGCGGCGTCGTCGGCCAGCGCCCTTTCGAGACCGTTGAAGCCTTGCACACGGCGATGGTGGGGGTGGTGGCCGGCCTGGACGAACCCGCACGCGTCGCCTTCTACGCTGGACACCCTGAGCTCGCCGGTGAAGACGCGCGCCGGGGCACGATGACCGATGCGTCTGTTGCAGAGCAGGGCACGCTTTCGCTGGCGCGGCTGGATGCACACGAGGCCGAACGCTGGGGCGCGCTTAACCGGGCCTACCGTACGCGCTTCGGCTTCCCGTTCATCCTCTGTATACGCCGCCATACGCGGGAGTCGGCCCTGCAAGCGTTTGAGCAGCGCCTGACGCACGACCGCGCCACCGAACTGAGCACCACATTGGGAGAAATTGCCGCCATCACCCGCTTGCGGCTGGACCGGCTTGTTTCCGATGCGTCTGATGCGTCTGATGTTTCCCGCGCGGCCAGCCACGGCGAATCCATTCCTTCCTGACAGTCCTTTCCAATCCACCACCGGAGCTATCCATGAACACTAGCCGCAGAATTTCCCTCCTCACATGCATGCTTGGCCTGCTGGCCGCAGCCATGCCCGCCGGTGCCCAGGGCACCTATCCCGACCATCCGGTGAAGCTCATCGTGGCTCTGCCTGCCGGCGGCGGCGTGGACATCATTGCCCGCCTGATCGGCCAGAAGCTGGCTGCCGTCACCGGCCAGCCCTTCGTGGTTGACAACCGCGCCGGTGCCTCCGGCCGCATTGGCCTGCCGACCGTGGCCAAGGCCGCGCCGGACGGCTACACGCTGATGGCGTCACCCGCCTCGTTCCTGACGACCAACAAGAGCATCTTCAAAGAGCTGCCTTACGACCCGCAGGCTGATTTCGCACCCATCACCAAGCTGGCCAACCAGTCCATGGTGCTGGTGGTCAAGGACAAGCAGAAGTTCTCCAGCGCAGGGGCTCTTCTGGCTGCAGCCAAGGCCAAGCCAGGCGGTTTGAACTACGCCACCTCTGGCGACGGCAGCCCGCAACACCTTGCTGCGCTGATGTTCGAAACCCGGGCGCAGGTGCGCATGACCCACATCCCTTACAAGGGCGGCGCGCTGGCCATCACCGACCTGCTGGGTGGCAATGTTGACCTGCTGTTCGCGCCCCTGCCCGAGGCGCTGCCCTACCTCAAGACCGGCAAGCTGACCGCGCTGGCCCTGATGAGCGACAAGCGCTCGCCGCTGATCGCCGACGTGCCCACCATGCGCGAAGCAGGCATCCCGAACATGGTCATGCAGACGTGGATCGGCCTGCTGGCTCCAGCAGGC
The DNA here is from genome assembly GCA_040390295.1 of Pseudomonadota bacterium. Lineage (GTDB taxonomy): Bacteria > Pseudomonadota > Gammaproteobacteria > Burkholderiales > Burkholderiaceae_C > Polaromonas. Next base: position 41,256 of record JAZJYR010000004.1, read on the forward strand.
ACGCCGCGCCCCCTTGTGGACCAGCTCAACCGCCAGGTACACGCCATCCTGCAGAGCGAGGACGTGAAGAAACAACTCTATGAGATCGGCATGGACCAGGCGCCCACCACACCCGAGCAATTCCAGCAAACCATCGCGCAGGAGATCGCGCTGCATGCCGAACTGGTGAAGGCTTCGGGGCTTGTGCCGCAATAGGGAGCTGCAGAGAATCCGGTTCTGTCACGGCAGTGCCGCAGAGAACCCATTGAAGTCAGGCGTCCACCTGCCGCTCAAAAGGCCAGCGAGAAAAACTTCGCCGCTGCGGGCGCGACTTGTCCTTCAGCGCAATCGGGCTGGCCCTTCCTGATCGTGTGCATGAGAGCAATACCGCCACGGGGATGCGTGCGCAGCGAAAGGACTTGAGTCCGGGCATCGGTCTCACGGTTTTCCTGCTGCACGATGTTGTTCATGTACTTGCTCTGACGCAGCTCGATGTCCGCCCCGCAATCGTCCTTGACGCGCTGGATCGCAGCGGTGTTGCGCCGCTCTTGTCGATGGTGATTTTCCCGGGGAGACCGTGCGGTCCGATGCCCCCGCTCCAGGAAACGCCGGGCAGCAGCGCAGTCTCTCCTGGCGCGCAGCGAGAAACTTGAGCTGACGTGATATCAGCTGTGCTCCTGGCCTGCAGCGTGCCATCCTCCCATGCAACCCACAGTCACCACGCCGCAGGGCTTACCGTGCGATTTCTTCAAGTGCTGGCGTCACCTTGAGCCCAACCTCTGCATACCCTCCGCCGCTTTCATCAGGCCATGAAACCGCAACCTGAAAGGCGGGCCGCTTCGAAATCGCCACATACCAGTCATTCACACGTGGACGATTGTTTGCCGACCAGAACTGGTCCTGCCCCAGCGCAGAGAGGCGAAACATGAAAGGCGCGATGGAAATATCGGCCAGGGATAACTCTCCGACGATCCACGGCCCGGTCTTGAGGGTGGTTTCAAGCCGGTCCAGAAGCGACGCAACAGAGGTCATCGATTCACGCAACTCGTCATCGCGTATCTCACCCCGCACAGCACGCGAGTGCAAGTCCTGCAAAAACCTGTTGGGGCGGCGGCCGGCCTGTTCGCGCAGGACATCGTCGCCCCAGCGCTTGCGCAGCTTGGGCAGGATGTACTTCACCATTGTCAACTTGGCGATGGCGTCGAAACCGTCGTCGCAAGCCTTGGTGAACTCGCGCATACGGGCAGCAGCCAGCGGATTGCGCGGCACCAAATCAATGCCGGGAAAGGTTGCGGCGATGTATTCGTTGATCACCGCTGATTCACAAATCACCTCACCCTTATGCACCAGTGCAGGCACCATGCCCGCGGGGTTGATGGCCAGGTATTCCGGCTTCAGCTGATCGAATTTGAAGAGGTCGATATAGCGGCTTTGCCACGCCACACCTTTCTCTTCTAGCGCCATGCGCACCCGTACCGAACACACGGAACTCCAGAAATGGTAAAGCTCGACCATGCTGTCTCCTGATCGTTGCGTGCTGGCTTATTGCGGCTGCAGCTTGAGGCTGACGACCACCTTCTTCCAGGCGGCACGCTGCTCGGCGACATAGTCGCCCAGCTGTTTGGGCGTGCCGGTTTTGGGGTAGGTGCCGAGTTCTGCAAAACGCGCGACCACTTCGGGTTCCATGACAATCTTGTTGATGTCGCGGTTGATCTGTTCCACCACTGCTGCAGGCGTTCCGACAGGTGCGTAGATGGCGAACCAGCCGCCTGATTCCATGCCCTTGTAGGTGTCGGAGGCCAGTGGAATATTCTCAAAACCGGGCAGGCGCTCCCTTGACATGACGGCCAGTGCACGGAACTTGCCGGCCTTGACATTGGGCATCAGTACAGACAGGCCATCGATACCGACAGCGGCCTCGTTGGACAGCAGGGCCGTGATGGCTTGCGGTGAGCCTGTATACGGAACAGTCATCAGTGGCGCGCCCATGGCCTGGCCCAGCACTTCGCCCGTCAGGTGCGGTACCGAGTTGAGTTGCGGCGCGGCAAAGGTGATGCGGCCTGGCTGCGCTTTTGCAGCTTTCGCGAGATCTGGCAGGTTCTTGATGTCTGACGATGCAGGCACCACGATGGCCATGGGCGCTGTGCCGATCGCTGCCACGGGCACGATGTCGGCATCTGCATTGAACTGCGGGTTCTTGTAGAGCTCGGGCGTCAGCGTGAGCACGGCGGCCGGTATGAAGCCTATGGTGTAGCCGTCATTGGGTGAGCGAACCAGCGCACTCATGCCGGGTATGCCGCCTGCGCCGGGCTTGTTGTCAACAATAACCGTCTGGCCCCAGACCAGGCGAAGGCGTTCGGCCATCAGCCGTGCAATCACATCAGGTGCCGCACCTGCAGGGAAGGGCACGATCATGCGCACGGGCTTGTTGGGCCATGACTGTGCCATCGCCGGATGGATGGCTGCCGCCATGCCCAGCAATGCTGCACATGCGGCAAGGGCGAGTTGTTTTCTGCGGCCTGGGCGAGGCGGGTTGGGTTTGTTCATGTTTGTCTCCGTTTATTGTTGGTGATCAGGGTGAGGTTGAAATCAGATGCCGAGCTTGAACAGATCCACGGCGTTGGTACGGCCAATTTTGAGGCGGTCACGTTCGCTGATGCTGGCCGCATCAAACCAGTTGGCGGCATGGTCAACGTTCTCGAAAGGCCAGTCGGTTGAAAAAAGGATGCGGTCTGCCCCGACTTCAAGAATCGCATCAATCAAGGTCTGCGTGCGGAAGTTGCCGGAGGTGGTGAGGTAGAAGTTCTCGCGAAAGTAATCCGCCACCGGGCGTTTGGCCGGGTAGGCTGGCGGCGACTTGATCCATGCATTGCGGTGGTCTACCCGCCACATGCTGTAAGGCAGGCCCTCGCCCATGTGGCCCAGGATGATGGCCAGCGCAGGGTATTTGTCAAACAGGCCGCTGCACATCAGACGCAATGCGTGCACAGCGGTCTCCTGCCCGAATGCCCAGGTCGGGCCCATGAGCCATGGGTGCCCTTCATAGATTTTTGAATCTGCTGGCAGCGGGTTGCGCGGATGCAGATAGAAAGGCACGCCCAGGGATTCCACAACGCCCCAGAAAGGCCAGTACTGCGGCAGGTCGTAATACACACCTGTCTTTGAGTCGTTGACTTCCGTGAAACCATTGACCAGTGCGCCCTTGATGCCGAGTTGCCTGACGCAGCGCTCCAGCTCGCGTGATGCGAGCTCGGGGTCCTGCATGGGCAACGCGGCCAGCGCCTGGAAGCGGTCTGGGCGCCTGGCCACCTGTTCGGCCAGATAATCATTGGCACGGTGTGCCAGCTCGTTCGCCAGTTTGGCATCCGGTATGCCCTGAACTGCCGGCGCGTTGAGCGAGAGCAGCATCATCTCCATGCCGTTGGCGTCCATTTCCCTGAGACGCCTGTCCTGTATGTCGAGCAGCCTGCCGCGCAGTTCTGCCCAGACCTTGTCGGGGAAGAACCCTGCGGAGTCCTTCAGTGTTTCTTCGAGCGCAAAGTGCTCTTCGAGGCCAATCTTGCCTTGCATGTCTCTTGTCCTTTTGTTGTGAAAAATCTGCAATGTGCTTGCAGCGCTGCTACCGGAAAAAATCAGTACTGCCCCCTGGGCTCAAGGCAAAAATCAATATTGGCCCTTGGGTTCAAGCCAAATTCAGTATTGACCTTTAGGTTCAAGACCCAGGGCCATCTGCCCGCTCATGGTGCCGACGGCGTCCCAGTTCAGGCTGATATGTCGGCCCACTGCATTGGCATCGCGCCAGGCACGTTGCACCGGGTTGGCCATCGACAGGCCATAGCCGCCTGTAGAGGCATTCAGTGCTTCAGCTCCACGAATCGCCAGCGAGACGGCAAAGGCCTGGCCCCGACGGCTCAGGATGCGGTCTTCCGTGGTGATGGATTCGCCTGAACGTATCGTCCATGCCCTCGCGCGAACGTCACGCAGCAGAATCTCACGGGCGGCGTCGGTGCTTGCTGCGGCATCGGCCACCCGCAACTGGATGGTCGGGAACTCCGCCATGCGGTTGTTGCCGCCGGCCACGGCGCCGCGCGTGACACGCTTGCCAGTGGCTTCCACATAATCTGCCAGTGCCCCCATGGCCGCGCCTACGCCTGCCGCGGCCAGGCATGAGGGGATGTTCGACAGCATCGGTATGCGAAAGCCGGGGTTGCCATGAACCTCGCTGCCTGGCGTGTTGCCGCTGATGGTTGCCGAGAAAGCCAGCAGGCGGTGGGAAGGCACAAACACGTTTTCAAGCACCAGCGTCTTGCTGCCCGTACCTGCCAGGCCCACGACGTCCCAGTCGCCGTCAATCACATAGTCACTGGCCGGGACCAGGAAAAATGCCGGGCCGGGTGCGTGGCCGGTTTCATCGGCAGGCAGCACCGAAGCGCACACCGCCCACTGCGCGCCATCGCAACCGCTTGCAAAAGACCACCTGCCGTTGAGTACGTAGCCGCCCGCCGCAGCCGTAGCCTTGCCTGCTGGCGCGTAAGAGCCGCAGACGGCAGGATCGGTGTCTTCGTCCCAGATATCGCGCTGCACCCTTTCATCAAAACTGGCGAGCAGCCATTGGTGGGCGGCGTACAGGCCATACACCCAGGCAGTGGATGCGCAGGCCTGGCCAAGCTCCATGACCAGTTCTACCAGCATGTCAAAGTCGTATTCATAACCGCCAAACCTGGCGGGCTTGACGATGCGGTACAGGCCAGCGTCGCGCAGGGCGCGCAGGTTTTCGGCGGGTATGCGGCCCAGCTTTTCGGTTTCTGATGCCCTGGCTTTTATGCCATGCATCACCGCGCGCATGGCGGACAACAGTTCTGCAGGCGTGGGCCGTGCGTCGATCTGGGTCATGGTTGGCTGCAGATTTTCAAGGATGGCGGTGTGGGACATATGGGGTTCCGGATGTGAAGGGTGGAAGCTGCAGGCAAATTTATGCGGCAGGGCTGGCAACGCAGTACGAGCCGTCCTGGTAAACGAGCGGCGAGATGGCATCGCGCAGGCCGACCTGTTCGACCTCGCCAACGAAGATGGTGTGCGTGCCATACGGAATGGCGGCCCCCTTTTTGCAGAAAAGATTGGCCTGGGCGTCTGCGAGATAAGGGTTGCCTTCGTCCGTGAACGACCACTCGCCCATCTCAAAGCGTTCTGCTGAACCTGCGCCGCCGCTAAAGGCCGCTGACAGGGCCACCTGGTCGCGGTGCAGCACGTTGACGCAGAAACGCCGCGCCCGGTACATGATGTCGTGTAGCAGGGTCTTCTGGTTCAGGCAGATCAGCAGGGAAGGCGGGTTCATCGACAGCGATGTGACGGCCGTCGCGGTCATGCCGTGGTGCCGCTCATGGTCTGCCGCCGTGATGATGGTGACCGTTGATGCAAACCTGCGCATGGCGGCGCGGTAGGCGAGGTCGACCTCTTGCGGGTTGATGGTTACCGTGTTCATTTTTGTCTCCTTGTCCGGTCAGCAACACTGACTGGCTTGTGGATAAAAAATGTACGCGGCTGCCGCAAAAATTACCAATGCAAAGTCTGCACTTGCGATATGCAGGCGATGGATTTCCCCTCTTTAGGACGGGCTTTTTTTACTTGCCGTGTAGCGAATCCTGTTCAAGCTTGCTCAGCGCTTCGGCCTGCCTGCCGATGGCGACAAACTTCTCGCGTATCCACCGGTTGGAGGGGCTGTTCTGCATGCGCTTGTTCCAGATGATGCGGAACTCGACACGCGGTGATTCAAAAGGCAGTTCCATCGCCACCAGTGCAGACGACCGCGTGAACACACGGGCAGCCCCGCGCGTCGTGGTGGTGATCATGTCTGAACGTTCCAGCGCAATCACGGCGGCAAGGCCCTGCGGCAGGCGCATGGCAATACGGCGCCGCAGATCCTCTTCGGCAAGTACCGAGTCAATCAGGTCTTCAGGGGCGCCGCTCATGCTGACCAGCAGGTGGGGTGCCGTCAGGTAGTCCTCCATCGCCAACGGTTTTGCCGCCAGCGGGTGGTCACGCCGCATGACGCAGACATAGCGGTCCGCCATCAACCTGCAGGTCATGAAACGGTCTGGCAGGCCCCTGAAGAAGCCAAGCCCGAGATCTGTCCGGCCATTGTCGATGTCATCAAGAATTTCCTTGACCGAACCTGATCGCACCGTCACCACCAGCGAAGGCGCCTCGACCCGTACGTCGTCAACCAGTTGGGGCAATGCGGCGATGGTCTCGTGAGATTCCACTGCAATGTTGAAGTCGCCTTCGGCCTCCAGCGGTACAAAACGGTCGGGGGTCAGCGCAGTCTGTATGTCCTGCAGCGCAAGCCGTACCGGGCCGGCCAGGCTGATGGCGCGCGGTGTCGGCTCCATGCCGCTGGTGGTACGAATCAGGATTTCGTCATCCAGCAGCTTGCGAAGGCGGTCCAGTGCATGGCTGGTCGCCGACTGGCTCAGGCCAATACGCTCACCGGCACGGCGAACCCCGCGCTCTTCAACAAGCGCATCAAACACGACCAGAAGGTTGAGGTCGATTGAGCGGAGGTTTTTCATTAGCGCGACTATATATCCCCCGTTATCTCCTTCTACTCAACGCCACGGCGTGGTGATGCGCCACTTCGACTTCCCCACCGCACCTGATACGACGACGGCTTTGCGCCCGATGCGGCCATTGAAGAATGGCTGCCTTCAGGCACGCTTGACACCCAACCATGCAACGGTTGCCTATGGCCGCAAGCGCCAGCTTTCCGGCAAGCCCGTGGATTGGCTTGGGACTTCAACATGCGTTCGCCTGTAACGAAATCACCCGTGCGGTAGTAGATGCTCAAAGTCCATCAACTTGTGGGCTTGTCCATCTTTGACCACTCGCTTGGGGTCTTGCCCATTTCCCTCTTGAAGGCCCGGCTGAAAGCCGCAGTCGAACTGAATCCCGCATCGGCAGCAATCTGCTTGATCATCAAATGCCCGCGCGAAATCGCACTGGCCGCCGTACGAAGGCGCCAGGCCATCACATACTGGATCGGGGTTTGCTGCAAGTGCTGAGCAAATTTGTCGCTCAAGGTGGTACGCGAGGTACCCACCGCATGGGCCAGGCTGTCCAGCGTCCAGCCTGATCGTGGCTGCGCGTGGATGATGCGCAGGGCCCTGGCGACGACAGGATCCTTCAGACCGTAAATCCAGCCGGCTTTCATCTCCTGGCTTTGTTCCACGTAGGCACGAAGCGCTTCAACAAATAGCAATTCGGAAAGTTTGCACAGCACCCCGGCATTGCCAGGTGCCGAAGTCTTCCCGCCGGTGTGACCTGGTCGCCGGACGGCCAGTGGAAGCAGTGAGGCTGCACTATCCTGCGGAACCTTGAACTTGAACATGCGCGGAAGCGGCTCGACAAGCCTCTCGGAAAGCGTCATGTCACAGGCAAAGAATCCGCAAACAAGGCTGGTCATGGTGCCGTCTCCACCGTACTTCACCTGCGAAACCGCCCCGACTCTCGTCAAACGAACAACCGCTTCTGTTGTGATTTTGAGTGGCGGCAATCCCGGCCCACTGGCCAGCACATGAACGTCGCCGTGAGGGAAAACAATCGCCTCACCCGTCTCGACGAGCTCCGGTTCTCCATCAGGCAGTTGCGCGACCAGAACACCTTCCGACACATAGTGGTAAGGAATGATCCGCTCTGACGCCAGTTCCATCCTTTGCCCCAATTCAATCGCGGTTGGTGTTTGTATGGCCCAGGGTGCGGATAGCGTTGCATCAATGAAGGCTGAACCACCTAACCGGAATGAACGCAGCAGTTCTGAAAAGTCGTCCACAGCCCACCCCTTGTTTCGTTATTCGGTAACTTGATCAACACCTCCGGTATTTGAGGCAACAGATCCTGTACCTGCAATTTGTATGGGCAAATAGACTTTCCCCGAGAGCCGGAAAGCCTCACCTCTACAACGCACTCCACGGAGAAATCTATGTCAGGTACCAGTGTATTTGCTCTTCAATCACCGCTTCGGAAAAAGTATGTTGCTTCACCCGATGCCGCCCTGATCGTGGATTGCGCAGTGACGGCCAGCACAAACAATCTGGACCCCTTTCACGCCACGGTAGAACCAATGGAGGGCTGTGGAATAAAAGTGCCTGTCGGGGTTCATTCCGCGCTGGGCGGCCCGCACGATGCCCCGACGCCAGGAGACATTCTCTGCGCTGCACTAGCCGCCTGCCAGGATTCTTCCATCCGGATGGTTGCGAATATCCTCGGTATCGAATTGCAGTACCTGCAGGTAAAGGTGACTGCGGAGGTGGATGTGCGTGGCGCCCTGGCAATGAGTCAAGATGTTCCTGTGGGCTTTCAACAGATGGCGTCCGCAGTAGAGCTCCGCGTCAGGGAGGGAACGGATGTGATGTTGATTGAGAAACTCAAATTTGCTGCCGAGAGGTCATGCGTTGTATTGCAAACATTGAGGAATCCCCCGTCGATTGCGGTGCAATTCATGGTGTCGAAATAGGTCGACAGGCATACCACAACGGTCAGCTGCCCTTGTGCATTGCACGGTGGCCAGACAGAATGCGGAAATACTCTTCGGGATTCAAAGTATGACGTTACTCTCAATGGGTAGTTTGACGATAGATCACACCGATGACGGATCCGGACAGCCGGTCATCCTGGTCCATAGCTCGGTCAGCGCCAATCGCCAGTGGCGTGCGTTATGCGATGCGCTGAAAGACCGCTACCGGGTTATTGCAGTCAATCTCTACGGCTATGGCGAGACGACTCCCTGGCCTGGAACCGCACCGCAATCCCTCTACGCCCAGGCACAACTGATCACTTCGATATGCCAGGGAATTGATACGCCCATTCACCTGGTCGGTCACTCTTTCGGAGGCTCTGTTGCTTTAAAGGCAGCCATGTTGCTTGGTTCTCGGGTGGAGAGCATGACCCTTCTGGAGCCCAATCCGTTTTACCTGCTGAAGCAGGAAGGCCGCATGCAAGCCTTTCTGGAGGCACGGGGGCTGCATGATCATGTGAAATGCTATGGCTCCCTGGGGGATTGGCCCAAGGTCGCGGAGCGCTTTGCCGATTATTGGCTTGGTGACGGGGCGTGGCGCACGATGCCGGAAAAGCGGCGCACTGCGTTCGCTGAGGCCCTTGCGCCGAATTTTTATGAGTGGGATGCGGTCATGGGAGAACCAACCACCGTGGCCGAATTGAAAGCGCTGCAGATGCGGACGATGGTGGTGAGTGACAGGGCAACCCGCCTTCCCATTCGGGAAATAATTGACCTGTTGACCACGGCATGCCCGCACTGGGCATTTCGCACCCTCGCCGAGGGCGGTCACATGGCGCCACTGACGCGCCCGGAGCTGGTCAATCCACTGGTTCGCGCGTTTCTTGATGCCGTTCCCGCGTGATGCCCTTGAGGCAATCGTGGAACACATGAACACCAACCCCTGATATGGCAACAGCGGGAACGGCCTGTTGCTGCAAAGGTGTTTCTCCCAAGTCCGCCTGCAAATTTTTACTTTCCGGGCGCCGCTTTGGAACAGGCCCCCCGACTGCCATAGCTACATTTCGGCTGTTGGCCGCAACTGCCTGGCATGCCGATTGTGAAAGTCTGCTGTCCGGCAGTGAATCGGGGTCCAGCGAATTCCGCTGTGAATCGAGAGCAGGCATCCACAGGTGTCATGAAAGCTGATTGCCGAAGCCCTGCCTGGAACTGCTGTGGGATGGCATCTCAACTGCGCCCAGCCCGTGCACAGCGTTACCATCCCCCCATGCAATCCACAGTCACCACGCCGCAGGGCCTGCCGCGCGATGCCCAGAGCATTCTGGAGCTGGCGGCGCGGTCCATGTTTCATTTGTTCTCCAATATCAGCCAGGGCATGCTGCTGGTGGACCACACCGGCCGGATCGTCTGGGTCAATGATGGCTACAAGCGGTTTTTGCCTGCGCTGGGTTTCTCGTCCGTGGATCAATTTGTCGGCCACATGGCGCAGGAGGTTATTCCCAACACGCAGATGCAGCGGGTGCTGGAAACCGGCGAAGCCTTTCTGATCGACCTTTTGACCAACCGCGCCGGCACTTTTGTCGTTAGCCGCATACCCCTTCGCGACGAAAGCACTGGCGATGTGATTGGTGCCATCGGCATGGTGCTGTTCGACCACCCGGAGACCACGCTGCAGCCGCTGATCAGCAAGTTTGCACTTCTGCACCGCGAACTGGACGATGCACGCCGCGAGCTGGCCAGCCAGCGCTCCCGGTCCACCGGCGGGCAGCGCCAGTCCAAACACACGTTTGCAAGTTTTATAGGCACCAGCCCTGCGGCGGTCGAGGTCAAGCGCCAGGCGAGGCGTGCGGCGCAAACATCCAGCCCTGTGTTGCTGCTGGGTGAAACCGGTACCGGCAAGGAGCTGCTGGCCCACGCGATTCATGCAGCCTCGGCGCGGGCGCGCGGGCCCTTTATCAGCGTCAATATTGCGGCTGTGCCGGACACCCTGCTGGAGGCCGAATTTTTTGGCGTCGCACCGGGTGCGTACACCGGCGCAGACCGCAAGGGGCGCGAAGGCAAGTTCAGCCTGGCCGATGGCGGTACGTTGTTTCTGGATGAAATCGGTGACATGCCGCAGGCGCTGCAGGCCAAGCTTTTGCGCGCCTTGCAAGAGGGCGAGATTGAGCCGCTGGGCTCGAACAAGCTGATTCCGTTTGATGCGCGCGTGATTGCGGCGACCTCACGCGACCTGGCGGTGCTGGTGCGCGAAGGCAAATTTCGTGAAGACCTGTTTTATCGCCTCAATGTGTTGCCGGTGCGGGTGCCGCCTTTGCGTGAGCGCCGTTCCGACATTCCTGCGCTGCTTGAAGTGCTTGGCGAAGAGATGGCCTCGCGCAGCGGTGACCGGCAACCCGAGTTGTCGGCCGAGGCGCTGGCGCTGTTGTCTGCGCAAACCTGGCGCGGCAACATACGGGAGCTGCGCAATGTTCTGGAGCAATCGGCCATGCGCAGTGACTCGGCCAGCATTGGCCGTGCGCAGGTTGAAGAGGTGCTCAGGGAATCCGGCATCGAGCGCATTGCGCCTGCGCTGACTGTGACGGATACATCAGCCATTGCCTCTGACCCCTTGCGGCCACTGGCAGAGCAGGTTGCAGAGCTGGAGCGCCGCGCCATCGCCGCCGCCATGGAAGCCACCGGGGGCAACAAGCTGGCCGCCTCGCGCATGCTGGGGATTTCACGCGCCAAGCTCTATGAACGTCTGGATAACCCTGATCGAAAATAATACATTTGTCTTTAAATAAGACAAATTAAATGTATTTATTTCAGGCAGTTATCGGATCATCTTAAAAAAATCTTTATAAATCAATGGCTTAAAGCTGGCACGCCATGTGCAATCATGGTGCGCAGTTAGTTGCCCTCATCACAGGAGACATCCATGTACCGTCGTACCCTCATCGCGCTCGCCGCGATCTCAGCCTCCCTCGTCTCGACCCTGGCCATGAGCCAGTCCGGTGAAATCAGGATCGCCCACATCTACAGCAAGACCGGCCCGCTCGAAGCCTATGGCAAACAGACCGCCGTTGGCTTCATGATGGGATTGGACTACGCCACCGGCGGCACCATGATGGTTGCCGGCAAAAAACTGGTCGTGATTGAAAAAGACGACCAGGGCAAGCCTGACCTGGGCAAGTCGCTGTTGTCGGCTGCCTACTCTGACGACAAGGCCGACATGGCCGTTGGCCCGACTTCTTCTGGCGTTGCGCTGGCGATGCTGCCAGTCGCTGAAGAGTACAAAAAGATCCTGCTGGTCGAGCCCGCGGTGGCCGATTCGATCACCGGCGACAAGTGGAACAAATACATCTTCCGCACCGGCCGCAACAGCAGCCAGGACGCTATCTCCAATGCCGTCGCTGTCGACAAGGCCGGCGTCACCGTCGCCACGCTGGCCCAGGACAACGCCTTTGGCCGCGATGGCGTGAAGGCCTTCAAGGAGTCCATCAAGAAGGCAAAGTTTGCCCATGAGGAATACCTGCCCGCAGCCACCACCGACTTCACCGCCGGTGCGCAGCGCCTCATCGACAAGCTGAAAGACCAGCCCGGCCGCAAGATCATCTGGATCGTCTGGGCCGGCGCTGGCAACCCTTTCAAGATTGCCGACATGGACCTCAAGCGCTACGGCATCGAGATCGCCACCGGCGGCAACATCCTGCCTGCCATGGCCAGCTACAAAAACCTGCCCGGTATGGAAGGCGCAACCTACTACTACTTCGGCATTCCCAAGAACCCGGTCAACGAAGCCATGGTGGCCCAGCACTACAAGCAGTTCAAGACGCCGCCTGATTTTTTCACCGCTGGCGGTTTTTCAGCAGCGATGGCCGTGGTCACCGCGCTGAAAAACAGCAAGGGGGATGCATCGGCCAATACGCTGATCAAGACCATGGAAGGCATGAGCTTTGACACGCCCAAGGGCAAGATGACCTTCCGCAAGGAAGACCACCAGGCCATGCAGAGCATGTACCACTTCAAGATCAAGGTGGACCCGGCGTTTGCCTGGGGTGTACCGGAACTGGTGCGCGAGATCAAGGCCGAAGAGATGACAGTTCCGATCAGGAACAAACGTTAAGCGCCGTCTGCTCTCGCTGTCATTGCGGGCTTGACCCGCAATCCATCCCCGCGTCCTTTAGGCATGGATCCCGGATCAGGTCCGGGATGGCAGTCGGGGTCGGCAGCTAGCCAAACCAAAAAATGCTTCAAACAAAAGATCTCACGGTTCGCTTCGGCGGGCACGTGGCGGTGAATGCTGTCAGCTGCACTTTCCAGCCGGGCACTTTGACCGCCATCGTCGGCCCCAACGGCGCGGGCAAAACCACCTACTTCAACCTGATCTCGGGGCAGATCAGGGCCAGCAGTGGTGATGTTTTCCTCAACGGCAACAGCCTTGCAGGCTTGAGCCCTTCGGCGCGCACGCGTGCCGGGCTGGGCCGTGCGTTTCAGCTGACCAACCTTTTCCCCAACCTGTCGGTGCTTGAGAACGTTCGCCTGGCCGTGCAGGCTGCGCGTGCGGGCAAACATTTGCGTGGCCTCAATCTCTGGAGCATCTGGAGCGACCACAAGGCGCTGACACAGCTTGCTGAAGAAGTGCTTGAGGCCGTCAGCATGACCAACAAGCGCCACACCACAGTGGCCAGCCTGCCGCACGGCGACCAGCGCAAGCTCGAAGTCGCGCTGCTGATGGCGCTGGAGCCTGATGTCTTCATGTTTGATGAACCGACGGCCGGCATGAGTGCCGACGAAGCACCGGTCATCCTCAACCTGATACGCAAACTCAAGAACGACAAACGCAAGACCATCTTGCTGGTCGAGCACAAGATGGACGTCGTGCGTGAGCTTGCCGACCGCATCATCGTGCTGCACAACGGCGCGCTGGTGGCAGATGGTGAACCTGCCGAAGTGATCGCTTCGCCAGTTGTGCAAGAGGCCTATCTGGGTGTTGCACCCGTGAGCAGGGAGGCCGCATGAGCGAACAACTCCTGACCTTGAGCGGCGTACACACGCACATAGGCGCGTATCACATCCTCCACGGCGTTGACCTCTCGGTGGCGCGTGGCCAGCTCACCATGCTACTGGGCCGAAACGGTGCGGGCAAGACCACCACGCTGCGAACCATCATGGGTTTGTGGCAGGCCTCAAAAGGCAAGGTCAACTTTGACGGCAAGGACATCACGGCGATGGAGACGCCGCGCATTGCGGGCCTGAACATCGCCTACGTGCCCGAGAACATGGGTATCTTTGCCGACCTGACGGTCAAAGAGAACATGCTGCTGGCCGCGCGCAAGGCGGGCAATGCAAGGCAAATGGACGAAGCGCGTTTGAAGTGGATCTTCTCGCTCTTCCCGGCCGTTGAAAAATTCTGGAATCACCCGGCAGGCAAGCTGTCGGGCGGGCAAAAGCAGATGCTGGCCGTGGCCCGCGCCATCGTCGAGCCGCGCGAGCTGCTGATTGTTGACGAGCCCAGCAAGGGTCTGGCGCCCGCCATCATCAACAACATGATCGATGCCTTCGCGCAGCTCAAGGCGACGGGCACGACGATTTTGCTGGTTGAGCAGAACATCAACTTTGCCAAACGGCTGGGTGACCAGGTGGCGGTGATGGACAACGGCCGCGTGGTGCATGCCGGAACGATGCAAGCACTTGCTGAAGACGAGGCACTGCAGAAGTCATTGCTGGGACTTGCCATATGAAAATTGATTTCGACTGGAAACCTTTGCTTCTTGTACCTTTGCTCGCGGTACTTGTGCTTCCGTTTATTGGCTCTACCTCGACCTGGATCACGCTGACCGTCGCGGGCCTGGCCATGGGCATGATCATCTTCATCATCGCGTCCGGCCTCACGCTGGTGTTCGGGCTGATGGACGTGCTCAACTTCGGCCACGGCGTGTTCATTGCGCTGGGTGCATTTGTAGCAACCACTGTGCTGGGGCTGATGAACGACTGGACGGGTTCGCAGCAACTCTGGCGCAACCTGGTCGCGGTGTTTCCGGCCATGCTGGTGGCGATGGCTGTGTCGGGTGCCCTGGGCCTTGCGTTCGAGCGCTTTATCGTGCGGCCCGTGTATGGGCAGCACCTGAAGCAGATTCTCATCACCATGGGCGGCATGATCATTGGTGAAGAACTCATCAAGGTCATCTGGGGTCCGCAGCAAATCCCGCTGCCATTGCCCGAAGCCCTGCGCGGCTCGCTGTTGCTCGGCGATGCAGCGATTGAAAAATACCGGCTGCTGGCGGTGTTCGTCGGGCTTCTGGTGTTTGCGCTGCTTGCCTGGACGCTGGGCCGCACCAAGATTGGCCTGCTGATACGCGCAGGGGTGCAGGACCGCGAGATGGTCGAGTCTCTCGGCTATCGCATCAGGCGTCTGTTTGTGGGCGTGTTTGTGGTGGGCAGCGCGCTGGCCGGGCTCGGCGGCGTGATGTGGGGCCTGTACCAGCAGAACGTGACGCCGCAGATGGGCGCACAGGTCAATGTGCTGATCTTCATCGTCATCATCATTGGCGGCCTGGGCTCTACAGGCGGTGCGCTCATAGGCGCCTTGCTGGTCGGCCTGATGGCCAACTACACGGGTTTTCTGCTGCCCAAGGTGGCGCTGTTTTCAAACATCGCGCTGATGATGGCAATTCTTTTATGGCGGCCCCAGGGTGTTTATCCCGTCGCAAACCGTTGAGGCGTAACAATGCTTAAACGACTCCTCTCCGACGACTTCCCGCGCAGCCGCGTGCTGGCTGTGATGCTGGTGCTGCTGCTGGTGGCACTGGCCGCTGCGCCCTTTGTCTTCCCGGGCATCAAGGCGCTCAACGTGGCCGCCAAGGTGCTGATCTTTGTCGTGCTGGTCGCCAGCTTTGACCTGCTGCTGGGTTACACCGGCATTGTCAGTTTTGCGCACACCATGTTTTTTGGCATCGGTGCTTATGGCGTGGCGATTGCCACCACACGCATGGGGCCGACCTGGACGGCGCTGGGTGTTGGCATTGCCTGCGCGTTGCTGCTGTCTTTTGTGCTGGCCTTGCTGGTGGGGCTGTTCTCGCTGCGCGTGCGTGCCATCTTTTTTGCCATGATCACGCTGGCTGTGGCCTCGGCGTTTCTCACGCTGGCTTCGCAGCTCTCGGACATCACCGGCGGTGAAGACGGGCTGACCTTCAAGCTGCCTGAACTGCTCTCACCCAGTTTTGAATTTTCAGAAAAGCCTTTCCTGGGTGTCTCGCTGGATGGCCGGCTGCTTTGTTATTACCTGCTGTTTGTTGTGGCAGTCGTGCTGCTGCTGGCCATGCTGCGCATCGTCAACTCGCCGTTTGGCCGGGTGCTGCAGGCGATTCGCGAGAACGAATTCCGTGCCGAGGCGATTGGCTACCGCGTGGTGGTCTACCGCACGCTGTCCAGCGTTCTGTCTGCGCTGTTCGCCTGCCTGGCTGGCGCCATGCTGGCGATCTGGCTGCGTTACAACGGGCCGGACACCTCACTGTCGTTTGAAATCATGATGGACGTGCTTCTCATCGTCGTGATTGGCGGCATGGGCACGATTTACGGTGCGGCCCTGGGCTCTGCCGCATTCCTCGTGGCGCAAAGCTACCTGCAGGATTTGCTGCGCCTGGGCAGCGAGGCTTCTTCTTCCATTCCCTGGCTTGCCGCCTTGCTGTCACCCGACCGCTGGCTGCTCTGGCTGGGTGTTCTCTTTGTGCTTTCGGTGTATTACTTTCCCACCGGCGTAGTGGGGCGGCTCAGGGCCGCAGGGGTTCAGGGAACAACCGGCAAGGCCTGAAAAGGCATCACAGGAGACAAAAAATGAGAACGTTTCAACAATGGGGTTTACGGGCCGGCGCAGCGCTGGCCTTGTGTTGCGCGATGGGACTGACGTCCGCGGCCGATCTGGTCATAGGCCAGGTGGCACCGCTGTCCGGCGTGCTGGCCAGTACAGGGGCACAGATGGTGGTGGGCGGGAAGATTTATTTTGACCACATCAATGAGCAGGGCGGCATTCACGGCGCCATGATCAAACAGGTGGTGGTCGACGATGCCTACAAGGTCGATGAAACCTCGCGCCTGACACGCGAAATGCTGGCACGGCCCGAGGTGGTTGCGCTCTTCGGTTTTGCCGGCACGGCCAATGTGACCAAGCTGCTGGAAGACGGCATTCTGGATGTAGGTGGCGCGGCGCTGGTCGCGCCCTATACCG
This sequence comes from Pseudomonadota bacterium, assembly GCA_040390295.1. Lineage (GTDB taxonomy): Bacteria > Pseudomonadota > Gammaproteobacteria > Burkholderiales > Burkholderiaceae_C > Polaromonas. The sequence goes on from JAZJYR010000004.1 coordinate 57,950, forward strand.
GCGGCGAAGCCTTGCGCACCCCGTTCAACCCCTGGATATTTCATGTGCGTGCAGGTTATGCCGATGAGGCCGAGCACATGGTGCAGCAGCTCACCACCCTGGGCATGAACCGCATCGCGGTGATGTACCAGGATGATGGTTTTGGCAAGGCCGGGTTGCTGGGGGTGACGAACGCACTGGCCAAGCGCAACCTCAAGCTGGCCGTGGCGGCGGGTTATGAACGCAACACCGACAAGGTCGATGACGCCGTCAAAAAGATCAAGGCATCGGATGCGCAGGCCGTCATCATGGTGTCGGTCAACAAGTCAACCGCAGCCTTCATGAAGCAGTACCGCGAGAGCGGCGGCGGTGCGCAGCTTTACAACATTTCGGTGGTGGACCCCGCGGAACTCGTCAAGCTCGCGGGCCTGAAGAACGCCCATGGCCTGGGCATCAGCCAGGTCGTGCCTTACCCCTTCATGGCCAACCTGGCGGTGGTGCGCGAGTACCAGGCGTTGCTCAAAAAATATGCACCGAAGGAATCGATCAACTACACCAGCTTTGAAGAGTTTGTCGGTGCCAAGGTGCTGGTCGAGGCGCTGCGCCGCGCCGGGCCCAACCCGACACGCGCCAAAGTCGTCAAGGCGCTGGAATCGATGGGCAGTTTTGACACCGGTGGCATCACCGTGAGCTATTCACCCAGCAACCGGGTTGGCTCGCGTTATGTCGAGGTGACCGTCATCGGCAGCACCGGCAAGCTGCTGAAGTAGAGCGACCGCCAACATTGAAGTACAGGAAGCCAGCGCCATGTCATTCACCTCGCATTACCTGACCTGCGCGGGACGCGAAATCCACTACACCGAGTGGGGCGCGCAGCACAAGGACGTTGTGATCGCCTGGCATGGCCTGGCGCGCACCGGCCGAGACATGGACGAGCTGGCCGACTACCTGAGCGCGCGTTACCGCGTGATCTGCCCCGACACCATTGGCCGTGGCCTGAGCCAGTGGAGTCCGCGCCCGACGCATGAATACTGCCTTCGGTTTTATGCGCGTATCGCGGCCTCGCTGTTTGAGCAGCTCAATATAGAAAAAGCGCACTGGGTGGGTACGTCAATGGGGGGCGCTATCGGCACGGTCTGCGCCTCCGGCCTGTACCAGCCGGGCATGAAGGGCCGCATCAAAAGCCTGGTGCTCAACGACAACGCACCGCAACTGGCCGATGAAGCGATTGCGCGCATCAGGGCCTATGCCGGCAGCCCACCGACCTTTGCGACGGTGGCCGAGCTGGAGGCGTTTTTTCGTGTGGTCTACAAGCCCTATGGCTGGCTCAGCGATGCCCAGTGGCAGCGTTTGACAGAGACATCCACCCGCCGCCTGCCTGACGGCCGCGTGACGCCGCATTACGACCCGGCCATGGTGCAGCAGTTCATCAGCCACCCGAACGACTACCTGATCTGGGACCACTATGACGCCATCAACATCCCGGTGCTGTGCCTGCGGGGAGCCGAGTCTGACCTGGTGCTGCGTGAAACGACTGCGGAGATGCTGCGGCGCGGGCCGGGCAGCCTGGGCCTGGCGCGCGTGATCGAGATTGAAGGCTGCGGCCATGCGCCAGCCCTGAATGTGCTGGGCCAGCTTGAAATAGTCTCTTCGTTTATTGAGGCCAGTGAACGCGCGGAGCGCTCGGCCTGCTACTGAAATCAGGCCGGCAGGGACTTGTTGCGCTTTTCCAGCAACTCGACGACGGCAAGTGTCAGCGTCTGCAATTGTTTGATCTGGTCTGCAGAGATCTTGTGCGGCTTCATGTCATAGGCACACAGCGTTCCTAGTGTGTGTCCGCCAATGCTCAACCTTGCCGCTGCATAGAAGCGCACAAACGGTTCACCTGTGACCATGGGGTGCTTGCTGAAAAGGGCGCTTTCGCGCGTGTCTTCCACCACGATCACGTCGTTGGGTGTGTGGAAGAACGTCTCGCAGAACGAGGTGGCTGCGGGGGATTCAGTGACCGGAAAACCGATGCAGGCCTTGAACCAGTCGCGGCCGTCGTCGAGGAAATTCACGATGGCAATCGGCACTTCAAGACTGCTGGCCAGCAACCTGGCAATGTCGTCATAGGCCTTTTCGGGTGATGAATCAAGAATCAGGCTGCGCCTGAGTTCAGCAAGCCGGGCGGGGTTGTTTCGCATGTTTATCCTGTTCGGGGGGATTTACTGTTTGGCGCCCAAAGCGAGCGCCGCCGCACGCGAAGCCGCCAGCGTGCCGGTGTCCAGAGGCGCAGTCGGCCAGCCGGCCAGTTGTGAGGTGGCGAACGCGGCCAGCGCCGCGCCCCAGGCCGGGCTGTCGTTCAGGCAGTCGATATAGCTGAAGGCCTGGCCCCCGGCTTCGATGAAGGCATGGCGCGCCTCCATGTTGATTTCTTCCAGCGTCTCCAGGCAATCACCCGTAAAACCCGGGCAGACCACATCGACACTTTTCACGCCGCTTTGGGCCATCTGTATCAAGGTTGGCTCGGTATAGGGCTCCAGCCATTTGGCCTTGCCGAAGCGCGACTGGAAGGTCAGCTTGTATTGCGTCTTTTGCAGCCCCAGGTTTTCGGCCAGCAGGCGTGCTGTCTTGTAGCACTCGCAGTGATAGGGGTCGCCGAGATGCAGGGTGCGCTCGGGCACGCCATGAAAGCTCATCAGCAGTTGCCCGGCCCGGCCGTTTTTCTCCCAGTGCGCACGTATCCTGTCGGCCAGTGCGTTGATGTAGCCGGCGTCGTCGTGGTAACGGTTGACGAAACGAAACTCCGGCAGGTTGCGCACTTTCGCGGCCCAGGTGTAGACCGCGTCAAACACGCTGGCCGTGGTGGTGCCGCTGTACTGCGGGTAGGCCGGAAGAATCAGGATGCGCGTCGCGCCGTCGGCCTTGAGCGCGTCAAGCTGCGATGCAATTGAAGGGTTGCCGTAGCGCATCGCATAACGCACGTCGACCACATGGCCTTGCGCGGCCAGGTGTTCGCCCAGCATCCCGGCCTGTTTTGCAGTCCAGACCTTGAGCGGCGAGCCTTCCTTCATCCAGATGCTGGCGTATTTGGCGGCAGATTTTTTGGGCCGCACACGCAGGATGATGCCGTGCAGGATCAGCCACCAGATGGCCCTGGGGATTTCAACCACGCGGTGGTCGCTTAAAAATTCACCCAGGTAACGACGCAATGCTGGCGCTGTGGGGGCATCGGGCGTGCCGAGGTTGCAAAACAGGATGGCGGTGCCGGATCTGGCCGGCGCCTGGCCATGGCTGAAGGTGGGTTCAATCGCAAAGGACATGGGTTATTCTCGCTCACTACATGCTTTCCCATACACTTGATTTGACATTGGTCAAGGCCATCACACTTGATCTTGACGACACGCTCTGGCCCGTGTGGCCTGTGATTGAAAGAGCCGAGAAGGCGCTTGAAAGCTGGCTGAGTGAACACGCGCCCATGACGGCGGCGCTGTTTTCCAACCCGCAGGTGCGCAACGAGATCCGCGAACACGTCGTTCGCACGCGGCCCGAGCTCAAGCACAACATGAGCGCCATTCGCCGCGAGGCGATACGCCTGGCGCTTTACCGATCAAAGGAAAACCCGCTGCTGGCCGAGCAGGGCTTTGAAGTCTTTTTTGCCGAGCGCAACCGGGTCACGATGTTTGACGATGCCATCGTTTCGCTCGCCTTTCTGGCGGAGCGCTTTCCGCTGGTGGCGCTGTCCAACGGCAATGCAGACATCCACCGCGTCGGCATTGGCCATTTCTTCCAGGCCAGCATCAGCGCACAGGCTTTTGGCTCGGCAAAACCAGACCCGCGCATTTTTATCGCCGCCGCCGGTGCGGTCGATGTATTGCCTGTCAACGTTTTGCATATCGGCGACGACACCATGCTGGACGTGATGGGGGCGCTGAACGTGGGCATGCAGACAGTGTGGGTCAACCGGGGCGACCACGTCTGGAAGCATGAAGAGCAGCCGCACCTGTCGGTCACCAGCCTGACCGAGCTTTGCGATTTGATGGCAGCTGCGTAGCGGCTAGCCCGGATTTTTTAACGTGTACGGCAAAAATTTAACGTATACGTTAAATTTTGTCTTGGGTACCCGGGTGAGCTGCCCAAAACCTCAGAAATACGCCCAAAACGGTCTTTTTTAGGCATCAAATATGCCTTCAGGCCAATAAATACGGACGTGAGCAGCTATGAATTCAGGAGCAAATTTTCAAAGCTCCTGCGCAGCCTGCAGCCCTGAGCGGACAGCACCTTCCAGCGTGGCCGGGTAGGGGCCGTCCACATGGTCGCCGCAGGCCAGCAGTCCGGGCGCGACCACCATGCCGGGCCGCTGAAGGCCGGGCGTGCAGGCGAAGGTTGCGCGTTTTTCAACAATCGTCTGCAGCACTTCGATGTTGTGCAGCCCGAGTTGCGCCGCCGCCTGCTGCCTGACCTGCCCGGCAATTTCCGCGCTGCTGCCGGTACTGGCGCTGATAACAAACGCCAGCAGGCCGGCCGGGCCGCCCAGCTGGCCGCGGTCAAAGACAAACTGTGCGGGCTGGTTGATGCCGGAGCGCAGGGCGAGCATCGGCAGGGGCAGGCTGGCGCCGTTTGCCATGGCGTAAACGGTGGCAATCGCTTCATGCTCAAGGCCACGTCCCAGCGCCAGCCAAGGTTCGCAGGGCAGGGCAGTCCTTTCGACAAGCCGTACGGCCTCCAGGGGCGGGCAGGCGAGGATGAGCCTGTCGAAACCCGATGCAGAAGTCGTTGCATTGGCAGGATCAAACTGAAGCTGCCAGCCGCCGGGCATTCTGTAGATGGACTGAACCCTTGCGCCGGTATGTACCTTACCGCCTTGCGCCTGCAGCCATTGGCAGGCCGCCTCTGGCAGCAGCGCGCCAAGGTCTATGCGCGGCAGCAGCAGGTTGGAGCCGCCGCTGACCGAAAAAAGCGAGTCGTGCAGCACGCGCAGAAAGACCTGCCCGCTGGATCGGTCCGGCAGCGTGTTGAGGGCGGACACACACAGCGGCTCGATAAACGTGGCCATGATGCGTGGCGGCAGGCCCTTGCAGATATCTGCAACCGAGAGGCCCGGTGCGCATTCGAAATTCGCGAGGCGCCAGCCCACAGCGACCTTGAGCAGCGAGAGCTTCTCGCCCCACGACCAGCCGCGTGCAGCCAGGATGCCCAGCAGCGCATCCAGTGGGGCGGGCAGGTTGGTCAGCCTGAGGCCATCGCCATCGGGGAACTGCAGCGTGAGCGGCATGCGCAGAAGGCCGGCATCCGCATCGACACCCACGGCCTTCATGAGCTTGAGCGTCTCGGTGTACGCACCGATCAGGATGTGCTGGCCGTTGTCGAGCGCGAGCGTCTGGTCCTGATATTCAATTTCGACCTTGCGTGCGCGGCCGCCCACGGTGCGTGCGGCTTCAAACAGGGTGACCTGATGACCGCGGCGTGTGGCTTCCACCGCTGCCGCGCAACCCGCCCAGCCGGCGCCCATGACTGCGATTTTCATCTCGCCAGGCGCAACATCATTGGCTTTTAATGAAGCGATGTCTTCGCAAGCAGAGACGCGGAACCGGCTTTGCCGGGCCGCAGGCGAAGCGCCCCCCCGGGGGGCAGGGAGTTACGCGAAGCGAACGAACGTGGGGGCTCATTGGACACGGCCAAAGGCCTGCGTCTTCCAGGCCAGCCAGAACTTGCGCAGTGGCGTCAGGCTGACGCGCTGATGCAGTACCTGGTAGTTATCAAGAGCAATCTCGCGCAGCAGGGTACGGTAAATGCTGGCCATCATCAGGCCGGGTTTTTGGGAGCGGCGGTCTGTGTCCGGCAGCATGGCAATCGCTTCATCGTAGAGCGCCAGCGCGCGGTCGGTCTGGAACTTCATCAGCGCGGTGAAGCGGTCCGAATACTGGCGCTTGAGGATCTCATGTACCTTGACGTCAAACTGCTGCAGTTCATTGACCGGCAGGTAGATGCGCCCGCGCATCGCGTCTTCGCCGACGTCGCGGATGATGTTGGTCAGCTGGAAAGCCAGGCCCATCTTGTGGGCGTAGGCGGTGGTGTCTTCCTGTGTCTGGCCGAAGATGCGGGCCGCGACCTCACCCACGATACCGGCCACCAAGTGGCAGTAGCGTTGCAGCGCGATGAAATCGAGATAGCGGTTTTGCTCCAGGTCCATCTGGCAACCTTCAATCACGGCGTTCAGGTGGCGCGCTTCGATTTTGTAGGCGGCGGCAAGCGGCATCAGCGCCTTCATCACCGGATGGGTGGGCTGGCCTGCAAATGACTTGCCGACCTCGGCCTGCCACCAGGCGAGTTTGGTGCGGGCGACGCCGGGGTCCACGACTTCATCGACCACATCGTCGATCTCGCGGCAGAAGGCATAGAAGGCGGTAATCGCGGCGCGGCGCTCCTTGGGCAGAAACAGGAATGCGTAATAAAAACTGCTGCCCGAAGCGGCTGCTTTTTCCTGTACGTATTGCTCTGGGCTCATGGGTCCAATTGTTGCACGGCTGTATGACCGGTCATCGGAGCAGCAACTACATGCACAGGGCGCGCCAGCCCATTACTGCTGCGTCCCACGCGTTGAGCTTGGGTCGCGTTTGCAGCGTTGCAAAATTCAGATGCCCAATTTTTTCAGCAATCCTCAATCCGCCCTGCACAACCAGCCGCAACTCCCAGCCCGCACGGCCGGGAACGCTCCTGGCCAGCGGCGCGCCCTTGCGCATCAGCGCCTGGGCCCATGCAACATTGGCTTTCACCAGCGCCGTGGTGGCGGGGTTGATCTCACGCGCCAGCAGCATCGCCTCGTCGACACCATGCGCGGCCCAGCTGTCGGCAGGCAGGTAGATGCGGCCGTTGGGAATGTCCACGCCCAGGTCCTGCCAGAAGTTGATGAGCTGCAGCGCGCTGCAAATGCAGTCGCTTTGTTGGAGTGACGTTTCGTCATTCACGGCGTACAGGTGCAGCAGCAACCGGCCCACCGGGTTGGCCGAGCGGCGGCAGTAGTCGAGCACCTCCCCCTGGCTGGCGTAGCGCTTTTTCACCACGTCCTGCTCAAAGGCACCGAGCAGGTCAGCCAGCAGGTGGACCGGCAGTGCGAACTTTTCAATGATGGCGCGAAGCGGCCCAAAAACTGAAACCCAGCGCGCAGAACCGGGCTGGCCTGCGGTACAAGCCAGCAGGTCGGCGTGGTAGGCGGCCAGGTCGTCCAGCCGGGTCTGGGCAGTGGCCTCGCCTTCGTCTGCAATGTCGTCGGCGGTGCGGGCGAACCAGTAAATGGCGGCTACCGCCGGCCTGAGTTCCGGCGGGCAGAGAAAGGACGCGACAGGGAAGTTTTCATAGTGGCTGACACCCTGTGCCAGTCCGGCTGCAGCGTGAACGGGGCGCTCTGGATCGCCGGGATGACTGCCTTGATTCATGGCGCAGATTGTCGCTTGACAAGGCTGCGGCTTTCTCATAGATTACTAACCAGTCAGTCATTAGTAGATATTTACCTTACCTGAATCATGAAAAAAACAATGACCGCGCTTGGGAGCGCACCTTTTTTAACCTTTCTTGCGGGCAGCGTTTTTTTACTGGCGGCCTGCTCGCCAGCCGCCCCGCCCGAGGAGCCGGTTCGCGCGGTCAAGGTGCTGACCGTGGGGGTGAATGCCTTTTCATCGGGCCACGAATACGCCGGTGAAGTCCGCGCCCAGGTCGAATCCCGGCTCGGTTTCCGCGTCGGCGGCAAGATCATCAAACGCCAGGCCGAACTCGGCCAGCGCGTGAAGGCCGGCCAGGTGTTGGCGCAACTCGACCCCCAGGATTACAGGCTGGCCGCCGATGCAGCCCGCGCCCAGCTGCAGGCTGCAGCCACCAACCGTGATCTGGCGGCAGCGGACTTCAAGCGTTACAAGGAGCTGAAAGAGCAGAATTTCATCAGCGGCGCAGAACTTGAGCGCCGCGAAACCACACTCAAGGCCGCGCAGGCGCAATATGAGCAGGCCCAGTCGCAACTGGCCGTGCAGGGCAACCAGGCCAGTTATGCCTCACTGGTGGCCGACGTGGCCGGTGTGGTGACAGCCATTGAAGCCGACCCCGGCCAGGTGGTGGCGGCCGGCACGCCGGTGGTGCGCATTGCGGCTGATGGTCCGCGCGATGTGGTGTTCTCGGTGCCTGAAGACAAGGTGATGGCCTTCAAACCCGGAATGCCGGTGAAGGTGCGCGGCTGGACGCAGGATGCGCAGCTCGCCGCAAAGGTCAGGGAGGTCGGCGCCAGTGCAGACCCGTTGACGCGCACCTACCAGGTCAAGGTCTCGCTTGAAGTGAAAGACACCACGCCGCCGCTGGGCGCCACCGTCTATGTCATACCGCAAGGCCTGGCCGGCACGCCTGAAGGCCTTCAGGTCATCAAACTGCCGACCAGTGCGCTGAGGCAGGAGGGCAAGGCCAGTGCAGTCTGGTTGGTCGATAAAGCCACCATGACGGTCAAGTCGCAAATCGTGCAGATCGCCACCGCAGATGGCAATGACGTGGTGATTGCGGCAGGCCTGCAGCCAGGGATGCTGGTGGTGAGCGCCGGCGTGCATGTGCTGTCGCCCGGCCAGAAGGTCACCATCTATCAGGAGAAAACCTCGGAGGCGCCTGCTGGCGGCGCGCAGACGGCCATCAACCCGGCTGCCGGTGATGCCGCGGCTGTCAGGCTTGCTGCGTCGGCTCCTGCTGTTCCCGCTCCCGCTTCAAAGTAAGGGGCGGTCATGTCACAAACTCCTCCGACAGGTTCCTCTGAACCTTCAAAAGGTTTTAACCTTTCCAAGTGGGCGCTCGATCACCCGGCCTTGACGCGCTACCTCATGGTGGTGCTGATGCTGCTGGGCTTTGCCTCCTACTTCCAGCTCGGGCAGGATGAAGACCCGCCTTTCACCTTCCGCGCCATGGTGGTCCGCACCTACTGGCCTGGCGCCACGGCGCAGCAGGTGGCCGAGCAGGTCACCGACAAGCTTGAACGCACGCTGCAGGAGGTGCCTTACGCCGACAAGATCCGCAGCTACTCCAAGCCCGGCGAGTCGCAGATCATTTTCCAGATCAAGGACTCGTCCAGGGCGGCCGATGTGCCCAACGTCTGGTACAGCGTGCGCAAAAAAATCGGCGATATGCGCGGCACCTTGCCGTCCGGCATTCAGGGGCCGTTTTTCAACGATGAATTCGGTGACGTCTACGGCGTGATCTACGCGCTGGAGTCCGATGGCTTCAGCTATGCCGAAACAAAGGTCTTTGCCGACGACGTGCGCCAGCAATTGCTGCGCGTGCCGGACGTTGCCAAGGTCGAGCTGTTTGGTGTGCAGGACGAAAAGCTCTTCATCGAAATTTCGCAAAAACGCCTGGCGCAACTCGGGCTGGATTTCAACCAGGTGCTGAACCAACTCGGCCAGCAAAATGCGGTTGAGTCCGCGGGCGCCGTGCAGACGCCGCTGGATGTGGTTCAGGTGCGCGTGGCCGGGCAGTTCCAGGCCGTCGAGCAATTGCGCGCGATGCCGATACGCGGAACGTCGGGCAGCCAGTTGCAGCTGGGTGATATTGCCGAGATCAAGCGCGGTTATGTGGATCCGCCGGCCATCAAGGTGCACCACCAGGGCAAGGAAGTCATTGCGCTGGGTGTGTCCATGGCCAAGGGTGGCGACATCATTGCACTGGGTAAATCGCTGAAGGCGCTTTCGGCCAACATCGGCAAAACGCTGCCGGCAGGCATGACGCTGGTGCAGATCCAGGACCAGCCGACGGCGGTGTCTTCCTCCGTCAACGAGTTTGTGCGTGTGCTGATCGAGGCCGTGGTGATTGTGCTGGCGGTCAGCTTTATCAGCCTGGGCTTTCACAAGCGGCCAGAAGGTGGAAATGGGCCGCTGCCCTGGTGGAAGCGCTATTACATCGATATTCGACCTGGCCTTGTCGTCGGCATCACGATTCCTTTGGTGCTCAGCGTCACCTTCCTGGCGATGATGTATTTTGGTATCGGGCTGCACAAGATCTCGCTGGGCTCGCTCATCATTGCGCTGGGCCTGCTGGTCGACGACGCCATCATTGCCGTCGAGATGATGGTGCGCAAGATGGAAGAGGGCTACGACAAGGTACGCGCAGCGACCTTTGCCTATGAGATCACGGCCATGCCTATGTTGACGGGCACGTTGATCACGGCCGCCGGCTTTCTGCCCATCGGCCTGGCCAAGTCTGTCACCGGCGAATACACCTATGCGATTTTTGCGGTGACGGTGATTGCGCTGGTGCTGAGCTGGATTGTGTCGGTGTACTTTGTGCCTTACCTCGGCACCCTGCTGCTTAAAAAGCCCGACCACGTCGTTGAAAAGGCCCATGACGACCACACGCCTGGCCATGGAGAAGATCATGAAATGTTTGACTCGGCCTTCTACAACATCTTTCGCAAGGCGGTGAACTGGTGTGTGCAGTACCGCTGGATCACCATAGGCGCCACAGTGCTGATGTTTGCGCTGGGCATCGTCGGCATGGGCAAGGTGCAGCAGCAGTTCTTCCCCGATTCAAGCCGGCCGGAAATCATGCTCGACATCTGGTTCCCCGAAGGCACTTCATTTGTCGCCAACGAGGCGGTGGCCAAACGCGTCGAAGCGCGCCTGATGAAGGAAGAGGGCGTGACTTCTGTCAGCACCTGGGTCGGTTCGGGCGTGCCGCGTTTTTATCTGCCGCTGGACCAGGTCTTTCCGCAGTCCAACGTGTCGCAGATGATCGTGTTGCCCAGGGATCTGAAGCTGCGCGAATCACTGCGCATCAAATTGCCGGCGCTGATGGCGACAGAATTTCCGGAGGTGCGGGCGCGCATCAAGCTGCTGCCCAACGGGCCGCCTGTGCCTTACCCCGTGCAGTTCCGGGTGATCGGCATTGATCCGCTGGTGTTGCGCGAACGGGCCGATGAGGTCAAGGCCGTGATGCGCGAGAACACGAACACCCGCGGTGTGAATGACAACTGGAACGAGTCGGTCAAGGTACTGCGGCTGGAGGTGGACCAGTCCAAGGCGCGTGCGCTGGGTGTCACCAGCCAGTCGATTGCGCAGGCCTCCCGCACGATTCTGTCGGGCACGACGGTGGGGCAGTACCGCGAGGGAGACAAACTCATCGACATCGTTTTGCGCCAGCCGCAGGACGAGCGCAATGCGATCACCGATATTGGTAATGCCTACCTGCCGACCGCATCCGGCAAGTCGATACCGCTGACGCAGATTGCCAAACCGGTGTTCACCTGGGAGCCCGGCGTGATGTGGCGTGAAAACCGCGACTACGCCATCACCGTGCAAAGCGACATCGTTGAGGGCCTGCAGGGTGCGACGGTGACGGGAGAGCTCAAACCCAAACTCGACGCGCTGGAGAAAAAATGGCATGACGCCGGCATGAACGGCTACCGTATCCAGGTGGCTGGTGCGGTGGAAGAAAGCAGCAAGGGCTCGGCCTCCATCGTGGCGGGGATTCCCATCATGCTGTTCCTGACCTTCACGCTTCTCATGCTGCAGTTGCACAGTTTCAGCCGTGCACTGCTGGTCTTTCTCACCGGGCCCCTGGGCATTGCCGGTGTCGCCGGGGCCTTGCTGGTGTTGGGCCGGCCGTTTGGTTTTGTGGCCTTGCTGGGCGTGATTGCGCTCATGGGCATGATCCAGCGCAACTCGGTCATCCTGATTGACCAGATCGAGCAGGACCGCGCACGCGGCGTGCCGGCCTGGGATGCGATTGTCGAATCGGCCGTGCGCCGCCTGCGGCCCATTGTGCTGACCGCAGCGGCTGCGGTGCTGGCCATGATCCCCTTGTCGCGCAGTGTGTTCTGGGGCCCGATGGCCGTGGCCATCATGGGCGGGTTGATTGTGGCGACGGCCCTGACCCTGCTGGCTTTGCCGGCGATGTACGCCGCATGGTTTCGCGTGAAACGCGAAACACCGGTTTCCCCCTGAGCGGCCGTGTCTGGACAATGTGCCCGGATGGGCGTTATTACAGGCTAAAATGCGAGGTTGACCGATTTCAGGCTGGAGTTCGGCCTGGCCTTTGAGAGCAATCTCCGGCAGGCCGTATTCCCGTTTTTTGTTTCCGGCGCGCGGGTGGCGAAATTGGTAGACGCACCAGGTTTAGGTCCTGACGTCCGCAAGGATGTGGGGGTTCGAGTCCCCCCCCGCGCACCACCCTTGAAAATTGCAGGCTTGTCGATGTCAACCCGATCTTCGGCAGCCCTCTTTTGACCGATTATTCGTTTTTTAGGAGCCCACCATGGCCGTGACTGTAGAAACCCTTGAAAAGCTGGAACGCAAGATCACCCTGACGCTGCCTGTCGGGACCATCCAGTCTGAAGTTGATACCCGTTTGAAGAAACTGGCCCGTACCGTCAAGATGGACGGTTTCCGTCCAGGCAAGGTGCCCATGAATGTTGTGGCCCAGCGCTATGGCTACTCGGTTCACTACGAAGTCATGAACGACAAGGTCGGTGAGGCTTTCGCCACTGCCGCCAACGAGGCCAAGCTGCGCGTTGCCGGCCAGCCCCGCATCAGCGAAAAAGAAGGCGCGCCAGAGGGCGACCTGCAGTTTGACGCCGTGTTCGAGGTCTATCCCGAAGTCAAGATCGGTGACCTCACCACCGCAGAAATCGAAAAAGTCAGCGCTGACGTGAGCGACGCAGCCATCGACAAGACCCTGGACATCCTGCGCAAGCAGCGCCGCACCTTTGCACAGCGTGCCGCCGATGCACCGGCCCAGGACGGCGACCGCGCCACCATCGATTTCGAAGGCAAGATCGACGGCGAACCTTTTGCCGGCGGCAAGGCCGAAGACTTCCAGTTCATCATCGGCGACGGCCAGATGCTCAAGGAATTCGAGGAAGCCGTGCGCGGCATGAAAAATGGCGAAAGCAAGACATTCCCACTGAGCTTCCCGGCCGACTACCACGGCCAGGAAGTTGCCGGCAAGCAGGCCGACTTTCTCGTGACCGTCAAAAAGCTCGAAGCAGCGCACCTGCCTGAAGTCAACGAAGCACTGGCCAAGTCCCTCGGCATTGCCGACGCGACCGTTGAAGGCCTGCGCAGCGACATCAAGAAAAACCTGGAACGCGAAGTCAAGTTCCGCGTGCTGGCCCGCAACAAGAATGCCGTCATGGACGCACTGGTGGCCAAAGCCGAACTCGACCTGCCGAACTCCAGCGTTCAGGCCGAACTGGACCGCATGATCGAAGCCGCCCGTGCAGACCTCAAGCAGCGCGGCGTCAAGGATGCCGACAAGGCCCCCATTCCTGATGACATCTTCCGCCCGCAGGCTGAAAAGCGTGTTCGCCTGGGCCTGGTGGTTGCCGAACTGGTTCGTTCCAACGAATTGCAGGCCAAGCCGGAGCAGCTCAAGGCACACATTGAAGAGCTGGCTGCCAGCTACGAGAAGCCACAGGACGTGGTGCGATGGTACCTGAGCGACAACCGCCGCATGGCTGAAGTCGAGGCGGTTGTGATTGAGAACAATGTCACCGACTATGTGCTGTCCAAAGCCAAGGTTAATGAGAAATCGGTGTCTTTCGACGAACTGATGGCCCAGAACTGACCTGCTGCCGAATTTGAAAAATTGGGGTTTGTGCACGGCTTGAAGTCCGGCGCACAAGCCCCATTTCTTTTTGGTTACAGTAGCCTTTAGATCCCAAGCAAATCACAAGCTATCCCAGCTTCTCTGGAGAAAACAATGGTCAGAAACAGTATTTACGGCGGTGCGCAGGCAAGTTCCCTTGAAACCCAGGGTTTGGGTATGGTTCCCATGGTCATCGAGCAGTCGGGTCGCGGCGAGCGCTCGTACGACATCTATTCACGCCTTCTGAAAGAACGCGTCATTTTTCTGGTTGGCCCGGTCAATGACCAGACTGCCAATCTTGTGGTGGCCCAGTTGCTGTTCCTGGAAAGCGAAAACCCGGACAAGGACATCTCCTTCTACATCAATTCCCCCGGTGGCTCCGTCACTGCAGGCATGGCGATTTACGACACCATGAAGTTCATCAAGCCGGATGTGTCCACGCTGTGCGTCGGCATGGCAGCCAGCATGGGCGCGTTTTTGCTCGCAGCTGGCACCAAGGGCAAACGGTTCTCGCTGCCCAACTCCCGCGTCATGATTCACCAGCCATCCGGCGGAGCACAGGGCCAGGCGAGCGACATCGAGATCCATGCCAAGGACATTCTCAAGACGCGGGACCAGCTCAATCGAATCCTGGCGGCCAACACCGGCCAGACGATCGAAAAGATCGAACGGGATACCGAGCGTGACTATTTCATGTTTGCCGACGAGGCCAAGACTTACGGCGTGGTCGACGAGGTGATCTCCAGGCGTCCATAAGTGTTTTAAACGCTTGAATGACCTGAAAAAGGGCGTTTTCTGCAAGAGAAAGCGCCTTTTTTATTTGGTTATCATTAGCGAACAGTTTTCTTTTTAAAGGCACCCCCGTAATGGCCGAAAAAAAAGGCTCCTCCAGTGAAAAGACTCTGTATTGCTCTTTCTGCGGCAAAAGTCAGCACGAAGTCAAAAAACTGATCGCTGGACCATCGGTCTTTATCTGCGACGAATGTATAGACCTCTGCAACGAAATTATCCGTGATGAGTTGCCCGCCGGCGAAGACGTCCGCGAAACCCGTACAGACCTTCCGACCCCGCTTGAAATCAAGGCTACGCTTGACGGTTATGTCATCGGCCAGGAACCTGCAAAACGCACGCTGGCTGTGGCTGTCTACAACCACTACAAGCGCCTGCGCCACAAGGAAAAGGCCAAGAAGGACGAAGTCGAGCTCACCAAGAGCAACATATTGCTGATAGGCCCGACAGGTTCCGGCAAGACGCTGCTCGCCCAGACGCTGGCGCGCACGCTGAATGTGCCTTTTGTGATGGCGGACGCCACCACGCTGACCGAAGCCGGTTATGTGGGTGAAGACGTCGAAAACATCATCCAGAAGCTGCTGCAAAGCTGCAACTATGAAGTCGAACGCGCGCAGCAGGGAATTGTCTACATCGATGAGATCGACAAGATCTCACGCAAGTCCGACAACCCGTCGATCACGCGTGATGTGTCCGGTGAAGGCGTGCAGCAGGCCTTGCTCAAGCTGATCGAAGGCACGATGGCGTCTGTGCCTCCGCAGGGTGGCCGCAAGCACCCCAACCAGGACTTCCTACAGGTCGATACGACCAATATCCTGTTTATCTGTGGCGGCGCATTCTCCGGGCTTGAAAAGGTCATTGAAAGCCGCACTGAATCCTCAGGCATTGGTTTTGGTGCAGCAGTCAAAAGCAAGAAGGCGCGCAGCCTGACCGAATCTTTCAAGGACGTCGAGCCGGAGGACCTGATCAAATTCGGCCTGATTCCTGAACTGGTCGGGCGCATGCCCGTGGTCGCCACCCTGGCCGAACTGACCGAAGACGCTTTGGTGCAGATATTGACCGAGCCTAAAAATGCGGTAGTCAAGCAGTTCAGCAAGCTGTTGGCGATGGAAGGTGTGGACCTTGAAATCCGCCCATCCGCGCTCAAGGCCATTGCCCGCAAGGCGCTGGCCCGCAAGACCGGCGCACGCGGTTTGCGCTCCATTCTTGAGCAGTCACTGATAGACACCATGTTCGATTTGCCCAATGCCAGCAATGTGAACAAGGTTGTTGTGGACGAGTCCACAATTGAAGAAAACAAGGCGCCGCTGCTGGTGTATCACGAGGCAGCGAAAAAAGCCTGAGCAAAGGTAGAGCGGGGTGATTGCAGCCGTTGAAAAGCTGTGATTCCTCCCCATTTCCGAAGTTACTGTGTTTAGCCTGGCCCTGAATTCCCGTTTTGGGGCTTGTTTTTAAGGGTTATATGTCCGGACAAACTTCATTGCCTTCCACACCTCTTGACCTGCCACTGCTGCCGTTGCGCGATGTGGTGGTGTTTCCCCACATGGTGATCCCGTTGTTCGTGGGCCGTCCCAAGAGCATCAAGGCGCTGGAGTCGGCGATGGAGGCCGAGCGCCGGATCATGCTGGTCGCGCAAAAAGCCGCTGCCAAGGACGAACCTTCAGTTGAAGACATGTTTGAGGTCGGTTGCGTTGCCACCATCCTTCAATTGCTCAAGCTGCCGGACGGCACCGTGAAGGTACTGGTCGAAGGCCAGCAGCGCGCGAGTGTCAACAAGATTGAGGATGGTGAAAATCATT
Organism: Pseudomonadota bacterium; assembly: GCA_040390295.1. Taxonomy (GTDB): domain Bacteria; phylum Pseudomonadota; class Gammaproteobacteria; order Burkholderiales; family Burkholderiaceae_C; genus Polaromonas. Next base: position 74,104 of record JAZJYR010000004.1, read on the forward strand.
TCACAGCCAACGTCACGCCGATTGAAGCCATCGTTATTGCGGCCGACAAGACCAGCGAGATCGAGGCACTGCGCCGCGCGGTCATGCAGCAGTTTGACCACTACGTCAAATTGAACAAAAAAATCCCGCCTGAAATCCTCACGTCGATTTCAAGCATCGATGACGCGGGCCGCCTGGCCGACACCATCGCCGCGCACCTGCCGCTCAAGCTGGACGCCAAGCAGGTGATTCTGGATCTTGCAGGCGTGAAGGAACGCCTTGAAAACCTCTACGAGCAGCTTGAGCGTGAAGTCGACATCCTGAACGTCGACAAGAAGATTCGCGGCCGTGTCAAACGGCAGATGGAAAAGAACCAGCGTGACTTCTACCTGAACGAGCAGGTCAAGGCCATCCAGAAAGAACTGGGCGAAGGCGAAGAGGGCGCAGACATCGAAGAGATCGAGAAAAAGATCAAGTCGGCCAAGATGCCCAAGGAGGCCCGCAAGAAGGCCGAAAGCGAGCTGAAAAAGCTCAAGCTCATGTCGCCCATGTCTGCCGAGGCGACCGTGGTGCGCACCTACATCGAGGTGCTGACCGGTCTGCCATGGGCGAAGAAGACCAAGATCAAGCATGACCTGATCAATGCCGAGAACGTCCTCAACGAGGACCACTACGGTCTGGAGAAGGTCAAGGACCGCATTGTCGAGTACCTCGCGGTCCAGCAACGTGTTGACAAACTCAAGGCGCCCATCCTGTGCCTGGTCGGACCTCCCGGCGTTGGCAAGACCTCACTTGGTCAGTCTATCGCCAAGGCTACCGGTCGCAAGTACGTGCGCATGGCCTTGGGTGGCATGCGCGATGAGGCCGAAATTCGTGGCCACCGCCGCACCTATATTGGCGCACTGCCTGGCAAGGTGCTGCAGAGCCTGTCGAAGGCTGGCACACGCAACCCGCTGTTCCTGCTGGACGAAATCGACAAACTGGGCACCGACTTCCGCGGCGATCCGTCAAGCGCGCTGCTGGAGGTGCTGGATCCCGAGCAAAACCATACGTTCGGTGATCACTATGTCGAAGTCGACTTCGATTTGAGCGATGTCATGTTTGTGGCGACGTCCAATTCGATGAACATCCCGCCGGCCCTGCTGGACCGCATGGAGGTCATTCGTCTCTCCGGTTACACCGAAGACGAAAAGACGAGCATCGCGATGCGCTATCTGCTGCCAAAGCAGGTCAAGAACAACGGCGTCAAGCCTGAAGAGCTTGAGGTGCAGGAGCAGGCTGTGCGCGACATCGTGCGTTACTACACGCGTGAAGCCGGTGTGCGTTCGCTCGAACGTGAACTGTCCAAGATCTGCCGCAAGGTGATCAAGGGCATCCAGCTTAAGAAGATGACTCCGAAAGTCGTGGTGACGCCAGACAACCTCAATGAATTTCTGGGTGTCCGCAAGTTCAACTACGGCCGTGCCGAGCAGCAAAACCAGGTTGGTCAGGTTGTGGGTCTGGCGTGGACGGAAGTCGGTGGTGACCTGCTCACCATTGAAGCCGCAATGATGCCGGGCAAGGGCGTGATCACGCGTACGGGTTCCCTGGGCGATGTGATGAAGGAGTCTGTCGAGGCCGCACGCACCGTGGTGCGCAGCCGCTCGAAGGTGCTTGGCATCAAGGATGAGATGTTCGAGAAGCGTGACATCCACATCCACGTGCCCGACGGGGCCACGCCGAAAGATGGCCCCAGTGCAGGTGCGGCAATGACAACGGCATTTGTGTCTGCCATGACGGGGATTCCTGTGCGCGGCGATGTGGCGATGACTGGCGAAATCACGCTGCGTGGTGAAGTGACTGCCATCGGCGGCCTGAAGGAGAAATTGCTTGCGGCTTTGCGCGGCGGTATCAAGACGGTGTTGATCCCTGAAGAGAACGCCAAGGACTTGCAGGAGATTCCGGACAACGTGAAAAACGGGCTTGAGATCATTCCTGTGAAATGGATTGACCAGGTGTTGCAGGTGGCTCTGGAGCGTCAGCCCGTCCCGCTGACGGATGAAGAGATCGCACTGGCGACTGCAGCAGCAGCTGCGGCGCCTGCCGTCGCGGCACCTGCAGATGCTTCTGGATCAGTGAAACATTGAAGTTTTTTTGCAAGCCTTGCGCAGAGCGTAAAAAGTACGCTATAATTCGAGGCTGTAAACGCGGGAGTAGCTCAGTTGGTAGAGCGCAACCTTGCCAAGGTTGAGGTCGAGAGTTCGAGACTCTTCTCCCGCTCCAATTTAAAGGGCAGCACTTCAAAATGCTGTCCTTTTTCATTGGGGTTCCGTTGCACCCAAATTAATGTCGGTGTGGGTCCCTGAAGGAACAAGAGAATACGGCGCGGTAACAAAGCGGTTATGTACCGGATTGCAAATCCGGCTAGCCCGGTTCGACTCCGGGCCGCGCCTCCATCAACAAGGCGGCAGGCATGCTGGCCTTGATCAAAGCCTCCGCTTGACGGAGGCTTTTTTGTTTGACAATAACTTGCGGCCTGGGTGGTGAAATAGGTAGACACAGCGGACTTAAAATCCGCCGGTTCGTGAATAGCGGCCGTACGGGTTCGATTCCCGTCCCAGGCACCAATGATGTCGCTTGATCAACTTCGTTTATCAGCCGCACAGGGCGTTCTACAACTGGTTAAGATGTTTTTATGGCTAGCTACAACACACCTTTTGAAATCCACGTGCATGGTGAGGTTCCCCTGCGCGAGGAAGTGACGTTCGAGAATTTGCAGGAAGCGCTCAAGCCCCTGTGGAAGTACGCGGGCGCCAAGTCGCTGGCCGCTGCAGCTGAGAGCTCCTACGAAGAAGAGCCCGGCATCCGTTTTGACGTTCAGAAACACCTGCTGCAGATGTGCTGGACCGTTCCTGGTGACGAGGACTTCCGTCAGGCGCTTGACGAGATGTGCATGGGCCTGAACGAGCTGGCCCAGGACGGCGCACCGATTGAAGTGACGTTTTACGATTCCGACTTTGACGATGACGAAGAGGGTGCCGATGAAGAGGCGCGCGATGACTTTGCCATGTATTTTGTCGGCCCCACGCCAGCATCCATCATGCAGGTGCAGCGAGACCTGCTGGTACAGGACACGATTGGCCTGATGGAGCGCCACTTCGACGGCTCTGAACTTGGTGAGGTCGTGGCTGCCATTGACAAGCTGTTTGCGCAGCGATTCGATGCACTGGTCACTTCGATGCAACTGGGTCGGCCACCCCGGGGGACGGGCGGCTCATCGGGCAGTGCCGGTCACGGCGGCGGTGGCCGCAAGCCGCGTCACCTCCACTAGGAATGGCTCAGGCCTTTGCTGTGGCCGGCTGCGTTGGCAGGTCCAGTTTCAGGCCCAGGCCGCGCAAATAAACGTCCATCACCTGTTCGCCTGTCCAGGCGAGATCGAACCCCTCGGTGTCGAGCAACCAGTTCTGCAACAGTCCATCCAGGAGGGCGTGAAGGCCCTGGGCGGCGGTTGCAGCGGATACGGGAAGCGAAAGGCCCTGACTCGCAACGGCCAGCTTCAGGCCGTCCTCAATGCGGCCCAGGAATTCGTTGCGGCATGTCAGGTGCCGGGCCCGCACTGCCTGTAGCTCATCGATGTACTCGACCTTCTGGGTCACCACTTCAAACACGCGCCGGGTTCTGTCATCGGTGGCAATCAGTTTGAAACCTGACTTCAGCACCTCGCGTATGCGCTCCAGCGGATCCTGACCTGGCTTTTCTCGGTCGGCCGTCTCAAAGGATTGCTCAAGCGGCAGGGTGACCCGCTCCATCATGGCGTTGAACAGGTCGGCCTTGTCCTTGAAGTGCCAGTAAATCGCACCGCGCGTGGTGCCGGCTTCCTTCGCAATGTCATTGAGCGAGGTGCGCGAAACCCCCTGCGCCTGGAACAGCAATTCCGCCGCATCCAGCAGGTTGTGGCGTGTAACGAGTGCATCTTCTTTCGTCCGGCGAACCAATTTTTTCTATCCTATGATGTCAATTTTTCAGGCTTTTAACTATACATTCATTAATGTATGTAAAATAAAAAGCTGGTAAAAACCCTAGGCTTGGAAGTTTTCTGCCCAGCCCGTCGCCAGGCTTCACTTCCCGCCGGTACAAATTTCCTCAGTCTCCTTTTTCTCATTTTTTCTTGCCCGCCGCTTTAATCCATATCAAGGACGCAGTATGCCTACGCCCAATACAACGCTGATTTCCAGTTCTTTTGTCGTCTTGTCAAAATTCAGCCGACGGCAGCAGCTTCTGGCTGTCGCGCTGGCTTCTTCCCTTTTTCTGGCCAGCTGCGGCAAGGGCGCTGAAGGCGGCCCTGGTGCCGGTGGTGGCATGCCGCCTGCTGAAGTGGGAGTCGTCACTGTCAGCCTCGGCGATGTCGGTTTGGTGACCGAGTTGCCGGGCCGCCTTGAAGCGTCCCGCGTTGCGCAGGTTCGCGCGCGTGCCGCCGGTATTTTGCAAAAGCGTCTTTTCCGCGAAGGCAGCGATGTGAAGATGGGCCAGCCGCTGTTCACGATTGATCCGGCGCCGTATGCCGCTGCTGCCGCGAGTGCCAAGGCCGCCCAGGCCCGTGCGGAAGCCAATGCGGCACAAACGACGGCGCTCGCTGACCGCTACAAAAACCTTGTGGAAGCCAATGCCGTCAGCAAACAGGAATACGCCAATGCCGTCGGTGCGCAAAAGCAGGCTGAAGCCGATGTTGCTGTCGCCAAAGCCAACGTGCAGACTGCGGGCATCAACCTCGGTTATGCCTCTGTCACTTCGCCGATCGCGGGCCGTATCGGCCGGGCGCTCGTGACTGAAGGTGCCCTGGTCGGGCAGGGGGAAGCCACCCAGCTCGCGGTGGTGCAACAGATCAACCCCATGTACGTCAACTTCACGCAGTCCGCTGCTGAAGTCATGAAGCTGCGAAGTGCCATGGAAAGTGGCCAGTTCAAGCGCGCCGATGGCGCGTCTGCCGCCAGCGTCCGTGTGGTGATGGAAGACGGCACCGAATATGCCAAGCCCGGCCGCCTGCTGTTCTCCGACCTGACCGTGGATTCCACGACCGGTCAGATCACCTTGCGCGCCGAGGTGCCCAACCCGACGGGTGAGCTGCTCCCCGGTTTGTATGTTCGCGTCAGACTCGAGCAGGCCCAGGCCGGCAATGCCTTCACGCTGCCGCAGCAGGCTGTCACGCGCAGCTCGCAGGGCGACACCGTCATGGTGGTCGGCGACGATGGCAAGGTCAGCCCGCGCCCGGTCAAGATTGGCTCTGCCAAGGGCACGAGCTGGGTGGTGACCAGCGGTCTGAAGACGGGTGAAAAAGTCATGGTTGACGGCTTCCAGAAGTTGCGCCCGGGTGCGACCGTCAAGCCCGTGCCATGGCAGCCAGCTGGTGCCAAACCTGCAGGTGCTCCGGGTGCTGCCGCGAGCGCCCCATCTGCTGCCTCAGCGCCAGCCGCGCCAGCTTCTGCTGCTTCGAAGTAAGGAGCCAGACACATGGCAAAGTTTTTTATTGATCGCCCCATCTTTGCGTGGGTGATCGCGCTTTTTATTCTGGTCATTGGCGGCGTGGCGATCACGCAGTTGCCGATTGCCCAGTACCCGCCGGTGGCGCCGCCCGCCATCGTGGTGTCGGTGGCCTATCCCGGCGCATCTGCACAGGTGCTTGAGGACAGCGTCATCAGCGTGATCGAACGCGAAATGAACGGCTCCCCCGGCCTGATCTACATGGAAGCCGTGGCACAGGCCGACGGCACCGGCAACCTGACCCTGAGCTTCCAGCCCGGCACCAATGCCGAGCTGGCGCAGGTGGATGTGCAGAACCGCTTGTCTCGCGCCTCACCGCGCCTGCCGCAGGCGGTGACGCAGCAGGGTGTGCGTGTCGACAAGTCACGTTCGAACTTTCTGCTCTTCACCATGCTCTCGTCCGACAATCCGGCGATTGACCCGATTGCGCTGGGCGACTACGCATCGCGCAATGTGGTGCCTGAACTGCAGCGCCTGAACGGTATCGGCCAGGCCCAGCTGTTTGGCAGCGAACGCGCCATGCGCGTCTGGATTGACCCGGCCAAACTGGCCGGTTTCCGCCTGTCTTCGGCAGACGTGACCAACGCCATCCGCGCGCAAAACGCCCAGGTGTCTGCCGGCTCTATCGGTGACCTGCCTAACGTTGCGGGCCAGGGCATTGCTGCGACCGTGATCGTGAGTGGGCAGCTGTCCAGCGTCGAGCAGTTCGGCAACATCGTGCTGCGCGCCAATACCGACGGCTCGGCTGTCCGGTTGAAAGATGTCGCGCGCATCGAGCTGGGCGGTCAGGCGTATGCCACTTCGGCGCGCCTGAACGGCAAGGCTGCCGTGGGTATCGGCGTGCAGCTGGCTCCCAGCGGCAATGCACTCGCTGCGGCCAAGGCCGTGAAGGCCAAGATGGAAGAGCTCAAGCCTTACTTTCCTGCCGGCATCAAGTATGAAATCCCGTATGACAGTTCACGCTTCGTGAGCCTGTCGATCCGCCAGGTCGCCGAGACACTGATTGAAGCCGTGGTGCTGGTGTTCCTGGTGATGTTTTTGTTTTTGCAGAACTTCCGCTACACCATCATCCCGACCATCGTCGTGCCGGTGGCCCTGCTGGGTACGTTTGCAACGCTGCTGGCGCTGGGCTTTTCGATCAACGTCCTGACCATGTTCGGCATGGTGCTGGTGATCGGTATCGTGGTCGATGACGCGATTGTGGTGGTTGAGAACGTTGAACGCATCATGAGCGAGGAAGGCCTTTCACCGCTCGACGCGACCAAGAAGGCCATGGGCCAGATTTCAGGCGCCATCATCGGCGTGACCGTGGTACTGATCTCGGTGTTCGTGCCGCTGGCTTTCTTCTCGGGGTCTGTCGGCAATATTTACCGGCAGTTCTCTGCCGTGATGGTGGCATCGATCGGCTTCTCGGCTTTCATGGCCCTGTCGCTCACGCCAGCACTGTGTGCCACGTTGCTCAAGCCGGTTGAAGCCGGCCACCACCACGCCAAGACAGGTTTCTTCGGCTGGTTCAACCGCAAATTTGCAAGCACGGCGAAGGGCTACGAAAGTCTGGTCGCGCGCATCCTCAAGCGCGCCACGCGCTACATGGTGATCTGGGGCGTGATTGTGGGCGTGGTGGCGCTGGTTTACTGGCGCCTGCCTACGTCCTTCCTGCCGGGTGAAGACCAGGGCAGCGTGCTGGTCAACATCCAGTTGCCGCCCGGCGCCACGCAGGAGCGTACGCGTGCCGTGATCGAGCAGGTTGAAGGCTTCATGCTCAAGCAGCCCGAGGTTGAAAGCATGGTCGGCGTGCTGGGCTTCAGCTTTTCTGGCCAGGGCCAGAATGCAGCGCTTGCCTTCGTGACGCTGAAAGACTGGTCAGAGCGCAGCGGCAAGGAGCATTCGGCCGACGCGCTGGCAGGCCGTGCTTTTGGGGCGCTGTCGGGCATCCGTGACGCGTTCATCTTCCCGCTGAGCCCGCCGCCGATTCCCGAATTGGGCAATGCCAGCGGCTTTACCTTCCGCCTGCAGGACCGTTCGGGCGCAGGCCACGACGCCCTGCTGGCTGCCCGCAACCAGTTGCTGGGCATGGCTTCGCAAAGCAAGATCCTGACGCAGGTCCGGCCTGACGGTCTTGAAGACGCGCCGCAGCTGCAGATCGTGATTGACCGCGAAAAGGCCAACGCGCTGGGCGTGACGTTTGACTCGATCAACACCTCGCTCTCAACCGCGCTGGGGTCGAGCTATGTCAATGACTTCCCCAATCAGGGGCGTCTGCAGCGTGTGGTGGTGCAGGCCGATGCGCCAGCCCGCATGCAGCCTGATGACCTCTTGAAAATCAATGCCAGCAACGCGCAGGGCCAGCCCGTGCCGATGTCTGCATTCGCCACCACCAAGTGGATCACCGGCGCGATGCAGACGGTGCGCTACAACGGCTACCCGGCGATGCGCATTGGCGGCTCTGCCGCATCCGGCTACAGCACGGGTGCAGCCATGACCGAGATGGAAAACCTGGCCAAACAGCTGCCAGCAGGTTTTGGTTACGAGTGGACGGGCCAGTCGCGTGAAGAAAAACTGGCCGGCTCGCAAGCCACCATTCTTTACGGCTTCGCCATCCTGGCGGTCTTCCTGTGCCTTGCGGCGCTTTATGAAAGCTGGTCGATTCCGCTGGCCGTGATCCTAGTCGTGCCGCTCGGCGTGATGGGGGTGCTGCTGGGAACCTTGTTCCGGGGCTACTCCAACGACGTGTACTTCCAGGTCGGCCTGATCACCATCATCGGCCTGTCGGCGAAGAACGCGATTCTGATCATCGAGTTTGCGAAAGACCTGCAGGCGCAGGGCAAGAGCGTGATTGAATCCGCACTCGCTGCGGCCCACCTGCGTTTCCGCCCCATCGTGATGACCTCGCTGGCCTTCATGCTCGGCGTGATGCCGCTGGTGATTGCGTCGGGCGCCAGTTCGGCCAGCCAGCGCGCCATCGGCACGGCGGTGATCAGCGGGATGATCACCGGCACGGCGCTGGCAGTCTTTTTTGTTCCCGTCTTTTTTGTCGTGATTCGCGGCTTCTTCAAGGGCAGCGACCGGCAACGCGAAAGGTTTGCTGAACACGCCCGCGCTGCCGGTGTGACCGGCGATACCGCGCACCCAGGAAATGAGGATAAAACCCATGGCTAAAAAACTGAATAACCGGCTGCCTGCCCTGACGGCGGTCTGCGCCGCAGCACTGCTGGCTGGCTGCTCGCTGATCCCGAAATACGAGCGGCCTGCCGCACCCGTTGCCACCGACTGGCCTGCGCTGAATGCCGCTGGCGGTGGCACGGCCTTCGCGACACCTGCAGCCACGACTGCGGTGCCGGCTGCCGACGTCGAGTGGCAGACCTTTTTCAGCGACCCGAAACTCAGGCTGCTGATTGAGGCTTCACTGCGCAACAACCGCGATCTGCGGATTGCCGTGCTCAATATCGAGCAGGCCAGGGCGCAATACCAGATCCGCCGCGCCGACCAGCTGCCGACGATCAACGCGGCCTTCACCGGCTCGCGTACGCCCACCACTGGCGGCGGTGGTGGCATCACCAACGTCTACAGCGCAGGCCTGGCCGTCACCGCCTACGAGCTGGACTTTTTTGGCCGTGTCGCCAGCCTGAAAGAGCAGGCGCTGTTGCAATACCTGGCGACGGAAGAAGGCCGCAAGAGTGCCCAGATCGCGCTGATTGCGTCGGTGGCCAACACCTACCTCAGCCTGCTGGCCGATGAAGAACTGCTGGCCATCACGCAGCAAACGCTGGATACACGTGTCGAATCACTGCGCCTGGGCAAGCTGCGTTTTGACAACGGCGTAACGTCCGAGCTGGACTACCGCCAGTTCGAGTCGCTGCTCGAATCGGCACGCGTCGCCTACGCACAGACGGTGCGCCAACGCGCGCTTGACCAGAATCTGCTGACCCTGCTGCTCGGCCAGCCGCTCACAGGCGACCTGGCCGTGGCGTTGCCTGCCGGCAAGGGGCTGGGTGACATGCCCATGATGGCAGATGTACCTGTAGGCCTGCCATCTGATCTCTTGATACGCCGTCCCGATGTGCGCCAGGCCGAACAGACGCTGCTCGCCTCCAACGCCAACATCGGTGCTGCACGTGCCAACTTCTTTCCGCGCATCACGCTCACCGGTACTGCCGGCAGCGCCAGCAACCGGCTGTCGGGCCTCTTCAAGAGCGGCTCTTACGGCTGGACGTTTGCACCGCAGCTGATATTGCCGATCTTTGACTTCGGCCGTAACAGCGCCAACCTTGATTCAGCCAACGTCGGCCGTGACATTGCTGTTGCGCAGTACGAGAAGTCCATACAAACCGCCTTCCGTGAAGTCGCTGACGCACTCGCCGGCCGGGCCACGCTGGGTGAGCAACTGCGTGCAGCGCAGGCACAAGCCAATGCAGAGACGGTTCGCTACAAGCTGGCCGGCCTGCGTTATGAAAACGGTGTTGCCAGCTCGCTGGACGCACTGGATGCCCAGCGCTCGCTGTTTGCCGTGCAGCAAACCGTGGTTCAGACGCGCCTGGCGCAATTGCAGAGCCAGGTCACGCTGTACAAGACGCTGGGTGGCGGCTGGAAAGAGCCTGCTTCAGGTGCGACGACCAAGACGACACCCTGACGCGCGCAGCCAGGTCAATCGCTCCTCAAAACAGCTATATTAGCTATAACAGCTGTTTTGGTGCTGCCTGACAAGGCTGAAAAGCCGCTGAATCAGCTTTGACGATCAAAAAAGGGCCGAAAATGGCCCTTTTTTACTGTCAAATATGCTCTAAAGCCAATAGATACGGGCGTGAGCAGCTATCAAAATGAGAGTAATTCTGCGGCAGCGCTGACGCCCAGCCAGCGTTGCGCAGCTGCTTCAAGGCCAGCGGGCGACGCTGTGGCAAACAACCGAACCCGTCCGGATGGTATGGCGCCCCCTGAAACGCCGGCATCCAGCCTTTTGCGTGTCTGCCGCGCCACCGCGTCACCCGTGTCCACCAGTTGCACGTCCGGCCCCAGCAAGTCGCGCAGCTGCGCAACTGCAAACGGGTAATGCGTGCAGCCCAGCACCAATGTGTCGATCTCGTCCTGCCGGCCGCCAAAGCTGCCCATGGCACGCGTGTAGCGCTCACACAGGGCCTTGATGCTGGCGGTGTCGTTCCGCTCAATGGCATCGGCCAGACCGTCGCAGGGCTGCAGCACCAGCGCCGTCTGTCCGCGCTGGGCATCTACCAGTGCCCTGAATTTGCTGCTGGCCAGCGTGCCGCGCGTTGCCATGATGCCGATGCGGCCCGTGCTGCTCAATGCAACTGCAGGTTTTAATGCCGGCTCGACGCCGATGATGGGCAGCACGGGGTATTGCGCACGCAGCAGGTCAATCGCCGCTGCGGTGGCCGTGTTGCAGGCAATCACCAGTGCTTTCACATTCTGCGCGACCAGGTGAGCGGTGATGGCCTGCGACCTGGCGATCACGTGGGTATCATCCCGCTCGCCATAGGGCGCGTGGCCGCTGTCGGCGATGTAGATGAAGTCTTCGTGTGGCAACTCGGCCCGCAGCGCTTTCAAAACGCTGAGGCCACCTACACCACTGTCAAATACACCGATCATGAGGCTTTCACGTCCTGTCTTTGCAAGCAGGGGCCGCAGGACCGGCTTTGCCGGGCTGCAGGCGCCGCCTCCTGGCAGGGGGTCGGAGGCTACACGCCGTGAGCATCAACAGGGGTGAGCAGAATTAAACGCTGGTGACGGGAATCTTTTTGAACTCGCCGGTAGCGATCTTCTTCTGCCATTCGGCCGGGCCGGTGATGTGGGCGCTGGTGCCGCCTGCGTCCACGGCCACCGTCACCGGCATGTCGACCACGTCAAACTCATAAATCGCTTCCATACCCATGTCTGCAAAGCCAACGACTTCTGCATGCTTGATGGCTTTGCTGACGAGGTAAGCGGCACCGCCCACGGCCATCAGGTAAGCGCTCTGGTGCTTCTTGATGGCCTCAATGGCGACCGGGCCGCGCTCGGCCTTGCCGATCATGGCGATGAGGCCGGTTTGCGCCAGCATCATTTCAGTGAAGCCGTCCATGCGCGTTGCCGTCGTCGGGCCGGCGGGGCCGACCGCTTCGCCCTTGACAGGGTCCACGGGGCCGACGTAATAGATCACGCGGTTGGTGAAGTCCACGGGCAGCTTCTCGCCCTTGAGCAGCATGTCCGAGATGCGCTTGTGCGCGGCGTCGCGGCCGGTCAGCATCTTGCCGTTCAGCAGCAGCGTGTCGCCGGGCTTCCAGCTGGCCACTTCAGCCGGTGTGAGGGTGTTGAGGTCGACCTTCCTGCTCTTTTTGTAGTCGGGCGCCCAGTTGACGTTGGGCCACAGGTCCAGCGATGGCGGGTCGAGGTAAACCGCGCCGCTGCCATCCATGACAAAGTGCGCATGACGCGTGGCCGCACAGTTGGGGATCATGGCGACAGGCTTGCTGGCCGCGTGGGTCGGGTACATCTTGATCTTGACGTCCAGCACCGTCGTCAGCCCGCCCAGGCCCTGCGCGCCTATGCCCAGGGCGTTGACCTTCTCGAACAACTCAAGGCGCAGGGCTTCGACCTTGGTCAGTGCTGCGCCCGAAGACGATTTGGCCTGCAGCTCATACATGTCGAGGTCGTCCATCAGGCTTTCCTTGGCCATCAGCACGGCTTTTTCGGCGGTGCCGCCTATGCCTATGCCCAGCATGCCGGGCGGGCACCAGCCGGCACCCATGGTGGGCACGGTTTTCAGCACCCAGTCGACGATGGAGTCGCCGGGGTTGAGCATCACCATCTTGCTTTTGTTCTCGCTGCCGCCGCCCTTGGCCGCGACGGTGACTTCAAGCGTGTTGCCGGGTACCAGCTCGGTGAAGATCACGGCGGGGGTGTTGTCTTTCGTGTTCTTGCGGTCAAAGTGCGGGTCCGCCACGACCGATGCGCGCAGCGTGTTGTCGGGGTGGTTGTAGCCCTGACGTACGCCTTCGTTGATGGCGTCGTCGATGCTGCCGGTGAAACCTTCCCAGCGCACGTCCATGCCGACTTTCAGGAACACATTGACGATGCCCGTGTCCTGGCAGATGGGCCGGTGACCCGTCGCACTCATCTTGCTGTTGGTCAGGATCTGTGCAATCGCATCCCTGGCCGCCGGGCTCTGCTCGCGGTCATAGGCGCGGGCCAGGTGGGCGATGTAGTCGGCGGGGTGGTAGTAGCTGATGAACTGCAGGGCAGCGGCTACGGACTCAATGAGGTCGGCTTGCTTGATGGTGGTCATGGTGGTGTCTTGTGGGGAGGGATTTCGGACAAACCCTGCGATTATCCTTCCTTGGCTTGACGACGCCGGAAGCGCGGTGGGATGAACAGCAGGCAGTGCGTCTTTTGATCCGGCCGGCCGTCAATTCACAAGCGATTCAATAAACGCTTCAAAATGCGCCGCTGATTCCACCGGTTTTTCCAGTGACGGCAGATGGCCGCAACCCGGCAATTCGTGAAAGCGCGCATCTGGCAAGGCCCGTGCAAGGCCATGTCCTACCCTGGCGGCGACCAGCGCATCCTCCTGCCCCCAGAGAACCAGGACAGGCATGGACAGCTCGCCGAGACGTGACGTGATGTCTGCCCGCGCAGCAGCGGCCCGCGCCTGCGCAGCACCCGCCTTGCCGCCCACCGCCTGCGCCATGGTCTTGAAAGTTTGTGCCGGGCCGATGGCTGTCTTGTGGACGACGAGTGTTGATAAAAGCTCGATCACCTTGTCAGACGACCCCTCAAGCCCGGCAGCCAGGTCAGGCCCACCTGAACCCGGCGCGCCGGGATCGCAGCCCATCAACCAGAGGGCGATCACCCGCTCCGGCGCAGCAAGGGCGATGTGCATGGCCAAAATGCCGCCATACGAGGTACCAGCTAGAACAAATTTTTCAGGTGCACGGGCAAGAATGTCTGCCGTGCTGTCCTCAAGACGTGGTTTCGGCGACACCATGACCTCCGCGTCAATCCGGTCGTCAAAGGCCGTGATGACATCGCCATAAAGACGCTCGTCGCACAGCAGTGCGGGGATAAAAACGACCGGTAGCGGTTTGTTCATGTGCAGTTGTCCAGCGCGTAATAGGTTGGCGAAGATTTCACGGCGCGGGCGTTTCAGGCCTCACAGGCGGGAGAGCCCTGGCGGCATTGAACAGGCGGGTGGGCTTTGGCGGTGCCGGGCAAGTCCAGCAACACCTTAACCTGCGCGAGCACCGCTGCAACCTGCTGTGGCGGGATGCCCGCCTTGCGCAGCGTGATGACGCCCACGGACAGTGCCAGCGCGCCTGCAGCACGCTCCGCTGCAAGCCCCGGTGAAAAGCCCGCATCGACCAGCAGGTGTGTGACCAGTTCGGCGACGCGTGCGATGTGACTCTGGCAATAAGCAGCCAGTGCATCGTCGTGCGGCGCGAGCTCAGTCACTGCGTTGACGAAAAAGCAGCCGCGTGTACCGCCGTCTGTATTGGCCACCGAGGCAAGAATTGCGCGCACAGCTGCAACAGGGTCTGGCGCTGTCTGCGCATGCCGTGTGAACTCATCAAAACATCCGTCTGCGTAGCTTTCAATGGCGGCCATGAAGGCATCGTGCTTGGAACCGAAGCAGGCATAAAAACTTGACTTGCTGAGCGCCATGGCCTTCAGCAGGTCATCCAGCGAAGTGGCCACAAAGCCTTTGCGCCAGAAGACTTCCATCGCATGTTGCAGCGCCGTCTCAGGTGCAAACCCGCGCGGCCTGCCCGATGCCGCAGGCGGCTTCTGGGCAAGCAGAAAAACATTGGTCACGGACATGCGCTATATTATGGACTATTCAGTCCAGAATCCATCAGGCTTCTGTGTTTGTGTTGACGTTCAAAGGCACCCAACCCATGTCCAAGCTCTCAGATCAGGCCGCTGTCGCGCCTTTCGAGTTGTTCGCCTTCTGGCGCACATCGGCCACTTACCGCGTTCGCGTCGCCCTCAACCTCAAGGGCCTGACAGCCCACGAACGCATCATCAACTTGGATGCAGGCGAGCAGCGCGGCGAAGAATTTCTCAAGATCAACCCCATGGGGGCGATACCCGCGCTGGTGGAGCCGGGTCATGCACCGCTCACGCAATCGCTGGCCATTGTTGAATTTCTCGACGAGTTCCAGCCCTCGCCACCACTGTTGCCCAAAGACCTGCACGGCAGGGCGCGTGTGCGTTCCCTTGCCGCCATGCTGGCAGGCGACACGCATCCGTTGATCACGCCGCGCGTCAAAAAATACCTGAGCACTGCAGCCGCCTTCGACGACACGGCCTGGCGCGCCTGGCAGATCCAGTGGTTCAGTACCGGTCTGAAGGCTGTGGAGCAGCGGCTGGCATCAGAGCACGAAACCGGCACTTTCTGCCATGGCGACGCCCCGACCACTGCCGACATTGTTCTGGCCAGCATCATGGTGATGACCCGCGTGCTCAAGATTCCTGTGAGCGATATCCCCACTATCGACCGCATCATGAAGGCCTGCGATGCCCACCCGGCCTTTGCAAAAGCCGAACCCGGCCGCCAGCAGGGCGCGCCCGCCTGAATTGCACCCTGTTCCCCATTCAGTTTTTTCATCAACCCCAAGACTTCCCATGATACTCAAACTCTCAAATCTCGCTCTCGTCGCTGCTCTGGTTGCCGGCTCGACTTTCAGCCTTGCGCCCCTGCAAAGCGCCCATGCCGCTGCACCCATGGCCAAAACCACGGCACCGGGTTTCTTCCGCATGATGCTGGGCGACTTTGAAGTCACGGCGCTTTCAGACGGCACGGTGAATTTGCCGGTCGACAAGCTTCTGACCAACACCACCGCAGCCAAGGTGAACAAGGCCCTGGCAAAGTCTTTTGTGGCCGCGCCCCTCGAGACATCGGTCAACGGTTATCTCATCAATACCGGCAGCAAGCTGGTGTTGGTCGACACCGGTGCGGCCGGGCTGTTTGGCCCCACCCTGGGCAACCTGGCTGCAAACCTGAAAGCGGCTGGTTATCAGCCTGAGCAGGTTGATGAGATTTACATCACCCACATGCACCCTGACCATGTCGGCGGCTTGATGAATGGCGACAAGCTGGCATTTCCCAATGCAACTGTGCGCGCCGACAAACACGATGCTGATTTCTGGCTCAGCCAGGCCAACCTCGACAAGGCACCGGCAGATGCCAAGGGCTTTTTCCAAGGCGCGATGGCCTCCCTGAACCCTTACGTCAAGGCCAACCGTTTTTCTGCCTTTGATGGCAACACCGATCTGGTTCCGGGCATCAAGGCCACCGCCACACATGGCCATACGGCCGGGCACACGACCTATGTGGTTGAGAGCAACGGCCAGAAGCTCGTGCTGTGGGGCGACCTGATTCATGTGGCTGCGGTGCAGTTTGACGATCCGGCGGTGACCATTGCATTCGATACCGACTCGAAGTCCGCAGCAGTCCAGCGCAAGCGAGCCTACGCCGAGGCCGTCAAGGGCGGTTATCTGGTGGGTGCCTCGCACATTGCCTTTCCCGGACTCGGTCACGTTCGGGCCAATGGCAAGGCCTTTACCTGGGTGCCGGTGAACTACACCGTAGTCCGTCCTTGAGGCATAGCGATATGGAGTCAAAAGGCCGCGTTTGCGGCCTTTTTTTTGCGTCGTGGTTATTTTTCTGCACTTGCGGCCGGTGCCGTGCGCAAGACAGCTGCCTTGTTTGGGTGGATACTGACACTTCGTTTGTTCAACCGCCTTCAACACGCCGGGGCATCCATGCACACAGGTATCAAGACACGCATTGAAAAAGACACCTTTGGCCCCATCGAAGTGCCGGCAGGCAGACTCTGGGGCGCGCAGACCCAGCGCTCATTGCAGAACTTCGACATCTCCGGCGAAAAGCAGCCGCGCGAAATCATCACCGCACTGGCACAGGTCAAGCGGGCATCCGCCAGGGTGAACCATGCGCTGGGCCTGCAGGATGAGAAAAAAACGAAGGCCATCATCGCTGCGGCCGATGAAGTGATTGCCGGCAAGCATCCGGACGAATTTCCGCTGGTGGTCTGGCAGACCGGATCGGGCACGCAGACCAACATGAACGTCAATGAGGTGCTGGCCAATCGCGCCAGCGAGATTCTGGGTGGCGAGCGCGGCGAAGGCCGGCTCGTGCACCCCAACGACGACGTCAACCGCAGCCAGTCGTCCAACGACGTTTTTCCGACAGCCATGCATGTATCAGCCGTTGTTGCCATCACTGAAAGGCTTTTGCCTGCCATTGAAAAACTGCGCGCAACCCTTGCGCAGAAATCGAAAGACTTCGACGGCATCGTCAAGATCGGCCGTACGCATTTGCAGGATGCAACACCGCTGACGCTGGGCCAGGAATTTTCGGGTTATGTGGCGCAGCTTGAGCATGGCGCAAAACACGTGAAAGCTGCGTTGCCGCATTTGTACGAACTGGCGCTTGGCGGCACCGCCGTCGGCACCGGTCTGAATGCGCCCAAAGGGTATGCGGAGCAGGTTGCCGCCGAGTTGGCAGTTCTGACCGGCATGCCCTTTGTCACCGCGCCCAACAAGTTCGAGGCACTGGCGTCTGCTGACGGCCTGGTGCATGCACATGGTGCGCTCAAGACGCTGGCTGCCAGCATGATGAAAATTGCCAACGATGTGCGCTGGCTGGCCAGCGGCCCGCGCAGCGGCATTGGCGAGCTCAGCATTCCCGAGAACGAGCCTGGCTCGTCCATCATGCCTGGCAAGGTCAACCCGACGCAGAGCGAAGCGGTCACCATGCTGGCTGCGCAGGTCTTCGGTAACGATGTCGCCATCAACATCGGCGGGGCATCAGGCAACTTCGAGCTCAATGTTTTCAGGCCCATGATCGCGCACAACTTTCTGCAGAGCGTGCGTCTGCTGGCCGATGGCATGGTCAGCTTCAACGACCATTGCGCCGTCGGCATTGAGCCGAATCGCGAACGCATCACCGAGCTGGTTGACCGCTCGCTGATGCTGGTGACGGCGCTCAACACCCACATCGGCTATGACAAGGCCGCCTATATCGCCAAGAAGGCGCACAAGGAAGGCAGCAGCCTTCGCGATGCAGCGATTGCTTCTGGTCATGTCACGGCGGAGCAATTTGACAAGTGGGTGGTGCCTGGCAATATGGTCGGAAGGTAGGCTCACCCCCGTCCAGGCTCACTGCGTGTAGCCTGTTCCCCCCTGCAAGGGGGCGGCGCCTGCAGGCCGGCAAAGCCGGACCTCCGGCGCCTGCTTGCTTATGCGCGGTTTCGCCTTCATTGACCTGTCATCCCGGACTTGATCCCGGATCCATGCCCCTGCTTTAACTGCTCACCACCTTTTCCGTCTGGGACAATAGGCCATGCTCAAGTCCTTATCGCGCAAGCTCAACGAGTTCATTCATTCGCAGTCGTTTGGTGGTGTTGTTCTGGCTGTGGCTGCCTTGCTGGCGCTGATCGTCAGCAACTCGCCCTGGAGCGGGTTTTATGAACGCTTTGCCCAGTGGCCCGGCGAGGTGCGCATAGGTGGTGACTGGCTGGTGCTCTCCAAGACCCTGCTGCACTGGGTCAATGACCTCTGGATGGCGGTTTTCTTTTTCCTGGTCGGGCTGGAGATCAAGCGCGAGCTGATGAAGGGTGAGCTGGCTTCATTCAGGCAGGCGTTGCTGCCTGCAGGTGCTGCGTTTGGCGGCATGCTGATGCCGGCCCTGATTTATGTCGGCATCAACTGGGGCAATACCGTGGCCTTGCGCGGCTGGGCGATTCCTGCCGCCACAGACATTGCTTTTGCGCTCGGTATTCTTGTGTTGCTGGGCAGCCGCGTGCCAGTCTCGCTGAAGGTGTTTTTGACGGCGGTTGCCATCATTGACGACCTCGGCGCCATCCTCATCATCGCGTTTTTCTACACCGATCAGCTGTCGCTCAACGCACTGATGGGTGCCGGCCTGGGCGTGCTGGCCCTTGTTGCGCTGAACCGCTTCAAGGTCATGGCGACAGGGCCGTATGTGCTGGTCGGCCTGGTGGTCTGGCTGCTGGTTTACAAGTCCGGCATTCATGCCACGCTGGCCGGTGTGGCAACAGCGCTGACGATTCCGTTGTCAGACGGCAAGGGCGGCTCGCCGCTTGAGAGGGCCGAGCATGCGTTGCACCCCTGGGTCGCGTTTGCCATATTGCCGATGTTTGCTTTTGCCAACGCGGGCGTATCACTTCAGGGGCTGACACCTTCAACGCTGCTGCAGGCCGTGCCGCTGGGCATCACCGCGGGTTTGCTGCTCGGCAAGGCCGTCGGTGTGTTCGGCGCGTCCTGGCTGTTGATCCGCTTTGCCGGAGCGCGCCTGCCGGCGCAAGCCAGCTGGGCGCAGTTTTTTGGCGTCTGTGTGCTGTGCGGGGTGGGCTTCACCATGAGCCTCTTTATAGGCGCACTGGCCTTTCAGGGCCAGGGACCCGACTATGAAACCCAGGTCAAGCTGGGTGTGCTGTGCGGCTCGATTCTCTCGGGCATTGTCGGCGCGGTATTGCTGATGCGCAGCAGCAAGGCTCGATAAGGACTTCAGTGTTTGCCGGATGACGCAGCGATGCCCGACATGATCTTGTCGGTGTAGGCAATCGCAATCGCAGACAGCAGGAAGGTGATGTGTATCACCGTCTGCGCAATCAGCACGCGGTCTGTGTAGTTGTCTGCGTTGATGAATGTCTTGAGCAGGTGAATCGAGCTGATGCCGATGATGGCCGTCGCGAGCTTGACCTTGAGCACCGATGCATTCACATGGCTCAGCCATTCAGGCTGGTCGCGGTGACCTTCCAGGTACATGCGGCTGACGAAAGTCTCATAACCACCCACGATCACCATGATGAGCAGATTGGAGATCATCACCACATCAATCAGCGCCAGCACCACCAGCATGATGACGGTCTCATTCAGCGTGACGATGGGCGTTGCGGTTTTGTAGCCGATGCTGGTGATCAGCGCCTGCAGCGCTGTCTGGCTGCCGAAGGCCGCTTCAATCAGGTGCCAGAGTTCCACCAGGAAGTGCACCACATACACCGCCTGCGCAGCAATCAGGCCCAGGTACAGCGGCAGTTGCAGCCAGCGGCTGGCAAAAATCAGGTTGGGAAGCGGGCGGAGTGGCGGCGGAGGAGGCTTTACAGAGTTAGAGTTGTCGGACATGTGAGTGGGGGTTACTTGATGATGGTCAAAGCCGGAAAATCGCGAAATTGTAAGGTTGGCTTTGTAAGGTTGGCGCCAGTCAGTGGCTTGTAAGTGCAACGCAGGACATTACCACGCAGTTAATGACAAAAAGGAGACAAAAGCAATGAGCACCCCTACGTCCGGCACGGCCAATGCCAACATCGAGTCCATGCTGGTTGAGAATCGCGTGTTCCCGCCATCTGCCGCTGCCGTCAAGGCCGCCCGCATCTCCGGCATGGATGGCTACAACGCCATGTGCGCTTCTGCTGAAAAGGACTTTGAGGGGTTCTGGGGCAAGCTCGCCAAAGACAACCTCAGCTGGAAGAAACCTTTCACCAGGGTGCTGGACGAATCCAATGCCCCGTTTTATGAATGGTTTGCCGACGGTGACCTGAACGCCTCCTACAACTGCCTGGATCGCCACCTCGGCACGCCGGTTGAAAACAAAAAAGCCATCATCTTTGAAGCCGATGACGGAAAGGTGACCAACGTCACCTACAAGGAACTGCACGCCAGGGTCAGCCAGTTCGCCAGCGCACTCAAGGCGATGGGCATCAAGAAGGGCGACCGCGTCATCATCTACATGCCGATGACGGTTGAAGGTGTCATCGCCATGCAGGCCTGCGCCCGCATCGGCGCCACGCACTCCGTGGTGTTCGGCGGTTTTTCTGCCAAGAGCCTGCAGGAGCGCATCCAGGACGCAGGCGCTGTGGCCGTCATTACCGCCAACTTCCAGCTGCGCGGCGGCAAGGAGCTTCCCCTCAAGTCCATCGTCGACGAGGGACTTGCCATGGGCGGTTGCGAGTCCATCAAGAACGTGATCGTCTACCAGCGCACACAAACTGCCTGCAACATGGTCGCGGGCCGCGACAGCCTGATGCACGAAGTCACGGCCAAAGCCGCACCCGTGTGCGAGCCCGAATTTGTAGGCGCAGAGCATCCGCTGTTCATCCTCTACACATCGGGCTCCACCGGCAAACCCAAGGGCGTGCAGCACAGCACCGGCGGTTACCTGCTGTGGGCCAAGCTCACGATGGACTGGACGTTTGACCTGCAGCCCTCCGACGTCTTCTGGTGTACGGCAGACATCGGCTGGATCACCGGCCACACCTACGTCGCCTACGGCCCGCTCGCTGCAGGTGGCACGCAGGTGATCTTTGAAGGCATCCCGACCTATCCGAATGCCGGCCGCTTCTGGCAGATGATCGAAAAGCACAAGGTCACGATTTTCTACACCGCACCCACGGCCATCCGCTCCCTCATCAAGGCCGCCGAGGGCGATGCGACAGTACATCCTGACCGATCCGACCTGAGCAGCCTGCGCATCCTCGGTTCAGTAGGCGAGCCCATCAACCCGGAAGCCTGGATGTGGTACTACAAAAACGTCGGTGGCGAACGTTGCCCTGTCGTTGATACTTTCTGGCAGACCGAAACCGGCGGCCACATGATCACGCCGCTGCCCGGGGCCACGCCGCTGGTGCCTGGCAGCTGCACATTGCCATTGCCCGGCATCATGGCCGCGATCGTGGATGAGACCGGCAAGGACCTGCCCAATGGTGCAGGCGGCATGCTGGTCGTCAAGCGCCCATGGCCTTCGATGATCCGCACCATCTGGAACGACCCCGAGCGTTTCAAGAAGAGCTACTTCCCCGAAGAAATGGGCGGCACCATTTATCTGGCCGGCGACGGTGCCGTGCGCAATGTCGACAACGGTTACTTCCGCATCACCGGCCGCATCGATGACGTGCTCAACGTATCGGGCCACCGCATGGGCACCATGGAAATTGAGTCGGCGCTGGTCGCCCATTCAACGCTGGTGGCAGAAGCTGCAGTGGTCGGGCGCCCTGATGACCTCACCGGTGAAGCCATCGTTGCGTTCGTGGTTCTCAAGCGTTCACGCCCGACCGGCGAAGAAGCCAAAGCCATTGCCAAGGAGTTGCGTGACTGGGTCGGCAAGGAGATTGGGCCGATTGCCAAACCCAAGGACATCCGCTTTGGTGACAACCTGCCCAAAACCCGCAGCGGCAAGATCATGCGCCGCCTGCTGCGCGGCATCGCCAAGGGCGAGACCATCACGCAGGACACCTCTACCCTGGAGAACCCCGCCATCCTCGATCAGCTGTCTGAAAAGCAGTAAGTAACAGGCAGTTGCAATAGCCATAAAAAAAAGCCCGTCATCGACGGGCTTTTTTGCAGGCGATTGAAGCCGGCAGATTATTTGGTGCTCAAAACCCAGGCCACCAGCTTCTTGGCTTCGTCAGGCGTGACCTGTGGGTTGGCAGGCATGGGGACGGGACCCCAAACGCCGGAGCCGCCCTTGATGACCTTGGCAGCCAGCTTGTCTGCGGCGTCCTTCTGGCCGGCGTACTTGGCGGCGACATCCTTGTACGAAGGACCAACCAGCTTTTTATCGACTGCGTGGCAGGCCATGCAGTTCTTGGCCGTCGCCAATGCCAGGTCAGCCATGGCAGGGGTTGATACGGCGATACCGGCTGCGAGGGAAGCGATTGCGACAAGAATACGTTTCATGGGGTGGTCCTCGTGGGGAGTAGTGGTTCGGTTACAGTCTTCTAACGTCATTGTAGTGACCCCGGTTGACCCTGTTTTGTCAGGGTTTGTTTCTTTGAAGCCCTGCTAACGGGCATTTATTCGCAAGCCAGGAGTTTGAAATGTTGTTTTTGATCGCCGGAATCATCCTGCTCGCCCTCAAATACCTTGAATTCGGCCCATTCGCCAACCTGAGCTGGTTCATCGTCATGGCCCCATTCCCCATGGCCGTTGTCTGGTGGTGGTGGTCCGATTCATCCGGCCGCACCAAGCGGCTTGAAGTCGAGAAAATGGACAAGCGCCGCACAGACCGCATTGAAAGACAGCGTGAGCAGATGGGCATGCTGCCGCAGAAGAAAAAGAAGAAGTAGAGCCCCCACGGTTGCTCACTGCGTGTAGCGCCCTGCCCCCCGAGGGGGCCGCCCCGCCTTGCGGCCGGCAAAGCCGGACCGCGGCTCCTGCTTGCGAAGACATCGCTGCGGTAAAGGCCTTGTCGCTTCGCACTGCCAATAAAAAGGCACCTCATGGAGGTGCCTTTTTTGCACCCATCAAAAGACAGGCCATACGCCAATCAATTTACGAATAATCATCCAGCACAGCGCCCTTGCTGGCGCTTGACGCATTGAACGCAAACTTGGCCTGCACGCCGCGGGTGTAGCGCGGTTTGGGTGCGACCCAGCCGACCTTGCGTTTGGCGAGTTCTTCGTCGCTGATGTTCAGTTGCAGCAGCATCTGGCGTGAGTCGATGGTGATGGAGTCGCCTTCGTTGATGAAGGCGATGTTGCCGCCGGCTGCAGCTTCCGGTGCGACGTGGCCGACGACCATGCCCCAGGTGCCGCCGGAGAAACGGCCATCCGTGATGAGGCCGACGCTTTCACCCAAACCGGCGCCAATCAGCGCGCCTGTGGGTGCCAGCATCTCGGGCATGCCGGGGCCGCCCTTGGGGCCGAGGTAGCGCAGCACCATCACGTCGCCGGCCTTGATCTTGCCGGCCAGGATGGCGGCGAGACCCGACTGCTCGTCGTCAAACACGCGTGCAGGGCCGGTCATGACGGGGTTCTTCAGGCCGGTGATCTTGGCGACGCAGCCTTCGGGCGAGAGGTTGCCTTTCAGAATCGCGAGGTGGCCCTGTTTGTACATCGGGTTGTTGATCGGGCGGATCACGTCCTGGTCGGCACGCGGTGCATCGGGCACGTCCTTCAGAACTTCCGCAATGGTCTGGCCGCTGATGGTCAGGCAGTCGCCGTGCAGCAGGCCGGCGACCAGCAGTGTCTTCATCACTTGTGGAATGCCCCCTGCACGGTGCAGGTCAACCGCGAGGTATTGGCCCGATGGTTTCAGGTCGCACAGCACGGGCGTCTTGACGCGCACGCGCTCGAAGTCGTCGATCGTCCATTCAACACCGGCTGCATGTGCAATCGCCAGGAAGTGCAGCACGGCGTTGGTCGAGCCGCCCGTGGCCATGATGACGGCGACGGCGTTTTCAATGGATTTTTTGGTAACGATGTCGCGCGGCTTGATGTCTTTCTTGACGGCTTCGATCAGCACCTTGGCAGATTCTTTCGCCGAGTTCATCTTCTCGTCGTGCGGGTTGGCCATGGTGCTCGAATACGGCAGCGAAATGCCGAGCGCCTCGAACGAGCTGGACATGGTGTTGGCGGTGTACATGCCGCCGCAGCTGCCGGTGCCGGGGATGGCGCGGCGCTCGATCTGCTCCAGGTCTTCGTCACTGAGGCGGCCGGCAGAGTTTTCACCCACGGCTTCAAACACGCTGACGATGTTGAGGTCCTTGCCCTTGTAGTGGCCGGGCAAAATCGTGCCGCCATACACATAGATGGCCGGCACGTTGGCGCGCAGCATGCCCATCAGGCCGCCGGGCATGTTCTTGTCGCAGCCGCCGACCACCACCACGCCGTCCATCCACTGGCCCTGCACGCAGGTCTCTATGCAGTCGCTGATGACTTCGCGGCTGACCAGTGAATACTTCATGCCCTCGGTGCCCATGGCCATGCCGTCTGAAATGGTGGGCGTGCCGAAGACCTGCGCGTTGCCGCCGGCTTCTTCAATGCCGGCAATGGCTGCATCGGCCAGCTTTTGCAGGCCGCTGTTGCAGGGGGTAATCGTGCTGTGCCCGTTGGCCACGCCGATCATGGGTTTCTTGAAATCTGCGGTCTCGTAGCCCATGGCGTAGTACATCGAACGGTTGGGCGCGCGTGATTTGCCCTCGGTGATGTTTTTGCTGCGCGGGTTGAGGATGATGGTTTTCGTTTCCATGGGGTGTCTCTCGTGGGGAGTTGTGGTTTGTGCAGCGATTATGGTGGTTTTGACTCATTTGCTCCAATCCATTTTTCAGGCTGTATTAATATGTACGGCATATGAGTGGCCCCTCCGTGAACCCGACGCCCTGGATAGAGCTTCGCCTTTGGCGTCAGTTTGTCGCCGTGGCCGAAGAACTGCACTTTGGGCGCGCAGCGATTCGTCTGCACATGACACAGCCGCCGCTGACCCAGGCGATCGCGCAGATGGAGGCCGTGCTCGGCTACCGGCTGTTTAACCGCACCAAACGCAGCGTTCAGCTCACGGCGGCAGGAGCTGCGCTGTTACCCGAGGCGCGCGACCTGCTGGCGAGAGCACAGGCGCTGCCTGCTTACGGCCTTGCCAGCGCAGAAGGCGAGGCCGGGCGTTTGCGGCTGGCGTTTGTATCGACCGTGGGTTTTGATTTGCTGCCGCGCTGGGTCAGGGCATTTCGTGAGCAGCACCCGCGTGTTGACCTTGAATTGATCGAGGCCACAGGCGATGTGCAGCTGCAGGCCTTTGAGCGCGGCGAGATTGATGCGGGTTTCATGCTGCATTCGCCGGGCTTTGCGCCGCCGGGCCTGGCTTGCCAGCGCATCGTGCACGAGCAGTTGGTGGTCGCCATGCCGGAGCAGGGCGCGCTCGCCACCAGGACCGACCTCGCACTGAAGGACCTGCTGGCCCAGCCACTGGTGATTTTTCCGCGCCGCATCGTGCCCTCCTTATATGACGCGATCTTCGCGATGTACCACGCGGCAGGTGAATCTCCCCGAGTGGCGCAGGAGGCGATCCAGATGCAGACCATCGTCAACCTGGTGTCCGCGGGGCTGGGTGTGGCGTGGGTGCCTGAAAGCGTGCAGCAGTTCCAGCGGCCGGGCGTGGTTTACCGCAGTGTGCCGCCTGCACGAAAAAGTCCGAAGAACACCGTGCCCGGTTGTGAAACCAGCCTGGTCTGGTCGGCCGGAAGCGCCAACCCGGTGCTGGCGCGTTTTGTGGCCTTCATATCTGCCGCGACCTCAGCCAGCGAGGCAAACAGCGGAATTTCCTGACGCAGGCCATGCCTGCCCAGCGTGCAAAATACCCCTCATGCTCATTCACCCTGAAATCAACCCCGTCGCCCTGCAGCTGGGCCCCCTGGCTGTGCACTGGTACGGGCTGACCTACCTGGCCGCTTTCGGCCTTTTCTTTTTTCTGGCGACACTGCGTTTGCGGCATGAGCCTTATGCCTCCATCACCGGGCCGGGCGCCTGGTCGCGGCGTGACATTGAAGACATTCTTTTCCTCGGCGTGATGGGCGTGGTGCTTGGCGGGCGCATCGGCTACTGCCTGTTTTACAAGCCGGGCTATTACCTGTCGCACCCGCTGGAGATCTTCTTCGTCTGGCAGGGCGGCATGAGTTTTCACGGTGGCATGCTGGGTGTGCTGGTGTCGCAGCTGTGGTTTGCGCATTCACGCAAAAGGCCATGGCTGCAGGTGATGGATTTCATCGCACCCTGTGTGCCCACCGGGCTGGCCGCCGGCCGCGTCGGCAACTTCATCAATGGCGAACTCTGGGGCCGGTTTTCATCGCCCGATCTGCCGTGGGGCATGGTGTTTCCGCACAGCGGCTCGATGGCGCCGCGCCATCCCTCGCAGGTCTACCAGTTCCTGCTGGAAGGCTTGTTGCTCTTCATCCTGCTGTGGCTGTACGCCCGCAAGCCCCGCAAGATGGGCCAGGTATCTGGCGCCTTCCTGTTTGGGTATGGCGTGTTCCGCTTTATCGCCGAGTTCTTCCGCGAGCCGGACGACTTTCTCGGCATTCTCGCGCTGGGCATGAGCATGGGCCAGTGGCTGTGCATCCCCATGATCGTGGCAGGCGCGTGGCTGTGGGCATGGGCCAGCAAGCGGTCGGCCGGTGCATGAAAAAATTCCTGGTCATCGCTGCGCTCGCTGCCACGATGGCTGTGCCCGCTTCGCACGCTGCCGCGCCTGACACGCTCGCCCAGTCGGCCGGCCCCATCCCGAGCGACGCGCTGATCAACGCCGCCATCACGTCCTACCTTCGCGGCAAGAACGCGATGATGAACAGCAAGAAGCCGTTCAAGATCCTCTCGGGTCCCACGCTGGCGTCGGGCAATACCTTTGCCGGCAACCTTGAGCAGGCCTGGCTGATGTGCATCGTCATCAACGCCGAACGCATGTCGCCCGGCCCGCAGCAACTGGAAGGCAAGGCGCTTTACCTGCGCACCAGCGGCACGCGGGTGGTGGTGGTGCCCACCGAGAACTGGAAAGATTCCAGCCCGCAATGTGATCGCTGAAATCGCTGGTGCTCTGGATGCCACACCGTTGATACCGCCCTGCTTGCTATTGGTTTAATAGCTGCTCACGCCCGTATTTAAAGGGCTAGAGCTCGATTTGATGCTGAAAATCGGCCTTTCCAGGTCAATTTTTGGCTTTTTGGACGTTATTCGAGCCCGTGAATTGCAAAAAGTTAACCTCCATATTAACTTTCGGGTGAAAAGTTAACTCCGGTATTAACTTTTCGGCTGCTTCAGCCTGCCAAGCCACGCCGCCGCGCCGTGGCGTAACTGCCGGGCCAGCAGGGACGCCACATGAATCGCCTCGCGCTGTGCTCCGTCCTTGATCTGGTGGCGGCAACTGGTGCCGTCGGCCACCACGATGGCCTCAGGCTGCCTGCGCACCGCCGGCAGCAGGCTGAGTTCCGCCATCTGCATGGACACCTCGTAGTGGGCGGCCTCGTAGCCAAAGCTGCCGGCCATGCCGCAGCAGCTGGACTCGATCAGTTCGGGCTTCGCGCCGGGTATCAGCCGCAGCACGTCCATGATGGGGCTGACCGCGCCAAAGGCTTTCTGGTGGCAGTGGCCGTGCAGCAGGATGGGCTGGGCCACGGGCTGCAGTGCGGCTTTGAGCGTCTCGAGCTTGCCGGCGGCCGCTTCGCGCGCGAGAAACTCCTCCATCAGCAAGGCGTGCCGGCTCACTGTGACGGCCGCCTCGCCCAAGCCCATGACCAGCGCTTCATCGCGCAGCGTGAGCAGGCATGAAGGTTCCAGCCCGACGATGGGAATGCCCTTTTCGGCAAAGGGCAGCAATGCGGCAACAAGTTCGGCGGCTTTCAGTTTGGCATCCTGAACCATGCCGCTGGCCAGGCTGGTGCGGCCGCAACACAGCGCCTGGCCATCGGCCTTCTTTTTGGTGGCGATGTGGGTGGTGTAGCCCGCCGCCTGCAATACCGTGAGCGCATCCAGCGCGTTACCGGGTTCGAAGTAGCCGTTGAAGGTGTCGACAAACAGCACCGCCGGCCTGACGGCGGCCAGCACCTCCTCGCGGGTGGCGCAGGGCGGGGGTGCGCTGAAAATATTGCGCCTCTGCCACTTCGGCAGCGTGCGCCTGGCAGAAAAACCGGTGATCTTTTCACTCAGGGCCGCCAGGCCGGGAACACGGTCGCGCAGGTTGAACAGCGGCGCCAGGCGGCTGGCCAGGGCGGCATAGCGCGGCAGGTAGCCCACCAGCTTGTCCCTGATCGTGTGGCCGTGCTTCGCCTTGTAATGATGCAGGAACTCGACCTTCATCTTCGCCATGTCGACGCCGGTGGGGCAGTCGCGCTTGCAGCCTTTGCAACCCACGCAGAGGTCCAGTGCATCCTTGACCTCGTCGCTTGACATCGCGTCCCGGGCTTGCAGCCCGGGCAACTGGCCTGACAGCGCCAGCCGAAGCGTGTTGGCCCGGCCGCGCGTCAGGTGTTTTTCATCGCGGGTCACGCGGTAGCTTGGGCACATGGTGCCGGCGTCAAACTTGCGGCAGTGGCCGTTGTTGTTGCACATCTCCACGGCCTTGGCAAAGCCGTTGGCCGGGTCGCCGCCGCTGCCCGGCGCGCTGGTGAGCTCTGTGACCGGGTCGTTCTGCACATCCCATGCGCGCCAGTCGAGCGCCGTGCGAATCGGGATCACCGTGTAGCTGGGCGCAAAACGCATCAGCCGCGTGTCGTCCATGCGCGGCGGCTCGATCATGCGTTTGGGGCAGAGCAGGTTGAGCGGGTCCAGCTTCTGCTTGATGCTGGCAAACGCCTCGGTGATCTTCGGGCCGAACTGCCATTCAATCCACTCGCCCCGGCACAGGCCGTCGCCGTGTTCGCCGCTGTAGGCCCCCTTGAATTTTCTGACCAGCGCAGAAGCTTCCTCGGCAATCGCGCGCATCTTGGGTGCGCCTTCGCGCCGCATGTCCAGGATGGGTCGCACATGCAGCGTGCCGACGGAGGCGTGCGCGTACCAGGTGCCCTTGCTGCCGTATTTCTTGAAGACTTCGGTCAGTGCATCGGTGTACTCGGCCAGGTGCACCAAAGGCACGGCGCAGTCTTCGATAAAACTCACCGGCTTGCCGTCGCCCTTCAGGCTCATCATGATGTTCAGGCCGGCCTTGCGCACCTCCCACAGGGCTTTCTGTGCGGTGTCATCGACCAGTTCCACGACAGAATCGGGCAGCAGCAAATCGCCCATCAATTCGCCCAGTCGCTTGAGTTGGGGCAACAGCTCGGTCTTGCTGGCGCCCGAAAACTCGACCAGCAGCACAGCCGCCGGGTTGCCGATCAGCGCGCTGCGTACTGTCGGTGCAAACACCGGGTTCTGCAGCGACAAGTCAATCATGGTGCGGTCGACCAGTTCAACTGCCGTCAGCGTACCTTCGCCAATCTTCACGATGTGCTGGGCCGCATCCATCGCGCGGTAAAAAGTCGGAAAGTTCACCACGCCCAACACCTTGGCCTGCGGCAATTCGCTGAGCTTCAATTTCAGTGATTTCGTCAGGCCCAGCGTGCCCTCGCTGCCAATCAGCAGGTGCGCCAGGTTGACCGAGCCGTCATCGGTGTAGGGCCGCTCGCTCTGGTTGTTGAAGATGTCGAGGTTGTAGCCCGCCACGCGTCGCATCACCTTGGGCCAGCGTGCGGCGATTTCGGGCTGCAGTTGCTGCGCCAGCCCGCGCACATGGTCGCCCAGTTCGCGCGCCTGGCCGCTGCTGTGCGCGTAGGGGCCGAGTTGCAGCAGCTTGCTGCCGGATGTCCATGCCTCCATGCCCAGCACGTTGTGCACCATGTTGCCGTAAGCAATGCTGCGGCTGCCACACGAGTTGTTGCCGGCCATGCCGCCCAGCGTGGCCTGCGCGCTGGTCGAGACATCGACCGGATACCAGAGGCCATGTTTTTTGAGTGCTGCGTTGAGGTGGTCCAGCACGATGCCGGGCTCGACCTCAACCGTGCGGTTGGCCACGTCAACGTCGATGATGTTGTGCAGGTATTTTGAATAGTCCACCACCAGCCCGGCGCCCACCGTCTGGCCGCACTGCGATGTGCCCGCGCCACGCGCCACCATGGGCACGCCCATGTCGCGGCAGATGTCGAGTGCGGTTTTGACGTCCGGCATGGTGCGCGGTACAAAGGCTCCGACCGGTGTCATCTGGTAAATCGACGCATCGGTGGCGTAGCGTCCCCGGTCGGCGCCCGAAAAAAGCACTTCACCGTTCGTCTCGAGAGCCAGCCGCGCGGCCAGCTTGCCGGCCACTTCGTTGCTGATGCGGGCGACGCCGTCGTAGTTGGTGTTGTGGTCGTGGGCTGCAGCTGCGCGCACCACCTTCAGGGGCAGGGGAGCGTTCATGTTCTCAGGCCTTCGCTTTGGGGGTGAGCGTGTTGGGTTGGGTGTCTTTGGCTGCGCGCAATTGTTCAATCACCACATCGCGCTTGTGCACCAGGTGGTCCAGCAGCACCTGGCGCATGGCTGTGGCGTCGCGTGCCTCCAGCGCGCTGATCATCTGCTCGTGTTCTTTCACGGCGGCCTTCCATTTTTCACCATCCTGGTTGGAGCGAAAGCGCAGCGCTTGCAGGCGGGCGTTGACCTGCTGGTAGGTGACGGTGAGCACCGGGTTTTTGGCGGCCGCATTGATGGCGCTATGAATCGCCGAGTTAAGCCGGTAATAGGCCGGCAGGTCGCGCCGGGTATAGGCGGCCAGCATTTCAAAGTGCATGGCTTTTATCTCGACCAGCTCGGCCTCTAGGATGCGCTGTGCAGCCAGCTCGCCCGACTGCGCTTCCAGCCCGGCCATGACTTCAAAGGTGTTGAGCACGTCGGCTTCGGTCAGCTCAACGGCAATCGCACCGCGATTCGTCAGCAGCTCGACCAGCCCTTCGGCGGCCAGCATCTTGATGGCCTCGCGCAGCGGCGTGCGCGACACCTTGAGCACCTCGCTGAGCTCGCGTTCATTGAGTTTGGCGCCTGGCGCAATACGGTTCTCCACCAGCATCTGGCGCAGCCTGTTGGCCACCTGTTCGTGCAGCGCAGCGCGCGGGATGGCAATGATTTCAGCGGTCATGCATAAATTTTGTATGCAAAAAGAAAGGCTGTCAAACCAAAACCCAAGTGGGTAATTACCCTTGATAGTGTTGACAAGCTATTTTTGTATGCAAAAAATGGCTGACTTTCATGGAGTTGCTGTTTTATGTTGACGCTTGACTTTCACCCCACTGGCCGCCACTTTCTGCAGATCCCCGGCCCATCGCCCGTGCCTGACCGTGTGCTGCGCGCCATGAGCTACCCGACCATCGATCACCGGGGCCCCGAGTTCGCGGCGCTCGGGCTCAAGGTGCTGGCAGACATCAAAAAAATCTTCCAGACCAAACAGCCGGTGATGATTTACCCCGCGTCTGGCACCGGCGCCTGGGAAGCCGCCCTCGTCAACACGCTGAGCCAGGGCGACCACGTGCTGATGTATGAGACCGGCCACTTCGCATCACTCTGGCAAAAGCTTGCGGCGCGCCTGGGCCTGAAGACCGAGGTGATGGGTTACCCCGGCGCCGATGTGTGGCGCCATGGTGTGCAGGCGTCGCTGATTGAAGAGCGCCTGAAGGCCGACACCGAGCACGCCATCAAGGCCGTGTGCGTGGTGCACAACGAAACCTCCACCGGCGTCACCAGCAACATCGCCGCCGTGCGCAAGGCCATCGATGCCGCAAAACACCCGGCGCTGCTGCTGGTCGACACCATCTCGGGCCTGGGTTCTGCCGACTACCGGCACGACGAGTGGGGCGTTGACGTGAGCATCAGCGGTTCACAAAAAGGTTTGATGCTGCCGCCGGGGATCAGCTTCAATGCGCTGTCTGCCAAAGCAATTGAGGCCGGCAAGAAGGCCACGCTGCCCAAGGCCTTCTGGGCCTGGGACGAGATGATCGAGATGAACAAGACCGGCTATTGGCCGTCCACGCCCAACACCAATCTTTTATATGCGTTGAGCGAAGCCTGCGACATGCTGCTCGAGCACGGCCTTGATGCCGTGTTTGCGCGTCACCAGCGCTGGGCTGAAGGCGTGCGCGGCGCGGTCAAGGCCTGGGGCCTGCAGATCCAGTGCGCCGATGCGGCTGTGTACTCCCCCATTTTGACCGGCGTGATGATGCCCGACGGCGTTGATGCCGATGGCGTGCGCAAGATCATTTACGAACGCTTTGACTGCTCGCTCGGCACGGGTCTCGGCAAGGTCAAGGGGAAGATGTTCCGCATCGGCCACCTAGGTGATTGCAACGACCTGACCCTGATGGCCGCGCTGTCGGGCTGCGAGATGGGCCTGAAGCTCGCCGGCGTCAAGCTCGCAGGCTCTGGCGTGCAGGCGGCGATGGATTATTTTTCAAGCCATGCGGCTGTGGTGCCCATGCGCAAGGCGGCTTGAAGAGCCTGCAATAACAGGTCACGGTTGTGCGTGTCATCCTGGACTCGATCCGGGATCCATCCCCGCTTCGGTAGGCATGGATTGCGGATCGAGTCCGCAATGACAGGGCAAAGAGTTCAAAAATCAAAGGAGACAAACCATGCAACGCAGAACCATCCTCACCGCCACAGCCGCCGGCGCGGCCATCGTCGCAACACCCTGGCTCAGGGCGCAAAACCTGCCCAGCGGCCCGATACGCATCGTGGTCGGCTTTCCGCCTGGCGGCGGCACCGATGCGCTGGCGCGTGTGGTCGGCCAAAAACTGTCGGTGATGTGGAACCTTCCCGTGCTGATTGAAAACAAGGCCGGTGCCGCTGGTGTGATTGCCGCCGACTATGTGGCCAAGCAACCCAGCGACGGCAACACCCTGCTCATGGCCCACATCAACAGCCACGCGCTGGCGCCCAGCCTTGTGCCCAAACTCGGTTACGTGGTCGAGCGCGACTTCGTGCCCATCGCGCTGGTCGGTGTCACGCCCAACCTGCTGATCTGCAACGAAGCCCAGCCCGCCAAAACCGTCAAAGACCTGGTAGCCCTGTGCAAGGCGCAGCCCGGCAAGATCAGTTTTGCATCGGCAGGTGGCGGCTCTGCCCAGCACCTGGCGCTTGAGATGTTCAAGCTGCGCGCCGGCATCAACGCACTGCATGTGCCGTACAAGGGCTCTGGCCCGGCGATCAATGACTTGCTGGGCGGCCAGGTCAACTACTGCTTTGAGACGATGACTTCGGCCACGCCCCACGTCAAGGGCGGCAAGGCCATCGCCATTGCACAAACACGCACCAAACGCGCCAAGGGCCACCCCACCGTGCCGACCATGGACGAGTCGGGCTTTCCCGGTTTTGATGCCACCACCTGGTACGGGCTGGTCGGCCCCGGCAAGCTGCCGCAGCTGATTGCCAAACGCATGAACGAAGACATCAACAAGGTCATGCAGATGCCTGATGTGATGGAGAAGTTTGAGCAATACGGTGCTGAAGATGGCGGTGGTTCGCCTGAAAGGTTTGGAGAGTTCATCAAGTCTGAACAGGCGAAATGGGCGAAGGTTATTAAAGAGGCGAAGGTTTCTGTTGAGGCCTGATTGGCCTTTCGTGGGCTGAGGGGCTTGCCCTTCACGTAGAAGCCGGGGGTAGCCCGGCGGCTAGTCACTTTTCTTTTGCTTCGCCAAAAGCAAAGTAACCAAAAGAAAAGGCGACCC
>JAZJYR010000005.1:0-120441 GCA_040390295.1 Pseudomonadota bacterium
TGTGCTTGAGCATCTCGTAGTGCATGGACTCGTCCTGGATGCGGCCGCGCTGGTAACCTGTTTCCATCGCGCCCAGCACGCCGCCGCGTTCGGCGATGCGTTCAAATTCCATCAGCACAGCTTCTTCAAGCAGCTCGGTCAGCTCTTCAATGATGAAGGCGCCCTGTGACGGGTTTTCGTTTTTGGCCAGGCCCCACTCACGGTTGATGATGAGCTGGATGGCCATGGCGCGGCGCACCGATTCTTCGGTCGGTGTGGTGATGGCTTCATCAAATGCGTTGGTGTGCAGGGAGTTGCAGTTGTCGTAAATCGCGATCAGCGCCTGCAGCGTGGTGCGGATGTCGTTGAACTGGATCTCCTGTGCATGCAGGCTGCGGCCACTGGTCTGGATGTGGTACTTGAGCTTCTGGCTGCGCTCATTGGCGCCGTATTTCTCCTTCATCGCCACGGCCCAGATGCGGCGCGCCACGCGGCCCATCACGGTGTACTCGGGGTCCATGCCGTTGCTGAAGAAGAAGGAGAGGTTGGGCGCAAAGTCGTCGATGTGCATGCCGCGCGCAAGATACGCTTCGACGAAGGTAAAGCCGTTGGACAGCGTGAAGGCCAGTTGCGAGATCGGGTTGGCGCCAGCTTCGGCGATGTGATAGCCGCTGATGGAGACGCTGTAGAAGTTGCGCACCTTGTTGTGCACAAAGTATTGCGCCACATCGCCCATGACCTTGAGGCTGAATTCGGTGGAGAAGATGCAGGTGTTCTGGCCCTGGTCTTCTTTCAGGATGTCGGCCTGCACGGTGCCGCGCACGTTTTCCTGCACCCATTCACGGATTTTTTCGGTCTCGGTTGCCGTCGGGTCGCGGCCGTTGTCCTTCTTGAACTTGTCGAGGTTCTGGTCGATGGCGGTGTTCATGAACATCGCCAGGATGGACGGCGCCGGGCCATTGATCGTCATGGAGACCGAGGTTGACGGGTTGCAAAGATCAAAGCCGTCGTATAGCACTTTCATGTCGTCCAGCGTGGCAATCGACACGCCCGAGTTGCCGACCTTGCCGTAGATGTCGGGCCGCAGGTGCGGGTCGTTGCCGTAGAGCGTGACCGAGTCAAAGGCGGTGGACAGGCGCTTGGCCGCCATGCCTTCACTGAGCAGCTTGAAGCGGGTGTTGGTGCGGAAGGGGTCACCCTCACCGGCAAACATGCGGGTTGGGTCTTCGCCTTCGCGCTTGAAGGCGAAAGTGCCGGCGGTGTACGGGTAGCTGCCGGGTACGTTGTCCAGCATCAGCCAGTTCAGTATTTCGCCGTGGTCTTCGTACTTTGGCAGCGCGACCTTGCGGATCGTGGTGCCCGAGAGCGACTTCGTGGTCAGCGCGGTGCGAATTTCCTTGTCGCGGATCTTCACGACATATTCTTCACCGGCGTAGGCCTTTTGCATGTCGGGCCATTGGGCCAGCAACGAACGTGCATCGCCGTCCATGCGTGCCTCGCGATACCCTGCGAGGTCAAGCGCCGCTTCGGCCGCAGGTGCGCGTTCAGGCTTGTCTATCTTCAGCATGGCGGCTGCAGCCTGGAGTTGCTGCACTTCACGGGCGAGTCTGGCCTGCTGGCGCGCGCGCTTTTTGTAGCCGCGCACGGTGTCGCTGATTTCTGCGAGGTAACGCGTGCGGGCGGCAGGCACGACCGGGGTCTGGTTGGTGCTGTGGCGCACGTCAACGACCGGCAGGCTGCCGTCCTTGAGCTTGAGGCCCAACTCGGCGAGACGCGGCTTCAGGGCCTGGTACAGCGCAGTCACGCCGTCGTCGTTGAAGCGTGCGGCCATGGTGCCGAAGACCGGCATTTTTTCTGTTGGTGTGGTCCAGGCTTCCTTGTTGCGCTGCACCTGCTTGGCCACGTCGCGCAGGGCATCGAGCGAACCCTTGCGGTCAAACTTGTTGATGGCGACGAACTCGGCAAAGTCCAGCATGTCGATTTTTTCAAGCTGGCTGGCTGCGCCGAACTCGGGCGTCATCACATACATGGGCACATCGACGTGGGGCACGATGGCAGCGTCGCCCTGGCCAATGCCTGAGGTCTCGACAATGATCAGGTCAAACCCGGCGCACTTGCAGGCGGCCACCACATCGGGCAGGGCCTGGCTGATCTCCGAGCCGAAGTCGCGCGTGGCGAGCGAGCGCATGAAAACACGTTGGCCGCTGTCCGCGTTCTTCTGGCCAGCTTTGGGCACCGTCCAGGGGTTGATGGCGTTCATGCGGATGCGGTCGCCCAGCAATGCGCCACCGCTCTTGCGGCGTGACGGGTCAATGCTGATGACGGCCACACGCAGTGCGTCGTTCTGGTCCAGCCGCAGGCGGCGAATGAGTTCGTCCGTCAGCGATGACTTGCCGGCGCCGCCGGTGCCGGTGATGCCGAGCACGGGAATCTTCTGGGTCGCTGCCTGCTTGCGGATTTTGTCAACCAGCGCAGGGTCGGCTTTGTCGTTCTCCAGGGCAGTGATCATCTGCGCCAGTGCGCGCCAGTTCATCTCGCCATGGCCTTCTATGGCCTTGATGTCTTTGGGTGCGAAGCCGGTGAGATCCTTGTCGCAGCGCATGACCATCTCGCCGATCATGCCGGCCAGACCCATCTTCTGGCCGTCCTCGGGGCTGAAGATGCGGGCCACACCGTAGGCCTGCAATTCACGGATTTCCGGTGGCACGATGACGCCGCCACCGCCGCCAAATACCTGGATGTGCTCGCCGCCGCGGCTCTTGAGCAGGTCGACCATGTACTTGAAATACTCGACATGCCCGCCCTGGTAGGAGCTGATGGCAATGCCCTGCGCGTCTTCCTGGAGCGCGGTGGTGACGACTTCGTCAACGCTGCGGTTGTGGCCCAGGTGAATGACTTCGGCACCCATGCTCTGCAATATGCGGCGCATGATGTTGATGGCCGCATCATGGCCGTCGAACAGCGATGCGGCAGTGACAAAGCGCACCTTGTGCGTGGGGCGATAGTTGGCGAGCGCCTTGTATTCGGCTGACAGGTCGGTCATGGGTATTCCTCTGGGTCGGACGTGTGGCTTGCGGTCAGGTGCGTGCAGGTCGTATGCAAGCAATCAATTGCCCACATGATATTACGTTTACGTAAACGTCAATTAAAAACCTGCAACAGTTTTTTCATGTTTGCTGGATTTACGAAACCGTGCTTGCGGGTAAACCCGAGGTTTTTTCACTCGATGCACCGGGTGAGTGCGTCGGGTCTTCCGCGTGAAAATTTTTTGGGTACCGATTTAAAAAAGTTCATCGGGTTTGCCCGGGGCATTCCTGTCTGTTTGCTGAAAACACCGAGACAGGAATGACCTAAAGCGTATAGATTAGAGATTGCACCCAGGCAACAAAGACCTGGGGTAACCCGTTCGATGGCGCAGGCCCAAAGCCTGTGGCATCTGGATTTTTGGAACGTGGATTTTTATTAACACTGGAGACAAACATGAACATTCGTTTTGCAAAACTTGCGACGCAGGCAGCCGTGGCTACTGCTATTTTTGGCTTTGCCGGCATCGCTGCTGCGGCTGACCCGATCAAGATCGGCGTTGCCGGTCCCTTCACGGGCGGATCGTCGTCCATGGGCGTCAGCATGCGCGACGGCGTGCGCCTGGCTGTTGACGAGATCAACAAGGCCGGTGGCGTGCTGGGCCGCAAGCTCCAGGTGGTCGAGCGCGATGACGAAGCCAAAAATGAACGTGGCGTTCAGATTGCGCAGGAACTGATCAGCAAGGAAAAAGTTACCGCAGCGGTGGGCTATATCAATACCGGCGTAGCCCTCGCTTCCCAGCGTTTCTTCCAGGAGGCGAAGATTCCGGTGATGAACAACGTGGCGACCGGCTCCATCATCACCCACCAGTTCGACAAGGAACCCGAGAACTACATCTTCCGCAATGCGGCGCATGACAGTATCCAGGCGCCGATGATTGTGGAAGAGGCGATCACCCGCCGCGGCTTCAAGAAAGTCGCCATCCTGGCCGACTCCACCAACTACGGCCAGCTGGGCCGCGAGGATCTTGAAAAGGCGCTGACGGCCAAGGGCATCAAGCCGGTCGCCGTCGAGAAGTTCAACATCAAGGATGTCGACATGACGGCCCAGTTGCTCAAGGCCAAGGAAGCCGGCGCTGAAGCCGTGCTGACCTACGGCATTGGCCCTGAACTGGCGCAGATCGCCAACGGCATGACCAAGCTGGGATGGAAAGTCCCCATGGTTGGCAGCTGGACCCTGTCGATGGCCAACTACATCGACAACGCCGGCCCCGGCGGAGAAGGCGCGCGCATGCCGCAAACCTTCATCCAGCAACCTGACACACCCAAACGCAAGGCGTTTATCGATGCCTACCTGAAGACCTTCAAGCCCAAGAACAACCGCATTGACTCGCCGGTTTCTGCCGCCCAGGGCTATGACTCGATCTACCTGCTGGCAGCGGCCATCAAGCAGGCCAACAGCACGGACGGACCGAAGATCAAGGACGCACTGGAAAACCTCAGCGCCAAGGTTGACGGCGTGGTCACAACCTACGACAAGCCTTTCACCAAGACCGACCACGATGCCATCACAGCCAACATCCCTGTGTTTGGCGAAGTCAAGCAGGGCAAGGTGGTCTTTGCCTATGCAGAAGACATGAAAAAAGCCGGTGACGTCCGCGTGAAGGCGGTCAAGAAATAAGCCGGGTCTTTACTTACTGACAGGCAGCACCGCGTCGGCCCAAGGCTCTCGCGGTGCTTTTTTTGTGCCTTTGAGTATCTGGCCGGCTGGCCTCATTTCGCGAAACTGCAGGAATTGCACCCATGGAAATCTTTCTACAACTTGTCTATAGCGGCGTCGCGCTGGGCATGATCTACGCGGTCATCGCTTTCGGTTACCAGCTGACCTTCCAGACATCCGACACCCTCAACTTCGGCCAGGGTGATGCGCTCATGCTGGGGGCCATGGTCGGCCTGACCCTGGTGAACATGGGTGTCAATTACTGGCTGATGCTGCCGCTGGTGATTGTGTTTGGCTTGTTTCAGGGCGGCCTGGTCGAGCGCATCGGTGTGCGCCCGGCCATCAAGATCAAAAGCGAGTTCGGCTGGATCATGTCCACGATTGCACTGGGCATCATCTTCAAGAATGTTGCAGAGAATGTCTGGGGCCGCGACGACCTGAAGTTCCCATCCCCACTGCCCGAATCGCCCCTCAAGGTGTTTGGCGCCAATGTGCTGCCGATGGAAATCCTCGTCGTTGTCGGTGCCGTGCTGATGATGCTGGCTGTCGAGTTTTTCAACCGCAAGACAATTTACGGCAAGGCTGTGGTCGCAACCTTCAATGACCGCGATGCGGCCAAGCTGATGGGCATCAACACCGGGCTGGTGATTACCTTTTCATATGCGCTGTCATCTGCCAGCGCCGCATTCGCAGGTGCGCTGATTGCGCCGCTCACGCTGACTGGCGCCACCATGGGCGCGGTGCTGGGCCTGAAGGCTTTTGCAGTCGCCATCATCGGCGGCCTGACCAGCGGTATGGGCATCATCCTGGGCGGCATCATTCTGGGCGTCGCCGAAACCACCACGGGTTTTTATATCTCCACGGGCTACAAGGATGTTCCGGGTCTTGTGTTGCTGCTGCTCGTACTCGCCTTCAAGCCTGCAGGCCTGTTTGGCAAAACCGCCATCAAGAAAGTATGACCCCCCGAAGCGCCGTCGGCGCCTCCCCCCAGGGGGCGATACCTGTGGCCCGGCAAAGCCGGTTCCACGCTATCCCTTGCACAGATCCGTGCCCGATTGAGCGTTGCGCCGGTGCGGCGCAAGCCGATTAGAAAGAACTCCAAAGATGAATCGCAAGACCCTTATTGCCGCGGTGCTGGGCCTGATCCTGCTGGCTGCCGTGCCGCTGCTCACCTCCAACTCGTATTACGTGCACATGGCCGGCACCATCATGATCTACGCCATATTGCTGTACGGGCTCGACATCGTCGTCGGCTACACCGGCCAGGTGTCACTGGGCCATGCCGGGCTGTTTGGTGTGGGCTCCTACACCGCAGGCGTGCTGTTCATGAAGTTTGGTGCGCCGCTCTGGCTCATCATCCCGGCCAGCATTGCCGTGACGGCCGGCTTTGGCGCCTTGCTGGCATTGCCAGCCTTGCGCGTGACCGGCCCCTACCTGGCGATGGTGACGCTGGCATTCGGCACCATCATCCAGATTCTGATCAACGAGATGACCTTTCTCACCGAAGGTCCGCTGGGCATCAAGATTCCCAAGCCTTCCATTGCCGGTCAGCAGTTGAGCGAACACGGCTTTTACTGGATGGTGTTTGCACTGATGGTGATCTCACTCGTCGTGGTGCACCGCATCCTGAAGTCGCAACTGGGCCGCGCCTTTGAAGCACTGCGCGGCAGCCCGGTGGCGTCCGACTGTATGGGTGTGTCGGTGTACCGCTACAAGGTTTACGCCTTTGTGATCAGCGCCGGCTTTGCGGGGCTTGCCGGTTGCCTGTATGCCTATTCCGAGCAGTACATCTCGCCCAATACCTACAACTTCGAGTTGACGGTGCTGTTTTTGCTGGCGGTCATTATGGGCGGGCGCAAAACGCGCTCCGGTGCCTTGCTGGGCGCCGCCATCATCGTGATTTTGCCCAAGCTGCTGGATGACCTGGAGCTCTTTCGCATCGTCGCGACAACGCTGGCAGTGCTGATGGCTGCAGGTGCCGGTATCGGCATTGCGAAAAAAATCACCACGCCCAAAAACATGGCGATCCCTGTGGTGGGCACGATTGCGCTGGCCGGATTTTCATTCTGGCTGGAGTCGATCACCGACTGGCGCCTCAGCATTTTCGGGCTGATGATCCTGTTTGTGGTTTATTACCTGCAGGACGGCATTGTGGGTTTTGCGCGCAGCCTGTTTGTGCGCAAGACCGTGCGTGCCGGTGATGCCGGTGCAGCTTTTGCAGATACAGCTCGGGACGCCGTGATGATCGCCGCCAGCGCGGGCACGCTTGAAACCGGCAGCGATATCCTGGTGGCGCAAAGCGTGCTGATGCAGTTTGGCGGCCTCAAGGCCATCAACAACGTCGACTTGCGCGTCAAGCGCGGTACCATCCACGGCCTGATAGGCCCCAATGGCTCTGGCAAGAGCACCATGATGAACGTGCTCACCGGCATTTATGTGCCGACGGCCGGCAGCATTGACTTTGCCGGCCGCTCGGTGGTGGGGCGTACCTCTGCCGACATTGCGCTTTCGGGCATCGCGCGGACCTTCCAGAACGTGCAGTTGTTCGGTGAGATGACGGCGTTGCAAAACGTGCAGGTGGGCCTGCACCACACCTTTAACAGCAACATCGTGGACGTCTCGCTGCACACGCCGCGCTACAACCGTGAAGAGAAAGCGGCTGTGGAGCGCGGCCTTGGCCTGCTCAACTTTGTGGGGCTGGGCAGCTTTGCGCAGGAAGAAGCGCGCAACCTGCCTTACGGCAAG
The DNA here is from genome assembly GCA_040390295.1 of Pseudomonadota bacterium. GTDB lineage: Bacteria > Pseudomonadota > Gammaproteobacteria > Burkholderiales > Burkholderiaceae_C > Polaromonas. The sequence goes on from JAZJYR010000005.1 coordinate 7,468, forward strand.
CAACGCCTGCTGGAGATTGCCCGCGCACTGGCGCTCGATCCGCAACTGCTTTTGCTTGACGAGCCCGCAGCGGGCCTGACGGCACCCGACATCAAGGAACTGATTGCCATCATCCGCAAGATTCGTGACCACGGCATCACCGTCATCCTGATCGAGCACCACATGGATGTGGTGATGAGCATTTGTGATTCGGTTTCGGTGCTTGATTTTGGCCAGAAGATTGCCGAGGGCAGGCCGGCCGAAGTGCAGGCTGACGAAAAAGTCATCGAAGCTTATCTTGGCGGCACTGCAGCCTAAGGACATCAGATGCTAAGCATTAAAAATCTCGAAGCCGGATACGGCAAGGTCCAGGTTCTCCACGGCATTTCGATTGAAGTGCCCAAGGGCAAGGTGGTGACGCTGATCGGCTCCAATGGTGCGGGCAAAACCACCACCATGCGTGCCGTCTCCGGCATGATCAAGCCGACCGCAGGGGAGATCACCCTGCACGGCAAGCGTGTTGACGGGATGGAGTCATACACCATTGCCAAACGGGGCCTGGCGCACTCGCCTGAAGGCCGGCGTGTGTTTGCCACCATGTCGGTGACCGACAACCTGCTGCTGGGGGCGTTTCCGCGCCTGACCGGTAGCCGGCCCAAAGGCGATGTGCCGGGCGATCTTGAAAAGGCGATGGAGCTTTTTCCGCGCCTCAAGGAGCGTCGCAACCAGCTCGCCGGCACGCTGTCGGGCGGCGAACAGCAGATGCTGGCGATGGCCCGCGCCGTAATGCTGAATCCGGAAATCGTGCTGCTCGATGAACCGTCCATGGGCCTTGCCCCCATCCTGGTGGAAGAGGTTTTCCGCATCATTGCCGACCTCAAGTCACGCGGCGTGACCATGCTGCTGGTGGAGCAGTTTGCCGCAGCTGCGCTAAAGGTCGCGGACTATGGCTATGTGCTTGAGAACGGGCGCATCTCGGTTCACGGCGATGCGGCCAAACTGCGCGATGACCCGGCCGTGAAGGCTGCTTACCTGGGTGGCGGGCACTAGAAATACGAGTCCCCCACGCGCCACCACTTTGTGCGGGACGCTGCCACCCCAAGTGGTCGGTCGACTGCGGCCCGGCAAGGCCTGTCTCGCGGCTTCAACGGGTGAAGGCGGGGGCAGTCGGCTTTTGGCGGGGCCTGTCACCCCCGATATCAAATCACGTTGATGCCATGAAGCGCCGGGTCGGGCGGCGGATAGCGCAGGTCAAGTTTCAAAAGGGCCTGTCGCAGCAGCAGCGCAATCATCAGGTTGCGGTGTGTCTTGGAGTTTGCCGGGACCACCGTCCACGGTGCCCATGTCGTGCTGGTGGCGTTCAGCAAGTCTTCGTAGGCCTGCTGATATTCTTTCCATTGCTTGCGCGCATCCAGGTCGCCCATGCTGAACTTCCAGTTCTTGGTGACATCGTCTATGCGCTCCTGGAGCCGGACGCGCTGCTCGTCCAAACCAATGTGCAGCATGAACTTGAGAACGACGGTGCCGTTCTCGGTCAGCATGCGCTCAAAGTCATTGATCTGTGCGTAGCGCTGCGCGGTTTGTGCCGGTGTGATCCAGCCGTTGACAGGCGGCACCAGAACGTCCTCGTAGTGGCTTCGGTTGAAAAGCGTGATTTCCCCGGCGCCCGGCATCTGCTCGTGAATGCGCCATAAAAAGTCATGTGCGCGCTCGTTTTCGGTCGGTGCTTTCCAGCCCACGGTGTGCACGCCGAGCGGACTCATGCGGCTGAAAACGCCGCGCAGGGTACCGTCCTTGCCCGAAGTGTCCGTGCCCTGCAGTATGACCAGCAGCTTGTAGCGCCTGTCGGCATAAAAAAGATTCTGCAGGCCATCGAGTTCGGCCGCGAGCGCGTCGGTGGCGGTTTTGTCTTTCAGCTTGTCGCCTGTCGAAAATGGTTTGGCCGATGCATCCATTTTTGCAAGCTTGAAGGTGTTGCCCTTTTTGCCTGCGTCCATGACAGCAGGGCGCCAGGGGGCTGCCAGTTTGTCGATTGACTTCAGCATGTCTTTCAGCAGCGTGTCTGCGGAAGTTGATGTTTCTGTCGCTACAGTGGATGTTGTGCCGGATTGCGGTTTCGATGCCATGGCTCTGCTTGTGAAGTCGATGTTGGTGCCATTCTGCATCGGCTGGGCAAGCGCGGTATTGTGAAAGTCATAAACTGCGTTTTTCAAAATTCCGGATATTCGGGATATTCGGGATTTTTTAATCACAACGGAGACAGACATGAATACTTCCACTCCGCCGGGCGTCAGACCAGCCGACGGTTATGCCGGTGACGTTTCACCAGCACTTGCCTTTGAATGGATGCAGTCGGGCGAAGCGGTTCTGGTCGATGTTCGTACCGACGCCGAGCGCGAATGGGTCGGCTATGTGCCCGGTGCCATCGCAGTGGCCTGGAAGCAGTGGCCCGGCATGACCATGAACATGTCGTTTGAAGAAGACCTCAAGGCGGCAGTACCTGAGGGCAAGAAAGTCGTGCTTCTTTGCCGCAGCGGTGTCCGTTCAGTGGCTGCAGCCAAATGCGCCTCGGCGCTTGGTTTGTGCGCCTACAACATTCTCGAGGGCTTTGAAGGCGACCCCGACAGCGAGGCAAAGCGCGGACGCACGGGTGGCTGGCGCTTTCACGGACTGCCCTGGCGGCAAGGCTGATTTCAGTTGGTGGCAGTTAACTTCTTGCAACATAAAGCGGCGGAAACTGACAAACCTCCATTTTGAAACTAGGTCTTTAGTGTTCGGAATGGATGGAAGAGTCCCTACCCCCTGTCAGTTCTGACAGGGGGCAAGTCGTATCCGTTTGTTTGAGGGCTTTCAATGGTGATTCCACTTTATCCGGAGTCCCCATGCAAGTTCTTGATCGAAAAATTTCAGATTCAAAATTCACCCCCCGCAACCCTGAGCTCGGCTCACATCTCTTAAAGCGTATTGAGCGTGATTTCAAACCCCGCTGGGACTTGCAATGGGGTGGAAAATTCATGCTGCACGGCAGGACGCCGAGCTCGGAAGCCATCAGGCTCGACGGTAATGATTACCTTAGCGTGACGGGCCATCCGCAAATTGTTCACGCACAGGTGGAGTCTTTGCGAAAGGCGCAGGAGTTTGTGGTGCAGTCGGGCGTATTTCACCTCAACCAGCACCCGACTCACGCGCTGGAACTGTCTTTGGCGCAATGGGTCGGCAAGGACGATGGCTTTATCTGCCAGTCTGGCTACTCTGCCAATGTCGGGCTGCTGCAGGCCATTGCCGATGCGCAGACACCCGTCTATCTGGACACACTTGCACATGCGTCCCTCTGGGAGGGGGCGCACGCTGCGCGTGCGCCGGCTTTTGCCTTCCGTCACAATGATCCGGCGCATCTGGCGCGGGTGATCGCCAAAAACGGCCCGGGCATTGTGGTTGTGGACTCTGTCTACAGCACCACGGGTGCTTTGTGTCCCCTGGTCGAAGTGGTCGATGTTGCAGAACAGGGCGGCTGCATGATACTGGTCGATGAGTCCCATTCGCTGGGCACGCATGGACCGCAGGGCGCGGGCCTGTGTGCCGAACTGGGTCTCTCTGACCGGGTGCACTTCATCACTGCCAGCCTTGCCAAGGCATTCGCAGGCCGCGCAGGTTTCTTTACAGCTCCAGCTCACATGCGGTATTACATCCTGTGTTCAAGCTTTCCGAATATCTTCAGTTCCAGCCTGTTGCCATACGAGGTGGCAGGACTTGCCGCCACCCTGGAAGTCATCCGCAACAGCGAAGATGCAAGAATGCGCCTGCATGCGTGCACACAACGCCTGCGCAACAGCCTGAGCGAGCTCGGCTATCCCATCCATCAGGGCAGCCAGCAAATCATTGCGCTTGAAGCCGGCATGGAGTCCGACACCATGCAGTTACGTGACAGGCTTGAAGAGCGCAATGTGTTTTCGTCGATGTTCTGTGCCCCTGCCACCAGCAGCAAGCGGGCCATGATGCGGCTGACCTTGAATGCCGGATTGATGGATTCAGAACTGGATCACGTGGAGGCGGCTGCCCGGGAGATCGCACCCATCGTCAAGCCCTGGGACTGGCCGATTGCAAGGCGTGCCCGTGCAGGCCAGATTTCATGAGGTGGACCTCCGTCAGTCCTGCACCGCTCGCTCGCGGTGCGCTGCGATGAAGCTGTTGTAACTGGCACCCGGACCCGGGGAGAAGGCGGCATCAAGCTGAAAAAGCGCAGCGTGCAGTTGGCTGCTGCTGTCGCCCATGACAAAGGCGGGTTGTGGCCCAGGCTTGTGGCCTGCCCCCAGCGCAGGCTGCAGTTCCAGGTCAATCAGTTTTGTTGCAGACCGTATTTCCCTGACGGTGTGTGCGTCCCAGCCCTGCGACTCGGCCATCTCCGCCAGCTCCGGCAGCTTGTCTGCGGACTCCAGTTGCAGCCAGCTCACCTGGGCGTTACTGCCCAGGGCCAGTACGCCGAACGGTGCACCCGTGACGACATGTTCTACCCAGCCGTGCTTTTGCGAAAGCTCCTCCAGGGACCTGGCAATGGCGGGCATGCCCAGCAGCGCATGCTGCTCTCGTGAAAGCGTGGCTCGCCAGGTCTGCTCGTGCCTGGCGTTGGGTTTGCGAAGCAGGTTCTGGATGGCTTCAATGAGCCGCAACCGTATTTCGGGTGCCTGTTTGGGAATGAACTGCTCGATCAGCCCCCGATTGAAGGCAGATACCGCAAGCTGTTCATCCGCACGGCCCGTCAGCAGAACCCGCGATCCCGGCCAGCCTGTCAATTCACCGAGTACCCTCAATCCGCTCATGGCTGGCATGGAATAGTCGACCACGCAGACCTGCGTCAAGCCAAACCGGGCGCTACCGCCTTCGCGCCAGTATTGCAGTATTTGCGGGACCAGTGGTGAGCCTTCGCGCCAGCGGTTGATGATCTCCTGCTGGCGCCACGCGTCCGTCTCCCACTGGACCAGTTCATCAAGCAGCATTTCGATACAGGCCACGGGTCGGACAAACAGCCTGACATACCATTGCGGGTGCATTACTTCTGCCAGCATTTCAAGGTAGTCTGGATCGTCATCCAGAAAAACCACCCCTCCTGGGCGACGGTAAAGTGCAAAGGACATGGTGTTCAGTCTAAGGTGAGTTATGCGAATGGGCTGTTTCCGGACTGCCGAGTATGGGCAATTCAAGGGTAAACACAGCGCCTACAGCATATTCCGATTTCACCTGTATGGTGCCGCCTGCGCTGTGCACCACCTGCTGGCAAAAAGCCAGGCCCAGGCCATGCCCTGTTCCGCGGTTGCTTGAGAAAAAGGGCTTGAAAATATGGGGCAGCATGGCTGGCGCGATACCCATGCCGTGGTCGAAGACCGAAATGCGCCCCCGGTCGCCACTCCTGCTCACCTCAATACGCAGCGATCCCGGCAAGTACTTGGAGTCCGCAGCCATCAGGGAGTGGAGTGCATTCTTGATCATGTTGTCCAGCACCTGGGAAAACTGCTGTGCTGACGACCTGAAGATAAAGTCACTGGCAACGCTAACCCGGACGCACTCTTTTTGCCGTGTCGACGGGTATGGGTAGGCTGCCACCACGCTGCGCGCCAGCTCGGCGGCTGAAATCATCTCCGTATAGTGCGGCAACTGGAGCAGCTTGGCGTTGGCAATCTGCGTATCAATCTGGTGGTTCATGTTGCGCACCAATGTGTGCAGGCGCAACGCCAGTTTCGCCAGGTGCGGTGCCCGCGGGTTTTCGGGCTGGCGCTGAACCTCCATATTCAGCGCGTCTCCCAGCAAGGCGGCTGTTGACAGGGGCGTGCGCAACTCATGGGCCATGATGCCTATCGTGGTCAGCGTATTGGCAAGCTGGGTGCGCCTGAGGTTGGCTGACGACAGGCTCAATACCAGCGCGATCGACCATGCGAAGGCCAGTACAACAGCATGTACTGCACGATCTGCTTCGGGAATGGGCGCTACCCTGGGTCCCACAACAAGGAACAGGAAAAACGCCAGCAGGCCGCCGGTGATGGTGCCAACGGTCGCCAGTCGCCAGTCGGTGACATGGTAGTAAATAAGCACCATGGCGGCCAGCGTAGCGAGCCAGACGGTACTTCCGCTGTTGCACAGGTACATCCACGTGAACAGCACCGGCAATTCCAGCCAGAAGACAATTCCGAAGACCTGTTGGGTCAGGGGGCTGCCGGGGTCCTGCCTGACACGGCGGGTCATGAGGCTGTATCCCAGCAGGCTGGCAGTGATGCGCAGCGGCAGGCTCTCATAGGACTGAGGCAGCAAGCTTCCCCAGATCCAGGCAAATAACGCATTGCCCGAAAAGAAAGACAGGCCCAGCCACCAGAGACGGCGTGGCGACGGATGCAAAATGGGTTCGAGCGGCGCGAGTATGAGTTCCTCGCGCAGCCAATGGAGCAAGGGAAACCCGGCCATCCATGCGTTAAAGCGGACACTCCTCAATTGAAGCGTGCCTTTCGTGCAGCATGAAAAGGGATTGATGCAGTGCAGGACATTTGGCTGTATTGTCCTTGTTCTTAATGAAAATAGCTGATGCAACTACCTGCTAACTTTGACAGTGTGAGCCTGGACGGCGTTGTAAGCGACTGGCTGTGTGCTTTGCGTGAATTTTCGGTGGAGGCCCTGATGGTGCTTGGCCCCGATCCGTTTGGCGGACAGGAAGACCGGCTGGTGCTGGCGATTCATCCGCCCCGTTTGCTGGAGGCTGCGGAAGCCCTGGCCGAAAGCCGCGACTTTGGTGCACCCTGGCGCGACTCCGATGCGCCGCTGGTCGCCTGGCAGGACATCTCGAAAACCGCATTTGAAAATCTTGGCCGATGGCGCCGGCTGTGGCTTGCGCATGGGTACCAGAGCGTTGTCCGTATTGCATTTCCACTCACGGTAGGACGGGCGTTTGAGTGCTACCTGTTCAGCCCGCGCCAGTGGCATGACCGCAGCGAAGCCGCTCTGCTGGCCTGGTCGGCGCTCAATATCTGGCCCTTGCTCAAGCGTACGCTGGCCGAAGCGCGAAGCCCCTTGAGCCCTCGGGAACTTGAATGCCTGAGCCTTGCCTTTCAGGGTAAAACGGCGCGTGAGACAGGGGAGGTCCTTGCCTGCAGTGAGCGCACCATCAACTTTCATCTGGCCAACGCCATGAGCAAACTCAAGGTCGACAACAAGCTGGCGGCGATACAGCGGGCTTGCTGGTTCGGCCTGATCTGATGCCAACGCAACCTTATCCTGCAGTTTGCTGCTACGGGAAAACCTCTGGGAGCGTCTTTCCGAAAACCCCGGTCAGGCAGGTCAAACCTGTTCATAATGCAGCCCAATGACCTTTCTAGCGCTTGATGTGGGCAACACCCGGCTGAAGTGGGCCCAGTACGACTCCGTATCGGCTGGCGCAAACCTGCTGGCGCATGGCGCTGTGTTTCTCGAAAACATCGACAAGCTGGCAGAAGAAGAATGGCACGCCATTGCCCCGCCCAGCAAAATCCTCGGCTGCATCGTTGCTGGCGATGCCATCAAGCGACGGGTGGCCGAGCAGATGGAGCTTTGGGACGTCGCGCCGCGCTGGGTGGTTTCAAGCCCGCAGGAAGCTGGCCTCACCAATGGCTATGACCACCCTGCGCGTCTTGGCGCCGACCGCTGGGTCGCCATGATAGGCGCACGCCACCGCCTGCTGCGCCGCGGCATCAACAAACCCTGCATCGTCGTGATGGTGGGCACTGCGGTCACAGTTGAGGCGATTGACGCGACTGGCAAATTCCTCGGCGGCATCATCCTGCCCGGCCACGGCATCATGTTGCGCGCACTGGAGTCCGGTACGGCAGGCCTGCACGTTCCTACCGGCGAGGTGCGTGACTTTCCGACCAACACCAGCGATGCGCTGACCAGTGGCGGCACCTTTGCCATTGCGGGCGCAGTTCAGCGCATGGTGGAGAACATCAAGGCCCATTGCGGCGAAGCGCCGGAGTGCATCATGACCGGCGGCGCGGGCTGGAAGATGGCGCCGAGCATGTCCGTCAAGGTTGAGCTGGTCGAAAGCCTGATCTTTGACGGCCTGCTCGAAATAGCGTCCCGTCGTTTCGCTGCATGACAGTCTGAAAATCTCCTTCCAGCGGGGGCCGCGGAACTGGCTTTGCCAGGCAGCAGGCCCCGTCCCCTGCAAGGGGAGAGGAGGCTACACGAAGTGAGCCTCAACAGGGGTGAACTCACTCCCCCCAGGGCAGCATCAGCGTCACGATGGACAGCTTGGCGAACTCGGGCACAAATTCATCAATGATGCGCTGCGGTTCGGGGCACAGCGTGCTGTCGGTGATGACGCCAAACTGCACACCGCCGCCGTAGCTCAATATTGACACGCCCAGGCCGACGTCACCTGACTGCGGCACCCAGAACATGCTCTGCTCCAGCGTTGACCCACAGAACTTCAGCTTCTCGCGCGGCCCCGGCACGTTGGTCATCACGGCCGTCGTCTTTTTGGCGAAGAGGTTGAGCATCACATCCTGCGCCGGCTTGATGAGCAGGCCGGCTACTGCCAGCAGGCTGAAGGCCAGAAGTGGCTGGTAGCTGCCTTTGAGAGCGGCCATGCGGCGACGCACTTCGTACACGCGTTCGATGGGGTTCTCGACACCTATCGGCAACACCAATGGCACCAAGCCGAAACGGTTGCCAAGCTTGTAGGCCTGCTCTAAGGGGCGCAGGTTGACCGGCACCATGGCGCGTATCTCCTGCCCTGTGACATCGTCACCGTGCGACTTGAGGTACTCGCCAAGTGCACCGGCCACACAACTCAGCAGCACATCGTTGATGGAGCAATTGAGCGCCTTGCCGACCGCCTTGACTTCGTCGAGTGGAATCGGCTGGCACCAGGCTACTTTTTTTGCGCCGCCGGGTTTTCCCTTGAGTCGGGTTTTTGAATCGTCAGGCATCAGCGCCATGGCAGCTGTATCTGACAGCACCTGGAACAGCACCTTGGCCATGTCCATGGAACCACTCATGCCTTTTTCCACGCCCTTTCTGGGGTCGCCCAGCATGCCGAGCGAACGCGCCGCGCCTTCGCCGACAGCGCCCAGCGCTTTCACGGTGATGTCGGTGAATGGCTTGAGCAGCGTATCGGTGATCCAGTCTTCCGCGCCTGTTGCGGCTGCATTCTTTTTACGGCGTTCGGGGGGCGGAGCGCCGCCGTCGACCAGCGACATGGTGACCGAGATCAGTGCGATGCCATCGGCAATGCAATGGTGAATGCGCACAATCATGGCGCTTCCCTTCACGCCGTCCGGGCCGGTGTAATCCTCGATCAGGTGGATTTGCCAGAGTGGGTGTTTTGGATCAAGGCGCTGTGTAGCCAATGCGGCAACGCGATCCTGCAGGGCTTGCTGCTGGTTACCGCCAGCGGCTTTGGGCAGCTCTTCAAGCACCACATGGTTGGCCAGGTCAAAGTTACGGTCAAACACCCAGGTCGCGCCAGCCGCGTCTTCCACCACGCGCTGTTTGAAGCGGTCGTACTTGAGCAGGCTGTTTTCGATGCGCTCGCACACTGCTGCATGCTTGATGGCGGGTGCCAGTTGCCAGACACCGACGATCATCATCAGGTTGGCGTCGCAGTCCATGCGCAGCCAGGCGGTGTCGACCTTGCTCATGCGCTCGCCATTGAGCCCCAGGGTGCCCGAGACCGCACGCTTGACGTTTTTCTGGACGCTTTTGGCTACTTTTTGTGCAGCCTGTCTGCCGGCTGTTTTTGCGCTGACGCGTGTGACCATGGAGAGTGACCCCTAAAAATTCGACCTGACGGGTAATCTCCCTATTTTGGGGGCAAGTGTCTGGCTAAGATACCGGGCAGTTACCCGAAGCATCCTCAACGGTGCACAACTCTCATACGGAGCACTTCATGGCAGACCTGAAAGCCGCCTTTGACAAGGCAATGACCGATTCCAAAAACCTCAGCGAGCGTCCCGACAACGCCACCCTGCTGAAGATTTACGCCCTCTACAAGCAGGGCAGCCAGGGCGACAACACTGACAAGAAACCGGGCTTTGGCGACATGGTGGCGCGCGCCAAGTGGGACGCGTGGAACAGCCTGAAAGGCACGTCGCAGGACGACGCGATGCAGCAATACATTGACCTGATTGCTGATTTGAGCTGAGCCTGTTGCAGGGCCGTGCCGGTTGCTTCAGGCCGGCTCTGAAATCTCGATCAGGTTAAGGTCCGGATCCCTCACATAAATCGAGCGTATTTTTTGTGTGGCGCCTGTGCGCAGGACCGGCCCTTGCGTGATGGGCCAGTCCTCGCGCTGCAACCTGTCCATTACTTGAGCCAGGGGAACGCTGGCGATAAAGCACAGGTCCAGCGCACCCGGTACCGGCAGATGCGCTTTGGGCTCGAACTCTGCACCCTTGACGTGCAGGTTGATCTTCTGATGTCCGAAGCGAAACGCCTTGCGTTCTACGGGCGGGTTGCCGCCTGTAAAGCTCTCAATCGCCATGCCCAGCACGCGGGTGTAAAAGTCGATGCAGGCCTCCTCGTTGGCCGTGGTCAATACCAGATGGTCCAGGTGGCTGATCACACTGGCGCCGTATGCAGGTCGGTGATACGCCCGGCCTTGGCCACCTGGCCGGGTACCTCGTGGCCGACGATGTGGGGCATCTGGCGCGCCACGTCCAATAGTTTATCGATGTCGATGCCGGTGTCATACCCCATCGCGTCAAGCATGTGGATGGCATCTTCGCTGCTGATATTGCCGCTGGCACCCGGTGCGTAAGGGCATCCGCCCAGGCCGCCGAGTGAGCCATCAAAACGCACAACACCGCCTTGTACTCCCGCCAGCACATTGGCCAGGCCCATGCCGCGCGTGTTGTGAAAGTGCAGCGCCAGTTGCAGGTGGGGACGTGTCTTGAGCGCTTCGTTCTGCAAGGCTTCCACCATGCGGCTGACCTGCGCCGGATGACCCATGCCTGTGGTGTCGCAAATCGTCAGGCCACGAGCGCCCAGGTCTGCGAAACGTTTTGCCCAGTCGACAACGCTTTGCTGCGGAACATCGCCTTCCATAGGGCAGCCAAATGCGCAGGACAGCGACATGTTGATGGGTGTGCGCCCATCGACCAGCCTGAAGACATCCTGCAGCGCCGCAAAACTTTCCGCCATCGACATGCGCAGGTTGGCGCGGTTGTGGGTTTCGGAGATTGACATCACGAGGTTGAGTTCATCCGCTTTGGCTTCAAGTGCCCGCTCTGCGCCGCGCCTGTTGGGCACCAGCACGGTGTACTCGACACCCGGCACACGGCTTATGCGGCCCATCACTTCATCGGCATCGCGCAGCATCGGGATGGCCTTGGGCGATGTGAAGGACGTGACCTCGATTTTTGCGTAACCGCATTCGCTCAACGCGTCGATCAGCGCGACCTTGGTATCCGTCGGTACGAATTCCGGCTCGATCTGGAAACCGTCGCGGGTCGCTACTTCATTGAAATAAATACGTGTCACGCCTGTGCTCCCGCCACAATTCCCTTGTCTTTCAGCCCCTGAATCTGCTGTGCAGTCAGGCCCAGTTCCTTCAGCACCGCGTCGGTATCCTGACCCAGCGCAGGCGCGTTGCGCCTGTGCGCGCCCGGGGTGAGGGACAGCTTGGGCACGATGCCTGGCAGGGCCAGCATGCTGCCGTCATTCATCTGCGTTTGCGCCAGCATGCCGCGGGCCTTGTAATGCGGGTCGGCGGCAATGTCGGCGATGGAATAAATACGCCCCGCCGGTACCGAAGCCGCATCCAGTACGGCCAACACCTCGCCCACTGTTCGGGTCGAAGTCCATTGGCCTATGGCTTCATCGATCTCCGCGACGCGCATCACGCGTCCTGCATTGTCTGAAAGCGCGAGGTCGTTACCGAGGTCTTCGCGTCCAATGGCTTTCATCAGGCGTTTGTAAATGCTGTCACCGTTGCCGGCGACAAGTGCATAGCCCCCATCGCTGCAGCGGTATGCGTTGGTCGGCGCGATGCCAGGCAAGGCACTCCCCGCAGGTTCGCGCACCGCACCAAAGGCGTCATATTCCGGCAGCAGGCTTTCCATGCAGTTGAATACGGCTTCATACAGCGCAACGTCGATGACCTGACCGACGCCGTGGCTGTTGCGATGGTGCAGTGCCATCAGAATGCCGATCACGCCGTGCAGTGAGGCCAGCGTATCGCCAATGCTGACGCCTACGCGCACCGGCACACGCCCTGGTTCGGCAGTGAGGTGTCGCAGGCCGCTCATGGCCTCAGCCACCACGCCGAAACCGGGTCGATCACGATAAGGACCGGTCTGGCCGTAGCCACTGATACGAAGCATGATGAGGCGTGGGTTGAGCTTGTGCAGGTCCTCCGGTCCCAGGCCCCAGCCCTCCATCGCGCCCGGCCTGAAGTTCTCGATCAGCACATCGCACTCGGTGGCCAGTTTGCGCACGATGTCCTGTGCCTCGTGCTGGCGCAGGTCAAGTGCCAACGAACGTTTGTTGCGCGACTGCACCTGCCACCAGACGGAAGTACCGTCTTTCAGCAGGCGCCACTTGCGCAGCGGGTCGCCCACATGGGGCGGCTCGATCTTGACAACGTCAGCACCGAAGTCAGAAAGGGTTTTGGCTGCAAAGGGCCCGGCAATCAGCTGGCCAAGTTCGATGACCTTGAGCCCGGCAAGCGGCCCGCCTTGAGTGGCTGCAGAGGAATAAGTTGTGGGGGATGGGGAAACATTCATGCGTGAGAGTTTGCCTCGCCCTGCAGTGCCCGTCCATTACTTGTTACGGCGTACCGGTTTCGTATTTTGCGAAGGCAGAACCAGGAAATCGACCAGTGATGAAATGGCTGCATCCCGCTGGCCTTCGGCCGTTGCGACCAGCAAGCGGCGCTGTGCCCAGTCGTCTGCCAGCGCCCTGCGACAGAGCCTGGTCGATGACTGGGTAGACAGTCCTGCGCCTTTGGGCAGTATTGCGATGCCCAGGCCTGACGCGACGAGCTTGCAGACGGCATCAAAACTGCGAACCTGCATGCGAAGTTTGAGCGGCCGCTTGGCGGCCAAAGCTGCCTCCTGCTGCTTTTGCAGTACGGCGGCGCCTGTGGTCAGGCTGATCCATTCCTCGTCCAGCAGATCGGCAAATGCCAGCGGTTTTTTGCTCCTGGCAAAGCGGTGGCTGGCTGGCAAGACAACCACCAGTTCATCGTTGCGAAACACTTCAGTCTGCAGGCCTGTGGTGTCCGGGCCTTCTACAAACACGGCTACGTCGGCGCGGCCTTCTTTCAGGGTAGAGACCACCAGGTGAGAGACCTGCTCCTCCAGGTCCAGCCGTATCTGAGGGTACATGGCACCATAGCGTACAAGCAGCGGCGGCAAAAACTCGCTGATGGCGGCACTGCTGGCGCAGAGCCTGATATGCCGCGCAATTCCCAGTCGCAGGTCGGTCAGCTCGCTGCCCAATTGATCCATGGTTTGCAGCAGGTTGAGGCCATGCTTGGCAAACACACGTCCGGCGGTGGTCGGCAACAGGCCGCGCGGATGACGCTCAAACAGCCTATCGCCCAGGGCGCTTTCAAGTTCGCGAATCCGCCTGCTGGCTGCCGCCAGCGCCAGATTGGAGTCGTGGGCTGCGGCCGTGAGGCTACCGGTCCGGAGACAGTCCACAGCCAGGCGAATCGAGACCAGGTCAAACCTGGCGAGGTTGTAGGAGCTCAGGGCCACGATTGCGCGATTCGTTCAGGCCTTTTTCGCTGCCGTCTTTTTGGCGGGTGTCTTTTTTGCGGCCGGCGCCTTGATGGCAATCAGCGCATCAAGGTTCTTGACAATCTCTTCCTCAATCTTGTCCTTGAATGCGCCGAGCAGGAAGCCCAGCCTGGCCTGCAGCTCAAAGCTGTGCTTCGTCACAGTCAGCGTGCCACTGACACCAGACCTTGTGAAACCTACCTCGTCCGAGGTCGCGCCTTCTTCGTAGGTGCAGTCCATGTCGAATTTTTCTTCAGCCTGCTCGGCCCATTTGAAGGCCGCTTTGCGTGCGTCCGCCATGCTCATGCCGTGCGCGCGGATGATATTGATGTCAGCCATGAAGTCTCCTTATGCCAATTCCCATTAACAACGACAACTGCGTTGCTTCGTCTTGCCGTGCAACAGCACTGTCTGCGACTTCGCGCCTTGTTCTCGCCTTTAATGGAAACTGGAATTATGAATTTGTTTTCAAAGCCTTGCGGCGTTCGTCTTTTGGCAAGGCGGCCAGACGCCTGACTGCATCATAAAACCGGGTCCAGTCACGGCCCTCGCGTTCGAACAGCGCCTCAAAGCCGGGCACCAGTTCATCATAGGCAGCCTGCGCGCCCAGTGATGCATTGTTGGCGTTGGCCATCCAGTTGTCATAGCCTGAAAACCCGCCCCATGACACCTTGAGTTTGGCGTAGCTGTCGCGAAAGCGCTGCATGGCTGCTGCCTTGGCGGCGAGCTGCGCGGATGTTGCCGGGGACTGGGTTTTCTTGCTGGCGGTTTCGTCGGCGGTGTCTTCCGTATTGTCTTCTTTATAGATGGCTTCAAGCTCCCGGCGTGTGGCCAGCGTCAGTGCGCGAAAGTCCTGGCGGCGCTTTTCAAGCGCGGCGTATTCGGTACGCGCCGCGTCCCCGGCATGCGTTTGAAGCCAGCGCTGGCTGCCCAGCCGCTCCACGGTGGTCGCGAAGGATTCGTTGAACATGGTGTCACCGCTGGCATAAACCACCTGGTGAGCCAGCTCGTGAAAGATGAGGCGCGCCAGTTCGCCTTCGGGGTAGTTGATGAAGGTGTTGAGCAGCGGGTCGCCGCCGGCCCAGTTCATCCAGCCCAGCGTTGAGTAGGCGGGTATGCCAAACACACCGACCTCCAGTCCTTCGGCTTTCAATTTTTCGCCTTCACGCCGCGCATCGGCTTCATCGAAATAACCCCGGTAACCGACGCAACCTGCGACCGGAAAGCAGAAGGTCTTGAGCGTCAGCGACAGCTCCGGTGCGGCCATCACGTTCCACACCACGGCGCTGCGATGCAGGTCGGCATAGCGGTGATAACTGGCGTTGTCGGGTAACTGCAGATCGGTGACGGCAAAGCGGCGTATGCGCCTGCTCAGTTCAAGCCTGGTTTTCAGGCGTTCCGGTGTCCGGGCGTCGGCTATCCAGTCTTCAACAGAGCGGGCGCTGTTGACAATCTGCATATGGCCGCTGATGGATTGCCAGTAGTAGCCAACGGTTGAGCAACCGCCCAGCAGCAGCGCAGTTGCGCATGCGACCACAAGCGTTGTGACCGTGGAAATTTTGAACTGTCGCATCAAGGTCAAACCGCGGGCGTTTGCGCCAGGACAACTTCAACGAGGCAGTCGTAGAACACTGGCCCTCGACCCAGATCCGTCAGGTGCTGGCTGGTGAGCTGGTTGACGTTGGTACCATCCATGCCCAGCTTGCGCCACCAGATACCCATGCCGTTGACGACGCCGGGCCGGGCGCGTGCTGACACCTCGGCATTGACCAGGTAGTCGCCGCGCTGGTTGAAGACCTTCACCACATCGCCGCTGGTGATGCCTCGCGCAGCAGCGTCGTCGGCGTGTATTTCAAGCACCGGTTCGGTTTCAATGTCGCGCAGGCTTTTAACATTGACAAAAGTCGAGTTGAGAAAGTTGCGCGCCGGCGGCGAGATCATCGCCAGCGGAAACTCTTTAGACGTACCGAAGGTTTCGTAGTTGGGCACATGATCGGGCAGGCCGTCCAGGCCCTGTGCCGCGAGCCTTTCGCTGAAAAACTCGCACCTGCCCGATGGGGTGGGGAAGTTGCCATCGGCATACGGTGCATCTGGCAGCTTGAGTGACGCAAAACCCTTGTCCATCAGCTCGCCAAAGTCCACCCTGTCGCCAAAGGCGGTGCGGCACAGGCTTTCATCGCTTTCCGTAAAGCAGGGGTCGTCAAAACCCATGTGGGCTGCCAGTTCGCGAAAGATCTGCGCGTTGGATCTTGATTCGCCCACAGGCGGGATGGCCGGACGATTGAGCAGCACGTCGGTGTGTCCGTAGGCGCTGTGAACGTCCCAGTGTTCAAGCTGCGTCGTGGCCGGCAGCACATAGTCGGCGTAGTCGGCGGTGTCGGTCTGGAAGTGCTCCAGCACCACGGTGAACAGGTCTTCGCGTGCGAAGCCTTCAACCACCTTGCCCGACTGCGGCGCCACCGCCACCGGGTTGCTGTTGTAGACAATGAGCGCTTCTATCTTCGGGCCAAATGCGTCCGAGCTTTCAGCCAGCAGGTCGTTGCCTATCGTGATCATGTTGATGGTGCGCGGCCAGCGGCTTGAGAGCAGGTCCGGCCTGTGCAGCGCGGCCCGGTCTACCGGGAACAGGCCTGAGCTGCTCAGCAGCACGCCGCCCGCGCGATGCCGCCATGCGCCTGTCAGTGCCGGCAGGCAGGCAATCGCCCGTGCCGCATTGCCACCGCCGCGCACACGCTGCATGCCGTAGTTCATGCGTATGGCTGCGGGTTCATTGTTGACGAAGCACTGGCCGTAGTCGCGCGCCAGGTTTTTGATCTGCGCCACGGGTACTGCGCAAATGGCTGCGGCGCGTTCCGGGCTCCACTGCAGCGCACGATCGCGCAGGGCGGGCCAGCCGGCGGTATGGCGGGTGATGTAATCGTGGTCAAGCCAGTCGTTGGTGATCAGCTCATGCATGATGGCCAGCGCCAGCGCGGCATCCGTACCCGGGAGCAGCGCGATGTGCTCATGGCATTTTTCGGCGGTTTCGCTCCGGCGCGGGTCTATGCAGACCAGCTTTGCACCGGCGCGCTTGGCCTGCTGCGCATAACGCCAGAAGTGCAGGTTGCTGCCAATCGAATTGCTGCCCCAGATGATGATGAGCTTTGATTCGGCAAAAAACTCGACCCGCATGCCGACCTTGCCGCCCAGCGTTTGCGCCAGCCCTTCGCCCCCTGCGGTCGAGCAGATGGTACGGTCCAGAAACGATGCGCCCAGGCGATTGAAAAAGCGTGCGGCCATGCCTTCGCTCTGCACCTGGCCCATGGTGCCCGCGTAGCTGTAAGGGACGATGGCTTCAGCGTTGCGTGCTGCGATGGCCTTGAGGCGCGCAGCGATGTCACTGAGCGCTGCATCCCAACTGACGGCTTCAAACTGCCCCAAGCCTTTGGGGCCTGTGCGTTTGAGCGGCTGCGTCAAGCGTTCCGGATGGTAGGTGCGCTCGGTGTAGTGTGAAACCTTGTTGCAGAGCACGCCGCCGGTTTGCGGATGTGCGGGATTACCCTGCACCTTTGTGGCGATGCCGTTCTCGACAGTGGTGACAAGGGAGCAGGTGTCGGGGCAGTCGTGCGGGCAGGCGCCGAGCACGCGCTTTGAGTCGCTACCTTGCACCAGACTGACGCTAGGGGAGATGCCGATGGTATTAAGCATCGGCCAACTTTATATTGACTCTCATTAAATTAAAAACAGTGGAGACAAGATGAGCACCAGAACAACAGGCAGAGCCGCCTTTATTCCCTCAGTGGCGAAAGTCTTCATGGTAGCGGCGCTTTCGCTGATGGGTGCGGCGGCCTGGAGCCAGGACGGTGTCAGCAAGGGCGCCATCGTGATCGGGCAGTCTGTTGCCCTGACGGGCCCCTCCGCAACGCTGGGCGCGCCGTTTGCCCAGGGTGCAAAGCTGTTTTTTGATCGGCTCAATGCGGGTGGCGGTGTCAACGGCCGCAAGGTCGAACTGGTGACGCTCGACGACGCCGGCAACCCCGCCACCACACTGGCCAACACGCAGAAGCTGCTGGCGCAAGGTGTCTTTTCGCTCTTTGGTTATTACGGCTCGCCGCAGGTGACGGCAGCCTACCCGGCCATCAAGGACGGCGAGGTCATCATGTTTGCGCCCATGTCCGGGGCAGACGAGTTTCGTGGTGCTGTCTACCCGAATATCTACACCATGCGGCCGGGCTATTCTGAAGAAGCGGCCGCCATCATGCGGCATGCCGAGACACTGGGCGCCAAAAAGCTGGCCATCCTGTACGCGGCCGACAGCGAGTCCATGGCCGCGCTGGATTCTTCCGAACGCACCATGCAGGGCGGCGCCAACCTGGTGGCCAAAGCGCCGCTTTCAGACGTGGCCAAAGTGATCGCGGCAAAACCCGAGTCGGTCCTGGTGATTGCCGACGCGCGCAGCGCCGCCGCAGCGATACGTGAGCTGCGCAGCAAGAACTTTCGCGGGCCGGTGTATGGCTATTCCAACACCGGCGAGAGCCTGCTGGCCGAGCAGCTCGGCGCGGCAGGCGCGGGCGTGGTGGTGATGCGTGTGGTGCCGCGCAGCGACAACCAGAAACTGGCCGTGGTGCGCGACCTGCAGGCCGATGCGCTGGAGGCCAAAGTCGGCAAGGTCAACGTGTACATGCTCGAAGGCTATATCGCCGCACGCACATACACCGAAGCCCTGCGCCGCATCCCCAAGGAGCCGACGCGCGCCAAGTTGCGCAAGGCGATCGACGGGCTGGATGAAGTCAGCGTGGGCGGCTTTCGCGTGCACTTTGCGCAGGACCGGGTGGCTTCGAAGCTGGTAGAGCTCAGCCTGATTGACTCACAGGGCAGGATCCGTGAATAGTCAGCACACCGCGCGTTTATTTTTGATGGGTCACGTTTTTACCCTTGACGTGCTGATGTGAAGTCCCGAAGAATGAATCAGCAGGTATCATCCTGCTGCCATTCTTAGCGCTCAAAGGAAACGAACCATGCAGATCAACCGCAGGCAGTTTTCCATGGGGGCCGGTGCTGCGCTGGCTTCCGGTTTTCCCGCGATCGTCAGCGCGCAAGCGGAAGGAAAAATCATCCTCGGCCAGTCGGCGCCCTTTACCGGCCCGGCCGCGCAGCTCGGCATTCAGTTTTATCGCGGCGCCAAAGTCTATTTTGACCATATCAATGCGCAGGGCGGCGTCGGCAAGCGCCTGATTGAAATCCGCAACCTCGATGACGGCTACGAGCCGGACCGCTGCGCTGAAAATACCCGCAAGCTGATTGCCGACGACGTGTTCGCCCTGTTTGGCTACATCGGTACGCCGACCAGCGTGGTGGCCCTGCCGCTGGCGACCAAAGCAAAGATTCCCTTTATCGCCCCTTTTACCGGCGCCATGTCGCTGCGCGACCCCTTCAACAAATACGCCTTTCATGTGCGCGGCTCGTACAACGATGAAACTGCGCTCATTGTCAGGCAGCTGACCAGTCTGGGCCTGAAAAAAATAGCCGTCTTTCACCAGAACGATGCCTACGGCAAGGCCGGGCTCGACGGCGTGCTGCTCGCGCTGGCGGCGCAGGGCCTCAAACCCGTGGCGCAGGCGACGGTGGAGCGAAATTCGGTCGACGTCGCCCAGGCCGTCAAGACGCTGACAGCCGCCGGGCCGGATGCGGTGGTGCAGATCAGTGCCTACAAATCATGCGCCGCGTTTATCCGCGAAGCCAGAAAGAGCGGTTATGGTGGCACCTTCTACAACGTGTCGTTTGTCGGCACGCAGGCGCTGGCCGATGAGCTGGGCAAGGATGGCGCCGGCGTGGTCGTCTCCCAGGTCATGCCATCGCCCTACAACACCGCCAGGCCGATTGCCCGCGAGTTTGTCGATGCCGTCAAGGCCGCAGGCGGCGACGCGCAGGTCAACTTCTCCAGCATGGAAGGCTATGTAGCCGCGAAGGTGCTGGTGGAAGGCCTGAAGCGCGCCGGAGCCAAGGCAACCCGCGACAGCCTCGTATCGGGGCTTGAGGCGATCGGGACGCAGTCGTTCGGCGGGTTTGCCGTGTCGTTTTCTGCGACTGACCATGTGGCATCGAGTTTTGCGGAGCTGTCGATGCTGACGGGGGATGGCCGGGTTCGGACTTGAGGGGTGTTGGTTGCTACTGAATTTGTAGCTGCTCGCGCCCGTACCTATTGGGCTAGAGGCTTAAATGACGGGTAAAAACAGACTCAAAATGGCTTTTTGGGGCAATTTTTGGTCTTTTGGAATGCTCGAATCGGTCTGAAAAGATAAATACGTCATAAATAAAGCATTAAGTACTTAGCGATTTATTTGAGATGCTTTATTTTTGTTTGATCAGTGCTCATTTTCATGACCAAACCTGGGCTAGGCCCGGCTTCTAGGCAGGGCAACGCCCCAAGCAGAAAAGAGATACCCGTCAGGTGTTGCCCCGCCAGGGCCTTCCCCGGTACCAAGCCAACCCCTCCCCGGCCATTCGCAGCATCGGCAAATCCCCGCTGCTATCCCCATAGGCATACATGGTCAGCCGGGAAGCATCAGCGCCAAAACGCTCGGCGAGCCAGGCCTTGAGCCGGACGACTTTCTGCTCCCCATGGCAATTGGGTGTGCGCATTGCGCCAGTCAGGCGCTCGCCCTCGACCGCCATTTGTGTACAAAGCAGGCCTTCAAAGCCCAGTTGCCGCGCCACACGCCGCAGGTAGATGTCTGGCGACGCACTGACCATGACGCAGCAGTGTCCTTGCTCAAGGTGCCAGTCCAGCCGTGCCATCGAGTTGGTGCGCAGCCGCCGGCTGAAGTCATCGTCCAGCCAGCGTGTGGTCCATTGGTCCAGCTCCAGCAGGCTGCGGCCCCTGAGCGTTTCCAGCAGCAGGCGCTGCTTGGCGACGTCGTTGCGCACCAGGCGCAGCCCGTAGCCGGCCAGCCAGGGCGAGCACTTCAGCAGTGCCAGCAGAAACCGTGGCCAGCCCAGGCCGCTGACCAGAAACGGCAACAGCGTGTCGCCGCGGGTCAGGGTGCCGTCGAAGTCAAACGCGGCGACAACCTGACTACCTGTCAATGTGTGTGTCACGGGCAGCGCACCTGGCCGCAATAGCGCTCGCAGAACGGGCAGCCTGTCATGGGCAAGGCTTTCGGGATCTTGTAGAAGCGCTGGAAGATCTCGCCCAGGACGCCCTGTCGGTAGGCTTCATATTTGAAGTTCACGCCTTCAACAGCATAAAACGGCACGCCGCTTTGCATGAAGGTGAGCACACGCACCGAATCGAAGTAGGGCGTGAACTCTTCCAGCCGTGGCGACCCGCCGGTGATGACACGAATCGTCTTGCCCTGGTAAAGCGAGAAGTCCACCAGCATGTCGTCCTGCCGCGCATGAAATCGTCCCACGCCAAAAACCGGCATGTACTGGCGGCGTTCAAAACCGTAGATGGAGGCGGCTGTATAGGCATCGGCCATCAGCACCACGCCGGGGCTGGACACCTGCTTGAGGATGTCTGCCGTCTTGTAGCTGCGTATGACTTGCGGGTAGAGCTTTGAGAGCGGTGCGGTGGCGCGCCAGGTGTCCAGGCTGGTCATGTACAGCCCGGCCACCAGCAGCACATGCAGGCCGGCAAACAGGGCCAGCCCTTTGGCGCAGCTTTTGAGTTTGTCCGAAGGGAGTGCAAACGCCAAAAAGGCAAAGCCAAAAGGGTAAAACGACAGCACCCAGTGCAGGCCAATCACTTTTTTGACCGACAGCAGGGCGAAGAACAGCAACGGCACCACCACCACGCAGGCCAGCAACCTCAAGACTGGCCTCCACGCTTGTCGCTGCGCGTACTGCGCTGCCCCCCGGGGGGGCTGGCCTTGCTCGGGGCGACCCAGCGCGGCGGCCGGTTGCTCTCCGCGAGTCGTTGCCCATAGGGCTTTGCGGTATTTGAAGCCCATCCACAGCGCAGCAGGCGTGATGAGGTAGGCCATCATCACCACGTACAGCAGCGGCTTGCGCAGTTCAAACAGCTCCGCTTCGTTGCGGTTGTAGACGTTGAACATGATGTTGGACCAGCCGTGCGACATGTTGTACGCGATATTGATCGCCGGCCCGAAAAGGGCGCACACCACCAGCAGCAACAGGCCAGCCAGGCGCTCGCGGCGGTACAGGCCGAAATAAACCAGATAGGCCAGGCCCAGCACAACCGAGAAATACTTGGACAAAAACGCGCAGCCGATAAATACCCCCGACAGCGCATACAGGCCGTAAGCGCGGCCGTCCATCTGATCGCGGCGCTCGGCACGCATCAACGCAGCCACCGACATGGCAGACCAGAAAATCAGCGGCGTGTCGGTGGTGATCAGCGTGTTGAGCCAGTTCAGCGGCGCCAGCCAGAAGAACAGCACGCCCCAGGCGGCGCGGGTTTTATCGATATCTTTCAGGCCCCACCAGATGACTCCGCCCAGCCCCAGCGGCAGCAACACCACCGGCAGGCGGATGGACCAGATGCTGTCACCCAAGGTTGCACGCATCAGGGCAATCAACCAGCCCACCATGGGCGGGTGGTCTGAGTAACCCCAGTCGGGATAAACGCCCCACCAGTAAAAGAAGGCTTCATCACCGGTGATGGGAAAGGTGGCGGCTATCCAGAAGCGCAGCAGCAGCGAGGCGATGCCCGCAGCCAGCAGCCAGCGGACCACGGTGGAGGACGAGTTGGAGGGATTGTTGACAGAACCTGGAGTCATGAAAAGCTGATGTCTTTGCGGATGGCGGCACTATAAAGCAGGGACACGACCCCAATAGCTACCGCCAGCCAGAGTGTGAGCAAGCGCACCAGCACCGTGATGGCCAGCGCCTGGCCCGCAGGCGCGCCCTGCAGCACCAGCAGGCCGGTGAGCACGGCCTCCATGCCGCCCAGTCCCGCGGGCAGCGCAGACAGCGCGCCGGCCACCATGGCCAGGGCATAAAAGCCGGTCGCTGTCACCAATGGCATATGCACGTCCATGGCCCGGCACACCAGCCACATCGCCAGGCCTTGGGCCGCCCACGCACCAAAAGTCAGGCCAAACCACAGCAGCGGCCTGACGCTCAGGCAAAGCCAGGCTTCAAGCAGCCAGGGGAAGTGCTGGAACAGACGCTGACGGTACTTTGCGAGCACTGCCGCCCCCACAGCCAGCATCACCATGCCGGTGGAGAGAATGGCAAGCACCAGGCCCGGCACAGCCTGTACGGCGCCATGGGTCAGCCCCCACACCACAGCTGGCGTGCATAAAATAAGCAGGCAGGTCAGGTCGGCCAGTCGTTCCGCGCCAAAAATCGCCATGCCCTGCGCAGTACCCAGTGGCTTGTTGGCCAGCATCAGCCCGCGCACGGCTTCGCCCACATTGCCGGGTGTGGGCGTGAACGAATAACCTGCAAGATACAGGCGCAGCCCCTCCAGCCAGCCGAAATGGCGGCCATAGTGGGCCATCCACAAGCGCCAGCGTATGCCCCGTAGCAGGTAGTTGAGCATGCACAGTGCAGCGGCCTGCAGGCCTGTCCACGACCAGAGCAATGACAGGGACGCCTTGGGTTTGTCGCCCCAGATGAGGATGGCCGCTGCATAGAGCGTGGCTACCACGCCCAGCACGAGCAGCAGTTGTTTGAAGGGCAAGCGGCTGGTTTTCTCCGGCGCGGCGACTGGTTTCATCGCCAGTGGCTCCAGAAGACTACTGCCCAGCAGACGCCGGCCGCCAGTATCCATGGGTCCCTGAGCAGGTCGCGTGCGACGTCCTCGCCCCTGCCCTGGTGGACCTGATAGGTATAGCGCAGCATGCCGAAGATGACCGCCGGGACGGTATAGAGCAGGCGCTCGCCATGCTGAAGCTGCGCCTCTGGGCTGGTGGCGTACAAGCTGTAGGTGGTGAGTGTTGCTGTCATGGTCACGGCCATGAAGGTGTCCAGCAAGGCGGGTGGGTATGAGGACAGCACGCTGCGCTGGCTGGGCCCTGCATGAAAGCTCTCGGCCTTGCGTTTTGAAAATCCCAGAAAGAGCGCGACAAAAATACCTGTCAGCAAGAGCCAGCGTGACGGTGGTATGCCGACTGCCCACGTGCCTGCCAGCAGCCGCAGCATGAAGCCCGCAGCAATGATGGAGACGTCAACAACGGGCACCCGTTTGAGTCGCCATGAGTAGGCTATGTTGAGCAGCACGTAGCATCCCAGCAGAAAAAGCATGGCTGGCTTGTCCCGGGCCAGCCAGACGCCGGCGACCAGCAATACCAGCGCCAGCGCCAGCGCCAGCGGCACCGGTACAGCGCCACTGGCCAATGGTCGGTTCTTCTTTTTGGGGTGCTGTGCGTCCGCAGCACGGTCGTGCCAGTCGTTGAGGATGTAGACCATGCTGGACACACAGCAAAAGGCGGCAAAGGCGATCAATACGCGGCTCAGCACGTCCGGATACTGCCAGGTCTGGCTGAACAGGAGGCCAGCCAGGACGAAGACGTTTTTCAGCCACTGATGCGGCCGCATGAGGCGTATCAGCGCAGGGAGAGAAATGGGCTTCATAGAGCTCGAAGGAAGGGACAGCCTTCAAGCATAACTGCTACCAGCCTTGTGACCAGACCGGCTTGACAGCCAGGCGCGAAGCTCAGTCTTCGAGCTCGGCCTTGGCCATTTCGACGTCAAGGCGCTCCGTGGCATCCAGCGGCTTGCTGGCAGCGGCCTGCTCGTAAAGCTTTGTCGCCTCCTTCATTTTCTTGTCGCCTTCAAGCATGACCATACCGTTGGCATATTCGATCATCGCAATCGCCGACGAAGGGTTGAGCTTGAGCGCTTCCCTGAACAGGGTCAGGCCGGTGTCTTTTTTTGCGCCGTAAGTCATGCCGCCAATCAGCGAGCCGACCTTGTCGATCACCTCGGCATGGAACGCCCCAAGGGCGATGTGCGCGTCCGCATGTTTGGGCTGCAGCTTGATGGCCTGCTCCAGCGCGTTCTTGACCTTGGTGCCCAGGCCTTGTGCCAGCGCCTTGGCAACGCTGATGCCCTGGCCGTAGCGGCCCAGGGCATAGGCCTGCCAGTAATAAGCGTTGGCATTTTTTGGCTGCTCTTTTTGCTGGACTTCAGCGCGGTCAGCGACTTCCATGAACAGGTCGAGCTTGGCCTTTTCCCTGGTTTCAAGGTAGTTGGCGTAAATGCTCGTGGCCTTGTTGGCCACCGTGACGCCGTCACCACCGGCATTCAGTCCGGCTTCTGCTGCCTTTTGCAAATCGCCATTGTGAAATAGCACCCAGGCGTTCAGTACGGCGGCGTCCTTGGGCAAGGGCTCGCAATCACCCTGGTGCAGTTTGGCCCAGGCCTTTTTCAGGCTGGCAGCGTCGAATGTGTACTCGCCTGCGTGGGGAAATGCAGTCCATTTGGCCATTTTGTCTCCTTCGGTTTTTAACTTTTTTGGGTAGCCGGTGTCGCGATTTTGCCTTTTGGGCTATTTCGCGGCTGACGGGGTGCTATACGCACCCACCAGCGACTGCAGGTGCATGCGCTGGCCTTGTTCGAGATAGGGGATGAGCAGGTTCAGCACATGGTGCGCGCCGCGCAGCAGTGCAGCCTGCGCGTTTTCAGGTTCCAGCGCATTGCGCGGGTCTCGCACATATTCAAAGCTCAGCCAGTAAGTGAGCACGACCACCATGCTGGTGGCGGTGGCTTCCACTTCGCGCGAGTCGATGGACATCGCGCCGGAGCGGCCCATGCCGTCAAGCAATGCCCTGACCGAGCGGGTCTTGTTTTTCAGCACCGACTGGAAGTGCGTTTCAAGCCGGCGGTTCTTGCTCAGCAGGTCATTGAGGTCGCGGTACAAAAACCGGTATTGCCAGATCAGCTCGAACAGCGTGTGCATGAAGAACCAGGCATCTTCAACATCCCGCACACCGTCACTGGCATTGAGCAACTCCGTCAGCGCACGTTCATAGCGGTCGAATAGCGAATTGATCAGCTCGTCTTTGGCGGGGTAGTGGTAATAGAGGTTGCCGGGGCTGATGCCCAGCTCGGCAGAGATCAGTGTGGTCGAAACATTTGGCTCGCCAAAGCGGTTGAAGAGGTCCAGGGTGACCTCCAGAATCCGCTCTGCCGTGCGCCTGGGCGCTTTTTTTGCCATGTTGTCTACCTCTTGTTTTAACCAAGTCTTTTGGGCTAACTCTAACCGAGGGCGAGCGTGCTGGCACTAGGGGAGTCCACCAGCAAGGCGTCAAAGTGTGTATCAGGCGAACTGACGCACGACCGGGTTGATGGAATGGCTCAGGTCTTCCATCACCTCTTCCAGCGAGGCGATGGCTCGGCCTATGCGTGTCGGCGCCGGTCGGGCAGCGACGAGGTGACGCCTGGGATCGTCCAGCACATCCATGTTGAGCGTCACACCATGGCGCGCGAGCTTGGCGGACAGCGTGGTCTTGCGGGAGCGCAGCATCTGGCGGGTCTTCTGGTAGGCGTGCTCTGCCATTTCGCGGCGCTGTCCATAGCTGAAGGTGTTGGCCAGAAACATGTCAGTGTCGCGGTGGTCCGGCTCCATCAGCACGATGTCGGTGTCAGGGTAGGCGTGTTCGTAATGTTTCATGCCCAGCTCCAGCCGTGAGTGGATCATGGCGCGGAAGGTCTGGCTCATGACTGCCGGCAAACCGCCGTTGATGATGCGGGGTATGCGCTGTTTATCGGTCGACAGGCCGCGGCGCATGACGCGCTGATTCATGGCCAGCTCGGGTGCCATTGTCGAATTGAAAGGCACCAGCGGGTTCAGGCAGAACATCAGGTCCATGCCTTCGTCCATGGCCACGCCTGCGTGCATGGTCTTTTTGAGCGCACCGTCGACGAAGTATTGGTTGTCGATCTCCACGGGCGGGAAAAGTCCCGGTAAGGCAGAGCTGGCCTGCACGGCTTTGGAAATGGGTACATGGTCCCAGCCGGGCCGGCCAAAGGGCGCCGCATCGCCAGTGTCGAGGTTGGTGGCAACCAGGGTCAGGCATGCTGACAGTTCGCGGAAGTCATTGGTGCGGCCTGGTTTTGAGAACAGCTTCGTCAGCCGCAAGTCGATCTCGTCGTTGCTGAAGATGCCCGTCGGCAGCGCGGGACCCAGTGCCTCAGCTGCATTGAGCAGCGACTTGCCGCCCAGTGTGGCGCGCCACAGCGCCGACAGCGCGAGGCCAGGCAGGGTGATGCTGCGACGCAAAAATTCACCATAGGCGGGCACCATCAGCCAGGCTGGATCGAAAACCTCTGAAATCTCGTGATCGTTTTCAATAAACGAAGCGCAGAGCTCGCGCGGTGTCATGCCATTGGCAAGTCCGGCAGCAATAAAACCCCCCGCAGACACACCAACATAGTGATGCAGCTTTGTGAATGAGATGCCCTGCATGGACTCATCCAGCGCACACAGGGCACCGATTTCGTAAATTGCCCCCAGCGGGCCGCCGCCGGCAAGTGCCAGCCCTATGCGCGGCGGATGGCCTGCGCGTTTGCTCTTTGAAGACCTTGCAGTGCTCATGCTTGAAATTTTAGATAGGGCAGATCAGTGCAGTATTTGTTGCGATGCAGCAAAGCTTGTGCGGTTGAATATCCTGAACGCAAGTGAAACAAGGCATAAAAAAAGGGACATCGTCCCCATTTTTTTAGTCAGCCTGCATCAGGCGGATTTTCGTGCTGCGGGCCGCTTGGCAACGATTTTCTTCGCAGCGGGTTTTGCGGCAGTTTTGGCTGGAGCTTTAACCGCTGTCTTTGCCGGGGCCTTCGCACTCATCTTCTGCACATTGCGGTTCAGTTCGTCGATGCGGGCGATCAGCGCATCGACATCTTTTGCAGAAGGCACGCCCAGCTTGTTCAGTGCCTTGGCTACGCGGTCTTCGAAAATCGTTTCCAGCTTGTCCCACTGGTTCCCTGCTTTGGACTGGATATCTGTCGCCATGCTGGCCATTCTGCTGGTAGCCACGGAGATTTTTTCTTCGGCCACGGCCTGCGTCTTGCGCTGTATGGACAGGCCTTCCTTGACCAGGGTCTCGAACACCTTGCCGCCTTCTTCCTGTGCCTTTGAGAAAGCGCCCAGGCCGGCCAGCCAGATCTGCTGCGCGGACTCCTTGACGGCACCCGACAGTTGGGGTCCGGATTTTTTGTCAGCGCTCATTTTTTGCAGTTTCTTGACCATGGTTTGCTCCTGAAGAATATGAAATGACATTGCGCGGCAGTGTCGCCATGCACATCCCAAAATATAAGCCCTGTAAGCGCCATCATTTAGGTGCCGGGTTCTAGAAGTGCAGGAGGCGCGGGTTTTTGCTGAATAGGGACCGCATGGCTTTCGGCAAGAATCGGGCTTTGATTTGCCCTCAGCGGAAAGACACCATAACCATGACAACGCACTATTTCGTCACCGGTGCCACCGGCTTTATCGGTAAGCGCCTGGTGAAAAAACTGCTGGACCGCAAGGGGGCGACGGTGTCCTTCCTGATTCGCAAGGAAAGCGCGGACAAGGTCGCTGCGCTAAGGGCGTACTGGGGCGTCAGCCCCGCAAGGGCGATCGCTGTGCATGGCGACCTCACCAGCAGGAAGCTGGGCGTAAGCACTGAGGACATCAAAAAGCTCAAGGGGCAGGTTGATCACTTCTACCATCTGGCAGCTGTGTATGACCTGAGTGCCGATGAAGAAAGCCAGGTCGCTGTCAATATCGACGGTACCCGCAACACCATCGAGTTTGCCAAGGCCGTCGAGGCCGGGCATTTCCATCATGTGTCATCCATCGCGGCCGCAGGACTGTACGAAGGCGTGTTCCGCGAAGACATGTTCGAGGAAGCCGAGAACTACGAACACCCCTACTTCATGACCAAGCACGAGAGCGAAAAGATCGTGCGCAAGGAATGCAAGGTGCCGTGGACGGTGTTCCGCCCCGCCATGGTGGTCGGTGACAGCACCACCGGCGAGATGGACAAGATTGACGGTCCTTACTACTTCTTCAAGCTGATCCAGCGCATGCGCCAGCTGTTGCCCCCGTGGATGCCGGCCGTGGGCCTGGAAGGCGGGCGCGTGAATATCGTGCCGGTTGACTTTGTCGTTGATGCGCTTGACCACATCAGCCACAAGGCTGGCATCAGCAAAAAGTGTTTCCATCTGGTAGATCCGGTGGGTTACCGCGTGGGCGATGTACTGGACATCTTCAGCCGCGCTGCGCATGCGCCCAAAATGAACCTGTTTGTCAATGCAGCGTTGCTCGGTTTCATCCCGCGCGGCGTGAAGAAAAGTCTGATGGCCCTGGCCCCGGTGCGCCGCATCCGCAATGCCGTGCTGGCTGATCTTGGCTTGCCTGAAGACATGCTGACTTTTGTCAACTATCCGACGCGCTTTGACAGCCGCGACATGACCGCTGCCCTCAAGGGTTCTGGTATTGCCGTACCCAATCTCAAGGACTACGCCTGGCGCCTGTGGGACTACTGGGAGCGTCACCTCGATCCCGACCTGCACATCGACCGTTCGCTGCGCGGCGCCGTCAACGGCAAGGTGGTGCTGATCACAGGCGGTTCATCGGGCATCGGTTTGGCCGCAGCGCACAAGTTTGCGGATGCCGGCGCCATCACCGTCATCTGCGGCCGTGACCAGGACAAGCTGGATGAAGCCTGCAAGGAGGCCAAGGGCAAAGGCTATAACTTCATCGCTTATCCGGCTGACATCGCCGACATGGCCGACTGCGACCGCTTCATCAAGGAGCTGATCGCCAATCATGGCGGCGTTGACTTTTTGATCAACAACGCCGGCCGGTCAATACGTCGCGCCATTGAAGCGAGTTATGACCGCTTTCATGATTACGAGCGCACCATGCAGCTCAACTACTTTGGCTGCCTGCGCGTGACCATGGGCCTGCTGCCTGGTATGGCTGCCAAACACAAGGGCCATGTCGTCAATATCAGCTCCATTGGCGTTCTGACCAATGCGCCACGTTTTTCTGCATACGTGGCTTCAAAAGCGGCTCTGGATGCATGGACCCGTTGCGCGTCAAGCGAATTTGCCGACGTAGGCATCAGCTTTACCACCATCAACATGCCGCTGGTACGCACGCCCATGATTGCGCCGACCAACCTCTACAACAATGTGCCAACGCTGTCGCCCGAAGAAGCTGCCGACATGATTGCTGATGCCTGCATCTCCAAACCGGTGCGTATCGCTACCCGCCTGGGCATCACCGGCCAGGTCATGCATGCGCTGGTGCCGCGTATCGCGCAGATCGCCATGAACACCAGCTTCCGCATGTTCCCGGATTCGTCGGCGGCCAAGGGCGCAAAACCGGGTGACAAGGCTGCCAAACCGCAGCTGTCAGCCGAAGCCGTGGCCATGCAGCAGATGATGCGCGGAATCCACTTCTGAGAGGACAGGGATGGGTACGCCCGCCCGCCCGGGGGGCATGGGATAATTTGTCGCGGCAGCAACTGCATCGTCAACAAGGATTTCCATGCTTCTCGTTACCGGTGGCGCCGGTTTTATAGGCGCCAATTTTGTGCTGGACTGGTTTAGCCAGTCTGACGAGCCGGTGGTCAACCTGGATAAACTCACCTATGCAGGTAATCTGCACACCCTGGCATCACTCGATGGCAACCTCCAGCATGCCTTCGTCAAAGGCGATATCGGCGATTTGGCGCTGGTCGCAGAACTGCTGCGAACCCACAATCCACGGGCCATCGTCAACTTTGCAGCGGAATCCCATGTCGACCGATCCATTCATGGGCCGGAAGATTTCATCCAGACCAACGTCGTCGGCACATTTCACCTGCTTGAGGCTGCGCGGGCCTATTGGGGCGGACTGACCGGAGCCGCAAAAACAGATTTCCGTTTCCTGCACGTCTCAACAGATGAGGTGTACGGTTCTCTCGGCGATGCTGATGCGGCTTTTACCGAGACACATCGTTATGAGCCGAACAGCCCTTATTCGGCGAGCAAGGCTGCCAGCGACCATCTGGTACGTGCCTATCACCACACCTACGGCCTGCCGGTTCTGACCACCAATTGCAGCAACAACTACGGCCCTTACCATTTCCCTGAAAAACTCATACCGCTGGTGATCGTCAATGCTCTGGCGGGCAGAGCCCTGCCGGTCTATGGCGATGGCATGCAGATACGCGACTGGCTGTATGTGAAAGACCACTGCAGCGCGATCCGCCGGGTGCTGGAGGCAGGCCGGACCGGTGAGGTTTACAACGTGGGTGGATGGAATGAAAAGCCCAACATTGACATTGTCCACACCATCTGCGCGCTGCTCGATGAGTTGCGGCCAAGGCGGGATGGCGCCAGCTACAAGCTGCAAATTTCACACGTGAAGGACAGGCCGGGGCATGACCGCCGCTACGCCATAGACGCAGCAAAGATCCAGGCTGAGTTGGGTTGGCAGCCTGCCGAGACCTTTGACAGCGGCATCCGCAAAACCGTGCAGTGGTATCTGGACAATGCGCGATGGGTAGAGCAGGTCCAGAGTGGCGCCTACCGCAAGTGGACCACCCTGCAATACGGGCAATCGCAGAAGGCGGTCGCTTGAAAATACTGCTGCTGGGGTCTGCCGGACAGGTCGGATGGGAGTTGCAGCGCAGCCTGGCACCCCTCGGCCAGCTTGTTGCGCTGGACAGGGGCAGCACTGATTTTTGTGGCGATCTCTCCAACGCGCAAGGCCTGGCAAACACAGTAGACAGGATCAGGCCGGATGTCATCGTCAATGCGGCGGCCTATACGGCTGTCGACAAGGCTGAAAGTGACCGACAAACTGCGCAGGATGTGAATGCGGTCGCACCGGGTGTGCTGGCGGAGGCTGCAACTCGGGTGGATGCATGGCTGGTGCACTATTCCACCGATTATGTTTTTGACGGCAGTGGCAGCAGGCCTTGGGAAGAAGCTGACCCCACTGGCCCCTTGAGTGTCTATGGCAGGACAAAGCTGGAGGGTGAGCAGCGCATTGCAGCGGCCTGCGCCAGGCACATCATTTTGCGGACCAGCTGGGTCTACTCAGCGCGGGGCGGCAACTTTGCAAAAACAATGCTCAGGCTGGCGGGTGAACGTGACAGGCTGACGGTCGTCAACGACCAGTTCGGGGCGCCTACCGGGGCGGATCTGCTGGCCGATGTGACTGCGCACATCGCCAGGAGCGCGCTTTCGGAAAATACGGCTGACGCCGCGGGCACGTACCACCTTGCAGCCGCTGGCGAAACATCATGGCATGGCTACGCGCAGTTTGTGCTGGGCGAGGCGTGCAAGGCTGGCCGGCCTCTCAAGGCTTCGCCGGATACCGTGGACGCCGTGTCTGCCAGCGCCTTTCCGGCCCCTGCAGTCCGGCCTGCCAATTCACGTCTGAACACGGCTAAACTTCGCGCACGCTTTGGGCTTGAGCTACCCGCATGGCAGTCGGGCGTCGCCCGTCTGCTGGCCGAAATAACCTGAAACTTCTTCATGACACTACGCAAAGGCATAGTCCTCGCGGGCGGCTCGGGTACCCGCCTGCACCCCGCCACACTCGCCATCAGCAAGCAGCTGCTGCCGGTGTATGACAAGCCCATGGTGTATTACCCGCTCAGCACACTGATGATCGCAGGCATACGCGAAGTCCTCATTATCAGCACGCCGCAGGATACGCCCCGTTTCGAACAACTGCTGGGCGATGGCTCCCAGTGGGGTATGAAGCTTCAGTACGCGGTGCAGCCCACACCGGATGGCCTCGCGCAGGCCTTCATCATTGGTGAAAGGTTTCTGGATGGCGCTCCCAGCGCGCTGGTTCTGGGCGACAACATTTTTTATGGGCATGACCTGCAAAAATTATTGACGCAGGCTGACGCGAGCAAGAAGGGCGCAACGGTTTTTGCCTATCACGTCCAGGACCCCGAGCGTTACGGGGTGGTTGCCTTTGATGGGGCAGGCAAAGCCAGCAGCATCGAGGAGAAACCGGCGCAGCCCAAAAGTAGCTATGCCGTGACCGGCCTGTATTTTTACGATGAAAAAGTGGTCGACATTGCCAAATCCATCAAGCCCAGCGCGCGTGGCGAGCTCGAGATCACTGCCGTCAACCAGGCCTACCTGCAGCAGGGCCGCCTTAACGTGCAAATCATGCAGCGCGGATATGCGTGGCTCGATACCGGCACCCATGACAGCCTTCTTGAAGCTGGGCAATTCATTGCAACACTGGAGCATAGGCAGGGTCTGAAAATAGCCTGCCTTGAGGAGATTGCCTGGAGAAGTGGATTTATTGACAGATCGCAGCTTGCCAGGCTGGCAGAGCCGCTTGTGAAAAGCGGTTATGGCCAGTATCTCCTGCGTCTTGTCGGAGAAAGTAGCGCGCAATGAAGGTCACGCCTACGGCTATCGCTGACGTGCTTGTGATTGAACCAGAGGTCTTTGGCGATTCGCGCGGTTTTTTCCTTGAAAGTTTTAACAGGCGCGGGTTTCAGAACGCCACTGGTCTTGATCTGGATTTTGTGCAGGACAACCATTCAAGATCGGAACGGGGCGTGTTGCGCGGCCTTCACTATCAGATAAGTCAACCGCAGGGAAAGCTGGTTCGTGTTGTGAGCGGTACCGTGTTTGACGTAGCAGTCGACCTGCGTGAATCTTCTGCCACGCTCGGCAAATGGGTTGGTGTGGAATTGTCCGGGGCTAATCGGCGGCAGTTATGGGTCCCGCCAGGGTTTGCACATGGGTTCCTGACATTGAGCGATTCTGCTGATTTTTTATATAAAACCACCGATTACTACGCCCCTGCGCATGAGAGATGCATTATCTGGAATGACCCCATGCTGAACATCCATTGGCCGCTGGCAAACGGGACCCCAGAAGTTTCTCGGAAGGACCAGGCAGGTCTTTCTTTCGCTGACGCCCCCCTCTTTTTGGGCGATCCGGATGAAATAGTTAGGGATAATCGCAGAATTCTGGAGTGAAGAGCAATGCAAGAAATAGAAGAACAAGGGTTTGACCTGCTGGATCTGTTGGGCATGGTCGCCGAGAACCTCAAGCTGTTGGTCCTGCTCCCACTCGTTGCAGGGATGATCGGCCTGGCTGTGAGCTATACGCTGCCTAAAAGTTATACCAGCCGCGCTATTTTGTCCTTGCCTGCAACACCGCCCTCTGGGGCGTTGCAGCTTGTGGCCCCGCCACCCACGGCAATGCAGGCCGCCAGCACAATGCTCACGCCTGTGGTGCTGGACCCGGCGATAGCCACTCTCAAGCTCGCGGAGGGGCGGCCCCTTCAGCTCGCGCGCGCCGAACTCGCTGGCCGCGGCAAGGCCGTTGTCGGCAAGGATTTTCTCTTGCGGCTTGATGTGACAGGCAAGACTCCGGTAGAGGCGCAGGCCACCGCCAATGCCATCATCGATGCATGGCTTAAAACTACACTTCCCGGCCCCCGTGATACGGAAAGCCTCACAAAGCGTCTGAACTATGCAAAATCATCGCTTGAGTCGGTTCGTCAGCAACTGGCACGTCTGGCTCAAAACAGCGGAACAGAGAGAAGATCGGGTGTACGCAACGACCTTGGTGCATCCATGATCGCCCTGAGTGAGATGGAGTCGCGCTATTCGGCAGAAATACGGAATCTTGAAAATAGCGTTGAGGGTCTTTCGCGGGATGTTCTGTTGCAGGAGCCGACTTTGCCGCTGGAGCCTTCTGCGCCCAACAAGACATTGATTGCCGTTGGATCCGCATTGTTCGGCGCGTGCCTCACGATCTTGTGGGTTTTGCTTGACGGAGCCTGGAAGAGGGCTGCAAAAGATCCTGCTTTGGCGGCCAAGCAGCATCGGGTGCGCGCAGCGCTTGGATTCAAAGAGCGAGCTCTTTGAATTTGCTGAAGCGCCAAGCTCTCTACTGGCGAAATGCTGGTTTCACGGCTGGAACACTTCCTTTTTTGGGGAGACGCGTGATAGCATTCGTTCAATGTTTGAACAAATGATTTTTTCCATGCGGAAGGACCTTGGGACGCCTTGGCGCTGGATTTCTGCGGCCAGATTTTTCCCTGCCGCGCAGTCGCATCTCTTCATCCTTCGGCATGGCTTCTAAAAGCGCTTTGCATGAGGAGACGCACTTCCAGGTGCTACGTCTTCTGGAGACCAACCCCCAAATGAGTCAACGCGATTTGGCGAGAGCATTGGGCGTCAGCCTTGGAAAGGCCAACTATTGCCTCAATGCCCTGCTGGACAAGGGCCTGCTAAAGATGCAGAACTTCCAGGGAAGTAAAAGCAAGCTTGCCTACGCTTATTTGCTGACACCAGCCGGCATTGCGGAAAAGGCGGGACTGACGCGGAGGTTCCTGAAAAGCAAGATGGAAGAGTATGAACAGTTGAGGCTTGAAATAGAGTCCCTTCGGCAACAGGCCGCGGATATGGGTTCGAAATAGGAGTGGCCAGATGACCTGCTGTTCCTTACCACTCCAATTCATGGCCCCTGCGGTCTGACACCGCCTTGCATTCGCACGCCATTCAACCCATATCCCGCCTGTTGCCGAGGCTTTGGCGTCACATTCCTGTGCGGCGGCGCGGGCAGTTCTGCCTGCTGCTGGGCCTGATGATCGTGGCGTCGTTTGCCGAGATTTTGAGCATAGGTGCAGTCCTGCCGTTTCTGGGTGTGCTGACTTCTCCTGGGCGCGTTTTTGAACACCCCCTCGCGCAACCGATGATTCGGGCCCTGAATATTCGTTCTGCGGATGAGTTGCTGCTGCCGCTGACCCTTGCTTTTGGCGCCGCCGCGGTCACTGCAGGTGCGATGCGCCTTGCGCTGTTGTGGGCAACCACGCGCCTCTCCTTTGCAACAGGCGCAGACCTGAGCAGCGACATTTATCGCCGCACCCTGTATCAGCCTTATGCGGTTCATGTTGCACGAAACAGCAGCGAGGTCATTAACGGCATATCTGGCAAAGCCAATGGCGTCATCTATACGACCATTGTTCCCCTGTTGACGTTGATCAGCTCCGCTGTAATGCTGGCTGCCATCCTGTTGGCCATGCTGTCGGTAGACCCTGTGATTGCCCTGTCAGCCTTCGGCGGTTTCGGGCTAATTTATGCGGTGATCATCGGGCTGTCCCGCAAGCGCATGTTGCTGGACAGCCAGATGCAGGCGCGTGAATCAACCCAGGTTATCAAGTCCCTCCAGGAAGGTCTTGGAGGAATTCGGGACGTATTGATTGACGGAACGCAGGCTGCCTATTGCACGGCCTATCAGTCGTCAGATCGCCCTCTGCGAAGGGCGCAGGGCAACAGCTTTTTTATTCAGGCAGCTCCACGCTACGGAATGGAAGCGCTGGGCATGCTGCTGATTGCCGCCCTTGCTTTTGCGCTGGCGCAGCAACCCGGGGGGGTGGCAAATGCCATTCCTGTTCTGGGTGCACTTGCGCTGGGCGCCCAGCGCCTGCTGCCGGTGCTGCAGCAGGCTTATGCGTCCTGGGCCAATATCCAGACAGGACAGGCCTCTTTGCAGGATGCGATAGAACTGCTTGACCAGCCTATGCCGGACCACGCAGGGCAGCCCGCTGCTGCGCCGCTCCCGTTTCAGCGCAGCATTGTTCTCAGCCACCTTTCCTTTCAATATGCATCCGGGGCGGCATGGGTGTTGAAGGACATCGGACTGACCATTGAGAAGGGAAGTCGTGTGGGCTTCATAGGCGCCACCGGCAGCGGCAAGAGCACCTTGCTTGACGTGGTCATGGGCTTGCTTGAGCCGGGGTCTGGTTCCATCGAGGTCGACGGCCAGAAAGTGACGGTTGCCAACAGCCGTAACTGGCAGGCGCATATTGCGCATGTGCCGCAGGCCATTTTCCTCGCTGACAGTTCCATTGAAGATAACATTGCCTTCGGCCAGCCGAAAGATCAGATTGATCGCCAGCGGGTCAGGCTTGCCGCGCAGCAGGCACAGATTGCGGACCTCATAGAGACCTGGCCGCGTGGTTACGAGACTTCGGTGGGTGAGCGCGGCGTACGCTTGTCTGGCGGTCAGCGGCAGCGCATCGGCATTGCCCGCGCCCTCTACAAGCGTGCCGATGTGATCATTTTTGACGAGGCCACAAGCGCATTGGACAATGAAACAGAGCTTGCCGTGATGCAGGCCATTGAGGGTCTGAGCGAGACGCTCACCATTCTCATCATCGCACACCGCCTGACAACGCTCAGAAACTGTTCGTTGATTGTTGAGCTTGGTGGCGGCGTCATCACACGCACCGGCACATATCAGGAAATTGTGAGTCACACGGCCTGAAGGCCAGAATCCAGAAAGTATGCACATGCTGAAAAATTCGTCCATCCTCATCACGGGGGGCACGGGCTCCTTCGGGCACACGTTTGTGCCAATGACGCTGGCCAGGTACAACCCCCGTCGCATGGTGATCTACTCCCGCGATGAGATGAAGCAGTGGGAAATGGCCAAGCTCTATGGCGAGGATGACAGGGTCCGTTTCTTCATTGGTGATGTGAGGGACAAGGATCGCCTCTCGCGCGCGCTCAAGGGAATCGACTACGTTGTCCATGCTGCTGCGACCAAAATTGTGCCGACGGCTGAGTACAACCCCTTTGAGTGCGTGAAGACCAATGTGATTGGTGCGATGAACCTGATTGACGCCTGCATCGACCAGGGTGTCAAAAGGGTAGTAGCGCTGTCGACCGACAAGGCCAGCAGTCCCGCCAATCTTTACGGGGCAACAAAGCTTACCTCCGACAAGCTGTTTATCGCCGGCAATTCATATTCAACGGCAAACGATGCCCACTTTTCTGTGGTCCGCTATGGAAATGTAATGGGATCCCGCGGTTCTGTGATTCCTTTTTTCATGTCGATTGCCGACAAGGAAATTTTGCCTATCACCGATGCGCGAATGACGCGTTTCATGATTACGCTGGAGCAGGGCGTGGGTCTGGTGTGGCATGCCTTCGAGAACATGGTGGGTGGTGAAATTTATGTGAAAAAGATACCTTCGATGAAGATGCCAGACGTGGCATTGGCTGTTGCCCCAAACGCGCGCCATGAAATCATAGGCATCAGGCCGGGGGAGAAGCTACATGAGCAGATGATCGGCTCTGAAGATGCGCCGCACACCTACGAATACGATGACTATTACAAGATACTTCCTGCAATCCACAACTGGAGCCAGGACCCGTTGCGCATTGATGACGGCAAGCTGGTTGATCCTGGCTTTACCTACAGTTCTGACAACAACACGGACTGGATGAGTGTTGACATGCTTCGCACCTGGATTGATCAAAACCGCGAAAAAATCGGCAAAATATGATGAACCTGATTCCGTATGGCCGACAGGACATTGACGACGCGGACATGGCTGCAGTGGCAGAGGTCCTGCGATCGGACTTCCTGACGCAAGGCCCCACTGTTCCAAAGTTCGAGCAGGCCATGGCAAGTTATTGCGGGGTTGCCCATGCTGTTGCGGCAAACAGTGCCACGAGCTCCTTGCACGTGGCATGCCTTGCTTTGGGCGTCGCGAAGGGAGACATCGTCTGGACAACGCCGATTACGTTTGTGGCAAGCGCAAACTGTGCACTTTATTGCGGCGCCTCCGTCGATTTTGTAGACATTGATCCCGTGACCTACAACATGAGCGTCGACCGGTTGAAAGAAAAACTGCTTGCTGCAAAGAAAAGCGGTTCATTGCCCAGAGTTGTCATTCCGGTGCATTTGTGCGGGCAATCTTGTGACATGGCTGGCATTCATGCCCTGAGCCTGGAATATGGGTTCAGGGTCATTGAGGATGCTTCTCATGCCATCGGTGGCAGATACTGCAACGAACCAGTCGGCAATTGCCGCTACAGCGACATTACTGTTTTCAGCTTCCACCCGGTAAAGATCATCACGACCGGTGAGGGGGGCATGGCGACGACCAACGATCCTGAACTGGCAAAACGCATGCGTATGTTGGGTAGTCATGGAATCACACGTGATCCCCGCGAGATGACGCGTGAGCCAGACGGCCCCTGGTATTACGAACAGGTTGAATTGGGCTTCAACTACAGGATGACGGACATCCAGGCGGCCTTGGGCCTGAGCCAGATGCGCCGACTCGACGAATTTGTGTCGAAGCGCCACGCCATCGCTGCCCGTTATGACAAGCTGCTCTCGGATGTCAATGTTGCGATCCCCTTGCAGCATCCCGACAGCTATTCGGGACTTCACCTGTATGTTGTTCGTATGCATTCCGGTGCGCCGGCTGGGGCGCATCGGCAAGTGTTCGAATCTTTGCGCGCCGTCGGGATAGGGGTCAATGTCCACTACATACCCGTTCACCTCCAGCCCTACTATCGAAAACTGGGCTTCAGTGCCGGTGATTTTCCAGCCGCAGAGGAATACTACAAAAGAGCAATCACGCTACCGATGTTTCCGGCGCTGACGGATGCTCAGCAGGACACCGTGGTCAGCGCATTGAAAAAACTGGTCAATCAACAAGAGGTCAAAATTCCATCATGAGCAAAAGCAGCACTGTTATCCAGATCAACGGAATTCCTGTGAGCGAAGACTCGCCGTGTTTCATTACTTTTGAAGCGGGTCCGACGCATCAAGGGCTGGAATCGGCCAAGCGTCTGGCCAAATACGCCAGAGAGGCAGGGGGGAACGCCATCAAGTTTCAGGTGTTTGACCCCATGCGGCTGGTCGCTGATCCCCTGCTTCCATTCACCTACCAGGTGTTGGTCGATGCGAAAACCGGTGCCATGGAAACTGTCACGGAGCCTCTGCGCGACATTTTGGTCCGCCGCTATTTGAAGCTTGATGAATGGCGGGAACTGAAGCGCTATTGCGACGAAATAGGCTTGGCCTTTTTTGCGACCGCATGCTTTCACGAAGACGTGGATTTTCTGGTTCAAATCGGCTGCCAGTCCATCAAGATCGCTTCCGCTGACGTCAACCATATTCCCTTCATTCGCTATGCCGCCAGAACGGGCCTGTGCATTCAGCTGGACACCGGAATGGCATCGCTGGGCGAGATTGAACTGGCGGTTGATGCCATCCGCGCAGAAGGAAACGAAAATATCGTCATTCACCATTGTCCTTCGGGATACCCCGCGCACCTGGAGAGTATCAACCTGCGTGTGATTCCCACAATCAAAAGCCTTTTTGGGTGTCCGGTCGCGTTCTCTGACCACAGTGCCGGATGGGACATGGACATTGCGGCCCTGGCGGTCGGGGCCAACATGCTTGAAAAAACCATCACAGAGGATCGCACCACTCGCTCTGTAGAGCATGTCATGTCGCTGGAACCACAGGACATGCGGCGGTTTGTCGAGGTCGTTCGTGAGATCGAGACCGCCCTTGGGAACTCGCGGCGGGTATTTTCAGACGCCGAACGCGTCAAGCGAAATGCAATACGGCGCAGCCTGCATGTAGCGGCTGACCTTGCGCCAGGTCATGTCCTGAAAGAGACAGACCTGGACTATCGCCGCCCTGGTACGGGAATCACACCGGATCGGCTCGACGAGGTCCTGTCGAAACGACTCACCCGGGCCTTGAAGGCCGGGGAAAGAATTCAGTGGGAAGACCTGGAGAAATGAGTCTGGCTCCTGTTGCCATTGTCGATTATGGAATGGGCAATCTGCGCTCAGTCCAGAACGCTGTCGAGCATTTGGGGGGGCATGCCGTTTTTGTGTCGGATCCCATGCAGTTGCGGCAGCATCAAAAAATTATTCTGCCCGGTGTGGGTGCTTTTTCGCAGGCTATCGCGTGCCTGCGTGAAACGGGTCTTGACGCAGCCCTGGATGAGCGACGCGCTGCAGGCGCTCACATCCTTGGCATTTGTCTGGGCATGCAGTTGATGTGTACGGTATCTGAAGAGGATGGCATCCACCAGGGACTTGACTGGTTTTCAGCGAAAGTCAGCCGCTTTCCTGCGGACAGCGGGCTCCCTGTGCCGCATATGGGATGGAACGGCGTGGATTTTTCGCGCGATGACCCGATGTTTGCGAAACTTGAGTCGGGAAGCGACGCGTATTTTGTCCACAGCTACCGCGTGGAATGTAGCGACCCGGCGGACGTGATAGCCACAACGGACTACGGCCATAGGTTTGACTCCATTATCCAGCGCGGAAATGTCTGGGGAATTCAGTTTCATCCCGAAAAAAGTCAGGGATTCGGCCTTGGCATGATTCGCAATTATGTGGAGCTGCCTTGTTAAAAAAGCGCCTCATTGCGGTACTTATCCTGCGTGATGGACAGGTGGTTCAGAGTGTGCGCTTCAAGCACACGAACGTGATTCACTACGACGCTGTTCACGCCATGGAGGCTTTTAACAAGTGGGCCGTCGACGAAATTGTCATTCTGAACGTGACCAGAAGCTCCGAAAGTAAGGAAAAATTCGCAGGAATTGTTGAGCGGATATCGAGCCAGTGCTTCGTACCGCTGGCAGTCGGCGGCTGGATAGATGATGAGGGCTACGCGCAAAAGCTGTTGCGCAGTGGTGCTGACAAACTGGTGGTGAACACCATAGTGGCCGACAACCCGGAGATGGTGACCCGACTCGCCATGCGTTACGGAAAGCAGTGCATCGTGGCCTCCATGGATGTCAAGCGG
Organism: Pseudomonadota bacterium; assembly: GCA_040390295.1. Classification (GTDB taxonomy): domain Bacteria; phylum Pseudomonadota; class Gammaproteobacteria; order Burkholderiales; family Burkholderiaceae_C; genus Polaromonas. The sequence continues at coordinate 48,678 of JAZJYR010000005.1, forward strand.
AACGATGAGGGCGCTCCCCAAATTGTGGTGGATCGATCTTCTCGCGTGATTGAGTCCAGCCCTTCGGCCTGGGCACGGCGTGCCGTTGAACTCGGGGCGGGTGAAATATTCTTCAACTCGGTCGACCATGATGGTGCGCGGCGGGGCTACGATCTGGAATCCCTGCGTAGCGTTTGTGAATCAGTCCAGGTTCCAGTGATCGCCTTTGGGGGCGTGTTCACCTGGAACCATCTTGTGCAGGGCATAGACGCCGGCGCGGCGGCCGTCGCAGTCGCAAACCTCTTTCATTACACAGAACAAAGCACGCGGAAGGCAAAAACCTTTCTTGCCGAAGCGGGCGTTTTTGTGCGGACACAGGGGCAAAGCCTGTCAACGGCGAAGCCATCGCCGGTAGTGTGACTGCGAATTTTCAACTTAAAACATCGGGAACCCAGATGAGATATTGCGCAAGATGCCTTTACCCGGAGAACGCCAAGCCGACCATCATTTTTGATGAGGATTGCATTTGCAGTGGTTGCAGATACCACGAAAGCCGCAGCAAGAAGCTTGATATCAATTGGGATGAGCGGTCCGACATGTTCCGGGATATTCTTGAAGAGGCCAAGCGTATGGCCAAAAAGAGGGGCAACAGTCACGACTGCATTGTTCCGGTGTCAGGTGGCAAGGACTCGCACTATCAGGTATGGCTCCTCAAGGAAAAGTTCGGAATGAACCCCTTGCTGGTGACATTCAACCATGCTTACAACACGCCTGCGGGCAATCGCAATCTCTACAACCTCGTTGAGAAGTCCGGATGCGACTTTGTGCGATACACCGCTGGCCTGGATTCGGTGCGTCGTATTTCGCGGCACATGCTGCAGACCGTTGGCGACCTGACCTGGCACTATCACGCCGGCATTCGTACCTATCCCTTCCAGGTTGCAGTGGAGCGCAATATTCCCTTGATTGTGTGGGGTGAACACGGATTCGCTGAGCTCACTGGTATTGTTTCACTGGAGGACTTTGTCGAATTCACGCGGTGGACGCGCAAGGAGCACGACATGCGCGGATATGAGCCGCAGGACCTGGTCGGAAAAGGCGGCATCACCGAGCAGGACATAGCACCCTACATTTATCCTTCCGACGAAGACATTGCGCGTGTTGAAGTTCGGGGGATCTACCTTTCCAATTTTCTCCCATGGAATGCAACGGCCCAGGCAGAAATCATGATGAGGGAGTGGAATTTTGCGCCAATTACTTACGAACGCGAGCGCACTTTTAACCTCCACGGCAAGATTGAAGACCATGCCAACGATGTGCATGATTACCTGAAATACCTGAAATTTGGTTACGGGCGTGCCACGGATGATGCAAGCATGGAGATTCGCCACGGGCGCATGACCAGGGAGCAGGGCATGGCCATGGTCAAACGTTACGACGCGCGTGAGCCATCCACACTGAAAACCTATTGCGAATTTCTCGGCATAACAAAACAGGAGTTTTACGACTGGGTAGAGCCGATGCGTGATGAAAAGTTGTGGCGAAAGGGCACGGACGGCGTCTGGACTCCCCAGGACGCTGTATTTCTTCATGAGGTAAGCGCCGCGGAAGAGAAGGCCCGTGTGGCCCCTTCAACTGAGCGCACCTTCTCAGAGGCCAACAGGCGCATGTATTTCAATCCGGAAAATCCCCCGGAGAAATCAGGTGAGGCGGCCCTCGACACGCCAAGTGTCACCTTCCGGGTGATCTGAAACGTATGTCAATCGCGGCCCTTATCCCTGCCCGTGGCGGGTCGAAAAGACTGCCGCGTAAAAACATCGTGGAGGTAGGCGGAATGCCGCTGATCGCGCATGCAATTGGCACGGCCAGGGACTCCGGCCTTTTTGAGCACGTGTTTGTCTCGACTGAAGATGCTGAAATTGCCGATGTCGCCAGGAAATATGGCGCAGAAGTCATAGCGCGCCCGGCTGAGATCGCGCAAGATCGTTCGACTGTTGTACAGGTTTGCCTGCATGCTCTCGCAGCGGTTCCCGACATACAAATTCTGTGCTGCATCTACGCAACGGCAGTGTTCCTGAAATCATCAACATTGTTGTCGTCATGCGAACAGCTGATTGGGGATTCTGATGCCGATTTTGTGATGGGTGTGTCCGAGTATGAGCATCACCCGGTCCAAGCGCTCAAGGCAGATTCACAGGGAAACCTTTCCTATATGTGGCCGGAGTGGCGTGGGATTCAGTCCCAGCAATACCCGAACCTGGTTGTCAGCAATGGCAGCTTTTACTGGGCCCGGCGCGAGGCCCTGATACGCGAGAAGACTTTTTATGGTCAGCGCCTGAAGGGTTTTGTCATACCCCCCGAACAGGTTTCTGACATCGATACCCCGCATGATCTGGACAGGATTATTCAGCGGCTCAAGACGCATTGATGCGGTGACGGTTAATCTTGAAAAGTAAAAACGTCGCGTTCCGTGTTGATGCATCGGCCCAAATGGGCCTGGGGCACTTTATGCGGTGTCTGACGTTGGCAGATGCCCTGAAAAATCGTGGTGTGAATACCCGCTTTTTAAGCCGCAACTTACCGGCCTATCTTCAACGGGTGCTTCAAAGCAAAGGCCATGACGCAACGATTTTTGAAAGCATTGGGGGCGGGGATGTATGCGACACATTGGCACATGCGAACTGGCTTGAAAGCACGCAGCAGCAGGATGTCACAGACTGTGCTGAGGCCCTTGCGGACTTGTCCTGGGATTGGATAATTGTTGATCACTACGCACTGGACAAGCGATGGGAGTGCGCTGCCAATGGCTTTGCCAAAAAGGTATTGGTTATTGACGACATTGCGGACCGCTGCCATCAGGCTGACGTGCTCCTCGATCAAAACCTGTATGTCAACATGCAGCAGCGCTACACCGGGTTGCTGAATGCAGACTGCGTTCAATTGTTGGGTCCACAGTATGCTTTGCTAAGGACCGAATTCTTGCAGCAACGGCAAACGTTGAGGGAGCGTTCCGGGAATGTAAAAAAGCTGCTCATTTTTTTTGGTGGCACGGATGCAACCAATGAAACCGGGAAGACGCTGGAAGCCATTTGCATGCTAGAGATGCCTGAGGTGGAACTGGACATTGTTGTGGGCGCCTCCAATCCGCATTTCGCCTTGCTGGAATTCCAGGGGGCAAAACGGCGCAATACCCGCATCCATCGTCAGGTTTCGAACATGGCTGAACTGATACATGCTGCCGATCTCGCCGTTGGCGCTGCGGGCACGGCTACGTGGGAGCGATGTGCTTTGGGGCTTCCGGCACTTGTGATGTCAGTTGCAGAAAATCAGATAGAAATTGCGCAAGGTGTAGCCCATTTCAAGGCGCAACAATATCTTGGTGCGTGCACAGATGTTTCTGCTGAAAAAATCTCGACAGAGCTGAAGATTGCAATAGAGTCGCCTTTTGCATTGCGGGAGATGTCACGTGCGGCTCTCTCACTCGTTGACGGATTAGGCGCTGATCGTCTGGTTGAAGTTTTGCAGGAGGCCGCTTGAGAATTTCCATTTTGTGTTCGGATTCACAGCATCCGATAACCGCCTCTCTGGATGACTGGATGGCGCGGCACCAGCTTGAGCATCAAATTGAACTGTCACGTGCAAAGGCTCAATTGTCTGGCGGAGACATTCTTTTTCTTATTTCGTGCCATGAACTGATTCAGTCGGATGTGCGTGGTTTGTATGGCGCGACACTGGTGATTCATGCCAGCGATCTTCCGTTGGGGAGGGGATGGTCTCCCCATATCTGGCAGGTGCTTGAAAAAAAATCCACCATCAAGGTAACGCTTCTGGAAGCCGCCGATGCGGTGGACAGTGGAGATATTTGGAGCCAGGCTGATTTTGAGCTGGAAGGTCACGAAACTTTCGATGAAATCAATTCAAAGTTGTTCGCGGCAGAAATCAGATTGATGGACTTTGCTGTCGAGAATTTTGGAAAAGTCAGTCCAAGGCGGCAGGATGGGCGTTCCCCAACCATGTATCGCAAGCGGACGCCGATGGACAGCAGGATTGACCCCACTTTGTCTTTGGCCGACCAGTTCGATCTGCTGCGCGTTGCTGACCCTTCAAGGTTTCCGGCATTTTTCGATCTCCGGGGTCATCGTTACTTTATCCAGATCACCAAGGACAAACCCAATGCGAAAAAGTGACATTGTTCGAATCGGCATGCGAACCATCGGACGTGATGCTCCACCGTTTGTGATTGCCGAGATGTCGGGCAATCACAATCAGTCTCTGGAGCGGGCCTTGGCTATCGTGGATGCTGCTGCCGCAACAGGTGCTCACGCCCTGAAAATTCAGACCTACACGCCAGATACCATGACGCTTGACCTGGATGAACGCGAGTTTCATATCAGCGACCCCAAAAGCTTGTGGGCTGGAACTTCGTTATACAAACTCTATGGCGAAGCATACACGCCATGGGAGTGGCACAAGCCGATTTTTGATCGTGCCAACCAATTGGGAATGATGGCCTTCAGTACTCCGTTCGACGACACTGCAGTCGATTTTCTGGAGAAATTGGGAGTACCCTGCTACAAGATTGCTTCTTTCGAGAACACTGATTTGCCTTTGATACGCCGAGTGGCAGCTACAGGTAAACCTTTGATCATTTCCACCGGAATGGCCACAGTCGCCGAGCTTGACGAGACTGTTCATGCTGCGCGCGAGGCGGGATGTACACAGTTGGTATTGCTGAAATGCACCAGTACCTATCCCGCGACACCTGAAAATACCAACATCTTGACGATTCCGCATTTGAGGGAGCTGTTTGGCTGCGAAGTAGGCCTGTCTGACCACACCATGGGCGTGGGTGTATCAGTCGCCAGCGTGGCCTTGGGAGCCACTGTCATAGAAAAACACTTCACGTTGAATCGCGCGGATGGTGGGGTCGATTCCACATTTTCCATGGAACCCCCAGAAATGACGCAGTTGCGTGTGGAGACAGAGCGAGCATGGCAGGCGCTGGGATGCGTCAGTTATGGGCCACTGGAAGCAGAAAAGAAATCCATACAGTTTCGTCGTTCGCTCTATGTTGTCAAAGATGTAAAGGCAGGAGAGAAAATTAATCCTGACAACGTGCGCGCTATACGGCCCGGCTTTGGCTTGCCGACAAAGTTCGCCGGCGTTTTTATGGGAAAAGTGTTCGCGCGTGACGCTAAAAAAGGAACACCGCTTGCTTGGGATCATCTTGGATGAACGCCGATACTGGCTCCCACACGCGCGTCTTCCTGGCCACCACGGCACTCGAGCAATTTTGGAATACCGCTGCCCGCATTGTTTTCGCTGGAGAGTGGTGTCTGTTGCCTCGAAATAAGGCTAGTTGGGGAAGCCTAAAACCGGAAGTAATGGGTAGTCCTTACGAAGGAAGCGATTGGGACCGACGATCCTATGACCTCATCACCGAAACATACGAAAGTATCCTGCCCGCACTTGGAAACAAACTCAACGTACTTCACAACGTTAATCATGATCACCGTTACTGGCGCATCATGCTTGGGCCATGGCTCCAGCTATACGTTTCAGTGATGTATGACCATTTTTTGTATCTTAAGACGGCCATGATCCGATATCCGGGGTTCACGACGATTGGTCTTTCCCAAGAATCGTTTGTCACACCCGTCGACACTATGCACCATGTGGAATTGGCAAAAAGCGATCCTTATAACCTTCAGATTTATACCAACATAATGCATTTCTTGGGTATGCGAATGCCCCTTAAACCATTAGCGCTTGGGCTTTCGTACACACCTCACCGACCTAACCGAAGTTTCATCTCCAGATTTTTGATGCGTATCGCAGAAGGGATCACAAACCTCTGTACAACCCCCCGAATCACGCTCCATCTTCAGGCCTCATACTTCACAAAGAAGTCGTTGAGGAAGCTGGTGGCCTTGCATTTTGGAAGGATCTGGCCGCGCTCAAGCGCTTTGGATAGATGCCGTGCATTCAGTCTGGATGCTGACAAGCGCAAGCAACTGGCGGGGATTGAATTTGAAGGCGGGGATTTCGCACGTTGCTTGTTGGCCATGCTTCCCGCTGATATTCCACAGTGTTTTGTGGAAGGATTTGACGCACTCCGACAAGACGCGCGAGGCAAATACTGGAGCAGGCCCAAAGCCATACTCAGCTCTAATAGCTGGTATTTTGATGAACATTTCAAGCACTGGGCAGGGACGTCGGCCGAGAAAGGCAGCTTGCTGTTGGGCACGCAACACGGTGGCTGTTATGGGTTGCTGGCGCACAAACTAGCGGAAGATCACGAACTGGCGATATCTGACTGCTTTTACTCATGGGGCTGGACTCGCGAGAGGGTAAACGCAAAAGTAACCCCCATGCCAGCCACAAACATGACTGGCTCCCTCTTGGGTGCTGACAACAAAAGGAACGGTATCCTTTGGGGCGCAACTGTCGAGCCTAGATACGTACTTGAGCTTCCTCGCCTGCCTTCGGCCTTCCCGGAATACATGAGCAGGCAAATGCGGTTTTTGAAGTCGCTGCCTTCCCAGTTGCTTGAGGAAATTCGTTTTAGGCCCCACTATGAGGACCATGGGTGGGGCATAGTTGATCGGCTGAAGCAATATTTTCCGGCAATGAGAGTTGAAACCTGGGCCGTATCATTTGAGGACAGCCTTGCAGATTGCCGGTTGTATGTTTGCGATCACCTTTCGACAACGTACGCGCAGGCCTTCGCCGTCAACAAGCCCATCATTCTTTTTCTTTATGACCGGCAGACTACGCGCCTTAGTTCGCAGGCCGAAACCTGCTTTATCGCCTTGCGCGAAGCCGGAATTTTATTTGATACGCCGGAGGAAGCGGCTCATGCGGTTTCAGCGATATATGACGACGTTGAGAAATGGTGGAACGAGCCAGCGCGTCAGAATGCAATCCAGTTATTTCGTGATCAATTCTTAAAAACGTCGCCTCATTTGATCGCAATGTGGAGCGAAGAGTTCGCAGGCATTCTGGCATCTTGAAGCCGGAAGTTCACACGCGTCCAGGTCCTTCACATTCCATATGAAATACAGAAGGGAAATAGACGGACTGCGCGCGCTGGCACTTCTGCCCGTGATTCTGTTTCACGCTGGTTTCCAGGCTTTTGGCGGTGGGTATGTTGGCGTCGATGTGTTCTTCGTCATAAGTGGTTACCTGATCACCTCCATCATCCTGGCTGAAAAGGCAGCGGGAACGTTCTCGCTGCGGTCGTTTTATGAACGCAGGGCGAGGCGGATACTGCCAGCGCTCTTTTTGGTCATGTTGGTGTGTCTTCCGTTCGCGTGGCTGTGGCTGTTGCCAAGCGACATGAAAGAGTTTTCGGCAAGCCTGGTGGCGGTCTCGACATTTTCTTCCAACGTTCTTTTTTGGTGGGAAAGTGGATACTTCGACACCGCCGCCGAACTCAAGCCCCTTTTGCATACATGGAGCCTGGCGGTTGAAGAGCAGTACTACCTGATATTTCCGCTCCTGCTGGTGCTTGCATGGAAGCTGAACAGGACGAGGATGATGTGGTTGCTTGTGGCTGTTGCGCTGGTCAGCCTGGGCCTGGCACAGAAGGGAGCCTATGCCAGCCCGGCAGCTACCTTTTATATGCTGCACACAAGGATATGGGAGTTGCTTGTCGGCGCATTGTTGGCTTTCTACATGGCGCGAGAAACTACAGGCGCTGGAAAACTTAATCCCCAGCTTGGCTCTTTTGTGAGTCTTGCTGGTCTTGTAATGATTGCTTGGGCCGTGCTGTTTTACGGAAAAGGCACGCCGTATCCCAGCCTGTTCACGTTGTTGCCTGTTCTGGGTGCGGGGTTGGTCATCCTGCTTGCATCGCCGGACAACGTCGCCGGGCGCGTGTTGGGAAGTCGTCTGCTGGTGGGTACTGGCCTCCTGAGTTACAGCGCTTATCTCTGGCATCAGCCCATATTTGCATTTGCCAGACGTAGGGCCCTTGATGAACCAGGCGCCCTCGCATTTCTGGCCATGGGCGGGCTGACCTTCGGGCTCGCATACCTTAGCTGGCGTTACGTCGAGCAGCCTTTCCGCAAAAAGTCAGGTATTGCATCAGCCCAAGCCCTGACCACGGGCCTTGTTTGCGTCCTGTTCTTTTGGGCTTTCGCGGCTGGTAGTCATTGGGACAAGGGCTTCGCAAGCCGTTACTCGCAAGCCGACAAGGCGGTGATCGTCGAAAAAAAGCTTCTTGATGCCTATGTTTGGAAACGGATGGAGGAATTGCAGCTTCGGGACTTCACCCCCTCGGGAAAGCCGAAAATCCTTGTGATCGGAGACAGTTTTAGCGGGGATCTGGTCAATGCATTGTCTGAGTCAGGTCTGGACAAAAACCTCTCGCTGTCCACTTTCACCATGAGTGCTGTTTGCGGGAACCTGTATGTTGACCCTGCCCTCATTGCTCTCAGGAGGCCTGAAACAAAAAAGGACTGCGTCGGCGAGCGCAGGTACGACAACCCAATACTCAAAGAGCGCATTAAGCAGGCTGACTACGTGTGGCTTGCGTCTCGCTGGGATAAGTGGGTTGCTGAAATGTTGCCCCAGAGCATAGACGCGCTGGAGAAGGAGTTTGGCTCGAAGTTTGTGATATTTGGGCCAAAGAACTTCGGGCGGCTTAATTTGCTCAATCTCGTCGGGATGAGTCCGGCAGAGCGGGAAGCCTATACAAACACGTTCTCCGCCGACCATGTGGCCGTAAATCGCCTGATGAAATCGACTCTGGAGCCATCTGGTTTTGTGGATGTAAGCGACCTGCTTTGCAACAGCGCCACGGCCTGCCACCTGTTTACGCCTGCTGGGTCCCTGATTCCTTTTGACAATGGGCATTTGACGCGGGATGGGGCCGCCTTTTTTGGTCAGCGCTTGGGGACGTATCTCAAAAACGGTCCGTTAAACCACTTGGCCGGGGGGGCTTGAAGGTGGGATCGATTTTGGGAATTCTTCGTTCATGAGGTCCGTGCCGGATCTTTGTAATCGATAATGCCCAGCCCATGCCGTTTCAATACATGCTCCAAAAACTAAGAAGCCGGGTAAGACGCGAGGCCTTCTATCCCTCCTGGCTAGGCGTGGTGATAAGTCCGGTTTACATCGTTAGACGCGGGTTGCACAAAGCGATCCTGGACCTTTCCCCTGCGGTTGGCGGCAGTGTCCTCGATTTGGGCTGTGGAACGAAACCCTATGAATCGCTATTTACGAAGGCAAGGTCCTATACCGGGGTCGATATTGAGGTGTCCGGGCACGACCATGCCGACAGCAAGGTGGATGTTTTCTATGACGGTAAGACCTTGCCCTTTCCTGATGCAAGTTTCGATTCCGTTGTGAGCTTTGAAGTCTTTGAGCATGTTTTCAACATTGAGGAAGTACTTGCTGAGGCGTCAAGAGTGCTCAAGCCTGGTGGACGCTTTCTGTTAACAATTCCGTTCGCATGGGAAGAGCACGAAGTGCCTTATGACTTTGCGCGCTACACCAGCTACGGCATCGAGCATTTGCTTCGGCGGGCAGGATTCGATTGCATCCGCACTGTCAAGTCCAGCACGGCAGTTCTGGCAATGGCTCAGCTTTTTATTGCTTACCTGGCCAAATACGTATCGCCCCAGGCACGACTTTTCGCCATCGCATTCCAGCTCCTTGTTGTTTTTCCACTCAATGTTGCTTCTCTTCTACTAAATGCAGTCTTGCCCAAGCAGTACGGCTATTTTTGCAACTGCGTCGTTCTGTGCGAGAAAAAGGCATGACCAAACTTTCGATTTGCATCCCGACCTACAACCGGGCGGGGCACTTAAGAAATTGCCTCAATTCGATTGCCCTGAGCAATCTGCAGTCCGTTGTCGACTATGAAATTTGCATATCCGATAACAACTCGACCGACGATACCGAGGCAGTTGTGCGAGCAGCGCAAGAAAACCTGCAGATCAAATACCATAGAAATTCGAGCAACCTGGGTATTCCAAGAAACTTTCTGAATGTAGTGGGTATGGCAGAGGGCGAATTCGCCTGGCTGATAGGTGACGACGATCTTCTGATGCCGAATGCAATCTCCGATTTATATCGTCTGATCGACGAACACCCGGCAGTTGATTTCTTCTACGTCAATTCCTATCACTTGCATACGGAATACCTGCAGGGCTACCCGGCGCCTTTCGATACGGCTAACCTGCCTGCTAAAATGCAACCGTTTTCAGAGTGGAAAAGCTCGGGGGAATTGAGGTTTATCGACCTGATCGATCCAAAAATATCGTTCGATTTCCTGGGGGGCATGTTTCTCTCGGTCTTCAGAAAGTCATTGTGGGACCGCAATGCGGGAGTGTTGAGTCGGGAGGCTCTTGCTGACGGTCGTACCTTTTCGCATTTTGACAACACGTTTCCGCACGTGAAGATCTTTGCAAAAGCATTTGCAGCCTCTCGTGCCTACTTCAATGACAAGCCCTTGAATGTCTGCCTGACGGGGGCCAGGGAGTGGTCGCCGATGTATCCCCTCATACACAGTGTCCGGCTCGTGGAGGCGCTGGACGAATACAGGCGAAACGGTTTGCCGTACTGGCGATACGTTTATTGCAAAAATTTTGCGTTGAATAACTTCATGTCGGATTTCGCAAACATGTTCCTGGCAAAAGATGTGTCAGGGTACCGTTATATAAAACCTGGCAGGCTAATTGCCGCTTACTGTCTTTACCCTAATTTTTACCTGTCTTTTATTTATTTCTTTTTTCGGCGTGCGCGCAGACTTTTTCAATCAGCGTCATAACTTTTAATCGGTGAATATCAAATGAACAACAACGTGAACCAGATAAGTCTTTGTGAGGTGTGCGGGAACACCGACCTGCACTCGGTCCTGAATCTGGGGCCGCACCCGATGTGTGACGATCTTGTCCCTGTAGGCGATTCCCGTGTATGCAACGAGTACTCCATAGAGATTTTGTTTTGCAAAAATTGTGGCACCGCGCATCAACGGTTTCAGGTGCCGAAAGAGGATCTTTTCCCCAGTTCGTACCACTACAGGTCCCGCTTCACGGCTGATGTGCTGAACGGCATGAAGGGGCTGGTGGACTCATGCGCATCACGCTTTGGTGATCTTGCCGGCAAAACGGTTCTCGACATTGGCTGCAACGATGGCAGCCTGCTAGATTTTTTTCGCGCAAAGGGCGCCACGACTATTGGCCTTGAACCCACGGCTGCGTGCATGGATGCAAAAGAAAAAGGGCATGTGACCTACAACGAATTTCTTTCTCCTGCCGCCGCAGATGCTATTGTCAGAGAGAACGGAAAACCCGACTTCATTACTTTTACGAACGTCTTTGCGCACATAGAAAATCTTGGTGAAGTGCTTGAATCCTTGAGGCGGTTGATGGCCCCGCACACCACCATCGTGATTGAGAACCACTATCTGGGTTCGGTTCTTGATGGGAATCAGTTCGATACCTTCTACCATGAGCATCCCCGTACCTACAGCTTCAATTCCTTTGTGCACATGGCCCGCAGTCTGGGGCGCGATTTGCTGGGCGTCGAGTTTCCAAGCCGATACGGTGGAAATATCCGTATCTTCATCGGTGACGGCTCTGGGGGGGCGCAGCCGGAAGATGTTGCAGCACTACTCTCGCGTGAAGAGGGGTACTTTGACAAGTTTCTCGCGATGCAGCAGAACATTGAAAAATGGAAGCGTACCAAGCGCGATTTCCTCATGGCCCAGTTCAAGCAGCACGGCAAGTTGCGCGCCAAGGCATTTCCCGGTCGCGCCGCCATCCTGGTGAAGCTGCTGGATCTCGATGAAGACCTGATTTCGGCGGTTTACGAGAAGCCGGGCTCTTTGAAGATCGGCAACTACCTTCCGGGTACGCGCATCCCCATACTTTCGGACGACGATCTGTTTGCCTTGCCCGACCAGGGGGCTCCCCTGCTGAACCTTGCATGGCACATTCCCACCGAGATCAGGAGCTATCTGGCTGGGCACGGCTACAAGGGGCCCATCACTGACGTACTGGGAGCGGATGATTTCTTGGATGACAAGGCATCTCGGTAACTGCGGTCAGCTTCATCTTTCGTAGGCGATTGTTTCGTGGGCACTTCAATCACATCCACATGGCCTCGAAATGTGGTCGTGATGGGGGGCGGTCGATGGGCTCGTGTTTATGTTGACCTGCTGCTTCGGCTGCTGCCTGTCAGTAGCAGGATGTTTGTCTATTCGCCGCGCAGCGGGCAGTTGATGGGCAATTGGATTCAGCAGCGTGGTATTGGCGAGCGAGTCAATGCGTTGAGTTCCTTGCCCGTATTGCCTGCGTCCGAATCCAGGGCCGTCATTGTGGTCAATGCGGCTGTTGACCATGAGCGGTCTGTGGAGTGGGCAATCCTGCAAGGTGCTTCGGTACTTGTAGAAAAGCCGCTCACCTTGAGTTTCAGCGCATCGCGCCGTCTGGTTGAGAAGGCGGGTCGGCAAGGTGTGTACCTGGCGGCGGCTCACGTGTTTCTTTTTGCCGGGTACCTGCATAGTTTCAGGCGAGAAATGCAGGCGTTGGGCGAGGTCGCAACTATCGACGTCTTGTGGGTAGATGCGGCTGCGGAGGCGCGTCACGGGGAAGTCAAGAGCTTCGACCCCGGACTGCGAATATTTGAGGATTGCATTCCCCATGTGATGTCCATGCTGGAAATACTTGATCCTGGTGTGTCTCCGGTTGTTGTTGGCCTGGAGTTGTGCCGCGGAGGCGCCCAGCTTGATTTGGTGCTTGCAAGTACTGCACGACGTTACACCGTTTGTCTGATGCGCAATGGCGAAACGCGACGGAGAGTTTTGACTGCAACGAATTCTGCGGGTGCGTGCACCTTGGATTTTTCCTGCGAACCCGGAACAATCTCGAATGGGGCTGAGACAATGTCTGCGCTCCCTGATTGGGCTTCCGTGCGAAAGCCCCTGTCCTGCATGCTGGAGGGATTCCTTGTCGCTGCCGGAGGCGGTCTTCGTGATCCGCGGCTTGAGCCGGAACTCGGGTTGAGGGCTGCTCGTCTTTCAGAGGAAATTGCTCCTGTTTATGCGGCGGCTCAGGAGGTGTGGCTCTCTGAAAGGCTGGTTGCAGGCAGCGATAATGATGAGGACTTGCATTACGCCCTAAGGGAAATAGCGATGGTGGATGATCCGCGTAGCTGGTCTGTCCATGAAGATATCCTGAACAAGCTTGTTGGTGAGGTCAAGCGCGAGGCGCAGGCGGTGGCCAGCAAAAACCTGATTGTGGTGGAGCTGGTGAAATCGGTGTTAAACAAAATCAGAACGAAATGATGGACAACCGGAATATGACGAAATACCCTTTGGTCGAATCCTTCAAGCACAAAAAGGTGTTCATTACGGGTCACACAGGATTCAAGGGATCATGGCTTGCCTTCCTTTTGCATGAAATGGGGGCCGAGGTATGCGGCTATGCCCTGCCGCCCAGTGGGCCGCTGAACCATTTTGAAATGTTAAAGCTGGGCTCAAAGGTCCGCCACATTGAAGGTGATATCCGGGATGCCGCGCGTTTGAGCAGCGAGTTGAGCCGATTTCAGCCGGAGTATGTCTTTCATTTGGCTGCGCAGGCATTGGTCAGGCCCTCCTACCAGGATCCCGCAGCTACGTTTTCGACCAATGTTATGGGTTCGGTGAATTTGCTGGATGCAGTCCGGACATGTAACTCCGTGCGCTCACTTGTCTATGTAACATCCGACAAGTGTTATGAAAACCTGGAGTGGGTTTGGGGATACAGGGAGACAGACCAACTTGGTGGACGAGATCCTTACAGTGCATCCAAGGCTGCAGCGGAAATAGCGTTTTCGTCCTATGTGCGCTCTTTTTTTGGGGAAAGACCGGCGTTGGGCGCCGCAAGCGCTCGAGCCGGCAATGTCATCGGTGGCGGCGACTGGGCAGTCGACCGGATTATTCCCGATTGCATTCGCGCCATCGAAGCGGGTCAGCCAGTGAATCTGCGCAATCCTGGGGCAACGAGGCCCTGGCAACATGTGCTTGAACCCATACTTGGTTACCTCATGCTGGCAGTGCGTCTTTATGAAGAACCAAAAAAATGGGAAGGTTCTTGGAATTTTGGTCCTTCCACAGAAGAGATACGGACGGTCCAAACAGTCGCCGACGCGATCGTTTCGCATATCGGTACGGGCCGTGTGGAAGTCGTTGAATCCCCAAATCAGGTCCATGAGGCGCGGCTGCTCCAGCTGAACTGTGACAAGGCACATCAGTTGCTTGAGTGGCATCCACGCTGGCATGTCGATAAGACACTGGAAGCCACGGCCCTGTGGTACAAGGCCATAATGAACGGTGGAGAAGCGGAGGATGTAACGCGCCGGCAACTGCAAGAATTCTTCCCGGAGCTTGCATGATTGACGGAGTGATACTCACCCCCCTGCGCCAGATATTCGACGAGCGCGGCAAAGTGATGCACATGCTGCGCGAGGACTCGGAAGTATTTTCCCGGTTTGGCGAGATTTATTTTTCGTGCACACATCCCGGCGTCGTAAAGGCCTGGCACCTGCACAAGGAAATGACGCTCAACTACGCAGTCATTTTTGGTGAAATAAAGTTTGTTCTCTTTGATGACCGGGAGGGAAGCAGCACACGTGGTGAAATTCAGGAGTTTTTTATTTCTCCTGAAAATTATGTACTTGTCACAGTGCCCCCTCTAATCTGGAACGGCTTCAAAAGTGTGGGCACGAACACGGCCATCGTTGCGAACTGCGCAACCATGCCGCACAGCCCCAACGAAATTGAGCGAAGGCCAGCGTTTGACGCAAGCATCCCATATGACTGGGGCCTCAAGCACCGCTAATTCTTCCGTATCGTTTTTTTACTATTCTAGAAAATCAAATCCATGAAAGTCATTCTCCTGGCCGGCGGGTTCGGCACACGTTTGGCGGAATATACCGATGTCATTCCAAAACCCATGGTGCCGGTTGGCGGCAAGCCCATCTTGTGGCACATCATGAAAACCTATGCCCATTTTGGGCATAAAGATTTTTATGTGGCCTTGGGCTACAAATCAGAAGTCATCAAGGAGTATTTTCTTAACTATCGGGCCCTGAACTCCGATTTCACGGTTGACCTTTCATCCGGCAATGTCGTACCTCATCAGGTCGATCCGGTCGACTGGAAGGTGACACTCGTCAATACGGGCGACACGTCCATGACCGGTGGGCGGGTAAAGCGTATGCAGCAGTTTATTGGTCAGGAGACCTGCATGTTGACGTATGGAGATGGCGTAGCCGATATAGACCTTGACGCGCTGCTGGCATTTCATAAAAGCCATGGACGAATGGTGACGGTGTCTGCTGTCCGGCCCGCAGCGCGTTTCGGAGAACTTGAAATTGATGGTGCGCGCGTCTCCAGCTTCCAGGAAAAACCCCAGTTGCACGAAGGCTGGATCAACGGGGGGTTTTTTGTGATTGAGCCCGCGTTCTTCGACCTCATCGATGGTGATGGAACCATGCTGGAGCGTGAACCACTGGAGCGTGCTGTCAAGGCCGGTGAGTTGATGGCTTATCACCACGACGGGTTCTGGCACTGCATGGATACCAAGCGTGACCATGACTTGCTGGAGTCTCTGTGGGCCAAAGGTGCTCCCTGGCTGCGCTAGTCTCGCCGCCATGCGCGTACTTATAACCGGGGGATTCGGCTTTGTGGGAGGGCGCCTCGCCCAGCAAATGCAGGCTGCCGGGCATGAGGTGTTGCTAGGCTCGCGCCGCGCCGCCTTACCACCGGTTTGGTTGCCTGATTCACAAGTGGTCATGACTCCCTGGAACGACGCCGAGGCCCTGGCGCGAATTTGCCGTGATGTGGATTTTCTGGTCCATGCTGCTGGCATGAACGCACAGGATTGCGCGGCCAACCCGGTGGCAGCACTGGAGTTCAACGGAGTGGCCACTTCGCGTCTGGTGGCGGCGACAGAAGAATCCAGGATCAAGCGAATAATCTATTTGTCCACGGCGCACGTCTACGCAAGCCCACTTGAAGGACGGATTGATGAAGACACCCGCCCCGGCAATCTTCATCCCTATGCAACCAGTCATGTTGCAGGGGAAAACGCTGTCCTGAATGAGCACTCCGGCGCTCAATGCGGAAGGATAGTGCTTCGCCTGTCCAATATCTATGGCTCACCCGTTGACCGGGTCGTAAATTGTTGGACGCTGCTGGTTAATGACTTGTGCCGACAGGTTGTGACAAATGGAAAAATGGTGCTCAGGTCTGGTGGGCATCAGCAAAGAGACTTCATTCCAATGAATGCTTTCCTGCAGCGTTTTGAGGAGGAATTCTCCAAGGGCTCTGAGAATAACTTGAACGGAATATTCAATGTAGGCAGCGAAATGTCGATGTCTGTTCTCGAAATGGCGCGGAGAATCCAGAAGCGCTGCCAGGTTATTTTCGGCTTTGAGCCGACGCTTGAGTTGCCGCCGAGTGGCGCGCAGCCTGAACAAAACCCGGTTCTTGAGTTTCGCACACGGCGGCTTGCCAGACCAGAGCCGGCGGTTATTGAGCCCGAAATTGACAGGTTGCTGAGATTTTGCAAATTGGCATTTGCCTAGATTGATGGCAGCCATGAGTTCTGAACTGCCGCTTGTCTCTATAGTCATACCGACTTATAACCACGCACATCTTTTGCGTCGTGCCCTGAACTCGGTGATAGGGCAAACCTACGGAAACTGGGAGGCCACGGTTATAGACAACCATTCCCGCGACAACACCGAAGAAGTCGTATCGGAGTTTCAGGACAACCGTATCAAGCTGGTCAAGTACAGCAATCATGGTGTCATTGCCGCTTCCCGGAATGCAGGAGTGAGGCAGTCGAAAGGGGAGTGGATAGCATTCCTGGATTCCGATGATTGGTGGACTCATGACAAGCTGCAGCTCTGCCTGGATGCTGCCTCTGCTGATACCAATATGGTGTACCACGACATGGAGATTGTTGGCGTCAAGTCGCTGGGCATATTCAAACGAAGAATAAAGTCCCGGCAACTCGGGCGTTGCGCCACGATTGATTTGCTGGTACACGGCAATCCGATCGCTACTTCGTCGGTCGTTGTAAGAAAGAAGCTGCTTGAGAGCGTCGGAGGGATGAATGAAAGTCCTGCGATGACCGCTGCCGAGGACTACCACACATGGCTATTGATATCCCGGCAACCGGGGCAATTGAAATATTTGGCGAAAGGGCTGGGGTACTATCTTGTGCACGCACAAGGCGTATCTCGGAAAGACATGTCTGGCCCGATGCGCGCGGCGATGTCAGATTTTCTGCCTCTGCTGGATAAGCGTCAACGGCATGCAGCTTTTGCGCGAATTATTTACGCGCGGGCGCGGTCACGCTTTTTGAGAGGTCAGTACTCATCGATCATGCAGCATCTTTGCTATTGCCTGAGGTTTGGGGACTATGAAATCAGGTTGAAGGCACTTGCAATGGCTTTAACAGTCACAGTGAAGAAGACAAGAAAATGAGGGAAGCCCTGAATGATGGCCAGGAGAAGGGTGCTCCCGCCAGTAAATTGATGGAGTGCATCGTCGCACTTGCCGTTGTGCAAATGTTTTTGGCGGCAACCATTCCTTCACTCAAAATATTTCAGGCTCCCGTTGAACTCGTTCTGGCCGGCTTGCTCGCGTACAAGATATGCAGCGTAAGGTTGCTGGCGGAGCATGTATTGCTGATTGCTGTTTTTGTGTTCGTGACACTGCTTTCGTTCTTCACACTGGGTATGGATACGTTTTTGGTCAATGCAAAACAAAACGGGATCGGGGTGTTGAGCCTGATTTGTTTTTCCCGTATAGATTTCAAGTCGCGGTTGATATTTCCCGTGTTTGCAGTCACCAGTGCGATGATCCTCATTAACAGGGTCTTTCCTGAATGGATGCTTCCGTTTATTTCCCTGACGTTCGATGTTGAATACAACCTTTCAACTTTCGGGGGAATATTCCTCAACTCCCACTTCAACGCTTTTTTTCTCGCAATCGCGTTGATATATTACGGTCGTCAGAGATTTATGTATGGAGGTGGCTTGCTGCTTGTTTACATAGCCGCCAGCAGGTTTATCTTCGTTTCGTATGTCGCCAATCTTGTCTGCTCCTGGCTTTTCCCCCGCTATGGCGTATCGGGCAAGAAATTTTCCATCTGCGTCATCCTGATTACGCTTACCGCGGTACTGAGTCTGGGGTTGTATTGGTCGGATGAGCTAACCGAGATATTGACAAACTGGAATGCAAGCATCGGTGAAACTCAGAATTCGGTTGTGGTGATTGTTCTACAACTTATTGATCCGGCTTACTATGCGGTACTTCTCAATCCGATTCCCTCGGGTGTGATTGATGTGTCAGGAGCGGCAAAATTACTCTACCTCAAACATGATGGACACAATGAGATAGGGTTCTTCTCTCTGGCCACGCAAAGTGGCTTGTTTTTAGGCGGTTTTTACCTCGCTCTGCTGCTGAAAAATGCGCCACTGTATGTCGCGTTTATCCTCGTTTCGCTGCTGCACAATAATTTCATCATGTCCCCGCTATGCGTTTACATGCTGGTGACTTATTCCCGTTTTAACGCCTTGCGACATGGCGTCAGGCCGAACCCTGAAATATTGGGCGTGCAGCTACGTCATGCACAAATCCAGTCGGCCCATGTTCGTTGAAAGCAATTCCTGTCGTGTGCAGAAATACATAGGTGCACTTCCCTTGGTCATGCATTCAGCAGCAACTGTGAAAATGGCGAAATGAATTCCGAAAAACGAATTGCGGTGATAGGCGCGGGCTTTCTTGGAAAGGCCCTGATCAGAAGCCTGCTTGCGCGAGGCTTCGACGTGAGCGTGCTTGATCGTCACCCGCCCGATGACATTGAATACAGCAAAGCCACATGGGTGACTGGTGACTTCCGGGATCAGTCGTTGCTTCGTGCAACGTTGAGGGGGGCCTTCATTGCATACCATCTTGTTGCCAGCACGGTGCCCGGCGATCAACAGGTGGACTCGGCACGTGAGTTGAATGAGGACGTGGTCGGCACCATTCAATTTATAGATGTCTGCGTCGCCTCCGGTGTTCACCGGATTGTTTTCTCCTCTTCTTCTTCTGTATATGGCGTTCAGGAGAAACTGCCTATCAGGGAGTCTGCACCAACCAATCCGATAAGCTCGCACGGCGTTCACAAGCTTACCATCGAGAAATTCCTTTTGCTTGCCAAGCACTTGCATGGAATAGATGTCCGTATTCTGCGAATCTCCAATCCTTATGGCCCTGGCCAGAACCTGGCGGGGCGCCAAGGGTTTATTGCCATCGCGATTGGAAAGGCGATTTTGGGAGAAGAGCTGATCTTGCGTGATGAAGGTAGGGCGATCCGTGACTTTATCTTCATTGATGATCTGGCCAGGGCGATGGTGCTTGCTGGTTTGATTGATGAGATACCGTCTGTCCTCAATATTGGGGCTGGGGCTGGGTGCTCGCTGACGGAGGTGATTCAGTTGATGGGTGAGATCCTTGGCTATCCGGTTAAAACCATCAATACTGAATCTCGCAGGGTTGATATTCCTGCCAGCGTACTTGACGTAACGCTTGCCGGGCATGCGCTAGGCATGAGCCCTGTCGTGGACTTGAGGGCAGGCATTTTGAAAACCCTGCGTTTTCACGGCGTGAGGAATTATGCGGGGAAAATTCTTTGATGTGGCACGAAAGGCTCTTGCAACTGTTTTTTGCCAACGCGTGGGTGCTGGACGGGTTGTGATGGGTGTGACAATGAAAAGCTTTGCGCTGTGGGGGGTTTTCCCGCTTTGTGTTTGGTTAAAGGCAAGCCATGGAGGCTGATCTTCGGACGATCGTAATTCTAGGTGGTGCGAGAGACTTTCACGCAATGGACTGGTACCGGGCTGTGCGCCGCGTGTGTCCGGACAGAAAAGTGGTTTTTGTGACCGATCTTTTTGGCGGCGAGGGTTATACCGATCTTTCCAGGCAGGGGGATGAAATTCACTCGCTGTTTGTGATCGACAAACTTCTGTTTGCCGGCCAGTCGCGTTACTCAAACCTTTGGCGCAATTTTGTCAAATTGATCCTGCTTCCGGCTCAGGCCGTTAGGTTGCGTCGTATTCTTCTTAAATATCCCAATCGGATTGTGCATGCACACCCGATGTACTACATGGCGTTGTGCCTAATGGCTGGAATCAAGTATGTCGGAACTCCTCAAGGAGATGAGGTCCTCATCCGGCCCCGCCGATCGAGGCTGTACAAGTATTTCTCCCGCAAGGTCCTGCAGGGGGCGGGTGCAGTTATCGTGGATTCGCTCCAGATGAAAAACGAAATAGGAGCGATTGCAGGCGTAAATGCACATGTTTTTCAAAACGGGATCAACGTGGATGAAATACTCCAGTACCGAACTCCCAATAAACGTGAGCGTATTGTGTCAATCAGGGGTATGGAAGACCTCTACCGCATTGCGGAAGTCGTGGAAGTGCGAAACAACACCGCAGCATCTACACCACTGACCTTTATTTACCCGTTCGCGGACGCTGCCTACCTCTCGGGTCTGCGTCTCAGGCTCGCTTCTTGGGACAACGATCTGGGACGCTTGGAGAAACAGGCGATGTACCGTTTGCTGAACGATTCGTTGCTGGTAATTTCAATTCCCCGCAGCGATTCGTCCCCGAGAAGCGTGTATGAGTCGATCTTCGCGGGCGCTTGTGTAGCGGCGGCAGATAACACTTGGATCAGTGCCTTGCCGCCATGCATGAGGTCAAGGGTGTTTGTGGTGGATCTCGCGGACAGTAACTGGCTCAATCATGCAATCAGTTTTGCGAAGAAAATCGTGGACACGCCATTCATTCCATCTGAACAGGCGCTCGAACTTTATGACGAGAACAGATCGATTGGAAAAGTGGTTGAAAAATTTTATTAGTCCGGTTTTGAAGCGCATCGACTACAGGTCCGCTGCGGTCGGCTTGTCTCGGCGGAGGAGTTGAGATGTGCGGAGTTTTCTT
Organism: Pseudomonadota bacterium; assembly: GCA_040390295.1. Classification (GTDB taxonomy): domain Bacteria; phylum Pseudomonadota; class Gammaproteobacteria; order Burkholderiales; family Burkholderiaceae_C; genus Polaromonas. The sequence goes on from JAZJYR010000005.1 coordinate 69,651, forward strand.
TTCATCCTCTCCTCCTGGGACATCTTTTCCCGTGGCTGAGGTGCTTGAAGTGGTGAGGCATAGAGGCCCTGACGATGCAGGCGTCTTTGTTTCCAATGACTACTCCTGTCATTTGGGGCATGTCAGGTTGTCGATACTGGATCTTTCAAAATCCGGGCACCAACCCATGGCCGACGCCTCCGCAAGATTTGTAATTTCCTACAACGGAGAGATATACAACTACGCCGAGCTTAAAGCCTATCTGGAAGGTCAATATTCCGGGGTGAGCTGGAAGTCATCGTCCGACACCGAGGTTATCGTGGAAGGGTTTGCGCGAGAAGGGGTGAGCTTTCTGTCGCGGCTTAACGGCATATTCGCACTTGGCATATTTGACTGTGCCCAAAACTGCCTGCATGTGCTGCGGGATCCGCTGGGGATCAAACCTTTGTTTTTTTCTGAACAGAACGGGAGCGTCATCTTCTGCTCCGAATTGAAGGGTTTGCTCGCAGTTCCAGGTGTTAAAAGGACTCTGAGGCTGCAATCCCTTGCGGATCAGGTTGCCTTCATGTACGTTCCGGAGCCGCACACCCCGTATGTCGAATTCGAGAAATTTGAGCCGGGAATTTGCCGGAGCTATGTTGCTGGCAAGCAGGTAGCTTCGGTGAAGTTGTTTGAGCACCTTGAGTTACCGATGGACTTCGCCTCTGAAGAGGACATTGTTGCCCGCTTTTCACAGGCTTTTTCGGCCGCAGTTGCCCGTCAGCTTGTTGCAGATGTGCCCATGTCTCTGATGCTGAGCGGCGGGCTGGACTCCTCTGCGGTTGCCGTCGAGGCCGTCAGGTCTGGCGCCAATATCCGGGACGCTTACACGATCTCGTTCTCCGATCAGGACCGGGCCAATGATCTGCAGAGCGATGATCTGTCTTTCGCCAGATTGATGGCGTCCCGTTTGGGCCTGGAGCTCCATGTGATTGAAGCGCATCGGGACTTTGTTTCAATGCTTCCCGAACTTGCTGGCTTCATGGAGGATGGCATATCTGATCCGGCAGCCATCAATACTTACCTCATCTGCAAGGCGGCGAGAAAGAGCGGCGTCAAGGTCATGCTCAACGGACAGGGTGCTGACGAGTTTCTGGGCGGCTACCGCCGTTACTCGGCCGAGCGCATGCTGAGGAAACTGCCAGGGCCGGTCCGCGGTCTGGCCAGGCTGGCAGGACGCGCGTTGCCAAATCACGTGCCCGGTCAGATGAATGCAATCAACAGGCGGCTAAAAAAACTGTTGACGCTCGGGGGCCAAGAGCGGGATGAGCGGATGTTGGGCATGTATACCTGGGGATCAAAAAACCGAATCGCCAAGCTTTTCGTGGACTCCCGGAGTGTCTCAATTGGAGATGATTTGCTAGGACGCCTTCAAGCGATGGGTGAACACGATGTAATTGCAAACATGATGAACCTCGACCAGCATTACGATCTGATGTCCCTGAACCTGGCTTATACGGACAGGATGAGCATGGCTTCTGGCGTGGAGGCAAGGGTTCCGTTTCTCGATTTTGAGCTGGTGCGCCTGATGAACTCAATCCCGGCCTCTGTGAAGATGAAAAAAGGCATGCCGAAATATGTATTGAAGAAGGCAATGGAGCCGCTTTTGCCGCATAAGGTCATTTACAGGGAAAAGGCAGGATTCGGGCTTCCACTGAGGTCATGGATGAGGGGCAGCAATGAGATGATGCGATATTATTTTGATGAAGCCCGTATAAGCCGTCAGGGGATATTCAACGCGTCCGAGCTCAAGCAACTACAGCATGAAAATTCGATGGGGGTAGATCACTCCAGTGTGCTGTTTTCATTGTTGTGTATTCAAGTATGGCTCGAATCAGTCCATCAATAATTTTTACCGAAAAGAAAAATAATGTACAAGATTTGCAACAACTGTGTGATGGACACCAGCGATTCCATGATCGTATTTGACGAAAAAGGCGTCTGCGACCATTGCAATACGTTTTATGACCGGACCTTGCCCAATTGGCTACAAGGCGAACAAGGTGCCCGGGAACTGGATTCCATCGTCACCAAAATAAGGGCTGACGGCAAGGACAAGGACTTTGACTGCATTATTGGGATGAGTGGGGGGGTGGACAGCTCATACCTGACCTATATAGCCAAGGAGAAGCTGGGACTTCGCCCGTTGGTGTTTCATGTGGACGCCGGCTGGAACTCCCAAGAGGCGGTGAACAACATTGAGAAGCTGGTAGATGGCTTGGGGCTGGATCTCTATACCGAAGTTATCAACTGGGAGGAAATGCGGGATCTTCAACTCGCCTATTTCAAGGCTGGCGTTCCGCACATTGATACACCGCAAGACCATGCTTTTTTCGCAACCATGTACAAGTTTGCAGAGCAGCACGATGTCAAATATATTTTAACGGGTGCTAATCTCTCGACGGAATGCATACGTAATCCCGTGGAGTGGATGTACTACCAGTCTGACTCCAGGCAACTCAAGGACATCCACAGCAAATTCGGAGCCAGGCCGCTTGTGAGCTATCCCGTCACTTCAATCCTCCGGCACAAGATTTATTTGCCTTATATAAAGGGAATCCGCGTCGAAAGGCCACTGAATTACATTTCCTACATCAAGGCGGAAGCAATAGAGTTGCTTCAGCAGCGATTTGGATGGCAGCCATACCCTCAAAAGCATTTTGAATCCCGGTTTACCAAGTTTTATGAAGGCTATTGGCTGCCGAAAAAGTTTGGCTACGACACCAGACGTGTCCAGTTCTCGAGTCTGATTGTGACCGGACAAATGACGCGAGCGGAAGCCCTTGAAAAGCTGGGTAAAAAGCCCTACGACGAAGCCACAATCGGCAATGACTTCGAATACGTTGCGACCAAGCTCGGGATACCTGTTGAAGAATTGCAGGGCTACTTCGACGCACCCAACAAGTCGTATCGCGACTACAAGTCGCAGGAGTCGCTCTATCTGTTAGGGGCAAAAGTCCTCAAGGCGCTGGGTCTGGAAATTGGCGGTAAACGATGATTGCGCTGGTTGATTACGGCCTAGGGAATATCCATGCGTTCGCCAATATCTACAAGAGCCTCAATATCCCCGTTGTTGTCGCCGACACTGCCGAAAAACTGGATGATGCCGATCACATCATTCTTCCCGGTGTCGGTGCGTTTGACTGGGCCATGGCCAAATTGAATGACTCGGGCATGCGTATCCTGCTGGACGAGATGGTGCTGTTGAGAAAGATTCCGGTACTCGGGGTTTGCGTCGGCATGCAAATGATGGCGCGTCGAAGCGATGAGGGGAAAATGCCGGGACTGGGCTGGATTGGTGGTGAGGTTAAAAAGTTTGATGACGCGGCATTTGTTCAGCAAACGCACCTGCCGCACATGGGTTGGAACAACGTGCTACCGCAAAAGACGGGAGGCCTTTTTGCCGACATGGCGGACAACCCGCTGTTTTACTTTCTGCATTCATATTATTTTTCACCGGCCAGCGCCGAAGAGTGCCTTGCTCTGACCGACTATAACGGCATGTTTGCCTCCGCAGTGGCATGCGACAATGTTTTCGGCATGCAGTTTCATCCGGAGAAAAGCCATCGTGCCGGCATACAGCTCCTGAAGAATTTTGCGGGTCTTTAATTCATGTTGAGACCGCGCATCATTCCCTGCCTTCTTATAAAAGATGGGGGACTCGTCAAAACCACAAACTTTTCCAATCCGAAATATGTGGGTGATCCGATCAATGCGGTGCGCATTTTCAATGAGAAAGAGGTCGACGAGCTTATGGTTGTCGATATCGATGCCACTATGCACGAGCGCGAACCTGATTACAAACTAATTAAGAATCTGGCCGCCGAATGTCGCATGCCACTGTGTTATGGCGGTGGTGTCAAAACAATAGAACAGATCCACAAAATTGTTGGATTGGGTGTGGAGAAAGTCGCTCTGGGTGCTGCAGCTGTCAGCAACCCACACCTGATATCCGCGGCCGCCGAGCGGATCGGAAGCCAAAGCATCGTCGTGGTGATGGACGTCAAAAACAAGGGTCTGCTTGGCAGTAAATACCGCCTGTTTACCCACAATGGGACGAAGGCGACGTCTATGGATCCGGTGGCTTTTGCGAAGCATGCCGAAGGGTTGGGGGCTGGCGAGATATTGCTTAATTCAATCGACCGGGATGGCATGCAAAATGGCTACGACCTCAGGCTGATTAATATGGTTCGCGAAAGCACCAGCCTGCCATTGACCGTGCTAGGTGGTGCTGGTTCGTTGGCAGACATATCCGAGCTGATCGAAAAATTTGGAACGATTGGTGCTGCTGCAGGCAGTCTCTTCGTGTTCAAGGGAAAATACCGGGCGGTGCTGATCAGCTATCCGGGACCCCTAGAGAAGGAAGAGTTGATAAAAAAGCGTTGGCACCTGGTTAAAGTGCATCTGATCTGAGAAGGCCGCGAGCACGATTTGCCAATCTGCACCACGTTAAAAAAGAGGATTAGAAGTGAAACAGATTTTGCAGGACCTGAAGACGGGAGAAACGAACATCGTTGATGTTCCCTCTCCTGTCGCGGGGCGAGCGTCATTGCTGATCGAGACCTCGCGAACCCTGGTGTCTGTGGGCACTGAACGCATGCTTGTAGATTTCGGCCGGGCCGGATTCGTTGAAAAAGCGCTCAAGCAGCCAGACAAAGTACGCATGGTCGTGGAGAAGGTGAGAACGGACGGATTGTTGCCTACTGTGAGGGCCGTACTGAACAAGCTGGACCAGCAATTGCCGATGGGCTATTGCAACGTGGGGCAGGTGTCGCAAATCGGCGTTGGTGTCTCCTCCTTCCGCGTTGGCGATCGTGTGGTGTCGAACGGAAAACACGCGGAGGTGGTCAGCGTCCCGATGAACCTGTGTGCGAAAGTGCCAGATAAAGTCACTGACGATGAGGCCGCGTTTACGGTTGTGGGTGCGATTGCGTTGCAGGGCATCAGGCTCGTCCAGCCAACACTGGGAGAGGCGGTAGTGGTGACTGGGTTGGGCCTGATAGGTCAGCTCACGGTTCAGCTCTTGCGAGCGCATGGGTGCCGCGTCCTGGGTATTGACATGGATCGCCGGAAGTTGGACATGGCCAGGCGCTTCGGGGCTGAAGTTGTTGATCTCTCGGCAGGAGAAGACCCTGTGGCCAGCGCTCAACTGTTTTCAAGAGGTCGAGGCGTTGATGCAGTCATCGTGACAGCCTCTACTGCGAGCAGCCTGCCTATTCACGAGGCGGCCTTGATGTCACGCAAACGCGGCAGGATTGTGCTTGTCGGAGTAACCGGACTTGAGTTATCCCGCGCCGATTTCTTTGAAAAGGAGTTGACCTTCCAGGTTTCCTGCTCATACGGACCGGGGCGTTATGACCCGGGTTACGAGGAAAAGGGTCACGACTACCCCGTTGGATTTGTCCGCTGGACGGAACAACGAAATTTTGAAGCGGTTCTGGACATGATGGCCGACAAACGCCTGGATGTCGCTCCACTCGTCAGTCATCGCTTTAGTATTGACGAGGCAAAGGATGCCTATGCAGTTGTTTCCGGATCAGTACCTTCCCTAGGCATACTTCTGGATTATCCAAGGGGGCCGAAACGTCAACTCGGTAGCAGAACCGTGCACTTTGAGGGTAGCGGTTCTCATGTTCGGACTGGACCGGCTACTAGTTTTATCGGTTCGGGTAACTATGCTACTGCGGTTTTAATACCTGCGTTCAAGGCATCGGGGGCCCGATTGCGTAGCGTTGCGTCCAATGCTGGCGTCAGCGGAGTTCACGCTGCGCGCAAGTACGGATTCGAGGAGGCCACCACCGATACGGATAACCTTCTCGCTGACGGTGGCACCAACTCTGTAGTAATCACGACGAGGCATGATAGTCACGCTTCGCTTGTCCTGAAGGCCCTGCGTGCGGGCAAAAATGTGTTCGTGGAAAAGCCGCTTTGTCTCACGCTGGATGAACTGGAAGAAATTGAAGGCGTGTATAGCGAGTTGGCGCAGGCGCCAAATGCTGCACCCGTGTTGGTAGTGGGCTTTAACCGTCGGTTTGCTCCCCATATAAAGGAAATACATCGCTTGCTGACGAGCGTCAAAGGGCCCAAAACTTTTATTTGTACTGTAAATGCCGGCGCGATTCCCCGGGAGCACTGGACGCAGGATCCTCATGCCGGCGGTGGCCGGATCATCGGTGAAGCATGCCATTTCATTGACTTGCTGCGCTTTCTTGCCGGTGTGCCGATTGAAAGCCACAGCACCCTGAAAATGGACTCTGCAAGCGGCGATACGGTGACCATCAATCTTCGATTTGTTGACGGCTCACTGGGGGCTATTCACTATCTTGCGAATGGGCACAAGTCCTTTCCAAAAGAGCGTCTTGAAGTCTTTGCAGCAGGCAAAATACTTCGGCTTGACAACTTCAGGAAGCTCAAGGGGTTTGGGTGGTCTGGATTCCGCAGACTGAACCTCTGGACGCAGGACAAGGGTCAGAAAAACTGCGTGCGCGCTTTCATGGATGCGGTTGCGGGTCGCGGCGAAGTACCTGTCCCTCTCGATCAAATTTTCGAAACAAGCCGCGTCAGCATTGAAATCGCAACCGCCTTGCGTGCCTGATGCGGCCCGTCCTTGTTTATTGGAATACCTTAAGGCATCTCAAGCCTGTCCAGTTTTACGGGAGAGCCTGGTTTCGTTTATACAAGCCCAGGCTGGATCTTCGTGTCGCTCCCTTGCTGGCGCCAAAGTCCGGTTCATGGAAAACGCCTGCCCAACGCAAAAAAAGCATGCTGGGGCACGGCGTCTTCTCTTTTCTGAACGTCGTCCATAAACTCGACGATGTTGGCTGGAATGGTCCTGGACCCGACAAGCTCTGGCTCTACAACCTTCATTATTTTGATGACCTCAATGCGCAAGATGCAGACTTGCGCAAGCAGTGGCATTTGATGGCGCTGGATCGCTGGATCGCGGACAACCCCCCAGCGTGCGGAAATGGGTGGGAGCCTTATCCGACATCCCTGAGGATCGTGAACTGGATCAAATGGACCCTCGCTGGCAATGAGCTGCCTTTGCATGTTCTGGAGAATTTGGCAATACAGGTACGCTGGCTTTACCGGCGTATTGAATGGCATTTGCTGGGAAATCACATCTTTGCAAATGCCAAGGCATTGGTCTATGCAGGTCTTTTTTTCGAGGGCAGCGAATCGCAGACGTGGCTTGATCGGGGACTCTCCATCATTCGCACGGAGTTGCCTGAGCAGGTACTTGCGGATGGGGGCAACTTCGAGCGCAGCACGATGTATCACGCCATTTTCCTGGAGGACGTTCTGGATTTGGTCAATGTCGCCAGGGCTTATCCAGGAAGAATTGACGCATTGTCATCGGAAACCTGGTTTGAGTCAGCAATTCGGATGTTGAATTGGGCCGAGGGCTTATTGCATCCGGATGGGCAAATCGCCTTGTTCAATGATGCCGCCTTTTATATCGCGCCGGAACCCGATCAATTGTTTGCCTATGCTGCACGGTTGGGTGTCCCATGGAAACCTCAGATGAATCGCCCTCAGACCAGCGTCCTGTCATTGACGAGATGGCCTCAAAGTGGCTACGCCCGCCTGAGTGGCCCCGTGGGTGTGGTGCTGATAGATGTTGCGCCTGTGGGTCCGGACTATCTTCCCGGACATGCACATGCAGACACCTTGTCGTTCGAGATGTCTGTGTTTGGCCAGCGCGTCGTGGTCAACGGCGGCACCTCGTGTTACGGGGCATCTCCGAGGCGCATGCTTGAACGTAAAACTCGCTCGCACAGCACGGTTGAGGTCGCGGGGCAGGATTCATCAGAAGTGTGGGGCGGGTTCCGGGTAGCGCGCAGGGCATACCCTTTCGACATTCAGTGCGCCAGTGATTCCCGGGCGCTGTCGGTTGCATGCTCGCATGACGGCTATCGCAGACTTCCTGGCAAACCCGTGCATCGGAGAGAGTGGAAAATGGATGTCGGCGGAGTGTCGGTTCGTGATGTGGTCACGGGCGGGCAGGCTGCTGTTGCCAGGTACATCATCCATCCGGATTGCAAGGCAACGATTGATCCCCACGGCCGGTCTGGCACGGTGATTTTGCCCGATGGGCGTTTTGTTTTCATAGCGGTAAGGCGGGGGCTAGGACACCTGGAAGCCTCCAGTTATTCGCCCGAATTTGGCAAGGTGCTCCCGGCACAATGCTTGGTCATCAATCTGGAAAATGGCATGTCTGAAAGCCGGTGGAGCTGGGAAAAAACGCCGGATTGAATATGGGAAATCGAGCGTTGCAGTGTGACCGGCCACTGACTCGCATTCGCAAGACCGCAGCCTAAGGCACTCAGAATCTGAATCAAAATGACAATAAAACACATAAAAAAAGTGCTTTTGGTATTTGGCACGCGACCGGAGGCCATCAAGATGGCTCCGCTGTATCATGCGCTTAAACGCCGTCCAGGGGAATTCGAGGTGGTGCTTTGTGTCACGGCCCAGCACAGGCAGATGCTCGATCAGGTGTTAAAGGTATTCGACATAGCGCCAGATATTGACCTGGACCTCATGAAGCCTGGTCAGGATCTTTTCGACGTCACTGCTGCGGTCCTGCTTGGGATGCGCGAGGTGCTCAAGGAGCAAAAGCCCGACGCCATTTTGGTCCACGGTGACACAACGACAACGCTGGCTGCCTCAATGGCGGGGTTTTACCTCGGTATACCGATAGGTCATGTTGAAGCGGGATTGCGTACGCACGACCTGCAAGCTCCTTTTCCGGAGGAGTTCAACCGCCAGATCGCAAGCAAGATCGCACGATGGCATTTTGCGCCCACCGGGACGAGCCGTCAAAACCTTCTTGACGAGGGCGTGCCTGAAGCCCAAGTGAGCGTGACGGGCAATACAGTGATAGATGCCCTCAAGTGGGTGCTGGCGCGTATGGAGACGGATCCTGTTCGGCTCGGTGGCATTGAGGAGTTTTTGCGGCCCGTCATTCCCTTCGACTGGTGGAGGCAACGATTTGTACTGGTAACCGGGCACAGGCGCGAGAATTTTGGCGATGGCTTTCTGCAGATTTGTGAGGCGCTGAAGGAACTGGCTATTTGCTATCCCACAATCCATTTTGTCTACCCCGTGCATCTCAATCCCAACGTCCGGCAGCCTGTCAATTCCGTACTGGGGGGGCTACCCAATATTCACCTGATTCAGCCTTTGGATTATGAGCCCTTCGTTTACCTTTTGAAGCACTGCCATCTTGTGCTGACGGACAGTGGCGGCATTCAGGAGGAGGCTCCAGGATTGGGGAAACCCGTGCTGGTGATGCGCGAGGTGACCGAGCGCCCCGAGGCCCTATCGGCGGGAACGGTCCGGCTGGTTGGCGCCGACCGGGCACGGATTGTCTCTGCGGTGAGGGAGCTTCTGGAAAGTGAAACAAGCTATGCCGCTATGGCGATGGCCCACAATCCTTTTGGTGACGGTGATGCATGTGAGCGAATCATTTCTGTATTGAGGACAATTTGATGAGAAAAAAAAGCGTTTGTGTCGTTGGGCTGGGGTACATAGGATTGCCGACCGGCGCATTGCTTGCAGCCAGCGGGTTCGAAGTAATGGGCGTTGATTTAAACGCCCAGACTGTCGATACGATCAACCAGGGCCGCGTACATATCGTAGAGCCCGATCTCGATGCTTACGTCCGTTCGGCCGTTTCGGCTGGCAAGCTCAAGGCTTTCACGACGCCTCAGAAGGCGGACGTCTACATGATCTGCGTTCCCACGCCTTTCCATGAGGGGGAGGGTATACCAACGCCAAACATCGACTATGTGCTTGCAGCAACACGCAGTGTGGCCCCATTGCTCGAGCCCGGCAATCTCCTGATTCTGGAATCGACTTCTCCGGTCGGGACAACCGCGGAGATGGGCGAAGTGATCAAGACGTCTGGCATCGACATTTCCGGTATTTCCATCGCATACTGCCCTGAACGTGTTCTGCCTGGAAAAATAATGAAAGAGTTGGTCGAGAACGACCGCGTAGTCGGTGGTCTGACACCTGACTCCGGGGAGGCTGTGGCCGCCTTCTACAGGACTTTTGTAAATGGTGAGGTTTTGATCACCGATGCGGCCACTGCAGAGATGTGCAAGCTGGCGGAAAACAGCTTCCGGGATGTCAATATTGCATTCGCCAATGAGCTCTCGCTGATCTGTGCGAAATCCGGTATTGATGTGTGGCGCCTCATCGGGCTGGCCAACAGGCATCCCCGCGTGAATATCATGCAGCCCGGGGCTGGCGTCGGGGGGCATTGCATCGCAGTCGATCCATGGTTTATTGTGGCAAGCGATCCCTTGAATGCGCGGCTTATCAGGACAGCCCGCGAAGTTAATGACCATAAAACAGATTGGGTCATCGAAAAGATTTGCAGAGCTGCCGAGGTCGTGGTGGCCCGTGAGGCGCGGCCCGTTCGGATTGCCTGTTTGGGGCTCGCCTTTAAACCCGATATTGATGATCTCAGGGAGTCGCCCGCCGTGCACGTGGCCACGGCGTTGAAGTCGAAGGGCTTTGATGTTGTGGCGGTAGAACCGAACATAGAGACGCACCCACTTTTCCAACTGTCTGCACTGGGTGATGCGCTTGCTGACGCAGATATCGTTGCCGTGCTGGTCAAACACAAGGAATTCGTCGCAGCGATGGGAGCAGGTGCACTTTCGGGGAAGAGTGTCATGGATTTCTGCGGGCTGAATTCCTAATGCGGCTACGGCGTCAGGTTCCGCGTATGAGGTGTACAAAATTGCAAGCAAAGAGGGCTGTTGCCGCAAAGCGCAAAGTGAAAACATGACAACACGCGGTCTCAGAATTCTTGTCCTAAGTTTTTATTACCCGCCGGATTTGTCCGCAGGTTCCTTTCGGACGGGTTCACTGGTCGCGGCATTGCAAAAAAAACTGCCCGAAGGTTCGCATGTAGATGTTGTTTCGACACTCCCAAATCGATACAGCAGTTTTTTGATGAATGCGCCCGAGCACGAGCATCTGGATAGCGTGACGGTCAAGCGTGTCAGATTGCCTGCACACCGGAGTGGAATTGTCGACCAGTCCAAGGCTTTTATCACCTACTGGCGCGAGGTTACCCGTTTTGTGGCGACAAAAGAATATGACTTGGTTTTTGGGACCTCATCGCGTCTCATGACAGCTGTACTTGCCGCGCGGGTGGCTTGCGTGAAAAAGTCGGCACTTTATCTGGACATCCGGGATATTTTTGTGGACACCATTGCTGACGTGTTCCCGCGGGCAAGCTCATTCTTGGTCACCCCCCTTTTTTCGCAACTCGAAAAATGGGCAGTGCGGCGTGCCGACAAGGTCAACCTGATCTCCTGCGGATTTTCTGCCTACTTCCAGGCGCGGTATCCGCGTCAGAACTTCTCCTATTTCACCAATGGGATTGATGCTGAGTTCCTGGGCGTTCCCACTTTCTCAGATTCCGGGGCGCAAAGCAGACCTGTACCCACGGTTCTTTATGCCGGCAACATCGGAGAGGGGCAGGGTTTGCATCGCATCCTGCCAGGTCTTGCAAGGAAAATGCGTGGTCGCGCAGTGTTCAAGGTCATCGGCGACGGAGGCCGACTCAAGGCATTGAAGGATGCGGTTGCTTCTGCAGGCGTCGATAATATTGTGTTTTCTCCGCCGGTTCAGCGCGACGTACTGATTACCGAGTACGCCGATGCCGATATCCTGTTTTTGCACCTGAATGATTTCGAAGCGTTCAAAAAGGTATTGCCTTCCAAGCTGTTTGAATACGCGGCAACCGGCAAGCCGATTTGGGCTGGAGTCTCAGGCCATCCAGCTGAATTCATAAGTCTTGAAGTTAAAAACGCCCAAGTTTTTCCACCATGCGACGAAATGCGGGCAATCCAGGCATTCGAGAAGATCGATCTCGCCTGGACAGAACGTCGCGACTTCATCGAGATGTTTTCGCGATCCAATATCATGAATGCGATGGCACAGGACGTATGCTCAGTGGCCGCACAACGACATCAAGACTGAGTGTGCTGGGCTCATGTTGGCCGATGGATAATTATTGGGGGCACAGATGACGTCAGAAAAAAATACACATCCGCTTTTGCTATGGATGATCGGGCTTGGGCTTCTTGTGCCTTTGTTCTTCCGGCTTGACGGGAGCGTTTACGCTGACGTCAAGATACTGGCGGAATCTCTCGGTGTGATCTCACAACTTCCGCTTCCGATTTCAATTGTTGCCTGCTTTGCCGCATTGCTTTTGCTGGTTCGAGGGGTGTTGACGGCACGCGCTGGCCTTTTGCTGATTGCCGGAACTCTGGCGTGCGGCATCCTGTCAATTTTCCTGGGCGGAGATGGTGTCGCCGGACCCCAGCGTAAGTTGATGATGCTGGCACAGGTGTCTATGCCCATGGCCGGTCTTGTGCTCGGAGAATTGGTCCGCGATGGGGAAAAAATTATTGCCAAGGTGTTCCTGCTAGTACTCTGTGTCATTGTTCCCTTGCAATTGCTACTCACGCTGGCCCAGGAAAAAGACATGCTGACGCATTACTTCCACATCTTCAGCATCTATTCGCATATCCAGTTTGTGACCCTGATTTTTGTCTGTGCGTTTGTCTATGCGGCCACCAGCCTGTGGGATGAGTACAAGGCGCTGGTTTGCGTGCTGGCCGTGTTGATGTTTTTCTATGTGTCGCGCAGCTATTCCTTCCTCACCATTGCAGCCTATGCAATCGCCGTCCTGGTTTTTGCTGCCGGAAAACTGCGGCTTGTTCACTTCAGCAAGATGTCGGTCATTGGCGTTGCTTTCCTTGTGGTGGCCGTGGTGCTTGTCGGGGCCGCGGTCAAACTGAAGAGCCAGGGCCAATCGCAACTCTTTCTCGGCAAGTTTACAGACATCGTCAATGGCAAGATTCCGCCCAATGTGCAGGAGAGATTCGACGACTGGAAACGATTTGGCAACGGCATTGTGGAGAGCGGCAAGACGGTCATGGTCGGCCATCCTGAACCCATGCCCCGGGAGATCAGGTCCAGTCCCCACAACTGGTACGTCGAGCAGATTTACACCTTCGGCGTGATCATGCTTATCCCTATCCTGGCATTGATGGTCTATACGGCTCGTCTCTGCTTTACCTACCGTAAAGCAATTCCAGCACAGACCTGGTGGCTGGCCGGAATTGTTTTTTACCTGGTCGTGGTGGACAGCAATTTCAAGGTCACGCTGAGGCAGCCTTATCCGGGTATCTTCGCGTACTTCATGTGGGGAATGCTGTTGACGAGATTGAGAGTCGCTTCTTCTGATGACATGGACCGCTGACACCGGTTGCCATCTTGCAAAGTAATCTCAAGACAGGAGTATTTGTCAGCTTCGCCGGCGTTTTTGGATCTGCGTTGTTGTGGCTTCTCGGGTTCAAGATAGTCGCCTACTGGCTCGGGCCTTCTGGTGTGGGTCTTTTTTCGCAATTGCGTCAAGTCGTCCAGGCCGCGACCATCGCAGCCACCTTTGGCGGGACCAACTCGGTTGTCCAAGGAATTTCAGAGCGCCCCGACGAGCAAGCGCGCCTGAATTTTAGGGCGACTGCGGGCAGGCTTGTCGCGGCGGCGGGCCTGATCGTCTCCTCGTCCATGGTCGTCTTTGCCGCTGATGTTGCGCACTTCTTTTTTTCATCCACTTCAGAGGATCTCACAGTTGCCGTACGGTGGGCCGGGTTCGCGGTGCTCCTCAACGCCGTGGGAACCTACACGCTTGGGGTCCTGAACGGGTATCGCTCCTTTCACCTGCTTGCACTGGGACAGGTGGTCGGGCCTGCAGCTCTGGTCATGTTTTTGGGATCCGTATTTTGGCAGGGCGTTGCCCCCCAACCCCAACTGTTGGGCATCGCGTTTGTTTTGTGCTTCGGTGCCACTCTGGCTGCAGGTGCCTGGGGCATGTGGCGCCTTTGGCCTGTAGGCGCCAGCCATGCCAGTCAGGGGCTACCCGCCAGTGAAACCAGAAGTTTTCTGAGATTCGCGGCCTCCAATCTGGGTGCCGCGCTTGCGACAACCCTGACCTTTCTTCTGATACGCACCTGGATAATTGATGCGCGAGGGCTTGATTTCGCGGGGCTTTTTGACGCGGGCTGGACGCTGACCTTTAACTATGCAACCCTGTTCCTGACAGCCTGCAGCTCCATCTACCTGCCTTTGCTGACGCGCGCCAGTGGACTTGACGAACAGGCAAACTGCATACGCAAAACAGCGTACCTTGTGTTGGCTGGCGCCACCCTGGCGTGCTATGCCCTAGTTTTCCTTGCCGGGCCGATCGTCCGTACTTTGTACAGCCCGGCGTTCCAGCCTTCCGAACAGGTACTGTCCATTCTTGTCATCGCAGTCGTCTTCCGCAGCGTCTCCTGGGTGTATGGGGCCTTGATCGTTGCAACCAGAAAATCCCGCGTCCTGATTGTTTCTGATGTTGCGTTCAACGCAGGGCTATTGATCGCCATCAAGTACTCCTTGAATTACCATGCAAGTTTGGCGTCCGTGGCATGGGGTTTTGTTTTACTCAATTTCTGTTATCTCATTTTTGCCGTGGAATATGTCAAGCAGTCGAACAAACAGGTCTTAAGAAGGAACATATGGCCGCTTCTGGTTTGGAGCGCTGGACCGCTTGTCTTTTTGTCCATCGCAAACCAGAGCCATTCGGATTTTTCGGGCTGGCTGCGCTGGACGTGTTTTGTTTTAGGCATGACGGCTGCGCTCAAGTCGCTGCTTGATTTTAGGAAAACTAGCTTGTGAAAAATTTACGCGCAGACGTCGAAAGGTATAGGCTGTTCCTTGGTGACACCAAGCCTGTCTCCACGCTGGGCCTGATTGCGACTTGCCTGAATCCCCGGATGACACCTGTTGGCATCATCCGGATGGCCGAGTTTTTCTTTGAGCGCCGCCTTTTCCTCTTGGCCAAGTTCTGCTCGATGCTGAACATCTTCTTTTTTGGAATTGAAGCTTCGCCGAGGGTAAAGATCGGTGGCGGATTGTTTCTGCCGCACACGGTTGGCACGGTCATTGGCGCCGAGACAATAGGGCGCAACGCCACGATTCTCCAGGGGGTGACCCTCGGAACGGCCGAGCCCGACAGCGGTTTTGACGCGTTGTTGAGGCCTGTGGTTGGCGACCATGTGACGATAGGCGCTGGCGCGAAGGTGATCGGACGGGTCGTTGTCGGCGATCACTCCACCATTGGTGCCAATGCTGTTGTTTTGCAGGACGTTCCAGCACATGCACTTGCCGTCGGAGTGCCAGCTAGGATTATTTACAGGGCTGCGCCCACCATTCAGGAGTGAGCAGCGTGCGCTGCCTTTCGCTTACCGTATCGCTTGTCATTTACAGGCCAGACTTGCCTATTCTTGAGAAAACGCTGCTTGCTTTGCAGGCAGCAGGACGTGCAGCCAAAGTCCGCTTTGATCTGCAACTTGACCTTATTGTCGTCGACAACTCGAGCGACGCTCCCGAGAATAAAAAGAACGAGTCTTGGCTGAATGCCCGTCGGCAGTTTCTGCCTGACTGGAATGTGAAGTTTCTGCTTTCTCCGGGCAACGTCGGATATGGGAAAGGAAACAACCTCGTTATAGACACGGTAACGTCAGACTATCACTTGGTCCTGAACCCTGATTTGTTCTTGGAAGAGGACTCCCTGTCAAGGGCCGTAGAATTTCTTGAAGAAAACTCCGATTTTGGATTGGTAACACCCGCTGTATTCGGTGTGGACGGAGAACGTCACTTTTTGTGTAAGCGGCACCCTACTTTGCTGATCATGTATTTACGTAGCTTCTCGCCCGCGTGGCTTCAGTCTGTGTTCAAGATGACGCTCTCAGAGTTTGAAATGCGGGACTGCGACTACGATAAGCCGATTTTTGACGTTGAGTATCCTACCGGTTCGTGCATGTTCTTTCGCACAAAAGTGCTGCAACAGATCAATGGATTTGACCCGGATTATTTTTTGCATTATGAGGATGCGGATATCGGCCGCAGGTCTTTAGCAGTTGCTCGTACCATCTATTTGCCGGATATGAAAGTGGTACATAAATGGGCTCGCGACACGCATCAAGCCTGGAAGTCCAAACTTGTAACAGTCAAATCCGGCTTGATCTATTGGGGGAAATGGAACAGTCCGTGGCGAAAAAAAGCCGCTGAGCCCTTGCCGATTGCAAACCTTACACGAACGCTTGGCGTGGGGACGGAGCGCGCCCCCAATAGGAGTGCGCCTAGCAAAACCATATTAGTCACGGGTGCCAACGGTTTTGTGGGGCGAGCTTTGTGTTCGACGTTGGCAACTATGGGCTACAGTGTTAAGGCGGTGATGCGGCATGAACTTGGTGCCTGTTCAGAACCAGAAGTGGAACGTCTTTGTCTTCCTGAGATGGATGAAAACACCGATTGGGCTGAGATATTGCAGGGAGTCGATAGCGTTGTGCACTTGGCTGCTCGCGTCCATCTCATGCATGACCTGGCGAAAGACCCGCTTACGGCGTTTCGTCTGATCAATGTCAATCTGACTTTGCGCCTCGCGCGCCAAGCTGCAGAAAAAGGTGTCAAGCGTTTTGTTTTTGTCAGTTCGGTAAAGGTTAACGGAGAGGTCACGCCGACCGGCCAACCTTTTACGCCAGCCGACACCCCAAATCCAACAGACCCTTACGGCGTTTCAAAACGAGAGGCAGAACAGGGCTTGCTGGCATTGGCCGCAGAAACTGGCATGGAGGTTGTCATCATCCGACCGGTGCTTGTGTACGGCCCTGGTGTCAAGGCTAATTTTCAGTCCATGATGTATTGGCTTTATAAGGGCGTGCCACTACCTCTTGGGGCGCTGAGCAACCGGCGGAGTTTTTTGGCGCTGCACAATTTGGTTGACCTCATCGCAGTATGTCTGGAGCATCCTGCCGCCGCTAATGAGGTTTTTTTTGCCAGCGATGGGCATGATATTTCGATCTCCGGGCTCCTCAGGCAAGCCGGGGCCGCGCTAGGCAAGCCCGCTAGGCTGATTCCGATTCCGCTGATGATCCTGCGAACAGGTGCGAAAATGCTTGGTCGGGAAACTATATTGCAAAGGCTTTGTGACTCTCTTCAGGTCGATATTTCCAAAACCCGGTACCTTCTTGGCTGGGAGCCGCCGGTGACGATGGAGCAAGGCTTGGAGGAAACCGCAAGGCACTTCTCTTATTCAATCCGTGCTGCTAGCCGTGAATGATTCTGTCTTTGTCACTGGGGGCACCACTGCGGTCGGCTCGTTGTTGCTTTCGGACCTGCAGGATAGCGGATACCGCGCATACTGTTTGGGGCGCCAGGAAATAAATAGCGAGGCGTCCCGCTCATGGAGTTTTGTCGACCTTGAAATTCAAGGTTCTGACTTGCCTGATTTGCATGCCTCAGTGTTGATACATACGGCAAGCATTTGGCTTCTGATCGGCTGGATAGAGAAATTCCACCGCTGCGGTGTACGAAGAATTATCGCCTTCAGTTCCACCAGCCGTTTCACAAAACAGTCTTCGGCAAGTTCCTACGAGCGGGAAATTGTGCGAAAGTTAGCGAATGCTGAACAACATATCAGCGGCGAATGCGAGCGGTTCGGCATCGCATGGACGATTTTTCGTCCAACCCTCATTTATGGCGGAAAAGGAACCGATAGGAATATTGCTGATATAGCGAGGGTGATCAGGAAATTTGGTGTCTTCCCGCTGCTTGGCTCTGCCCGGGGTTTGCGGCAGCCCGTCGATGCCTGTGATCTCGCATCAGCATGTCTGAAGGCTCTCCCTGTCGCCGCCAGCTACAACAAGGCGTACAACCTCTGCGGAGGCGAAACGCTAACTTACCGTGACATGGTGGCCCGGATTTTCGAGACACTAAACAAGAAGCCAGTTTTTCTGCCTATGCCGCTGTTTGCTTTCAGCTTGGCAATTCGTGTTCTGAAATGGCATCCTAGGTTTTCTCATCTTTCGGCTTCGATGGCAAAGCGCATGCAGAGCGACCTTGTATTCGATTCGCAGGATGCAGTGCACGATTTTGGCTATGCCCCAAAGAAGTTTTTACCTTCGTATCTGAATGCTGTGGCTGACTAGCGCTTACTCACTTTTGTTGTGCCCTCTGTTGCATTAGCATGACTGTATTTTTAGTTCATGGGTTGTTGAAGGACGGTATGACTTTGATTGTGGCCGACTGCCGAAGGCGTGTAAAAATAGTTCACCACGGTGGGAATTGAAAGACTCATGAAACGAATGCTGGATATCTTGCTTGCGCTGGCCGCAATATGTTTTTTTTGCGTTCCAATGTTGCTTATTTCTATTGTGGTGCGGCTGACTTCGCCTGGACCGGTGTTGTACTGGTCTGACCGTGTAGGACGCGATAATCGCATCTTCAGCATGCCCAAATTTCGGACGATGCGTGTAGGAACGCCGGCCGTTGCCACGCACATACTGACTGATCCCGACAAGCATCTGACGCCAAGCGGGAGTTTTTTGCGAAAAAGTAGTCTAGATGAGTTACCGCAGCTGTTTAGCATCCTCAAAGGCGACATGAGTTTTGTGGGACCTCGACCTGCACTATTCAATCAGGACGATTTGATTGAAATGCGCACAAGTTTTGGAGTGCACAAACTGTTGCCCGGTTTAACGGGCTGGGCGCAGATCAACGGCAGGGATGAACTACCCACAGCCAAAAAGGTCGCGCTTGACCTGGAGTATTTGAGAAACAGATCAGTATGGTTTGATTTGAGAATCATAGTGCTTACCGCATTGCGTGTGGTCAGGAAAGACAATGTCACGCACTAATTCTGTCTGCGATATTTCTTGGCGGGCATGCCGTGAAATAACTGGTCCGTAAATCTTGGCAAGCCCGAAGTTAGCAGTTTTATTAACAGAGTGATTTGAATGCCCCAGCTTTTGCCATCCGAACCCGACCTCTCACACGTGGGCCCGCGCGACAAGGCGGAAATCCTTGCCCAGGCCCTGCCGTACATCCGCAAGTTCCATGGCAAGACCATGGTCATTAAATACGGCGGTAACGCCATGACGGACCCTGCGCTGCAGGCCGACTTTGCTGAAGATGTGGTTTTGCTCAAGCTGGTGGGCATGAATCCAGTGGTTGTCCACGGTGGTGGGCCACAGATTGAGACGGCATTGAATCGGCTTGGCAAAAAAGGTGAGTTCATTCAGGGCATGCGGGTCACCGACGAAGAAACCATGGAAGTGGTGGAATGGGTTCTCGCGGGGCAGGTTCAGCAGGACATTGTTGGCCTGATCAACCAGGCGGGTGGCAAGGCAGTAGGTCTGACGGGCCGCGATGGCGGTTTGATCCGGGCCCAGAAGCTCAAGATGGTGGACAACAAGGATCCATCGAAGGAGCACGACGTGGGTTTTGTCGGCGATATCGTCTCCATTGATCCCAGTGTCGTCAAGGCGTTGCAGGACGACGCTTTCATCCCCGTCATCAGCCCCATCGGTTTCGGTGAGGCCAATGAAAGCTACAACATCAATGCCGATGTGGTAGCGGGCAAGCTGGCTACGGTACTCAAGGCCGAAAAGCTGGTTTTGCTGACAAACACGCCGGGGGTACTGGACAAGGCCGGCAACCTGCTTACCGACCTCACAGCACGCGAGATCGACGACCTCTTTGCCGATGGCACCATCTCTGGCGGCATGCTGCCCAAAATCGCCGGTGCTCTGGATGCTGCAAAGAGTGGCGTGAACTCGGTCCATATCATTGATGGTCGTGTGCCGCATGCCATGCTGCTGGAAATCCTGACTGAGCAGGCCTTCGGAACCATGATTCGCTCGCACTGAAGCCTGGCCGTGCAAGGCCGGCCCGCCCTCATGTCTGACAGCCGCCTGTCAGATGCCGTGCTGCTGGTGTATTCCCGTATCGATTCCCCACCGGCAACGCCTATGCTCACGCAGTATGAGACTTCTCCTGGTTGAAGATGATGTGATGGTGGCCAGCGGCATCAAGCTGGGCCTGAGCGACGCGGGCTATGCGGTGGACTGGGTCGGCAGTGCGGAGCGCGCGGAAGAGGTGTTCCTCAAGGAAACTTTCGACGCCGCCATTATTGACATCGGCCTGCCCAAGGTTGACGGTCTGGAACTGACCCGGCGCTTGCGAACCAGCGGGTTGGCGATGCCGGTTCTCATACTCACGGCGCGGGATGCCCTGCAGGACCGCGTGCAGGGGCTTGACCTTGGCGCAGACGATTACATGGTCAAGCCTTTTGAATTACCGGAATTGCTGGCGCGACTGCGCGCATTGCTGCGGCGTTCGCAGGCGGCCACCAGCGCTACGCTCAGTTTTGGCGCGCTGGAGCTCGATTCGGCCAAACGCGAGGCGCGTGCGGGCGGCCAGTTGATGGAGCTCGGCCCGCGCGAATGGACGGTGATGGAATATCTGCTCATCAACGCGCCCAAGCCAGCCAGCAAAGACAAGCTGTTGCAGGCCCTGACCGGTTGGGACAAGGAAATCACGCCCAATGCCATTGAGGTTTATATCTCGCGGTTGCGCAGCAAGCTTGAGCCACACGGCATTGCGGTGCGTTCCATTCGCGGCTTTGGCTACCGTCTTGAGCTGGTCGCGCCCCTGTCCATCCCCGGGGCTGAATAAGCCGCCGCCAGCAAGGCGTCCATGACTCCAACTGGCGACACCTGGAGGAGCCGTCTTCAGAAGCTTTTTCACATTCGTACGGTAACTGCGGCAGGCAGCCGGCTTGTGCCTGCCGCCATGAAATCCGGTTTGCAGCGCAGGCTTTTACTGCTCCTGCTTTTACCGCTAGGTGTTTTTGCGATGGTGAGCGTCTACTTCGACTACCAGACCGCCGGTAACGTCGCCCAGCAAAAAGACCAGCAGTTGCGACGACTGATTCCACTGCTGGCGGATTCAGTGCTCGCGCCCGGGACCGCGCAGGAGGGGGTGCCCCTTCTTCTTCTGGCGCCGGAACTTGAGGACTTCATGAAAAACAGGGCGGGTTCCGCTGGCTTCCGGATATCAGACTCCGCCGGTGGCTTTCTGGTCGGCGAATCCTGGATCGCGGGCGTCATTCCGGCAACCTATGAGCCCGAGTTCCAGAGCGTGGAAGAAGACGGCATCACTTACCGTATCGTCGCGCAGCGCGTGGAAACGGCGGCCGGCGAGTTGATACTGCAGCTGGCAGATGGCTCCGATGCACGCCAGCAATGGGTGCGATCAGTATGGCTCAAGGTGCTTCTGCCCAATCTGGTACTTGTCATCGTTGCCGGTTTTGCGGTGAACTGGGCTGTGACGCGGGCGCTCAGGCCGCTGATCGAGCTCACGGATGCTGTTGAACGACGCAGCCCCCGCGACCTGAGTGCCATCGATCCGCTTGCCACTCCGGCGGAAGTGCAGCCGCTGGTCAGCGCCCTGAACCGGCTGTTCGGGCTGGTGAACGCCCAGGCGGAAAGCCAGCGCCGTTTTGTGGCCGATGCTGCTCACCAGTTGCGCACACCCCTGGCCGGTCTGCAGGCACAGGTGGAAGCGTGGGCACAGCAGGCGCGTGTGGCCCAGGGCAAAGGCCCGGACAGTGACACGGCGGCAGTGACCCTGCCTGCTGAAAAAATCCTCCGCCTGCGGGCAGCTACCCGGCGCACGTCGCAGTTGGCCAATCAGCTGCTGGCCTTGTCGCGCGCAGATGCTTCGACGGCAGCTGCCCAGGCCATGCAGCGCGTCGACCTGAAAGATTTGTGCGAATCCATCCTGGCTCTCCATCTGGATGCAGCAACGGCCAAGGGCATTGACCTTGGGCTGGATGCCCGACCTGCACAAGCCAACGCCTATGAGTGGCTTCTGCGCGAACTGATGAACAACCTGGTGGACAACGCTGTCAAATACACGCCAGCAGGAGGTAGTGTGACCATTCGCTGCGGCCAGCTTGATTCCTCTGGCCTTTGCCCCGCGTACTCAGCCGGCCGGGACTGTGGCGTTTTCGTGGAGGTGGAGGACGATGGTCCTGGCATCGCGCCTGAAGAACGTGGCAGGGCTGTACAGCGGTTTTATCGGGTTCTTGGGACTGCCGGGGAAGGCAATGGCCTTGGGCTGGCGATTGCAGATGAAATCGCCCGGGTGCACCGTTCCCAGCTTGAACTTTGCGACGCCAGCCACGGCTTGGGCATCTCCAGGGGATTGAAAGTTCGCCTGCGCCTGTAATGCGAAAGTGACAAGATTGCATGGGAAGCCCACGGCTCGAGGCGCGACCCGGTGTTACTGGGTTGTTCTTTTTACCCCACGGGCTAGGCACAACCGGGGTCGTCCCCGAGTGAAATCGTCAGGTCGCTGTGCGAGAATGATTTGAAACGATACGCGGTTTTTTGAAACAAACTTCCCCAACCTGAACACCTATGTCCGACCTGACGCTTGATGCCGAACAGAGCCCCGATGCCCCGTCCGCCGCCGTCGATGCGCCGGTTCGCAAAAGGCCCAAGCCAGGTGAGCGCAGGGTGCAGATTTTGCAGGCACTGGCGACGATGCTGGAGCAGCCTGGCGCGGAGCGCGTCACCACATCTGCCCTGGCTGGCAAGCTTGAAGTAAGTGAGGCCGCACTTTACCGACACTTCGCCAGCAAGGCACAAATGTTTGAGGGGTTGATCGAGTTCATCGAGCAGAGTGTTTTCACCCTGGTCAACCAGATTGGCGAACGTGAAGCCGACCCCACCTTGCGCACCCGCAAGCTGGTGCTCATGGTGCTTCAGTTTGGTGAAAAGAACCCGGGCATGACCCGCGTGATGGTCGGCGATGCGCTGGTCTTCGAGAACGACCGGCTGCAGGAGCGCATGAACCAGTTTTTCGACAAACTGGAATCCAGTCTCAAGCAAAGCCTTCGTGATGCAGCCGTGGCCGGTGGTGCTGCCACGCCTACCGTCGATGCACAGGTCAGGGCCTCGGTCATCGTCTCCTTTATGGTCGGCCGCCTCCAGCGCTTTGCCCGTTCCGGCTTCAAGCGCCTGCCATCCGAGCATCTGGACGCCAGTCTCGCCACCATCCTCCCCTGATCTCGCGCCGGTTTGGCGGCGCGGCAGGGGTCTGCCTTGCGGCGCTGCCAGATGTGGGCTGCCTGACACTTCAAATTTCAACCAGAAAAACCAAGGAGCATCATGAAACTCGTTCGTTATGGCAAACCCGGGAAAGAAAAACCAGGCCTGATTGACGCCGACGGCAAACTGCGCGACCTGAGCGCGCATGTCAAGGATTTCGGCCCGGCGGAACTGAGCGCCGCCTCGCTCGCCAAACTGGCCAAGGTCAAGACCGACAAACTGCCGCTGGTCAAAGGCTCGCCGCGCATGGGTTGCCCTGTCACCGGTTCGCGCAAGTTTGTGGCCATCGGCCTGAACTATGCAGACCACGCCGCCGAGTCCGGTCTGCCATTGCCCAAGGAGCCCGTGATTTTCATGAAGCCCACCAGCTGCATCCAGGGGCCGGACGACAACGTCATGTTGCCGAAAGGTTCGGTCAAGGGCGACTGGGAAATCGAGCTCGGCCTGGTCATAGGCACGCGAGCCCGTTATGTCTCGCAAAAAGACGCCTTGAGCCATGTTGCTGGCTATTGCGTCATCAACGACGTGAGCGAGCGCGAGTTCCAGATTGAGCGCGGCGGTACCTGGGACAAGGGCAAAGGCTGCGACACTTTCGGCCCTATCGGCCCCTGGCTGGTCACCAGTGACGAGGTGCCCAACCCGCAAAAGCTTGACATGTGGCTGGACCTCAATGGCGAGCGCATGCAGACCGGCTCCACGAAAACCATGATTTTCAGCGTGGCCAAAATCGTCAGCTATGTCAGCCAGTTCATGACGCTGGAGCCTGGCGACATCATCACCACCGGCACGCCACCGGGCGTGGGCATGGGCAAGAAGAAAGACGGCAAGCCTTCACCCATCTTCCTGAAAAAGGGCGATGTCATGACAGCCGGCATCACCGGCCTGGGTGACCAGCGCCAGCTGGTCGTTCCTTTCAAGCTTTAATCTCCAAACCCCGTGGGCCAAGGCTCACGGGCGTGTCCAAGGGTTAACCCGTGACCTGCCTAGAGCGCGGACCCTATAAACCCCTTTTTTATTGAAGTAAATGACTTGATGGGCAGTAATTTGCTGCAAAATAGTACGACCGTTCGTTTTATTTCTTTCATGTCTGGATCGTCATGTCCGTCACTGACCTGTCCGTCAAAGCCGCCCGCTCCTCATCAAGGGAAAGCCGCGATAGCCGTGAAGTGCAGTCCGGCTCCCCGGCCATGCACAAAGGTCAGCAAACCAAGGCCGCCATCGTCGATGCCGCCCTTGGCCTGGCCACGCAGATAGGGCTCGAGGGCCTCAGCATAGGTGCGCTGGCCGAGGTCATGCACATGAGCAAGTCCGGCGTGTTTGCCCACTTCGGCTCGCGTGAAGAACTGCAGATTTCTGTCATCCGCGAATACCACACCCGTTTTGAAGAAGAAGTTTTTTACCCCGCACTAAGGCAGCCGCGCGGGCTGCCCCGCCTCCAGGCGCTGTTCCAGAACTGGATGGTGCGTACCTCGACTGAAATTGATTCAGGCTGCCTCTACATAGGCGGCGCAGTTGAGTTCGACGACAGGCCTGGCCCCGTGCGTGATGCACTGGCGGGTTCTGTGCAAACCTGGCTGGCGGCCATGTACCGCGCTGTTGTGCAGGCCAAGGAAACCGGTCACCTGCGCGCTGACGCCGAAGAGCATCAGATGGCTTTCGAGATCCACGGCCTGATCCTCGCCTTGCATTACGAGGCGCGCTTTCTCAAGACGCCAGGCTCCATGGACCGCGCCAATGCCGGTTTCGCCAACATCATCAAACGCTACGGCAACGAGGCGCATTTGCCTTCGCTTGCCACCCACAAATCAACCAAAGCATCCAAGGAGTAATTCATGCCCGTCTACAACCCGCCCCTTCGCGACATGCAGTTCGTCATGCACGAAGTACTGAAGGTCACCGATGAATTCAAGGCCATGCCCAAGCATGCCGATGTGGATGTGGACACCATCAATGCGGTGCTGGAAGAGGCCGGCAAGTTTGCCTCGCAGGTCACCTTTCCCTTGAACATCAGCGGTGATGAAGAAGGTTGCACGCTCGACAAGACCACGCATGAAGTCACGCCTCCCAAAGGTTTCAAGGATGCCTACAAACAATATGTTGAAGGTGGCTGGGCAGCACTGAGTTGCGACCCGGAATACGGCGGCCAGGGCCTGCCGTTTGTGATGAACCAGTGCCTGTACGAAATGCTCAACTCGGCCAACCAGGCCTGGACCATGTACCCCGGCCTGTCGCACGGCGCCTACGAGGCCCTTCATGCACACGGCACTGAAGAGCAGAAAAAAATCTACCTGCCCAAGCTCACCAGTGGTGAATGGACGGGCACCATGTGCCTGACCGAGCCGCATTGCGGCACCGACCTTGGCCTGCTTCGCACGAAAGCAGAGCCGCAGGCCGACGGTACTTACAAGCTGACGGGCAACAAGATTTTCATCAGCGCCGGTGAACACGACATGGCTGACAACATCGTGCACCTCGTGCTGGCCCGCCTGCCGGACGCACCACAGGGCAGCAAGGGTATCAGCCTGTTTGCAGTTCCCAAGTTCAACGTCACGGCCGACGGCGGCATCGGCTCGCGCAACGGCATTTACTGTGGTGGTCTGGAGCACAAGATGGGCATCCACGGTAACGCCACCTGCCAGATGGTGCTGGAAGACGCCGTCGGCACCATGGTCGGCGCGCCCAACAAAGGCCTGGCTGCCATGTTTGTGATGATGAACGCCGCACGCCTGGGTGTGGGCAACCAGTCGCTCGGCCTGACAGAAGTGGCGTACCAGAATGCACTGGCCTACGCCAAGGACCGCATCCAGATGCGTTCACTGTCCGGCGTGAAAGCCAAGGACAAACCAGCCGACCCCATCATTGTTCACCCCGACGTGCGCAAGATGTTGCTGACCGCCAAGGCTTATGCCGAGGGCGGCCGTGCGCTGGCTGTTTATTGCACCGTGCTGCTCGACAAGGAACTGCATCACCCCGATGAAAAAGTGCGCAAGGACTCGGCGGAAATCGTCGCGTTGCTCACGCCCATCGTCAAGGCCTTCCTGACTGACAACGGCCACATTGCCACCAATGCCTGCATGCAGGTTTTTGGCGGTCACGGCTTCATCAAGGAGTGGGGCATGGAGCAGTTTGTACGCGACAACCGCATCAACATGATCTATGAAGGCACCAACACCATCCAGTCGCTGGACCTGCTGGGCCGCAAGATTCTCGGTAACAACGGCGCGACGCTCAAGAAGTTCGGCAAGATCATTGGCGCACTGATTGCTGAAGAAGGCGTCAATGAAAAGATGGCCGAGTTCATCAACCCGCTGGCCTACCTGGCGGACCAGATGACCAAGTTCACCACCGAACTCGGCTTCAAGGGTTTCCAGAACCCGGACGAAGTGGGTGCGGCAGCGGTCGACTACCTGCGCGTGGCCGGCCACCTGGTGTTCGGTTACTTCTGGGCCCGCATGGCACAAACCGCACTCCGCGAAATCGCGGCTGGCAACACGGACAAGTTCTATGTCGCCAAGCTGCAAACCGCGCGCTTTTATTTCTCGAAGCTCTTCCCCGAGACCGCAACGCTGATGCGCACTGCGCGCGCTGGCAGCAAGTCCCTCATGGAAACCGACGAAGCACTGGCTTGAGATTGCAGGCCTCGATGATGCGCATCAAAGCTTTGTTCTTCATCAGCAGCCTGCTGAGCCTGCCGGGTGTGGTGATGGCGCAAGCCACGCCGGTCGGCCTGTGGCGCAGCATTGACGACAAGACAGGTCAGGCCAAAGCCGAGATTCGCATCAGGGCCAATGCCAATGGCGCATTGACGGGTGTGATTGAAAAAGGGTTGGTGCCCGGGCAGGCGCCCATCTGTACGGAATGCACCGACGACCGCAAGGACAAACCCAAACTCGGGATGGAGATCATCCGGGGCGCCCACAAGTCCGAAGGCCAGGATGTGTGGGAAGGCGGCAAGATTCTGGACCCCGAGAGCGGCAGGATCTACACCCTGCGCATGAGTCCGGCCGACGGCGGCAACACGCTTGAACTGCGCGCTTCGTTCGGCCCGTTTGGCCGCACGCAGACCTGGCAACGCATCAACTGATTCTGCCCTCCAGCCATCCACACGACAACTGAAGAAAGAAAACCATGTCATCAAGTTCACGTTTCCAGGTCAAAAAAGTCGCAGTACTCGGTGCCGGTGTGATGGGCGCACAGATTGCCGCGCATCTCGTCAACCTCAAGGTGCCTGTGGTCTTGTTTGACCTGCCTGCAAAAGAAGGCCCGAAGAACGGCATCGTCATCAAGGCGGTCGAAGGCCTGAAGAAACTCAAGCCTGCACCGCTGGGTGTGCCTGAAGATGCGGCGCTGATCCAGCAGGCCAACTACGAAGAGAACATGGATGTCCTCAAGGAATGCGACCTCATCATCGAGGCGATCGCCGAGCGCATGGACTGGAAGACCGACCTGTATCACA
Organism: Pseudomonadota bacterium; assembly: GCA_040390295.1. Taxonomy (GTDB): domain Bacteria; phylum Pseudomonadota; class Gammaproteobacteria; order Burkholderiales; family Burkholderiaceae_C; genus Polaromonas. The sequence continues at coordinate 97,158 of JAZJYR010000005.1, forward strand.
AGATCGCGCCTTTCATCGCTGAAGGCGCCATCGTGGCCAGCAACACCTCGGGCCTGTCGATCACCAAACTCAGCGAGGCCCTGCCCGAATCCATCAAGCCGCGGTTCTGCGGCATCCATTTCTTTAACCCGCCGCGCTACATGACGCTGGTTGAACTGATCAACACGCCGACGACCGAACCCAAAGTGCTCGACGACCTCGAGGCCTTTGTCACCAGCGCGCTCGGCAAGGGTGTGATCCGTGCACACGACACGCCCAACTTCATCGCCAACCGCGTCGGCATCGCCGGCATGCTGGCCATCATCAAACAGACCGAAGCCTTTGGCCTGACCTACGACGTGGTGGATGACCTGACCGGCAAAAAACTGGGACGCGCCAGCTCCGGCACTTTCCGCACCGCCGACGTGGTGGGCCTGGACACCATGGCCCACGTCATCAAGACCTTGCAGGACAACCTCGGCCCCGACAAGACGCCGGACCCTTTCTCCGACATGTATGGCACGCCGCCTGTGCTGGCCAAATTGCTGGAATCCAAAAGCCTGGGCCAGAAGACCGGTGCCGGTTTCTATAAAAAAGTCGGTCGCGACATCATGCGCCTCGACCCAGAGAGCATGGAATACGTCGCCGGTGGCGCCAAGGCCAATGAAGTGGTGGGCCGCATGTTGAAAAAGCCTGCGGGCGAGCGCCTCAAGCTGCTGCGCGAAGCAGAAGGTGCCGAAGCGCGCTTTCTGTGGGCCATCCTTCGCGACCAGTTCCATTACGCCGCCGTACACCTGGAAACGATTGCCGAGACCGCACGCGACATCGACTTCGCCATGCGCTGGGGCTTTGGCGCCAAGCAGGGCCCGTTCGAGCTCTGGCAACAGGCCGGCTGGAAGCAGGTTGCCGAATGGATCAAGGAAGACATTGATTCCGGCAAGGCCATCTCCAAAGCGCCGCTGCCCGATTGGGTGTTCAAGGGACCGGTCGCCGATGCAGGCGGCGTGCACACGGCTGAAGGCTCCTGGAGCGCATCGGCCAAAAAATTCATTCCCCGCCGCAAGCTGCCGGTGTATGAGCGCCAGTTCTTCCCCGAAGACGTGCTGGGCTCCAAAGCTGCAGACTTCGCTACAGCAGGTGCCACGCTGCATGAAGACGATGCCATCCGTCTCTGGACGCTGCCCGCCCCGAATGATGATGTGCTGATCGCCAGCATCAAGACCAAGATGCATGCCATCAGCCCTGATGTGGCTGAGGGCCTGGCGATGGCGGTTGACCTTGCGGAGAAGAGCTACAAGGGCGTGGTCATCTGGTCCAACGACGAGATGTTCTCTGCCGGTGCTGACCTGCAGGGCATGCTGCCGGCCTTCATGGCGGGCGGTGTGAAGATGATTGAAGGCATTGAGGCCGAGCTGCAGCAGGTCATGCTGAAACTGCGTTATTCGACGGTGCCTGTGGTGTCGGCCGTGCGCGGCCTGGCCCTGGGCGGCGGTTGCGAAATGGCGGTGTACTCTGCCAAACGTGTGGCCGCGATGGAAAGCTATATCGGCCTGGTCGAAGTCGGTGTGGGCCTTGTGCCTGGCGCGGGCGGCCTGGCCTATATCGCACGCCGCGCGGCTGAAAATGCTACGACTTCCACCAACAAGGACCTGCTGCCCTTCCTGACCGAAGGCTTTACCGCAGCGGCCATGGCCAGGGTGGGCACCAGCGCGATCGAGAGCCGCAAGATCGGCTACCTGCTGGACAGCGACATCATCGTGCCGAACAAGGACGAGTTGCTGTTTGTGGCGCTGAACGAAGCACGCGCCATGTTCAACTCTGGCTACCGTGCGCCGCACAAACGCCAGTTCCCGGTCGTGGGCCGCAGCGGCCTGGCCACCATCAAGGGTCAGCTCGTCAACATGCGTGACGGCGGTTTTATCAGCGTGCACGACTTTCACATCGGCAGCCTGATCGCCAACGTGGTCTGCGGCGGTGACGTGGATGCCGGCACGCTGGTGACCGAAGAATATCTGATGACGCTGGAGCGCAAGGCGTTCTGTTCGCTGCTTGAGAACCCGAAAACGCAAGAGCGAATCATGGGGATGATGAGCACGGGCAAACCGGTGAGGAATTGATGAACACCCCTGTCGGACGCTTACTGCGTGTAGCGCCTTCCCCATTTGCAGGGGGCAGCGCCCTGCCGCCCGGCGAAGCCGGTTCTGCGGCGCTTTTTGCGAAGAGGCCGGTATGAGCAACTCCATAAATCCCAACCGCATGGCGCGCCAGCTTGAACGCCTGGATGAAGTCCCCGCGTTTGCACGGGGGTGGTACCGCAACATCGTGCTTCGCCGCACGGTTCCGTTCACCGGCACCGCTGGCATACGGTATGACGAGGTGACGCCCCAGCGCACGCAGGTGTCCATTGCCAACCACAAGCCGGTGCAAAACCACATCCAGGGCATACATGCTTCTGCGATGAACCTGCTGGCTGAAACCGCAACCGGCATGGTGGTGGGCATGAACGTGCGTGATGACTGCATTCCGCTGGCCAAGGAAATGAGGATGGCGTTTAAAAAGCGCGCCACCGGCTCGCTGCGCGCGGTTGCAACGCTGAGCGACGAGCAGCGCGCCGCCATGCAGGCCAGCGACAAGGGTGAAGTCACCGTGATCGCCACCGTGACTGACGAAGCCGGCATCAACCCGGTCGAGTGCGAATTTGTGTGGGCCTGGATTCCGTCCGGCCCGCGAAAAGACAAGACAGTCCAGACAGAACAAACGAAGTAACCGAAGAAATTCCCAAGGAACACATCATGGCCAAACAAGTCCAGGAAGCCTATATCGTTGCCGCCACGCGCACGCCCATCGGGCGCTCGGGTCGGGGTTATTTCCGCAACATGCGCCCCGACGACCTGCTGGTCAAGGCGCTGCAGGCTGCCCTGGCGCAGGTCCCGTCGCTGGACCCTAAAGCGATTGAAGACATCATTTGCGGCTGTGCGATTCCCGAAGGCCCGCAGGGCCTGAACGTGGCCCGCATTGGTGCGGTGCTGGCCGGGCTGCCGACCAGCGTGGGCGGCATCACTGTCAACCGCTTCTGTGCATCCGGTCTCTCGGCCATCCAGATGGCTGCTGACCGTATCCGCGTTGGCGAGGCAGACGTGATGATTGCTGCCGGCACCGAAAGCATGAGCATGGTGCCCATGTCCGGCAACTCGCCCTCGCTGTCGCCCAACATGTTCATGAACGACGAGAACGTCGGCATCGCCTACGGCATGGGGCTGACGGCAGAGAAGGTGGCCCAGCAGTGGAAGGTCAGCCGCGAGGCTCAGGACCAGTTTGCGCTGGAGTCGCACCAGAAGGCGATGAAGGCGCAGCAGGCTGGCGAGTTCACGGCAGAGATCACGCCGGTCGAGGTCACCGACCGGACGGCGAATCTTGAAACCGGTGAAGTCATCAGCAAGACCCGCACCGTCAGCCTCGATGAAGGCCCGCGCCCCGACACCTCGCTCGAGGGCCTGGCCAAACTCAAGACCGTGTTTGCGGCGCGTGGTTCGGTCACGGCAGGTAACAGCTCGCAGACATCCGACGGCGCTGGCGCCCTGGTGCTGGCCAGCGAGAAGGCTGTGAAGGACTTCGGCCTCAAACCCCTTGCACGTTTTGTGAGCTACGCCGCCAAGGGCGTGCCACCAGAAATCATGGGCATCGGCCCGATTGAAGCCATTCCTGCTGCGCTGCGTTACGCCGGCCTGCAGCAGCAGGACATCGACTGGTTTGAACTGAACGAGGCATTTGCCGCGCAGTCACTGGCTGTCATCAACACGCTCAAGCTCGACGCCAGCAAGGTCAACCGCATGGGCGGCGCCATTGCGCTCGGCCACCCGCTGGGCGCCACCGGCGCCATCCGCGCTGCCACCGTGATCCACGCGCTGCACCGCCACCAGCTCAAGTACGGCATGGTGACCATGTGCGTAGGCATGGGGCAGGGCGCCGCCGGCATCTTTGAGCGCGTCTAATTCGCCTGGAAGTAAAAAAGTGAAAAGTTAACCTCCAGCTTAACAAAGTTAATATGGAAGTTAACTTTTACGCCACCTGAGCCGGAAAAGCCGGTTTTAAACCTCAAAAATGGCCAAAAATGGGCTTTTTCAGGTATCAAATCAGCCACCAGCCCTTTATTGACGGGCGTGAGCAGCTATTTAAATAATAGCAATCGGCATCTAAAACCATCATCCAAAACGCCATGCAAACCCGAACATTGCACACCTCTGGCGCCAGGCTGTCGCTCAAGGTCTACGGCAGCGCTCGCAGCCATGCCAGCGTGGTCATAGGTGGTGCGATGGGTGTGCGGCAGGACTACTACGCTGCGTTTGCGCAGTGGCTGTCTACCCAGGGCTTTCGTGTCACCACTTTTGACTATCGCGGCTCTGGCGATTCGCTGCCCGACACCGCGCATGGCGGACTGCGCGGCTTCAAGGCCAATCTGCTGGATTGGGCCAGGGACTATGAGGCGGTGGTCGATGAAGCCAAGGCAAGCCTGCCCGATGCACCGCTGTATTTGCTGGGTCACAGCCTGGGCGCGCAACTCCCCGGGCTTCTCGGCAACCCGCACAAGATCAACGGCCTGCTCAGCGTGGCGGCAGGCAGTGGCTACTGGCGCGACAACGCGCCGCAGCTGCGAAGGTTGATTCTTTATTTCTGGTACGTGCTGGTGCCCGTGGCCACACGCCTGTTTGGCTACTTCCCCGGCCGCAAGCTCAAGAAGGTGGGCGACCTGCCGGCCGGCGTGATGCTGCAGTGGCGCAAGTGGTGCCTCAATCCGCACTACAGCGTCGGCGCAGAAGGTGAGGGCGCGCGGCTCAGTTACAGCCAGGTCGGCTTTCCGGTTCGTGCGTTGTCCATCACCGACGACGAGCTCATGACCCTGCGCGGAACGCACAAGCTCATCAACCTCTACGCCAACGCGCCGCGCAGCGTGGAGCTGATTGCGCCTGCCGATGTTGAGGCCAGGCGCATTGGCCACTTTGGCTTCTTTCGCGAACAGTTCATGCAGACGCTGTGGCCACGCAGCCTGCAGATACTGGGCGACATGGCAAAGCTGCCCGTGGCAACCGTCACGAATACGACTGCCTGAGCGCGAACTTCAAGGCAAACTCAAGCACATGAGCAAACATCCTTTTGATCAGGCGCTCGCGCTTGAACCTGCGGGCGCAGACAGGCCTGACACCTTCACCGGCCACACCAGCCCGGCCTACTGGAACATGGTGGGCCCTTTCGGCGGTTCCACTGCTGCGACGGCATTGCAGGCCGTGTTGCTGCACCCGGCCCTGCTGGGCGAACCGGTCGCACTGACCGTCAACTACGCCGCCGGAACGACCGCAGGTGCGTTCGCCATCACGGCCACGCCGGTGCGTACCAACCGTTCCACCCAGCACTGGACGATCAGCCTGAGCCAGCTTGATGCCAAAGGCCAGGAGCAGATCGCCATGACGGCAACCGCCATGACGGCGTTACGCCGCGATACCTGGCACCAGAACGACATGCCCATGCCGGAGGTTGCCAAACCGCAGGACGTTGAACGCGCCGACATGCGCGGTGCGATGGAATGGCTGAGCCGTTATGAGATGCGTTTTGCACGCGGCGGCATTCCGACCGACTGGCATGGCGCCGAAAAACTGAGCCCTGACAGCCTGACGCAAATCTGGGTGCGCGACGACGTACCGCGCGAGCTTGACTTCACCGCCATCACCGCGATGGCCGATGTGTTCTACCCACGCATCTGGCTGCGCCGCCCCTTGCGGGTGCCGGCCGGCACCGTATCGATGACGACGTACTTTCATGCCAGCGCTACGCAGTTGAAGGAAGCCGGCTCAGGCTACGTGCTGGCGCAGGGGCAGGCGCAGGCCTTCCGGCATGGCTTTTTTGACCAGGCCGCGCAGTTGTGGAGCGAGGCTGGCACGTTGCTCGTTACAAGCCATCAGCTCGTTTATTTCAAGGAATAGTTGAACCCCCACGCCGGTTATTGGGGCTCTGACCCCAAAAACCGGCTGCCCCCCGAGGGGGCCGTTCGCCTGCAGCCCGGCGAAGCCGGTTCTGCGGCTCTGCTTGCAAAAATCCTGCTTCGGTGAAAATCAGAGATCGCTTCAAATTTTTTAAGAGAGACAAGCATGACAAGCACCCCCAACGCCATACCCGAAATCCTCACCAGCATCGAAGCTGGCGTGATGACACTCACCATCAATCGCCTGGACAAAAAGAACTCGCTGACGGCCGCCATGTACGCCGCGATGGCTGACGCGATTGAGGCCGCGCAGCACGACAACAGCGTGCGGGCCTTTGTCATCCAGGGCCATGAAACCATCTTCTCCGCCGGTAATGACATCAGCGACTTTTTGAACAAGCCGCCATCAACCTCAGACGCGCCCGTGTTCCGCTTCCTGCGCGGCATCAGCACCTTCACCAAGCCGGTGGTCGCCGCGGTCTGCGGGCCCGCCGTCGGCATCGGCACCACCATGCTGCTGCATTGCGACCTGATTTATGCAGGCGACAACGCTGCGTTCTCGCTGCCCTTTGTCAATCTGGGCCTTTGCCCTGAAGCGGCCTCCAGCTTTCTGGTGCCGCAGCTCATGGGTTATCCGCGTGCGGCCGAGGCGTTGTTGCTGGGTGAACCTTTCCGTGTTGAAAGCGCGCTCGAGATGGGGCTTATCAACCGCATCGTGCCGCCGGGCGAAGCAAACGCCCTGGCTCAGCAGCAGGCACGCAAGCTTGCCGGCAAGCCGCTGTCGTCTTTGATTGAAACCAAGCGCCTGATGAAAAAGGGCAATGCCGGCGTCATTGCCGAGCGTATGGCGGAAGAGGGCGCGAGCTTCGGCCGCATGCTGACCGAGCCTGCGGCCAAGGAAGCATTCACGGCCTTCATGCAGAAGCGCAAGCCGGATTTCTCTGCGGTTTGAACCGGCATGCGCGTCACGCCCGTAACGACATGCCGGCGTTGATTCAAAAGGTCTTTCCCTTCACGAGCCGGCCGGGGCGATACCCGGCCAGGCGGTGACGGGCGAGACAGTCCACATCAAGGCGAGCCGGACTCAAACCTGGCCAGGCTGCGCATTCTGCAAGGCTGCAATCCGCTCTTCAATAGGCGGATGGGTGGAAAACAGCTTGCCAATCCCGCCTGTGATACCCATGGCCTGAACTGTCTTGGGTAACTCGCCAGGCACCATGCCACCCAAGCGGGCCAGCGCATTGATCATGGGCTGCTTGCGACCCAGCAACTGCGCTGAGCCCGCATCTGCGCGGAACTCGCGGTGGCGCGAAAACCAGGCGACCACAATCGCGGCGGCGAAGCCGAGCACGATGTCGAGCACGATGGTGCTGATGTAGTAGCCGATGCCGGGGCCGGAGTTGTTGTCGTTGCCGCGGCGCAGAAAGCTGTCAACGGCATAACCGATCACGCGGCTGAGGAAGACGACAAAGGTGTTCATCACGCCCTGGATCAGCGTCATGGTGACCATGTCGCCGTTGGCAACGTGTGCGATCTCATGGCCGAGCACGGCTTCAATCTCGTCACGCGTCATGCCCTGCAGCAAGCCGGTCGACACGGCGACCAGCGCAGAGTTCTTGAATGCGCCCGTGGCAAATGCGTTGGGCTCGCCTTCAAAGATGCCGACTTCAGGCATGGCGATGTTGGCGGTGGTGGCCAGCTTGCGCACGGTTTCAACAATCCAGGCCTCGTCGGCGTTTTGCGGTTCATTGATCACGCGCACGCCCGAGCTCCACTTGGCGACGGGTTTGCTGATCAGCAGTGAAATGATGGCGCCGCCAAAACCGATCACGGCGGCAAAACCCAGGAGCATGCCGAGGTTCAAACCCTGCGGTGTGAGGTAGCGGTTCACGCCCAGCAGGCTGGCGACGATGCCCAGCACCACCACTACGGCGAGGTTGGTCACGACAAACAAAATAATACGTTTCATGGATCCTCCGTGGGGAAACTCTTTGACTGACTCTGGACACAGGGGCAGCTCGTCAAGGCTTTCAACAAGCTGCGTCTTCGCCTAAATGGGGGGGCGCCCACCCAAATCAAGCGACTCACGACAACTGCCGCACAACATTTTTACGGGTTGTTCTGGGTGCGCGGCCTGAAGACGTGGGAGTCATCATAAAAGGAAAAGTTCTCGTTTTCGGCCCACCAGCCGGGTACGCCCAGCACCGGCAGCGGCAGAAAAGGCTTGAGTGCGAGTCTTTCTGCGCTGAGGCTGGCGGCTATGTCCGTGTCCAGTTGATGGATGGAACTCTCGGCTACCGGCATTTGATAAACATGCGCCGTGATCGGTTTTCTGGGGTTGACGAGCTTTTCCAGCAGCGCGTGTCCGAAGAGCACCAGTTGCGACTCCTGCCAGAGGGGCCTGAGCTCCACAAACAAACACTTCCAGTCGCGTGCCTCGAGCGCGTCCCAGATCGCCTGCGGTGCAACCAGGAAAGCCGCGTTCTCGTCAAACAGCGTCAGCGCGTCACGCACAGGCCCGCGAACATTCTGCACGCCTGCTTCTGCAATTTCAGCAGCCTGCAATTCATTGAGTTTCTTTTTGGTCTGCGGAAAAGTGATCCAGCACAGGCCGTTAAAAAAATCATGGAGGTTGTCGCGTGTCGGGACGGTGCCCGTGTCGAAGATGAATTGTTCGTAGGCTGTGCCGGGTGGAAGCATGGACTGCCCGACAAAACGGATGGGTGCTTGCCCGCAACCATCGAGCACGTCGCTGATTGATCCGCTGGTCGTCGGTCTTGGGAATTGCCGTAACCAGGGACGGGACCAGTCTATCGCTTCAAGTGCGCCGTCCGGCGAAGACATGCCGGACTGCGGCTTCAAACCACCCGCCAGGCCAGTGCTTCACCCGAACGCAGCGGTTTGAGCTCCGCCCCACCAAACGGATAACTCTCGGGTGGCGTCCAGCTTGCCTTCTTCAGCGTGAGGGTGCCTTCGTTGCGTGGCAGGCCGTAGAAGGCCGGGCCGTTGAAGCTGGCAAAGGCTTCGAGCTTGTCGAGCGCACCTGCCGCCTCGAAGGCTTCGGCATACAGCTCCATCGCCGCGTGGGAGGTGTAGCAGCCGGCGCAGCCTGTGGCGTGCTCCTTCAGGTGTGCAGGATGCGGCGCGCTGTCTGTGCCCAGGAAGAACTTGTTGCTGCCGCTGGTCGCGGCCTCGACGAGTGCCACGCGGTGCGTTTCGCGCTTGAGGACTGGCAGGCAGTAATAGTGCGGCCTGATGCCGCCGGTGAAGATGGCGTTGCGGTTATAGAGCAGGTGGTGCGCCGTGATGGTGGCGCCAGTGAAGCGGTCCGCGTCACGCACATACAGAGCTGCTTCTTTGGTGGTGATGTGCTCGAAGACGATCTTCAGTTCGGGGAAGTCCTTGCGCAGCGGAACCAGCTGCGTGTCGATGAAGACGGCTTCACGGTCAAAGAGGTCGATGTCAGAACTGGTCACTTCGCCATGCACCAGCAGCAACAGGCCTTCTTTCTGCATGGCCTCCAGCGTCTTGTAGGTCTTGCGTATGTCGGTCACGCCGGCGTCGCTGTTGGTGGTGGCGCCTGCGGGGTAGAGCTTGAGCGCCACAACGCCCGCGTCCTTTGCGCGTTTGATCTCGTCCGGCGGCAGCTTGTCTGTGAGGTAGAGCGTCATCAGTGGCTCGAAGGTCACGCCCGCAGGCACGGCGGCCTGTATGCGCTCGCGGTAGGCAAGGGCCTGCGCGGCGGTGGTGACTGGCGGGCGCAGGTTGGGCATGATGATGGCGCGGCCAAACTGGGCGGCGGTGTGCGGCACCACGGTATGAAGGGCATCGCCGTCGCGCACATGCAGGTGCCAGTCGTCGGGGCGGGTGATGGTGAGGTTTTGGGGGGTCGCTGAAGTCATGTGCAAATTGTCGCATCGCGCGGGTTGGCTCTGTAGGGCAACCCGGATCACCATCCACCGCCATCTACAGGTATTTGCCGGAACATGGACAGTCCCGACTTCAAATCTTTAAAGCAGGCATCGAATTTGCATTCATTTTTGATTGTGCACAATATTTAATTAAATGTGCACAATAAAGTATCATGCCAGCCGGGGCTACCGGTGCTTGAGTCCAAAAAGGTGCATCGATGAGAACTTTTCAATTACACCGTTTGCTGTGCCTCCCGCTTGCTGCGCTCGCCCTCGCCATGTCTTCAACCGCCGCCCAAGCACAAACCGCCACAACCTACCCTGACAGGCCCGTCAAGATCGTCGTGCCCTTCCCGCCCGGGGGCGCGGCCGATATCTTTGCGCGCCTGATCGGCCAGAAATATGGCGAACTCTGGGCTGGCAAACAGGCTGTGGTGATTGACAACCGCGCCGGCGCCAGCGGCATCATTGGCAGCGACGTAGTCGCCAAGTCACCTGCTGACGGCTACACCCTCCTGATGGTGACCATTGGCCACGCCATCAACCCTTTCATCTTTGCCAGGCTGCCCTACGACACCCGCAAGGACTTCACGCCCATAGGCGTGATTGCCAACGTGCCAAGCATCGTGGTGACGGGCCCTTCGGCCGAAGGCAAGACCTTCAGGGACTTCATGGCCAATGCCAAGGCGCACCCAGGTGCGGTGAAGTTCGCGAGCTCCGGCGCGGGCACGACCAGCCACGTGGGCGCTGCCTTGATGGAATCGATGTCGGGTGTGGACATGTTGCATGTTCCGTACAAGGGCGCAGCGCCCGCGCTGCAGGACGTCATGGGCGGCCGTGTGGACATGTCGGTGGACATCATCCTGTCGTCGCTGCCACTGGTGCAGGGCGGCAAGCTGAAGGCACTGGCCGTGACCGGCCCGAAACGCTCGCCGTTGCTGCCAGACGTGCCGACCGTTGCCGAGTCCGGCCTGCCGGGCTATGACTTCACCGCCTGGTACATGCTGATGGCGCCTGCTGGCACACCGACCCCCATACTCGCCAAACTCAACGAAGACATGCGCCGCATTGCGGCCATGCCGGACGTGCGAGCCAAAATTGAAAGCATGGGTGGCGTGGTCGCCAACCCGGCGCTGAAAGAAACCAACGACCTGCTGACCGCCGACTTCGCGCGCTGGAGCAAGGTCGCCAAAGAACGCAACATCAAGGCTGAGTAGATGGCATCCACACCGCGCGACCTCAAGGGCTATGGCCCGCAACTGCCTGGCATACGCTGGCCGTCCGGGGCGCGCGTGGCGGTGTCGTTTGTCGTCAACTTTGAAGAAGGCGCCGAGTTCTCGATGTCGGAGGGTGACAGCCAGAACGAAGCCGTCTATGAAGTCACCGACCCGCAACTGGTGGCCGATGCCTGTATCGACTCGCACTTTGAATACGGTACACGCGTGGGTTACTGGCGTGTTGCAGAACTGTTCGACCGCTTCGGCATGCCCTTCACGCTGAGCGCCTGCGGCCGTGCTGTTGAGCGCTCGCCCTGGCTGGCACAGGACGCGGTGCAGCGCGGCCATGAAGTCTCTGCGCACGGCTATCGCTGGGAAAAGCACCTGAAGATGGATGAGCCGACCGAACTCGGCAACATTCTTGCAGCGGTCAAGGCGATTGAAGACGCGACCGGCGTGCGTCCGGTGGGCTGGCATACACGCTCAAGCCCCAGTCCGAACACGCGCAGGCTGCTGGTTGAAAGCGGCTTCATCTACGACAGCGATGCCTACAACGACGACACGCCCTATTTTGTGAAAATCTCGAACCAGCAGCACCTGGTGTTGCCCTATGCGTTCGACACCAATGACATGCACTTCCAGCACAGCGACCGCTTCAGCACCGGGCGCGAGTTCAGCCAGTATGTCTGTGATGCCTACGACTGGCTGGAGCGGGAGGGCGACACCATGCCGCGCATGCTCTCCATAGGGCTGCACCTTCGCATGATTGCGCGGCCGGGGCGTATGGGTGCACTGGAGCAGATTCTTGCGCATATCACGCAGCGCCAGTCGGCATGGGTCACCACGCGCAAGGCCATCGCCGGGCACTGGATTGCCTCAAGCGGCAGCCAGCGGCTACAGTCCCACACATGAAGAAAAAAGACGATGCGGTTTACGCCACATTGAGCCGGGCATTGCTCACTGGCGCGCTGCCCGCCGGGACGCAGCTGATTGAAACCCGCATTGCCGCCATCTTTGGTGTGAGCCGAGAGCGTGTGCGCAAGGCACTGCACAAGCTCGGTCACGAGCGTCTGCTGGAGCTGGTGCCTAACAAGGGCGCCTTCGTGAAGGCACCGTCACTGGAGCAGGCACGCGACATTTATGAGGCACGGCGCGTGGTGGAAGGCGGCATCGTCGCGCGTCTCACAGGCAGGCTGTCGATGCAGCAACTCGAAAGCCTGCGTGCGCATCTTGCGGCGGAGCAGGCCGCATCAGAGCGTGGTGACCGGGCTGCAAGTATCCGACTGTCGGGGGAGTTTCATCTTCTGCTGGCGGAGGCCACTGGCAGTGATGCCGTGGTGCACGACCTGCGTGAACTGGTCAGCCGCACGTCGATGCTGGTGGCACTGTTTGAAGAGAGCACGTCCTCGCACTGTGGCTGTGAAGAACACAGCGCCATCCTGAAGCAGCTGGAGCACAACGATGTCAGCGGCGTGCTCAATGCCATGTACGCCCACCTTTCGCTGATCGAGACACGGCTGCAACATCGCAAGCCAGCTCACCCTGTAGATGCCGAGACTGTGCTGCAAAGCGCATGGCAGGCAAGCGGATATCCGGCTCCAGTGGATGGCTGAAAAAGGCAGCCCCATGCGCGTCCTTGTCATCAACCCCAACACCACGGCAGCCATGACTGCGCACGTTGCGTCGCAGTTGCGTTTGTACCTGCCGGAGGATGTCGAGCTTCTAGAGAGGACAGCCACCTTCGGCGGCCCTGTCATTGCAACGGCACAGGCATTTGAAATCGGGGCCGAGGCGGCGGCGGCTGTGCTCGCCGCGGCGATCCGCGAAGACCTTGCATTTGACCGCGTCCTGCTGGCCTGCTTTGGCGACCCGGGCCTCGAGGTCTTGCGAAACATGACGCCTGTGCCGGTGATTGGCCTGGCAAAAGCCTGCATGCACAACGCAGAAAACATTGGCCAGCCTTACGCGGTCGTCACCTCGGGGGCGGGGTGGAGGACCATACTCAACAAGCGCTTTGCAGAATGGGGCGCGAGCAGCCTTTATTGCGGCACCCACGTCATCCGCATGACCGGCCTTGAAGTGTTTTCTGACCCCATGGGCGCGATGCCTGCTGTTCTGGACGGCATTGCCAGTGCAAAGCACGTGGGCGCGCAACACATCATCCTTGGCGGTGCCGTGCTGGCCGGCTACAAGGCCCTGATGGCGCAATCCAGCGTACAGACACAGGGCCTTGCGGATTGTGTTGAAGGCGCCGCCAGAGCACTGCTGCAGGCCTGATGAGGGGTCGCCCCACGGCGTGCCCCTAAGGAAAATCCCGATGTGGCGATGGCTGGCCGCCGTTAACATGCACGGCTGGCCATAACAAGGCTGCCCAGGCGTCACCATCGCCGAATGCTCCCTACTACAAGAATTTTTCATGCATCTGCCTCCCGAAGCTGGCCACGCGCCAGAAGCCATGCCGCCGCTTGATGCGGTCGACGAACCCGTCAAGGTTTCCCTCAAGATTGAAGACTGGCTCACCGTCATCGTGATGGGCGCACTGGCGCTGTTCACGTTTGCCAATGTGTTGGTGCGCTACTTCACCAGCCAGTCGTTTGCATGGACGGAAGAGTTTTCAGTCTTCCTCATGATCGTGCTGGCTCTGGTCGGCAGCTCGGCCGCCATAGCACGCGACCGCCACATACGCATCGAGTATTTTTCTGAAGGCGGCTCCATGGCCAGGCGCAAGAGGCTTGCGCAACTGGGCGCCGTGATGGTCGCAGTACTGTTCGGCCTGATCGCCGTGCTGAGCGTGCGTCTGGTGTGGGACGACTACCGCTTCAACGAAACCTCGCCCGGCATAGGCATTCCGCAATGGTGGTATTCCATCTGGCTGCCCATACTTTCGCTGGGTATGGCCCTGCGCGCCGTCGGCCTCTTCATCCGTCGGGGGCGCCGCGAATGATCCCCACGCTTCTTTTTATTGCTTTCATTGCGCTGATGCTGGTTGGCGTGCCGATTGGTGCAGCCCTCGGTCTCGCGGGTGCTGCTGCAATTGCACTGGCCAATTCGGATGCGCAGTTGTTCGGCCTTATGGCGGTACCGCAAAACTTTTACGCCGGCCTGGGCAAGTACCCGCTGCTGGCGATCCCGATGTTTGTGCTGGTTGGCTCCATCTTTGACCGCTCGGGCGTCGCGCTGCGGCTGGTGAATTTTGCGGTGGCGATTGTGGGGCGCGGCCCGGGCATGCTGCCGCTGGTAGCGATCGCCGTTGCCATGTTTCTGGGCGGCATTTCCGGTTCAGGCCCCGCCTGCGCTGCAGCCGTTGGCGCGGTGATGATCAGCGCGATGTCGCGTGCTGGTTATCCGCCTTCGTTCTCGGCGAGTGTGGTGGGTGCGGCAGCTTCGACCGACATCCTGATTCCGCCATCCATTGCCTTCATCGTCTACTCGGTGCTGGTACCCAATGCATCTGTGCCTGCGCTGTTTGCTGCCGGCATGGTGCCCGGTATCCTGGCGGGGCTGGCGCTCATCGTGCCGTCAGTCTGGCTCTCGCGCAAATACAAGATGGGCGCACTCGAAGCCGACATGCCCAAGCCGCCTTTCTGGGCCAGCTTTCGTGATGCCATCTGGGGTCTGGCCGCGCCGGTGCTGATTCTGGGCGGCATGCGTGCGGGCTGGTTCACACCGACCGAAGCCGCAGTGGTGGCAGTCTTCTATGGCCTGTTTGTCGGCATGGTCATTCACCGCACCATCAGGTTCCGTGACCTGTTTGAAATCCTGCGCGAGTCGGGCGAACTGTCAGCCGTGATTCTGCTGGTGGTATCGCTGGCCGGCATCTTTGCCTATTCACTCAGCACGCTGGGCGTGATTGATCCGCTCACCCGCGCCATCACCAACTCCGGCCTGGGCGAGTACGGCATCATGGCACTGCTGATCCTGATGCTGGTCACTGTCGGCATGTTCCTCGACGGCATCTCCATCTTCCTGATTTTTGTGCCCTTGCTGCTTCCGATTGCGCAGCACTACAACTGGGACCTGGTGTGGTTCGGCGTCATCCTCACGCTCAAGGTCGCCATAGGCCAGTTCACGCCCCCGCTGGCCGTCAACCTGATGGTGTCATGCCGCATCGCCAACGTGCGCATGGAGGAAACTGTGCGCTGGGTGGTGTGGATGATGCTGGCCATGTTCCTCGTGCTCGTTGCCGTGATCGCTTTCCCGCAACTGGCCTTGTGGCTGCCGCACAAGCTCGGCTATTAAAAACAAAGATTCGATTTTTACCAAGGAGACTCACCCCATGAAACTCAAAACAGTCCTCGGCCTTGCGCTGGCTTGCGCCTCGCTGGCATTCACCGCAGCAGCGCCTGCGCAGACCTACAAATCTGAATACAAGATGTCGCTGGTCGTCGGACCGGCATTCCCATGGGGCAAGGGCGGCGAAATCTGGGCCAACCTCGTGCGTGAACGTACGCAGGGCCGCATCAACATCAAGCTCTATCCCGGTGTCTCACTGATCCAGGGCGACCAGACGCGCGAGTTCAGCGCCATTCGCCAGGGCGTGATCGACATGGCCGTTGGCTCGACCATCAACTGGTCACCGCAGGTCAAGGAACTCAATGTGTTCTCCCTGCCTTTCCTGATGCCCGACTTCGCGGCAGCCGACGCGCTGACACAGGGCGAAGTAGGCAAGGAAATCTTCAAGGTCATCGACAAGGCCGGTGTCGTACCTCTCGCCTGGGGTGAAAATGGCTACCGCGAAATCAGCAACTCCAAGCTGGCCATCAAAAAGCCTGCCGACATGAAGGGCCTGAAAATCCGCGTGGTGGGCTCGCCGCTTTTCCTGGACACCTTCACGGCTTTGGGTGCCAACCCGACGCAAATGAGTTTTGCCGATGCGCAGCCTGCGCTGGCTACCGGCGCGGTTGACGGCCAGGAAAACCCGCTCTCCATCTACACTGCGGCCAAGCTGCACAACTCCGCGCAGAAGCACATCACGATGTGGGGCTACGTCAATGACCCGCTGATTTTTGTCGTCAACAAGGAAGTCTGGGCTTCATGGACAGAAGCCGATCGCGCCATTGTCAGGCAGGCGGCCATCGACGCCGGCAAGCAGGAAATCGCCATCGCGCGCAAAGGCCTGGTTGAAGCCGACAAGCCCCTGCTCAAGGACATCGCTGCACTGGGCACCACCATCACCCAGCTGACACCGGACGAACGCGCAGAATTCGTCAAGGCCACACGCCCTGTCTACGACAAGTGGAAGAACCAGATCGGCGCCAGCCTGGTCACCACGGCTGAAAAATCGATTGCGGCACGCAAGAAATAAAAGCCGTTCAATCAAACATTCTCCCCAACAAAAAAGCCCCGCATTGCGGGGCTTTTTTTTATGCGCAAACGCAATTCAATGTGCCAGGATCTTGTTCAGGAAATCCTTGGTACGCGGCTGACGATTCTCCGGGTGGCTGAAGAACTCGTCCTTGGAGCAGTCTTCCAGCATCTTGCCGCCGACATCCATGAAGATCACACGGCTACCGACCTTTTTGGCAAATCCCATTTCGTGCGTCACGCACATCATGGTCATGCCGTCGAGGGCCAGACCCATCATGGTGTCCAGCACTTCGCCGACCATTTCAGGGTCAAGCGCAGAAGTCGGCTCGTCAAACAGCATGGCAATCGGGTCCATGCTGAGCGCACGGGCAATCGCCACACGCTGCTGCTGGCCGCCAGACAGCTGGCCCGGGAACTTGTCCTTGTGCAGCATCAGGCCCACGCGGTCCAGGTACTTCAGGCCGTGGGCCTTGGCATCGGTCGCATTGCGGTTCAGTACCTTCATCTGCGCCAGCGTCAGGTTTTCTGTCACGCTCAGGTGCGGGAAAAGTTCAAAGTTCTGGAACACCATGCCGACGCGGCTGCGCAGCTTGGGTAAATCCGTTTTGGGATCGTGCACGGCCTGGCCGTCCACAAAAATCTCGCCTTTCTGGAAAGGCTCCAGCGCATTGATGGTCTTGATCAGCGTGGATTTGCCTGAACCCGACGGTCCGCACACCACAACCACTTCACCTTTCTCAATGCTGGTGGAACAATCATTCAACACCTGTACCGGCCCATACCACTTGGACACATTTTTCATTTCAATCATGGCCATCTTCTAACTCCAGTAATTTTGACGTTGGGTCGTTTTTTGGCTGAGCAGACTGGCTCAGCGGATGATCGCGATTTTGGTCTGTAGACGCTTGACCATGAAGGACAGGCTGAAACACATCACAAAATAAACCACGGCGGCGAGCAGGTAGGCCTCTTCAGGGCGGCCGTAGATCTTGCCAGCGGTGCTGAAACCCTTGAGCAGGTCATAGGCGCCGATAGCGTAAACCAGCGAGGTGTCCTGGAACAGGATGATGGTCTGCGTCAGCAGAATGGGCACCATGTTGCGGAAGGCCTGTGGCAGGATGATCAGCTTCATGTTCTGCGCGTAAGTCATGCCCAGTGCACGGCCGGCATTGACCTGGCCACGCGAAATGGACTGGATGCCGGCGCGCATGATTTCGCTGAAGTAAGCGGCCTCAAACGCCACAAACGTGATGATGGCCGAGATCTCTGCACGGTAATTGCTGCCGCCAGGAATGATGGCGTAAAAGCCCGCAGGCACCAGCAGGAAGAACCACAGGATCACCATCACCAGGGGCACAGAGCGCATGCCATTGACGTAAAACGTCGCAGGAATCGTCAGGATTTTTTTGCCTGACAGGCGCATCAGCGCCAGGATCGTGCCGAAGATGATGCCGCCTATGGTGGCCACTACCGTCAGTTCAATACTGAAGATGAAGCCCTTGATGACGAACTTGGAAATAATGTCCCAGCTCAGGAAACTAAGGTCGAGTCCAAACATGTCAGTGTCCTCCACCTGTTGCACCGGCCACCACAAAGCCCGGTATCTGCATTTTCTTTTCGATCAGCGCAAAGATACGGTTGACCGCAAAGGCGGACGCTGCGTACAGCACGGTCACCGCAAGGTAGATTTCAATGCCTCTTGACGTTTCTTCCTGGGCCTGCATGGCAAACATGGTGAGTTCGGCAATCGACACGGCGAATGCCACGGACGAGTTCTTCAGCAGGTTCATGGACTCGCTGGTCAGCGGTGGCAGGATGATGCGAAACGCCATCGGCAGGATCACATAGCGATAGGTCTGGGCTGTGGTGAAGCCCATGGCCATGCCGGCGTAACGCTGGCCGCGCGGCAAGGCCTGGATGCCGGCCCTGACCTGCTCGGCAATACGCGAGGAGGTGAAAAACCCGAGGCCGAACACCACCAGGATGAAACTCGGCAGGTCTTTCATCGCCGGAAAAATCTTGGGGATGACAAAGTACCAGATAAAGATCTGTACCAGCAGGGGCACGTTGCGAAACAACTCGACCCACGCATTGGCAAAACGCACCAGCCACGGGCTGTTGGGCAGGGTTCGCATGGTGCCGATGAGGGCGCCAAAAACCATGGCGACAATCCACGAAGCACCCGCTACGGCCAGGGTCCAGCCCCAGGCGTCGAACATCCATTGCAGATAGGTACGGCCGCTCCCGTCATCTTGCAAAAATACTTTCCAGTCCCAGGTCATGCTTACTCCAGCCTACTGTTATTGATGTTGTTCAAAATCCAAAAAGCCTTGCGGCAAATGACAAACCCCGCCGTGAAAAATCAGGGACGGGGTTTGTATCACTTCAAGCGCTCTTACCCGGATTCAAGCCGGATTTACTTCTTGGCGTAGTCTTCCATGGGCTTGTCGTTGGGGTTGGCCCAGGCAGCCTTGGTGCTTTCGCTCAGCGCCAGACCAACCTTGGTGTTCTTCGGAGGGATGGGGGACAGGAACCACTTGGTCCAGAGTTTTTCCATGTCGCCAGCCTTGATCATGGCCTTGATGGTGTCATCGCCCAGCTTCTTGAAAGCCGCGTCGTCCTTGCGAACCATGATGGCGATGGGTTCAACGCTCAACACTTCACCGACGATCTTGAAGTCGGCCGGGTTCTTGGCCGTGGCAATATTGCCAGCCAGGATGGAGCCGTCCATCACAAAAGCGTCAGCGCGGCCGGACTCGAGCAGCAGGAAGCTGTCAGAGTGGTCCTTGCCAAACACTTCCTTGAAGTCAACGCCGGTAGCGCGCTCGTTCTTGCGCAGGGTCTGGACGGATGTGGTGCCGGTGGTGGTGGCCACATTCTTGCCGTTGAGCTGGGCAATGCTGGTGATGCCTGAATTGGCTTTCACGGCAATGCGCACCTCTTCAACAAAGGTGGTGTCCAGGAAGGCGACATCCTTCTGGCGGGCCGCATTGTTGGTGGTCGAACCGCATTCGATATCGACGGTGCCGTTCTGGACCAGCGGGATGCGGTTTTGTGAGGTGACTGGCTGATATTTGATTTCCAGCTTGCGGCCAGCGGCTTTCTCGAGGGCAGCGATGATGCGGCTGCAGATCTCCACGTGGTAGCCGGTGTATTTGCCGTCACCCAATGTGTAGGACAGCGCGCCAGAGGAGTCACGAACGCCCATGGTGACCACGCCGGAGGCCTTGACCTTGGCGAGCGTGTCGGTGGCCTGGGCAAAAGCGCCGCCGGTTGCGAGCAAGGCGATGGAGAGGGCGACTAGTTTGAGTTTCATGCTGTGTCCTGTATTCAAAATAAAACGTTGGTGAATGCCATTCTAGAGAGTCGTTACAAGGGCTAACCCCAAGGTTTACCCGTGCCCTTCCAGAACGTTTTTAGAGGTGTTTTCGTTGATTCAAAGACCTGAAAATGCATTTTGTATCGGGGATTTCCGGCTGTTCCGTCGCGTCCCCAATGTGGTGCACTCCGCGAGGCCCCTGTCCTGACAGGGGATGCAAGCAGTCTTTGTGCCAACCCCCGAACTGCAATGGCCGGCGCAAGATTTATGTCAGCCTGCACCCACCGCTCACCTGTCGCACAGGGGTCAGGCACTGTAAATTTGAGCCGTCAAAAACACCAATGCCGTTTCAGGCAACGGTCATGCATTTTTTTAATAAGGCGCAAGGGTTACTACTTAGTTGTTGATTTCTGGCCCTGTGGCGCGGCTTTGGGCGTTGCCTGCGTTTGAAGAAACATCCACAAGGCCTGTGCGTGGCTCTTGGCCGACTCGCTGGAAGCCGGACGCTCCCGGTAAACACGGATGTCCATGGTCATCTCCAGCTTGTCGCCGGCGCTCACCAGCTTCCTGGCGCGCAGTTCTTTTTTCACCGCACTTGACGGCAAAAATGCAATGCCATGGCCCTCAAGCGCCATCGCCTTGAGGCCTTCAGCCATGTCGGTTTCATAGACCCTGTCGAGGTGTATCGCCGTACTCGACTGTTTGAGGATCAAATCAACGACCCGCCCAAGGTAAGCGCCCGGTGCGTAGCCCAGGTAGGGTAGCGGCTGGCCCGCGCGCCCTGGCAGGCGGAACATCGGCTCACCCTCGGCATTCGGTTTGACATAGGGCGAGAGCACTTCCTGGCCCAGCGTGACCATTTCGTAGCGGCCCGGATCGAGCTGGAAGGGCTGCGAGTCATGGTGATAGGCAATCAGCAGATCACAACTGCCCTCCACCAGCCTGAGCACGGCGTCGTGCACGTTGAGCGCGATCAGCCGGCTTTTGATGGGACCAAACTTTTCACGCAGGCTGCTGACCCATGCAGGGAAAAAGGTAAACGCCAGCGTGTGCGGCACGGCGAACTCGATCACGTCCTGACCGGCTGACGTGTGACCCCGAAGCATGGCCCGCGTGGACTGCAGACCCTGGAGCATTTCAAGCGACTGGTTGTAGAGGGTTTCACCAGCCGGCGTGAGGCGCGTCGGATACGAACTGCGGTCCACCAGGTCCGTGCCGGCCCAGGCTTCCAGCGCCTGGATGCGCCGCGAGAAGGCCGGTTGCGTGACGTGACGCAACTGGGCAGAGCGGCTGAAACTGCGGGTTTCAGCCAGGCTGACGAAATCTTCTAACCATTTGGTTTCCATCGAATCAATTATGCGGGGTTGGGAGCAGGCCGTGTCTAGGGGCAATCCCATAAAGCAGTTGTCAGGCTGCCCCCTCAGGCATCACGGGTTGAGGCGCTCCACCGCAGGCATGGTCCATGTCCCGTCGAGTGCGGCGGCTTTGGGCCAGTACAGACGGGCGTTCAGCAGAAAAGGCTGTCCTTGTTTGACGGGCAGCCAGTTTCTGATCTTGTCGTCTGCCGGTGCATCGGACTGTATGTAGATATCCAGGGAGCCATCTGCGTTGTAGGCCAGCGGGTCCCTGTCGCCGAGGGCGTAACGTTGCAATGGGTTGTCGATCAGGAAATCGTCGCGGCCATAGGCCGTGATGGACCAGAACGCGTTCACCGGCGGCAGTCCGGCCGCGCTCATGTGGAGACGGTAGCGACGACTTCCATTCAAGGCCCCGCCGTCCTGATCGACGGAAGTATTGGGATAAGTTGCATCTTCAGGCAGGTTGGCACCCAGCCCCACCATGGCGACCACGGCACGCGTGTTGTAGTAGGTGCCATAGTTGCCCAGAATGGCCGGCGGCGTTGACCAGCCATGCACCAGGTCACGTGGTTTCCCGAGTTCCTTGGCAACTGTGAAGTCTGCCAGCCAGCGCCCCAGGCCTATGGCCATGCGATCAGGCCAGCCCCATTGCGGCAGCTGGCCGGGGACCAGACCGATGCGCGACAGCTTGACCATCATGGGTCCGTCGGCCGCGGCCGGTGGGTTGCCGACCATCAGCAATGACAGCCGGTTGAAGAAGGTCTGGGCAGACATTGACTTCATTTGTTCAACGGGTGGGGCGGGCCTGGTTTTTGCCGCTTGCCAGACTGGCACTGATTCCTGCCTGCCGGCCTCCCAATTCACCAGCTTGCGTAACGAGAGGCCATCCTGCAAGCGATGCACCCGAGAATAGTCGGCCACGCCGTTGGTCTGGGTCCTGCCTATCAGCCAGACCATTTGCGTCGGAGAGCGCAACAAAGTCAGCCCGGCCGGAACCTGGCCTGACCAGGCACGCCCCACCAGCAGAAACCGTCCTCCTCCCGTGCCGGTACTGCGTGTACCGGGCGCCGCAAACACGTTGGTCCATGCGTCCATGAACGGCATGACTTCGTAACGGGTGTCGTTGGGCGACATCTCGAATACCCATGGGCCTTGTGCCATGTCGATAAAGCCGGTGGTGTAGAGCGTGTCAACATTTGGACGCACCACATCCCGGAACATCACGTCAGGAAACTGGCGAACCTTGCGCAACGTATTCTCAGGCCCAAGCGTGAGCGCAGCATTGGCACGTGTGATGTCCATGATGACCAGCGGATAGCCGAACATATAGGCCTCTGCGCCCAGGATGATCTGCTCGCTCTTGGCATACAGAAGCGCTGCAATGCAAGACATGGCCAGCACTCCTGCAATGCAAAAACGCTTCATGCGTGCGAGGCGGCTCGTGACGGATGGCACTTGAAGGTTTTGCTTTGGTTTTAAGGACGGCCTGCAATCGCCGGCATTTCAATACACATGTGTACTGTAGTCACGTGCCTGAAGCCTGTCAAAAGCGGGTGCACGATTGCTGACACCTCGGGGAAGCGTCTATTGACAGGGTTTTTTACGATCAATACACTTGTGTATGGAATGGCGGTCTTGCTCTGTGCCGTCAACCTGTCATGTCCCGAATCAAATTGCGGGGCGACAAAATAAAAAACCGGGTCCATCCCTGCATTAAAGGCCAACGGTGCAAACCCAAACAGTGCAATTGATCGCCGTTGTCTCTGTGCTTGGCGCCTTCGCGCTTGCAGAGATCGCGCAGCGGCGCTTCCTTGCGCCTGAAGCCTCTGCGCAGGACAACCGGCTAGACGTCGCCGTGACGCTGATGTTCCCGCTTATTGCCGGTGCCGTGGTGGCCGCCGCTGACGCCTTGTGCGTGTGGCTGATGCCGCAGCATCGTGACGCCCTGGCAGCCTGGCCCGTCTGGAAAATGGTAGTGGTGCTGTTGCTGGCCGATGACCTGACGCAATATTTCTGGCACCGGCTGAGCCACACCTCCTTCATGTGGCCACTGCACCGCGCGCACCACTCGGCGGCCTATATGAGCGTGCGCATCGTCTACCGCAACAATGCCTTTTATTACGCACTGATGCCCGGGCTGTGGCTGTCGGGCGCACTCATTTACCTGGGTTTTGGCTGGGTCTACGTGGTGTACTCCATCGTCAAGCTGACGGTGATCA
>JAZJYR010000006.1:0-190609 GCA_040390295.1 Pseudomonadota bacterium
GAGCATCAGCCTTCTAAGCTGAGGGTCGGGGGTTCGATCCCCTCCGGACAGGCCACTTATTTCATGCCACCGTGCCCTGGGCCGCATAACGCCGAACGCCACCCATCCAGGTTTCGCTGACCGCGATATTCAGGATATCCATGGGCGCAACCTTTCGGGGGTCCTTTGTCAGCACGACAAAGTCGGCGCATTTGCCTTTTTCAATGGAGCCCACGATGTCGTCCATCTGGCATTGCCAGGCGGCATCGAGCGTCACGGCACGTATCGCCTGCGTGACGGTGATGGCCTCGCCGGGGTTGAGCTGCTCGCGGGTGTTGCGGATGTTGCGGGTGACTGCGTTGTGGATGTAGCGGATGGGTTCTATGGGCTGGCAGTTGTAGTCCGAGTGCAGCGAGATCCGCAGGCCTTTGTCCAGTGCCGTCCTGCAGGCGTCGATCAGGCCGGCGCGGCGGGGGCCGAAGATTTTGTCGCGGAAGATCGCGCCGTAGTAATAGACGTGCCCGATCAGAAAACTGGGCGACACGCCGAGCTGTTTCATTTTTTCGAACTGCTCGGGATGGCACACCGATGAATGTTCAATGCGGTGGCGCATGTCACGCCTGGGATTGCTGGTCTGGGCCGCGCCAAAGGCGTTCAGGGCCATGTCGATACCTGCATCGCCGTTGGCATGGATGCCGACCTGCCAGCCGTCGTTGTGCGCGGCCAGCACCACGGCGTTGAGGTCGGCTTGGGTGTAGTTGGGCGCACCGTTTTTCCACTCGGCCACCAGGTAGGGCTCGCGCTGGTAGCCCGAGCCGCCCTGGTTGGTGCCGTCTACCCAGGCCTTGACACCGTTGATGCGCAGATGCTCGCTGCTGTTGTCGGGTTTGAGGCCCAGCTTTTTCCAGGTTTCCATCGCGGTGGACACCAGATAGCCCGACATGCGTACCGGCGGGTTTTGGGCCATGGCTGCCTTCAGCACGCCGAGGTCGCCCTGAGGGTCGATGGCGCCGATGCCGCAGTCGTGCAGGGTCGTGCAGCCTTTGGCGGAGGCCATGGCAAAAAAGCGCCCGACATTGGCCAGGTACTGCTCGCCGTTGATGTGGGGCGCGTTACTGGCGAAGGCGTTGATTGCCTGGGTTTCCTCCACCTGTCCGGTGAGCTTGCCCTGGCTGTCGCGTACAAACCGGCCGTGGGCCGGGTTGGCTGTCGTGCTGGAAATGCCTGCGGCCTTGAACGCAGCCGAATTGACGTGTGCGATGTGGCCGTTGGCCTCCAGCATGAACAGCGGGTAGACGGGCGACAGCGCGTCGAGTGCTTCGAGGGAGTAGTCCATCTGGCCGGCCGTGATGGTAGGGTCAAACAGCTGGCCCAGCACCCAATCGCCAGGCTTGGCGGCCGCGATGGCTGCCACCAGTTTGGCCTGGACCTCGGTCATGGAGCGGTTGGCAAAAGGCCCGAGGTCCAGCCAGTTGTCAAGGAATGCGAAGGTGTAGTGGATGTGCGGGTCCACGAACCCCGGCAGCATGGTCTTGCCTGCAAGATCGACGATGCGGGTGTTGTCGCCCTTGAGCCGGTTCACCTCGTCGAGCGATCCTGCCGCCATGATTTTCCCGGCCTTGACGGCCACAGCCTGCACTTCCGGCTGGGATCCATTCACGGTGAGTATGGTGCCGTTGGTGAAGATGATGTCTGCAGTCTCGCCGGCGGCCAGAACACTTTCTGGCAACAGCGCTGCGGACCCGATCGCCCCCCCCAGTTTGAAGAATTCCCGGCGGGAGCTGACACCCTGTTTGAGAAAGCTGAAAAGACCGGGGTTGCAGACAATGCACATGGGTTTTTTGTGTAAATAAATGTTCCCGGAGTTTACGTTGAGTTATTGCACCTGTCTGTTGCAGATCATCACGCCAGCCTTTTAAAGGGGCTGTCCGCCCGACCCATCAATACAAGGCACCCGGCCATTCCACAACTGCAGCACGAATGGCGGGAATCTGCGTAACCTTTTCCACAAAGGTGGCAACCCCAGGTTTGGCGCCGTTCGCCCAGAAAGACTCCACCGCCATGTTTTTCATACGCAGCAACTCCACGCCCCAATAGAGATCCGCCATGGTGATCTCCTGACCCAACAGCCATTCGGTATTTCTGGCGTTGAGTTCCTGTTCAAGCCGCGCACACCCGGCTTCCGCCCTGTCGTAAGCGGTGGACATTGCTTCAGGCGTGAAGAGCTGCCCTGCTGCATTCAGCTCCTTGGCACGTTTGGCTGAATAGGCCTTGACGAGGAGTGCATCACTGCTGAATTCAGCCAGGTAGCGGTCGCAACGCTCGACCTTGCCCATGGCAAAGCCAACACCGTTGCTTTTCCTGCGTGATTCCGGCCTGTGATCCTCACCTGGCGGTTTGCCTGCGAGCATCTGGTAATTGGGCAGGTTGTCGATGACGTCGAGATGGGCGTCGATCTGCTTTTGAAGTGCCGCAGGACGCAATGGCGTGCCTTCCGCGGCAAGCCTGTCCAGGTAAAAACAGATGCGTTTGGAGTCGACCAGTACCGCCCCGGCTTCCCAGTCGATGAGCAGAGGCACCACCGCAGGATCACATCCCCCGGCAGTCACGGAGGTGCTCCCCGTGTGGGTGTTCACCAGTTCGCCGCCGAGAGCTTCACAGCCGGCCATACGCAGCCGCACGTAGGCTGGCTGGTAAGTCTCTCCCTCAAATATATCCACGTGTTGCGAGCGGTAGGGGATCTGGCGATGTGCCAGCATCGTCCGGACCTTTTGCGAGCAGATGGAATTCGGCGCGTTGAACAGTTCAAAACGGGGTATTGCGGACGCCGCGGTACCTATGTTCTCGCCAGGCCTTTTCATGCTGGCGCGCGCATCGGTGACGGCCTTTTGCAAATCGGGGGTCATGATGTTTGCGCGGGGGCTATGCTGGCTGCTTGTCCACCAGGCGCATCAAGGAAAACGCGTTGCCGCAGCAGACCTTCTGGTAGTCGGTGTCGGACAACCCCGCCTCCCGGATGGAGCGCAGCCCTTCGCGTATGAACATGGGTCCGCCTTCGGGGTCGAAAGGGCAGTCGCTGGCAAACACGACATGGTCGGCGCCGAAAAAATCGAGGCCGCATTTCAGTGCCGCCGTAGAGCCGCCCAGCACCGTATCGCCATAAAACATCTTGAAGTATTCGATGGGTTTTTTCTTGAGGTTTTTCAGCACGTCGGCTTCGCTGCCATCGGCGCTGCGCGATCCCAGTTGAGCCCACAGCGTCTCTGCGCGGCCGCTGAAATAAGGCAGCATGCCGCCGCAATGGTGGGTGATGACCTTGAGCTCTGGCAGCTTGTCGAAGAGGCCTGAAAAAACCATGCGCGACATCGCCACGCTGCTTTCGAAAGGCCAGCCCAGCACTTGCCAAATCTCATACCTTGATTTTTCTTCATCACTGTAGTCAGCCTGGGTTGCTGGACGATGCGGGTGCATCCAGATGGGCAGCTTGTAATGGTTGGCCATGCGCTCGAACACGGGGAAGAACTCCGGGTTGTCGAGCGAGCGGCCGTTGACGTTGGTCAGTATCTGTACGCCCCGGGCACCCAGTTCGCCTATCGTTCTGTCCATTTCAACCAGGGCGGCGTCCGGGTTGTTCATCGGCAGGCTGGCCACGAAGGCAATGTATTTGTCCGGCCACCTGGCGCAGGCTTCTGCCATGCCGTCGTTGGCAATGCGCGCCAGTTCGGGTGACTCGTCCGGCCCTGCCAGCATTTCCGGAGAAGGCGCGGACAGTGTCAACACCTGCTTCACGCCTGGAAACTGGTCCAGCATGCGCGCCCTGGCCTCGAAATCCCAGAGCATGGGCAGGCCGCTCATGCGCTTGATCATCCCGGGTTCCTTGCTGCGCTTTTTCATCTCTTCGAGATAGGGCGGCGGCATGACGTGGTTGAAGATATCGATCATTACGGAAGGAGTTGCCATGGTTTTTTTGGGTCCTGTGAGTTGTTCGCAAGTAATGTTTATTCAGCGGTAATGTGCTGCTGTTTGATCACGTCGGCCCAGCGTGCGGCGTCTTTTCCAGCCAGCGTTTTCAAGTCGCCCGGCGTGCCGCTGTCGATGTCGATGCCCTGCGCAAAAAACTTCTGGCGCATGTCGTCGGTGGCAAGAATCTCCCTGAAATCGGCGTTCAGTTTTGTGACGAGATCCGGTGCCATTCCTGGTGGGCCGTAGATGCCATACCAGGATGACACGTTGGTGTCTTTGACGCCGGCTTCTGTCAGTGTCTGAACCTCCAGCGCGCTGGGGTGACGTTTGTCGCTGCCGATCGCCAGGGCAACCAGTTTGCCGCTCCTGACGTGTGGCATGGCAAACGTCAACGGCAGGAACATCACGTCAACCTGGCCGCCCAGAATGCCTGTCACGGCAGGGCCTGCGCCGCTGTAGGGGATGTGATAAATGCTGGTTCGGGTCCTGATCTTGAAGAGCTCCATGGCCAGGTGATGCACCGTGCCGACGCCGGGCGATCCGTAGTTGACCTTGCCCGGTGACTTGCGTACTGCCTGCAGCATGCCGGCCACATTTTTGAACCCCGATTGCGAGCTGGCGACCAGCAGGAACTGGGTTGAGCCAGCGCTGACGATGGGCGTCAGGTCTTTCAGTGGATCAAAACTGGCCTTGGGGTAAAGCGCACGGTTGATCACGATGGTGCTGGCGGTGATCAGCAAGGTAGAGCCGTTGGCCGGTGCGCGCACCACCGCTTCGGTACCCAGCATGCCGGATGCGCCGGGGCGGTTATCCACGACCACTGGCCTGCCAACGCGTTCGCCCAGCACCATGCCGGCAGTGCGGCCTATGGTGTCGGACCCGGACCCGGGGCTGTAGGGCACGATGAAACGGATAGGGCCGGGCGGCAGGGGCGTCTGGCCAAATACACGCGAAGCCCCAAGCAGTGCAAGCGCGGGTGCGAGCAGTGTGGCCTTGAGCGCGGCCTTGCCGAACGTGCGGCGGGTGGTCTGCATTTTTGTCTCCAGTGAACTCTTGATAGCTCAGCCTGAAGGATGCCTGCAGGGTTTGCCGTGGTTTATTGAGTCAATGGTAGGCCGGCGCCAGTTAACCGTCCAATGATATTATTTTGATTATTCATATATAAAAGGTTATTAATGGACTGGACCCAGCGCATCCGTATCCGACAGTTGTCGGTACTCGTCACGCTGTACGAATCGCGCAACATGACCTCTGCAGCGAGCCAGGTGGGCATGAGCCAGCCAGCGCTGTCCAAGTGGTTGTCCGAGCTTGAAGCTGAGATGGGTGTGAAGCTCTTTGAGCGGACGACCCGCGGCTTTAAACCCACAGCGTTGTGTGAGCAGCTCATCGTCCATGCAAGGGCGGTTGTCGGTGAGATGGAGCGCTCAAAAAGAACGGTGAAACTGGTCGCCAACGGCGCGTCTTCATCACTGGTCATCGGGACATCCCCGCCTGCGATGCCGCTTTTGTTGCCAAAGGCAATCCACCAGTTCCGGGCCTCGCATCCTCACGTGCACCTGGAGATTATTGAGGGCTCGATGGAGTCACTGCTACCGCTGTTGCGTTCAGCCCGCCTGGACTTTTGCGTGATTCGCATTGAGCAGCCCGTGTTTGAACAGAACGTGCGTTATGACGTTCTCTACCAGGAGGAAATGCGTGTGGTGGTGGGTCCGAAACATCCGCTCGCACGCAAACGACAGCTTGGCTGGCGGGACCTCGGCAGTGTCAAATGGTTGGGCCCCGCGGGAGGAAGCCCGCTGCGGCGTGAACTGGAGCATGAGTTCGCGCTGGCAGGGGAGCCTGCGCCTCGTTACGCGGTAGAGACCTCGTCAATGCTCATGGTTGCCAGCCTTCTGCAGGAAGGGACTTTTGTCGCTGCCATGTCAGCGCGCATGGCTGACTATTTTGTTGCTGCACGGCAGGTGACGGTGTTGCCTCTGGACTACCAGAGACGATCGGGGATAGGTGTGCTCAGGTTGAGGAATGCGCAACCCACGGACGACAAAAAGGTTTTTTTTGACATCCTGAAAAGCACCGGTGAGGCCATAGAACGCGGCGCTTGAATAGCCGCCTGCACGCAACAGTGCGGTACCGCCTGGCTTGCGAGTCCGCTCAGGAAAAGAACGCTTCCTTCACGGCTTCCGAGTCTTTTGCTTCTTCCATGAGCCCTGTCCACGCCACGCGTCCGGCCGACATCACGATGGCCCTTGAAGCGACGGCGTGTGCGATATCCAGGTTCTGCTCCACCAGCAAAATCGAGACGCCGCGCTGCTGGATGGCCTTGATGGAAGCCACCATGGTCTTGACGATGCCGAGCGCCAGGCCGGCAGAGGGTTCGTCAAAAATAATCATTTTGGGCGATGCCATCAGCGAACGGCCAATGGTCAGCATCTGCTGCTCGCCGCCCGAGAGCGAGGACGCCAGCTGTGTGCGGCGTTCCTTGAGTTTTGGAAAGAGCGTGAAGATTTCCTCCAGTTCCGGAGGCTTGCGGTCGCCTGCGGCATTGGCACCAATCTCAAGCGTTTCCTGCACGCTGAAGGTGGGAAAGAGTTCACGCCATTGCGGCACCAGCGACAAACCGGCTTTGGCAACCGCGCCTGCCTTGTGTTTGCTGATGTCCTGGCCGTCAAAAACCACGGTGCCGCCGGTTTTGCCGATCAAGCCTGCGATTGCCTCGACCGCGGTGGTTTTGCCTGCGCCATTGGCACCAAGGATGGCAACAGCCTCGCCGGCACCGACCTGTAGCGACAGGTTCTGCGTCGCCATGACAGAGCCGTAGCCGGCGCTTAAATTATTGACGTCAAGCATCGACGGTCTTTCCGAAATAAAGCTGCTGCACCGACTCGTTGGCCATCACCTGATCAGGTGTGCCTTCGGTGATGGCTGCGCCTGCCGCCATGACAAATATGCGGCTGCTCATCTGTGCGAGAAAGCCGATGTTGTGTTCGATCAGCAGCAGGGCCATGCCCGTTTCGCGGTTGATTTTTTTGAGCAGGTCACCGATGCGGTGGATTTCCTCTTCACTGACGCCGGAGACGGGCTCGTCGAGCAGCATCAGTTTGGGACCTGAAACGATGGCGCGGGCGATCTCGAGCCTGCGCTGGTCGCCGAGCGAGAGCTGGCCGGCCATCACACCGCTTTGCGCG
Source organism: Pseudomonadota bacterium (assembly GCA_040390295.1). Taxonomy (GTDB): domain Bacteria; phylum Pseudomonadota; class Gammaproteobacteria; order Burkholderiales; family Burkholderiaceae_C; genus Polaromonas. The sequence continues at coordinate 7,128 of JAZJYR010000006.1, forward strand.
GCCAGGCCAACACCTTCCAGGGCCGCCATGATCTTTTGCCTCGCTGATTCACCCGCAGCACCTGCCGCGAGGTCGGTAAAACTGCCGCCCAGTACGCGCATGATGCTGTTGCCGCCCAGGCCGATGGCGACGTTGTCATAGCAGCTCAGGTCTCTGAAGATGGCCACGTGCTGGAAGGTGCGAGTGATGCCGTGCGACATGCGGCTGGTCGCACCCTGTTTTTCCAGTGAGAGGCCGAAGGCGCTGATGCTGCCGGTATCGGGTTTTGTAAAACCTGACAGCATGTTGAACAGCGTGGTCTTGCCTGCGCCGTTGGGGCCCATCAGACCGAGAATTTCGCCTGGATACACCTTCAGGGTCAGCTTGTCGACGGCTCGCAACGCATCAAAGGACTTGCTGACGTTGTCGACATGCAGCAGGGCTGTTTTGTCCTGTGACGGGTACGCGGGGGAATATGACGTTGATGGAGCCTGGGGCTGGGTAACTTCAATTTTGGCTGCGGTGGCTGCGGTGGCTGTTGCGGTTCTTGTTCTTCGCAATTTCGCCAGCTGTCCGGCGATTCCGCCCGGGAAAAACAGCACGGTCAGCAATACCAGCCCTGCAAACAGCAGCTCCTGGTAGTCCGCGACCGGCCTGAGCAATTCGGGCAACAGGCGCAATGTGGTACCCCCCAGCAAGCCGCCCCAGATGCTGCTCATGCCGCCAACAATGGGGTAGGCGAGGGTGGCAATGGAGGCCAGGATGCCATAGCTTTCGGGGTCAATGATGCGTGACCGCGGCGCCTGCAGACCGCCAGCAATGGCCAAGACGGCAGAGCTGATGACAAACGCGGCAATCAGGTGCTGGGCAATCGAGATGCCGAATGCCTCTGCAGCAACTTCATTGCCGGCGATGGCTTTGAGGTTTCTGCCGAAGCGGCCAATCAGCAGGCCTATGGGGATCAGCAGGACGATGGCTGCCACGATGGCCGCAAACGCCAGATAGGAGATATCGCTTTTGAGCTGCATGCCCGCGACGGTGACCATGGGCACCTGCAGGCCGGCTGCGCCTTCCGTCATGGATTTCCATTCGCGGATACCGATAATGACCACCGACTGGAATACCAGCGTGACCATTGCCAGGTTGTGTCCGCGAAAGCGCACAGCTGGCAGGCCGAGAATAAAACCGCCCATGCCACCTATCAACGCACCGAGCAACAGGGCAGGAACGAAAGGCAGGCCGAATTTGGCGACCAGTATGGTTGAGCCGTAAGCGCCCAGTGCCAGCATCGCGCCGCTGGCCAGCGTGATGCAGCGCGCAAAACCGACCAGCACCGTGAGTGCAGTGCCGATGAGCATGGACACGACCAGCAGCGTGGCAACGTATTGCGGGTAGGTGCCTACCTGTGTCGCAATCAGGAAGACGGCGAGCACACAGAGTGAAGGCGCAAACCACTTCAGCCACTGGTTTTGCAGTGACTTTGCGACGGGCAAAGTAGTCATGGCTGATGTTTTTTTTGCTGGGGTAATGCTGTCCTCAGACATGTCGTTTCTTCGCTTCAGGGAAAAGGCCCTCGGGCCGGAACAGCATGACGGCAAACAGCACGAGGAAGCTGATGGCGCTTTTGAGTGCGCTGGAGCCGTAAGCGGCTGCCAGCGTTTCGATCAGACCGAGCAGCAGGCCGCCGTAAATCGCGCCCTTGAGGCTGTCGAAGCCACCAATCACAGCCGCTACGAATGCAGATGCAATGACGATGATGGACAGCTCTGGCGATACGCCTTTCGCAGGTGCTGCAAAAACACCGGCAATACCGGCGATGGCGCCCCCAAAGAACCAGGCCAGCGCATACGTTTTATCAACGGAAAAACCGCACAGCTGGGCGCCGCGGTAGTTGGCGGCCATGGCACGCATGCCGCGTGCAGCCTTGGCATAACGGAATATCGCAACGCAGGCCGCGCTGACCACGATGGCGCCACAGATGGTCCACAAGGCGTCCTGTGTCAGGATGACCGGGCCGATGAAGAAGGGTGCGCCGGCGAAAGTGGAGGGCACGGCGAGGATTTCGGCCTTGTAGGTCAGGCGGAAACCTTCTGAAATGACCACGCCGAGGAAAACGGTGGCGATGACCACAGTGAACAGGTCAGCGCGACGTAGCGGCCGCAGGATGACCACTTCGATGGTCGAAGAAAAAATGCCTACGGCGATGGGCACGAGCAAATATGCGACCCACGCAGGCCAGCTTTTGTCGACCTGAATGTAGAAAGCGCCGAACGCGCCGAGCAATACAAAGGCGCCATGCGCAAAATTGACTGTGCGCGTGGCCTTGTGTATGACGACCAGGCCGAGTGCGGCCAGGGCGTAGATGGACCCGAACTTCAAGCCGCCGAGGATGATGAGGGCAAATTCAGTCATGACGGATGGCTCCCGTGGCTTTGATGGCTGTGATGACTTTCGGTATCGGGTCTTCGCACATTACTTCACCACAACCCACTTGCTCTTGACGACCTCGGTGGAGCCCAGAAGCTTGTTGCCCTGGTGGTCTTTGGGCGTGAAGGTTTCCGGATAGATCACATCAAAGCCGCCCAGTTTTGAAGGTGTCGCGCCTTTGAGGGTGTCCCATTTGGCGATCAGGCCTTTCCATGTCAGGTCGTTGCCGGCGGCCTGGATGGCCTGTGCCAGCACAAAGGTCGAACCGTAACCGACGATGTCAAACAGGTTGGGCCGGCCCTGTGGCGGCACACCATAGGTGGTTTTCCACAGCGCTTCAAAATCTTCCATCGGCTTGGCGGCCTGGCCTGGGTAGTAAGGCGCGTTGTAATAGCCGCGGATGCCGTCGGCATTGCCGATGATGGGGATGATGGCATTGTTGACTGCTGAACCGTCAAGCACCCAGCGCACATTCATCAGGCCCACCTGCGGTGCCTGTTTGATGGCAAAGCCGGCTTCGGTGAAACTGCCCAGGACCACGATGGCATCAACCTTGTTACGCGAAAAATTCACCAGTTGGGCGGTGAAGTCCTTGGCATTCTGGTCGAAGGTTTCCATGGTCAGTGCCACGCCCTGCTTTTCGAGCAGTGGTTTCAACACGGCCAGGTTGGCCTGCGGATAGGCATAGCTGCCGGCAAGGACACCAACACGCTGGGGTTTCTTTTCGCCGGCGCGGGCGAGTTGGGCAACCAGCGATCCGGCTGTCACTTCAGTACTGGCAACGGCGCCGTGATAGACGTTGGCCGCAAACGGCTCGCGAATCACGGGGGTGGAGCCAAACAGGTTATAGGTTGGCACACCCACGCTGCGCACATAGTCTGCCGCAGCGGCTGCACCGGTCGAGCCGGACGCCAGCACCAGCGCAAAAACCTTGTCCTGCTCGACCAGTTTCTTGGCTGCGGCAACGCTTTCTGCGGGGGAGAAGGCGTGCTCAAACACCAGCTTGAGCTTGCGGCCGTTGATACCGCCGCGTTTGTTGATGGTGTCAATGGCCATTTGCATGCCATCGCGGGACGGGGCGCCGATAAAGGCGGTGCTGCCAGTCAGGGGACCGAGCGCACCAATGGTGATTTCCTGTGCGGTCACGCCTTGCTGGGCGAACGCAGAGCTCGTCACTCCCGCAATCAGCAAGGCCGACGAGGCCAGCAGGGTCTTGAGAAATTTCAGTTTCATGGCGATCTCCAGTTAGTCCGGTTAGTGAAGGTTCATCGGTTAAAGCGTTGTTGCAAAAATACACCAAGTACGTCAATCGTACGCAGGCGTGACCCCGGTAAATGCTAACTGCCCCCCTTCTGAAAAGAGGCTTTTCAAGGGTATTCAATTGGAAGTATTCGCACTGCGAATTTTGGTTTTGCCAGGTTTCGGCTTCAGATAATCGCTTCTGCACGCTTGAGGCTGTTGTGCATGGACTGCTCCAGCATGTAGTTGCGGCGCAACTGGGTGTCGGCGAGGATGCGCTCCATCTCGCTTTCAGCCTGCGATTGCCGGTTTTCCGCGCTGGTTTCCAGTGCTTTTTTGTTCTTGATGGTCTGGGTCTGCACAAACTCGTTCATGATGGTCCGGCGCTGGCGGTCATAGAGGTCCAGCAGTGCATCGGCATTACCGCCTTGCTGGAAGATCTGCAGCAGCTTGCCCGTCAGGTTCCAGACATCGTGAATACCCGAATTCATGCCCAGGCCACCCAGCGGGTTGTTCAGGTGGGCGGCATCGCCGACCAGCAGCACCCGGTTGACCCTGAAAGTCGTTGCTACGCGCTGGTGCACCCGGTAAATCGTACGGTGTTTGGTCTGCACTTCTTCGCCATGCCCGATGAGGCCCTGGAAAATGGCGTTCTTCTTTTCGTCTGACAACAGGTACTCGTCACTCTGGCTTTCGGAGGCCGGGACCAGCACACGCCAAAGCGTCGGAACGCGCAGCAGGACGCACCACTCGGTCGGGTCGGCCACATAACTGACGTAAGGAAGCTTGTCAAAGTGGTTTTCAAGCGGCCATTCGGTAGAAAGCGTCAGGAATTTCTCGGGGTAGGTAAAACCCTCAAACTTCACGCCGAGCCATTTGCGGACCAGCGAGCTGGCGCCATCGGCGGCGATCAGGTAGTCGCCCTTGAAGTGTGCGATCTCGAAGGGGTTTTCTGCGTGCACGGTGACGCCTTTGTCATCCTGCGTGAAATGTACCACCCGGTGTGAGTACAGCACGGTCGCATTCGGGTGATCTGCCAGCTTTTTGTAGAGCAAGCGCGCCAGCTTGAACTGCTCACACTGCAGGCGGTAAGGGTGTTTGAGGACGTCTGCCACTTCCGTCAGGTCAAAGGTCAGGGCCTTCCCGGTTTGCCGGTTCAGATACTGGTAAACCGGTGACTTCAGGCCTTGCGCCAGCAAATCATCCAGCACGCCGAGCTCTTCCATCATGTCCAGCGTGCTGGCGTGGAAGGTTGAGGCGCGCATATCCTCCTTGGCGCCTGCTTCGCTTTCAAGCAGCAGCACCTTGATGCCGCGTTCTGCCAGCCGGTAAGCAGCCACGCTGCCGACGGGGCCGGCTCCGGCGATGATGACCTGATAGTGTTCCATGCGTCGTGTGTCTTTCTGTCTGTTTTGTCTGTGTTTATGGTCGCTGCCTGAACGTTAAACACTTGCCCGGCCAATGGCTACAAGGAAGCGCAGCATTGTTCGCCCTGCGAGAGTTTGGCCAGAAAGTGCCGGGTCGGACTGAAACTGTTCATCCCTCGAATATTTTCAGAATTGGGCTTGCCAGCGGTACTGCTGAAGTTTCATCATCATTGGCAATAAAGGAGAAACTTATGACCGATACTTTGGGCTGGCGCATGAAATATGCGGTGATTGCGCCATCCACCAACACCAGCGTGCAGCCTGAATACGACAGCCTGCGGCCCATGGGCGTGACCAATCATTTTTGCCGTATCGCCATTCCGGACACGAAAGTGGCGGACGATGAGTCCTTCATGGTCATGCTCCACAACATACGGAACGCCACCCTGGATGCCGTGGATGTCTCCATGACCATGTCGCCGGGCTGCCTCATCATGGGAATGTCCGCTGAGACATTCTGGGACGGTGCCGACGGCGCTGACCGCCTGCACAAAAAAATGCTGGAGCGCACGGGCGGTGTGCCGGTTGTCATGGGTTCAACGGCTGTGGATGCCGCACTCAAAGCTTATGGCGGTATCAAAAAGATAGGCATCCTCACACCCTACATGCCGGTCGGAGACACCCAGGTGCGCAAGTTCTTTGAAGACCTGGGCTACGAAGTCACACAGATCAAGGGCCTGAAGTCTCCCTCGCCCATGCTGATTGCCCACGAAACGCCACGCACACTGAAACGCGCCGTCGAGGAACTGAGCGAAGGCGCAGATGCCATTGTCCAGTGCGGCACCAACCTGGCCTTTGCGCGGATTGCGGGCATGGCCGAGTTCTGGCTTGAAAAGCCCGTCATCGCGATCAACACCGCGACCTACTGGCACGCGCTGCGCAGCATGGGTATCAACGACAAATTTGAAAACTTTGGATCACTACTTCTGGAACACTGACACCATGGAATACAACTACATCCCCATTTCGCAACGCCAGCCGCTTAAATTCCCCGGTGGCGCGCAGCTCGCGCTGATTCTCACTTTCAACCTTGAAACCTGGGACCTGACCAAGCCGACCACCAAGCCGTATTACGCGGGTGGCCCGGCCATCCTGCCGGACATCCTGCCTGGCGATACCGCTGATTTTCCGAATTTCAGCTGGCGCGAATACGGGCAGCGGGTCGGTATCTGGCGTCTGATCGAGCTGTTCGATGAACTGGGCGTGGCTGCATCGTGCACCACCAACGCCGTGACCTTTGAGCGCCGCAAGGCGATGACCGATGCGGTGCTCGAGCGTGGCTGGGAACTGCTGTGTCACAACTGGGAGCAGGGCGAATTGCTGTCAGACTTCGCAAAAGATCCGGCGAAGGAGCGTGACATCGTGCTGCGTTCGCTGGAACAGTTTGAAAAGTTCACCGGCCGCAAGTCCAAGGGCTGGCTGTCCTCCAGCTTGCGTGGCACCACCCAGACAGCAGACATCCTGGCGGAATACGGCTGCACGTTTTACTGCGACATCATGAACGACGACCAGCCGTACCTTCTGAAAACGCCGCACGGCCCCATCGTTTCGACGCCGTACTCCAACGAAATCAACGACTTCACCTTCATCACGCGGAAGAACTACACGACGGACGAGTTCCGTGATGCACTGATTGAAGAGTTCGACGTGCTGCATGCCGAAGGCGCCAAAAGCGGCCGCCTGATGAATGTGGGCCTGCACCCCCATGTGTCAGGACGTGCACACCGCATTCGCGCGCTGCGCGAATTCATCGAGCATGTGAAAGGCACCAAGGGCGTCTGGTGGCCCAAGCGGGAAGAACTGGCGGCGTGGTACCTGGAGAATCATGAAAGCCATATGCCAGATCAGTTGAAGTAGCGCCTTGTGGGGGGCCACCTCAAGCTGCAGCCTGTTGCCAGGCCCTAGACCATGGCTTCCGGTTGCAGTTCCGATTCTGCGTTTTCTTCAGCAGGCACAGCGTATGGGTCAAAGTCCGAATCACTGACAGCTGCGCCAATCTTGCGGGCGGTTTCCTTGAGCTCGTCCATATAGCGTTCCACGGCTTCCGCAGGTGTCATGGCAGATGAAAAGAAAATCAGCGTCAGGGCGCCTGCGATATGGCCGTTCTCAAAAACCGGCACCGCAATCGACGAGGTCTTGCCGGGGTTGGCATTGTTCCGGTTTCTGTCGGTCGTGGCATAGCCGTTTTGACGGATTTCGGCGCGCAGCCTGCCCGATTCAAAAAGTTTGAGCATGGGCGACTCATCACCCAGGGTTTTGATGCCGTTCAGGATGCTGATTCTTTCCTCGTCGTCGCAATACGCCAGATATACATGGCCGGAAGAGCAACCCAGGATGGGCAAGGTGTAACCGGGGTAGTAATTATTGAAAGTCAGGGACGTCAGCAGGTGGGTCGAGTCCCTGACCATCATGGTCTGACCGGCGCGCGTTGTCAAAGATATCGGCCAGCCGATTTTTTTGGTCATGGCGACGATGGGTGAATGTGAATGCTCAACCAGCTTGCCACTGTCGCGAAAGCCCAGCGACAGAGACTGGGTCAGGGCCGTCGCGCGATACCGCTTGCGATGCGGCTCACATTCGATCAGACCCTCATGAACAAGGGTCTGGATGATGCGAAATGCCGTGGGGTAGGGGATGTCGGCGTTGCGCGAGATTTCCTGCAGGGTCAGGGAACCTGCCCGGTTGATCGCCTGCAGCACGGAAATGCTGCGGCAAATGGATCTGATGGGAGCACTTCTCTCCATGATGAAAACCTTTTAGGGCCTGTTCACACTCATTGAAAGAGGGTAAACGCGGCGATAACAGTGCGATGTCCGGGGCGAAGACCACCCAAGGATAGTTCAATGATCTCCAGGCCGGGCCGCAGAAAAAGCAGTATTTACCACTATAAGCAAATCCCGCGCCAACGGCTTCTACAGGCGGCCTGGCGGTTAGCGTTTGACGTACTGGGTCTTGCCGAGCAGGGTTTCGCGCTCGTTGTCGCTGGTCAGCGGTTTGCGCATGTCTGCCAATACCTGCACACCGCGCTGCACGGCAGGGCGCTCGCCAATCGAGTCAAACCACTTTTCAGGTGCGGGTAATCCGCTCATTCGGGCATGACGTGCACTTTGTGGTCATTTGGCGCAGTCCACGAGTAAACTTTGATCACTGATTTTTATCCTTTGACACTATGATGTTTCTTGAACTTTAAGAGAAAACCCCAAACCATGTTTGACCGGCTCAAAAAAGTCCTCAACAGTTCCAGCAAACCCGACACACCGCCGGTTCAGCAGCAGCTTGGGCCGCTTGATCCGGTCGCTGAATGGGCCAACCTCCTTGGTTTTGCCCATGAAGGTTTTGGTGAGGGCAAGGGTTTTACGATCAGTGGCCAGGTGGCTGGCAAGCAGTTCAAGCTGGAACGGGGCCGCTCCTCCCGGGATTACATTCGCGGTGAAGAACTCAGGGCGCGTGGCGAGCTCAAGGTCAACGACGATGCCTCGGTGCTCATAATGAACCGGCCACTCAAGGAGGCGCTCGAGAAAAAGGCCTACCAGATGTACACCGACACACTCCAGACGACGGCAGACCCCAGTCTTCCCGAAGAAATGCGCTGGCTGGCAATGTACCCTGAAGTCGGCTGGGACGGCGTGCCACAAGGGTTCTGGGATCGTTACTCCGTTCTGGCCGACCAGAAAGAGCAGGCCCAGCAACTGGTGACGTCGGAAGTGGCGGAACTGCTGATGTCCTGGCCCACACCTGCCCCGGATGACCAGGTGCCGTTCATTCTGATGGTCCTGCGCGGCAAATCCTATCTGCGGATGCAGTACACGCCCGCTGATCTGCCGACCCTGGAGCACGCCACGCTGATTTTCACCACAGCAAGCACAGCTGCAGTTGCCGGCTTGACGGCAGACATCACTATTTGAATCATTGCAGCGATGCTTGCCTTGGAGATACAGGCTTCAGCGAATTGCTGAAAATTCTCACCAGCTGAGATTTTTTGTTGACGGCGACGGGCGCTGCTGCGACAGTGACGGCATTGATTCATCACAGAGCCGTCCCATGGAACTGCAAGCCTCCCTCCAAAGCCTTCACATCACCTCGCCTGATCCTGCACAGTCGGCCCGCTTTTACAGCGGCACTTATGACATGGTGCAAACCCCGGCTGGCGATGGTTTCATCTGCCACGCTCCAGGCCGTACCCTGCAGCTGTCAAAGGGCGAGGCCAGCCGGCTCAGGTACGCCCATTACAGCCTGCAGACGGATGCTGCGTGGCAGGCTTTTGTGGAAAAGGTCAAGGGCCTTGCGCCTCAGCCGCTGCCTGAAGCCATGTCTGCCCACAAGGGGGCCATTGCACTGAAAGATCCCGACGGCAACATCCTTGTTTTTACACCGCCTGTGGCTGTTGAAGGCGAGGGCGCTTCAGCAGCGCTGCCGCCAGCCACGCTGCAGCACTTTGGCCTGCGCACGACCAACCTGCCGGCCATGCTGGCGTTCTACACAGACAAGCTTGGCTTTGTGTTGTCCGATGCGGTAAAGGACCCGGAAGGCGTGCTTCGCGCCTGCTTCCTGCGTACCGACAAACTGCATCATTCGCTGGCGCTTTTTTTCGCGCCTGTGAGCTGCTTTGATCACCAGTCCTTCGAGGCGCCTGACTGGCACAGCATGCGTGTCTGGGGTGACCACATGGCTGCCATCAAGGTGCCTATCGTCTGGGGTATTGGCCGCCACGGCCCGGGCAATGATGTGTTCTTCATGGTGCGGGATCCGGACGGCAACCTGGCTGAAATTTCCGCAGAAATCGAACACTGCGCGCCGGACCGCCCTGCAGGACAGTGGGCCCACGAAGAGCGTACGCTCAACCTCTGGGGCATGGCTATCCTGCGCAGCTGAACGCACAAATGCCCGGCACCAACCGCGCCCTCAGCATCCTGGGCTTGTTCTCTCAGGACAGGCCCGTCATCACGCCCGAGTGGCTCATGAAGGAGCTGGCTGTGTCGCGCGCCAGCGTCTATCGCGATCTGGGTGAGCTCGCCGCTGCCGGTTTGATCGAACGCGTTGCCGACCGGGGTTATGTACTCGGCCCCAAGGTGGTGGAGCTGGACCGCCAGATCCGGCTGGCTGACCCCCTGATAGAAGCTGCAGGTGAATTGCTGGACCGCCTGGCAGCAGATACGGGCGGCGCGATTTTGCTATGCCGATTCCATGGCAACAAGGTGATGTGCGTGCAGCAGGTGAATGGCCGCAACCCGGCGCTATCGGTCAGTTATGAGCGCGGTCGCGCCATGCCGCTCTACCGCGGCGCGACGTCAAAAATCATCCTTGCTTGCCTGCCGCAGGCGCAACTCAGGCAGTTGTGGACGGCCGAGAAAAAGACATTGGTGGGCGCAGGCTTGCCCGATGACTTTGCGCAACTGGTCAAAGTGCTTCGCAGCATCCGCGATGTCGGCTACTACATCACCGGGGGCGAGGTCGATCCCGATGCGATGGGCTTTGCCGTGCCGCTGCGCGATGGGGAGCACCTGCTCGGCAGCCTCAGTGTGGTCATGCCGGTGGCATTGATGACGGAGACCCTGCGCAAAAGCACACTGAGCCGGCTGCAAAGCGCTGCTGGCCGCATTGAAGGCCGGCTGCAGGACCAGCGCGAGAAGGCCCGCGCACTCAAAAGAACGGAGACAACATGAACGCACCCCTGTCCGCTCAATCCTTGCGAACAGTTGCTGGTGAAAACCATTTCCCGGTGGTCATCATTGGCGCCGGACCGACCGGCCTGATGCTCGCCAACCTGCTCGGCGTGCAGGGCATCAGGGCGCTGGTCATTGAACGCAGTACCAACACGGTGGGTGAACCTCGCGCCGTGACCATTGATGACGAGAGCCTGCGCACCGTTCAGGCAACAGGTCTGATCAACGCCGTGCTGCCCAGCGTGGTGCAGGGTTACGGTGTGCATTATTACTCCTGGCGGAACAGGGAATTTGCGCGCATCGAACCCAGTTCCATGGAAAACGGTTTTCCCAAACGCAATGCCTTTCGCCAGCAGGTACTGGTCGGGCAGCTGCGTGATGGTCTTCAGCGCTTTGATGATGCCAACATCTGGTTTGGCCACGAGCTGGTGAGTTTTCGCGATGAGGGCCTGACTGGCGAAGCGGTACACCTTGAGCTGCGGCACGGCGATCAGACAAAACACATCGGCTGTCAATGGCTGATTGCCTGCGACGGTGGCCGCAGCCCCGTGCGCGAGCAGCTCGGCATCAAGCTCACAGGCAGCACCTACGACGAGAAATGGCTGATTGTCGATCTGCTGAATCGAACTTCCGCCTTTCGCCACACCCGTACTTATTGCGACCCGGAGCGCCCCGCGATTCGCCTGCCCGGGCCTGACGGCACCTTGCGCTACGAGTTCATGCTGCATGAGGGCGAAGACCCGGAAAAGATCATTGAAGAAGAAGTGGTCCGCGGCCTGATCCGTGCGCGTGAACCGGCAGATGCGCAGCTCGCCATTGCACGCAAGGTGGTCTATGCCTTCCATGCCCGCGTTGCAGAGCGCTGGCGCGTTGGCCGTGTGTTCCTCGCCGGCGATGCTGCCCACCTGACGCCGCCCTTTGCAGGGCAGGGCATGAACAGCGGCGTGCGGGATGCCGCCAATCTCGCCTGGAAGCTGGCTGCAGTCGTCAAGGGCCAGATGTCGGCCTCCCTGCTCGACACCTACGAGCCCGAGCGTAAACCACATGCATGGTCGTTGATACAGATGGCGGTGCGCATAGGCCAGTTCATGCAGCCCAAGTCAAGACTGGCTGCGATGCTGACGCAGGGCGCCCTCAAGGTTGCCAGCATCTACAGACCGGTACGCGACTATGTGCTGCAGCTCAAGTTCAAACCCAAGCCACGCTTTTTTGAAGGTTTCTTCATCACCGGTGAGTTGGCTGATGCGCTGATACCCGCTGGCCAGTTGTTGCCTCAACCGATGGTGGAACTGCTGGGCGGCGCGCATGTGCTGCTTGACGATGTGCTGGGCGAAAGTTTTGCCTTGCTGACGCTCGCTGGCAGCAGGGCTGCCAGCCTGCTGGGTAACTTTGGCGCTGCGGGCCTCCGCTGTAAACACCTTGCAGTGGTTGCAAAAAGCGATGACTTCCTGCGTCAGCCCGGCGACCTGGTCATCCCTGATCTGGTCGTTCAGGACTGCTCTGGTACGCTTGAAAACATCTTGCGCAGTGCCGGTGCCACTGCCGTGATTTTGCGTCCCGACCGGTACGTGCTGGCCTACATCGACAATCACGGCACCGAAAGCTACGCGGGCGTGCAGCGTTTGCTGGCGCAGTATGCCGGCAACAGCTACATGCGCGTGCAGCGCCTGGTGTCACAGTACGCCAGCAGCACGCCTGCCCTTTTTTCCTGATTCCCAAAAAACGAAAGACAAAACATGAAAGTCATCAGCTTCCTGCATCAAGGCCAACCCGGCTGGGGTGTGGTTAATGGCGATACCGTCACGCCTGCCACCAGCAGCATCTACCCGACGCTGCTCAGCGCCCTGCAGGCCGGCAAACTCAAGGAGGCGACTTCCGGTCCAGGTGCTGCGGCCATCCCGCTGGCGGGCATCACGTTTATGCCGGTGATACCTGAGCCCGGAAAGATTTTTTGCGTCGGTCACAACTACGAAGAGCATCGCGTTGAAACCGGCCGCGACCCCACCAAGTTCCCGCTGCTGTTCATGCGCGTGGGTGAATCACAGGCCGGCCACAAGCAGCCCATCCTGCTGCCGGCTGAATCCCCCCAGCTTGATTACGAGGGTGAGATTGCTGTCGTGATTGGCAAGGCAGGGCGCCGCATTGCAGAAGCCGATGCCTGGAATTACGTGGCCGGCTACAGCGCCTACAACGACGGCTCGGTGCGCGACTGGCAGAAACACACACTGCAATTCACGGCGGGCAAAAACTTCACTGGCACCGGCGCCTTTGGCCCGTGGATGGTGACACGCGACGAGATTGCAGACGGCGAAGAACTGACGCTCGAAACACGCCTCAATGGCCAGGTGATGCAAAAGACCACAACGGCTTCGATGATCTTCAGCATCCCGGTGCTGATTGAATACATCTCGGCCTTCACCTCCCTGCAGCCAGGCGATGTCATCGTCACTGGAACGCCAGGCGGCGTGGGCGCCAAGCGCGTGCCGCCAGTCTGGATGAAACCGGGCGACACCGTGGAGATTGAAGTCGGCAAGGTCGGCGTGCTGGTAAATTCCATAGCTCCCGATTCCACAAGGTTTTAAAAATGACAGATAACAACGAGCAGGGCCTGCGGGCCGCTGAAGAGGCCCGCCGCCTGGCGATGGTGGCGAATGACATCGACAGTCTGGACAGCCTGCTGGACGACTCACTGTTCTATGGCCACTCCATAGGCGGCGCGGACACCAAACAGTCCTATCTCGACAAACTCCGCAGCGGCAGCCTGCAATACAAGGCCGTTGAGTTCAATGATGTGTCCGTCCGCGTCATCGGGACGGTGGGCTTGCTCAGGGCCAGCATGCGGGCGTCAGTTATCGGCAAGGACGGCACGCAGCGTCATGTCGCCAACACCTATCTCGGTGCATGGGAGCACGGCACATCCGGCTGGAAGCTCCTGATGGTGCAGGGCACCGCCCTGCCTGCAACTCCCGCATGAGCGCCGTCTCAGCCCCGGACGCGGAGCTCGTCCGCAAACTCGCGTTGGCCAACCGCATTCTTTATGCACGCGGTGTGGTCGATGGCTTCGGCCATATCAGCGTTCGCCACAACAGCGAGCCCGGTGTGTTTTTGCTGTCGCGCAGCCGCGCACCGGCGCTGGTTGAAGCCAGCGACATCGGTTGCTACAACCTTGAGGGTGACCCGCTCACGCCGATGGACGGCAATCCCTATCTTGAGCGTTTCATTCACAGCGAGATTTACCGCGCCCGGCCTGAGGTCGTGGCCGTTGTTCATAGCCATTCCCCGAGCGTGATTCCTTTCGGCATCACCGGCCAGCGATTGCGGCCAGTGTTTCACATGTCGGGTTTCCTGGGCAGCGGCTCCGCGCATTTCGAGATCCGCGATACCGCGGGCGAGAGCGATTTGCTGATACGCAGTCCGGAGCTTGGCAAGGCTCTCGCTGCTGCCATGGGCAACTGTGCCTGCGTGTTGATGCGGGGCCATGGGAGCACTGTCGTTGGCGGCTCCATCGAGCAGGCGGTGTACCGTGCGGTCTATGCCGAGCTCAATGCCAAACTGCAGGCAGAAGGCATGAAGCTTGGCCAGGTGACCTACCTCACCGAGAAGGAGGGTGCACTGGCCGCGGCTTCAAATGACTCGCAGATAGGCCGTGCCTGGGCTCTGTGGGAGCGTGAACTGGGCTTGGCCAAAAACTGAAGTCTAAGGAAAGCTCCAGGGCTTTCTCCGGCGTTTCAGGCTTACTTCAGGCGCGTTTCCCCTGAGGAAAAGTTCGCATATTGCCCACTGATGGATAGCCGAAACCATCAGATGATGGCTGACAGAAATCCGCTGGTCCTGTGCCAGGCCAGGGCTGAACTGGCTGCATCGAAACTCGTACGTCCATCGCAATTGAAGCCGTGACCCGCCGGGTAAAGGTGGTTGACCACGCTGCCAAAGCGCTGCTTGACCGCCTGAGCGACCTCTTGGGGAATCGAGGCATCATGCTCACCAAAGTGAGTCAGCACGGGCCTGGTGGGGGCATGGTCAAGCAGTGTGCCTATCTGACCGCCGTAATACGCAATGGCACCTGCAACTGGCAAGGTGCTGGCAGTCAGCCAGGCCAGTGAGCCGCCCCAGCAAAAACCCAGTACAGCGACGGGGCCGAACTTTGCTGCATGCTCAACCGCTGCGGCAACATCGCGCATCGCGACATCAAGGGAAATGCCGCCAATCAAGGCCTTGCCCTGCTCCATGCCGGTCTTGTCATAAGGTAGCGACACTTTTTTCTGCAGGCGGTCAAACAGTGCTGGCGCGATCACTTTGTATCCGAGCCCGGCCACTTGTCTTGCCACCTGCTGTATATGTGCATTGACCCCAAAGATCTCCTGCAGCACAACGACGCTGCCCCTGGGGGAATGGGGCGTTACCTCGAAGGCGTCCAGCGTGTGGCCGTCATCAGCCGTCAGCGCGATCCAGTTATCTGCAGCATGCACCGGACTGTTCAGGGGGGTCGGTGTGGCGGGCATCAATACAGTTCCCGGCTCACATCACCGTCCTGGCCTTCGCGGATCTGCCTGTGCAGTTCTGCGCCGTCCGAATACGCTGTCTCGCCCCGAATCAGGCTGTGTTCGTCAAAGTACAGCCATAAAGTCATGGCAAAGAACAGTGGTTTGCCGTACGTCATGGTCCCAAAGAACATGCCCTTGGGATTGCCCTTGAACCAGCCGCGTCCGATAGCGACATCGTCGGTAAACACCCATTGCTTGGCATGAAAGCCCTGGCCCGTGAAGGTAACCAGCCTGTCGCGGTAAAACTCGCGCACGTTCTCATATCCCCAGACTTCGGCGCCGGTTGTCTGGAAGATCTGGAAGGGTTTGTCTTTGGACACGGTGGTCATGGTGGCGTCCAGGTCACCACCCCATTCGGCAACCGCATGGTCGCAGAACATCTGGTAGTTGGCTCGCGCCTTGTCGGAGTCGAAGATGTCGAGTTTCGCGGTGAAATTGAAGTCTTTGGTCGTGGCCATTTTTTTCCTCTGGGAGTTGCTGTAAATAAAAAAATCGGACATGCCGTCAGGCGCCACCGGCGACGTCCAGCGTTGCGCCTGTGACATAAGACGCTTCGCTCGATAGCAGCCAGAAAATGGCTTGTGCCACTTCAGCCGGCGTGCCCATGCGGCCCATCGGTACGGTTTTGACCAGCGCGTCAAGCGCATGTTCTGGCCGCTGTGCATGTATTTCGGTGTCGATAAAGCCGGGACGTACGCCATTGACGCGTATGCCTTGCATTGCGAGTTCTTTTGCCAGCCCTATGGTCATGGTGTCCAGTGCGCCCTTGGTCGCTGCGTAGTGCACCCATGTATGGGGTGCGCCAAGGCAGGCGGCACGCGACGACACATTGACGATAGCGCCGCCGCCTCTCATGTATTTGCAGGCTTCACGCACACACAAAAAAGCTGCCGAAACATTGACCGCAAAAAGCCGCGCCAGCTGTTCGGCGTGCACGCCTGAGACCCCTGACAGGCCGCCGTTGACGCCTGCGTTGTTGACCAGCCCGCCCAGGCTGCCCCAGCGGGTCATGCTCCTGTCAAAAGCGCTGCAAATATCCGCTTCAACACCCACATCGGCTTGCAGGGCTATGGCTTTACCGCCAGCCTGTTCAATGGCGTTGACGACGCGCTGGGCATCGTCACCGCGTTCTTTGTAAAGCAGCGACACGGGATGGCCGCGCGAAGCCGCTAGCAACGCTGTTGCCGCGCCTATGCCGCGGCCTGCGCCTGTGATGAGGATGGCTGATCTGGAGGTGTTCATGGATGTCTTGCAGACGGCCCCCTCCCGGCACGCGAAGTGCGGAAACAGGCCGACATGTTTTTTTTAGTTGGCGCTGGCGCCGGTACGCTTGACGAGCGCGCCGTAGTAACTGGCGTCCCGGTCAACCAGGGTAGCCAGTTCGGCCGGTGTGCTGCTGCTGGCGATAAGCCCCGCCACGCGGAACTTGTCCATCACTTCGGGTTGCCTGAGGATGGTGGCAACGCTGCGCTGGATACGCCCGGTGATGCTTGCCGGCGTGCCTTTGGGAGCGAACAGCGCAACCCATGTTTTGCCGTTGATGCCGTCTGGCCCGCCTGATTCGCGGACAGTGGGCACGGCGGGGAGAATGGGTGAGCGAACGGTGTCGGCCACGGCAATAAAGCGCAGCTTGTCGGCCTTGTACAGCGCACCTGCCGAACCAATGCTCGCCAGGCCCCAGGTGACGTCACCTGCTGCAATGGACGTGTACAGCTGCGAGGCCTCCTTGAATGCCACATGTACCATTTTTGTGCCGGTGGCCGCTTCCAGTTGTGCGCCGCCCAGATGGCCGATTGAGCCGACCGCAAACGACCCGTAGGAGACCTTGTCGGGGTTGGCGGCTGCCTGCGCTATCAACTCCTTCATGCTCTGGATTTTGCTTTGCGAGCTGACCGCCACAAAAAACGAGGTCGTGAAAATCGTGCTCACCGGCACGAAGTCCGCCTTGGGATCGTAGGAAAGGTTTTTAAACATCGACGGGTTGACCGACATGTGCCCGACATCGGCCAGCAGCAGTTCATGCCCTGTGGGTGCGGCTGCTTTAGCGGCTGTTGCCGCAATGATGCCGCTGGCGCCAGTGCGGTTGTCGATGATGACGGCCTGCTTCCACTGCTTTGCAAGCTCGTCTGCCACGATGCGCATGGCGGTGTCTGGCCCGCTGCCGGGCGAGAAGGGCGCAATGATGCGTACGGTCTGCGTGGGGAAGGTCGCTGGCTGCGGTGCTGCTTTGGTTTGCAGTGCCTGGGCGTATGCGGATGCCAGGAAGGGCGGCGTGAAAAAAGCTGCGGCAATCAGCATGCGGGCGTGGTGCTTCAGGAACATGTTGTCTCCATTTTTGTGATGCGGGTGATGGCGCTGGCCTGCATCGTATGGAGTGCTCAACTATGCGTCAATTGGATCTGGCTCATACCTCGAATGACATTTGTGCATACTGTGCGAGGGCGCTACTCGTGCAATGCCTGATGCACGATCTGCCGCAGGAACTTGTTGGCGCCGTCGTCCTTGAAACGCCTGTGCCAGTGCTGCTTCAGGTCAAGCACGGGCGGTTTGTGGGGCACATCAACAACCCTGACCGAAGCGATATTTTTAAGTGCCGTGACAAGTTCCTCGGGCACAAAAGCCATCCAGTCGGTAGCCGCTGTCAGTGTCGCCAGCGCCATGACATAAGGTGTTTCAAGTGCAATGATCTGCGGCTGCCTGGCGGCTGCAAAGCGCCGGTCCAGCCACTGGCTGATGGCGACAGTCGCCGTGCAGCGGATCAGCGGTGTCTGGAAGAACTGCTTCTCCGTCATGCTGGCGCCCATGTGCGGATGGTTCTTGCGCACGATGGCGACATAGCTGCGTCTGAAGAGCAGCTGTTGGAAGATGCTTGTTTTCAGCTCGGGGTAATGGCCAATTGCCAGATCCACCTGGCCGGACTCCAGCGCGCCGGAGATATCGGTACGTGGAATTTCAAGCGGTGTCAGTGACGCATACGGCGCATTTTTCTGAAGAATTTTGATGACTCTGGGCGCCAGCAAAAATGCGCCCACTTCGTTGACACACAGCCTGAACGTGCGGGTTGTCGTTGCCGGGTCGAACCGGGCCGCCGACATGATTTCATTGCGCACGATGGCCATGGACCGCTGGAGCGGCCCTGTCAGGCCGATCACGAGAGGCGTCGGCTGCATGGTGGCGCCCGCCCGCACAAACAGCGGATCATTGAATTTGCCGCGCAAGCGCTTCAGTGCATGGCTGAGTGCCGACTGGCTGATGCCCAGCTTGTCCGCAGCGCGGGTAATGGTTTTTTGTTCAAGAATGGCCTCGAAGACGAGCAGGAAGTCGAGGCGATCAAGTCCGGTGGCTTCTTTCATGGCCGGATTGTGCGGCAAAAGAGCCTGCCGCTACGCCAGCGGGCACATCAGCGAAGAAGGCATTGCCGCAGCAGACTGTTTTACGTTTAGCGGGCTTGTGCTACTCGGCCTGTATCCTGGCGTCGGCCACCACCTTTTTCCAGCGTGCAAGGTCGCTGGCGATCAGCTCGCGCAGCTCGGCCGGGCTGCTGGTCTGGACGACGAGACCCTGCTCGGCGAGTTTGCTGCGCACCTCGGCCTCCTGCATGATGTCGACAAAATCCTTGTGCAGGCGGTCTGCCAGCGCAGGTGCCATGCCGGCTGGCGCCATCACCGCGTACCAGGCGTCAACTGCCTCCAGCACAGTCAGGCCCTGCTCGCGGAAGGTGGGCACGTCTGGCAACACGGGGGAGCGACTGGCACCTGTCAGGCCCAGCATGCGCAGCTTGCCGGCACGGACCTGAGGCAGCACAGAGTGGAAAGAGGCAAACATCATCTGCACCTGGCCACCGAGCAAATCTGTCAGCGCGCCTGAAATGCCCTTGTACGGAACATGCACGACATCCATGCCGACGCTGGACTTCATGAGTTCCATGCCCAGGTGATGCGGCGTTCCGTTGCCGGGTGATCCGTAATTCAGTTTGCCGGCAGGCTGGCTTTTGACCCAGGCGACCAGCGACTTGACGTCTTTGGCGGGCACATCGGGGTTAACCACCAGCGCAAAGTTTGCCGCAGCCAGTTTGGTGATTGGCGTGAAGTCGGCCACAGGGTTGTAGGGCAGTGATTTGTACAGGCCCGGTGTCATCGTGAAAGTGTTGATCGCCATGAGCAGCGTCAGGCCATCGGGTGCAGCCTTGGCCACGCGGTCGGCACCCAGGTTGCCGCTGGCGCCAGCGCGGTTTTCAACCACCACCGCCTGCTTCCAGCGTTCGGCCAGCCGCGGGCCGATGATGCGTGAAATCGTGTCGCTGCCGCTGCCGGGGGTAAACGGCACGACCAGCGTCACCGGGCGCGATGGGAAGCTGCTGGCCGAAGCCTGGGCAAAAGCTGTCACCGTGAATCCCGGGGCGCCGACGGCCAGGCCGGCTGCCAGTGCCTGGCGTCTTGTGATGTTGCGCATGTCCTTGTCTCCGTCAATGATTTGTTTTCTGGTTGATTCAGGCTGCCAGGCGCCGCTGCCCGGTGGCAGATCTTGCGCAAGCCATGACGAGCACGGCCTGGGCACTTGCACCCCTGGCACCGCGCCAGGCCACATGGTGGTCGGGCCTGACCAGCACGCAGTCTGCACCGTAGAGTTTGCGTGCATCGGCGTTATCGCAGTACAGGGTTTTCATTGGCATGCCGAGTGCAGCAGCTTCTTTTTCCCAGCGCGCGGCGTCAAGCGCGGCTGCGGCCTTGTCCTGGCCGGTAAAGCACAGCAGGGTGTAGTCGCGGCCAAACAGGTCAAAGATGGATTGGTCACCCAGCCAGATGTGGGGCGCGCGCGACCCGGGCCTGGCTGTCGGGATATAGGTATTGGGCTGGTCTGGCGTGGGTGCTTCAGCTTCTGCCGCCACGATGGGGCTGCCTTCATAACGCAGGCCCAGTTGCAGGCCGGGAATGTTGAATTCGTTGCGCACATGCTGGTGCAGCGCAGCGCCCATTTTTTCGCGGACCTGTGCGGCCTCCGGTGTGTTGTCATCGACGTTGGGCGGCACCTTGATGCTGCCTATGCTGTCGGCCATGCCGCGCGCAAAGGTCGTGTTGCGGTGGCCTATCGGTTTGCGCTCGGCCTCATACGAGTCGAGCAGGCTTTCGCCGGCCCAGCCTTGTATGACGGCGGCCAGCTTCCAGCCCAGGTTGACGGCGTCATCGACGCTGGTGTTGTAGCCCATGCCGCCCGTGGGCGTGAAGAGATGCGCCGCGTCGCCAGCGATAAACGCACGGTCTTTCGAGAACTTGTCGGCGACCAGTGTGAAACCTGCATTCCAGGGCTCGACGGCAATCAGCTCGTAGTCGAAGCTTGCGCCTATGGCCTTGAACATGGCGCTTTCATGGTCCACCGACTCACGTGTCTGGCCGGGTTGCATCTGCAGGCAAAAGAGGAATTTATCCACGCCGTCAATGGCGATCAGCAGGCCACGCTGGATTGCATTCACGGCCCAGTACTGCCAGGCGCGCTTTTTACCGAGCACGTCATAGAGGGTTCTGGAGGTGAAGAAGACCGACAGCATCTGGCCGCCGAAAAACTCGCGCACCTCTTCGCTCTGGCCGCTGTAGCGGATGCCGCAGGTCTTGCGCACCATGCTGCGCGGGCCGTCGCAGCCGACGATGTAGCGGGCGCGCAATGTCATCTCTTCGTTGTTGACGGTGTGATGCGCTTCAATCGTTACGCCGGTGTTGTCCATCTCGATCGCGCCCGCCTGCCAGCCCAGCATGAGCTGGACCGACTTGTGCTGCAGCGCCTGCTCGCGAAGCACCGGTTCGATAAACATCTGCTGGCTGCGGTGCGGCAGTTCCGGCGTGGGCCAGGACTCTTCGCCGTAGTCGCCAAACGAGGTGCGGTTGAGCGCTTCCGTGCGCGAAGGAATGGCGAACCGTGTCAGTTCACGGCCCGCGAGGGTGGTGCAATACACCACGTCCTGCGGATGGTCGGGCGCCAGGCCCAGCGCGCGGATTTTTTGGGAGAATCCCCGGCGCCGGTAATGCTCCATGGTGCGCGATGAGGTGGCGTTGGCCTTGGGAAAGTCCGGCGCCGCCACGTCTTCTTCAAGCACCACGCAGTCAATGCCGCGGCAGCCCAGTTCGATCGCAAGCATCAGCCCGGCGGGGCCGCCGCCGATGATGGCAACGTCGGTTGTTTTCATGAGTCTTTCCAGTTTGCAGGTCTGCAGGTTTATTCCACGCTGGCGCCGGTGCGTTTGACCAGCGCGGCGTTGGAGACGGTGTCGGTGTCTATGACTTTGGCCAGGTCGGCGGGCGTGGACAAAAACGGCGTGAAGCCGAAGCCGGCCAGTTTTTCAACCACATCGGGTTGCTTGAGTGCGTCGTTGATGGCGCGGTTGAGCGTGGTGATCACGGCTGCCGGTGTGCCCTTGGGCGCCAAGAGAGAAACCCAACTGGTGGCAGACACAGGCCGTGGGCCACCTGCCTGCTCAAAGGTGGGCACATCCGGCAGGGCGGCAGAGCGGGCGGTGTCGGCGATGGCAATAAAGCGCAGCTTGCCCGCGCGCAGCAACGGGCCGGCGCTGGCGATGCTGCCCAGTGCCCAGTCGACCTCACCGGTGGACACCGCAGCGTAGAGCTGCGAGATTTCCTTGTAGGGCACGTGCACCATCTTTGTGTTGGTGGCGGCCTCGATCTGCGCCGCGCCCAGGTGCAGCGGGCTGCCGATGGAGTTGGAGCCGTAGGTGAGCCTGCCCGGCACGGCCGCAGCGGCTATCAGGTCCTTGACGTTCTTGATCGGGCTGTTGGCGCCCACGGCAATAAAGAAGGAGGCCCTGTAAAGGCCGCTGACCGGCGCAAAGTCGGCCTTGGCGTCATACGGCAGCTTCTTGAACAGCGAGGGGTTGATGGTGAGGTGGCCGATATCGGCCAGAAACAGGTCGTAGCCTGTGGGAGCGGCCGCCTTGACGGCGTTGGCGGCCAGAAAGCCGTTGGCGCCTGGCCGCGGGTCAATCACGATGGGCTGCTTCAGGTTGGCGGCCATTTTTTCGCCAACGATGCGGGCCACGGCGTCAGGGCCGCTGCCGGCTGGGAAGGGCGAGATGATGCGGATGGGCTGCGCGGGGAAAGTCTGCGCCAGAACCGGGCTGGCGATCAGGGCCAGGCTCATGCCTGCGGCCGCCGTCAGTGCGGCGAATGTCTTTTTCATGCTTGTCTCCAGATTATTGTGATACCGACTCGCGGACTGTAGGTTGAACCGGGAAAAACCAAAAGAGTGCAAAATCGTTGTTTCGATACCCAACGGGCATCACCTGGGCCACCATCAGGCATCACCATGAAACTTCATCATTTACGCAATCTGGTCGCTGTGGCTGACGCCAACAGCATTCGTGGCGCGGCGCGCGCCCAGGGGTTGGCTCAGCCGGCCATCACGCGCGGGCTGCGCGACCTGGAAAAAGAGCTGGGTGTGCCCCTGCTTGAGCGGCATGGCAAGGGCGTCTCGCTCAATGCCTATGGCCAGTCGTTTGTGGTGCGTGCCCGGTCGATATTGCAGGACGTCGAGCGTGGCCGGCAGGAGATCGAACAGCTCAAGGGCAAGGGCGAAGGGCGGGTCAGCGCCGGGCTCTCGGGCGCGGTGTTCCTGGCGCTGGTGCCGCAGGTGTACGACAGTTTTCGCAAGGAATACCCGGATGCCCGCCTGAGCCTGACCGAGGGGCTCTTCCCGGCGCTGGAGCCACAGCTCAAGGATGGCAGCCTGGATTTTTACGTGGGCCCACGCCCTGTTGGCGACATTGACCGCTCGTATGTGGCCGAACTGCTGTTCCACAACCCGCGCGTGGTGGTGGCGCGCAAGGGCCACCCGCTGGGCCATGCGCGCAGCCTGCGCGAGCTGACCGGCGCGGAGTGGATCATGACGGGCGTGCGGCAACCGGTGGATGTCGAGTTTGTGGAGCAGTTTGCGGTCCATGGCTTGCCCGCGCCCCGGTCTGTCACCGAGACGCTGACCACCCTTCCCATCGTGGCGCTGCTGACCTCGACCGACACGCTGGCATTTTTGCCGCCCCAATGGACCAGCAATGCGCTCTTTCGGGATTCGCTGCAGCAGATACCCGTGGAAGAAGAACTCCAGGGGCCGGACATCGTGCTGATCCGCCGGAGCGCCATGCCGCTCACGCCGATGGCCGAAAAGCTGGCGACCCTGTTCGAGCGGGCGTCAGGCACGCCTTTCAATGCCGGGAAATCCGCCCCTGCCGCGAACCGGAAAGCCGCTTGAGGCTTTTGGGCGGCTGTTTCGCTATCAAATTCGTAGCTGCTCACGCCCGTATTTATTGGTCTGGAGGCCGATTTTATGCCTGAAAATCGGCTTTTGAAGCCATTTTTACGGTTTTTTGAGGCGGTTTGCCCGTTTTGGAGGGGCCGTAGGCTGATTTTTTAATGTATACGTTAAAAATTTGCTGTATACGTTAAATTTTGTGCCGGTAGCTCAGGCGCCGCTTTTTCGGGCAAAGTCCCAGGCCATCTTCGCCAGCAACGGCGCGCCGGCAGCTGAGGCCACCGCCTGCGGGCTCGATGCCGTGCCTGCTTCCACCCGTTTGGCGATGCCCTGCAGGATGGCCGCAATGCGGAACAGGTTGTAGGCCAGGTAAAAGTCCCAGTCGGGCTTGAGCGCTTCCGGCGTGGTCAGGCCGGTGCGCTCGCAGTAGAGGCGTATGTACTCGGCCTCGCTCGGGATGCCCAGGCTGGGCAGGTCCAGACCGCCAATGCCGCGGAAGGAGCCCGGCGGAATATGCCAGGCCATGCAGTGGTAGCTGAAGTCGGCCAACGGGTGGCCCAGCGTTGACAGCTCCCAGTCCAGCACGGCCAGCACGCGTGGCTCGGTGGGGTGGAACATCAGGTTGTCCAGCCGGTAGTCGCCATGGACGATGGAGACCATGCTTTCATCGCGTGCGCTGGCCGGCATGTTGGCCGGCAGCCAGGCCATGAGCTGGTCCATCTCGGGAATCGGTTGGGTAATCGACGCAACGTACTGCTTGCTCCAGCGGCCGATCTGCCGCTCAAAGTAGTTGCCGGGCTTGCCGTAGTCGGCCAGGCCACGCTCGGCAAACTTCACCTTGTGCAGCGCCGAGATCACGCGGTTCATCTCGTTGTAGATCTCGCCGCGCTGGGTGTTGCTCAAGCCCGGCAGCGACTGGTCCCAGAGCACGCGGCCTGCGACGAACTCCATCACGTAGAAAGCGCGGCCGATGATGGCTTCGTCCTCGCACAGGCAATACATCTGCGCGACGGGCACATCGGTACCGTAGAGGCCCTTCATGACCTTGAATTCGCGGTCTACCGCATGGGCGGATGGCAGCAGTTTGGCGGCCGGGCCGGGTTTGGCGCGCATCACATACGACTTGCCCGGCGTGATCAGCTTGTAGGTCGGGTTGGACTGGCCGCCGTTGAACATCTCTACCGTCAGCGGACCGGCAAAGCCGTCGAGGTTTGCCTCCAGGTAGCGGGTGAGGGCGGCCGTGTCAAAAAGATGCTGGCCGGAAACAGCGCGGGTGCCTGCGAAGTGGTCGAAGTTGCTCATGGTCCGGGTCTTGTCTCTGGGTTATTTTTCGAGGTCTGTCTCTGAAATGCGAAGCAGCGCTTCACGGCTGCGCACCACCAGACCGGCCGGCTCGATGCGGATCGCGTCTTCGCGCTCCATGGCCTTGAGTTCCTGGTTGACGCGCTGGCGTGACGCACCCAGCAGCTGGGCCAGTTCTTCCTGTGCCAGCTGCAGGCTGATGCGCACCTCGGTGTTGTCGGACAGGCTGGTCACACCGTAGCTGCGTGCCAGGTGCAGCAGCTGCTTGGCAAGCCGCGCGCGCAGGGGCAGGGTGTTCAGGTCTTCCACCAGCCCGAAGAGCTGGCGTATGCGCCTGGCCTGCAGGCGCAGCATGGCTTCGTAGAGCTCGGCATGCGTCGCGAGAATTTTCTTGAAGTCGGCCTTGGAGACGCAAAGAATGGTGGTTTCTCCGTGGGCGTAGGCATCGTGCGTGCGCCGGTCGCCGTCGAAGATGGCCACGTCGCCGAACCAGATGCCGGGCTCCACATAGGTCAGCGTGATCTGCTTGCCGGAGATCGACGTCGAGCTGACGCGCACCGCACCCTTGGCGCAGGCAATCCACTGCTCGGGGGGGTCGCCGCGTGCGGCGATCAGGTCGCCGTCCTTGTAACGCTGGACGTAGGCGCATCGGAGTATGTCGTGCCGCAGGGATGGGGACAGTGAAGAGAACCAGCGGCCATCATTGATCGCTGAGCGTTCGTCTATCGTAAGAATGGGATCGTCCATGGGCTGTCTTTTTGGTGACCGGGAAGTGGGGCTTCGTCAGCTTTTCATTGTCGCTTCAGTCGGCACCCGATGGACAGGTGGCGGCCGGCGGCCTGTCGCATGGGTGTCGCAGCCTGTCCGGCGTGCCTGGCGCAGATCAGCGGTATTGCGGCGTACGCTTTTCCAGGAAAGCGCTGATGCCTTCACCGCCATTGGCGTCGTGCAGGTTCTCGACAAAATGATCGCGCTCGCTGTTTAACTGCTCGCCCAGCGTATTGGCGGCGGCATCGTTGATGAGTTCCTTGATGCTGGCGAGCGCATTGGGCGCGCGCGCATTGAGGCGTTCGGCCAGCTTGAGCGCTTCGCTCAGGGCCGAGCCGGCGCCCGTCACGCGGTTGACCAGGCCAAAGTCAAACAGCCTTTGCGCGCCTATGCGCTCCCCGGCCATGAGCAGCTCGCTGGCCAGCGGACGCGGCAGGGCACGCGCCAGGCTCCAGCTGCCGCCGCCATCGGGCGACAGGCCGACCGTGCTGTACGACATCACAAACACGGCGTTGTCGGCCGCCACGCAAAAATCACAGGCCAGCGCCAGCGAAAACCCGGCACCCGCCGCAGCGCCCTCGACGGCGGCAATGACGGGTTTCGGGTAGGTGCGTATCGAGTCGATCCAGCTGTGCAGGCCGTCTATGCTTTGCGCCTGCACTTCCTTGGGCTCACGACGGTTGCCCTGCAGGCGCAGCAGGTTACCGCCGGCGCAGAACATGCTGCCTTCGCCGGTGATGACCACGCTGCGGATGTCGGGGTTGTTTTCAGCAGCGTTGAGCGCTTCAACCCCGGCGCTGTAGATCTCGGGCCCCAGTGCGTTTTTGAACTCGGGGTTGCTGATCGTCAGGATGAGGGTCTGGCCCTCACTGGTACTTTTGATGGCGCCTGCCATTTAGCTCTCCACATGCATCAAGCTGAGGCCGATGGCGCCGCGCCTTCGCAACCAGGGTGAAGGGCGGTAACGCTGGTCACCATAAACCGTCTGCATGTTGAACAGCACTTCAAGGATGTTGGTCGGCCCGTAGCGGTCGCCCATGGCCAGCGGGCCCATGGGGTAACCCAAACCCAGCGTCACGGCGGTCTCCAGGTCTTTCGGGCTGCAGATGCCTTGCTGGCAAATGTCGCTGGCGATGTTGACGATGGTGGCCACCACACGCTGCGTGACAAAACCACCGCTGTCGCGGATCACGCTGACAGCCTTGCCATCGCGGGCGAAGAGGGCGTGTGCGGCATCGCGCATGTCGGTGCGGGTGGCCGGGTTGGTCGCCAGCACGCGCCGCTTGGTGGCGGCGTCGTCGATCAGCATGTCTATGCCAATGGTGCGGGCCGGGTCCAGCCGCTCGACCACGGCGACGGTGGTGATGTCAAAGCCCAGCGGTGCGACCAGGGTCAGGGCCTGCGGTGAGGCAGAAGCGCCGGTTTCGATTTTGGCGCCCAGGTCTTTCAGCAACTGCAGCAGTTCGGCGCGGCGGGCCGCCCGGGGCGAGACCCAGATGGGTGGCATTTCTGCCACCACAGGTGCGGCGGCTTCCGGGGTGGTCTGCATCGCGCCATCGACGTATTTGTAAAAACCTTCTCCGGTTTTGCGGCCCAGCATGCCGCCAGCCAGGCGCTGCGCCGTGATCACGCTGGGACGGTAACGCGCCTCGTCGTAATACTGGCGGTAAACCGATTCCATCACGGGGTGTGAAACGTCAAGTGCGGTCAGGTCCATCAGCTCGAAGGGGCCGAGCTTGAAGCCGACCTGGTCGCGCAGGATGCGGTCTATGGTGGCGAAATCGGCAATGCCTTCGCTCACGATGCGCAGCGCTTCGGTGCCGTAGCCTCGACCTGCATGGTTGACGATGAAGCCCGGTGTGTCCTGTGCCAGTACGGGGGTGTGACCCATCTGGCGGGCGTAGTCCATGAGTTGCGTGGAGACGGCAGGGCTGGTCTTCAGGCCTGCGATCACCTCGACCACCTTCATCAGCGGCACGGGGTTAAAGAAGTGGTAGCCCGCAAAACGCTCCGGGTGTTTGAGTTTGGCGGCAATTGCAGTGACTGACAGCGAGGACGTGTTGGTGGCCAGTACCGCCTGCGCCGAAACCAGGGCTTCCAGGTCCGCGAACAGGGATTGTTTGACGTCCAGGCGTTCGACCACGGCCTCGACAATCAGGTCGCAGTCAGCCAGTTCTGCCAAAGTGGCAAGCGTCAGCACGCGTGATTTATGGTCGGCTGCGACGCTGTCCTCCAGCCTTCCCTTGGCGACCAGTTTGTCCCATTGGTCGTGCAGGGCGGCTTTGGCCTTGGCGCCGGCTTCGGGTTGCAGATCGAATAATTTGACGGTGCTGCCGGCCTGGGCTGCGATCTGCGCAATTCCGCGTCCCATGGCACCAGTGCCAACGACGCCAACGGTTTTATATTGGGGTTTCATGGAAAAGCATTATTACGCAGCGCCTTGCACCCGACGAACCGAAACACTTTCGCTGATCCGTTTAATTGTTAACGGGCCACGATGTAACAGCTGTGCCAAAATCAGTTCCAGTGAACCTATCTACGCCACCCTAAAGCCGCTGTGAAAAAGAGCCAGATTGTCATTGCCTGCCTGATGTTGTTTGCTGCATCCAGCAGCATGGCCATGTCGTTTGGACGACACCGCGGGCTGGCCCTGATCGGCCGTCCCCTCGACATTTCGGTCCAGGCAACGCTGGATGCCCAGGAAAATCCGGCTGCATCCTGCATCGATGCCGATGTTTTTTTTGGCGACAGCAAGCTTTCAAAAGCGCGGTTCCAGATTAATGCCGAAAAGGCCGGCAACGGCCAGGAAGCCGTCATCCGTATCCGTTCGACCTCGCCGGTCGATGAGCCTGTCGTCACCATCTACCTGCGTGGGGGTTGCCTGCAGAAGACGGAGAAAAAGTTCGTCGTACTGGCTGATCTGGCTTCGGAGCCGGCACCCTTGCCTTCAATGGCGCAGATGCCTGTTGCAGCACCCCGGCAGTCCAGCGCTGCGCCGCAGTCTGTTTCTCAGGCCAATGTTCCGGCATTTACTGGCCAGGCGGTTGTTGCGGAGACTGCAAGTCCAGCGCCTGCGCGCCGTTCCCGTAACCGCGCACCGGCGGCTTCCACGCAGGCTTCGCAAGCGGATGCCGTGCCTGCTGTTGCTGCGGGTCGTCCGGCTCCCACTGCTGTCGTCGTACCCAGGGATGGCTCTCCCCAGGCCACCAGCCGTAGCCAGCGTGCCCGCGAAGCGAGGGAAGCAAAGACCGCTGCAAAGGGCAATGCGCGCCTCAAGCTGGAGCCGCTGGACCTGAGCATAGATCGCGACCCGACCCTTAGATCCTCTTCGGAAATGTTGAGCTCGCCCTCAGCCAGCCCGCAGGAGCGTTCGGCTGCTGCCGCACTGTGGCGTGCACTGACGTCGCAACCCCAGGACATCCTGCGCGATGCCGAGAAGCTGCAGGGCCTTGAAAGCTCCGTACGTGCGTTACAGGCCCAGAGCCAGAAAAACCAGCTGGCGATTGAAACGCTCAACGGCCAGGTCAAAAAGGCAGAATCCGAGCGCTACGCCAATATCCTTGTTTATGCGCTGGCCGCCTTGCTGCTCATTGCGCTGGCGGCGCTGGCCTACTTTGTACGCGGCTGGATGGCGCTTCGCAGCGGTGGTGAAAGCGACTTGCCATGGTGGCGCAAGAATGAGCCGCTTGAGAAAGGCTGGGCCAATAGCGCGCCGGGCATCGATGCATTGTCTGCCAATGCCGACGCGGATGCGCCAAAAAAACCGGTCAAGGGCGGCAAGAAAGCAGCCCCATCTGCCTCCGAGCTTGATCTGGACCTCGGCCATGATGAATCCGGCTTCACCGAAGTGAAGCACATGTCGCAACTGAGCAATCCTGACTCGCTGCCTCCGCTTGCGCGGAGCGAGCGTGCTGATTTTGCGATGAGCATGGCCACCCCCGGCCGCGCAGTGAAGGCGGAAGAACTTTTTGACGTTCAGCAGCAGGCGGACTTTTTTGTCTCGCTCGGCCAGACGGAGCAGGCCATCGAAGTGCTGCGGGACCACATCAGCGAGAACGTTCAGACCAGCGCCCTGGTGTATCTGGACCTCTTCAATCTATATCACCAGCTTGGGCGCGAAGAAGACTACGAGGAGCTGCGTCAGACCTTCAATCGTCTGTTTAACTCCAAGGTTCCGGCCTTCCAGCTGTACAAGGACAAGGATGCCGGCGCGGGCCTGGAGGCTTACCAGATTGCGATGTCGCGGATTGAGGCCTTGTGGCCATCGGCCAAGGTGCTCGAAATCATTGAAGAGTCCATTTTTCGCAAACCCGATGCGGGCGCGGAAGCCTTTGACCTGGAAGCGTACCGTGAACTTCTGATGCTTTATTCCGTGGCGCGGGAGATCATTGATCCAGAAGCGGTGTCGGGCAGTCCCTTGCCAAAGTTTGATTTGCCGGAGTCTCAGTTTGACAACGAACTTCGGACTACAAAGTTTGTTTCCACATCGATTCAGCCCCTGTCTGCCACGGTCGCCGAGCCAGCGCCCGAGAAATACACACGGCCTTTCCTTGATTCCGTCATACCGCCGTCTTCCCCCAATCTGGGGCTCGATCTTGACCTGAGCACGCTGGGCCCGGAGCACGAGGAGGCACCCCAGGAGGAGTCGGACTCTAAATTCTTCGAGCAGTTTGCAGCTGACATTGCCATGACACCGCCCGCGCCTGTACCCGATGCACGGCCAGATCCGGTTGTGGACATGGATAACTCGATTGACTTCGACTCGTTTGACGTGTCGCTTGAATATTCGGACAAGCCCAAACGGCCCAAGCCTTGAAGCCTGACTAGAGGTAGTCGCTCGGGTTGGCCTGGTGCCTCACGGGGCCGGGGTGTAATACGGCATTTCGTGTCATGTTTCCTGCCGGATATCCGGCAGCCTCAACGCCGGACCTGCAGGGCTCCCGGGTTCACGATATTGGTCGGCGTCCCCTTGATGAAGTTGACCACGTTGTCAAACGCCGCACTGAAATACATTTCGTAGCTGTCCTGTTCCACATAGCCGATATGGGGTGTACAGATGCAGTTTTCCAGGCGCAGCAGGGCATGACCCTGCAGGATGGGTTCGGACTCGAACACGTCAACAGCAGCAAGGCCGGGTCTGCCTCGATTAAGCGCGGCAATCAGCGCCTCGGGCTCTATGAGTTCTGCCCGCGAGGTGTTGACCAGCAATGCCGTCGGCTTCATACGTGACAAATCCTCAAGGCTCACTATGGCGCGTGTGTCGTCATTGAGCCGCAGATGCAGGCTGAGCACATCGCATTGCTCGAAAAATGCGGCCTTGCTATCTGCCACTTCAAACCCATCCGCCTGGGCTCGCTCAAGTGTTGGAGGGCGACCCCAGATCACGACCCTCATGCCGAATGCGCGACCATAGCCTGCGAGCAGTTGTCCGATCTTTCCGTAACTCCAGATACCCAGGGTTTTGCCTTTAAGCACGGTACCCAGGCCGAAGTTCGGGGGCATGGATGCAGATTTGAGCCCCGCCTGTTGCCAGGCACCATGCTTCAGGTGTGCAACATAGTGGGGAATGCGCCTTGTGGCTGCCATGATGAGTGCCCATGCCAGTTCTGCCGGAGCCGTTGGTGAACCTACGCCTTCTGCAACGGCGACGCCGCGTTCAGTGCATGCACCCACGTCAACGTGCGAACCCACACGGCCGGTCTGGGCAATCATCTTGAGTTTTGGCAGCTTTTCAATCAGCTGTCGGCTGAGCTGCGTGCGTTCCCGGATAAGCACAATCACATCCGCGTCTTTAAGTCGAACGGAAAGCTGACCTATGCCTTTGACGGTATTGGTGTAAACCTTTGCGGGATAAGCGTCCAGTTTGGCTGCGCAGGCTAGCTTGCGCACTGCATCCTGGTAATCGTCGAGGATCACAATATTCATGGCGATATTGTGCCTGCAAGTGACCCGGGCTTGCCCTCAGCAAGGGCTATTGAACATCAAATCGCATCCGACCGTCGGCACATTTTGGCCGATGATGGCGGGCTACAGCACCCGGGCTCGAGTAGCTTGTTACAAGCGTGGGATCTGGCGGGCATCTATGCGCCCATTCCCTCAAAAAAGCGTGTGCGGTGCAGCTTCGCGTTGTGCCATGCGGTCAAGTTCTGCGCAAACGTCAGCCATGCGACCTGTGATGACCATGCGACCAGCGCAAGCGGGACTGACCCCCGGTTCGAAGGCGCGAACAATTTTTAGCCGGCTGCAGGATGTCGGCCTTGCAGGAGTGGCAAGCGTTACGGACGCATTACTGGAATTAGCCAGCCGCATGCGCGCGGCATTAAACGCCCGTGTGCGCGCGGCCTCTTGTGCTGCCTCCTGTTTTGGCGGGTGACGCAGCATTGCCGACGCTGATTGCAAAGGCATGAACAAACCGATCAGGGCATGCAGGGGTGCCAGAACCATTGAAAGCGTTGTGACGCGATTGCCACGAGCCAGGTGAGATGAAGAAATAACCATTGCCATGAGAACTCCTGATAAAGAGGCTTTTATTGAGCTTTTACAGGCAGGATTACAGCGGCCAAATACCGCGAGGGCTGTTGCACCAGGGTGTTGGCCATCAACGGCCAAACGCCCGCCACCTGCTGCGCAGCCGTAAATTTTTACATCAGCATGGTGTTCCGGATCAGGCCAACGGCCAATCCTTCAAGCTCAAACGGCTCGCCTGGCTCAACCACGATTGTTTTGAAGTCCGGGTTTTCAGGCAACAGTTCAATATTGTGTTTTGTGCGCCGAAAACGCTTGACCGTGACCTCTTCTCCAAGGCGGGCCACGACGATCTGGCCATTTTTTGCTTCCCTGGACTGCTTCACTGCAAGCAAATCCCCGTCCATGATGCCGACGTCACGCATGCTCATGCCTTTGACCTTGAGCAGATAGTCCGGTTGGCGCTGGAACAGGCTGCTCTCAAAGTAATAGGTCTGCTCAATATGTTCCTGCGCGAGAATGGGGCTGCCAGCAGCAACCCGCCCCACCAGAGGCAGGGCGAGTTGGGCCAGGCTTTGCAACGGCAGGGAAAACTGTTTGATGCGCGACTCATTCAGGGTACGCAGGGTATCGCCCCGCAAGCGGATCCCGCGGGACGTACCGCTGACCAACTCAATGACACCTTTTCGGGCCAGGGCCTGTAAGTGCTCTTCGGCAGCATTGGCAGAGCGGAATCCAAGTTCGCTGGCGATTTCGGCGCGCGTTGGCGGAGCACCTGTTCGGGCGATGGCGCTTTGAATCAGCTCGAGAATCTGCTGTTGCCGGGCGGTGAGCTTGGGGCCTTCGGAAGGCGTCTCGAAGAAATTATTCAAAGTGCTCATGACTAAAACTCCCTGAAGGTACTTGCAGCAAGTAGAGTGGAAGGATCGTGTGTTTAATGGCTTGGCAACTGTTTTAATAACCAGTAGCTGTATTTTTATCCAGCCTTTTTGAAAATGCAAGCTGAATCTTTCATGCCTCATAAAAAGATCGTGATTTTGGGTACTGGCGGCACCATTGCCGGCGTGGCTGCTAATGCCGCTGACAGTCTTGGTTACACCGCTGCCCAGATTGGAGTTGAGCAACTGGTGAAAGCGCTGCCACGCCAGGGCGATGAGCTTTTTGACCTGGTGACCGAGCAGGTCGCTCAGCTCGATAGCAAGGATATGGATTTTTCTGTCTGGCGTCATTTGGCCAGCCGTGTCGGTCACTGGCTGGGGCAGTCCGATGTTCAGGGAATCGTGATCACGCACGGAACCGACACGCTCGAAGAGACGGCGTGGTTTTTGCAGACCCTTCTCAATCCCGTCAAACCGGTTGTGTTGACGTGTGCCATGCGTCCAGCCACTGCTCTGGTGCCCGATGGACCTCAAAACATGGTTGATGCCATCTCTGTGGCAATGCAGGCCGGTGCCCGTGGCACAGTGGCTGTTTGCGCGGGTGTCATTCATGGCGCAGCGGATGTCCAGAAAACCCATAACTACAGGCTGGATGCTTTCAGCTCCGGAGATGGAGGCCCACTGGGGTATGTCGAGGAAGGACGTGTACGCCTTTTAAGAGACTGGCCGCACCTTGTGGCCAATCCCTTGGCCTCTGGCCTGAAAAACCGGGTGGAACTACCCGAAAGCGCTTCGTGGCCACGGGTGGAGGTCGTGATGAATTACGCTGGTGCCAGCGCTGCGGTAGTTGAGGCGCTGGTTGCCAACGGGGTTGACGGGCTCGTGGTCGCGGGTACTGGTAACGGGACGCTTCACCATAAGCTCGAGATGGCTTTGCTTGAAGCGCAAGCCAAAGGTGTTCGCGTGGTACGTGCCACCCGATGTCTGAATGGTCACGTCATGCCTAAACCAGGTGACCTTTTGCCGGACTCGGAAGGTTTAAGCCCTGTGAAGGCGAGGGTGTCTTTGTTGCTTTCCCTGATGAGTTGATCCATGCTCACCGTCTCGATGCCCCATGCACGGATCTTTCCAGTGCTTGAGGCAAGCAACTCAAATCGCGAAATTTGGTTTGCTGCTCATCTGACTTGGGCAGCAAATTTTCATGCCTGGATTTACTTTGAAAGTGATAGGGCTATGCCGTCCTGTGTTGAAGACCTGTTTTTCGATGGCGATGTGTACGGTACGGTCAAGTCTTGCCTGACGGCTTGCGAAGGTGGTCAATGCATTAAGGCCAGGTAAAAAGCCCTCAACATAGAGGGCTTTTTTTGATCGCGCAGGACGTGTAGCCGCAGAGGCTTAACCCGCAAGGGCCTTGAATGCCCGCTCCGTGATTTCATCCACACCACCCATACCGCTGATGGCGCGGTAAGCAGGCGCAACCGTGGGTTCGCGTTTCGCCCAGCTTGAGTAATAGTCCACCAGCGGACGGGTCTGCGCGCTGTAGACCTCAAGCCGTTTGCGTACGGTTTCTTCCTTGTCGTCTTCACGCTGGATCAGCGCTTCGCCGGTGACATCGTCCTTGCCTTCAACCTTTGGCGGGTTGTATTTGACGTGATACGTGCGGCCTGAGGCGGTGTGTGAGCGACGTCCGCTCATGCGCTCGATGATGGCTTCGAACGGGACGTCGATCTCAAGCACATAGTCAAGCTTGACACCTGCACTTTTCATGGCATCGGCTTGGGGGATGGTGCGTGGAAAGCCGTCAAACAAAAAACCCCCGGCGCAGTCGGGCTGAGCAATGCGCTCTTTCACGAGATTGATGATCAGGTCATCGCTGACAAGGCCACCGGAGTCCATGATTTTTTTGGCCTCAACGCCCAGGGGCGTGCCGGCTTTGACTGCTGCACGCAGCATGTCACCGGTGGAAATTTGTGGAATGTTGTACTTCTGGCAGATGAAGGTCGCCTGCGTTCCCTTGCCTGCACCCGGTGCGCCCAACAAAATAAGTCTCATCGATGTCCTCGTATTTTTTTGAATTCAGGTTGCTGGCCAGACCATTCCGTAATGGATGGCTGGCTGGCAAGATGGCGGCGCGTTCCAGTGAATGGGTCTCCGGGAAACACGCTTTAAACAGGTTTCCAAGGATAGCATGCACCCCTTGATGCAATCTTACGGGTGATAACGGATCAGGCTTTAAAACAGCTTGCGGACGCGTTCCAGGTCTTCGGGTGTGTCCACACCGGGGCCGGGTGCATGTTCGGTCAGGTGTACGGCAATTGCGTAGCCGTGCCACAAGGCC
The DNA here is from genome assembly GCA_040390295.1 of Pseudomonadota bacterium. GTDB lineage: Bacteria > Pseudomonadota > Gammaproteobacteria > Burkholderiales > Burkholderiaceae_C > Polaromonas. The sequence continues at coordinate 42,408 of JAZJYR010000006.1, forward strand.
CGTAGTTGCTCGAGCGATTCGAGCTTTTCCATTGGTGCCTGCGGCAAGCCCGGAAACTGTTTGAGAAAGCCGGCCCGATAAGCATAAATGCCGACATGCCGCAGCGGCGCCGGCAGGCCGGAGTCAAGCGTCCACCACGCCTTGCCCGCAAAGTCCCGCCCCGCAGGTATGGGCGAGCGGCTGAAATAAAGCGCGGTTTGCCGCGCATCAAGCACCACTTTCACCACATTCGGATTGAGCAGGTCCTCGAGTGTCCCGATTGAGTGGGCGGCTGTGCTCATGGCGCAGTCAGGGCGATTCGAAAGCAGCTGTGCCACAGCGTCAATCAGGCCCGGGTCAATCAGCGGCTCATCGCCCTGCACGTTGACCACGATGTCGTCATCAGGCAACTCCAGAAGGGCGCAGGCTTCGGCCAGTCTGTCGCTTCCACTGGGATGGTCGCTTCTTGTCATGATGGCCGAAATAGAGAAGCTGGCGCATTTTTCGGCGACTTCAGGGCTGTCGGTGGCGACGACGACGCGGCCAGCGCCGCTTTTCAACGCACGCTGTGCGACCCGGACGATCATGGGCGCGCCGCCTATATCGGCAAGCGGCTTGTTTGGCAATCGCGTGGACGCTAGCCGCGCGGGAATGACAACGGTATACGTCATGGGGAAACGTGGCTGCTGCCGATGGCAGGCGAAAGAGTCAAAGTCCCAACTCTTCGTCGGTCAGCACGCGTGCTTCGCTCTCCAGCATGATGGGCAAGCCGTCACGGACAGGATAGGCCAGCCGGGCGCTTTTCGAGATCAGTTCCTGTTTTTCGCGGTCATACTCCAGCGGGCCTTTGGTGACCGGGCATACGAGCAGTTCAAGCAGTTTGGGTTCCATGGCTGGATGGTAATTGAGAAAGAAGGGGTGACAACAGATCGTCGAATGTCCTGAAGAAGGCCGGCTCGGCTTCGAACTCCAGTGGCACGGCGAGGATGTCCATCGTGGATGCGGAAGCCAGTGCAAACAGCTTGACGGCATCTTTCTCGGTGCACAGGACCGTCGTGTCAAAAGCGGACGACAGATCAGCCAGCGAGATGTCGTGATGGTCGGGCAGGCGGATGCTTTGAATGGGCAAGATGCCTTCTGCTTTCAGCATCTCGAAAAACGCATCGGGGTTTGCAATGGCTGCCAGAGCGGTGACAGGCTGTCCCCTGAATTTGCCCAGCGGTACTGGCGTTCCATCGCGTGACACGGCTTTTTCCGAGAGCCGCCTGGAAGATGTAAGCCCCCCAAAAGCGGGCTTGCTGCCTGTGTGAAGCACGATTTGCGGAATGACCTTTCCGGTATTTGGCCAGGGTTCCCTGAGCGGGCCTGCGGGCAATAGCCAGCCATTGCCCGTGCCGCGGTCATCGAATACGACGATTTCCAGATCCCGCTGCAGTGCATGGTGTTGCAAACCATCGTCGCAAACAATGACCTGTGTCCCCGGATGCGCCTTGAGCAGTGCCTTGGCGGCATCTGCGCGCTTGCTGCCCACGAATACGGGCGCGCCGGTCTTCTGTTTGATGAGCATGGGCTCGTCACCCGATTCTTGTGTTGGTGTTGTCACAAGAACTTCGAGGGGTCCGTTGCCTTTCCGGCCATAGCCTCGTGAGATGACTCCAGCCTGCCATCCCTGATCCTGAAGCCTTTGCACAAGAGCGATGACGAGTGGTGTTTTACCGCCGCCGCCCGCAACGACATTCCCGACAACGACGACAGGCACGGGAAGCTTCGCGGATTTGAAAAAACCATGGCGGTAAAGCCGCTTGTGTGTGAACACGAGCAGCCCGTAGAGAGCCGAAATCGGCCACAGGAGGCAGGCAAGCCAGTTGCGCGTGGCCCAGGCGTTTTGAATGGCTCGGCTCATGTCCTTGGCGATCGCCGGGACGGGCAGCTAGCGGGCGCCCGCCTGCGCTGCACTTTGGGTTGCAAAGGTGATCTGGCTGAACCCATTGCGCCGTGCTGCTTCCATCACGGTGATCACGGCCTGGTGGGTTGCGCTTGCATCTGCGCTGATGATGATCACGCTGTCCTTGCCCGCTTTGGCTGCCTGCACGAGTGCCGCACCCAGTATCTCCAGGCTGCGGCCTTCGACCGGTGTCTTGTTGATCATGTAGCGTCCATCGCTGCCGACGGCGACGATGACTTCTTTCGGATAGTCGCGTTGCTGCTCGGCATCTGCAACGGGAAGCTTGATCTGCAGCTCTGTGAACTTGCTGTACGTCGTGGACAACATCAGGAAGATCAGCACGACCAGCAGAACGTCAATGAACGGGATCAGGTTGATCTCGGGTTCATCCCTTGAGCCTCTGCGGAAGTTCATGGGTTGACGAGCTCACGATGCGGGTTTGAACTGAAAAACATGAGCGTCATTTCCGCAATGTGTTCAGGTGACGCACAAATTTTTCCGATGCCAGTTCCATCGTGAGCAGATAACCGTCGACCCGGGCCCTGAAATAGCGCCAGAAAATCAGGGAGGGGATGGCCACAATCAGGCCGAATGCGGTGTTGTACAGGGCAATGGATATGCCCTGTGCAAGCTGGGCCGGGTTGCCCCCAGTCGCAGCGCCCACGCCTCCCGAGCCTGCCTGCGAACCGAATATCTCGATCATCCCGATGACCGTGCCCAGCAGCCCGAGCAGTGGCGCAGCCGATGCAATTGTTGCCAGCGCTGCAAGATAACGCTCCAGCTTGTGGGCGGCCTGGCGGCCAGCGCCTTCGAGTGAGGACCTGAGATCTTCTTCGCTGAGTTTGGGATTCGCGTTGATCGCGCGGAAACCGCTGGCAAGTATCTCGCCCAACAGCGAATTCTGTTCAAGCTGCGTTACGACCTCAGTGGAGGGAATTGCGGTGCGTGACACTGTAATTGCCTCATCAACAAGCTTCGGTGGTGCGACTTTGCGTACTTTAAGGCTGCTGAAGCGTTCAATGACGAGTGCCAGCGCCAGGACAGAGCAGGCGACCAGTGGCCATATTGGCCAGCCTGCGGCTTGTATGATCGAAAACAACACGCTTCTCCCGGCGAATAAATTGAGGTGGATTATGGCTCACCGTCCGGCTGTCGACTCTCGCATTTGGTGCCCCGCAGCAAAACCGATTGGAAGTGTTGGCTGTAGGTCTTAACTCACAGAAGTTGTGGATAACTTTGTGAGCAAGTACCACCCAGTACCCCTCAAAGCCGCACCAGAACTGCAATATGACAAAGCGATGAAATTTTGAGCAGAATTAAGTTATTCAAAATCAATGAGTTACATGGATGCATCGTCGTTTCGGCGGGGCTTGAGCTGTATTGCCCTCACTGCAAATTTTTCTGTGGAGTATTACCCCGCACTTTCTGAGGGGTTTCTGTATGAATGAGCCTTTCGAATCACCTATTTTTACGCGGGCTGGCCCTGGTGGTTCGGGTATGTCCGGTGCCAGGATCTGGCAGGTTGGTTCGTTGCTCAAGGCCATTGCTGATGCCCTTGAAGCGCGGTTCAACCCTGTTGCCGTCCAAGGTGAGATTTCCGGGTTCTCGCGGGCTGCGAGCGGCCATTGCTACTTTTCGTTGAAGGATGAACAGGGGCAAATCCGGTGCGCCATGTTCCGGCGTGCGGCCAGCCTGCTTGACTTTAGCCCTGGCGACGGCCAACTCGTCGAGTTACGCGGCAGGCTGGGCGTGTATGACGCCCGTGGTGAACTTCAACTGGTGGTTGAGTCCATGCGCAGGGCGGGCCAGGGAACACTTTTCGAGCAATTCCTGAAGCTGAAAGCCAGGCTGGAGGCCGAAGGCCTGTTCGACACTGCCAGAAAGCGGTCATTGCCTGTAATGCCGGGAGCGATAGGTGTGGTGACCTCGCTCGGGGCAGCCGCCTTGCATGATGTGGTGACGGCATTGCAGCGCAGGGTGCCGCATATTCCCGTTGTCATCTACCCAGCCAGCGTACAGGGTGCGCAGGCGGTGGCTGAATTGCGCGATGCGCTCGGCAGGGCGGCAACACGCAGGGAAGTGGATGTGCTGCTGCTTGTACGCGGTGGCGGTGCGATGGAGGACCTCTGGGCGTTCAACGATGAGCAGCTTGCGCGCGCCATAGTTGCTGCACCCATGCCTGTCATCAGCGGTGTGGGCCACGAAACCGACTTCAGTATTTCAGATTTTTGCGCGGATCTCAGGGCCCCCACGCCCACTGCGGCAGCGGAGCTCTGTGTACAGCCCAGGCAGGTCTGGCTGGACCTGCTGGACGGACAGCTGGCCCGCCTGCAAAACAGCGTGGACCGCCAGCTCCAATCGGCTGGCCAGCGCCTCGACCTTGCGGCTTCACGCTTGAGCCGACCGTCCCATTTCATTACCCGCCAGCAGTCGCTGCTTGCCGCTCATGCCCAGCAGTTGCGGCATGCCAAATCGACCGCATTGAGCCATGCGGCCAACGGCCTGTTGCAGGCAGCTGACAGGTTTCCCAAGGCGGTCAAGAGCGCACTGCAAGCACAGAATCTGTTGCTTGAAAATGCCGGGAGACATCTCGAATTGCTCAACCCGCGGCATGTCCTCCAACGTGGTTATGCGTGGTTGAGTGACATGGAGGGAGCCACCATTACCAGTGCCACACAACCGGTGACCGGCCAGGCACTGCGGGCTACCCTTGCTGATGGCGAGGTCGATTTGACGGTATCGGCAAGGCGTCTTATTTAGTTTTTACAATGAAGCGATAATTGTTCAACCACCACGAGGAAAAATATGGAACACAAACTTCCCCCGCTGCCTTATGCCATGGATGCACTGGCTCCCAACTACAGCCAGGAGACGCTGGAGTATCACTACGGCAAGCACCACAACGCTTACGTCGTGAACCTCAATAACCTGCAAAAGGGCACCGAGTTTGAGTCCATGACCCTGGAAGAAATCGTCAAGAAATCCAGCGGCGGCGTCTACAACAATGCGGCCCAGATCTGGAACCACACCTTTTTCTGGAACTGCATGAAGCCAGCTGGCGGTGGCGAGCCTTCCGGCGCGCTGGCAGCAGCCATCAATGCGAAATTTGGCTCCTACGCAGCTTTCAAGGAAGCTTTCGTCAAGTCGGCCGTTGGCAATTTCGGTTCGGGCTGGACCTGGCTGGTGAAAAAGGCCGACGGCTCCGTCGACATCGTCAACACCGGTGCTGCCGGCACCCCGTTGACCACTGCCGACAAGGCCCTGTTGACTGTTGATGTCTGGGAGCACGCCTATTACATCGACTACCGTAACCTGCGCCCCAAGTTTGTCGAGGCCTTCCTGACCAGCCTTGTGAACTGGAGTTTTGCGGAAGCCAATTTCGCCTGAGTTCATTGAGTTTCAGAAAAAGCCCGAAGATCAAATCTCCGGGCTTTTTTTTCGCCCTCATGGCTGGCGGCACCATCAGGGGATTTGTTTCATGAATGACTCATCGATAAAGGTGGAAATTCTGGTTTTGCGCTGACCGCGAAAATATTTGGCTTGAAATGCCCGTAATTTTGTATCGTGATATTGCATTGCATAAAATGCAGTGTCTGCCTGATTCCCCAAAAGGTTAATCAGGTGCCATCCAACCATGTCCGCCGCTCTGCGCGCAGCCGGTGGCATTGCCATAACAATTTCTGGAGATATGTAATGAGCACCGCGCAACCCACCATCATCTACACGCTGACCGACGAGGCGCCACTGCTTGCCACGAGTGCCTTCCTGCCGATCATCCGCACCTTTGCGGCCCCCGCCGGCATCAAGGTGGACACCGGCGACATCTCCGTGGCTGCGCGTGTACTCGGCTCCTTTCCTGAGTACCTATCGGAGGCGCAACGTGTGCCGGACAACCTGGCTGAGCTCGGCAAGCTGACCCTCCGCCCTGAGGCCAACATCATCAAGCTGCCCAACATCAGCGCATCGGTGTCGCAGCTCATGGCCTGTATCAAGGAGTTGCAGGGCAAGGGCTACAAGATTCCGGACTATCCCGAGAACCCAAAGACGGATGAGGAAAAGGAGATCCGCGCGCGTTACTCCAGGTGCACCGGCAGTGCCGTGAATCCTGTCCTGCGCGAAGGCAATTCTGATCGCCGCGCGCCTGCTGCAGTGAAGAATTACGCCCGCAAAAACCCGCATTCCATGGGCGAGTGGAGCCAGGCGTCGCGCAGCCATGTCTCGCACATGCACCATGGCGACTTCTATCACGGTGAAAAGTCAATGACGCTTGACCGCGCACGCGACGTGAAGATGGAACTGGTGACGAAAACCGGCAAGACCATCGTGCTCAAGCCCAAGGTGTCCCTCCTGGACCGCGAAATCATTGACAGCATGTTCATGAGCAAGAAAGCCCTGCTCGAGTTCTATGAGAAGGAAATCGAGGATGCCCGCAAGACCGGTGTGATGTTCTCCCTCCATGTCAAGGCCACCATGATGAAGGTGTCGCACCCTATCGTGTTCGGCCATTGCGTGCGCATTTTCTATCGCGAGGCGTTTGAGAAACACGGCAAGCTGTTCGATGAACTGGGTGTCAACGTCAATAACGGCATGGGTGACCTGTACAACAAGATCGCGACGCTCCCGCAGAGCAAGCAGGACGAAATCAAGCGTGACCTGCACGCCTGCCATGAACACCGTCCCGAATTGGCCATGGTGGACTCCGCCAAGGGCATCACCAACTTCCATTCACCCAACGACATCATTGTTGATGCGTCCATGCCGGCCATGATCCGCAACAGCGGCAAGATGTGGGGCGCTGATGGCCGCCTGAAGGACGTGAAGGCGGTGATGCCGGAGTCGACTTTTGCCCGTATTTACCAGGAAATCATCAACTTCTGCAAATGGCACGGTGCCTTCGATCCAAGGACAATGGGTACGGTGCCTAACGTTGGCCTGATGGCCCAGCAGGCCGAGGAATACGGTTCACACGACAAGACCTTCGAAATACAGGAAGATGGTGTCGCCAATATTGTCGACCTGGCAACCGGTGAAGTGCTTTTGAGCCAGAACGTGGAGCAAGGCGATATCTGGCGCATGTGCCAGGTCAAGGACGCTGCGATCCGCGACTGGGTCAAGCTCGCCGTCAACCGGGCCCGCAACTCCGGCATGCCTGTGGTGTTCTGGCTTGATGCTTACCGTCCGCATGAGGCGCAGCTCATCACCAAGGTCAGGATGTACCTGCATGAGCACGATACGACTGGCCTGGATATCCAGATCATGAGCCAGGTGCGTGCCATGCGTTACACGCTGGAGCGCGTGATCCGTGGCGAGGACACCATCAGTGCCACTGGCAATATCCTGCGTGATTACCTGACTGACCTCTTTCCCATCATGGAACTTGGCACCAGCGCCAAGATGCTGTCCATCGTGCCATTGATGGCTGGCGGCGGAATGTACGAGACGGGTGCCGGTGGCTCGGCTCCCAAGCATGTGCAACAACTGGTGGAAGAAAATCACCTTCGCTGGGATTCGCTGGGAGAGTTCCTTGCGCTTGCAGTGTCGTTCGAGGACCTGGGCATCAAGACCGGCAATGCCAAGGCCAAGCTTCTCGCGAAGACGCTGGACGCTGCGACCGGCAAGCTGCTGGACAACAACAAGAACCCGTCGCCCAAAACGGGTCAGCTCGACAACCGCGGCAGCCAGTTTTACCTGGCGATGTATTGGGCGCAGGAGCTGGCTGCGCAGACCGAGATTCCTGAACTGGCTGCGAAGTTTGCACCGCTGGCGAAAAAACTCACGGCCGATGAAGCCGCGATTGTTGCCGAGCTTCAGGCGGTGCAAGGCAAGCCCGTGGACATCGGCGGTTATTACCAGCCCGACATGGCCAAGCTCGAGGCGGTGATGCGTCCCAGCAAGACCTTTAACGCGGATTTGGCGTCCTTCAACGCATAAGCTGTCAGGGCTCCAGGCGACCTTCATCGGGCGCTGAAAAGGCGATCCGGATTTACGTCCAGATCGCCTTTGTTTTTTGCGGAGGCTGAATGTTGCTCCGCTTCACTTCAAATCAATTACGGCTGAAAAGCGGACCTCCCAGTCTGGTCCCTGCCTTGATACCTTTTTTGGCGAACCAGCCCTTGTTCATTTCCAGCACGTAGCGCACTGGTTTTGCCGAGCAGTGGGCATCGGTCGTTTGCGGTTTCATGTCTTCGAGGTTGACAATGGTGCCATCCTCGGCAACGAAAGCCGCCGTCAGCGGCAGAATGGTATTTTTCATCCAGAAGCACTGCTGGGCGGCTTGCTCGAACACAAAAATCATCCCTTCAGACTGAGGCATGTCCTTGCGGAACATCAGACCAATCTGGCGTTGCTCCGGGGTCATGGCGACTTGTGTATCAATTTGGTGCATGCCCGCAGAAATCCTGACGCGCTGAAGATTCATTTGCGGCTCTTCCTGGGCACTGGCTGGCAAGGAAAACCAGACAGTCGCAGGCAAAATGGCTAATGCAAGCATCCGGCGTAAGGGGTGTGATGTGAGAGTCATGGTTCAGGTGAGTGGATAGCGATAGGCGAGCATAAGCGAGGCACATAAAAAATGCCCGCATGTGGCGGGCATCTTTACCTGAAGTGCGGGAATTGCTCCCCGGAATTTCAGTATTACTTGGCAGCGGAGGCTGCAGCCATTGGCTTGGCTTCAGCTTTCTTTTCAGCTTTTGCGGCCTTCTTGGCGGCAGCAGCTTCTGCTTTTGCTTTCTTGGCTGCTGCAGCCTTTTCTTTCCTGGCGGCCTTGGCAGCTGCTCTTTCTTCCTTGGTCATTTTTGGCTTGGCTTCAGCCTTGACTTCAGCTTTTGCTGTTGGCGCAGCAGCGGCAGCAGCGGCAGGAGCAGCCATTGGTGCGGAAGCTGGCTTGGCAGGCGCTTGTGCATAAACACCAGCAGCGAAGAAACCGGCGATCAGGGTAGCGAGGATTTTGTTCATTTGGAGTTTCCTGAAATAACGTTATTGGAAAATTACCCCGAAAATTCCGGAGGTTTCACAGTAACGAGGTCCGTTTGTAAACGGTTGACATCAGGCTTTGGCTTTTTTCGGTGAAATGCCTTTCGGACTAGAATTTGAGGGTTTTTACCTAAGCCAGGTAACTGTTTTTTTGTCTGTTGACGCTCAATGCTTACCGGAGACTGCCATACATGTACCTGCACATCAAGGTGCCCGACCAGGGCCAGAAAATCACCGTCAATGCTGACAATTCGCTAAATGTGCCTGACGAGCCGATCATTCCTTTTATTGAAGGTGACGGCACCGGCAAGGACATCACGCCGGTCATGCTGAAGGTGGTGGATGCTGCAGTTGCCAAAGCCTACGGTGGCAAGAAAAAGATTCACTGGATGGAAGTCTACGCAGGCGAAAAATCGACAAAACTTTATGGGCCCGACGTGTGGCTTCCTGCTGAAACCCTTGCGGCAGTCAAAGACTATCTGGTCTCCATTAAAGGTCCCCTGACCACCCCCGTCGGTGGCGGCATACGCAGCCTGAACGTCACCATGCGTCAGGAGCTTGACCTTTATGTTTGTTTGCGCCCGATCCAGTATTTCAAGGGCGTGCCATCACCCCTGAAAGAGCCTGAAAAGACCAATATGGTCATCTTCCGCGAGAACTCGGAAGACATCTATGCCGGTATTGAGTTTGAGGCTGGCAGCGACAATGCCAAAAAACTCATCAGATTCCTGCAGGATGAGATGGGCATCAAGAAGATCCGTTTTCCCGATACCTCAGGTATCGGTGTCAAGCCGGTGTCCAGCGAAGGCACCGAGCGGCTTATGCGCAAGGCCATCCAGTACGCGATTGACAACGACAAGCCCAGCGTGACCATCGTGCACAAGGGCAACATCATGAAGTTCACCGAAGGTGCTTTTCGTGACTGGGCCTATGGCCTGGCGCAAAAGGAGTTCGGTGCCGAACTGATTGACGGTGGACCATGGTGCAGACTCAAGAATCCCAGGACAGGCAAGGACATCGTCATCAAGGATGTGATTGCAGACGCCTTCCTGCAGCAAATCCTGCTCCGACCTGCCGAATATTCGGTCGTTGCCACGCTGAACCTGAACGGTGACTATATTTCCGATGCCCTGGCCGCCCAGGTTGGCGGTATTGGCATCGCCCCGGGCGCCAACATGTCAGACACCGTAGCCTGCTTTGAAGCGACCCACGGCACGGCACCAAAATATGCCGGCAAGGACTATGTCAACCCCGGCTCTGAGATCCTGTCGGCGGAAATGATGCTTCGCCACATGGGCTGGATGGAAGCCGCCGACCTGATCATCAGCGCCATGGAACAGTCCATCGCTTCCAAAAAAGTGACCTATGACTTTGCGCGCCTGATGGAAGGTGCAATTCAGGTCAGTTGCTCCGGCTTCGGCCAGGTCATGATTGACCACATGTAATCCGGGATTTTTCCGCGATTTACGGGCCGTCTTGGGAGAACTCCCTGGCGGCCTTTTATTTTTGGGTTGAAATTCCGATAACGTTAAAAATGTCAATGATTGCTGCTTGAATGTCGCGCTCCTGCCACCAATTCTTGAGCATTCCCCTAACGGTCACACAGGCGATTTGCAGTCGCTAGAATGAAATTCATGGCTACCCAACCTCCAAAGACTCCCAAAACCCCGGTGAAGCCGCAAACCCCGGCATTCAAGCCCGAAGACGGGCGGGGCAGCGATTCAGTCGTACTTGAGCGCCTCCCCCAGAAAACCAGGCCGCCGCAGATGTACCAGGTGGTTCTTCTCAATGACGATTACACCCCCATGGAGTTCGTGGTCGTGGTCATTCAGGAGTTTTTCAACAAGGACCGGGAAACCGCGACCGGGATCATGCTGAAGATCCATCTCGACGGCAAAGGCGTCTGCGGCGTTTTTTCAAAGGATGTCGCTGCGACCAAGGTCGACCAGGTCACCGAGGCCGCCCGCAAGAATGGCCACCCGCTGCAGTGTGTCAGCGAGCCCATTGAATTATGAAAAATGCGGCCAATATGGCATTCATGAGTTCAAGTAATTTCCCCTCCACCAACGTAGCAAGCCGAAAGGAAAATCAATGATTGCCCAGGAATTAGAAGTCAGCTTGCACATGGCCTTTGTCGAAGCGCGCCAGCAGCGCCACGAGTTCATCACCGTGGAACACCTGCTGCTTGCCCTGCTCGACAACCCCAGCGCGGCAGAAGTGCTGCGCGCATGCTCCGCCAATGTGGATGACCTGCGCAAGTCGCTGGCCAACTTCATCAAGGACAACACCCCGCAGGTCGCGGGTACCGACGACGTGGACACCCAGCCCACGCTTGGCTTTCAGCGCGTCATCCAGCGCGCCATCATGCATGTGCAGTCCACCGGCAACGGCAAGAAGGAAGTCACCGGCGCCAATGTGCTGGTCGCCATTTTTGGCGAGAAAGACTCGCACGCTGTTTATTACCTCCACCAGCAGGGCGTGACGCGCCTTGACGTGGTGAACTTCATTGCGCATGGCATCAAGAAGAGTGATCCGCCAGAGCCTACCAAGGCTGGCGAGAGCGCAGCCGAGAACGAAGAGGGCGGCGGCGAGAAGAATGAAAAAGCTTCCCCGCTCGAGCAGTACACCGTCAACCTCAACCAGCTCGCCAAAGATGGCAAGATCGATCCGCTGATCGGTCGTCACTATGAAGTTGAGCGCGTCATCCAGATCCTTTGCCGTCGCCGCAAGAACAACCCCTTGCTGGTCGGTGAGGCCGGCGTGGGCAAGACGGCGATTGCCGAGGGCCTCGCCTGGCGCATCACGCAAAAGGATGTGCCCGAGATCTTGGCCGAGGCCCAGGTCTATTCACTGGACATGGGCGCCTTGCTGGCCGGCACCAAGTACCGTGGCGACTTCGAGCAGCGCCTGAAGGGCGTGCTCAAGGCCTTGAAAGACAAACCCAACGGCATCCTGTTCATTGACGAAATCCACACCCTCATCGGTGCCGGCGCGGCATCGGGCGGTACGCTGGATGCGTCCAACCTGCTCAAGCCGGCGCTGTCTTCCGGCCAACTCAAGTGCATTGGGGCCACAACGTTCACCGAATACCGCGGTATCTTCGAAAAAGATGCGGCCCTTTCACGCCGCTTCCAGAAGGTCGACGTGGTCGAGCCGACTGTCCAGGAAACCGTCGATATCCTCAAGGGTCTGAAATCGCGCTTTGAAGAGCACCACAGCGTCAAGTACGCCGTGGCCGCCCTGCAGGCTGCGGCTGAGCTCAGTGCCAAGTACATCAACGACCGCCACCTGCCTGACAAGGCGATTGACGTGATTGATGAAGCCGGTGCTGCCCAGCGCATCCTGCCTGCGTCCAAACGCAAGAAAATCATCACCAAGGCAGAGGTCGAAGAGATCGTCGCCAAGATCGCCCGCATTCCGCCCGCCAACGTCTCGAACGACGACCGCGGCAAACTGCAGACGCTTGAGCGCGATTTGAAGAGTGTGGTCTTCGGCCAGGACAAGGCGCTTGAAGTGCTGGCATCTGCCGTCAAGATGGCGCGTTCCGGCCTGGGCAAGGACGACAAGCCGATTGGCTCCTTCCTGTTCTCCGGCCCCACAGGCGTCGGTAAGACGGAAGCCGCCAAGCAGTTGGCCTACATCATGGGCATCGAGCTCATCCGCTTCGACATGTCGGAGTACATGGAGCGTCATGCCGTGAGCCGCCTGATCGGTGCACCTCCGGGCTACGTGGGTTTTGACCAGGGCGGCCTGCTGACCGAGGCCGTTACCAAGAAGCCGCATTGCGTGCTGCTGCTCGACGAAATCGAGAAGGCGCATCCGGACATCTTCAACGTGCTGCTGCAGGTGATGGACCACGGCACGCTGACGGACAACAACGGGCGCAAGGCTGATTTCCGTAATGTCATCATCGTCATGACCACCAATGCCGGTGCCGAGACGATGAACAAGGCGACGATAGGCTTCACGAACCCGCGCGAGTCCGGCGACGAGATGGCAGACATCAAGCGCCTGTTCACGCCAGAGTTCCGCAATCGCCTGGATGCAACTGTCAGCTTCAAGGCGCTGGATGAAACGGTCATCCTGCGTGTGGTCGACAAGTTCCTGCTTCAGCTGGAAACGCAGCTGGCCGAGAAGAAGGTGGAAGTGACCTTCACCGACACGCTGCGCAAGTACCTCGGCAAGAAGGGCTTCGATCCGCTCATGGGGGCACGCCCGATGCAGCGCCTGATCCAGGACACCATCCGCCGTGCACTGGCAGACGAGTTGCTGTTCGGCAGGCTGGTCGATGGCGGCCGCCTGACGGTGGACATGAAGGTCACGACCGACGAGAAGGGCGTCGAGACCGGAGAAGTCCAGCTCGACATCACGCCGCTGCCCAAGAAAGAGGGCAAGGCCAAGCCTGAAGCGGAGCAGGCCGAAGCCAGCTGACCCCTGATTTGACAAACCTCCTGTAAAAGGCCGGTAGCATTGCGCTATCGGCCTTTTTCTTTGGCCAGCATCAACAAGCTCCTGTCTACCTTGACGATTCCCCAACTCAGCGCTGAATGGAAGACTGGCCTCTCACTGGCCTGGAGCGCCTACATCGCCATCCTGTCGATCTGGATCGTGCTGCAAAAACGCGCGCCGGTATCCACCATGAGCTGGATTTTGTCGATGGCACTGCTGCCGTTTGCCGGATTTGTCATCTATTACTTTCTCGGTCCGCAGCGCCTGAAAAAACAGCGCCTGAAGCGCTTGCGCAGCCGTGCTGGCGAACGCGGCGATGCCGACCTCGCGCTGCTGCGCGGCGCCGCCGAAAAAGCGCCGCCCGCCTTGCGGCAGATGGCGGCTCTGGGCACCGCTGCATGCGGCCTGCCGGTGTCGAGTGCCACGTCGGCCGGATTTCTGTCGGGCGGTGCCCAAACCTTTGACAGCATTTTTGAGGCGATCCGCAACGCGCGCCACCACGTTCATCTGGAGTACTACATTTTCGAGCCAGACCGCATCGGCACCGCGCTGCGCGACCTGCTGGTGCAAAAAGCGCAAGAGGGCGTGGCGGTGCGCCTGCTGGTCGATGCTTTGGGCTCCAAGCGGCTGGGCCGCAAGTTCATGGCGCCGCTGATGGAAGCCGGTGCAAAGGTGGGGTTCTTTCATGACTCGCGCATTGGCCGCCGGCTCCGTCCCGTCAGCAATTACCGCACGCACCGCAAGATTGTGGTTTGCGACGGTGTGATTGGCTTCACGGGTGGCGTCAACATCACCGATGAAGAAGACCTGCGCACCCGCACCGACGCCTATCACGACGTGCATCTGCGCATTGAAGGCAGCGCCGTGCGCTGGCTGCAGACGACTTTTCTGGAAGACTGGGTTTACGCCACCGGCGAGTCCCCAAAGGACACGGACAAGTCGCTGCCCCATCTGTTGCCGCAATTGCTTCCGACCATGGAGGCGGGTGACATCCCTGTGCAGATCGTGGCCAGCGGCCCCGACAGCGAGCTGGAAGCCATACACCGCATGCATGTCACGGCCATCAACGCGTCCTGTCACCGCGCCTGGCTGACCACGCCCTATTTTGTGCCTGGCGAGCCTGCGCTGATGGCGCTGACCAGTGCTGCATTGCGCGGCGTGGATGTGCGCCTGATGGTGCCGCGCCGCAGCGACAGCTTTGTCGTCAGCGCGGCCGCGCGCTCCTACTATGACGAACTGATCGCCTCTGGCGTCAAGGTGTGGGAGTACAAGGCCCGCATGCTGCATTCCAAGACGCTGCTCATTGACGACAACTGCGCCATGATTGGCACCGCCAATTTCGACAATCGCAGCTTTCGCCTGAATTTTGAAGTCATGGCCGTGGTTTACGGCCCGACGCTGGCCGAACCGCTGGCCGCGCAATTCGAGGCGGATCTTCGCAATTCTGTCTGGGTACACGCCAACCGGCCGCAGAAATTCCTGATGCGCCTGCTGGACGCGACTGCCCGCCTTTTTTCTCCCTTACTCTGACCGACTTATGGCTCCCCATACCTTTCTCTGGCACGACTACGAAACCTTCGGCCTGAACACGCGCCGTGACCGGCCATGCCAGTTCGCAGGTATACGCACCGACGCTGACCTCAACGAGATCGGCGAACCGGTGATGCTTTATTGCAGGCCCGCCAATGACTACCTGCCCGATCCCCAGTCCTGCCTGATCACAGGCATCACGCCGCAGCTCTGCCTGGAGCGCGGCCTGCCCGAGCATGCGTTCGCCGCAAAAATCGAAGCGCTGCTGGCACAGCCCGGCACCATTGGTGTCGGCTACAACACCATCCGTTTTGACGACGAAGTCACGCGCTTCATGTTCTGGCGCAACCTGATCGACCCGTATGCCCGTGAGTGGCAAAACGATTGCGGCCGCTGGGACCTGCTGGATGTCGTGCGTATGGCCTACGCGCTGCGGCCCGAAGGCATCACCTGGCCGACCAAGCCCGATGAGCGCAGGCCGGATGACGCCACGGCCTTGCGTCCCAGCTTCAAGCTTGAAGACCTCGCCCGCGCCAACGGCCTGCTGCACGAGGCTGCGCACGATGCGCTGTCTGACGTACGCGCCACGATTGCGTTGGCCAGGCTGATCAAGACCGCGCAGCCCAAGCTGTTTGATTTCTGCCTCGGGCTGCACAAGAAGGACCGGGTGGCG
This sequence comes from Pseudomonadota bacterium, assembly GCA_040390295.1. Classification (GTDB taxonomy): domain Bacteria; phylum Pseudomonadota; class Gammaproteobacteria; order Burkholderiales; family Burkholderiaceae_C; genus Polaromonas. The sequence continues at coordinate 57,956 of JAZJYR010000006.1, forward strand.
ATGGAGTTGGGCCTGCCCGCCAGCCAGCAAACAGCCACGCCCTTTTTGCACGTGTCCGGCATGTTCCCGCCCGAGCGCGGCTGCATGGCTGTCATGTGGCCGCTTGCCACGCACCCCACCAACAAGAACGAGCTGCTGGCCTGGGATCTTGCGCATGACCCCAGCGAATTGCCGCTGCTCGACGTCGCCACGCTGCGCCAGCGCCTGTTCAGCAAAACGGCAGACCTGCCTGAAGGCATGCAGCGCCTGCCGATCAAGTCCGTGCATCTCAACAAGTCACCCATGGTTGTGCGCAGCCTGAAAACGCTGACCGACACCATGGCGGCAAAATGGAACATCGACATACCGGCAGCTCTCGCCAACGCAGAAAAAGCGGCAGGCCTGCCCGACATGAGCGCCATCTGGCCCGAGGTCTTTCAGCGCCCCAAAGAAGCCACGCCCGACGTTGATGAAGACCTCTACGGCGGCTTTGTGGGTAACACCGACCGCCGCCGGCTGAACCAGTTGCGTGACATGTCGCCCGCAGAGCTGGCCCATGCCCGCATTGGGTTTGACGACGAGCGCCTGGAAGAAATCGTCTTCAGGTATCGCGCGCGGAATTTCGTGGAGACGCTGTCACCTGAAGATGCGGAGCGCTGGGACGCGCATCGTGCTGCCCGGTTGCTGGAGGGCGAGGGTGGAGCGCGAAATGTGGATGCCTTGTTCGCCGGGATAGATGCGCTTGCAGAGACCGCAGATGGGAAGGGACAGGCTGTGCTTGAGGCGCTTTATGAATATGCCGAGCTGGTGACGCCTGACATTTGATCGCCTCCAGCCGGGGGGCAGGCATTGGTTTTGTGTTTGCGCCTCACGGCCAGGCCTGGGTCCCCGGGCTTGCCGTCACGGTAGCCTGCGCCCATGCCGTATGGCATGGCTGTTCCCGGCGACCGGCTGTCAGCCCCAAAGCGCTTCCACGTACTCCCCATAGGTCACTTCACCTACAGCCGGGGCGCGGCCGTATCGCCATCATGAGGCGCAACAGCCAGGAAAGGAGTTCCCCATGACACGTGAAGGCGTTAACCAGATCATGCTGAGTATCTTTACCCGCGAGGGCAGGGCTACCCGCTGGAACTATGACGAAGGCATCATCGCCGACCTGATGGTGGATGAGCTGGCGCGCAACTGGGATGTGCTGCCTGACAGTACCAAGGCCACCATGCTGGGCGTTGCGTATGACCTGAAGCTGCAGAGCCTGGAGCAGGAAAATGCTTCAGAGGTGGCTGCGCTGGCGATCAGCCGGGTCATGCAGGCTTCGCGCGCGATGCGATAGTGATCACAAGCCAGAGGCAATTGTTAATATGGAACTTAACATTTGCTTCAAAAAGCCCATTTTCGGCCTTCAGAAAAGCACCGAATAGCCCGAAAATGCCCAAAGAAAGCCATTTTCAGGTGTCAAATTGGCCTCCAAGCCAATAAAAACGGGCATGAGTAGCTACCAAATTTATAGCAAATCGGCTGTTTCTGCTTCAACGTGGCGCTACAGGGGAAGATACCTCGCTCTGCCGGGGTTCGTGCTTTTGCTCGTGCTTTTGCATGATGGTGAGGTACAAGGCGCTGGCCTCAAACTTCGCCAGCCAGACCTGTAGCCTTGGCCACGGTTGAGCGGCAAACCAGTCCGCATCGGTATGGGCAAACTGCCGCACGAAAGGCAGTGTTGCCATATCGGCCAGGCTTTCGGCGTTGCCAAACAGCCACCCCCCCTCCAGCCTTGACTCCAGCTCGTCCAGCCAGCGTGCACCCAAATCCCTTTGCGCGCCTGCAAACGCCGCGCTGTCCGCGCCAGACTCCTGCGGATACCGGTTGGGATATTTGTAGCGGTCGAGGTTGCGCTTGAAGGCACCATCGTTGACGCCGACCAGGGCCAGCATGTCGTCCAGCGTTGCCCCCGTGGGCGATAGCCAGTGCGCCGGATCGTGTTGCCGTAGCGCCCACAGCATCACGTCCAGGCTTTCGTCAATCACCCGGCCTTCTGGCAACACCAGCACGGGCACCGTGCCCTTGGGTGATGCAGCCAGCATGTCTGCGGGCTTGTTTCTCAAAACGATTTCACGGTGCTCGTACGGCCTGCCGCTGACCGCCAGCGCCAGCCGGGCACGCATGGCGTAGGGGCAGCGGCGAAATGAGTACAGGACGGGCAGGGCGCCGGTCATGGGCTAGTACCGCAACCCGAAAATATCGACACATGAAAGCGCGTCTTCACGTCCAGGGCGGCGTTGCAACACTTGTGACGGCGTATCGCCTTCACTGCGGCTTGTGCCTTGCCTTGAACGCGAATCCACCACTTTCATTTTGTTTTGCTACTTCCGGGTTGCGGTGCTAGGCGCCGGGCTGGCGCAGGCCGATGTGTGCGGCGTGGCGCTTTTCGGCCAGTTCGACCTGGCGCTGGCGTTCGCGGTAACCGGCCTTTTGTTCTTCGGAGGTGGTCGCATGGCAATGCGCGCAGCTCACGCCCAGCTCATAAAGCGGCGACTGGCGGTCTTCTTCGCCGAGCGGGTCACGGCAGGACCGGCACAGCGTGAACTTGCCCGGCTGCAGCCCGTGGCCGACGGACACGCGCTCGTCAAACACAAAACATTCGCCTTGCCAGGTGCTTTGCGCCTGGGGCACGGTTTCCAGGTATTTGAGGATGCCGCCTTCGAGGTGGTAGACCTCGTCAAAGCCCTTGGATCGCATGAAGGCGGTTGATTTTTCGCAGCGTATGCCGCCGGTGCAGAACATCGCCACACGCGGCTTTTTGCCGCCGACGGGGGCAAGTTTGCCGCCCTCGGCCATTTCGCGCTCGACCCAGCCGGGCAGTTCTGAAAAGCTTGCCGTGGCCGGGTTGATCGCACCTTCAAACGTCCCTATGGACACCTCGTAGTCGTTGCGGGTATCGACCAGCACCACATCGGGTTCGGCCAGCAGGGCATTCCAGTCTGCGGGCCTGACGTACTGGCCGGCATTGAGTGCGGGGTGCACGTCGGGCACGCCCAGGGTCACGATTTCGCGTTTGAGCCGCACTTTCATGCGATAGAAGGGCAGCTGTTCCGCCCAGGCTTCCTTGTGTTCAAGCTGTGCCAGCCGTGCATCGCTGCGTAGCCAGGCCAGCACCGCGCGCACGCCAGCTTCCGGCCCGCTGATGGTGCCGTTGATGCCTTCCGCTGCCAGCAGCAGGGTGCCCTTGACGCCATTGGCTTCGCAGCAGGCCAGCAAGGGTGCCTGCAGCGACGCATGGTCGGGCAACTCGACAAATTTGTACAGGGCGGCGGTGAGGAAATGCATGGGTGGTGTGTGATGCCCCGGCAGAGGCTGGCGTTTCGTTGCCAGATCAGCAACCGGCTGCGCCCTTGCTGAAGGGACGGCTCATTTTATCGGCATGGACGCACTTTCTGGCTTGAGGGATATCATGCTTTCCCCTCGCAGCACACCTGAAAGAACGCCATGACCACCCCGCAGCCTGACCCAAAACGTATCAAGGTGGCCGTGATGGGGGCCGGGGCTGTGGGTTGCTATTACGGCGGCATGCTGGCACGTGCCGGGCATGAGGTGGTTCTGATCGCACGGCCGCAGCATGTCGCAGCGATTGAGCGGGACGGCCTGCGGGTGCAGACGGCGGCCTTCGACGAGCGGGTTCATCTGGCTGCAAGTACCGAGGCGAGCGCGGTTCACGGCGCTGATCTGGTGCTTTTTTGTGTCAAGTCGACGGATACCGAATCTGCCGGCAAGCTCATGCTTCCGCATCTCGCCCCCCATGCCCTGGTGTTGTGCCTGCAAAACGGCGTGGACAACGCCGATCGCCTGCGTGCCGTCCTGCCGGGTCACCAAGTGGCTGCCGCTGTTGTGTATGTCGCGACGGAGATGGCCGGCCCCGGCCATGTCAGGCACAACGGGCGCGGCGAGCTGGTCATCGAGCCCTCGAAGTCCACAGGCTTTTCAAGCGAAGCCGCAGCGCAGGCCTTGATCGCTTCAGGCGTACCCGTGGAGGTATCAGACAACGTGCGCGGTGCGCTCTGGGCCAAGCTGATCCTGAACTGCGCCTACAACGCCGTCTCGGCCATCACGCAGATGCCCTACGGCCAGATCGTGCAGGGCGCCGCAGGCATCAAGGATCTGATGCGTGATGTGGTGGCCGAATGCCTGGCTGTGGCCGAAGCCGATGGCGTCACCGTGCCGGGCGATGTGGATGCAGCCGTACGCCTGATTGCTGAAACCATGCCCGGGCAGTTCTCGTCCACCGCACAGGACCTGGCGCGTGGCAAACACAGTGAAATTGACTACCTTAACGGGCTGGTGGTCCGGCGTGGGGAGGTGCTGGGTGTGTCCACGCCAGCTAACCGGGTGCTCTGGGTTCTGGTGAAACTGCTGGAGTCCAGACACGGCTGAGACCACCAGACTCTGATTTTCAAGTCATGGGTTGTTTGAATAAAATGGTATTTAAATAAATACAAAATTTAAATACGTATTTAATAAAATACAAAAAAAATGAATATTTGTATTGATTTAAATATGAAATAAATTTTTGTATTGATTAAAATACGTCATGACGACAAGTTTTGAACTGGCGGCCATTCTCGAAAACGAGCGCAAACGCCAGGCGCTCACAGTCACCGACATCATCAATCGCACCGGCGTCAGCCGGGCCGCGGTTTACCGGCTGCTCAAGGGGGGCGATGTACAGCTCACCACCTTGCTGGCCGTGACCGATCTGCTGGGCCTGGACCTGATTGCCATGCGCACCGATGTGGCCCGGTTGATGCCGGATGCCGCTTCAGAGGTTTCGGCCGCCACCCGCCGGACGCTGGCGCAGGAGAAGAACCGCCAGCGTGAGGCCGTGCCCGGCCCGCTGTCTGCCGTCGATGCGCGTGCGGCCAGACTGCAGGGCAGGCTCAAAAGCGCGCATTGAGCCCGGTTGGTGCCATGAACATCCCGGTACTCGTCATCAAGCTGCATGGCCGCCGCGTGGGCATGCTGTTTGAATTCGCACCTGAAAACGCCGAGCCCATCATCCGTTTTGCCGTCGATGAGGCTTATGCGCGCGAAGCCTTTGGCGTCGAGCCCGTGCTGTCCGAATCCTTCCGCGCCGCCGATCCGGCCCAGCAGCAGTCCTTCTGGCTGAACCGGGTGGCGCCGGGTTTCAACGCGGTGCGGGGTTTGCGGGGCGATGTGCAGTTGCCGGCTTTCTTCCAGAACCTGTTGCCCGAAGGCACCTTTCGCCGGCATGTGGCCGACATGGCCGGCATTGATCCATCCAACAGCTTTGCCATGCTCGCCGCCTGTGGAAAGGATCTGCCCGGCGCCGTCACTGCGGAATGGGAAAACATAGGCAAGGCGGCGCTGCAGGATCTGGTCACCCAGGGCCAGGATGCGCTGGAAGTCACGGTCTGGTCCGAGCCTTTCCAGGACGCGATTTCGATCTCGGGTGTGCAGCCCAAGCTGGGCGTTAACCGCGATGCCGATGGCCGTTTCACCGGAAGAACGACGCACCACGACACGGCCATCATCGCCAAGCTGCCCTCGGTCGAATACCCGCGCATGCCGCAGATGGAAGACCTCTGCATGCGCCTGGCCAGACTGGCGGGTGTCGATACCTGCGACTTCGAGCTTGCCGACATGAAGGCGCTTTCCGCCGGCCACCGCTACGACCTGGGTGAAGAAGTGCAGGGCCGGTTTCTGGCTGTCACGCGTTTTGACCGTGGCCCGGCAGGCCGCGTGCATTTTGAAGATTTCGCCCAGGTGCTGGGCGTGGCGCCTGAAAAGAAGTACAGCCAGAGCTATCTGGCAATCGCGCTGACCCTGCTCGATTTACCCGCCTGCGGTGTGCCTGCCGTGCATGAACTGCTGCGCCGCATCGAGGTCAATGACCTGCTGGGCAATGCCGACATGCACCTCAAGAACCTGGGCCTGCTGTACCGCGATGCACACCGGGCAGAACTGGCGCCGGCCTACGACCTGCTGAGCACGCATGTTTACCTCGGCACGCAAGGCCATGCGCTGGCGCTGCTGGAAGAGGCCAGGCCCGATGCAAAGCCAGAGGCAAAACCAGTTGCAAAAGCAGAGGGCAAGGCGGACAGGGCGAAAGACGACCACCGCAAGCCGCTGCTGACGCCGCAGTCCGTCCTGCGTTTCACCAACGCACTGGACATTCCGCAAAAACAGGTCGCCCGCATGCTCCGCGAAGTGGCAAGGCAGGCCGCTGCGACCTGGCTGGAGCCCATCCAGACCGCCGACATCACGCCGCGCCAGCGCCGCATCCTGCTCGACCGGCTTGGTGCTCACCTCCATATCAGGCAGGCGATTGCCGCGCTCAGGGACCCGGCGCTGGCAACGGCCTGGGAGGCTGCGCTACAGGCGCCGCTTGAACCGGAGGTCTACCAGCCGCGGCTGATCGGCTTTTAAAAAGCTGGCACCAAAACGCGCCGCAAACGGTTGTCGTTGCCCAAAAGTGGGGCGAGTGCAGGCCGCCTGATCTGATTTTCGCTCGTTGCTGCGCGATCTGCGCCTCATTTTGGTGGCATGAAACCTGCTTTCAAAAGCAGTAAGTCAGGCCAATGAAGGCCTGAACAGAGCATCGCCTTCAGCGTTGCTCGACCCATTGAACGGATAACGGTGTCCACTTTCAGGCTTTCTTTTCGGAGCGCCTCGAGGTGGATTTTTTTTGGCTTGTCGAAAAGTGAACGAGGGGTGTGTATGGCTTATTTGGTGCCGTCAGAGTTTGTGACCAAGATGGTCGATGCGGGGGAGTCCAAGATATTCATGTCGACGCGGGACACCCTGATCCGCGCCTTCATGGCGGGCGCCATCCTGGCGCTGGCCGCCTGGTTCGCCGTCACCATCAACGTGCAGACCGGCCAGCCGCTGCTGGGCGCGGTGCTGTTCCCGGTGGGCTTCGTCATGCTCTACCTGTTTGGCTTTGACCTGCTGACCGGCGTGTTCGTGTTGTCCCCGCTGGCGCTGATCGACAAGCGCCCGGGCGTCACCGTCAAGGGTGTGCTGCGCAACTGGGGCCTGGTGTTTCTCGGCAACTTTGCCGGTGCGTTCACGGTGGCCGTGATGATGGTGATTTACGTCACCAACGGTTTTTCGACACCGCCCAGTGCCGTCGGTGTCGCCATCGGCGTGGTCGGTGAAAACCGCACGCTGGGTTACCAGTCGCATGGCCTCAACGGCATGCTCACGCTGTTTGTGCGCGGCATGCTGTGCAACTGGATGGTGTCGGCCGGCGTGGTCGGGGCCATGATCTCGACCCAGGTCAGCGGCAAGGTGATCGCCATGTGGATGCCCATCATGCTGTTCTTCTACATGGTGTTCGAGCACTCGATCGTGAACATGTTTCTGTTCCCGTCCGGCCTGATGCTGGGTGCAAAGTTCACCATCATGGACTACCTGATCTGGAACGAGATCCCGACAGTGCTGGGCAACCTGGTGGGGGGTCTGGCCTTCACCGGCCTGACGCTGTACGCTACCCACGTGAAGACGGCGCCGACGCGCAACTTCCGCTAAACCGCAGGCAGAACAAAAGCGCTCCGGCCCGCACAGGCCAGGGGCGGGTGGGGGAGACCGCATGGGTGAACTGACGATAGCCGCCGGGCAGTATTCAGACAGGGGCCGCAAGGAAACCAACCAGGATTTCCACGGCATCTGCATGCCCCGCGGAGCGCAACTGGCCTCCAAGGGCATTGCGATTGCGCTGGCCGACGGCATCAGCAGCAGCGCTGTGAGCGACGTGGCCAGCCAGTACGCCGTGACCGGTTTCCTCGAGGACTATTACTGCACCTCGGACGCCTGGTCGGTCAAGACATCGGCCGAGCGCATTTTGAGCGCCACCAACTCCTGGCTCTACGCCCAGACCCAGAAAAGCCAGTACCGCTACGACAAGGACAAGGGCTACGTCTGCACCCTGAGCGCGATGGTCTTCAAGTCGGCCACTGCGCATATTTTTCATGTCGGTGATTCACGCATCTACCGGCTGCGCGGCAAGTCGCTGGAGCAGTTGACCACCGACCACCGCATCTGGATCTCCATAGGCCAGAGTTACCTGGGCCGGGCGCTGGGCATCAAGCCGCAGCTTGAGATTGACTACCAGACCCAGCAGCTTGAGCTGGGTGACATCTTTCTGCTGGCGACCGACGGCGTGTACGAGCACATCGGCGAGCAGGCCCTGGCCCGCATCATCCACGCCTGCAATGACAGCGGCAGCCATCTCGACGAGGCGGCAAAAGCGATTGTCGAGACCGCCTATGCACACGGCAGCACCGACAACCTGACCGCGCAGGTCATACGCATCGATGCCTTGCCCCAGCGCGCTGCAGGCGAGATGGTGCAGCAGCTGGCCGGCCTGCCGGTGCCGCCCATTCTTGATGCGCGCATGGAATTTGACGGCTACAAGATCATCCGCGAGGTGCACGGCAGCAGCCGCAGCCACATCTACCTGGCGACCGACGTGGAGACGGGCATGCTCGTCATCCTCAAGGCGCCTTCGATTGACCTGCAGGGTGATGCGGCCTACATCGAGCGGTTTTTGACTGAAGAGTGGATCGCCCGCCGCATCAGCAGCGCCCACGTGCTCAAGCCCTGCATGCCCAGCCGCAGGCGCAACTTCATCTACCTGGTCACCGAGTTCATCGACGGCCAGACGCTCACCCAGTGGATGATCGACAACCCCAAACCCAGCCTGGAGGCGGTACGCGGCATCGTCGAGCAAATCGCCAAGGGCCTGCGCGCCTTTCACCGGCTGGAGATGCTGCACCAAGACCTGCGGCCCGAGAACATCATGATCGACAGAACGGGCACCGCAAAGATCATCGACTTCGGCTCGACCAGCGTGGCCAGCCTGCTCGAAGCTGCGCCGGCAGACGAGCCGTCCCACATTCTGGGCACCGTGCAGTATTCGGCGCCGGAGTACTTTCTGGGTGAGGGCGGCACCAGCCGGTCAGATTTGTTCTCGCTGGGCGTCATCACCTACCAGATGCTTACCGGCCGCTTGCCCTATGGCGCCGAGGTGCCCAAAAGCCGGACCCGCGCCGCGCAAAACAGCCTGCGTTATGACTCGGTGCTGCATGAAGACCGCGACATCCCGGCCTGGATTGACGGCGTGCTGCGCAAGGCGGTGCATCCCAACCCTGCCAAACGTTATGGCGAACTGTCCGAGTTTTTATTCGACCTGCGCCATCCGAACGCCGCCTTTCTCGGCAAAACGCGCCAGCCGCTGCTGGATCGCAACCCGGTGGCATTCTGGCGGGGGCTTTCACTGGTTCTGGCGTTGGCACTGGTCATGATGCTGGCGCTGAGAACGTTCAAATAAGGTTTTTTAACGTACACGGCAAAAATTTAACGTGTACGTTAAAAATTGCAGTTTTGACACCTTCAGCAAGCCCGAAAAGCCGAAAACAGCCCAAAAAATGACCAGAAAAGGCCATTTTCAGGTATCAAATTGGCGTCCAGGCCAATGAATACGGGCGTGAGCAGCTATTAATTAAATAGCAATCGCGATGCTGTCCGATAAGATTTCCGACGACGCGGCGTTTGCTGCGCCAAGGTTGCGGCTTGCCGCGCTAGCGCCTCGTCTGCAAAAGCAAAGGCAGTTCTGCAAGAAAGGCATCGCGTGCCCTGAAACTGGCCGACGTTGTTTCTTCGCGGGTGTCCTGGTCCAGCCTCGCAAAGACCACGGTCTGGCTTCCTCGCGTGGCCCAGCCTACAAACCAGCCATAGGCCCGCGCCGGGTCAAACTCACCGTCTGCCTTGCGCGGGTAGGCCATGCCGGTTTTGCCATGTGCCGTGAAGCCGCCGGCAGCCGGGCGGGTTTCGACAATCCGGTTCACCATCTCAAATGCATGAGGCGAGACGGGCAGTTGCCGGTTGACCAGTTTGCGCAGAAAGACGACTTGCTCCAGCGGCGATATCTTCAGTGAAGAGATGATCCACGCGCGCTCGAGCCCGTTGTTTTTGCCCGGGTCACCCGAGAAGTCGGCATTGCCATAGCCGAAGTTTTTGGCGTACGTCGTCAATTGTTTTTCGCCCAGCCTGTGCGTGATCTGCTGCGAGTACCAGACGACGGAATATTTCAGCCAGCGTTCGGGGTCTGCAGGCTGACGCCAGTCGTCGCCGCCCCATTCGGGATAACCCTTCTGAAAAGGCAGGCTCGGCGTGTGTTCGTCCTTCAGGAAGCCGGAATCAAAACCCATCAGCGCCAGCGGAATCTTGAAGGTCGATGCGGGTGTGACACGTGTGCGGCAGTCACCCTGTTCAGCCAGCACTTTGCCGTCTTCGGCATCGGCGATGACGGTGCAAAGCGTTGTTGCACGAGACGGAAGGGCAGCCAGGGATGCTGCCAACAGAAAGGCAGAAAGAAGAGCCGGTTTCATCCGGCAAATTTTAGGCGCGGGTTCAGGGTGTGGTGTCGCGCCAGACAAGGTAGGGGTTCAGCGGCGTGCCGCGCCACCACTGGCGCTCGGGTCCGAGTTTGAAGATGGCGAAATGCAGGTGCGGTGCATCCGGGGAGGCATTGCCCGTGCTGCCCACATAGCCAATCACCTGGCCCTTGCGCAGGCTGGCGCCTTCGGCCAGGCCGTCGGCATACCGGTCGAGGTGGGCGTAGTAATAGGCGTATGTGCTGCCAGGATCAAACTGGTAGATGGTGATGCCGCCAGGCTTGCTCAAAAACAGCTTGACCACCTTGCCGTCTTCAACAGCCAGCACCGGCGTGCCGCGCGCCGCCATGATGTCGAGCGCCTCATGCGGGGCGCCCTCGGCACGAGCCTGCGTGTAGGTGTCGCTGAGCTCGGCTGCGCTGATGCCCTGTACGGGCAGGGTGAGCGCGCGGGATCGCAGCTGGGGCATGGCTGCATCACCCGCAAGTGAAACAAGAGGTGCAAGCCGGGGCAATGGGTTTGTCAATTGAGCCGCGACCACGGGTTCTGGCCGGGGTGTCGGGCTGGCTTGTGTGTCAGGCGATCGCGCTTCGGGCATGGCTGGTGGTTTGACCTCGGTCGAGGTCTGCAGGCCGCTGCCGAAAGCCACGGCTGCGGCCAACACCAGCAAGGCGCCCCCGGCAAGTGCCGTGCGCCTGAGCCAGGCTTGTGTCGCAGACATCACGCCTTGACGTTGACCTTGAACCCGGCCTTGGCCAGCAGCGCCAGGCGTTCGGCGTCCCAGTTGGTCATGTGGATGCAGCCATTGGTTTCAGAGTGGCCCACGTTCGACGGGTTGGGTGTGCCGTGAATGCCCCAGTGCGGCTTGGTCAGGCCCAGCCAGATGCTGCCGACGGGGTTGTTGGGACCGGGGGCGATGTCCACCTTCTGCGCGTTCTTTGGCGCATTTTTCAAAATCGCCGGGTTGTAGGTGAAGCCGGGGTTTTTCACTTCGTTCTTGATGGCCATCATGCCAATTGGCAGCGGGTCGTTCTTTTCGTTGCCAATGCTGATGGGGAAGCCCGCCACCAGCCGCTGCTCGGTATCCAGAACGTAGAGCACACGTTCGGATTTGTCGATTTGTATCGATGCGGCGCGCGCCGGCGTGGCGCTTGCCGCCACATTGGGCACGATGATGTCCTTGCCGGCTTCAATCTTTTTGCCGCCGTTGAGCTGCTTGAGGTAGCCCGTGCTGCTGTGGAATTTTTCGGCCATCGCTTCGTCGACTGATTCATACACCAGCGCCTTGAGTTTGGCGCGCTCGTCCATGGCCACAGGTGTTTTCTCGAAAGGGCCGGCCAGGTCCTTGTCGGTTGCGGTGTAGGTCGTCAGCAATGGCGCACCGTCCTTGCGCAGCGAGGCCCAGGTCTCTGCCGTCACCGTGCCGGTTTCCTTCAGATCGTGCGCGGTCTGGTAGGCCCTGACCATGCGCTGCATATTGGCCGCAAAACGCCCGTCGATTTCGCCGCAGGAGAACCAGGCGCGGTCCAGCATGATCTGCGCACGCGCCACGGCTGCGCCCTGGCTGCCGCTGCGCAGCAGGGGCGTGTCGGTCGCGTTGTTGAAGGTTTCCAGGTCAAATGGTTGTGCGCCGGCCGCCCTGGCTTTGGGCGTGGCGGCCCAGGTGCGCTGGCCGGCAAGGCCCAGCCCGGTCAGGCAAAGGGCGGCGACAAGCGTGCGACGTGAAAAGTTGGCGGGTGTTGACGGTGTTTTCAGAAGCATGTGCGAGACCTGTTGTGTTGATCGCGCAAGTCTGGGCCAATGCCAGTCCCGCAGGTGTAAGCAGGTGCGCCTGACGCCGGTCAGGTTTATGCCGCTAAAACTCGGGCCTGTAGCTCAGGCCAGCAGTCTGGCAATCACACGCCAGTGCTGCGGCTCGACCGGGGTGATCGACAGGCGGTTGCCCTTTTTGAGGATGGTCAGGTCTTCAAGTGCGGGGTTGCCACGCAGCTCCGGCAGGGTCAGGTTGCGGGTTTTCTTCAGCACCTTCACATCGACCAGTTGCCAGCGCGGTTCTTCAGGTTTTGACTTCGGGTCGTAGTAGTGCGACTTCGCATCAAACTGCGTCGGGTCGGGGTAGGGCGTTGAGGCGACTTCGGCGATGCCGACAATGCCCGGCTCCGCGCAGCTGGAGTGGTAAAACAGGACGCCGTCACCGGGCCGCATGTGATCACGCATGAAGTTGCGCGCCTGGTAGTTGCGCACGCCAACCCAGGGCACGGTTGATTTTGGGGCTGCGAGTGCATCGTCGACCGAGCATTCGGAGGGTTCGGACTTCATGAGCCAGTAGCTTGTCATGGCGATCGGGTCTGCTTGTTTCGTGTGCTTGAGGTAGGTGGTGTGAGCTGACCGCCCCAATTTTCCACCGTTTCCCCAATGGTGTCAGCCACAACCCTGGCCGCCTGGGTCATGCGGGCCCGTTTTGAAAGCGCCAGCGTGACGTAACGCTTGAGGTCCGGTGTCACGACTTTTGACGCCTGCAGGTGGCCTGTCTTCAACTCACCCGTGATCGAGATGGAGCCCAGCAGCGAATACACATCCGGGGTCTCCGCCACCAGTTCCTTCTGCGTGCGCAACGAGTCGGCCTCGATTTCAGCTTTCAGGGAAAAGCCCTTGCCGCGCGCGGTCTCGTCCAGCACGGCACGCCAGTGGGCCGGCTCGCGTGGCAACACCAGCGCCAGCCCCTTCAGCCGCGAGAACGCAATCGTGGGCTTGCTGGTGAGCGGGTCGCCCGGCCTTGACACCAGATAGGTGCTGGCCACGGTGAGCAGCCTGTCGTCCCGGCCGTTTGGCATCTGGTAACGAAACAGGATGGCCATGTCTACGCTGCCGCTGTCCAGCAAGGTGTCGAGCTGGCTGCCTTGCCCCTCACGGATGTTCAGCCTGATCAGCGGGTACTGAGCCTGGAGTTGCTGGTAGAGGCGTGTCATGAGCGGGTGCGATGCAGAAGGCAATATGGCGATACGCACTTCGCCCATGGGCACATTGGAGGTGTTGCGGATGTCATTCATCAACTGCTCCGTCTCGTGCAGCCAGGGGCGCAGTCTGGCGGCGATGTGCAGCCCCAGTTCGGTCAAAACCACGCCGCGACCTGTGCGCGTGAACAACCTGCCGCCGCACTCCGATTCAAGCTCCGCAATCTGTTTGCTGATGTGCGACTGCACGGTCTGGCGCTGGGCCGCTGCTTTGGTGAAGCTTTCCAGTTCCGCAACCTGAAGAAAAAGCCTGATGCTCGCTGGTGTCATGGGGTTCTTTCACCGCTGTCGGGGACGGTTTTGAGACATTCCAATTGTGTCATGTCTGAAATCTTTTTATGAGGCTGGCAAGATGGCTCAGCCCTGAATAGACTGCGCGATGCGTTCTTTTTCCAGTCAGGTTCGCAGCGCGCCTGACTTGCACCCGATTGAATAACGGAGACAACATGAATCCTGAAAAACACATCCATCCATTCCTGTGTGGACCCTGGCTGCGTGCCCTTTGCGGCGGCTTTCTGATGGCGGGCGCCATCGCGGCCCATGCGCAGCCATTCCCGGGCAAGCCCATACGCCTTGTGGTTGGCTTTGGGCCGGGCGGCCTGGGTGACATCGTGGCCCGGGCCCTGGGGCAGAAGATGTCCGAGTCGATGGGGCAAAGCGTGGTTATTGAGAATATGCCGGGCGCCGGCGGCATCACCGCATCGGCCTCTGTTGCGCGCGCTGCGCCGGACGGGTACACCTTGCTGCTGGTCAGCGGCCAGAACGCCATCAGCGGTTCGCTTTTCAAATCGTTGCCGTACCACCCGGTCAACAGCTACAGCATGATTTCAACATTGGGCACTTTTCACTACCTGCTGGTTGTTGACAAGGACAGCCCCTACAAAACGGTGGGCGACGTGCTCGGTGCGGCACAGAAAGACCCGGCGCATTTCAACATCGCCACCGTCAGCGTGGGCAGCGTGCAAAACCTTTCGGCGCGCCTGCTGGTGAGCACCTCGGGCCTGAATGTGCCGGTTGTGCCTTTCAAATCCACGTCTGACATTGTTTCGGCACTCAAGGGCCAGACCGTACAGGCGGCCGTTGAAACCACCCCCGGCATCCTCGGCCAGGTCAAGAGTGGGAGCCTGCGCGCCATTGCCACCACAGCGCCGAAGCGCCCATCCATGCTGCCGGCGGTACCGACGTTTGCTGAAAGCGGCGTTGCCAGCCTGAAGAATTTTGAAGCCGACTCATGGAACGGGATCGTTGCTCCGGCCGGCACACCGCGCGATGTCGTGATGCGCCTGAACAGCGAAATCACCAAGGCCCTGGCCGACCCTGCGCTCAGGCAAAAAATGCTGGATCTGGGCATCGAGCCTGGGGCCAGCACGCCGGAGCAGCTCAAGCAGGTCTTCCTGAACGATGCGGCAAAGTGGGATACCGTGATCAGGCAGGCCAACATCGAAAAGCAATAAGCCCAGGATCATCATGAACACCCGCCAGACACAAACCCAATTGCGAAGCGAAGCAGAACGCCAGCTCCGGATAGACCTTGCCGCCTGTTACCGGCTGGTTGATCTGTACGGCATGAGCGACGGCATCCTGAACCACATCTCGGCCAAGGTGCCGGGTGAGGCGATGCATTTCCTTATCAACCCCTTTGGCATGATGTACGAGGAGATCACGGCGTCAAGCCTGATCAAGATCGACCTGGACGGGAATGTCATTGACAACCCGAACAGTGAATACACGGTCAATCTGCCGGGCTACGTTATTCACAGCGCGATTCACGGGGCACGGCACGATGTGGCCTGCGTCCTGCATACGCATACGCCGGCTGGCATGGCTGTGTCGGCGCTGGAGTGCGGCCTGCTGCCCATCAGCCAGTCCTCCATGCGGTTTGCGGGCAGCGTGGCTTACCACGACTTTGAGGGCGTGGCGGTCGATACCGATGAACGCCAGCGCCTGGTCGAGCATCTGGGCGACAACGATGTGATGATCCTGCGCAACCACGGCCTGCTCGCGGTGGGGCAGACGGTTGCAGAAGCTTTTGTCAATATTCACCGGCTGGAGCGCGCGTGCCAGACGCAACTGCTGGCCATGTCTGCCAACAGCAAACTGACGGTGCTTGCGCCGGAGTTGATCAACAGGACTTTCGGTCAGCTCAGGCGCGCGCCCACGCCGGACGCCAGCGGCAGGTTTCCTCCGCACGGCGAGCGTGAATGGCCGGCATTGCTGCGAAAGCTGGACCGGATTGACCCGAGCTACCGCGACTGAAACAACCGAAACAACCGAAATAAAGAAAATATGCAAAAAGACCGTGTCCTTCAGATTGGTCCCATCACGCCCCCACTGGATGTCAGGCTGCCGGAGATGTTTGATATCCATCCGCTCTGGAAAGAACAGGACCCGCAGGCCTTTCTTTCCGAGCAGGGGGCCAGCTTCAAGGGCATCGTCACGCACGTCCGCCATGCCTGCCCGGCCTCGCTGATTGACGCCCTGCCAAATCTGGGTGTTATTTCAAACTTTGGTGTGGGCTATGACAGGATCGATGTCGAAGCGGCTCATGCGCGTGGCATTCAGGTCGCCAACACCCCCCATGTGCTGAACAACTGCGTTGCGGACCTGGCGATTGGTTTGCTGATTGATGTGGCCCGCGGCGTGTCGGTCACGGACCGTTTTGTGCGTGCAGGTGAGTGGGCTGCCGGCAAACAGCGGCCGCTCATGACGCGCGTGAGCGGCAAAAAGCTGGGTATTCTGGGCTTTGGCGGCATAGGCCAGACCATTGCCAAACGGGTTTCCGGTTTTGACATGGCCGTTCGCTACAGCTCCCGCAAGCCGGTAGCCGGTCATGAAAGCGCGCACATGGCAGACCTCAAGGCGCTTGCTGCCTGGGCGGATTTCCTGGTGGTCGCCTGCCCCGGCGGGCCCGCCACCCGGCATCTTGTTTCGGGCGAGGTTCTGGATGCCTTGGGAAAGACCGGAATTCTTGTCAACATCGCCCGCGGTTCGGTGGTGGACGAAGCCGCACTGATAGCCGCTTTGAAGGAAGGCCGAATCGCAGGTGCAGGGCTTGATGTCTATGAAAACGAACCGAACGTGCCACAGGCCCTGCTTGAGATGGACAACGTCGTGCTGATGTCGCATATTGCGGGCTTTACGCGTGAGTCAAGGCTTGAGATGGAGCAACTGGTCTGTGACAACCTGCTGGCTTATTTCAAGACCGGCAAGGCCCTGACACCGCTGTGAAGCGGTTGAGGTGACCTTCTGAGGTCATGCCCCCGGAGGTCTGGCGCCTTCAATATCTGACAGCAACTGTTGCAGCGACTCGATCTCTGCGGGCTTGAGCAGGTGATGGTCGAACCCCGCTTCACTGGCGCGGCGGCGATCGTCTTCCTGGCCCCAGCCGGTGAGGGCGACCAGCACGGTCGGGTGGGCGGCAAAGCGGCTGCGAATGGCTCGAGCCACCTCGTAGCCGTTCATGCCCGGCATGCCGATGTCGAGTAGCACGACAGATGGTTTGTATGCTGCAAAGGTCTGTAACGCCTCGATTCCGTTGCGCGCGACGCGCACCTCGGCACCCAGCATGTCCAGGATGACCGCCAGCGTGTCGCCGGCATCGAGGTTGTCGTCGACCACCAGCACGCGGGTTTTGTCGAGACGCACATCGTCCGCGGGTTGCTCTGTACTGTCGTCTTCACCTGTTTGTGCCAGCGGCAGGCAGATGGTGAATTCCGTGCCCTTGCCCAGCCCTTCGCTCCGGGCCTCCAGCGTGCCGTGGTGCATTTCGGTCAGGCGGCGGGCCAGGGCCAGGCCAATGCCCAGGCCGCCCTGGTTGCGGGCGCTGTCGCGGTTGCCGCGGCTGAACATTTCAAACATGTGGGAAATCGACCCGGGATCCATGCCAATGCCGGTGTCTTTTACGCCAACACATACGTTATTGCCTTTTCGCCCGACCTTGACGGTGATGCTTCCGCCAGCATCTGTGTAGCTTGCTGCGTTGTTCAGCAGGTTTGACAGCACCTGTGCCAGCCGCACCGGGTCACCCTGTACCCACAGAGGTTCAGGTGGAATGTCCAGCACCAGCCTGTGGCCAGCCGACTGTATGAGCGGGTTGCTGGTTTCGACGGCTGTCTTGACCATGGCAGCCAGTTCCACCTGTTCACTGCGCAGCGACAGCACGCCGCGGCTGATGCGCGAGACCTCCAGCAGGTCATCCACCAGCCGAATGAGGTGGTTGACCTGGCGTTCCATGATGCCGTGTATCTTTGTCAGCTTGTCACCTTCAAGTCCGCCACGGCGGAGCAGGGAGATCGAGTTGCGCAGCGGCGCCAGCGGATTGCGGAGCTCGTGTGACAGCGTGGCCAGAAAGTCGTCTTTTGCGCGGTCGGAGGCGGCAAGCCGCGTGGCCTGTTCCTGTATCGATTGCTCGGCCGCCTGGCGATCGGTGATGTCGCGGGTGGTACCGGCAACAGCAACCACTTCGCCGTGTTCGTCAAACACTGGCGCAAAGATGTAGTCATACATGCGTTTGCCGCTGGTGCCGTTGAAGGGTATTTCACCGCGTATCGCAGCCTTTGTCTGGATGACCTGATCCAGCTCGCGGTCATGCATGTCGGCATGCCACTGCTCGTAACCCAGGTCCATCCACTTCTTGCCCCGCACGTCGGCCACGCCCCAGGTCTTGAGCAGGGCGTCGTTGGCATAAAGCGCGCGGTGGTCCGTGTCGAACACATAGACGAAATCCGGCGTGCTGTTGAGCGCTGTTTCGTAAATGCGTTTTTGCCTTTCCGATTCAGCCATCGCGGCGTTGCGTTCTGCCTCAAGGGTGCGTTGCGCCGTCGCATCGCGAAAGTAAACCGATATGCCCTCAGGCGCAGGGAAGGTGGTGACGTCATACCAGCGCTGCTGGTTCGCGTCGTAGGCGCTGAAGGCGGTTTTTTCCCGTTGGACCATGGTGCGCCTGTAGGCGCTTTCAAAATCGGTGCCTTGCAGGCCTGGGTATTCGTCCCATATGACCTTCCCGGTGAGGTCGCCCAGCATGCGGTCCAGGATACGGTGCGCCTCGGTGTTCACATAGTCATAGCGCCAGTGGCGGTCAAGCGTGTAAAAGCCTTCGGCAATGCTTTCAAGAATGGCAATCGCATCGCGCCTGCCCTTGGCGGTAGCGACTTCGGTGGTCTGTATCAGGTATTCGATCTGGCCGGTAGCATCAAAAACCGGGCTGCAGGTTCCCGACCAGTAACGCTCTTCATATATTTCTGAGCCGGGCACCCGCACGTCGTAACGCAGCGGTGCCATCACATGGGATTTGCCCGTAGTCACGACATGCCTGAAAGACTCGGTGACCTTTTCAAGCCCATTGGCGCCGGGATCATCCGGGTTATCCGGAAAGACATCGAACAGCCTGCGTCCAAACATGCCCGCGTCTGTGAACGTCGCCTTCATGTATGCCTCACTCGCACCAACAATGGTGAAGTCTGCATCCGGCTTCACGATCAGGAAGAGGCCGGGCAGTTTGCCAAACAGGCGTTGAATGTCGTCCGTGGTCACGTTTGTATGGGGTGAAATGCCATGTTGGGGTTCAGATGCTGAAGCTCTGACCCTGCCAGCCGCTGCGTTTTATTTTACCGGGGGGTGACCAAACGGAAGCACTTTGTGGTGTTTGTTGCCTTGGGTCCCACCGCTTTGCGTCAATGTCCTACAGGGAACCGTGCCCGGCCTCGGAGTCGACCTTGTTGTCAGTCACATTGGACATGGCCTTATCGCCGATCACCCAGGCGCCGCCATGCACCATCACAATCACCGGTGCCTGGCCAGCCGGGAACACAGGCTGCGAGGGCAGGTAGACATCCCTACGCTGGCGGGCGTCATCGCCGTAGCGAATGTCTGCCGTGCGGCGCATGCCGTCCCCCGATGCCGATGCGGCAAACGCCATGCCGGTGCCCAGCAGAAGGGTGGCTGTCATGATCCGCAGGACGCCGCGCTTGAGCAGGCCAATGAAATCTTTCATGTCGGGCTCCTGTTCACGCATCAATACTGGTGTCAGTCGGCATAATTCTTCAAGCAATTGATCAATATCCGCGCCCCCGTCTGCCGGACCACACCT
The DNA here is from genome assembly GCA_040390295.1 of Pseudomonadota bacterium. GTDB lineage: Bacteria > Pseudomonadota > Gammaproteobacteria > Burkholderiales > Burkholderiaceae_C > Polaromonas. The sequence continues at coordinate 77,443 of JAZJYR010000006.1, forward strand.
GGAAGATTTGCCCATGACCACCGCCATCACGCCCAACCTGAAAGATCACGAGGTGTTGGCACCGCTTGCCTCTCGCCTGGTTGACCCGGCTGCGCTGCCTTGGCAGCCCACACGTTACCCCGGCATCGAAGTCAAAACCCTGCTGTTTGATCGCAGCAGCGGCCTGGCCACCGCGCTGATGCGCATGGCCCCGGGTGCGGTGTTGCCCGACCATGAGCATGTGCAGATCGAGCAGACCTGGGTGCTGGAAGGGCACCTGGTGGATGGTGAAGGCCCTGACTCGGGCATTGAATGCAAGGCTGGTCAGTTCATCTGGCGGCCGGCGGGCAGCCGCCACAGCGCGTGGTCACCCAACGGTGCGGTGACATTGGCCGCCTTTCAGATACCGAACAAGTTTTTTGACACGGATGGCAGGGCCAAAGACATGGGTGGGCAGGACTGGGAAGCGCTTTGGGGCGCGGTGCACGCGGAGCACCATACGGGTTTGTAGCCTGAAGTTCGGCAACTACCAGACGGTCTAGCCATGATGAGGCTGTTGCCGATCTGGGTATGGTGGCAATGCTTGCAGAGCGCCTGAAAGGGACGGTAACTGCAGCAGCTCGTTAAGAATACAGCGACCGTTGACGGGCACTTCGCGGTCGAGTGTCTGGCGGGTCTGGCTGGTCTTTCACCACGCTGAGATCAATCAGCTTTCATGAACGATATGTTGTCAGGTCTGCCGGAGAGCGACAGGCGGGACGCAGCGGCTGGACTTTGCGCCAGCAGCTTGCCACGCTTGTAGACCTTCAGGCGATTCGCCCGCAGGCGGATGGCTTCGATGGCATCACGCGCCTGCAGCAGCACAAAACTGGCGTCACAACCGGGCTGCAGCCCATAGCCCTTGAGGTGCATGACCTTCGCAGCATTCACCGTCACCGCATCAAGGCAGGCGCGTATGCCTTTCTGGCTGGTCATCTGCGCCACATGCAGTCCCATGTGGGCTACTTCCAGCATGTCGCCCGAGCCCATGCCGTACCAGGGGTCCATCACGCAGTCGTGACCGAAGGCGACGTTGACGCCTGCCGCCATGAGTTCGGGCACGCGGGTCATGCCGCGGCGTTTGGGGTAGGTGTCGTGGCGGCCCTGCAGGGTGATGTTGATGAGGGGGTTCGCGATGACGCTGACGCCGCTTTCTGCTATCAGCGGCAGCAGTTTGGACACGTAATAGTTGTCCATCGAATGCATGGAGGTGCAGTGTGAACCCGTGACGCGACCCTGCAGGCCGAGGCGCTGGGCTTCAAACGCCAGGGTTTCGATATGGCGCGAGAGCGGGTCGTCGGACTCGTCGCAATGCATGTCTACAGGTAAGCCGCGTTCGGCGGCGATCTCGCAAAGAAGTTTGACGCTGGCGGCACCCTCGGCCATGGTGCGCTCGAAGTGCGGAATGCCGCCGACGATATCAACGCCTTTGTCGAGCGCGCGTTGGAGGTTATCAACGCCGCCCTGTGTGCGCAGCACACCGTCCTGCGGAAAGGCAACGAGCTGCAGATCGATATAAGGCGCGACGCGCTTTTTGACTTCAAGCAATGCATCAACAGCCAGCAGGCTGGGGTCGCTGGTGTCCACATGCGTGCGTATCGCCAGCAGGCCTTTGGCGACTGCCCAGTCGCAATAGGTGAGGGCACGGTCAATGATGGCCTCGGCCTTGAGCGTGGGCTTGAGCTCGCCCCAGACGGCAATGCCTTCCAGCAGGGTGCCGCTCTCATTGACGCGTGGCAGGCCATAGCTGAGCGTGGCGTCCATGTGGAAATGCGGGTCTACAAAGTGCGGGCTGAGCAGGTAGCCGGTTGCATCAACGGTCTCTTGCGCAGGTACGGCGAGCCCGGCAGTGACTTCAGTGATGCGGCCGTTTTGCACGGCAACCGACATGCCTGTACGGCCATCAGGCAAGGCGGCGTTGGTGATGAGGAGATCAAGCATGCGGTGGCTGCCTCATGGCACTTTATGGGTTCAGGGTTTCAAGGTTTCCATGAGGCCAGAAAGGCCAGCAGCACCCGCGCGGAGTTGTCGGCTGCAATGCTGAAGAAGGTGCCCATTTCGTTGGCGCCATCGCCGCCGCCTGCGAGGTCGCTGAGGGAACGGAAAGCGATGTAGGGCACGCTGTTACTGTACGCGACCATGCCGACCGCTGCGGTTTCCATGTCGAGCACATTGGCCTGGAAGGTCTTGAAGGCGTATTCGCGGAAGGCGGCGTTGTCGACAAAGGCCTGGCCCGACACGCCATTACCCCCCACGAGAACTTCCGGTTTGCGGGTCAGGCACTGGCCGGCCTTGCAACGGGTGAGTTCGACGCTGCGCAGGCTGCGGGCGACGTCAAGCATCTTCGGGTCGGCCTCAAACCAGAACTTGCGTACAAGCGTCGGGTTTGCTGCCGTCCGGGTCTCCACGGTGCGCGGCTGCATCATGCCGAAAGCGGGAAACATCGGCGACTCCATGTGCGGGGGCGGCGTGAACTTGCCCGGCGATGTTTCGCGCGACATGGCCACTTCAAGGTACTGGCCCCATTGCGCGGGGATCGACACATCGCCAATATGCAGGCCGGGGTTGACGCCGCCGGCAATGCCGCTGAACACGATGCCATGAACGTTGAAGCGGTCCAGCACCAGCTGGGTGTTCATGGTCGCGTTGGTCATGCTGATGCCGGAGAGAAACAGCACGACGTTCTTGCCTTCAAGCACGCCGGTGGTGAAACCGACACCGTTGAGTTGGTGACTGATGGGGTTTTGTACCTTGTCCAGCAGCAGGGTCAGTTCGGGCTCAAAGGCCGACATGACGGCCAGGCGCGGGGTGTTGTCGAGCCGCGCTCCCGAAGAGACAGTGGTGCAGGCACTGAGGACAAGTGCCATCACGCATAAACCTGCAAAACGGAGCAGGCGCGTCATCGCCAGGGTTGCACGAAGGGTGTGCTTGCCCATGCTGGCTATTTGGTGCCGAAAATGCGGTCACCTGCATCACCCAGGCCGGGCAGGATATAGCCGTGGCTGTTGAGCTGGCGGTCTATGGCAGCAGTGTAGATGTGCACGTCAGGGTGTGCATTCTGCATGGCTGCCATGCCTTCGGGGCAGGTGAGCAGGCAGACGAACTTGATGGATTTGGGGTTGAGCTCCTTGAGCCGTTCCACCGCCGCAATAGCCGAGTTGCCGGTCGCCAGCATGGGGTCCACGATGACGACGTCGCGTTCTTCCATGTTCTGCGGCATCTTGAAGTAATACTCGACAGCGGTCAGTGTTTTGGGGTCGCGGTACAGCCCCACGTGACCAACACGCGCACCGGGCACCACGCTGAGCATGCCCTCAAGAATGCCGTTGCCGGCGCGGAGGATGGAGACAAACACCAGCTTCTTGCCGTCTATGACTTTGGAGGTCATGACTTCGAGCGGGGTTTCGATCTCGATGTCCTGCATGGGCATGTCGCGCGTGACCTCGTAGGCCATCAGCATGCTGACTTCATTGAGCAGCGTGCGAAAGGTGTTGGTCGAGGCGTCCTTGCGGCGCATCAGCGTGAGTTTGTGCTGGACCAGCGGGTGGTCTACGAGGTGAACTTTGTCGTTGTAGGTCGTCATGTGTATGTCTTAAAAAACGGTGCCGTCGCTGATGATATTGAGCGGCGGCTGGCCACCACGCAACTGCTGTGCCAAAACGCGCCCGGCGGCCCAGGTACCGCCTTCGAGTACACAGGCCAGCGGCATCTGTTCGGCGGTCAGGCCAAGTTGTTCGCGAACCAGCGGGGCCAGCTCATCGAGCAGCGCGACAGTCAGGGCCCGCCATTCGACAATCAATGGATCGCCAGCGGCATGAAGGTGCCCCGCCTGTGCCGGGTCCTTGAGCCGCAGCACGCCTGCATCCAGAAAAAGACCACCGTTGCGGTATTCAGGCAGGCCGGTCAGGGCGTCCAGGCCCTGAACTTCAATGCCCGCCCATTCAAAGGGTTCAAGCAAGGAATAGGTCAGCCATTGCGACAGCTTGTGAAAAGGCATCCAGCCGTCGCTGGGACCGCCAGCGTCACTCTGGGCCGCGGCCAGCTGCCAGCAATCGCCAAGCGCAATACCGTCGATGGCGTTCTGTGCCGGCCAGATGGGGGACAGTCCCGCGAGCAGGACGGACAACAGGTCGTGCGCCTGTATGGCCTTGACGCCTTTTGACAGCAAATCAAACAGGTGGCCGGGTCGGCCTGGTGTGCCGAACAGCTCCGGCTGGTTTTGCAACGCTTCACCCAGGCGCCGAAGCAGGGCGGCACGGCCTTCAAGACCTACCAGGGGGTTGGCGGGGGTGACCTGGAAGGCTTGAGCCAGCTTGTTTGCGGTGACGGCCTGCAAGCCTTTGGCGTCAGCCTGCTGCGGCTGACTTGCATCGCTGGAGAACAGGCCTGACATGAAGGCGTGAAAGCTGGCAACGCCCAGCCCCTCGGAACGGGTGTATTCGTGTCCTGCCTGCTGGCCGGGTGTGTTTCCGGCTTTCTCCTTGTAGCGCCAGTCTGCACCTGCACCGGCGTCAAGCAGCACACTGACCAGCACGAGGTCTATGCGGGCGCGGGCTTTTTCTTCTTTGGATGACCGGGCGAGGGCGGCGTCGAGCTGCCCGCTACGATCAATGCCGCCAGCTTCAAAGTGCCGCCAGCGGCTGTGATACGGGATCTTCAGGCTGGGGTAACGGGCCTGCGTGAGTTCTGCGACCAGCGTGGCCGCCGTGACCAGGGCACCGTCGTTGACTGAAAACCAGGAGGATTCACCCCGCCGCGCGCGCGCCAGCAAGGCCCGCGCACGCTTGCGTATGGTTTGCGTTGAGCGCAGTTCGGCTACGGCGCTTTCAAGCTCAGACATCCAGTCCCCGGCCCTTGGCTTTTTTGAGCTCCTCGGCTGTGGGCACGGCGCCAGGGGTGAAATAGCCCGCAGCCATCTTGGCGTCCATCTCGACCTGCGCGTCGGCCGGGATCATGTGTTCGGGGATGTTCACACGCTCGACCACCTCGATGCCGGCGCGGGTGATGGCGTCGTACTTCATGTTGCTCATGGACACCAGCCGGTGGATCTTGCGTATGCCCAGCCAGTTCAGCACGTCCGGCATCAGTTCCTGGAAACGCATGTCCTGCACGCCAGCCACGCACTCCGTACGGTTGAAATACTGGTCAGCCGTGTCGCCGCCTACCTGGCGCTTGCGGGCGTTGTAGACCAGGAATTTGGTGACTTCGCCGAGTGCCCGGCCTTCCTTGCGGAAGTAGGCGACCAGGCCAACGCCACCGCGCTGCGCGCCCTGGATGCACTCTTCAATCGCGTGAGTGAGGTAGGGGCGGCAGGTACAGATGTCGGAGCCGAATACATCCGAGCCGTTGCACTCATCGTGCACGCGGGCTGTGAGTTCAATCTCCGGATTGGCCAGGTCGCGCGGCTTGCCGAAGATGTAGGCCGTCAGCCCGCCGATAGGCGGCAAGAACACTTCAAGGTCGCTACGGGTGACAAGCTCCGGGTACATGCCGCCGGTTTCTTCAAACAGGACGCGGCGCAATTCGGCTTCACTGCAATTGAAACGTTTGGCGACTTCGGGCAGGTACCAGACGGGTTCGACCGCCACCTTGGTCACCATGGCAGCACCGCCAGCTGTGAGGTATTTGCCGTCGGCCTTGAGGCGGCCGGATTGCAGGGCCTCGATCACCTCGGGCAGGATGACGTGGGCCTGTGTGACGGCAACGGTCGGACGAATGTCGTAGCCGGCGGCGAGTTCAGTGGCAAAAACATCCGCGACGGATGCACCCCAGGGGTCCATGGCGACAATACGGCCGGGCTCGCTCCATTGCGGATAGGGGCCGATCAGGTCGGTGGGCGAGGTATTGGTGAGGTCGGCCTTGTGCTGTGGCGACAGCGCGCCGGCTGCCACTGCAAGGGCGCGGTAAATACTGTATGAGCCGCTGTGCGTCCCAATGACGTTGCGATGGCTTCGTTTGGTGGTGGTGCCCACGACTGGGCCGCGTTCGGTGGCGGTGGCCGCTGCCCAGTGAATGGGGATGGCACCGTGGCCGCTGGCGTGTGACGTCAGCCTGATATGGCTTTGGGAGCTGTGGGCGGAGGCAGCGGGTTTTACAGGCTCTGTGGATTTGGCGGCAACTTCGGCAGGCATTGCGTATCCTTCAAAAAAGCCAATGTAGCGATGAGGCTTGTGCTTGACAAGTCTCGGTAAAACGAAGGGTCGTTAAATTGCGACAGGCGGGTGCCGGCCGCATCGCAATTTGGCAAGCCGTCAGCGGTTTTTGCCGCCGAAAATACTGCCCAGTACGCCGCGAATAATCTCTCGCCCTACGGCGGAACCCATGGTCCGCACCGCTGACCTGGCCATGCTTTGCGCGAGGCCGTCATGTTTGGCGCCGCGCGGGCCCGTGGTGCCGAAAAGCACGTCATTGAGCCCGCCCATGATGCCGCCCGAATCGTTTTGACCTGCAGCGCCACCATTCGGCGCAGAGCCTGCTGCAGGTGCGCTGGCTGCAGCACGGCCTTGCAGTTTTTCGTAAGCGGATTCGCGATCAACGGCTTTCTCGTAAACGCCTGCGACGAGCGAGTCTTGTAGCAGCGACTGGCGCTGCTGCAATGTGATGGGGCCAATCTGGCTGCCCGGCGGCAGCACGAAGACGCGCTCTGTGACGCTGGGGCGACCTTTGGCATCCAGCAGGCTGATCAGCGCCTCACCGACGGCGAGTTCAGTGATGGCGGTTTCAATATCCAGCCCTGGCTTTTGCCGCATGGTTTGCGCCGTGGCCTTCACGGCCTTCTGGTCACGCGGGGTGAAGGCGCGCAGGGCGTGCTGTACGCGGTTACCGAGCTGGGCGAGTACCGAGTCTGGAATATCCAGAGGGTTCTGGGTGACGAAGTAGACGCCTACGCCTTTTGAGCGCACCAGGCGCACGACAAGTTCAATGCGTTCGACAAGTACCTTGGGCGCTTCATTGAACAGCAGATGCGCCTCGTCAAAGAAAAAGACAAGTTTCGGCTTTTCAGGGTCGCCAATTTCGGGCAATTGCTCAAACAGTTCTGACAGCATCCACAGCAGGAAGGTCGCGTACAGGCGTGGAGAGTTCATGAGCTTGTCGGCAGTCAGGATGTTGATCACACCCTTGCCGCCCACGGTCTGCATGAAGTCGCTGATGTTGAGCATGGGCTCGCCAAAGAACCTGTCAGCGCCCTGGGTTTCGACCTGCATCAGTCCCCGCTGGATGGCCCCCACGCTCGCGGCACTGACATTGCCGTATTTGGTGGTGAACTCGCTGGCGTTCTCGCCCACGTATTGCAGCATGGCGCGCAGGTCTTTCAGGTCCAGCAGCAGCATGCCGTTGTCATCGGCAATCTTGAACACCAGGTTGAGCACGCCGGCCTGGGTGTCGTTGAGGTCCAGCATGCGACCCAGCAATAGCGGACCCATATCGGAAATAGTGGCGCGCACCGGGTGACCCTGCTCGCCGAACACATCCCACAAGGTGGAGGGGCAGGCGACGGATTCCGGGGTGTCGATGCCCCGCTCTTTCAGAATGCCGGCCATCTTCTCGCCAATGGTGCCAGCCTGGCTGATGCCCGTCAGGTCGCCCTTGACATCGGCCATGAAGACGGGAACACCGATTTTTGAGAAGTTTTCAGCCAGTGTTTGCAGTGTGACGGTCTTGCCTGTGCCGGTTGCGCCCGTGATGAGTCCGTGGCGATTGGCCAGGCCGGGCAGTAACTCACAGGTGGTGGTTGCATTCTTTGCAATCAGGAGGGGCTCAGCCATGTGGGGGTGTCCTGCGGTGAAAAAGTAAAATGATGGAAGTAGCGTAAATCAAAACCTAAGGAATAGCGTGGCAGGTCACAGTAAATGGGCGAATATTCAGCACCGCAAGGGCCGGCAGGATGAAAAACGCCAGCGCATCTGGACTCGTGTGATGCGCGAAATCATGGTGGCGGCTCGTATGGGTGGCGGCGATCTGGGCACCAATCCGCGTCTCCGGCTGGCTGTGGACAAGGCCAAGGCGGCCAATATGCCCAACGAAAACGTCAAATACGGGATTGCCAAGGCCACCGGCAGCCTCGAGGGCGTGCAATACGAGGAAGTGCGTTACGAGGGCTACGGCATCGGCGGTGCGGCCATCATCGTGGACTGCATGACCGATAACAAGGTCCGTACCGTGGCAGAGGTGAGGCACGCGTTTTCAAAGCACGGGGGCAACATGGGCACTGAAGGGTCGGTGGCCTTTCAGTTCAAGCACGTCGGCCAGTTCATTTTTGCGCCGGGTACAAGTGAAGACAAGATCATGGAGGTGGCGCTTGAGTCCGGCGCGGACGACGTGATCACGCATGAGGACGGTGCCATTGAGGTGCTGACGCCCTACACCGACTTTGAAACCGTCAAAAATGCCCTGGAAGCGGCGGGCCTGAAACCGGAGCTGGCCGAAGTCACGATGCGGGCAGACAACATGATTGAAATGTCCGGGCAGGATGCCGCCAAAATGCAGCGCCTGCTGGACGTGCTGGAAGACCTTGACGACACGCAGGACGTTTTCCATAACGCCGACCTGTCTGAATAACATTTGAAACGAGAGCACAGCATGAAAGTATTGGTAGTAGGCGGCGGCGGTCGTGAACACGCGCTGGCGTGGAAGCTGGCGCAGTCGCCGAAGTTGCAGGCGGTGTACGTTGCCCCTGGCAATGGTGGAACCGCGATGGACTCACGCCTTGAGAACATTGCCATCACGGACATCAAAGCCCTGCGCGAATGGGCGCTGGAACAAAAAATTGCCCTGACCGTGGTCGGGCCCGAGCAACCACTGGCCGCCGGCATTGTGGATGACTTCCGGGCAAATGGCCTGCGTGTCTTTGGCCCGACCAAAGCGGCGGCGCAACTGGAAAGCTCCAAGGCCTTTTCCAAGGCTTTCATGAAACGCCACGGTATCCCCACAGCAGAGTACGAAACCTTCAGCGATGCAGTAGCGGCTCATGCCTATGTCGATGAAAAGGGCGCACCTATCGTTGTGAAGGCAGACGGGCTTGCGGCGGGCAAAGGCGTCGTTGTTGCCATGACTAAAAAAGAGGCGCATGAGGCCATTGAATTCATGCTGGCGCCTGATCCTGACTTCAACCCGTTGGGCGTGACCCATAACGAAGGCGGCGCGCGCGTGGTGATTGAGGAATTTTTACAGGGTGAGGAAGCCAGCTTCATCGTCATGTGTGATGGCAAAAACGTGGCGACCATGGCGACAAGCCAGGACCACAAGCGCCTGCTGGATGGCGACCATGGCCCTAACACTGGCGGCATGGGTGCTTATTCGCCAGCGCCTGTGGTAACGCCCGATGTGCATGCCCGCGCCATGCGCGAGATCATCCTGCCGACCATCAAGGGCATGGAAAAAGACGGTATTCCTTTCACGGGCTTTTTGTATGCCGGCTTGATGATCGATGCCGCAGGAAAGCCGAAAACACTCGAATTCAACTGCCGCATGGGCGACCCTGAGACGCAGCCTATCATGATGCGGCTCAAGACTGATCTGTACGATGTGATGATGGCTGCGACCTCGGGTACCCTGGATCAGGTCGAGCTGGAATGGGACCGCAGACCGGCGCTTGGCGTCGTCATGGCGGCGCACGGTTATCCGCTGCACCCACGCAAGGGCGATGTGATCAGCGGCCTCCCCGCTGCGACCGAGGACGCCATGGTCTTTCATGCGGGCACTACCCGCAGGGGCAAGGACACCTTGACGTCTGGCGGCCGCGTTTTGTGCGTGACGGCTCTGGGCAGCACCGTCAAGGCAGCACAGCAGCGCGCCTATGAAGTGGCCGAAAACATTAAATTTGATGGGGCGCAGTACCGCAAGGACATCGGGTACCGGGCCATCAAGTCCTGATGGGTGCTCCTGACATTTCTGGCGTCCGGGCATTTTTGCTCGATCTGCAGGCGAAAATCACTGATTCAATAGCCAGAATTGATGGCCAGCCTTTTGTAGCTGATCACTGGCAAAAAGAGCCAGGCGAGCCGCTGCAAGGCAACGGCATCACCAAAATACTTGAAGGCGGCGCTGTGTTTGAGCGCGCAGGTTGCGGTTTTTCGCATGTTCGCGGGCCGAAACTCCCCCCCTCGGCCACGCAACACAGGCCGGAACTGGCCGGTGCGCCGTTTGAGGCGATGGGGGTTTCGCTGGTTTTTCATCCCCGCAATCCTTACGTACCAACGGTACACATGAATGTGCGCATGATTGCGGCAACGCCCGTGGGCGGTGGTGATCCGGTTTGCTGGTTCGGCGGCGGAATGGACCTGACGCCTTATTACGGGTTTCATGAAGATGCGGTGCACTTTCACCAGACCTGCCGCGATGCGCTCTTGCCGTTCGGCGAAGACAAGTACCCGCGCTTCAAGAAATGGTGTGATGAATACTTTTACCTGAAGCATCGCGATGAGCAGCGCGGCGTGGGCGGTATTTTCTTCGATGACTTTCATGAATTGGGTGCAGAGCGCAGTTTCGAGATGATGCAGGCGGTGGCAGACTCATTCCTGGAGGCCTACCTCCCCATTGTGAACAAGCACAAGAATGATGTTTATGGCGAGCGTGAGCGTGCTTTTCAGCTTTATCGACGTGGCCGCTATGTCGAATTCAATCTTGTCTGGGACCGCGGTACCCACTTTGGCCTGCAGTCTGGCGGCCGCACAGAGTCCATCCTGATGTCCATGCCACCTCTGGCGAGCTGGGCATACCAGTCCAAACCCGAGCCTGGCACCGCAGAAGAGCGCCTGTACAAGCAGTTTCTGGTCCGAAGGGACTGGGTTTGAGTGCTGGCCTTTCAACGACCTCACAAAAACGGATAGGCGTTTTTGGCGGTGCATTTGATCCGCCTCACGTGGCCCATCTGGCCTTGGCAAACGTCGCTATTGCGCAGCTGAAACTTGATGAGTTGCGGGTTATACCCACCGGTCACGCCTGGCACAAGGCGAGGGCTCTAAGCAGCGCCCCACATCGACTCGCCATGACGCGGCTGGCATTTCGGGATATGCCCGAGGTGGTGGTTGACGAACGGGAACTGCACCGCCCTGGACCGACCTTCACCGTTGACACGCTTGAATCATTGCAGGCTGAAAACCCGGACGCGCAGCTTTACCTGATCATGGGTGCCGACCAGTTTGCGGCTTTCCAGCAATGGCACAGATGGCAGGCGATCATCGGGCTCGCTATAATTTGCATAGCTGGCCGCGCAACATCCACCGTTGCGCAGGCCCAATTTGACGCCTATGGCGCGCTAAAAAGCCGTTTTTTACAACTCCTTTTACCGCCCATGACCGTCAGCGCCACCCAAATCCGCCAGTATTTGGCGTCTGGCGCGGGTAAAAGCAGCGACATCACAGAACTGGTTCCCGAAGCGGTTGCACGTTATATTTCAGCAAACCGTGTTTATGGCGCCAGCTAAACCTTCTCACCGAACAAAGCACTTAATGACCTCTACACCCGTCAAATCTACCGCCGCAGCAGAAAAAAAAGACGTTCAGAAACTGCAGCGCGCCATTATTGATGGATTGGAAGACGTCAAGGCGCAGGATATTCAGGTTTTTGACACGGAACACATCACGTCGCTTTTTGAGCGTGTCATCATTGCTTCCGGTACCTCCAATCGCCAGACCAAGGCGCTCGCTGCCAGCGTTCGGGATGCTGTGCGCGATGCGGGTTTTCAGAAACCGCGTATCGAAGGCGAAGACAACGGCGAGTGGATTATTGTTGACTGTGGAGCGGTTGTAGCGCACATCATGCAACCGACCATTCGCCAGTATTACCACCTTGAAGAGCTTTGGGGCGACAAACCCATCAAGCAGAAACTCGGTGCTCCCGCTCCTCTGGTCAAGGCCTCAAAGCCAGAGCCCGCGGTCGAGGTCAAGCCCGTAGCGAAACCAAAAGCCGGTGCAAAAACGTCCGCCAGGACTTCAGCTAAAAGCAGCGCCAAGCCGGCTGTCAAGGCTGTGAAAGACCATGAGCCCGGTTATATCGGGCGCGTGGGCAAGACCAGCGACTGGACCGCCAAGCGCAACTTCGCCGAGCCGGTCGCAGAACCTGCGGCCAAACCGGCCCGAAAAACGGCGACGAAGCCAGCTGTGAAAACCCCCTTGGTCAAAGTGCCTCCGGCTAAAAAAGCCGCAGCCAAAAAAACGGCCACCAAACCTGCAGCCAAAAAGCCTGCAGCCAAAAAAGCCGCACCTCGCAGCCGATGAGGCTGAGCATCGTAGCGGTTGGCCAGAAAGTGCCCGACTGGGCGCAAACGGCTTACGACGACTATGCCAAGAGATTTCCGCCTGAAATCAGGGTCGAGCTCAAGGCGGTGAAGACAGAGCCACGCGCATCGAAAACGCTTGAAACGCTGCTGGCTGCGGAAAAACTCCGTATTGAAGGGGCCATTGCTCGGGGGACGCACGTCGTGGCGCTTGACGAGCGGGGTACATCAGTGACGACGGTTGCGCTGGCCGATCGGCTCAAGGCCTGGCAGTTGTCGGGTGACGATGTTGCCATCGTGATTGGCGGGCCTGACGGGCTTGATCCGGAATTCAAGAAAGCAGCGCATGAGCGACTCAGGCTCTCGGATCTCACCTTGCCTCACGCCATGGTTCGTGTGTTACTGATCGAGCAACTCTACCGGGCGTGGAGCATCACCATTAACCATCCGTATCACCGCGAATAATGGCTGCCTTTATTTATCTCGCATCGCAGAGCCCACGGCGCCGCCAGTTGCTGGAGCAGCTCGGGGTGAAGTACGAGTTGTTGCTGGCGGATGAGAGCGAGGACGCTGAAGCGCTCGAGGCCACCCTAAAGGGTGAGACCCCTGCCGCTTATGTAAAAAGGGTAACCCGCCTCAAACTCGATGCAGCGGTGGCCCGGATGAAGCAGCGCAAGCTTGAAACTGCCCCCGTGCTTTGTTCGGACACCACTGTGGCTTTGGGTCGTGTCATTTATGGCAAACCTGAAAGCGCAAAAGACGCTTTTCGCATGCTTTCGGAACTGGGCGGTACGACGCATCGAGTGTTGACTGCTGTAGCTGTGCAATCCGGTAAACGCCGTTTTGAGGCCCTCAGCATTTCACGTGTGAGTTTTGAGCCCTTGACTGCAACCCAGATCCGCAGTTACGTGGCTACTGGCGAACCCATGGGCAAAGCCGGTGCTTACGCGGTGCAGGGCAAGGCTGCCCTGCATATTACGGCCATCAACGGCAGCTACAGTGGCATCATGGGTCTTCCACTTTGGGAGACCACCCAACTGCTGCGCAGTGCAGGTATCAAGGTCTGACTGAATCCGCTTTACAACAACATGCAGCAAGACATCCTCATCAACTGGTCTCCACAGGAAACCCGCGTCGCTGTCGTCGAACATGGATCACTGCAGGAACTGCAGGTTGAACGTACGCTGGAGCGTGGCCTGGTGGGTAACGTTTATCTTGGCAAGGTCGCGCGCGTACTACCCGGAATGCAGTCGGCTTTCATAGATGTTGGCCTGGAGAAGGCGGCATTTTTGCATGTTGCCGACCTGATGAGCAGCATCAACAGCCGGCACGCGGACACGGATGCCATGGCGGCGACAGGTGCATCTGCGGCACACATATTGCCAATAGAAAAGCAATTGTTTGAAGGCCAGGCCGTCATGGTGCAGGTGCTTAAGGATCCCATAGGCACAAAAGGTGCAAGACTGACTGCCCAGATCAGCATTGCCGGTCGCCTGCTGGTCTTTCTGCCACAAGACAACCATATCGGCGTGTCGCAGAAGATACCCGCGAAACAACGTGAAGATTTGCGCCAGCGACTCCAGGCGCTGAGCGGCGAAGCAGGCGGTGGATTTATCCTCAGAACCAATGCCGAGGATGCGACAGACGCTGAGCTTTCAGAGGACATCGCCTATTTGCGCAAGACCTGGGCGCGCATCAAGGATGCCTCTATCAGGGTGAAACCTGCTTCAGTGCTGCATCAGGATCTGAACCTGCTGCAGCGCGTCTTGCGCGACGTGGCAGGGGAAGGCACCCAGACGATACGGATTGATTCGCGCGAGCAATTTGAAAAACTCAAGGCTTTCGCCGTTGAGTTCATGCCGGCCACGGTGCAAAAACTTCAGCTGTATAGCGGTGAACGCCCGATTTTTGACCTGTTCAATATTGATGAGGATATTGCAAGGGCTTTGGGAAGAAGGGTGGATCTGAAGTCTGGAGGCTACCTCATCATTGACCAGACTGAGGCGTTGACGACGGTTGATGTGAACACGGGCGGCTTTGTAGGCGCACGCAATTTTGACGAGACGATTTTCAAGACAAACCTTGAAGCCTCGCAAGCCATTGCACGACAGCTTAGACTGCGTAACCTGGGCGGCATTGTGATTGTCGACTTCATCGACATGGTCAAGGAAAACCATCGCGACGCCGTGCTTGCTGAATTCCAGAAGCAATTGGCGCGGGACCGTATCAAGACCACCGTGAACGGTTTTTCCTCGCTAGGGTTGCTGGAGATGACCCGAAAACGTACGCGCGAATCCCTGGCACACCAGCTTTGCGAACCATGCGCAGCCTGTGCGGGCAAAGGCGTCGTCAAAACTGCCCGCAGCGTGACCTATGACATCCTGCGTGAAATCCTGCGTGAGGCACGGCAGTTCAATCCACGTGAGTTCCGCGTGGTGGCATCACCCAAGGTGATAGAGCTGTTCCTTGACGAGGAAAGCCACCATCTTGCGGGCCTGAGTGAGTTTATCGGCAAGCCGATTTCCCTGCAGGCCGAAGCTGCGATGGCGCAGGAGCAATACGATATTGTTTTGATTTGAGTTTCCCCAAAATGTCCCAGCAGAAGATTCCAATCTTGATGTATCACCAGGTGGACGCAGAGCCGCCCAAGGGTTCTCCCATGCGAGGGCTTGTCGTGTCGCCCGCCACGTTTTCCCGGCAAATGGCAGCGCTTGCCGCACTCGGCTACGTGGGTAAATCCATGGGTGACCTGATGCCTTATTTAAAGGGGAAGGCGCAGGGCAAGGTGTTCGGCATCACATTTGACGACGGGTATGAAAACAACCTGAGGTGTGCCATGCCGATTTTGAAACGTCACGGCTTTACCTCTACCTGTTATATCGTGGCTGATCTCGTAGGTAAAAACAACAGCTGGGACCTCGAGCGCGGCGTCAGGCAGGTTGCACTGATGAATGTGGAAGAGCTGCAGGCTTGGGTTGATGGGGGCCAGGAGATCGGCTCGCACACCTTGTCGCATGCCAATCTTCAGCAACTTGATGAAGCCGGGCAAGCCATCGAAATTGGGCGATCAAAAGACCGGCTTGAAGCGTTGATAAGACAAAAAGGTGGTGTTCAGCACTTTTGCTACCCTTATGGCGGACTAAACAAGACGGCCGTGCAAAACGTCCGGTCAGCGGGCTATCTGACTGCCACCACGACAGTGCGTGGTCGTGCTATTCCAGGACAGTCTGATGATCTGCTATTGCCGCGTGTTCTGGTCAGCCGCACAACTACCTGGATGCAGTTATTGCTCAAATGCCTGACCAGGTACGAAGACCGGCGCGGCGTGGAACAAGCCAGCGACGCTTACAAATCATGAAAACAAAGCTGGCCATCCTCACCCGCAACTTTTCAAGAATTGGCGGTGGTGCAGAAAGCTATGCCGTTTATCTGGCGACCTCCATGCTGGATGAGTGTGATATCACGGTGGTCTCGCAGGCGTTTGATGAATCTCCTGCGTTGTTCAAGCACATACCGGTGCCAAAGCTGCCGTTTCGTACGCGGTGGTTAAACCAGCTCTGGTTTAGCTGGTACACGAAGCGGGTCACAAGGCATGGTTTTGATGTGGTCCATTCTTATGAAAATGTGACACACGCTGGCGTGCATACCGTGAGCGTCAAGACTGTTCATGCCAGCCTGAAGCAAAGGGGCATGAGTGCCTTGCGTATCGCCTTGAGCCCCAGACTCCTCGCATATTTGTGGATGGAGAAAAAGCGCCTGTGCACTCCCGGTCACCATATTGTCTTTGTGTCCCAGTTCCTGCAGGATGAGACGTTGGCAATTCTTCCGGATGTGCCGTCCAGCAGCGTGGTTCCTCCTGGCGTGAGCATTCCGGTGCGAGAATTGTCCATTGAAGAGAAAGCCACTGCACGTGCAAGCCTCGGTTTGGATCCTGCCGTGATGACTGTAGGGTTTGTAGGACATGATTTCAAAAAGAAGGGCTTGGGAACCCTGCTAAAGGGGGCGGCACAATTGCCTTTTGACGTGCAGCTCATTGTCATTGGCAATCCAGCCCAGGCTGAGCGTTACACAGAACTTGTAAATGCGCTTGGCTCTGGTAAAGCATGCCGGTTCATGGGGGTCGTACGGGATATGCCAAATGCATATGCCGCCATGGATTGCCTGGCACACCCCACAACGCAGGACGTGTTTCCCATGGTGCTGCTTGAGGCGATGGCCAAACATGTGCCGGTAGTGACCACTGCAGAACCCTACAACAACATGGGCAGTTTGCTGGTCGATCGGGCTGATGCAATTTTGTTGCCAAACCCCGAAGATATTGATGGCATGACGTCTGCCTTAAGTCAGGTGTGGCTCGATACGGCGTTGCGCCGGAAACTGGCGGGCAATGGTTTCCTCTTTGCGCAGAAATACAGTTGGGAGGTGGCGAAAGCCAGGTACTACGAGGTCTATGACCGTGTGCGAAAAAAGACCTGATCTGACTTTTAGTGCGCCTGGGCTTCCTAAGGTCTTGATCAGAGTCTGATCCACACAGTTGTGTTGCTCATCTTGAAAGGGCTTCATGTATTTCAGGCACAAAACTTTCCTGAATGTAGTCTTCGAGCCGAATGAAGTCGTTACCCCAGAACTCTCTTAACCTGGTTGTATCCGCGCGAGAGTACTCCGCCTCCTGCGTCACACCTCGGTGAATGGCAAGCTGCGGAAACCTCTTGCCGACCATTTCAACCAGCGCCGATATCTTTGTGGCCGTACCCGTCCCGATATTCAGATGGGTGTACCTAATATTGCTGGTCGAGAGATTCAAAACGATTGAGGCGACGTCCGTGACGTGTATGAAGTCGCGCTGCATTCGCCCTTCGTTGTTCAGCGTGAAAGCCTTTGCGTTGTACAAGGCATGCTTCAACTTGCTGAAAATCGAGAAACGGTCGTTGCCACCATACGTGTTGAACACGCGCAGAATCTGATATTCAATGCTGTTTGCAGTACAAAACTCGGCCACCAGCTTTTCGTTCAAATGCTTGGAAATACCATTGATGGTGATGGGGCAACACAGGCTGTCTTCGCCAGTCCGCATATCTTCTCCATAGACAGCGCAGCTACTGAGAAATACAAACCTTTTGACGCTGTGCCTGCGTGATGCTTCAAGCAAGGTCGCCGTCGACATGACATTCGAGTCCAGCAAGCGGTATGGCTCCAAGGCCGCAGATGTACGCAGATCGCTGGCAGCATGAACCACGATCTCCGCAGACACCAGTTTTTCGTCTATCTCAGACCAGTCTCCACGACCAACAGCAATGACATTGGTTTGGTTTCCTGCAATTGCCTGGCGGCTGAATTCAGAGCCAAAATTACCCTCAGCCCCTGTGAGCAATATGTTCATTTGTGGTTTTTAGATAGTTCAACAGCCTGAATGAAAGAATCGTTGGTGACATATATACACCGGCTTGCGCGCCTTTAATCCGGGTTTAGACCAAGCCTGTAAAGATGTGCATATGCGCCATTCTGCGCCAGCAACTGCGCATGCGAGCCAGACTCAACGATCCGCCCTGCGTTCATCATGATGATACGGTCCGCATGCTGAATGGTGGACAGTCGATGCGCAATGATCAGTGAAGTCCGGGTCGATGTCAGACGCCTGATTGCTTCCTGCACAGCCTGCTCCGATTCTGTGTCGAGTGCTGAGGTGGCTTCGTCCAGTATCAAAATTGGCGCGTCCTTGTACAGGGCTCTTGCGATTGCCAGACGTTGGCGTTGCCCACCTGAAAGTTGCATGGCGTTATGACCCAGCAGGGTGTCAACGCCCTGCGGTAGTTCGGCAACAAGCTGTCCCAGGTTGGCGGCATCCAGGCATCGGATGACTTTGTTCCGATCAAATGACTGGCCAAGTGTTACATTGAAAGCGATGGAACTGTTGAGCATGACCACATGCTGGCTGACAACCGCAAATTGGGCTCTGAGCGATGCGAGTTCCCATCGCCTGATCTCCTGGCCATCAAGGTAAATATTTCCGGCGGTCAGCTCCACAAATCGCGGCAATAAATTGGCCAGTGTCGTTTTACCCGAGCCCGATGCACCCACCAGCGCGATGGTCTCTCCGGCTGCAATGGTCAGATCCAGGCTGTCGAGCGCAGGTGGACTACCTTCCTTGTAAACCACATGGACTCCCGAGAATTCCATTTCTCCGGAGGCCCTGACTTTTGAAAAAGATCCACCTGACTCGTTGTCCGTCAATTCCATCAGGTCCAGGCCGCGCTCCAGCGCCGCAAGTCCCCGGGTGATAGGCGTAGCACCATCTGACAGGCCTTTGATTGGCGCAATCAACAGAAGCATGGCAGTCACGAAGGCTACAAACCCGCCAACGGTTGTGGTGTTTTCCGAGCCTTGCAACAATGCAATGGAAATGACCGCAGAAAGTGCAATGGCCGCCAAAACCTGGGTAATGGCACTCATGCTGGCATAAGCCACCGTAGATTTCATCGACAGGCGGCGCAATGACCGGCTCAGCGCATCGAAGCGTGTAGCCTGGTTCGCCTGAGCACCATGCAGTCGAACATCTCGGTACGCCAGCACATTTTCCTCGACCACGTAGGCAAGCTCGTCAGTTGCCGTCTGGCTTTGTTTCGTCAGTCTGTAAAGACGCCGGGTCAGCAGTTGAATAACAAGGGCAACTGCGGGGAAAAGCAATGAAACGACCAGCATCAACTTCCAGTTCAGGAAGATCAGGTAGCCCACAAGTGCGAGCAGGGTAAGGACATCCCTGGCGAGCTTGATGATGGCATTGTTCAGTATCACCGAGCCGTTGTAGACCTCATACACGACAGTGTTGGAGATCGCGCTCGATGTCTGTTCGGTAAACAGGGACAACCTTGCACTGAGCAACTTGTCGAACATGGCCTTGCGCAACTGCTGCAATCCTTCGTTCGTGACCTGGGCCAGCGCATACTGCGCTACAAAACCAGAAAGTCCCCTGATGGCGAACAGCAGTAAAAGTGAGACTGGCACCATCCACAAGTCAAGTGCGCCTTTCTGGAAGCCGCGATCAAGCAGGGGTTTGAGCAACGCAGGAACAAACGGTTCTGTCGCTGATGCAACGACGGTGGCACCTACGGCAAGCGCCCATCCGCTATGGCTTCGCGCGGTACTGAAATAGGGCCAAACCCGCAGCATCCGTTGCCATGTGGATAATTTATTCTGGGCAATGGCTACCGTTGTTCCTGCCGCAGTCATACTGTGCGATCGGGTTCAGGGTACTTGATTGTGATGTGTTCTGGAGGGTGCGATCCCAATGCAAGCAACAAACCCAGCGTCACACAAAAGAAGTCGCCAATCAGCGCGTCATAAATGACTGAATTGAACAAGCATGCGATGACAAAAGCAAGAAGGACGGATTGAGTTGCTCGTGCAGCCAACACGTCCATATCCAGCGTATCGCGAAAAATCGCGATGAAAATTCCTACAATCAACAGAATGCCGGGAATACCCAGTTGCACACCCCATAAAAGATATTCCTGGTGCGGGTTGCCCATGGGTGCTATGGACTCGGGGCTGGCATTCTTTTGTTTTTCGAGCCGGTTGAACTCGCTACTCCAGCTGCCGATGCCCGCTCCTGACACAGGGTGTTCCGTAATGGATTGAACTGCCCGATGCCAGAAGTGCAAGCGTATTCCGGCAGAGTTTCCGCTGTCCACACTCACGCCCTTGTCGAAGGAAAAGCCGGAGACCTCAAGCCTGACCTGCTCAACCCGTTGCTGTACTTTCGGTACGACTGCGGAAACCAGAAGCAGCAATGCCACAGGTAATAAAACGATTCCCAGACGATATCGGCGCGGTAGCTCCCACATGATGGCAAGAGATATCGATGCAATTGCAATAACGTGCCCAGTTCGCCCAATGAGCACGATAAAAACATTCAGCAGCGCTATTACTGCTATCAAGACTGCATAACGAGCACCAAATTTCACTGGTATCCATCCGCGAAATTGCCAGCACAAAGCTGCAAATACAGTGGTCATGATGCCCTGATCAAGGTAGCTTGAGAACACTGCATACGTCAGCCTTGCTACTGTCGGCGACGTTGCCCATGGAACCGGCATATGGAAAAAAAGCATCCACGAACTTATCACCAGGAATAGCTGGACAAGCGCAAAAGTGCCCAAAGCATATATGGCCTCCTTGCGATTCCTGAGAAGCGCCATAATCATCGGAATCATCAATAATTTGCCATATTTGGCCAGTGAGCCAAGAGCCTCCGACATGGGGGCGGTGGTCCAGGCAAGGCTGACTGCAAAGGCCCCAAGCGCGAGGAGGATTGCAAATTTTGTAGTTTCGTGCCCCGGCTTTTCCGGGCCAATCAGGCCGCGATCCTTCGAAAATATGAGAATTGCGCCCCCCCCCAATAAAAGGAGGACTTTGGCAATACTGACAATTGCAACGGGAAGTCCTACCGATGCTGCGGCCAGGCAAACCAATATGAGGCGAAAGTTGATTGTTCTTGTTGGCAAAATAGTGGTTGCACGGCTTGGATTGTGGTTCTTATTATCAGTGATTCCATACAAGGTTTTTAGGCTCCGAAAAGGGTGCTCTGCTATGCTGGCCAGCCCTTTGCCCATGTGAGGCCAGGATTCGGAAATAGAGTTATGAAAGTCGACCATTGACGAGTTTGTCTGTCATCGTGATTACCAAAAACGAGGCCAACAACATCGAAGCCTGCCTTCGATCGGTTTTGTTTGCAGATCAGATGGTGGTTCTGGATTCCGGCAGCACGGACAATACACAGCAGCTTGCGCGCGGTTTGGGTGCCGAAGTCAGTGAGGAGCGCAATTGGCAGGGCTTTGGAGTACAGAAAAACCGTGCGCTTGCCCTTGCGCGATGTGACTGGGTACTTTCGATCGATGCGGACGAACGTGTGACACCATCGCTGCGTGCGGAGATATTGAAGGTGATTGCAAATCCATCGAGCGAGGTCTACACACTCTCACGGCTTTCAAGTTATTGTGGCCAGTACATGATGCATTCCGGATGGAGTCCCGACCACGTGACCCGGTTGTTCAGGCGCGGTGCCGCTGCATTTTCAGACGAACTTGTACATGAAAAACTCCTGACCAGCCATCCCGTCCGCGCACTCACGGCGCCCCTTTTACATGAAAGCTTCCTGAACTTCGAAGCTGTTCTGGAGAAGGCAAACAGGTATTCGACGGCGGGCGCATATATGCTTCGCGAAAAAGGAAAATCGGCGTCCGTAGGCACGGCAATCGCGCACGGTGCCTGGGCGTTTTTCCGCACATATGTGCTGCGGCGTGGATTTCTCGATGGCAAGATGGGACTTGTACTTGCCATTTCCAATGCGGAGGGTACGTATTACCGATACCTCAAGCTCTGGCTGATGTCTGCACAGACTGCCCGGCGGACAGAAGTTGCCCGGTCGACGAGCTCTGGTAAAAGCACGCATTGATGAAGATCAGCTTTATTGTCCTGACGTACAACCGTACTGAAGCACTGCTACCCGTACTCCATTCGCTGGCAGGCCAGTGCAATGCTGAACACGAAGTGATTGTTGCCGACGATGGCTCCAGCGCTGAACAGGTTGAGCTCCTTCAAAAGCACTGTCCGGTGTTCAACTGTCCCGTCACGCATATTTGGCATCCAGACATCGGATTTACGGCATCTGCAGCCCGTAATCTTGGTGCTAAATTTTCCCGCGGAGAATATCTGGTATTTCTAGATGGTGATTGCGTGCCTAACAAGTCTTTTGTCGCAGCCCACACCCGCCTCGCCGAACAAGGTTATTTTGTGAATGGAAGCAGGGTCTTGCTTGGTGAACAGCTGACCGAAGTGGCAATTCGGGGAGAAGTTGATTTGCCTTCCAAGTCAGCACTCTCTTGGTGGATAGCCCGCTTGCGTGGTGAAAGCAACAAACTGTTGCACATGCTGTACTGGCCATGGTCATTATTCAGGTTAAAACACCGTTTCCAGTGGCGTGGAATTCGAAGCTGCAACCTCGCCGTCTGGCGGAAAGATTTCGTTGCGGTTAACGGTTTTGACGAAACGTTTGAAGGTTGGGGTCATGAAGATGCCGATCTGGTATTGCGGTTGAGCAATCTCGGTGTCAAGCGTAAAAATGGCTTCTGGGCGACCGAGGTCTATCACCTTTGGCATCTTGAAAACAAGCGGGATCAGGAGTCGGTGAACCGCTTGAGAGTTGTTGAACGAATGACAAGAGGCTTGGTCGTCGCTCAAAAAGGTTTGAGTGAACTTGAGCTGAGCTGTTTGGTCAAAGTTCAACAATTACATTAATCGTATTTGCAAGGTTCAAACGTTTTCGTTTCTTTTCCATATGAACAACACACCATCATTTCAACGTCGCAAGGCTATCGGCCTGTTGGCGCTTGCGGCATTGCCGGCCGCCGGTCCTGTAATGGCCCAATTCCGTGTGGAGGTGTCGGGTGTAGGTTTGACCCAGCTGCCAATTGCAGTAGCTACGTTCAGGGGCGACGCCGTGGCGCCGCAAAAGATCGGAGCAATCGTCAACGCAGATCTTGAGCGTAGCGGACTTTTTCGCTCCGTAGACACGGGCGGGCTGGTTGCCGATGAAAACACCCGGCCTGACTTGCTGCAATGGCGCCAGAAAGGCGCTGATTCCCTTGTGACAGGAAGCGTTACGCCTCTGGCCGACGGCCGCTTCGATGTTCGTTTGAGGCTTTGGGATATCGTGCGGGGTCTGGATCTTGGCGGCCAGAGTTACGCGGTGACGCAGGCCGACCTGCGCCTTTCTGCTCACAGAATTGCAGACTTCGTGTATGAGAAGCTGACCGGCGAGAAAGGCATTTTCTCGACCCGAATAGCCTATGTCACAAAAGCCGGTTCCCGATTCACGCTGTGGGTTGCAGACTCTGATGGTGAGAGCGCGCAGTCTGCCCTGGCGAGTCCCGAACCCATCATTTCCCCTGCATGGTCGCCTAGTGGTGGCCAGCTCGCCTATGTATCCTTTGAGTCGCGCAAGCCGGTGATTTATGCCCACGATGTGGCCAGTGGAAGGCGCCGTCTACTGGCGAATTTTCGTGGATCCAACAGTGCGCCAGCATGGTCACCCGATGGCAAGCAGATCGTGGCTACCCTCAGCCGCGATGGTGGGTCGCAACTGTATGCAATCGACTCCAGTGGCGGCGAGCCTCGTCGTCTCACGCAATCTTCCAGCATCGACACCGAGCCGGCGTTTTCGCCTGATGGCAGGTACATCTATTTTGTAAGTGACAGGGGCGGAGCGCCTCAAATCTATCGCATGGGCGCTTCGGGCGGAAATATAGAACGTGTCACGTTCAACGGCAGTTACAACATTTCGCCGGCTGTCAGTCCTGACGGACGCTGGCTCGCCTACGTATCGCGTATTGGCGGTGCGTTCAAATTGCAGGTGATGGAACTGGCCAGCGGGACGGTGACCCAGATCACCGACACCAGCGCGGATGAAAGCCCCAGTTTTGCCCCCAACAGTCGCCTGATCGTCTATGCAACCCGGCAGCAGGGCCGCGAGGCGTTGATGACGACGACGCTCGACGGAAAGATCAAAGCGCGTCTTTCGGGGGCAAGCGGAGACATCCGCGAGCCTGATTGGGGCCCGTTCTCACGATAGACGTCCTTCTGGCCTACATGGATTCAAGCCAAATTCAGTCATATTGAACTTTCTTATTTTTAGTTTTGCAGGGGTTAATTCATGAAACGTGTCTTCATTTCGATTATTTCCACCATCACGCTGGCATCCGCACTGGTGGCCTGTGGATCAAACGTAAAGCTGGACGATGTGCCTGTGGAAAGCCGGACCGGTACAAATGTCGGTCCAGCAAATACCGGAGCGTCCTCAACTCCTGTGGCACCGGTCGAAATCACCGGATCTAACAACGCATCGGCTGGACCTGTTGGCGTTGCAAAAGTCATCTACTTTGACTATGACAGCTACATCATCAAGCCGGAATTTCAGAGTGCCATTGAGGCGCATGCCAGGTACCTGGCTGCCAACAAGACGCGGAAGCTGGCGATCGAAGGCCATACCGACGAGCGGGGCGGGCGTGAATACAACCTGGCTCTTGGCCAGAAACGCTCCGAAGCTGTCCGGCGTGCACTGGGTTTGCTCGGCGTGACGGATGCGCAAGTTGAGGCCGTCAGCTTCGGCAAGGAAAAACCTGCTGAAACGGGTGCGACCGAAGAGGCCTATGCCAAGAATCGCCGCGCTGAGTTGAACTACCGATAAAACCGCGCAAAAATAACCCGTTGAAGCTCGAAGAACCTACGACGTGATTCATATCCGCCCCTCAATTTTCCGCACCTGTCTTGGTTTTTTTGCCGCGTGCGCATTTGCATTAAATGCGCATGCCGCCTTGTTCGATGACGACGAGGCGCGCAGGGCAATACTTGACCTTCGCCAGAAGTTTGATGCTTCGCAGATAGAACTCAAGAAAGCGACTGAAGACAACGGCCAATTGCGCCGCAGCGTGCTTGACCTTTCAAACCAGCTCGAGAGTCTGCGCAACGAATTGGCAAAATTACGGGGACAGGATGAGCAACTTGCGCGTGATGTTGCGGAACTGCAGCGCAAGCAAAAAGACCTGTCCCAGGGGGTTGATGACCGGCTCAGAAAGTTCGAACCGTCCAAAATCAATGTCGATGGCAAGGAGTTTGTAGCCAAGCCTGAAGAGGTTCGCGACTTTGACGCGGCTCTGGCTATCCTGAGGAAGGGTGAGTTTGCTCCTGCCCAAACCGCCTTTCTTGATTTCATGAAGCGCTATCCTGACAGTGGCTACAGGCCGTCGTCTTTGTTCTGGCTGGGCAATGCCCAATATGCGCTGCGCAGTTATCGTGAGGCCGTCGCTAATTTCAAGGCGCTGCTCTCGGTTGCACCGGACCATGCGCGTGCACCCGAGGCGGCGTTGTCGATCGCGAACTGTCAGATTGAGTTGAAAGACACGCGATCAGCCCGCAAGACACTTGAAGACTTGATCAAGGTCTACCCTCAGTCTGAAGCTGCATCTGTGGCCAAAGATCGCCTGAGCAAGCTCAAGTAATTGCCTTTCGCTCACGCCAAACTGCCCTCGCAGGTTCCGGCGCAGGGCAGTTTTTTTCGCCCTTAAAATTCACGAATGGACATCACTGCTATCAACGCGCTCACAGTCAAGGTACTCTGGGCCACTTTTATTCTCTCCATGGTGTTTGGTGTGATTGCGCAGCGCACCCACTTCTGCACCATGGGAGCTGTCAGCGACATTGTGAATATGGGCGACTGGACGCGCATGCGCATGTGGGTCATGGCCATTGGCGTTGCAATGATTGGTTTTTACGCACTCGCCGCATCTGGCCAGATAGATCCATCCAAAACGCTTTATGCGTCAGGCCGCTTTATATGGCTGTCAGCCCTTGTGGGTGGCGTGCTGTTCGGCTTTGGCATGGTGCTGGCATCCGGGTGTGGAAGTAAAACGCTGGTACGCATTGGTGGCGGTAACCTGAAGTCCGTGGTGGTCTTTGTTGTTATGGGCGTGGCAGCTTTTGCAACGCTCAAGGGCATCACGGCAGTAGCACGCGTCGCCACGGTGGACAGGGTTGCAGTTGAGTTCGCCAGCAATGCGTCCTTGCCGAATTGGATCGGTTCAGCTTTCGGGCTGGGCGTTGCAGGAACGGGGCTGGTACTGGCGCTTGTTCTGGGCATGGGCATGATCATCTGGTCGTTTTTTGGGCGGGATTTTCTGGAATTTGACAACCTTCTGGCCGGTTTTGGCATTGGGGCCGTCATTGTGGCCATGTGGTGGGTCAGCGGGCATCTTGGCTATGTGGCAGAACATCCTGAAACCCTGCAGGAGGCTTTTCTTGCAACGAACTCTGGTCGCGCCGAGGCGTTGAGTTTTGTTTCACCCGTTGCCTACACCATCGACTGGCTCATGTTCTTCAGCGATAAGAGCAAGCTTCTTACCATCGGTATCGCGTCGGTGTTTGGTGTTGTGGTCGGCTCTGCCGTGTACGCTGTTGCCACGCGCAGTTTTCGCTGGGAAGGTTTCCGTGATGCAGAAGACACGGCCAATCACCTGATTGGCGCGGTGCTGATGGGTGTAGGTGGCGTTTGTGCGATGGGATGCACCGTAGGACAGGGTCTGTCCGGCATCTCTACCCTGAGTGCCACCAGCATTGTGGCTGTCGCGGCCATCCTGTTAGGCTGTGTCGCCGCCTTGAAGTACCAGTCGTGGCGGCTGGAGCGGAACATCTAGTGGCGGAAGCGCCAGCCTCTGCGGATCTGGAGCGCCGCTTTGGAGGTCTTGCCCGGCTCTATGGCGCTGAAGGCGCTAAAAAAATTCGCTCTGCTCATGTTGTGGTGGTCGGTCTCGGCGGCGTTGGCTCCTGGGCTGCCGAAGCATTGGCGCGCAGCGGTGTTGCCAGATTGACCTTGATTGATCTTGACCATGTTGCAGAGTCCAATATCAATCGCCAGGTACATGCCCTGGACATCACGCTGGGCCAGGCAAAAGTGTTGGCGATGCGCGAGCGCATCAGCCACATCAATCCCGCTTGTGAAGTACGCTGCATCGAAGAGTTTGTCGATGCCGCCAACTGGCCTGCCATCGCCGAACTGGACCTCGTATCGGAGGAATCGGTGTCAGTGATCGACGCATGTGACCAGGTCAGGGCCAAAACGGCCATGGCTGCCTGGGCGCTGCAACACAACGCCAGGAACAATAAGGAACAGCAAGTGCATTTCATCAGCGTCGGCGCTGCGGGAGGCAAGCAGCAAGCGCACAAGGTTGACATAGACGACCTCTCATTGACGACACATGATCCCCTGCTTGCGCAGTTGCGGTACCGTTTGCGAAGGGAAAGCGGCGCAGCGCGCGAAGGAAAAATCGGCGTGACCTGCGTCTTTAGCCGCGAGGCCGTCATGCAGCCAGCAAGGCTGGATGCAGGTCCGTCAGATGACGTGACGGCTACAGGCGAGGAGTCCGGCCCTTCGGTAGCTCCGAGTGATGGCAGCCTGAATTGCCATGGCTATGGTTCAGTCGTCAGCGTCACCGCGACCTTCGGCATTTGTGCAGCCGGTTGGTTGTTGGGGAAAATTGCTAAGGGGCCTTTGCGGTTAGGGTCTAAATAACGCTATAATTTGAGGCTGTTCTGCATTATGTGCAGGGCAACACCAGGATATATCGCAAGATATTCCTTGGGGCCTTAGCTCAGTTGGTAGAGCAGCGGACTTTTAATCCGTTTGTCGTGGGTTCGACCCCCGCAGGCCCCACCAGAATTCCGGGTTCTTAGCTCAGTTGGTAGAGCAGCGGACTCTTAATCCGTAGGTCGACAGTTCGAATCTGTCAGAACCCACCATCGAAGTCTTATCGACAGTAAAAAGCCCACCTTTCATCAGGTGGGCTTTTTTATTTTGGGTTACGGTGTTTCAGTCTTGGCGACCTGGAGTGGTGTCGGCCGGGCGTAATCGCGTCTTTTTGGCAATTCCGCCCCGGTCAAAAAGAATCACAAACTCGGCCTTCGCCGCTGCAGGGCGAGATGATTTTTCGCGGTATACCCACACTTCATAGCCACTGTCGAAGGTAATGACGGTCGCCTGTCCCAGTGCTGCAGTGACATCTGCTTTGGTGGATTGGCCGGCTACAACGACGCTGCCTGCGGTTTGCATGCTCATCCCGGGATCGCGAAATGGCGGAGTAGTATCGCCCCCATTAAAGGAGCCCGCACAACCTGCCAGTGCGGTAGCCATAGCGACCGCCAGGATGGAACGCATGGACATCGGCGTTGTACTCATTCGTCCTCCATGTATTCAAATTCGATCAGCGTGTCGTCTGGCCAGCTTTTATCCCCCAGTGGCAGAACATAGGTGCGGTCCACAAGCACTTCGCAATCACAGTAGGGCAGGTCGTCTTTAAGCCCCGGGTCATCACTTGCGGCCGCATAGAGTTTGTCGATAGCCAGGATTTCCCTGCGGCTGCCCGACACCATGGTGACGCTGAAGATGGGTTTGTCTGCAAAAAACAGGTACAGGGGAGCGGGTCGATCGCAGTAAGACGGTGTATCAAGAATGACCTTGAACAGACGGCCAACAACATTGCTGCTGTTGGAGAGCAGACCCGATTGCATGCCGACCTGGCATTCCAGTCGCAGATCCCCGAGGCGGCGTATGTTGGCGGGCAGCCCAGGTGTGCGGATGTCGGTCCGCCACGTCATGCTCTGCGCCTTGCGGTTCGGAGTCACCTGGGCGTTTTCGTCCAGTGCCTGCTGGTTGCGGGGCAGGGTGAATGTCCGGTCAGGCGCTACCGGTACTTCAAATGCGGCGTTGGAACCCAGGACCTCAAGAACAATGCTGTTCATGTCCGTGTCAGGACGCCGGGGCAGCAATCTGAATCGCAAACTGGCTCCGGGTGCCATGCTTTTTTGCTTTTCGAAAAGGTCCATACCCTGGATCATCTTTCGATAAGACTTTTCCACCGGGTCGCGGTTCGCCTTTGCCGCTACGGTGACAGATGGGAGTGCTGCGCTGGCTTTGTCCTGTGCAACGCCCGGAAGGCAAATGACAAAAGCCGAGAGGGCTGCGGAAAATCTGGCGAGGCGACGGATGAGCAAGGGGCGTGAAAGCAACTTTTTCTGCCGTGAACTGAGGAGATGTTGATATTAGGCTGCACCAATGGCTTGTCTTTGTAGGACGACTCCAGCATCGTCTGACGCTTTCCTGCGCCAGGCTGCGAATTGCAGCGCATCAGCCGGAGTAGCCCAACCGTGGCAAGTCCATCCCGGCCTCTTTTGCCACACGAACGCAGTCCTTCATATGCTCTTCACCAAAATAGCGGATTGCCGCATAGCCAACGATGGCCGAAACAATCTGGCCGGCCAGCGGTACAAATTTCGCCACCTGCCTGGTCGTCAGGCGCACGCCGATTTTTGTCGCGGCCTTGATGACCAGGTCGCGGCTGATGAACTTGCCGATCAGCACCGAGCCGACCATAGCAACGGCTTTCTGTACCTGATCACGTTTTTTCGGATCGAGTTTATCGAGTTGGGCAGGCGTCAGGCCAAACTCCTTGTTGATTTCGGGGATCAGCTTTGACAGCAGTGCGGCATCAACGGCCCAGTCCAGGCCGGGTACTGGCACAGCGCTGGCTGCGGCGGCGACCAGTGCGCGCTTGTGCAGCAGCTTGCGGCTGCGTTTGATCGCCGCTTTCATTGCATCGTCACTCGCGACAGTCTGCTGGGCAGTAGGCATATTTGAATCCTTACAGATGTCCGTATCTGCCAGCACACTTTACACCGCGCAGCCCTGATTTTCTTGGTCAGCTCAAGCCACGGCTACCCAAACGTGCTGAACGTTTCCATCACTTGCAGGTACTCGCCTGGCAGAGGAGCTCGGCAGGTGCGGTTGTGGTGAACAGCAAGGTTTGACGGCCTCTGATTTTTGTTCGCATGTACTTTCTTAAAGGCTTGCCAGTGAACCCGTCGCACAAAAATTTGCCCACATCGTGAGATAGCAGGTCTCGAGATCCTTCACAAATGTCCGCTCATCTGTCAGTGGGGAGCGCATCAACAAGGGCCGAAGTGATTGGCGCAGGCTCTGTATGGCCCCGGCATCAGAAGCGCGCTGAACGGCCGTACGTACGTAATCGTCTATGGAAGGTGCTATCCATTCGGTCAAGCTCAGCGCCGCCAGAATGCTGGCAGCACTTCTGGAGACCGGTGTATTGCCCCTTGCAGTTACCACGGGCACCCCCATCCAGAGTGCATCAAAAGTGGTTGTACCTCCGCCGTAGGGACAGGTATCCAGTGCAATGTCCACGCTGTTGTACAGTCTGAAATAATCGGGTAGATCCATGCGCGGCATGAACTGGATGCAATCAATGGACACGCCGAACTGGCGCATTTGGTGCTTGATGGCTTCCTGTTTCCGCTCTGATTTCACGTCTGCAATCAGGAGTCTTGAGCCGGGGACAGCCACCAGGATTTCTGCCCAGCGTCTGCACATAGGTGTTGAGATCTTCAGGCCACTGTTAAAAGATCCAAAAGTGACATGCCCATTTCTTTGAACAGGTGCATTTGTCGCATGGTGTATGTCTATGACCGGCCGGTAGCACCACTGACTGGCAGGAAGATAAATCAACTTTTCGGTGTGAAACTTGCCTGACCATTCCTCGGGGTCGGTTCGCGCATCGCAAATGCGGTAATCCATCCGGCTCAAACCACTTGTATTGAGATAGCCCAGCCAGGTTGCCTGTATGGCCGCCGGACGCTCACTGAACACCGCCAGCTTCACACTGCCAGAGTGTCCCGACAGATCGACAAGAATGTCAATGCCGTCCTGATAAATGGTGTCAGCCAGTTGGCGATCAGACAGCGTACTCACATCGGCCCAGCGGCTGCAAAGGCCGCTGATTTTTTCCGTCACTGCGTCTCTGCGCGATCCGCATGAGTAACAGAAAATCTCAAAAGCGTTGTGATCATGATGCTCAAGAACGGGCAGCATGAACTGCGCCACTGGATGGCTATTGAAATCACCTGAAACATAGCCGATTCTCAAACGCCGTTCCAGAATGGCCGTATCGCGTCTGGTCTTAAACCTCACGGGGAAGGCTGCTTCCATCCTTGCCCCGAACGCTGCATGACGCTGGAAAATTTCTTCTGCCAGGAGTTTCTCGTCAAAGTTCAGAAGAAACAACTCTGTTGACTGAAGGTCAAATTTTTCTGGCTGTATCCGCAAAGCCGCTTTCAGGGTCAGCGAGGCCTCGTCGTTGAAGCCAAGTGAGCGGAGAATGCTGGCTAGAATCTGCAACGCCTGAACGTCAAGTGGGTCAATATCGAGAGCGCATCTGGCTGCTTTCTCGGCGTCTTCGGGCTTGTCCAGTTTGAGCAGTAGCGCAGCCTGATTGGTCCAGGCGCCCCTACTGTCGGGCTTGAGGCGTAGCGCCTTTGTCAAGGCTTCCAAAGCTGGCGCCATGCGCGCCGTTTCCTCAAGAACACTGGAAAGAAGCACCAGCGCCTCAAAAAAATCAGGCTTGGTCAAAAGTGACCGTTGCAACAGGACTTCTGTTTTTGCCAGGTCACGGCTCAGGTAAGTCAGCCTGGCAAAGTTGTAATTCCCGTATGGATTATCGGGCTCAATCCGCAAAACTTCTTCGTAGGCATGGGCAGCACCAGATGCATCGCTACTCGCCGCCAACGCAATGCCCAGATTCAAATAGCCTTTGGCAAAGTGCGGCGCTGAAGATATGGCCTGACGATACAGTGCACACGCGCGAGCGAGTTGCCCCGCATCCTCAAACTGGTTTCCTTCCAGGATGAGTTTGTTTGCGAGCACCGTGTCCGATGCCGCAGCAAGCGGGACCACCTGAGGCTTTTTGAAGAAACTTTTTAGCATTCAGCAGAGTGCCTCGATGTATCCCCGTTGTTGGTTGCGCAGGGCCGGTAAAAAACTCTTGATCAGCTCAAACCGCTGCCGATTCTATTTGTTCTGAAATTTCCAGCCACTGCTCTTCGAGCGCCGCCATTTCTGCTTCAATCGCCTTAAGGCGCTTGCCCGTCTGCGCGATTTCAGCAGGGGCCGTCGTGGTGGTCAGCAAGGTTTGCAGGCTGTCTTTTTCAGCCCCCAGCGATTGCATGCGGGCATCGATTTTTTCCAGCTCCTTGCGCAGTGGCTTGGTGGCCTCCGATTTTTGCTGGCGGGCCTTGGCATCAACTTTTCGCTTTTCAGGCGTGTCCTGGGATGCAGGTCTGGATTCGGAAACAGCCGAGGCGACAGAAGCGTTTGCCGGTGCAACTTTTGCCGCCTGGCCTGATCCGCCCGATTTTTTGGCCTCCTCGCGCTGGCGTTTGGCGTGGTCAAGAAGATATTTCTGGTAGTCGTCGAGGTCGCCGTCAAACGGCGCAACCCCGCCCTGTGACACCATCCAGAACTCGTCGCACACGGCGCGCAGCAGCGCACGGTCGTGACTGACCAGCATGACGGTGCCTTCAAATTCATTGAGCGCCATGGACAGCGCCTCACGCGTGGCGAGGTCCAGGTGATTGGTCGGCTCATCCAGCAGCAGCAGGTTGGGGCGCTGCCAGACGATCATGCACAGCACCAGGCGCGCTTTCTCGCCGCCGCTCATGCTGCCCACGGCCTGTTTGACCATGTCACCACCGAAGTTGAACATGCCGAGAAAGGCCCTCAGATCCTGTTCGCGCGTGGCCTGGCTGCCCATCTTGCCGGCTGCTGTGACTTCTTTCACCAGGCGGATCATGTGCTCCAGCGGGTTGTCTGCAGGCCGCAGCACATCCAGTTCCTGCTGGGCAAAGTAGCCGATGTTGAGGCCCTTGCCTTCAATCATTTCCCCTTCAATGGGTGCGAGGGCGCGGGCCACGGTCTTGACCAGTGTCGACTTGCCCTGCCCGTTGGCGCCCAGAATGCCGATCCGCTGACCCGCCAGAACCGACTTGCTGACGTTTTGCACGATCACGGTAGGTGGCGTGCCCTCAGGCGCGTCTTCAGGCGCGGGGTAGCCAAAGTAGGCATTCTGCATCGACAGCATCGGATTGGGCAGGTTGGCCGGTTCCTTGAATTCGAAGGTGAAGTCCGCTTCAGCCAGCAGCGGCGCAATTTTCTCCATGCGGTCAAGTGCCTTGACGCGGCTTTGCGCCTGCTTGGCCTTGCTGGCCTTGGCTTTGAAGCGTGCGATGAATTTCTGCAGGTGGGCGATCTTGTCCTGCTGCTTCGAAAAAGCGGTTTGCTGCAAGGCCATCTGCTCGGAGCGAAGGTCTTCAAACTTGCTGTAGTTGCCGCCGTAGCGCGTCAGCTTGGCGCTTTCGATGTGCACGGTCACGTCGGTCACGGCATCGAGAAATTCCCGGTCATGGCTGATGACCAGCATGGTGCCCTGGTAGCGTTTGAGCCAGGCTTCCAGCCAGACCAGTGCATCCAGATCCAGGTGATTGGTGGGTTCGTCAAGCAGCAGCAGGTCTGAGGGGCACATCAGCGCGCGTGCCAATTGCAGACGCATGCGCCAGCCGCCCGAAAAGCTGTTGACCGGGTTGTCGAGCTCGCTGACCTTGAAGCCCAGACCGAGAATCAGCGCCTGCGCGCGTGCCTGCGAGTCGTGCGCACCCGAGTCATAAAGCTCCATGTAGGCATGGGCCATGCGATCGCCGTCGCCGCTGGCCTCTGCAGCCGCGACTTCGGCCTGCGCGGCCATGAGCACCACATCGCCTTCGATGACGTAGTCGGTAGCGCTTTGCTCGGTTTCCGGCATGTCCTGCGCGACCTGGGCCATGCGCCACTGGGTCGGGATGTAGAACTCGCCACCGTCTTCATGCAGTGTGCCATTGAGCATGGCAAAGAGGGACGACTTGCCGGCGCCGTTACGCCCCACCAGGCCGACGTTTTCGCCGGGGTTGAGGGTGACAGACGCGCTGTCGAGAATCAATTTGGCGCCGCGACGCAGCACCACATTTTTAAGGGTAATCATTTAAAACAGACAAATTGTTTGACCGCAGAGGTCACGACGCAGGTTTCAGGCCAATTTGGCCTGCTTCAGCGCAATTGCTGGCGCGTGAGAAGCAAAACCTGGTCAGGGCCGGCGCTGGTCTCAAACCACAGGGGCTCAAGCTCCGGAAAGGCGCGCTCAAAATGTGCGCGTTCATTGCCTATTTCCAGCACCAATACCGCATTTTCGCTCATATGGCGTGCAGCGGTTAGAAAAAGGCTTCGAATAAAGTCCATGCCGTCATCGCCGCCAGCCAGCGCCAGGGCAGGTTCTGCAAGAAATTCAGCCGGCAGCGCGGCCATCGTGGCCGCGTTGACATAGGGCGGGTTGCACAAAATCAGGTCGTATGGGCCCTCGCATGCCGCGAGGCCGTCAGATTCGACCAGCGTGATGCGGTTGTCCAGCCCGTGTTTGTCGATGTTGATGCGGGCTACCGCAAGGGCGTCCAGGCTGATGTCTGCCGCGTCAATCACCACATCGGGGTACGCCATGGCTGCCAGCACGGCCAGGCTGCCGTTGCCGGTACAGAGGTCCAGCACTCGATGGGTGTCTTCAGTGAGCCAAGCGTCAATACTTTCGTCGACCAGCAGTTCCGCTATGAATGAGCGCGGGATGATGACGCGCTCGTCCACATAAAACGGCACACCCTGGAGCCAGGCCTCGTTTGTCAGGTAGGCCAGCGGTTTGCGGGTGCTGATGCGGGCATCGAGCAGGGCGTCAAGCTGTACTTTTTCTTCGGGCGTGACAGGCCTTTGCGCCACCGAATCAAGGTCATCAATGGGGAGCTTGAGTCCCCAGAGCACCAGCCAGGCGGCTTCATCGAAAGCCGTCAGCGTGCCCTGGCCAAAGCCATCGCTCAGGCTCAGACCAGCCGCTTCAAGCCGGGCTGTTGCCTCGTGGATGACTTCGAACACCGTAGCGCCTGACAGCGCTGTCATTTGTTGCCGATTCCCGCAAGGCGCTCAAGTACGCCCCGGTAGATATTTTTCAGCGGATCGATGTCGGCAACCCTGACGTGCTCGTTGATCTTGTGAATCGACGCATTGATCGGACCAAACTCGATGACCTGCTTGCAGACCTTGGCGATAAATCGCCCGTCGCTGGTACCGCCTGTGGTCGAAAGCTCTGTCACAACCCCGGTTTCTGCTTCGATGGATTCGCGCACCGCCTGCACCAGTTCACCCGGCGTTGTCAGAAAGGGCAGGCCGCCAACGACCCATTTCAGGTCATAGTCCAGCTGGTGCCTGTCCAGCACAGCCCGGAGGTGCTGCTGCAGGCTTTCGGGTGTTGATTCGGTGCAAAAGCGAAAATTGAAGTCCACCACCAGTTCGCCTGGGATGATGTTGGACGCACCCGTGCCGCCGTGAACATTGGACACCTGCCAGCTGGTCGCCGGGAAGTAGTCATTGCCCTTGTCCCATTCGATGGAGACCAGTTCGGCGAGCGCAGGCGCGAACAGGTGAATCGGGTTTTTGGCGAGATGCGGATAGGCGATGTGGCCCTGTATGCCCTTGACCGTGAGCTTGCCGCTCATGGTGCCGCGGCGGCCGTTCTTGATCATGTCGCCCAGGCGGTCGACCGAGGTGGGCTCGCCCACGATGCAGTAGTCGAGCGGCTCGCCGCGTTCCTTGAGCTTCTGGCAAACCACGACAGTGCCGTCGACAGAAGGACCTTCTTCGTCGCTGGTGAGCAAAAAGGCAATCGACAGTTCGGGTTCTGGATTCACAGCCAGAAACTCTTCAACCGCAACCACCATCGCGGCGATGGAGGTTTTCATATCCGCAGCACCACGGCCATACAAAAAGCCGTCACGGTGGCTGGGGATGAAGGGCGGTGTCGTCCACTGGTCCAGCGGCCCGGTGGGGACGACGTCCGTGTGACCGGCAAACACCAGTGTTTTAGGCGCGCCCCTACCCGTGAACTTTGCCCACAGGTTGATGACGCGGAAGTTGTCGGGGCCGCTGACTATCGTTTCACATTCAAAACCGAGTGGTTTCAGACGGTCCGCGAGGATGCGCTGGCAATCCGCGTCTTCAGGGGTGACCGAATTCCTTGATATCAGCTGTTCCGTAAGCCTGAGTGCTTCACTCATGTCTAGTGTTTGACGTCAAGCGTGATTTCCGTGAATGATGGTTCGTCATCCAGGTCTTCTTCTGGCTCTGCAGCCGCCTTGGCCACATTGAAGTCGTTCTCAAGACGCCACATCAGGTTGGTGGGTGAATCTGCATTGGCCACGCCTTCCTTGCGGGTCACGGTGCCATCGGCAATCAGTTTCGCGATGTCCTGCTCGAAGGTCTGTGACCCGTCAGCCATGGATTTTTCCATCGCCTCCTTGACGCCGGAGAAGTCGCCTTTTTCAATCAGCTCCGAAATCAGCTTGGTGTTCAGCATGATCTCAACGGCGGGCGCGCGGCCACCGGCCACGGTGCGAATCAGGCGTTGCGAAACGATGGCTTTCATCGCTGCGCCCAGGTCGCCCAGCATGGTGCCGCGGACTTCGACGGGGTAAAAACTCAAAATGCGGTTCAGCGCCTGGTAGCTGTTGTTGGCGTGCATGGTCGCCAGGCAAAGGTGGCCCGACTGGGCGTAGGCAATCGCTGCCGACATGGTTTCACGGTCGCGAATTTCGCCAATCAGGATGACGTCCGGCGCCTGGCGCAAGGCGTTTTTAAGGGCAACCTGCAGCGACTCGGTATCCGTGCCGACCTCACGCTGGTTCACCACAGACTTCTTGTTGGTGAAGATGAATTCAACCGGGTCTTCAATCGTCAGGATGTGACCCAGCGTCGTTGCATTGCGGTGGTCCATCATGGCGGCCAGCGTCGTGCTCTTGCCGGCGCCTGTCGCACCCACCATCAGCAGCAGGCCGCGCTTTTCCATGATGAGGTCGGCCAGGATGGGCGGAACATTCAGGCTTTCCAGCGGCGGGATGGTGTTGGGCACAAAACGGATGACAGCCGCATAAGTGCCGCGTTGCCTGAAGGCGCTGATACGGAAGTTGCCGGCGCCTGCCAGGGGCAGGGCCATGTTCAGCTCGCCTAGTTCCTGCAACTCGGCGATCTTGTCCGGCGGCAGGATTTCCGACAGCAGGTTGAACGGCGCTTCAGGCGGCAGCACCTGGTTGTTGATGGGCAGCGCCTGGCCATTGATCTTGATAAGTGCAGGCGAGTGCGCCGACAGGTAAACGTCAGAGGCCTTTTTGTCGGCCATCAGGCGCAGGATGCGCTCCATCGTGCCCATCGGTGTGTTCATGTGCAGGTTCCTGTACTCGAGATCAAATCAGATTAGTCGCGCAGCAGATCGTTCAGGCTGGTGGTCGCGCGGGTTTTGGCATCCACCTTCTTGACGATCACGGCGCAGTACAGGCTGTACTTGCCGCCGGCCTTGGGCAGGTTGCCCGACACGACCACCGAGCCTGCAGGAATGCGGCCATAGGTCACGGTGTCCAGCTCACGGTCGTAAATCGGTGTGCTCTGGCCGATGTAAACGCCCATCGAAATGACGGAGTTTTCTTCAACAATCACGCCCTCAACCACTTCAGAGCGTGCGCCGATAAAGCAGTTGTCTTCAATGATGGTGGGGTTGGCCTGCAGCGGCTCCAGCACGCCGCCCAGGCCGACGCCGCCGGACAGGTGCACGTTGTTGCCGACCTGTGCGCAGCTGCCGACGGTGGCCCAGGTGTCCACCATGGTGCCTTCACCGACCCAAGCGCCGATGTTCACGTAGCTGGGCATCAGGATGGCGCCCTTGGCGATAAAGCTGCCGTGGCGTGCCACAGCGGGCGGCACGACACGGATGCCGGTGACGCGCATTTCGTCCTCGCTCAGGTGCGCAAACTTGGTCTTGACCTTGTCGAAAAACGCCAGGTCGCCGGCGCGCATGAGTTCGTTGTCTTTGAGGCGAAAGCTCAGCAACACAGCCTTTTTGATCCACTGGTGCACCGTCCACTGGCCGACGCCCTGGCGCGTGGCAACGCGCAGCGAGCCGTTGTTGAGCTGGTCCAGCGTGTGTTCGACGGCATCCACGATTTCCCTGGGCGCTGCCTTGGGTGAAATGCTGGCGCGGTCTTCCCAGGCAGCGTCAATGGTTTTCTGGAGTGCGGTGTTGTCTTGAGTCATGTTGCCTGGTGAGTTTCAGTGAGATTTTGATTGAATAAACTGGACGATACGCTGCGCGGCTTCCACGCATTCCGCGGTTTCAGCCACCAGCGCCATGCGGACGCGCCCCGCGCCGGGGTTGTGGCCTCGGGCTTCACGGGCCAGATAGCTGCCCGGCAAAACCACCACATTGTAAAGAGCGAGCAGCTCCTTTGAGAACGCCGTGTCGGAGCCCCTGAAAACCTCAGGGATGCCGGCCCAGAGATAAAAACCGGCATCGGGCAGCGCCACGTCCATCACCTCTGAAAGCAGGGGCGTGACGGCGGCAAACTTTTCGCGGTACAGGGCCCGGTTTTCAACCACGTGCTTCTCGTCAGCCCATGCGGCGATGCTGGCTGCCTGCACGACAGGGCTCATGGCGCTGCCATGATAGGTGCGGTAGAGCAAAAACGGCTTGATGAGTTTGGCATCACCGGCAACAAAACCGCTGCGCAGGCCGGGCACATTGCTGCGCTTGGAGAGGCTGGTCAGTGAAATGAGGTTTTTGAAATCGTGCCGGCCGAGTTTTGCCGCGGCTTCCAGCCCGCCCAGCGGCGCCTCGTCGCGGAAGTAGATCTCGCTGTAGCACTCGTCGGATGCAATCACAAAACCGTAACGGTCACTGAGCTCGAACAACAGCTTCCACTCTTCAAGCGGCATCACCGCGCCCGCCGGATTGCCGGGCGAGCAGACAAAGATCATCTGGGTTTTGGCCCAGACCTCGGTGGGTACAGCAGCCCAGTCAATGCCAAAGTTGCGCGCCGGATCGCTGGGCGCGAACCAGGTCTCCGCACCAGCCAGCAGGGCCGAACCTTCGTAGATTTGATAGAACGGATTCGGGCACACGACGGTCGCGCCCGGCCTGGTTGGATCAATGACGGTCTGGGCCAGCGAGAACAAGGCTTCACGCGAACCGTTGACCGGCAGGATCTGTGTGGCGGGGTCTACGGCCAGGCCGTAACGGCGCTTGAGCCAGTCCGCCATGGTCTGGCGCAGTTTGGGTTCGCCGGCCGTCGGCGGGTAACCAGCCAGGCCCGCGAGACTGCCGGTCAGCGCATCCTTGACGAGCTGGGGCGTCGCATGGCGGGGTTCGCCAATGCCCAGGCTGATGGGTTTGTAGGCAGGGTTGGGGGTGACGTCGGCGTGCAGGAGGCGCAGCCGCTCAAAAGGGTAGGGCTGTAGCCGGGAAAGCAGGGGATTCATGGTTTTGAATTATCCAGCCTGAAGCAGCTGCTCTGGAAAATCATAAAAATGCCGAATTTTAATGTATACGGCAAATTTTTAACGTACACATTAAAATTAACCCAGACAGTCACCAGGAGCCTGCAAAAACGGTCTGAAAAGGCTCAAAAACAGACTCCGGGGCCTGTTTTTACCCATCAAATTGGCATTTAGCCCTTTAAATACGGGCGTGAGCAGCTATTGAATTGATAGTATTCGGGCTGGCTTGCGGCGGGGTTCCCGAGGATGCCCGAACAACCCAGGCCCGGCCAGGTACCCGCTATCATCCACGGCAGCATGACACCTTCCCGACCGCTCACCTGGCGCACATGACAGCGACTCGCCGGAAGATGCCGTGGCATCTGATCTTCCTGGTTCTGGGTGCCTTCATAGGCCCGGGCTCGGTGCTTTTGTCTGGCCGGGACCGCTGGGATGGCGTGATTGGCGACTACCTCGTGCAGTCAAACAAGCTGGCAGGCCTGGGCGACTGGCTGCAGGACTCGGGCTGGTGGCTGCTCTGGGGCCTGATGCGCGGCCTGGCCTGGCTGGTGCACCATGCCGGTTTTGACTACTGGATCACGCTCAAGATTGTGATTGCCGCCATCATGGGCTGGATTGCCTGGGAGGTCTTCAGGCTTGCCCGGGAACTCTTTCGTTTCGACAAGGCGCAGGCCTGCTGGGCCGCTGCGCTGACCCTGGCGTTTCCGGGGTAT
The DNA here is from genome assembly GCA_040390295.1 of Pseudomonadota bacterium. Classification (GTDB taxonomy): domain Bacteria; phylum Pseudomonadota; class Gammaproteobacteria; order Burkholderiales; family Burkholderiaceae_C; genus Polaromonas. Next base: position 117,227 of record JAZJYR010000006.1, read on the forward strand.
GTGCTGTTTCAGGCCAGTTGCCACGTGGGCGTCGGGCTGTTCCTCGCATTTGCCCTGTTGGGTTACCGCCTGACCCTGGCCGGCGGCCCGTGGCGCATGGCGATGGGCCTGGTGCTGATCGGCCTGTCGTTCCAGATGAACTCCAACCTGGTGCTGGTGCCTGCGCTGGAACTTGCACGCTGCGTGATCGCCGGGCGCATCACCCGGCAGGACCTGGCCCGTGTCGCAGGTCTGCTGCTTGTATCGGTGGCGGGCTACTTTTTCTGGAAGCTGGCGGTGGGGACCGGCGGTGTGTATTCAGAGTCAAATTACAACAACATCGTTTGGCCAACCAGTTGGGTTGCCATCAAGAAGCTGCTGGCTTCTGTGGTGCTCTGGGCAAGCTGGATTCCTGTGCTGCTGGTCGGCCCGGTCGCCTGGCTGGTGCTGCGGGCCGGCTTGGGGCGGCCGGTGCCTGGCGGCCTGTCTTCTGCCGAAAAGCCGGAAACCCCAGCCATCCGCCAGCTACAGGCCGGTTTTCTGCTCTGCGGCGCTGCCGTCGCAGCCTACATCGCCGCCGGCAAGGCAGCGCCGTTTTTTGTGCCCACGCTTTTAGGTTCCGGCGGTTCGGTCTACGCCATATTTGCGATGGAGTTCAGGCCCGGGCATTTCTTCTCGGGCATCGCCTCGCCGCAGATACGCCACACCATCATTCTGGGGCCCATGCTGTCCATCACCATGGTGGCTGCCTGCATTGACGCGGCGGGCCGTTTTCGCAGCGCGCGCATGGCGCCGGGTTCTGCGCTGGGCGCGATGCTGGTGGCGTCCTGGCTGTTTATGGCGGGCTGGGCCGCGTGGGGACACCATGAAAAGCTGGTGCAGGGCGCGCTCGACCAGTCGGTCGTGAATGCCCTGAAACGCCTGCCGCCACCGCCCGATGGTGCGAGCATCCTGATTGAGCGGCGCCAGCAGCAAAAGGACTGGACGGGCACGCTCGAGACCAACTTCATGCTTTATGAGGCTTATGGCCGCGCCGCGTGGATCGCCGACACGGTTTTTTCGCCCACCGGGCCCTCACACGCGATTGCGCTGGCGCTGCTTGAAGAAAACAAGGCCGGCTTTTTGCGCTGGGCACCCAAAAAAGACATCCGCATTTTTCACATTGCCGACGATTTCACCGACAGCAGGTGTACCGCCGGCTATGTCTTTGCGCTCAAGAACCCGGATGCCATGGACCTGCTGTGGCGCATGCCTTTTGCGCCTGCAAGCATGGCGCCGGCCACCCTGATCAGCTCAACCCGGCAATGCCCCGGAATTTGAGCTGGCTGTACTGCCCATGCGCGGGACGGCCAAGTTATCATGTTGCTCCGGGTTGCACGACCAGAGCCCCGAAAAAATCATATAAATCAATAGCTTAGCTTTAGTTTTAGCTACAGGTGAGAACAAAGTGCGCCTCAATTCAATCAAGTTATCCGGTTTCAAGTCGTTTGCAGAGCCGACCAACTTTGTGTTGCCCGGCCAGCTCATCGGCGTCGTGGGGCCCAACGGTTGCGGCAAATCCAACATCATGGACGCTGTCCGCTGGGTGCTGGGCGAGAGCAAGGCGTCAGAGCTGCGTGGCGAATCCATGCAGGACGTCATCTTCAACGGCACCACCACCCGCAAGGCCGCCAGCCGATCCAGCGTCGAGCTGGTGTTTGACAACGCCGACCACCGCGCCGGCGGCCAGTGGGGCCAGTTTGCCGAGATCGCCGTCAAGCGTGTGCTGACGCGTGACGGCACATCCAGCTACTACCTCAACAACCAGCCGGTGCGCCGCCGCGACGTGCAGGACGTGTTTCTCGGCACCGGCCTCGGCCCGCGCGCCTACGCCATCATCGGCCAGGGCACCATCAGCCGCATCATCGAGTCCAAGCCCGAAGAACTGCGCCTGTTCCTTGAAGAAGCGGCTGGTGTGTCTAAATACAAGGAACGCCGCCGCGAGACGGCCAACCGCCTGTCCGACACGCGTGAAAACCTGACCCGCGTCGAAGACATCCTGCGCGAACTCAATGCCAACCTGGACCGGCTTGAAAAGCAGGCAGAAGTGGCCATGCGCTACAACAGCCTGCAGGCCGACGGCACGCTCAAGCAGCACCAGCTCTGGTTCTTGAAGCGCGCCGAAAGCGAAGCCGACCAGGCCAGGGTCAAGGCCGATGCCGAAAAAGCCGTTAATGAGCTCGAAAGCCGCGTCGCCGACCTGCGGCACATCGAGGCCGACCTTGAAACCATTCGCCAGGCGCACTATGCCGCTGGCGACCACGTCAACCAGGCCCAGGGCAAGCTCTATGAAGCCAGCGCCGAAGTCGGCCGGCTTGAAGCAGAGATCCGCTTTGTGGTCGATGGCCGCATTCGCGTCGAGCAGCGCCTGACCCAGTTGAAAGAGCAAACCGCCCAGTGGGCCACCCGCAAGGAAGACGCCGCTGTCGAAACCGAAACCCTGTCGGCACAGGCCATTGAAGCGGAAGAAAAATCAGAACTGCTGGCTGCGCAGAGCGAAGAGCAGCAGGGCCAGTTGCCCGCGCTGGAAGAGTCATTGCGCACGGCGCAGGCCAAGGCCAACGAGCAGCGCACCGGCGTCGCGCAGGTGCAGCAGCAAATCCAGGTGCTGGCCGCCGACCAGCGCAACATTGAAGAGCAGTCGCGCGCGCTGAACATGCGCCTTGAGCGCCTGACGGCCGACCGCAATGCGCTCAACGCACCTGACGAAGCCCGGCTGGTCAACCTCACCGCGCAGTTCAACAGCGCGCAGGAAGCCCAGCTCGAAGCCGAAGCCCGCCTGCAGGAACTGACCGATAGCGTGCCGCAACTCGATGAAGAGCGCCGCACGCAGCAGCAGACCGTCAACACCGAATCCGCCAAACGCGCTGACCTGTCGGCCCGCATGGAAGCCCTCAAGGCGCTGCAGGAAAAGGTCAAGACCGACGGCAAGCTCAAACCCTGGCTGGCCAAACATGGCCTCGATGGTTTGCAGGGCCTGTGGAGCCGCATCCACATCGAGCAGGGTTGGGAAAATGCCCTGGAAGCTGCATTACGCGAGCGTCTGGGTGCGCTGGAGGTCTCGAAGCTGGACATGGTGCGCGGTTTTGCCGGCACCGATGGCCGCGACACACCGCCCGCCAAGCTGTCGTTCTATTCGCCGCCCAACGGTGCGGCGCCGGGCAAATCCAACGCGGTCATCAACCTCAAGCCGCTGGCTGAACTTCTGCGCCTGAATGACGCCGGGCAGTCTGCCTTGCTCGGTGACTGGCTGCACGGCTGCTACACCGCTGAAAAGCTCGACGATGCCATCGCCGCGCGCGAGAAACTGCAGGCCGGCGAGGTCATCTACGTCAAGAGCGGCCACGCCGTCACGCAATTCAGCGTGAGCTTTTATGCGCAGGATTCGGAACAGGCCGGTTTGCTGGCCCGTGCGCAGGAAATTGAAAACCTCGACAAGCAACTCAAGGCGCAGGCGCTGATCAGCGAAGAAGCGCGCAGCGCGCTGGTTCGCGCAGAGTCTGTCTACGCTGACGCCGCACAGCGCCTGGGCACGGCCCGCCGCGAAAGCGCCGAAGGCCAGAGCCGCACGCACGAGCTGCAGGTGGAAGTCCTGCGCCTGACGCAACTGGCCGAGCAAACCCGCGCACGCAGCGAGCAGATCCAGGCTGACATGGGCGAGATTGAAGCGCAACTCGGCGACCTGCAGGAGCGCAAGGTCACGGCAGAAGGCCGTTTTGAAGAACTCGACATGCAACTGGCCGACAGCCAGGAGCGTCATGCCCAGCTGGATGACCGCGTCATTGAGGCCGAGCGCAAGCTCAATGAATCACGCGAGCAGCAACGCGCGCTTGAGCGCCAGGCGCAGGAGGCGCAGTTTGCATTGCGCAGCCTGGCTTCACGCCGCGAAGAGCTGGCCCGCTCCATCAAGATTGCCGCGCAGCAGGCCGAAACCATTGCTGAAGAAGAACTGCGCGCCAAAGAAGAGCTGTCGCGCCTGTCTGACGCCGCTGCGCAAGCCGGCCTGCAGTCCGCATTGAGCGTCAAGCTGGAGCGTGAGGCTGACCTGGGCGCCAAACGCAGCCAGTACGACGACCTCACCAACAAGCTGCGCGCCAGCGATGAGCGCCGCCTGCAGCTTGAGCGCGAACTCGACCCGCTGCGCCAGCGCATCACCGAGTTCCAGTTGAAAGAGCAGGCCGCACGGCTTGGTTTTGAGCAGTATGAACAGCTGCTGGCGGACGCGCAGGCTGATCTGGCTGCGGTTGAAGAATCCATCAAGACCGGCAATGTGCGCCTGACGGGCATGCAGGGCGATATCGACCGCATCAACCGCGAAATCCAGTCATTGGGCGCTGTCAATCTTGCCGCACTCGATGAGCTGAGCACGGCACGTGAGCGCAAACAGTTCCTTGATGCGCAGTCTGCCGATTTGAACGAAGCCATGTTCACGCTTGAAGACGCCATCAAGAAAATCGACGCCGAAACGCGCGACCTGCTGGCCAGCACCTTTGAAACCGTCAATGGCCATTTTGGCAAGATGTTCCCCGAACTTTTCGGTGGCGGCAACGCCAGGCTGGTGATGACGGGCGAGGAAATCCTCGATGCCGGCGTGCAGGTCATGGCCCAGCCGCCCGGCAAGAAAAACCAGACCATCCACTTGCTGTCGGGCGGTGAAAAAGCCCTGACCGCGATTGCGCTGGTGTTTGCCATCTTCCACCTCAACCCGGCGCCTTTCTGCCTGCTGGATGAGGTTGATGCGCCGCTGGACGATGCCAATACCGAGCGTTACGCCAAGCTGGTCGCCAGCATGAGCAAGGACACGCAGTTCCTCTTCATCAGCCACAACAAGATCGCCATGGAAATGGCCGAGCAGCTGATTGGCGTGACCATGCAGGAGCAGGGCGTCTCCCGCATCGTGGCGGTGGACATGGAAGCCGCGCTTGGTTTTGCTGAGGCAGCCTAGAGATGGAGCCCCCACGTTCGCTCACTGCGTGTAGCTTTCTGCCCCCCGGGGGGGGGCTGCGCCTGCGGCCCGGCAAAGCCGGTTCCGCGGCTTCGGCTTGCAAAGACACTACTTCGATCCGGTCTCCGTGGCATGACCAGATGCCGCGACCTTTTGAGAGCGCTGCATGAGCACATTGCAAATCAGTCTGGCGGTTGTTGGTGGCCTGGTGCTGGCCGGTGTCGTGGCCCACAGCACCTGGACGGCCCGAAAAAACGAGCCCAAACGCGCCACCCCCGAAGTCTCAACCGAGCCGCGTGACCCACTGGAGCCTGGCTTGCAGGACGAAGGGGCCTCGCAGGACCCGCTTGCACACCGGCAGGAGCCGCGCTTTGACAGCGACTCCGGCATGGGCTCGCTGGCGAGTGTCATGGCGCTAGAGAAAAAACCCGGCCTCGACGCGCTCATCGACGTGATTGCGCCTGTGGTGATTGAATCCGTCGTGTCCGGCGAAGCGGCCATTGCCGCCATGCCCAGCACCCGCCGCGCCGGCAGCAAGCCTTTCGGTGTTGAGGGCCTGAGCGTGAGTACCGGCGAGTGGGAGTTCCCGGCAGCAAGCCACCGTTACAGCGCCTTCCAGTGCGGCGTGCAGATGGCCAACCGCATGGGCGCGCTGAACCAGATTGAATATTCCGAATTTGTGATGAAGACGCAGGCGTTTGCCGATGCCATCGGCGGCGAGCCCGAGTTTCCTGAAATGCTGGATGAAGTGGCCCGCGCCCGCGAGCTCGACCAGTTTGCCAGCGCCCATGATGCGCAGCTCAGTTTCACGCTGCGTGCCATACACACCGCCTGGAGCCCCGGTTACGTTCAGCAAAATGCGGCGCGCTTGGGTTTTGTCGCGGGTGTGATTCCCGGTCGCATGGTCCTGCCTGCATCGCAGCAGGGCGGTGCGCCCATCCTCGGTCTGGCATTCGACACACAGGCTGCGATGGCAGAAGACCCGGAGCAAACTGCGCTGCGCGAAGTCACGCTGTCGCTGGATGTGCCGCAGGTGCTTCGCACCGAGCAGCCCTTTGTGCGCATGCGCGACGCCGCCACGGCACTGGCCACCGCCATGGACGGCGCCATCAGTGATGACAACGGCAATGCCATTCACCTTGAGGCCATGGACGTGATCGGTTCGGAGCTTGAACAGCTGTATGACACGCTGGATGAGCGTGATCTTTCGGCCGGGTCTGTGTTGGCGCGGCGTCTTTTCAGTTAACTTTCCCTGCCGATGGCAACCCCAGACCTGTTTGCGCAGCCAGAAGCGACCGGCGACGACAAGGCCGCCAAACGTGCGGCGCTGCTGCGAAAGCAGTTGCATGAGCATGCGCACCGTTACTACGTGCTCGACGAACCCAGCATTCCCGACGCGGAATACGACAAGCTGTTTCGCGAGTTGCAGGCGCTGGAAGAAGCCCACCCCGAACTCCTGAGCCCGGACTCGCCAACCCAGCGGGTGGGCGGCAAACCGCTGGACCAGTTCGCCAGCGTGCGCCACAAGGTGCCCATGCTGAGCATTCGCACAGAAACCGACACCGAGCCGACCGGCGCGCAGAATTTTGATGCCCGCGTGCGCAAGGAACTGGGCCTGAAAGATGTCGACCCGCCGGTTGAATATGTGGCCGAGTTGAAGTTCGACGGCCTGGCCATGAACCTGCGTTATGAAAATGGCGTGCTGGTGCAGGCCGCCACACGTGGTGATGGTGAGGTTGGTGAGGACGTCACGCAGAACATGCGTACCGTCAGGCAGATTCCGTTGAAGCTGCCTGCAGATGCTCCCCCGGTCATCGAGGTCAGGGGCGAGGTCTATATGCGCCGCGCCGACTTTGAAGCCCTCAATGAACGCCAGCGCGACAAGATCGCCAAAGGCGCCAAGGGTGAAAAAACCTTTGTGAACCCGCGCAATGCCGCAGCCGGCGGCGTGCGGCAGCTGGACCCGGCCATTGCGGCCGACCGCAAGCTCAGCTTTTTTGCCTATGGCCTGGGCGATATCACGCCGCCCGAACAGGGTGGCCCGGTCTTTGAAACGCATTTGCAGCTGTTGATGACGCTCAAGTCATGGGGTTTCCCGGTGGCTTCGCAAACAGCGCTGGCGCTGGGTGCGGCAGAGCTGGTCGCCTTTCACACCAACATCGGCAAGCAGCGTGACACCCTGCCGTATGACATTGATGGCGTGGTTTACAAAGTCAACAGCCTCGCACTGCAAAGGCAACTGGGCTTTGTGACGCGCGAGCCGCGCTGGGCCGTTGCGCACAAATACCCGGCGCAGGAGCAGCTCACCACGGTCGAGGCCATCGACGTGCAGGTCGGCCGTACCGGCAAACTCACGCCGGTGGCCAAGCTGGCACCGGTGTTTGTCGGCGGCGTGACCGTCACCAACGCCACGCTGCACAACGAAGACGAAGCCCGCCGCAAGGATGTGCGCGTTGGTGACACCGTCATCGTGCGCCGCGCCGGTGATGTGATCCCCGAAGTTGTCAGTGTGCTGCTTGAGAAACGCGTGAAGGATGCCCCCCAGTTCACCATGCCGCGCAAGTGCCCTGTCTGCGGGTCAGCAGCCGTGCGCGAAGAGGGCGAAGCCGATTACCGCTGCACGGGCGGCCTGTTCTGCAGCGCACAGCGCAAGGAAGCCATCCTGCATTACGCGCACCGGCGTGCGGTTGAAATTGAAGGCCTGGGCGACAAGCTGGTCGAGCAGCTGGTTGATGCCCATGTGATCCGCACCTTGCCCGACCTCTACAAGCTGGGCCTGACATCGCTGGCCAGCCTGGACCGGATGGCCGAGAAGTCGGCCCGCAACCTGCTCGATGCACTGGAAAAATCCAAACAGACAACCTTGCCGCGCTTCATCTTCGGCCTGGGCATACGCCATGTCGGCGAGGCCACGGCCAAGGCGCTGGCCAAACACTTTGGCAAGCTCGACGGCATCATGGGCGTGACGGCCGAAGACGCGCCATCCACCGAACGCCTGGCTGAGGTTGATGACGTCGGCCCCATCGTGGCCGAGAGCATTCACACCTTTTTCCAGCAGCCGCACAACCGCGAGGTGGTCGAGCAACTGCGGGCTTGTGGCGTGCACTGGGAAGAGGGCGAACCTGCAGAACGCGCGCCGCAGCCGCTTTCAGGCAAGACTTTCGTCATCACCGGCACGCTGCCCAGCCTGAGTCGCGACGAGGCCAAGGACATGGTCGAGGCCGCTGGCGGCAAGGTGGCCGGTTCGGTCAGCAAGAAGACCGACTACGTGGTGGCGGGCACCGAGGCTGGCAGCAAGCTGACCAAGGCGCAGGAGCTCGGCATCACGGTCATTGATGAGGCTGCCTTGCTGGCCTTGCTCGCTGCCCCAGCAAGCTGAGCGGTTTGTAAAGCAGCGGCTTTACACCAGGTTACCCAACTTTGCATTGCGGAAGTCCCCATGCAGGCCTGATGGCACGTTAGACAAGCTCCAACAGGAGCTTTCATGAAAAACATCCGTCTCTTTGGCGCAGTCGCTGCTGCAGGTCTGGCCACCTTGCTCTCAGGCTGCGTGGTCGCCCCCGTGGGCAGGCCCGTCGCCATCTACCCGGCACAGCCCGTCTACGCCACACCCGCACCCGTCGTGGTGGTACCCGCACCAGGTTATTACGGCTACTACGGCTATCGCGGCCACGGTCGCTGGCGCTATTGAGCACACGGCAGCATGAAAAGGCCAAATGTTAAGTTGCAGGTTAACATTTGACCTTGAAGCGCTATTCGCTCGCTGAAAACGTCAAAAATGCCCTCAAAAAGGCTGTTTTCAGGCATCAAATCGGCCTGTAGACCAATAAATACGGGCGTGAGCAGCTACTAAATATGTAGCATCTTCGGCGTCGGTTTTGTCCAGCGGGCAGCCGGTGTCAGGCTGAGAAAGGCCTGGGCACCGTCTACCAGGCCCCGCGTCGCGATAATTGCAGCATGACCATTCGCGACATCCTCAAAATGGGCGACCCGCGCCTGCTGCGTATTGCCCAGCCGGTGACCCGGTTCGACACCGACGAGCTGCACCTGCTCGTCTCCGACATGTTCGACACCATGCACGCCGTCAACGGCGCCGGGCTGGCCGCGCCACAGATTGGCGTTGACTTGCAACTGGTGATCTTCGGCACCAACGAAATCAACCCGCGTTACCCCGATGCGCCCGTCGTGCCGCGCACCGTGCTGCTGAATCCTGTCATCACGCCACTCGATGATCAAGAGGAAGACGGCTGGGAAGGCTGCCTCTCGGTACCCGGCCTGCGCGGCGTGGTGCCGCGCTTCTCGCACATCCGCTACACCGGCTTCGACCAGTACGGTGATCCCATCGACCGCACGGTCGACGGCTTTCACGCCCGCGTGGCGCAACACGAGTGCGACCACCTGATCGGCAAGCTCTACCCCATGCGTATTCGTGACTTCACGCAGTTTGGTTTTACCGAGGTGCTGTTTCCCGGGCTTGATGCGTCTGAGGATGATTGATCGCAGACGGTTGACACAGCCGACTGCTAGCAAGCGCCTTTTTAAAACGTAGGTGGTTGTGCGAAACTGAACTAGCTGGTTTGGGGGCGACGGAATTTTTTATGCCTGTATAAATTTGTACGAAACTGCAGGCAAGCCTCAATAGGCGTATCACTTCCCAGATGACTTGGATGGCCGATTTACCCCGCAGGTTTCGCAGCCCACGTTACCGTTAGCTCTACACAACAAGAAACTGCTCTATGTCAACGATTTGCCCACCAATAGACGTCACGACGTTGCCTTACGCGCGACGACAGCTGATCATTGTCCAGCCAGACCTAGTCGTGGCCGCTGCCCGTGAGGCGGAAGCGAATGCGGCCGCTCAGTCGGGCGACACAGACTGGGTTGAGGTGGCTGGCCGAGTTGCCAAGGCGATGCTTGGGATGAAGTCCATCTACGGCATGGCTTTTGAGCTTGCGACCGACGCCCTAAAAGCGTGGGCCAAGGCGCGTGAGAGTGGGTTAGATGTATTACAAATAGGGCACAGTGAGGCGACTGCATTGCAGTTTCCTCCAGGCCACCCCCGTGAACAGGCGATGTACGTGGCCCATCCTGCGGTACCAACTGTGTACTACACGGCGGCTGCCTTTCATCGCATGGCTTTTGAGCACAAATTTTCTGAAGCTATTCGGTTACTCATGAGTCTCGGCGCGTCGCACATAGTCGTGGAGCACGTTCATGGATGGTCCAGTGAGTTTGCGGCCAACCTTTCAGCTGGATTGCCTCAAGGCGAAGGCGGGGTTTCCGGGGGGCGGAAAGAGTCAGCGTTGTCAAAACTACTATTCGACGCAGTTCTGAAGAACAAGAAAACGCCCAGCCTTCCTGCAGGCTTAGTTTGGTATCTCCATGAACCAACTTGGCAGGCCGTCGCGGCGGGAAGACTGGAATATGGCCTACAGCAATTCTCGTTGAATGTCGTGTACGACGACGACTTTGGCGTCAACGCCGGTCTAAAAATGAGATCTCAGAAGGCGGGCTTGGAAATTGGCGGGGCGTTCGAGGATCACATGGCCACTACCTGGAAGATCCATGGCAAGTTCGTGGCCGATGAGGGCTAACAGGTCAATGCAGACGGATGGTCTTGCGGCTGCCTTCGCTCGTTTATTGCCCACCGGTCATTTTCTACACTAGGTCGCAGGAAGCACGGAGCATTCATGGCAGAAATCAACGACCAAGGTAATGTTCAGGCGCGATGCCCGGGATGTCACGGTGCACTGTCGTCTTTCGAATGGCGAACTGCGACCGGCGTACATGGCGTTGTCAGCGCTTCGTCGTTCAAGCACCGCTATTGGAGTGACGCCAAGTTGGATTACCGACTGTTCAGATGTGCTGGATGCGGTCGAGGTGGCCTCGGCGTAATTGCCTATGGCGGAGGAGGACATTTTCCCGGTTCATATCGAGAGATTTGGGACTTCTACCCTGAAGTGCGCGATCGGCTACAGCTTCCCAAAGAAGTTCCGAAAGGGATCGCGAAGGAGTTTCGCGAAGGGGAAAAGTGTCTTGAAGCAGATGCTGTCCGGGCTGCGGCAGGAATGTTCCGGTCTGTTCTTGACAAGACACTTCGCGCAAACGGGTACAAGGTTAAGAACGGAACGACTCTTGAGCAGCAGATTGACATGGCCGCGGATGACGGCGTGATCACGGCTGCGCGTAAGCGCAGAGCACATGAGGAAATTCGAGTCCTAGGCAATGACGTTCTCCACGACGAGTGGCACGAAATCGCCATTGCAGACGTTGAAGCGGCACGTCATTATTCGCAGCGAGTCCTAGAAGACTTCTACGACGATCGGGAGTCTGTGTTAAAGCTACTTAGAGAAGTCGGCCGAGTGCCGGATGAAGACAAGACATCTCCGGCAACTGGCACCTAAGTTGCTACGCCAATGCTTGTCGAGTGCTTTCATAGCCGCAAGCTCCAACGTCAACCTATCCGCTGTAACCAAGGTGTCTCAACCGCCACCTTCGCCTCATGCGCAGCAATCACATCCGCATAACGCAGAGTACGAGTGATGTCATCCTCACCCGACATCAATTGCGCCTGATGCCCATTTGAGAGCGTGAAGGTAATCTCCCTGCCATCAGGCGCTACCAGCGTGAGGTCCGCCAGCCGCAACTCAAGCTGGTCACCGTCGCAGGTCAAAGCCATCAGCGCGTCGTGATCTTCGGGTGTCACCACCGCCGCCACAACGCCGTTCTTGACACAGTTGCTGCGAAAGATATCTCCGAACGACAGCGCCACAATCGCTTCGATGCCGTAGTCAGCCAGCGCCCAGACGGCGTGCTCGCGAGATGAACCGCAGCCGAAGTTGCGGCCTGCCAGCAGGATGCGCGTCTGGGTTGGCGCGGTGACAAACGCCGCTTCAGGCTGGCCGCTGGCTATCCAGTCGGCGAACAAATGCAGGCCCATGCCTTCGCGCACGGTTTTTTTCAGGAACTGGGCCGGGAAGAGGGCGTCGGTGTCGATGTCGTCGCGTTTGAGCACGGCGACAGGGCCCTTGACGGTGGTGATGGGCTTTCTCATGACAGGAACTCCCTTGGATCGGTCAGCGCGCCGCGCAGGGCGGACGCTGCGACGGCTGCCGGGCTCATCAGGTGGGTGCGGCCACCCTGGCCCTGGCGATTTTCAAAATTGCGGTTGGAGGTCGATGCACTGCGCTGGCCGGGCATCAGCGCGTCGCCGTTCATGCCGACGCACATCGAGCAGCCTGATTCGCGCCATTCAAAACCGGCATCGAGAAATACCTTTGCCAGGCCCTCGGCTTCGGCCGCACGTTTGACCACCGTAGAACCGGGTACCACCAGCCCGCGCACGCTGGAGGCAATGCGCCGGCCTTTGACAACTTCGGCGGCTGCGCGCAGGTCTTCAATGCGTGAGTTGGTGCATGAGCCGATGAAGGCCACATCAATCGGAACGCTGGCAATGGGCTGGCCGACGCGCAGGCCCATGTAGTGCAGTGCGGCTTCAAAGCGCGGCTGCTCGTCTTCATGGCCTGCGCCAAAAGAGGCGGGTATCTGGTCGCCAAAACCGGCACTGTCGGCAGGGGTGGTGCCCCAGGTGACCATGGGCCTGACCTTGCTGGCATCGACTTTCTCGACGCGATCAAAGTCGCCGATGTCGTCGGTCTTCAGGCTGGCCCAGTGGGCGACGGCCTGGTCAAACAGGTTTTTCGCCTGGCCGCTCACGCGCGTGCGCAGGTAGTCGACCGTTTTGCTGTCTGGCGCCACGAGGCCAAAGCGCGAACCGGCTTCAATCGTCATGTTGCACAGTGTCAGCCGCGCCTCAATTGACAGCGCGCTGATGGCCGGGCCGAAATATTCAATCGCCGAGCCGACGCCACCGCTGGTGCCTATCTGCGCAATGATGGCAAGCGCCAGGTCTTTGGCGTAGGTGCCGCGGCCCAGTTCGCCCTCCACCTGCAGGCCCAGCGTGCGCACCTTGCGCATCCACAGTGTCTGTGTGCTCATGACGTGCTCGGCCTCTGACGTGCCTATGCCCCAGGCCAAGGCACCCAGCGCGCCCAGTGTGGCGGTGTGGGAGTCGCTGCACAGCACGGTGCTGCCAGGCAGCACATAACCCTGCTCGGGCGCGACCACGTGCACGATGCCCTGGCGCGGGTCGTCGAGGTCGAGCAGGCGCATGCCGGTGGCTTTGGCGTTGCTGCGCAAGGTAGCGATCTGCGCGGCGCTTTCAGGGTTGGGTATGTTGGTGTTGCGGTCTGCCGTGGTCGGCACGTTGTGGTCCTGAATGGCCATGTGCCGCTCGGGTGAACGCACCACGCGGCCGTTGGCGGCCATGCTGGCAAAGGCCTGCGGGCTGGACACCTCATGCACGAGGTGCCGGTCAACATAAACCAGGTCTTCGCCGGCGTCATTGCTGGCCAGCTTGTGGGTCTGCCAGATCTTGTCAAAAAGGGTGGTCAAGGATGTCTCTTTATCGTCGTGGGGTGTGCGGAAAGGCGCACGGGACTTTAACTATTTTCAAACCTGAAATGATCGCTTTTGCTGATGATGCGACCGGCTGTGGGGGACGGAAAGTGTCCGGTGAACAGCAGGGTGGATGTATCGGCCAGGCCATGAACAAGTTCTGTGCGCGTTTTTGACGCTTGTGCCGCATCATGGCAAAAGCGCGATGACAGGTTGAGGTCGATCAACTGTGCGGGCGTGTGCAATATGTCACCGGCAAACACGGCATGCTCGCCCTGGCTGCGGGCGTTGAGCAGGCTGTTGCCAGCGGTGTGTCCGGGCGCAGCCTGAAGTTGTATGCCTGTCTCGAACTCAAAACCTGACTCGACCATCATCGCCAGGCCGGCATCGACCACCGGCAACACGCTGTCTGCAAACGAGCCGTGGTTGACGGCTTCAAGGCCATGGGCCAGCGCATGGCGATGTTCTTTTTCCCAGTGGCTGTATTCCGCCTGGGCAAACACGTAGTTGGCCTTCGGGAAGGTCGGTACCCAGTTGCCGTTTTGCAGGCAGGTGTTCCAGCCGACATGGTCAGCGTGCATGTGGGTACAGCAGACGAAGTCGATGTCTTCGGGTTTGAGCCCCAGCTTTGCCAGGTTCTCGAGGTAGGTGAACTTCTGCCTGTGCCATGGCGGACGTAGCGGCCGCTCCTTGTCATTGCCGGCGCAGGCGTCGATCAGGATGTTGTGCTTGGGCGTCTTCAACACATAGCTGTGAAAGCTCATGTTGACGCGGTTGTCCTCGGTCACAAAAACAGGCTTGAGCCAGTCAGAATGCGCCGCTATCTGTTCAGGCGTGATGTTGGGCACCACAAACTCCAGCGGCGAAAAGCTGCCTTCGGTTTCAAGCACCAGGTCGACCTGGAAGTTTCCGATTTTCTGGGTTTTCATGATGCTTTGTAAGTCTGCCTAAAACATGAGGCGGCCGCCGTTGATGTAAAGAATCTGCCCGGTCATGTAGCGCGAGGCCTGGCCCAGCAAAAACAGGATGGGGCCGACCACATCATCGGGCTGGCCGACACGGCCTTGTGGAATGGTGGCTTCTATGGCGGTGCGGCCGGCTGCAAACCAGCCGTCCTTGTTGTTGACATCACCGCCACGGCCGGTGCCGCCTGACAGGAAGGCGGTTTCAATCGGGCCGGGCGCGACGGCGTTGACGCGGATCGAAGGTGCGTTTTCCTTGGCCAGGTTGCGCGTCATGGCATTGATGGCGGCCTTGGCTGCAGCGTAGGGGCCAACGCCCTTGTCTGCAGAAACCGAGAGGCCGGACGACGTCAGCACAATGGCGGCGTCATTGCCCTTGTCGAGCAGGGGCAGGGCGGCGCGCACACTGAGGAAGGCGCCGCGTGTGTTGACGTTCATGACCTCGTCCCAGCTTTGCTCGCTGGTGTCACGCATGGCGGACGGCGGCGGCGTGAAGCCGGCCAGATGCACCATGCCGTCGAGTGCACCCCATTTCGCTGCGATCTCCGCAAAGCCGATTGCAATATCTGCAGCCTTTGACGCATCGCAGGCAATCTGCCATTCGCCGGGCAGGGCCGGGCGCTTGAGCATGGATACCGCGAGGTCAAGATTGGCAACCTGCATGCCCGCTGCCAGCGATGCCTCGACCAGACGCGTGCCAATGCCGCCGCAACCACCGACGATGGCCAGGCGCATGCCGGCGGGCGGGGGCAGTCGGGAAAGATCCATCACGCCAATGCTCATGCTGACGCCCCAAGGCGGCGAATCGGCATCTTGTCGATGGCGACCATGGTGGTTTTTTCTTCGGTGTAGAGCGCCATGCAGCCTTTGCCGCCTTCACGGCCAATGCCGGATTCGCGGTAGCCGCCAAATGCAGAGCGCAAATCGCGCACCACAGGGGTATTGACCCAGACTGTGCCGGTACGCAGCTTGCGCATCGCCGCATTGGCCTTGTCGAGGTTGCTGGTCCAGACATAGGCGACCAGACCGAAGGTGCTGTCGTTGGCGATATTGAGTGCCTCTTCAAACGTGTCGAAGGTCACAAAAGTTGCAAAAGGGCCAAAGATTTCTTCCTGGCAGACGCGTGCTGCATTGCTGGGCGCGCGCACCACAGTCGGCTCGATGTAGTAGCCATTACCCATGGACTCAACACGCTTGCCGCCTGTGAGGATTTCTGCGCCATCGGCCCTGGCCACTTCGGCATAAGAAAGCACGCGCTCCATGTGCGCCTTCGATGCCAGCGGACCCATTTCGCTGCTTCGCTGCGAAGGGTGGCCGATCTTGATGTTTTTGACACGTTCGACAAATGCGGCAATGAATTTGTCGGCAATCGAACGTTCGACCAAAATGCGTGAGCCGGCCAGGCATTGCTGGCCATTGCCGCCGTAGATGCCGAGCAGGGCAGCGTCCAGTGCGCGGTCCAGGTCGGCGTCGGCGCAGATGATGCTGGCCGACTTGCCGCCCAGCTCCATGGTGCAGGCCTTCAGGCCCTTGGCTGCAGACGACAGGATGGCGCGGCCGGTGGTCGTGCCGCCGGTGAACGAGACGACATTGATGTCCGGGTGCTCGACAAGGGCCGAGCCGGTGATGGGGCCGCGGCCGTTGACCAGATTGACCACGCCGGTGGGCAGGCCGGTGCTGTGCAGGATTTCCATGAAGCGCTGCATGCCGGCGGCTGCAATTTCAGACGGCTTGACCACGCAGGTGTTGCCGAAAGCAATCGCGGCGGCGATCTTCATCGAGCACAGCGTGACGGGCGCATTCCATGGGCCCAGCAGGCCGGCGACGCCGACGGGCTCGCGGAACACGCTGGTGACGTAACCTGGCTCCTGCGTGTACAGGTCGCCGCCAACCTGGCCGATGAACTCTGCAAAAAATTTGAAGTTGTAGGCCGAGCGGGGAATGTAAAAACCCTCGATCTGCGCCAGCGGAATGCCGGTGGTCGCGCTTTCAATTTCAGAGAGTTCGGATTTACCCGCGATGATGGCATCGTGAATCTTCATCAACGCGTTCTGGCGATGTTCAACGGTCAGGCCTGACCAGCGGCCATCTTCAAAGGCTTCGCGTGCGGTGCGTGCCGCCAGGTCCACTTCAGCCGCATCGGCCTCCAGCAGGTCACCCAGCTGTTCGCCGCTGGCCGGGTCAAATACGGGCACATGATGCTGGTTGCCCGCATCCACAAATTTGCCGTTGATAAAACTCGCCTGGGGACGGCTCAGGAAATCTGCGATGGCGGCGGTGCGCTGCATTTTGTCGTCGATCATGTTGCTTGCTCTCTGTGAAGGCGTTGAAGTCAGTGTGTGGTGGAGGATTCGGGCGCTGTTTGCCGCCCGATGTCGAGCAGCATGGCGGTCAGTTCCTCGGGCGCGGTGATCATGGCGTTGTGGCCGGTAGCGATTTCGCGCCAGCCCCAGTTGCCCTGGTCCCGCACCCACTGGCGCATGGGTTCTGCCAATGCGACGGCGGGGTCAGTGCAATAAATATAGGTTCGCGGCAACCCATTGCCTATGGGGTTCTTCAGGTTCAGCGGGCTGCTGTAAAGGCTCAGTGGCTGCGGCGTCAGTCGCCGCTGCACCCAGGCTTCATCGTCCGTGCCGGCCTGCATGCCAAAAAAAGTCGCCGGTGGCGCGGGCAGGCCCAGGCCACCGGGCGTTGCGAGTGCCTGCGTTTTTCGCTCTTCCACCACGTGCGGCGGGTAGGTTGAAAACAGGCTTTTGCCGGGCTGGAGAATCAGGCTGTCAAGGTAAACCAGATGGCGTATGCGTTCGGGCATACGGTCTGCCACACCTGTCATCGGGATGCCGCCGAAGCTGTGGCCCACAAAAACGATGTCGTCCAGTTCTTCATGCGTGATGTGGTTGACGATGTCTTCCACAAAGGTATCCAGCGTGATGTCGGCCGAGATCAGGTGACTGCGCTCGCCGACGCCGGTCTGGTTGGGTGTGGTCACCCGGTGCCCCAGTGAACGCAGATGGTCTGCAACCCGCTGCCAGCACCAGGCACCGTGCCACGAGCCGTGCAGCAGCACGAAGGTCATGGGTGGGCCTGTGTCTGGCATCGGGTGTCGCCCTTCAAAACCTGCTTGTTACTTGGCAGTCAGGAATTTCCAGGTGGACGTTGCAGGGTCGACCTGCAGTGCGCCGACTTTTTCTGCGCCGTCGCCGTTCGCATCAAAAACGATTTCGTTCACGCCGCGGAATGTCTTCTGGGCGTTGATGGCGTCGCGCAGTTTGTCGCGGGCAGCCTCAATCGGCGTGCTGCCGTCAATGCCGGCCTTGCGTGCCGACATGGCGACCAGGTACACAGCGTCATAACCCAGGCTGGTGTTGGAAACATTGGGCGGCTGGAACTGGTTCAGCGCTGCATCCTTGGCGATGGCGGCCACATAACGGTCTACAAACTTCTTGTAGGCCACCAGATCACCGGAGGCGAAGTCATTGGAGGCCTGGCCCACGGTAAACCACTGCTTGGCCTGGGCGCCGACCGTCTTGACGACGGTTTGGGGGAACACGCCCGGGTAAATCAGCGGGCTGCACAGGATGGGCGTCTGCACGTCCTGAATCTGCAGTTCGCGGGCCAGCTTGCCGGCATCACCGGACAGGATGGATGCCAGAACCATGTCGGGCTTCAAATCCTTGAGCTTGATGGCCACAGGCGAGAAGTCGGTCTGGCCGGATGTGAACTCGAGTGCGCCCACCACTTCAAGCCCCTTGGATTTGGCGAGTTTGGTCCATTCCTCTGCAGCCGACTTGCCGGCTGCCTCGCGAACGTCGGCCATGATGACCACACGTTTGGCCTTGGGGAACAGTTTGACAAACTCGGCAAAGCCCTGGGGCAGTGCCACATCGTCAGGCGTGTTGAGGCGCGTGCCGTAAGGGCGGCCGCCAATGCCGGGCTTGTTGGCATTCATGTTGACTGCCGGAATCTTCAGCTGGTTGATGGTGGCGCGGGCTGTTTCCCACTGGGTGGACGACATGGGGCCGAGTACGGCGAGTGCACCTGCACCGTGTGCTTCACGAACGCGCAACACGCCCTGGTCCGGTTTGAGCTGGTCATCAAAACGGACGATCTCGATCATGCTGCCGTTGATGCCACCGGACTTGTTGATGTCTTCCACGGCGATATCCACCGCAATCGCCTGCAGCTTGCCGACAGAGCCGAGCTGGCCAGACAGCGGTGCAGTGTGCACGATCTTGATGGGTGGCTTTGCCTGCGCGAACGCAGCGCTCGCGATGACCAGGCTGATGGCGGACACAGCCAGGCGGCGTGAAAACTTGGGTGACATGCAAAGCTCCTTGAGGTTAGGTAAGTTGATTTAAGCGCCGAGATAGTGGGAAAGAACAGAGTTGTCAGACAGCATGTCCATGGACGTGCCCTCATGCACCATGCGCCCCTGCTTGAGCACATAGGCACGGTGCGAGAGCTTGAGCGCCGCGCGTGCATTCTGCTCAACGATGAGGATGGTCATGCCGGCATCACGAAGCTCACGAAGCACGGAAAAGACGGTAGACACCATGACGGGTGACAGACCCAGTGAGGGCTCGTCCAGCATCAGCAGCTTGGGCTTTGCGAGCAATGGGCGCGCCATGGCCAGCTGTTGCTGCTCGCCGCCGGACATGCTGCCGGCTGCCTGCTTGAGCCGCTCTTTCAGGCGCGGGAAACGTGCAAAAACACGTTCGCAGGCATCTTCAAACGACTCTCCGCCCGTGGCGCCAGGGTCGCGGTCAAAGGCAATGCGCAGATTTTCTGCCACCGTCAGCCGGCCCAGGGTGCCCCGGCCTTCGGGGATGTGCAGCAGGCCACCCCGTGCAATCGCATGCGAAGCGGTTTTTGCCAGATCCATGTCGCCAAACACAGCGCTTCCTGCTACCGGCCTGAGCAGGCCTGAAAGTGTGCGCATGAGGGTTGATTTGCCAGCACCGTTGGCGCCGATGACGGCGACGGTTTCACCCGGCTGCACGTTCAGCGTGACGCCACGCAAGGCGCGGATCGCACCATAGTTGACTTCAAGGTTCTGGACCGAAAGAAGGGCGCTCATGCGGCCAGCCTTTCTACCGCAGGGGCATCGTCATCCGGACCGAGGTAGGCTTCGATGACCTGCGGGTCTGAAAGAACGGCATCCACGCTGCCTTCGGCGACCTTCATGCCTGCAATCAGGGCGACCAGCCGGCTTGACAGTGCGCGTATCAGCGACATGTCATGCTCGACCAGCAAAATACCTTCGACGCGTTGACGTGCCTTGCCGATGTCTTCCACCAGTGCTGCGGTTTCTTCTTCATTCATGCCGGCCGCTGGCTCGTCAAGCAGGAGCAGCCTGGGACCCGTGGCCAGTGCACGGGCAATCTCCAGACGGCGTGCAGCGCCATAAGGCAGGCTGCCCGCCACCTGATCGGCCAGGTCCGTCAGGCGCATCAGGTCAAGCAGGGCGACGGCTCGGTCCAGCCTGCTTTTGCGCAAGACAGCGCTGCGAAAGGGGGACGCCGTTGTTTGCGGGTCGGCGACCAGCACGTTTTCAAGCACGGTCATGCGCTTGAACAGGCGTATGTTCTGAAAAGTCCGGGCCACACCCGTACGTGCCATCTGCAGGCGTGACAGGGAGGTGGCGTCTTCACCTGCAAACTGCAGCGTTCCCGCGGTAGGCGCATAGAACTTGGTAATGAGGTTGATCAGTACCGACTTGCCGGCGCCGTTGGGTCCGACGATGCCGAGGATTTCACCGCGCTCAACTGTCAGCGACACATTTGACAGGGCCTTGAGGCCGCCGAAAGACTTGGACAGGCCTGTGGCGATCAGAAGTGGTTCGCTCATGATGATTTCCTCGCGAGCCTGATCGTTGAAAACCGCTTCGTGATAAGTCCCTGGGGACGGAACAGCAACAGCACGATGATGGTCAGGGCGAACACGCTGGGTCGCCATTCGCGCATGAAGGTGACCTGTTCAGGCAGGATGGTCATGATGGCCGCGCCGAGCGCGGCACCCCAGAAGTTGTTGGTGCCGCCCAGAATGACAAACATCACCGCATAAATCGAGATCAGGACGTTGAAAGTGTCAGGCCGCACGAAGGTGAGGTAATGGCCATAAAGTCCGCCCGCAAAGCCGGCCACTGCCGAGCCGATGGCAAAGGCAGTGAGCTTGACGAAGACAACATTCATGCCCAGCGAGGCGGCTACTTCGTCGTCTTCGCGCACGGCATCGAGCACGCGTTGCAGCGGCGATTTTGACACCCACCACAAGGCAGCGCCGACGACCAGTACCGCGCCCGCGCCATGCCAGACGGTGGCACCCGACATGCCGCCCAGGCCGACCGTACCGCCGACAAAGTCGATGTTTTCAAGGATCACCACCATCGACATCGCGATGCCTATGGTGGTCAGGATGAGGTAAATGCCGCGCACGCGAAGGGCGGGGAAGCCAAAAGCAAAACCGAGCACACCCGACACCAATGCGCCAATCAGGCAGGACGGTATCAGGGGCCATCCGGCCTTGACGGTCAACATGCCCGCCACGTAACAGCCGACGGCCATGAAGGCGCTGGCACCGAAGGTCAGGGCACCTGCAGACAGGGCGATGTAGACGCTCCACGCCATCAAAATATTGACGGCGGTGAAAAACAGCAAATCTGAACTCATGCCCGCGCTCCCGCACCATGGAAGACGCTTCCAAACAAGCCCTGGGGCCTGACCAGCAACACCACAATCATGAATCCCCAGACAATGAGATCGGCCAGCGGGCCGAAACCAAATTGCACGGCCATGGCTTCAAGCAAACCCACCAGCAGGCCACCGACCACAGCGCCCCACAAATTGCCCATGCCGCCAATGGCTGTAACAGCCAGGGCCTTGAGTGCAAAAGTCATGCCGATATCCGAATTGACCGTGCCGACGCGCAACGCGAAGAGCAGGCCCGTCAGGGCTGCCAGTGCGGACGTGATGAAGAACACCTGCTGGCCCACAAACTTCACCGGTATGCCAAGCAGGGCTGCAGCGGTGGCGTTATCGGACACAGCGCGGATGTTGCGACCCGTATGGGTCTTTTCGATCACAAAGTACAGCACCAGCACCAGCACCAGCGTCAGGGCCAGCACCAGTCCCTGAACCGGCACAAAGCGCACGCCGAAAATTTCAAAGCTGCCCGAACCCAGCGCATTGACGAGGGGGAAAGACAAGGGCTCCGAACCCCAAATGTGATGGACCAGATCAAGCATCAACAGGCCGACCGCCATGGAGGACAGGGCTGCCGTGATGGATGCTTCTTCGGAGTCGAGATTTCGAAAGCTGATGCGCTCCACAACGATACCGAAAACCCCGCCAATCACAAACGCCCCGGCCATGGCCAGGGGAATGGAGGGGACAGCCTGCGCAATCACCAGGCCAGCGAACCCACCGACCATGAAAACCTCGGTGTGCGCGAAGTTGATGCGATGAAGAACCCCGACGATGAGGGTGAAGCCAACGGCCACAAGGGCATAAAGGCCACCCACCATCAGGCCGTTGATTATTTGACCTGCAATCATCTGGGCAATACCGATTAGTAGTGTGAAAGCAGCTTGCCGAAGCCCTGCAGCTTGTCGTTGATACCGCAGGCACGAAGGGCGTGCCAGTAGGTCGCCGTGTTGATGGCGATCACCGGCTTGCCCAGCACCCATTCGGCGGCGGCAGCAAAACGCACCATGGAGAGGTTGGTGCCGACCTGAACGATCGCGTCGACATCATCGCC
This sequence comes from Pseudomonadota bacterium, assembly GCA_040390295.1. Classification (GTDB taxonomy): domain Bacteria; phylum Pseudomonadota; class Gammaproteobacteria; order Burkholderiales; family Burkholderiaceae_C; genus Polaromonas. The sequence goes on from JAZJYR010000006.1 coordinate 139,364, forward strand.
GTCAAGCTGTTTGAGTGCGTCACGGCACATCTCGTCTGTCGTGTGGGCGATCTGTACCGGGCTGGGGCGGCGCAGGCAGATATCGCGGACCACGGTAAAGCCGCAATCCTGGTAGAAGCGCCTGACCTGGTCGTTGGCCACCGGAAAGTAGGGCGAGACAAAGGCGATGCGCTTGGCCTTGTAGGTGTTGAGGGCTGCCTCGGTCGCGAACGAACCGCAGGACACGCCCACACCAGCGCGATCGCGCATCATGTCCAGGTATTTTTCAGCACCCTTGCGGCCGTCCCAGAAGGTGGCGGCGGACATGCCCATCACCAGGTATTGCATCTCGCAGCTTTTGAGGACGTCCAGCGCCTGCAGGGTGTTTTCCTGAATGTTGTGCACCAGCTGCAAAAACTCTTCGTCGGTGTTGACCGGGTCGTTCGGGATGATGATTCGGCTGTAGTGGTTGGTGACGCCAACCGGCCGCATGTCGTCAAAGTCCGGCTGGACGATGGTGTTGGTGGAGGGGCCGAGGGCCCCGAACTTCATGCGGTAACCAAGGTGATCCATGCTCAGGCTTTCGAAAGTAGTTGAAGGAAGGTGTCGCGTGTCATCACGTCGGCGTATTTCTGGCGCATGTCAAACAGGTTGGCGTCGTGTGGCTCGATGGCACGATCGCCTACGCAGTCCTCAATGACGACGGTGCGGAAGTTGAACTGCATGGAATCCACAACGGTGGCACGCACACAGCCGCTGGTGGTGCAACCCACAATGACGGCGGTATCAACGCCGCGCAGGTGCAGCCATTCAGACAGGCCGGTCGAGAAAAAGGCAGACGCAGATACCTTGCGCAACACCCATTCACCGGCTATCGGGGTGAGCTGTGGAACGATCTGGGAGCCCGGTGCGTTTTCGGTGAGCGTGAGGAGCGGCGGCACCTTCATGCAGAACACGTTTTTGTTAGCCCCGTCGTCTGCAAATACCACACGGGTGTGCACGACCGGCAGACCCGCCTTGCGGAAAGCTGCCAGCAAGGGCACGGTGGACTCGACAGCCGCCGCGATGTGAGGCCCGCCAAATTGTTCTTCATCGACAAAACCATTGACGAAGTCCACCAGGATCAGCCCGCAGCGTGAGCCGATGCCCGATGCATTACCCATGTTCTGCTTGCGGTAGATGTCTTCCTTGCTCAAGATTTGGCCTCTTCACCGACGGCATGACGCTTGTCGAAATCAGCCACCCAGTCAAAACCCATCAGCTTCGAGAAGTCCTGGAAGTCATGAAGCTCCTGCTTGATGTTGGCACTCGACCCGGTCGCCTTGATGTGGCTGTAAACATTCTTGAAGGCGGCGCCGGCCGACAGGAATGCCGCCGAAGGGAAGATCACCAGACCGAAACCTATGCGCTGCAGTTCTTCCTTGGTGAGCACAGGCGTGCGGCCTGTTTCAACCATGTTGGCGACCAGGGGCAGGTCGAACGCCTTGCCTATGGTTTCCATCTCTTCAACCGATTCAGGACTCTCGATGAAAAGGATGTCAGCGCCGGCGCGAGCATATTTCTCCATGCGGCGCAGGGCTTCGTCCAGGCCATGGACGGTGCGTGCATCAGTGCGCGCGATGATCTGGAAGTTCTTGTCGGTGCGCGTTTCGGCCGCGACCCTGATCTTGGCGACCATGTCTTCGGTGGGCACCACGCGGCGACCGAGCATGTGGCCGCATTTCTTTGGGAATTCCTGGTCTTCCAGCTGGATGGCGCAGGCGCCTGCAGTTTCATAACCGCGAACGGTGTGCATGACGTTGAGCAGGCCGCCATAGCCGGTATCGCCATCACAAATCATGGGCGTGTCGGTAATGCTCACGTATTGCGTGACGCGGTTGACCATGTCGGTGTAGCTGGCCAGGCCGGCATCGGGCAGGCCCATGTAGGACGCGACGGTGCCATAGCCCGTCATGTACAGGGCCTCAAAGCCCATCTGGTCAGCAATCTTGGCCGAGACCATTTCAAAAACACCGGGTGCGACGACCAGGTTGCCCTTGGTAAAGCGGGCTTTGAGTTCTGCACGTTTTTGCGTGCCGGTTTTGGTGCTGAGACCTTGCTTCATGTAATGGACTCCGCGCGTTCAAGCGCATCAATCATGGATGTTTTGCGAAGGTAGTCCCTCGCGGCTGATGGGTCGGCTGCGATCGCGCGCAGTTCGTCCTGGGTCTTGCGGCGCGCCTCGGGGTCGCGCTCTTCAATCGTCTTCTTGTTACGGGCGGTGTTGGCATTGATGTATTCAATGGCAACTGAACGCCTTTGCCGCTCGTAGCGGTCGAGCAGATCGGGTGAAGCACCTGACACCAGGATTTCGACCAGTTTGTCGGAAAGGTTGAAGGCGTCCTGCACGCCACCGTTCATGCCCATGCCGCCCAGCGGGTTGTTGATGTGCGCTGCGTCCCCGGCCAGGATCACGCGGCCACGGCGGAACTCCCTGGCGACACGCTGATGTACCTTGTAGAGCGTACGGTGCACAGTGGGGTAGGGCGAGCCTTTGGGCAAGAGGTTTTGCAGGCGGGCCTGGATGGATTCGTCCGTGAGGACTTCTTCGTCGGACTCCTCCGGACGCGTCGGGAAAAGCACGCGCCAAAGCGATGGCACGCGCAGCAGTACGCACCACTCCTGAGGGTCGGACACATAGTTCACATAAGACAGTTTGGGGAGATGGTCGGCAAACTCAAAGTCGGTCGACACCACCAGGAACCGCTCCGGATAGGTGAACCCTTCGAACTCGATGCCCAGAGATTGGCGAACAGCGCTCCATGCGCCGTCAGCGCCGATGAGGTAGTCGCCGCTGAACGTCTGGATGCCGTCTGGAGTCTTGGCTGTGACTTCAACGTGGTTGTCATCCTGAGATACGGACTGGAGCTCAGCGCCCAGCATGATCTTCGCGTGCGGAAATTTGGCGATGCGGTCAATCAGCAGCTTGTTCAGTTTCCACTGTTCGCATTGCAGTCGGAAGGGGTGTTGTGTTTCGCCCTCCAGAAGCGCCATGTCGAACTCGGCCACAAGGCCTTCCTTGCGGTCGCGCTGTTGCGTGTAGCGTGCGACCAGGCCCAGGGAGACCAGCTCCTCGGTCAGTCCGAAGCGTGCCAGCATGTCCAGCGTGGGTGGGTGGAAAGTAGAGGCGCGAAGATCTTCTGGTGCAGTCGTGTTGCGCTCAAAAACTGTCACGGCTACACCGGCAGTTGCCAGCGTCAGAGCGCTCACCAGCCCCACCGGGCCAGCGCCGGCAATCAGTACGTGGGAAGACATGTGGTCAATTTTTCTGAGTAAATAAGAAGCGAATGATTCGCCATAACGAGGTGTTTGCGCAAGCCGCCAAAATCGCCGTCATATCCAAAAATCATTCAGATATATATCCAGGTTGATAGCTGAAGACCCCGTGCGGGGTCGAGAAATGGCCGGTGGGTGTTTGATTCTGCACATTGGTGCAAAGTGGCGTGTGCCATCGGGCTGTTTCGGCCTGCGTAATGCCCAAAAGGCACAGGAGGGGTGCAGTTACGGCAGGAGCCGCGCTGCCATGGTGCACCCGCAGGACTCTTGAAAAAAAACGGATGTCCGGGTTTTTGATGTGTGCGGCTTGATGACTTTCAGCCATCGGCATGCATACGCAGGCCGTCCATAAAGGCCTTGAGCATGGGGGATTCCGTGGCTTCACGACGGCGGATGACGCCCACACTACCCTCGCGCAGGTAGGGCAGGGGCAACGGCACAACCTGCTTCAGGCCCTGAAAATAGTGCATGAGCCTGGCTGACATGGGTGCAACCAGATCGCCATCCTGAAGCATGGTGACGATGACCAGCGTGGAGCCGGTCTCCACGCGATAGCGTGGCGATGGCTGGCCGGCAAGCGCCAGCTCATGCTCCAGTTCACGCCGCAGCGGGCTGACTTTGGGCGGAATCACCCACGGATAACGCAGCACGTCCGGCCAGTCCACCTTTCGTTTTTTGGCCAGTGGATGGTTGGCGCCCACCACAACACGTATTTGTTCGGGGTGAAGGATGTCGCAGCGCACTCCGGCGTCCAGCCTCGCCTGGTCGGTCCGGGTGATGACCAGGTCCACGCGGCCTTCTTCGAGTTGCGGCAGCAGCGCATCAAGCCGGTTCTCGATGATATTGAGGTAGGCGTCAGGGAAGCGCTTGCGAAAGTAGCCTGCGGCCTTGGGAACCAGCCCCGTTGCCACTGTGGGTGTGGTGCCCACAACCAGGTTCCCGGAGGCGCCTATGGACATCAGCCGTATCGTGGCCTGCGTCCGGTCCAGCTCGCCGATGATGGCCCGCGCATGGGATACGAGTGCCGTGCAGAACTCGGTGGGCGTCAGGCCGCGCGAGTTGCGCTTGAAGAGCTTGACGTTCAGATCTTCTTCAAGCTCGCTCAGCCACTTGGACAGGCCCGGTTGCGTCACGCCCATTTGTGTTGCGGTATGACTGACATTGCGGGTCTCGTACAGGGCGACCAGCAGGTAAAGCTGGCGCATTCTCAAGCGCTGTGTCCACTCCATTTTGATATGTCCTCAATAGTATGGAATAAGAAAATAATATCATTTTAAAGAAATACCTTTGACACACACAATTGATACTCATCAAAGCAGACATGCAAGGTTGCCTGATATGCAATTTCTCTTCTGTACTTGCTGGTTGAAGCCTGCGTGGGGTTTGTCCTGACAACCATGCAGGCACGGGAACTGCTATTACCTTGCACACGTTGTTTTGTTTTACAGGAGTATTTATGCGTCGTCATTTCTTGCTTGCACTCGCCTCGATGATGGGTGTGTCCGCGCTGCCGCAACTTGCGCTTGCCCAGGCCTATCCCGCGAAACCCATTCGCATCATCGTTCCGGCAACGCCTGGCGGTACCTCTGATATCTTTGCGCGTGCCATCGCGCAGAAGCTGCAGGATTCCCTTGGCAAGCCAGTGCTGGTTGAATACAAGCCAGGCGCCTCCACCAATATTGGTACCGACTACGTGGCAAAGTCTGCGCCGGACGGTTACACGTTGCTGATCAATGGCATTACCCTTTCAGTCAACCCGGTGCTGTATTCAAATCTCCCGTTCAATCCCACGAAGGACCTGGCCGCGATCACCGAAGTGGCGTCACTCATGAATGTGGTGACGGTACACCCCAGCGTTCCCGTGAACAACATGAAGGAACTGGTCGCGTTGATGAAGAAGGAGCCGGGCAAGATGAACTACGGAACGCCCGGTGTAGGCAGCTCCGGCTATTTGTCTGCAGAACTGCTGGCCATGAAGACCGGTGCGAAGGTCACGCATGTGGCGTACCAGGGGAATGCACAGGCCACCACGGATCACATCGGTGGCACGCTGCAGGTCGGGTTTGTGAACCTGCCAGTTGCACTTCAGTTCGTCAAGGCTGGCAAGCTCAAGGCGCTGGCAGTGACCTCGTCCAGGCGCTCGCCGCTGCTGCCTGATGTGCCGACGGTTGCAGAGGCGCTCGGCATGCCCGACTATGAACTCAATGGCTGGTTCGGCCTGCTAGCGCCCGCCAAAACACCGCCCGAAATCATCGCGCGCCTGCAGGAGGAAACAGTCAAGGCATTGAAAGACCCGGCGTTGATCGACATCATCAAGGTTGCCGGTGGTGACGTGGTTGGCGGTACAGCTGCGCAGTTTGATGCACGTATCAAAAAGGACGCTGATCGCCTGACCGAGGTCATCAAGTTCACCGGCGGCGCTGGTTCGGCAAAATAAACCCGCGGCAATACCCATGCGTCGTCAATTCCTTCTTTCTGCTGCATCTGCCTTGCTGGCCACAACACTGCCCCGCCTTGCGCTGGCGCAGGCGTACCCCACCAAGCCCGTCAGGATCATCGTGGCTGCCACCCCTGGTGGAACGGCCGACATATTCGCACGCGCCATCGCCATCAAGCTCCAGGAATCCCTTGGACAGCCTGTACTCGTTGAGTACAAGCCGGGCGCAGGCACGAACATTGGCAGCGATTTTGTAGCCAAGGCTGCACCTGATGGTTACACCATTCTCATCAACGGATTGCCCCTGGCTGCGAATCCTTCGCTCTATGCAAGCATGCCGTTCAGCCCTTCGAAAGACCTCACGCCTGTGATCGAGGTTGCGGAGTTGATCAATGTGGTGACGGTGCATCCATCCCTTCCGGTCAAGTCCATGCGCGAACTGGTTGAACTGGCCAAAAAGGAGCCGGGCAAGCTGAACTACGGCAGCCCCGGCGCTGGAAGCTCCAACCATCTGGCCGCTGAACTGCTCGGTGTCAAAACCGGCGCCAAGTTCACGCACGTTGCCTATCAGGGCAACGCGCAGGCAACCACTGACCACATTGGCGGAACGCTGCAGGTGGGCTTTGTCAATTTGCCCGTCGCCCTCCAGTTCGTCAAAAGCGGAAAACTCAAGCCGCTCGCGGTGACTTCGTTGAAACGTTCGCCCCTGTTGCCTGATGTGCCGACAGTTGCCGAGGCGCTGGGAATCCCGGACTATGAACTCACGGGCTGGTTCGGCCTGCTCGTACCGTCGCGCACGCCGAAAGACATCGTTGTACGTCTTCAGGAGGAAACGAATCGCGCACTCAAGGATCCCGCGATCATTGAAACCATACGCATTGCGGGTGGTGACGTCGTGGGTGGAAGCACCGCGCAGTTTGAGTCGCGAATCAAAAAGGACACTGAACGGCTGACGGAAGTTATCCGTCTGTCGGGCGCGTCCATCAAGTAAACACGGCGGCAGGCCGTGGGCCTGTCAATACGATTTTCAGGACAGGAATTTATGGGTGACATGTCGGCTTTGGCCATCGATCAAAAAAATCCCGCGGCCGCCGTTACGGCGAAAGAAGAGCTTTCCGCGCTGGTCATGTTGCGGCGTCTGCGCGCGCACGGCGTAGAGTATTTTTTCTGCAATCCCGGGACTGATTTTCCGGCGATTGTCGAAGCCTTTTCGATGGCTGAAGCCGATCCCGAGATCGCAAAGTCCATCCCCAGGCCGATTGTTGTCACGCATGAGAACGCAGCAGTGGCTATCGCCCATGGCGTTTACCTGGTAACAGGCAAGCCACAGGCCGTCATGGTCCACGTCAACGTTGGCACAGCCAACACCGTGAACGGTGCGGCCAACGCCAACCGTGACAATGCGCCCATTCTCCTGATGGCAGGCCGCACGCCCATCACCGAGACTGGCCTGCATGGTTCACGCAGCCGCAATATCCACTGGGCACAGGAGATGTTTGACCAGGCGGGCATGCTGCGCGAATTCGTCAAGTGGGACTATGAGTTGAAGATTGCCACAGAGACGGTGAACGCAGTGGACCGCGCGATGGAGTTGATGATGTCGTCGCCTCGCGGTCCGGCCTATCTGTCGCTGCCCCGCGAAATCATCAGCACTTCCATTGCGGTCACAGAGGCCAAACGCATTCGGGCTGTCGCCGGTGCAGCCTGGCCTGAGCCGGCGGCAATACAGGAACTGGCCGCACTGGTGGCGAAGGCCAGGCGCCCACTCATCATCACGTCCACGTCTGGCCGCACCCCTGCCGGATTTGATGCGCTTTCAGCATTGGCGCAGAAATACGCCATCGGCGTGATCACGCTCTATGGCCGCTATGTCTGCCTGCCGACCAGCCACGACATGCATCTGGGCTTCCAGACCAAACCGTTTTTGCAGGACGCTGACCTCGTCATCGTGCTGGAGTGCGACGTACCCTGGATCCCTTCGCTTGAGAATCCGCCAGCCGATTGCAAGGTGGTTCACATCGCTGAAGACCCTGCATTTTCGCGTTATCCGACGCGCGCATTCCCCGTTGATATCTCGATCAGGGCGGATTGCACGGTTGCGCTGCGGGCGCTCGACGCGGAGCTGGCCAAACTGCTGCCCGAACAGGCATCCGAAGCCCCGTCTGTGGCAGAGCGTCGCAGCCTGATGGCGTCACGCCGGAAAACGCTGCGTGATGGATGGCTCACCCAGGCAGAAAAAGCCAGTCAGGCTGCCCACATAACCCCGGAGCTGATCAGCCGCTGCATTTCAGATGTGGCTGGCCCCGATGCCATTCTCGTCAATGAATATCCCCTGCGCCTTGAGCATGTTGACCGCGAACAAAGCGGGAGTTTTCTCGGACAAAGCCCGGCGGGCGGCCTGGGTTGGGGCCTGGGCGCAGCGCTGGGCGTGAAGCTGGCCAGCCCTGACAAGCTGGTAGTCGCCACGCTGGGCGATGGCGCTTATGTGTTCGACAACCCGACAGCCTGCCACTGGGTTTCTGCCGCACAGAACCTGCCTGTGCTGGTGGTGATCTACAACAACCAGCTGTATGGCGCCGTGCGCAATTCGACATCCGCCATGTACAAGGACGGCGTCTCCGCCAACAACGACTGCAGGCTGCTGGCCGACCTGAGCCCCTCCCCGGCGTTCGAGAAAATCGCCGAGGCCAGCGGTGCCTACGGTGAGCGCGTTGAAGACCCGTCGCAGCTCAAGGCTGCGATGGAAAGGGCCGTGCACGCGGTCGTTCACGAGAAGCGACAGGCGCTGCTTAACGTCGTCTGCAAATACTGAGTTCGCTACAGGCACAACCGGGCCCATGCCCGGTTGTGCCCGTGCGCGTTGAAATCCCAAAACTTTCGAAAGTCATTCATGTCACAAACAAAAGACGCATCCCTGCAGGATCGCGTGGTCATCGTCACGGGTGGCGTTCGCGGTCTGGGCCGCGAGATGGCGCTGGAGCTTGCAACACTTGGGGCAAAGGTCGTGGTCACAGGTGCGTCCGAGTCTGAAGCAATGCGCGAAACCATTGCCATGGGTACAGAGATCGCGGGCCCCGGCCGCATGTTCGGCATTGCGGCAGACGTCAGCAACTTTGCAGCCTGCGAAAGCGTGCTGAAGTTCACCCTCGAAAAATTTGGTGCATTGCATGTGCTGGTCAACAATGCTGGGCAGGGCATGCGCCTCATCAGCGAGACCTTCAACACCAAACCCGTGCCGTTCTGGGAGATAGAGCCTCAGCACTGGAGCAGCATCATGGCCACCAACGTCAACGGTGTGTTCAACATGAGCCGGGTTTGCGTGCCCTACATGCTGTCCAAAGGCTTTGGCAAGGTCATCAACATCTCAACCAGCGACCCGACCATGGTGCGCAAGGGCTATTCACCCTACGGCCCGTCCAAGGCCGCGATGGAAGCCATGTCCAGGGCCTGGTCGCAGGACCTGGAAGGCAAGGGCGTTGACGTCAACGTTTATCTCCCCGGCGGTGCGGCAGATACAGATCTCTTGCCGCCGAGCGAGAACAAGCGCGGTGCTGACGGCAACCTGTTGCCGGCGGCCATCATGCGGCGCGGCATAGGCTGGCTTTGCTCGGATGCCTCGAACGGTAAAACTGGCGGCCGCTACATTGCCCGCTTGTGGGACGAATCGCTGCCAACGGCAGACGGCGCAAGCGGCGCTTCAGCGCCGGGGCACTTCCTGTCGGCCTGATATCTTTGCCTCACCAAGGTCCCATGGACGCCGCGCGCGCCCGGCCCTACACTGTTCTCTCCATAACAATTTCAACCAACGGAGACAACAATGCGCAGGACTAAAAATATCTTGATGATGGCGGCATGCCTTGCTGCGGGTACGGCCCTGGCACAGGGTGCACCCGGACTGGTCAGCGAACGCAGTATTTCATTGACCTCGGCCATGACGCTTGCCAGCGCCGCCCTCGAACGTTGCCGTGCCGACGGCTTCAAGGTCAGCATCACGGTGCTCAACCGCCATGCCCGCACGGCAGTTGTCCTGAGCGACGATGGCGTGAATCCGCATACGATTGAAAACAGCCTGCGCAAGGCCTACACGGCTTTCACCACACGAGCCCCAAGTGCCGACATGGCCAAGCGCCCGCAGCCCAATCTTGGCGGTTTCATGCAGCTTGAAAAAATCACCACCATTGAAGGCGGCCTGCCGATTTTTGCCGGCAGGGAGCTGGTTGGTGCCGTCGGCATCTCCGGTGCACCAGGCGGTGAGAAAGATGCCGCCTGCGCACAGGTGGGTATCGACAAAATTGCAGCCTCGCTGGGCAGTTAAGGCGCAGTACAGCACCGACGCTTGCGGAGCCAGACAAAAGAGCCACAGGCGTACACTGCCTGTGGCTCTTTTCCTTTGTCAGATTGGCGTGTGATGCGCTGGAGGATTCCGCATGTCACCCCTTCAACCGCCGCCTCTACAGCCGGCTTTGCCCACAGCAGAAACCTTTCCCTACAAACTCAAGTTTGAAACGGTTCGCGGCAACGGTGCCGACCTTCAGATACGCTCGTTGCTGGACCGCCAGCAGTTCCACGATCCTGACGGCGACGCTGAATCACAAGGCATCTCTTCTGCCGCATGGCCGCTGTTTGGAATGCTCTGGCCTTCTGGTCATGTGCTGGCCAATGTCATGCAGACTTATGAGCTGGAGGGCAAGCGCATTCTTGAACTGGGGTGCGGTTTGGCGCTGGCCAGCCTTGTCATACACCGCCGTGGCGGCAACATCACCGCCAGCGACTGCCACCCGCTGACGGCGGCATTCCTTCTTGAAAACCTCAAGCTGAACCATTTGCCTGCGATGAAATACCAGGCCGGCAACTGGTCGCGCGAGAATCCCCTGCTGACGCGCTTTGACCTCATCATCGGCAGCGATGTACTCTATGACCGTGACCAGCCGCAAGCGCTGTCGCAGTTCATCAACATGCACACGAATCCTGGCGCTGAAGTGCTGATCGTGGACCCGGACCGCGGCAACCGGACCAGCTTTAACCGAAAGATGGAGTTGCTGGGCTATTCCCACACCGAGATGCGTATCTCCGTGTTGCCGGCGGGCGGTGCGTACAAGGGCAGGGTGCTGCGTTATCTCAAGCCAGGTCAAACTGTCAGCGAGGACGCAGCGCCCGTCTGAAGGTCCTAGGCGTTCAGCGCCTGGAGCAGCTCGGTCTCGATGGCAATCTGCGCCTTGTTGTGCTGCAGCTCCGGACCATCGATCAAAAAGGTATCTTCCACGCGCTCGCCGAGGGTCGTGACCTTGGCAAGCTGCAGGTTGATGCGGTGCTTGGCCAGCACACGGGCGATGAGGTACAGCAGGCCCACACGGTCGCTGGCCGACACACTGAGCAGCCAGCGCTGGGCCTTTTCATCAGGTCGCAAGTCAACACGGGGCGCGATCGGAAAACTTTTCACGCGGCGGGAGATCCTGCCTTTGCCCGGGGTCGGCAGCGGGCCGGGGGTTTCAATGGTCCTGTCCAGGTCGGCCTCGACCATGGCAGCCAGTTCGCGGTAATGGTCGCCGAGGTCAGGGTTGACGACCTGGAAGGTGTCGAGTGCATAGCCGTTTTTGGCGGTATGCACCTTGGCATCCAGAATGCTGAAACCGGCCTGGTCAAAGTACCCGCAGATGCGCGCAAAAAGATCCGGTGCATCGGGCGTGTAGACCAGCACCTGCATGCCTTCACCTGCCGATGATCGCCGCGCACGAACAATGGCTTTGGCCTTGCCCACATGGCGTGACAGATGTCGGGCGTGCCAGGCAATGTCGGACGCATCGTGCCGCATGAAATAACTGACGTCCAGCGTGTCCCACAGGGCCTTGTGTGCCTCGAAAGGCTCTGCGTGCAATGCCAGCGTGGTCAGCGCTTCGCGTTTGCGTGACTCGACTTCGGCATCTGCATCCGGCGCGCGGCCACCCAGAACACGCAGGGTGTAGCGGTACAGGTCCTCGAGCAGCTTGCCCTTCCATGCATTCCAGACTTTCGGACTGGTGCCTCGAATGTCGGCCACCGTCAGCAGGTAAAGGGCGGTCAGGTAACGCTCGTTGCCCACGCGCCTGGCAAACGCGGCAATGACTTCCGGGTCGCTCAGGTCTTCTTTCTGTGCGATGCGGCTCATGGTCAGGTGTTCACCGACCAGGAATTCGGCCAGTCTGGCGTCTTCAGTCGCGATGCCGTGCTGCCGGCAGAAGGCACGGACGTCCTTGCAGCCCAGTTCGGAATGGTCGCCGCCGCGGCCCTTGGCGATGTCGTGGAACAGCGCAGCGATGTAGAGAATCCACGGCTTGTCCCAGCCGGCGGCGAGCTGCGAGCACATGGGGTACTCGTGCGAGTGTTCGGCCATGAAAAAGCGCCGCACATTGCGCAGCACCATCAGGATGTGCTGGTCCACCGTGTAGACATGAAACAGGTCGTGCTGCATCTGCCCGACGATCTTGCGGAATATCCACAGGTAGCGCCCCAGCACCGAGGTCTGGTTCATCAATCGCATGGCATGGGTGATGCCTTCGGGCTGCTGCAATATCTGCCGGAAGGTGTTGCGGTTGACCGGGTCGCTGCGGAATTTCGCCGTCATCAGCCCGCGTGCGTTGTAAAGCGCGCGCAGCGTGCGGGCCGACAGGCCCTTGATACCGACGTCGGTTTCAAACAGCAGGAATGTTTCGAGAATCGCGTGCGGCTCACGCACATAGAGGTCATCACTGGCGACCTCCAGCATGCCGGCCTTGTCAAGGAAACGCTCGTTGATGACACGGGGTGGATAGTTGCTGGGATTGAGCCGCTCTTCAATATTGAGCAGCAGAATCTGGTTGAGCTGGGTCACGGCCTTGGCTGCCCAGTAGTAGCGCTTCATCAGCGCTTCGCTGGCGCGGCGTGGTAATTTGCTGCCATCGTCGGCTTGTGCAGAATAACCAAAAGACTCGGCCACGGCAGTCTGCAGATCAAACACCAGCCGGTCTTCACGGCGGCCTGAAATCACATGCAGGCGGGCCCGGATCAGGCTGAGAAGGGCCTCGTTGGTCTTGATCTGGCGTACTTCAAAAGGCGTGGCCAGGCCGCTGCGTGCCAGCTCATCCCATGATTTGCCAAGACCTGCGGCGCGCGCCACCCACAGCACCACCTGCAAATCCCGCAGGCCCCCGGGCGACTCCTTGCAGTTGGGTTCGAGCGAGTAAGGCGTGTTTTCAAACTTGTTGTGGCGCTGACGCATCTCCAGCGTCTTGGCGACAAAAAAAGCCTTCGGGTCCATCAGTGCATCGAGCTTTTGGCACAGCCGGTTGAAGTTCTTTTTCTGCCCGGCGATCAGGCGGGCCTCCAGGAGAGAGGTCTGGACGGTAACGTCTTTTGCAGCTTCCTCTGCGCACTCGGCAACGGTCCGTACGCTGGAGCCAATTTCAAGACCGCTGTCCCAGCAGCTGCTGATGAAACTCTCGATTTTGGCTTTCAGTACAGGATCGTCTTCAGCCCTGTTGTCGTCGGGCAGCAGCAACAACACGTCGACATCGGAATGCGGGAACAGCTCGCCACGGCCAAAACCGCCTGCGGCGACAAGACAGGCCGACGGGGGGAAGTCTGCGATCTGCCAGAGTATCTGCAGCGTAGCGTCGGTGTGTCTGGCCAGCTTTTGCAGCAGGCCGTGAATGCCGCGGGTGGACGACCCACTTGCCGCAAGGGATTCAAACAGTGCGGTTTTGCCGGCGCGATAGTCCTCGCGCACCTTGGCCAGATGGGTCATGGCTTGACTTTGCCTGCCGGCAAGGACATCAGGCGCTGACGGCCTGGGCCACCTGCGCCTGCGACACAAAAGACGGTGTCTCAGGGCTGCCGGCGGACAGGGTCAATACCTCGTAGCCGGTGTCGGTCACCAGGATGGTGTGTTCCCATTGGGCAGACAGCGAATGGTCGCGCGTGACGATGGTCCAGCCGTCTTTTTCAGGACCGTCCTTGATGTCGCGTTTGCCGGCGTTGATCATGGGTTCGATGGTGAAGGTCATGCCGGGCTTGAGCTCTTCCAGCGTACCGGGGCGGCCGTAATGCAGCACCTGCGGCTCTTCATGAAATTTCTTGCCGATGCCATGACCGCAGAATTCCCTCACTACGGTGAAGCCCTGGCTTTCGGCAAAGGTCTGGATGGCAAAACCGATGTCGCCAAGGCGCACACCCGGCTTGACGCGCATGATGCCGTGCCACATGGCTTCAAAGGTGACGCGGCACAGGCGTTTCGCGGCAATCGAGACATCGCCGATCATGTACATGCGGCTGTTGTCGCCGAACCAGCCTTCTTTGGTGATGACGGTGACATCAATGTTCATGATGTCGCCCTTTTTCAAGGGCTTGTCGTTTGGTATGCCGTGGCACACCACGTGGTTCAACGATGTGCAGAGGGATGCGGGGTAGGGCGGATAGCCCGGCGGCTGGTAGCCCAGCGTCGCAGAGACCGTGCCCTGCACATTGACCATGTAGTCATTGGCCAGTTTGTCGATCTCGCGGGTCGTGACACCTGCCTTGACGAAGGGGGTCAAGTAATCGAGGACTTCAGAGGCCAGCTTGCAGGCCACCCGCATGCCTTCGATTTCTTCGGCGTTTTTGTACGTAATGCTCATGGCCGGATTATCCCACTCCGAGCCATCCATAAAGGGATTGCGGATTTGCCAGATAAAGACCCAAAATGGTGCAATTCCTGGCTGGTAAAATTCAGGGTTAACGCGCACCCTTCCTGATCGGGACCGCGGGCGCGAAACCCCAGGGCAGTTCTGCTGCCCGCCACAACATCAAGGCCACCGCTACCGTGACCCTGCACCTGACGACTTTTGAGGGCGTGCCTGAGGGCATCAATGCCCTGAGCGAATTCCGCGTCCAGCAAATTCTCCCGCGCCTGCAAGCCATACACGACAAGATCAGCGGCGTCCAGGCCCGCTTTGTCCATCTTGTCGCGACCGATACGCCTCCTTCAGCGGCTGAAAAAACGCGGCTCGCGGCCTTGCTGAACTATGGCGAACCGGCGCCCATTCCTGCCGCCAGCGCTGTGGGCGGCTCCATTTTTGTGGTCACCCCGCGTTTTGGCACCGTCTCACCCTGGGCGTCCAAGGCGACCGACATTGCCCGCAACTGCGGCCTGGCTGTGCGCCGCATCGAGCGCATCACGGAGTTCCACCTGTCGTTCAGGTCCCAGTTGCTGGGCAAACCGGTTATCAACGACGAACAACGCCAGCAGATCGCCGCCTTGCTGCATGACCGCATGACCGAAAGCGTGATGTCCAACCGCGCAGAAGCCGCCGGCCTGTTCACCGAACTGCAGGCCGCGCCACTGCAGTCGATTGATGTACTCACAGGTGGCAAGGCCGCGCTGGAAGCGGCCAACAGCGAATTCGGCCTGGCGCTGGCGGTGGATGAAATCGATTACCTGGTCAATGCATTCACCCAGCTCCAACGCAACCCGACCGACGTCGAGCTGATGATGTTTGCCCAAGCCAACAGCGAGCATTGCCGGCACAAGATTTTCAACGCTGATTTCACAATTGACGGTGTGCCGCAGGACAAGAGCCTGTTCGGCATGATCCGCAACACCGAAAAGCTCAACCCGCAGCACACGGTGGTGGCCTATTCAGACAACGCCTCCATCATGGAAGGCACCAAAGTCGAGTACTTTCACGCGGCTGAAAAGAACGGCCTGCAGGCCTATGGCGCGACCGACGACACCCTCATGCATGTGTTGATGAAGGTTGAGACGCACAACCACCCCACGGCGATTTCGCCTTTCCCTGGCGCATCCACCGGCGCAGGCGGCGAGATTCGTGACGAGGGCGCAACCGGGCGCGGCTCAAAACCCAAGGCGGGCCTGACAGGTTTCACCGTGTCAAAACTGTTTGATGGCGACTACGGCAAGCCGGAGCACATCGCCAGCCCGCTGCAGATCATGACCGAGGGCCCACTGGGCGGCGCGGCCTTCAACAATGAATTCGGCCGGCCCAACCTAGCGGGTTACTTCCGCGAATACGAGCAGACCGTCGGCGGCCAGCGCTGGGGTTATCACAAGCCGATCATGATTGCCGGCGGTGTCGGCACGATTGACGCCAGCCTCACGAAGAAAATCCTCTTCCCTGCCGGCACTTTGCTGATCCAGCTGGGCGGCCCCGGCATGCGTATCGGCATGGGCGGCAGCGCGGCCAGCTCCATGGCGTCTGGCACCAATGCCGCCAGCCTTGACTTTGACTCGGTCCAGCGCGGCAACCCCGAGATTGAACGCCGTGCGCAGGAGGTCATCAACCGCTGCGCGCAACTGGGCGCAGCCAATCCCATCCTGGCGATTCATGATGTGGGTGCAGGCGGTTTGTCCAACGCCTTCCCCGAGCTGGTCAATGACGCGGGGCGGGGCGCACGTTTTGACCTGCGCGCCGTACAGCTTGAAGAAAGCGGCCTCAGCCCCAAGGAAATCTGGAGCAATGAAAGCCAGGAGCGCTACGTCATGGCGATTGCGCCGGAGTCGCTGGCGCAGTTTCAGGCCTTCTGTGAGCGTGAGCGTTGCCCGTTTGCAGTAATCGGCCAGGCGACAGAAGAAAAGCAGCTGGTGCTTTCGGATAACGATGCCCCTGCGCCAGTCGATATGCCGATGAACGTCCTGCTGGGCAAACCGCCCAAGATGCACCGGGACGTGAAGACGGTTACCCCCATCATCAAGCCGATAGACCTGACCGGCGTCGACCTGCAAAAGAGCGTGATTGCGGTGCTGAGCCACCCGACGGTCGCCTCCAAGCGTTTCCTCATCACCATCGGCGACCGCGCCGTGGGTGGCCTGACGCACCGTGACCAGATGGTCGGCCCCTGGCAGGTGCCGGTGGCAGATTGTGCGGTGACGCTGGCCGACTTCAAGGGTTTTGCGGGCGAAGCGATGAGTATGGGCGAACGCACGCCGCTGGCCGTGGTGAATGCCGCCGCTTCGGGCCGTATGGCCGTAGCCGAGGCCATTACCAACCTGCTGGCAGCGCCCATTGAATTGCCGCGCGTCAAGCTGTCGGCCAACTGGATGGCCGCCTGCGGCGAGCCCGGCCAGGACGCTGCGCTGTACGAAACCGTTAAAGCCGTGGGCATGGAACTTTGCCCGGCGCTGGGCGTGTCGATTCCCGTCGGCAAGGATTCGCTGTCGATGCGCACCGTCTGGAAGGACGACGGCAGCGCCAAAAAGGTGACTTCACCCGTGTCGCTCATCGTCAGCGCGTTCGCGACGCTGGCTGACGTGCGCGGCACGCTGACGCCGCAGCTCAATGCCGACGAAGCCGACACCACACTGGTATTGATCGATCTGGGCAAGGGCCAGAACCGCATGGGCGGCTCCATCCTGGCGCAAACGCTGGGCAATGAAGACGGCGCGGTGCCCGACCTCGACGACGCCAAAGACCTGGTCAACCTGGTCAACGCCATCAATGCCCTGCGTGCCAAAGGCCACATCCTGGCTTATCACGACCGCAGCGACGGCGGCCTGCTGGCCACCGCCTGCGAAATGGCGTTTGCGGGCAACGTGGGCGTTTCGCTCAACATCGACATGCTGCTCGTCGAGGGCGACGGCATCAGCGACAGCCGCATGGACAGCGGCGACAGCAAGAACTGGGCAAGCCAGGTCGGCGCGCGCCGCGAAGAACTCACGCTCAAGGCACTGTTCAGCGAAGAGCTGGGCGTGGTCATCCAGGTGCGTACCGACATCCGCAACGAGGTCATGCAGGTGCTGCGCGAGCATGGCTTGTCGAAGTACAGCCATTTCGTCGGCAAGACCCGGCCCGCTCATGCCAAACTTGAAGTCGGCAAGGGCGAAGTCCAGGTCTGGCGCGATACCAAGGCTGTCTTCAAGGCCAGCCTGCAGGACCTGCATCAGGTCTGGGACTCCGTCAGCTGGAAGATATGCCAGCAGCGCGACAACCCGCAAGGCGCCGATGCCGAACACGCTTCTGTTGGCGACCCAGCCAATCCCGGCCTGAATGTCCATCTGACGTTCGAGCCTTCAAAGGCTCCCGAAGCGCCAGGTTTGAACCTGTCCCGCCCCCGCGTGGCGGTGCTGCGCGAGCAGGGCGTCAACTCCCATGTCGAAATGGCCTACGCCTTCACCGCCGCCGGTTTCGAGGCGATTGACGTGCACATGACCGACCTGCAGACCGGCCGCGCACAGCTGGCCGACTTCAAGGGTGTGGTTGCCTGCGGTGGCTTCAGCTATGGCGACACACTGGGCGCCGGCATCGGCTGGGCGCGATCGATTTTGTTCAATGAGGTGCTGTCCACGCAATTCAAGACCTTCTTTGGGCGCCAGGACACCTTCGGCCTGGGCGTGTGCAACGGCTGCCAGATGTTTGCCGAACTGGCGCTCATCATTCCGGGCGCCGACGCCTGGCCGCGCTTCACGACCAACCGCAGCGAGCGTTTCGAGGCCCGCCTGAGCCAGGTCGAGGTGCTGGATTCACCCAGCCTGTTCCTGGGTGGCATGGCGGGCAGCCGCTTGCCCATCGTCGTCTCGCACGGTGAGGGTTTTGCCAATTTCGAGAAGCAGCAGGGCGGCCGCGGTGACCCCGCGACGGCCATCGCTGCCATGCGTTTTGTCGACAACCACGGCCAGCCGGCGCAAAGCTACCCGGCCAACCCCAACGGCAGCCCCGGCGGCCTGACGGCAGTGACCACGGCGGACGGACGCTTCACGGCCATGATGCCGCACCCGGAGCGCGTCTTCCGCAACATCCAGATGAGCTGGACCCCGCTGGATGCCAGCGCGCACAGCCCGTGGATGCAGCTCTGGCACAACGCGCGGCGCTGGGTGGGATAAGCGTTTTGGGGGTCATACGCAGATGCTATTGATTTAGTAGCTGCTAACGCACGTATTTATTGGCCTGAAGCCAAATTTGGCACCTGAAATCAGTCAAAATATTAAGTTGCAGGTTAACAAATCAGGCCGCCGGCTGTAAAATTCGCCAATTGTTAAGCTGCAACTTAACATCTGGGCCTAAAAAGGCTATTTTCAGGGATCAAAAAAGCTTCTGGGCCAATAAATACGGGCGTGAGCAGCTATCGAAAAAATAGCAATTGAGACTTCGACTCTCGTACCTCATGCGGGTCCTGAAACAAAAAACGCGGCACCAGGCCGCGTTTTTGATGCTCGAAAGCCTGCTTACTCGACTTTGGCCTTGTCACGCAGTTCCTGCTGGAAGCCGGCCAGGCGCTGTTGCTCCATCTGCTGGGCGATCTGTGGCTTGAGTTCTTCAAACGGCGGGATCTGGGCATTACGGATGTCATCGACGCGGATGACGTGATAACCGTACTGGGTCTTGACCGGAACTTCGGTTGTCTGGCCCTTGTTTAGCTTGAGCAGGGCCTCAGAGAATTCAGGCACGTAATTGCTCGGGTTGGCCCAGTCGAGGTCGCCGCCGTTGGCGCCTGATCCGGGGTCCTTGGACTGCTTTTTGGCGATGTCTTCAAACTTGCCGCCTTTTTTCAGGCTGGCGATGATGGCCTTGGCGTCGGCTTCCTTTTCGACCAGGATGTGGCGGGCCTTGTATTCCTTGCCGCCGTTGGCTGCCGCGAACTTGTCGTACTCGGCTTTCAGGTCGGCATCCGTGACCGGGTTTTTGGCTTGCCAGGAGGCAAACAGCGCACGGATCAGGATGGTCTGGCGGGCCAGTTCCATCTGCGTCTTGTAGTCGTCGCTGGTCGACAGGCCCTGTTTCTCGGCTTCCTGCATGAAGACTTCGCGGGCGATGACTTCCTCGCGCAACTGGGCCTGCACATCAGGGGTGATGGGGCGGCCGGATTTGGCAATCTGCTGGGCCAGCGCATCGAGACGCGTCTTCGGGACAGCCTTGCCATTGACGATGGCGACGTTCTGCGCAAAGGCGCCCTGGGCGGCAAAGGCGAGCATGCCTGCCGCGACGGTTGCCAGTAAAACCTGCTTTTTCATGGATGTCCTGTGGAGTTGTCTGTTGGATGTTGGTTTAAAAGGGGGTTTCAATGATCTCGATGGCCAGCGCGTGCAGGCCCTGATCAATGAAATTTTGCAGTGCATCATACACAAGCCGATGCCGCGCCACGCGTGTCTTGCCGCTGAAAAGCGGGCTTGCAATGCGGACACGAAAGTGGGTGCCGAAACCTTCTGCGTTGGCGCCGGCATGACCGGCGTGGGCAGCGCTTTCGTCCAGCACCTCAAGCCGCGTTGGCTTCAGGATGGCGATGAGCCGCGCCTCCAGCGCATTGGAGTGAATGGGCAAGGCCTCGCTGACCTCACCGGCTTTATTCAGTGCGCTCATGACGTCGGGTCCTGCTTGATGTGTTTGTTCAGGTAAACCGCCTGCGCCAGTACAAACACCACCATCAGCCCCATGCCGCCGAAGAGCTTGAAGTTGACCCAGGTGGCGGTGGAAAAGTTGTAGGCCACCCAGATGTTGATGGCGCCCATCGCGGCAAAAAAACCAACCCAGCTGAAGTTGACCTTGCGCCAGATCGCATCGGGCAGATTCATCTGAGTGTCCATGAGCGACTTGATGCCGTTCTTTTTGAAGACCACCTGGCCAATGAGCAGGCCGGCGCCCATCACCCAGTACAGCACGGTCGGCTTCCACTTGATGAAGCTTTCACTGTGAAAGTAGATGGTTGCGCCGCCCAGCACCGTGACGAGGGCCAGGCTGATCCAGAGCATGGTGTCGACCTTTTTGCCCCTGGCCTTGAGCCAGACGATTTGCGCCAGCGTGGCGACGATCACAACGACCGTGGCCAGTAGAACCGGCGCCTCGGCCGGCCCGACGATGCCGCCGGAAACCATAAAACCCAGCCAGTCGGTGGCGGTTGCCGCGGCCCACTCCTTGTTGCCCTCGGCATACTTGAACATGCCGAAGAACAGGACGATGGGCAGGAAATCGAGAAGAATTTTCATAAACTGATTATCGGCTGTACAAGGAGCGTGTCTTTGCAAGCCGGGGCCGCGGGACTGGCTTTGCCAGACCGCAGGCGCAGCGGCCCCCTAGGGGGGCAGGAAGCTACACGCAGTGAGCGACCGTGGGGGCTCATCATTCAGGTTGGCTTGAAGTCCAAAGACGCTGAATTCATGCAATAGCGCAAGCCCGTATCGGTTGGGCCGTCAGGGAAAACGTGCCCAAGATGTGCCCCGCAACTGGCGCAAACAGTCTCGGTCCGCGTCATGCCATATTTGCGGTCCACATGCTCTTCAATCGCGCCCGGAATGGCAAGCGAAAAGCTGGGCCAGCCGCAACCCGCGTCAAATTTGGTGTCTGAATCGAACAGTTTGGCCCCGCAGCAGATGCAGTGGTAACTGCCGTCAGCCCAGACGGCTTCGTATTTGCCGGTAAATGCGCGTTCGGTGCCGGCATGGCGAGTCACTTCGAAGGCAACGGGTTCAGCACCTTTTTCGGCCAATACGGCTTTCCATTCGGCATCGGTTTTCTGGATTTTTGCGCTCATGTGGGATGTCCTATAAAAAAGTTCAGGAACTGCAGCTGATTTCAATTGAGGACGCCCAGTCGGGCGGAAAGCCGGCTTTGGCCTCGTGCGCCGGATGTTCCTCAAAGGGAGATTGAAGCAGGGTCAACAAGGTGTCGACCCCCGAAAAGTCCTTTTGTTTCGCGGCCCGTATGGCTTCTTCGCCCAGGTGGTTGCGCAGCACGAACTTCGGGTTGGTCTTGCGCATCAATTCCGCCCGCGCACCCGCGTCCAGCGGTGTGATGCGCTCCGAATATTGCATCGCCCAGGCGTTGAAGGACTCGCGGTCAAAAAACAGGTCGCGCACCGGCTCATGGCCGCTTTGTGGCGTGAAGCTGCACAGGCGGTGCCAGAAGATGGTGTAGTCCACCTTGTTGCTGGCCAGCAGCTTGAAGGTGCTGTCGATCAGGGCCTTGTCGTCTTCGTGCTCGTCTGGCAGGCCCAGTTTGGCACGCATTTTTGCCTCCAGGGCTGCGGGGAAGATGGCCTTGTAAGGTTCCAGCGCGGCAAGGGCCTGTTCCTGGTTGTCCATCAGCGGCAAGAGGGCCTGGCCGAGGCAAAAGAGATTCCAGTAGGCGATGTTGGGCTGCTTGTTGTAGGCGTAGCGGCCCTGGGTGTCGGAGTGGTTACAGATATGGCCGGGGTCAAAGGCATCCAGGAACTGGAAGGGGCCGTAGTCAATCGTCAGGCCCAGAATGCTCATGTTGTCGGTGTTCATCACCCCATGGCAAAAGCCCACCGCCTGCCAGGCTGCCATCAGGTGCGCGGTGCGTTCGCTGACGGCCTCCAGCAGCGCGGCATAGGGTTGGGCGGCAGCGCGGCAAGCCGGGTAAAAGTTGTCAATGACGTAGTCGGCCAGCGTTTTGAGTTCTTCGTGCTGCTCGCCATAGCTGAAATGCTCGAAGTGTCCGAAGCGGATAAAACTGGGCGCGGTGCGGGTGACGACGGCGGCGGTTTCGATCTCTTCACGGCGGACCCTGTCGTCGGAGCCTGTCACGCACAGGGCTCGTGTGGTCGGTATGCCCAGGCCGTGCATGGCTTCGGAACACAGGTATTCACGGATCGAGGAGCGCAGCACGGCGCGGCCATCGCCCATGCGGGAGTAGGGCGTGTGTCCAGCGCCTTTCAGCTGGACTTCAAGGTTGCCGGCAGGTGTGTCCAGCCCACCCAGGAGAATCGCCCGTCCGTCGCCCAGTTGCCCGGCCCACTGGCCGAACTGGTGGCCGCTGTAAACGCTGGCCAAAGGCTGTGAGCCGTCGGCGACCTGGTTGCCGGTGAGGGTTTCAAGCGCGGCCTGCGATTCAAACCAGGTCGCATCCAGGCCCAGCTCGCGTGCCATCGCCCTGTTGCGGCTGACCCAGTAGGGCGAACGCAGAGGCGTTGGCGTGAGTCTGGTGAAAAACCCGGGGCCCAGCTGCGCAAACTGGTTGTCCCAGGTCAGTCCGGCGGCTGTGTCCGGGGCGGTGGCTGTGGCTTGGTTCATGGCCACATTGTCTTGTGATGCAAGCAGCCCTGCACAGAAGGGGTTAAACGGCGGCTTTGGCGAGCGGTGCGTCGGCGCAGACGGCATGGGCCGTCAGTGCCTGTTCGTCCAGCATGGTGACACGGCCCAGCGCCAGCGACACCAGGCCTTGCTGCTCCATGGATTTGAGTGCGCGGTTGACGGTTTGCCGCGACAGCCCAACCAGGTGGCCCAGCTCTTCCTGCGACAGCACGAGGCGACGGCGCCCATGCCAGAAAACCCGGCTCAGGTAGAGTGCCACGCGCTGTTCAGGCGAACGCAGGCGGCCGGCTTCAATGATGGTCATGGCCTGGCCCAGGCGCTTGTTCAAATGCGCGACCAGAAAGTGGTTGAAAGGCAGGCAGTTTGCAAGCAGTTCATCAAAGCTGGCGCGCGGCAGGCAGAACAGGACCGTGTCGCGCAGGGCGATGACGTCGTAGCGGCGCGGCTCGGGCTTCATGGCGGAGCCTTCGCCAAACCACTCGCCATCAGGCACGCCCAGAAATGCCGATACCCGGCCCTCGCCGGAACTGCTCTGCAGCTTGACCAGGCCCGACAGAACGGCATACCAGCCTTCAACCCCGTCACCGGCGCGCAGCAGGACCTCGCCTTTTTTGCCCTGGCGGGTAAAAACATCATTGATAAGCTGAGCCTGTCGCGCTTCAGGCAGGTGGCGAAACCAGGGCTGGGCCCGGAGGAACTGGCTTGAAGAAGTGAACGCGATGTCAAAGGGCATGGCCTCTATTTTCCGCCTGTTTTTGTAGCCCGCTGCCTGCGCGGGTTTGATGGCTTGGTGCCAACGGCCACACCCCCACCGCAGACTCAGGGTAAACGCGGAGCAGGTGTCGACGCGGCGACATGGGTTGCACTTTCGGGGCCGCACAACCACACTTGCGCCTCGTCAATCAGCAGGGTTTTTCTTGTCAATCGGCAGCCGGCGAACCATTACGATGAAGGGTCTGAAACCAATGTTTTCCAAGGAGTTCCCATGCTGGGATTAATGCAAAGTCAGCCACTGCTGATTTCGGGCCTGATTGAATTTGCCGAACGTCACCATGGCGATGCCGAGATTGTTTCGCGCCGTGTTGAAGGTGATCTGCACCGCTACACCTACAGGGATTCCGCCAAACGCGCCCGCCAGGTCGCCAATGCCCTCGATGGCCTGAAGCTGGCGTTCAGCGATCGCGTCGCCACGCTGGCCTGGAATGGTTACCGCCACTTCGAGCTGTATTACGGCGTCAGCGGCTCGGGCCGCGTGCTGCACACCATCAACCCGCGCCTGCACCCTGACCAGATCGCCTGGATCGCCAACCACGCCGAAGACCAGGTCCTGTGTTTTGACCTGAGCTTTTTGCCGCTGGTGCAGGCCGTGCATGCCAAATGCACAACCATCAAGCACTACATCGCGCTCTGCGATGAAGACAAACTGCCCAAAGACTCCGGCGTGCCCAACCTCATCAGCTACGAAAAATGGATTGGTGCGCAATCGAGCAAGTACACATGGCCGACATTTGACGAAAACACCGCCTCAAGCATGTGCTACACCAGCGGCACCACGGGCAACCCCAAGGCGGCGCTGTACAGCCACCGCTCCAGCACGCTGCATGCCTATGCTGCAGCACTGCCTGATGTGATGAGCCTGTCGGCTCGCGACGCCGTATTGCCGGTTGTGCCCATGTTTCACGTCAACGCCTGGGGCATTCCCTATTCCGCCGCATTGACGGGCGCCAAGCTGGTGTTCCCGGGCCCTGCGCTCGACGGCAAATCGGTGTACGAGCTGATCGAGGCCGAGAAGGTCACCTACGCTGCGGGTGTGCCGACAGTCTGGCAAATGTTGCTTGGCCACATGAAGCCGTCAGGCCTGCGCTTCTCGACGCTCAAGCGCACGGTGATCGGCGGCTCAGCCTGCCCGCCGGCCATGATCCAGGCCTTCAACGATGACTACGGTGTTGAAGTGCTGCATGCCTGGGGCATGACCGAGATGAGCCCGCTGGGCACGCTTTGCACGCTCAAGAACAAGCACGACGCCTTGCCCGAAGCCGAGAAGATGAAGATACGCCTCAAGCAGGGGCGTGCCATCTACGGCGTGGACATGAAGATCGTGGATGCAGAGGGCAAGGAGTTGCCATGGGACGGCACCACGTTTGGCGACCTCTACGTCAAGGGCCCGTGGATAGTCCGCGAGTATTTCAAGGGCGAGGGCGGTGACCCACTGGTGGACGGCTGGTTCCCCACCGGCGACGTCGGCACCATCGATGCCGACGGCTATCTGCAGATCACCGACCGCAGCAAGGACGTCATCAAGTCTGGCGGGGAGTGGATCAGTTCCATCGATGTTGAAAACATCGCCGTGGCGCACCCGGCCGTTGCCATGGCCGCCTGCATAGGCGTGGCGCATCCGAAGTGGGACGAGCGCCCCATCATCGCCGTAGCGAAGAAGCCGGGCATGGATGTGACGCGCGAGGAACTGCTGAAGTTTTACGAAGGAAAGACGGCCAAATGGCAGATTCCCGATGATGTGGTCTTTGTCGACGCCATCCCCCTGGGCGCCACCGGCAAGATCCTCAAAACCCGCTTGCGCGAAATGCTCAAGGACTACAAATTACCAACAGCTTGAACCTCAGTCGCAACAGAGACATCGGCTAGGGCAATCCCTGACACTTTCAGTCGGTTTTTGCCCTAATCTTTGCCCCGTGTGACGTTGAATTTGCCAGAGTTGATTTTTAAATATTCAGGAGACAAAGCATGACAACCCAGACCTATTTTGTACGCCGGCATTTCGGCATTGCGGTGGCCGCGTCTGCCATGCTGTACGGCAGCATCGCGTTTGCACAAGCCCCCGCCAAACCGGCTGCTGCTGCACCTGCAAAAGCCGCAGCACCTGCCATGGCCAGCGCCGCAGCCTTGCCTGCAGGCGCCGTCAACCTGAACCAGACCGTCAAGATTGCATGGCTTGACCCGCTGTCGGGCCTCATGGCTGCCGTCGGCAGCAACCAGCTCAAGGGCTTCCAGTTCCTGGCCGAGCAGTTCAGCAAAAAGAACAAGGCGGGCGTCAAGTTTGAAATCATCGGCATCGACAACAAACTCAGCCCGCAGGAAACCACCAACGCGCTGAAGTCTGCGATTGACCAGGGCGCACGTTATGTCGTCCAGGGCAACGGTTCCGGTCCTGCGCTGGCCATCATGGACGCGCTGTCCAAGTACAACGAACGCAACCCCGGCAAGGAAGTCGTCTTCCTGAACTACGCAGCAGTCGATCCTGACCTGACCAACAGCAAGTGCGACTACTGGCACTTCCGCCTGGATGCAGACACCTCCATGAAGATGGAAGCGCTGACCGCCTTCATGAAGGACCAGCCGGATATCAAGAAGGTCTACCTGCTGAACCAGAACTACTCACACGGCCAGCAGGTTGCCAAGTTTGCCAAGGCCAACCTGGCCAGCAAGCGTCCTGATGTGCAAATCGTCGGTGAAGACCTGCACCCGCTGGCGCAAGTCCGCGACTTCGCACCCTATATCGCCAAGATCAAGCAGTCGGGAGCCGACACCGTGATTACCGGCAACTGGGGTTCCGATCTGTCGCTCATGATCAAGGCTGCGAATGAAGCCGGCCTGAACAACGTCAAGTTCTATACCTACTACGGTGGTGTGACCGGCACGCCAACCGCCATGGGCGGTGCTGCCTCGGCCGGGCGCGTCTACATGGTGTCCTACTTCCACCCCAACATGGGCGGTGAGATCCAGGCGCTGCAAAACGACTACAAGAAGAGGTTCAATGACGACTTCTACACCGGCGCCATCTATCACGCCTTCACCATCCTGACCGAAGCCATGGCCCGGACCAAGAGCACCGACGCCGCCACCGTGGCCAAGGCCATGGAAGGCATGCGTTTCAAGAGCTTCAACGGTGAAGTCGAAATGCGCAAGACCGACCACCAGCTGCAGCAGGGACTGTTCATCGAGCGCTGGGACAAGGCCGGCGGCAAGTATCCTGTCGACGCTGAGAACACCGGCTACACCTTCGTGCCGCTCAAGTACTACGAGCCCTACGTCGCCAGCACGCCCACGTCCTGCCAGATGAAGCGGCCTTCGTAAGGGAATCCAGCAGCTCTTGCGTTCATTGGAGCAAGGCCCCCCGGGGCCTTTTTCTTTATTTCTTCGAGTGTTCATCCATGAATCTTGAGTTTTTCACCATCTCGCTGCTCAATGGGCTCAGCTATGGCCTGTTGCTGTTCATGCTCAGCTCGGGGCTGACCCTGATCTTCAGCATGATGGGTGTGCTGAACTTCGCGCACACCTCCTTCTACATGGTGGGCGCGTACATCGCCTACAGCCTGTCGCACGTCATCGGCTTCTGGTGGTCGTTGCTGGTAGCGCCGCTTGCTGTGTTTGTCATAGGCGCCGCGTTTGAGCGCTACTGCCTGCGCCGGGTGCATAAATACGGTCATGTCCCCGAGCTTTTAATTACTTTCGGCCTGTCCTACCTGCTGCTGGAACTGGTGCAACTGATCTGGGGCCGCGCGGCTGTCAATTACGAACTGCCGGTCGGCCTGCAGGGCCCGCTGTTCACCATCTTCGGCACCAACTTCCCGAAGTCACGCGCTTTCATCATGCTTTTGTCCATGCTCATGCTGCTGAGCATCTGGCTGCTGCTGACGCGTACACGCATTGGCCTTGTCATCCAGGCGGCACTGACGCATCCTGAAACCGTCGAGGCACTGGGCCATAACGTCCCGCGTGTCTTCATGCTGGTATTCGGTGGCGGCGCTGCGCTGGCAGGGCTGGCCGGGGTCATAGGCGGCAATACCTTTGTGACCGAACCTGCCATGGCGGGTTCGGTAGGCGCCATCATCTTTGTGGTCGTCGTCGTCGGGGGCATGGGCTCGCTGTCGGGCGCCTTCCTGGCATCGCTGCTGATCGGCCTGATACAGACTTTCGCCGTGGCCATGGACCAGTCGATGATCACCTTGCTGTCGTACTTCAAGGTGGCCATCACGCCTGAAAGTTTTGGCTACCCGTTGCTCAAACTCACCATCTCGCAAACCGCGCCCATACTGCCGTTTTTGTTTCTGGTGCTGATATTGATATTCCGCCCCAAAGGCCTCCTCGGTACAAGGGAAGGCTAAGCACATGGCTACCAGGTACTACGAATTCAAACCGTTCAACGTGGGCCGCTGGGTGCTCTGGACGCTCTACGCCTTGCTGCTGATTGCCGCGCCGCTGATGTTCAAAAGCAGCCTGTCGCTCACCATGCTTTCGCAGGCCGGTTACCTGGTCATCATCTGCCTGAGCTACAACATCCTGCTGGGGCAGGGCGGGATGCTCAGCTTTGGTCATGCCGTGTATGCCGGGCTGGGTTCCTTCCTCGCCGTGCATGCCATGAACATGGCCGCCAAAGGCACCATCTACCTTCCACTCCCGCTGATACCGCTGGTGGGCGGACTGTCCGGCCTGTTTTTTGCCGCATTGTTCGGCTATGTGACGACCAAAAAGGCTGGCACGACATTCGCCATGATCACGCTGGGTGTGGGTGAGCTGGTGTTTGCGATGTCGCTGATGTTCCCGGAGTTTTTTGGTGGCGAGGGCGGCATCACCACCAACCGCGCCTATGGCAAGCCATTGTTCGGCATTACTTTCGGTCCGCAGATACAGGTCTATTACCTGATCGCGTTTTACTGCTTTATCTGTACCGCCGCGATGTTTGCGTTTACGCGAACGCCACTGGGCCGCATCCTGAACGCGGTGCGCGACAACCCGGAGCGGGTCGAGTTCATCGGCTACAACACGCAAAAGGTGCGTTACTACTCCTTCATCATTGCGGGATTTTTTGCCGGCATTGGTGGCGGGCTGGCCGCCATCAACGCCGAGATCGTGACCTCTGAAGTTGTCAGCGGTGTGCGCTCCGGCAGCTTGCTGCTGTTTACCTTCCTCGGTGGCGCGACCTTCTTCTTCGGCCCCATCATCGGCGCCGGCCTGCTGGTGCTGGCGCTTATTTTGCTGTCAGAGCTGACGATTGCCTGGCTGCTCTATGTCGGCCTGATCTTCCTGTTCATGGTGATGTATGCGCCCGGTGGCATTGCCAGCCTGATCATGATGAATCTTCGCGTTGCCAGTTTTGGCAAGCTCAAGGACTTGTGGGTTTCGTACCTGGGCCTTGCTGTGACGGCACTGGTCGCTCTTGTGGGTGCGGCAGCAATGGTTGAAATGCTTTACCACCTGCAGCTCAACGCGGCGCTTGGTCCGGAGCTTGGCTTTATGGGCGCGAAGCTGAATGCCACGAGCATCAACAGCTGGTTCGGCGCAGGTTTTGTGATGGTGACCGGCCTGGGCACATTTGAACTCATGCGCCGCCACTTCCTGGTGCAATGGGGCGAGATACAGAATGAGATCGAAAAAGAAATCAAGCGCCGGGAGGCTTTATGAGCGATAGCAACACGAATGGCGTGTATTCGCTTGAGCTTAAAGATCTTCGCAAGAGCTTCGGCAAGACCCAGATCATTCGCGGTGCCAATCTCAAGGTCAACGCCGGCGAACGGGTGGCCATCATCGGCCCCAACGGCGCCGGCAAGTCCACACTGTTCAACCTCATCAGCGGGCGCTTTGAGCCTACCAGTGGGGAAGTGCTGCTCAATGGCCAGTGCATCAATGGCAAAAAGCCGTTCGAGATCAACCGCCTCGGCCTGTCGCGCAGCTTCCAGATCACCAACATCTTCCCCAAGCTCAGCGTATTTGAAAACCTGCGCTGTGGTGTCCTCTGGAGCCTGGGCTACAAATACACCTTTCTGCGCTTTCTGGCGGATCTTGAAGATGCGAATGATCGCGCGGACGAGTTGATGGCCATGATCAAGCTGGACAAAAAGAAAGACGTTCTGGCTGCCAACCTGACCTATGCCGAGCAGCGTGCGCTGGAAATCGGCATCACCATTGCCGGTGGCGCCAGCGTCATCCTGCTCGACGAGCCCACAGCCGGCATGAGCCGTTCCGAGACCAGCCGCTTCATCAGCCTCATCAAGGAAGTCACTGTCGGCAAGACCCTTCTGACCGTGGAGCACGACATGGGTGTGGTGTTTGGCCTGGCCGACAAGATTGCAGTCGTCGTGTATGGCGAGGTGATTGCCTATGACAAACCGGAAGCGGTGCGCGCCAACCAGCGGGTCCAGGAAGCCTATCTGGGCTCATCGGTCGCTGACCAGCAGGCAGGAGGCCACTGATGTTATCGATTAAAAACCTCCACGCCTATTACGGCAAGAGCCACGTCCTGCATGGCGTTTCATTCGATGTGCAGCCCGGCGAAATCGTCGCGCTGCTGGGCCGCAACGGCTCGGGCCGCTCCACCACTGCCAAGGCCATCATGGGCCTGGTCGACTGCCAGGGCTCCATCGTCTGGAAGAACAGCGAGATCGTCGGCAAAAAGGCCTACCAGATCGCCCACCTGGGCATCGGTTACGTGCCCGAGAACCGCGACATCTTTCCCAAGCTGACGGTGCACCAGAACCTGCTGCTGGGGCAAAAAGGCTCAGGCAAGGGTTCGCGCTGGTCGTTTGAAGACATGTACCAGATGTTCCCCCGCCTGCGCGAACGCCAGCACACCGAGGCCGGCGTGCTGTCGGGTGGTGAGCAGCAGATGCTGACCCTGTGCCGCACCTTGATGGGCGACCCGGACCTCATCATCATTGACGAACCGACCGAAGGCCTGGCGCCCAAGATTGTCGAGCTGGTCGGCCAGTACCTGCAGACGCTCAAGGCCAAAGGCATATCCGTGTTGCTGATTGAGCAAAAGCTCACCATCGCCATGGCGATTTCCGATCGCGCGCTCGTCATGGGCCACGGGAGCATTGTTTTTCAGGGCACACCTGACAGCCTCAGGGCCGATGCCTACACGCGCAAAGAGTGGCTTGAGGTTTAAAAGCCTGTCTTTCGAATCCTGGGGGGCAGGTCCTCGCTGGTTTGAAAAATACTCCAGATTGTCACGGCTGGGACAAAACACACGCACCTGAGCTTGCAGTGTCAGGCGACCGCCCTACAATGGAAAAAGAACGGTCGTACTATTCTTGCGGTTTGGACTCTTCAAAAGTCCCGTAAAAGGCATGACCGGCGGGCAGGCCCAGCCTGTGATCGCGATCCCTGAAATCTTCACCAAGGAAACAAGCGCACATGACAACTCTCTACGAAGTTCACGGCCCCGTGGCCGTCATCACCCTGAACAACCCGCCCGTCAACGGCCTTGGCCAGGCAACGCGCTTGAGCATCACCGACAACCTGCAAAAGGCCAATGCCGACACAGCCGTCAAGGCCATCGTCATCACCGGTGCCGGCAAGGCTTTCTCCGGCGGTGCAGATATCAAGGAATTCGGCAGCCCCAAGGCACTGGCCGAGCCCAACCTGCTGAGCGTCATTCGTACCATTGAAAACTCGGCCAAGCCCGTCGTGGCCGCGATTCATTCTGTCTGCATGGGCGGCGGTCTTGAGCTGGCGCTTGGCTGCCACTACCGCATCGCTGCACCTGGCTGCAGTGTGGCGTTGCCTGAAGTCAAGCTGGGCCTGGTGCCCGGCGCAGGCGGCACGCAGCGCCTGCCACGCGCACTGGGCGTTGAAGCGGCCCTGAACATGATCGTCAGCGGCGAACCGGTCAAGAGCGAACTGCTGGCGCAGATCCCCGGCCAAAAGCTCTTCGACAAGATGGCAGCGTCGGCCGAGTCGCTGGCGCAGGAGGCGCTGGCCTTCGCCCAGTCAATCTCCGATACCCGTCCATTGCCCATGGTGCGCGACCTGCCTTGCAAACACCGCAATGGCGATGCCTATTTCCAGTTTGCACGCAACATGGTCAAGGGCATGTCCAAGGGCTTTCCCGCGCCACTCAAATGCATCGAGGCGGTTGAAGCGGCCACGAAACGCAAGTTTGAAGACGGCATGGCTTTCGAGCGCGAGCTGTTCATCAACCTGATCTGGAGCCCTGAAGGCCGTGCCCTGCGCCACATCTTCATGGCCGAACGTGCGGCTTCCAAGATCCCGGATGTGCCTTCGGACACGCCCAAGCGAAACATCAAGTCCATTGCTGTCATAGGCGCTGGCACCATGGGTGGCGGCATCGCGATGAACTTCCTGAACGCGGGCATTCCCGTCAAGATGCTGGAGATGAAGCAGGAAGCGCTGGACCGCGGCATCGCCACCATTCGCAAGAACTACGAGGCGCAGGTCAAGAAGGGCAAGCTCAAGCAGGAAAAATACGACGAGCGCATGGCACTGCTCAGTACCACCCTCAGCTACGACGATCTGAAAGACGCCGACATGGTGATCGAAGCCGTGTTTGAAGAAATGGGCGTCAAGGAAAAGGTCTTCAAGGAACTGGACCGCGTGATGAAGCCCGGCGCCATCCTGGCCTCCAATACGTCAACGCTCGACGTCAACCAGATTGCGGCCTTCACCAAACGCCCGCAGGATGTGGTCGGCATGCACTTCTTCAGCCCCGCCAACGTGATGAAGCTGCTTGAAGTGATTCGCGGCGAGAAGACCGCCAAGGATGTCCTGGCCACCGTCATGGCGATCGGCAAGAAGATCAAAAAAACGGCGGTCGTGTCCGGCGTCTGCGACGGTTTCATCGGCAACCGCATGATCGAACAGTACGGCCGCCAGGGTGGTTTCCTGCTCGACGAAGGCTGCACACCAGAGCAGGTCGACAAGGCCATCGAGAAATTCGGCTTTGCCATGGGCCCGTTCCGCATGGGTGACCTGGCCGGCAACGATATCGGCTGGGCCATCCGCAAGCGCCGGTATGTCGAGAAACCAGACATGAAGTACAGCAAGACCGCTGACCTGCTTTGCGAGAAAGGCCGTTTCGGCCAGAAGACCGGTGCGGGCTGGTACGACTATGTCGCCGGCAAGCGCGATGCGATCCCCAACGCAGAAGTCGTGAAGATGATCGAGGACCACCGCAAGAGCCTGGGCATCACGCCGCGCAAAATTTCGGATGAGGAAATCGTGCAGCGCCTGGTCTATTCGCTGGTCAACGAGGCCGCGCACATCCTGGAAGAGGGCATTGCCTCCAAGGCCAGCGACATCGACATGGTCTACCTCATGGGCTATGGCTTCCCGATCTACCGCGGCGGCCCCATGAACTACGCCGATGAAGTCGGCCTCTTCAACGTGGTGCAGGCGATGAACCGCTTTGCACAGAACCCGCTGGACGACGCCAAATTCTGGAAGCCTGCGCCCTTGCTGGCCAAGCTGGCCGCTGAAGGCAAGACCTTCAACTAACCCAACCCTGTTCCGGAGAAATTCATGACTTCAGCTGTAATCGTTTCAACCGCCCGCACCCCGCTTGCCAAGAGCTGGAAGGGTTCCTTCAACATGACACATGGCGCCACGCTGGGCGGCCACGCTGTCGAGCACGCGATCAAGCGCGCCGGCATTGAAGCCGCCGAAGTAGACGACGTCATCATGGGCTGCGCCACGCCTGAAGGCGCAACTGGCGCCAACATCGCACGCCAGATCGCACTGCGCGCCGGCTGCCCCGTCACGGTGTCGGGCATGACCATCAACCGTTTCTGTTCGTCCGGCTTGCAGACCATTGCCACTGCCGCCCAGCGCATCATTGCCGGTGAGGCGGACATTTATGTGGCCGGTGGCGTCGAGAGCATCTCCTGCGTGCAGCAGGAGATGAACACCCACATGATGCGTGACGACTGGCTCGCCAAAAACAAGCCCGAAATTTACTGGAACATGTTGCAGACCGCAGAGCAGGTGGCCAAGCGCTACAACATCTCGCGCGACCGCATGGACGAGTACGGCGCCATGAGCCAGCAAAAAGCCACGGCCGCGCTCGCCGCAGGCCTGTATGAAGCGGAAATCGCCCCCATCACGGTCACCGCGGGTGTGGTCGACAAGGTCATGGGTCTGACGACCAAACAGGTCACCGTGAGCCAGGACGAGGGCATTCGCGCCGGCACCACCAAGGAAGGCATCAGCGGCATCAAGCCTGCCATTCCCGGCGGCGTGATTGCAGCCGGTAATGCCAGCCAGTTCTCGGATGGTGGCGGCGCCGTGGTCATCATGAACGAGACTGTGGCCGGCAAGAAGGGCCTCAAGCCGCTGGGCCGCTTTCTGGGTTTTGCCGTCGCCGGTTGTGAGCCTGATGAAATGGGCATTGGCCCTGTGTTTGCCATCCCCAAGGTGCTGGCCAAGCTGGGCCTGAAGATTGACGACATTGACCTGTGGGAACTGAACGAAGCGTTTGCCGTGCAGGTGCTGTATTGCGCCGACAAGCTGGGCATTCCCATGGACAAACTCAATGTGAACGGCGGCGCCATTGCCGTCGGCCACCCTTACGGCGTGACCGGCCAGCGCCTGACCGGCCATGCGCTGATCGAAGGCAAGCGCCGCGGTGCCAAACGTGTCTGCGTCACCATGTGTATCGGTGGTGGCATGGGTGCAGCTGGCGTGTTTGAAGTACTTTAATCACCTGGGCCGGCATCACAGCTAGCCTCCGTACAAAGGGCCGAGTCTGCGACAACCTCCGCAGTCCGGCCTTTTTTTGTTTCAACACTGAAGAGCCATGACACTGCGCACTACAACTGATTTCCTTCTTTACCACTGGCTGGATGCGGAATCTCTGAACCAGCGCGAGCGTTTTGTCGATCATTCGCGTGAAACGTTTGATGCGGTGTTTGATACCTGCGAACGCATTGCGCGAGAAAAGTACGCCCCGTTCAACCACACGGTCGATACGCAGGAGCCGCATTTTGACGGGGAAAAAGTCATCCTGCCGCAGGCCACACATGATGCGCAGAAGGCCTATGCAGCATCCGGCATGCTCAGCGCCGCGCAGGACTATGACATTGGCGGCATGCAGTTGCCCTACACGGTTGAAGCAGCGGCCAATGCATTTTTTGCCATGGCGTCGGTCAGCATAGGCTCCGGCATGCTGACCACCGGCAACGCCAACCTTCTCATGAAACACGGCACGGCCCTGCAACAGGAGGTGTTTGCCAAACACGAATTTTCAGGCCGCTTCTCGGGCACCATGTGTTTGTCAGAGCCTCAGGCCGGCTCGTCACTGAGTGACGTGGTGACCAAAGCCACGCCCGATGGCGCAGATTTCGAGAGTGACCCCCTGGGCCCACGCTACCGCCTGAAGGGCAACAAGATGTGGATCTCGGCAGGCGAGCACGAGCTCACCGACAACATCATCCACCTGGTGCTGGCCAAGATCCCGGGTCCCGATGGCAAACTGATTCCCGGCACGCGCGGCATCTCGCTGTTCATCGTACCGAAAAAACTGGTCAATGAAAAAGCCGAGCTCACGGGTGTGCGCAACGATGTGGCACTGGCAGGCCTCAATCACAAGCTGGGCTGGCGCGGCACCACCAACACGTTGCTCAATTTTGGCGAAGGCAAGTACCCCGTCAACGGCGCGCCTGGTGCCATTGGCTATCTGGTCGGCAAGCCGCATGAAGGCTTGCGCTGCATGTTCCACATGATGAACGAGGCCCGCATCGGCGTCGGCATGGCGGCGACCATGCTGGGCATGGCTGGCTATGAAGCCAGCCTGGACTACGCGAAAAATCGCCCCCAGGGCAGGGCGATGGGCGTGGGCGGCAAGGATGCCTCCCAGCCACAGGTGCGCATCATAGAGCACGCAGACGTCAAACGCATGTTGCTGGCGCAGAAGGCGTATTGCGAAGGTGCGCTGGCACTTGAGCTTTACTGCGCGCGCCTTGTGGATGAACAACACACAGGTACACCCGAAGCCGCTGACGACGCCCGCATGCTGCTCGAAGTGCTGACGCCGATCGCCAAGAGCTGGCCCAGCGAGTGGTGCCTGGAGGCCAACTCGCTGGCCATACAGGTGCACGGCGGTTACGGCTACACGCGCGACTTCCCGGTCGAGCAGTACTGGCGCGACAACCGCCTGAACATGATTCACGAAGGCACGCACGGCATACAGGGCATGGACCTGCTGGGCCGCAAGGTACTGATGGAGGGGGGCAGGGGACTGGCCCTGCTGGCCGCACGCATCAACGCCACCATCGAACGAGCCATACAGGTGCCCGATATGGCGCAGCAGGCCAATGACCTGGGCAAGGCCTTACAGCATGTCGGCAGTGCGACCAAGGCGGCCTGGGCCACAGGCCAGCCCTCTGACGCACTGGCCAATGCCGTGCCCTACATGCAGGCCTTTGGCCACACGGTGCTGGCCTGGATCTGGCTGGACGTGTCGCTGGCCGTGCTGGCGGCAGATGGCGCAAAATCAGACCCTGCCGCTGTGGGCCGGCTGGGTGCCGCGCAGTATTTCTATCGTTACGAATTGCCGAAGATCGGCGCCTGGCTCAAGGTTGTTGAAACACGCGACCAGACCTGTGCCGAACTGCCGGAGGAGGCCTTTTAATGGGATTTTTCAAGCCGTCGTCAGAGCCTGTATCGAACAAGGCCATCGCGCGCCTTCAGTCGCTGATATGGATTCTGATTTATGGTGGCCTGCTCACGCTGGTGCTGGGCATTTTTGTACAACGCACCAGCGATCCGGTCGGCTGGTCCATGGTGGTGGCTGGAGGCGTCGTCGCGGCGATCGGTTTTATGCTGATTTACGTCCGTTCAAAAATAAACCCCAGCCCTTGAGTCACCCCCAGGACACTGCTGCTGCAGAGGCCTGCAATGTTGTGTTTTACTCGGTATTGAGCTTAGGCGTCGGCCCTTCAGGAGGCTGCATCCCCCAACCCATCCAGACAACAGGAGATAGAAAAAATGAACCGCACCATCCAGCAATTGTTTGACCTCAAGGGCAAGACGGCACTTGTGACCGGTGGCTCGCGCGGCCTGGGCCTGCAAATGGCACAGGCGCTTGGCGAAGCCGGCGCCAAAATCATTCTCAGCTCGCGCAAGGCCGAAGACCTCAAGGAGTCAGCTGCGCAGCTCAAGGCCGCCGGTATCGACGTTGACTGGATTGCCGCCGACTGCTCCAGGGAAGACGAGATTCGTGCGCTGGCCGATGAAGCCATCAAGCACCTGGGTCATGTCGATATCCTGGTCAACAACGCCGGCGCAGCCTGGGGCGCACCCGCTGAAGATCATCCGGTAGAAGCCTGGGACAAGGTCATGAACCTCAACATTCGCGGGTACTTCATTTTGTCGCAGCACATCGCCAAACACAGCATGATCCCGCGCAAGTCGGGCCGCATCATCAACCTGGCGTCGATTGCCGGTCTGGGCGGCAACCCGAGCGGCATGACCACGATTGCCTACAACACCTCCAAGGGTGCAGTCATCAACTTCACCCGCGCGCTGGGCTGCGAATGGGGCAAGTACAACATCACCGTCAATGCCATCTGCCCGGGGTTTTTCCCGAGCAAGATGACCGTCGGCACGCTGAAGGCGCTTGGCGAAGAAAAACTCGCATCACATGCGCCGCTGGGCCGCCTGGGCGATGACGAAGACCTCAAGGGCCTGTGTGTACTTTTTGCATCGGACGCCGGCAAACACATCACCGGCCAGTGGATGGCGGTCGATGGCGGCGTATCGGTAGTTACAGGTGGTTGATGAAGTGAGCAGCTTTAACAAGAAAGGCGCAGTCGGCTTTGGTGTCGACATTCCTTTTGTCACGCACCTCGGCTTCGAGCTTGAGCTGTTTGACGGCGGTGAATCCATCATCACCTTTAGCCCGAAGCCTGAGCACCTGAACACCTTTGGCGTGACGCATGGTGGTGCCTGCATGACCTTGCTGGATGTCACCATGGCACTGGCAGCGCGCAGCGTACAGAAAGACATGGGCGCGGTGACGATAGAGATGAAGACCACCTTCATGCGCCCGGCTCCGAGTGACGGCGCCCCGCTCACGGGCAAGGGGTCGCTGCTGCACCGCTCAGCCACCATGGCTTTTGTCGAGGCGAGGATTTTTGATGCTGCAGGCCAGGTCTGCGCCCACGCGACAGGCACTTTCAAATACGTGAAGCGCCTGCCGGTCGGCTCGAAAACGGTCAACGGCATGAGCCCCGAAAAAGAAGCGTCCGGCAACGGCCTGGGCATTATTTCCACCGACTAGACACATCCAACATGCCAAAAAACCTGCAAATCCTTCTGGATAACCGCCCCAAGGGCGAGGCCACTGCCTCCAACTTCAAGCTGACCAGCAGCGAAACACCCGAACTCCAGGACGGCCAGGTGCTGGTCAGGCACCACTACCTCAGCCTGGACCCCTACATGCGTGGCCGCATGAACGACAGCAAAAGCTACGCGGTGCCGCAAGCGCTGGGGCAGGTGATGGGCGGTGGTACTGTGGGGGAGGTGATTGAAAGCAGGTCGCCAAAGTTCGCCGTGGGCGACAAGGTCGTCGGCATGGGTGGCTGGCAGCAGTACGGTATTTTTGATGCGACGCAGCCCGGTGCCCTGCGCAAGGTTGACACCACGCACGTGCCGCTGTCGCATTACCTCGGTGCGGTTGGCATGCCAGGTGTCACGGCCTGGTACGGCCTCATCAAGATCATTGAACCGCAGGCAGGCCAGACAGTCGTCGTCAGCGCAGCAACCGGCGCCGTCGGCAGTGCGGTCGGCGCACTGGCCAAGGCGCGTGGCGCACGGGCTGTGGGCATCGCCGGCGGGCCTGACAAGTGCAAATATGCGACGGAAGAACTCGGTTTTGATGCCTGCATCGACTACAAGCTGCACAAGGATGCAGCTTCGCTGTCGGCTGCTCTCAGGGAAGCCTGTCCCCATGGCATTGATGGCTACTTCGAAAATGTGGGCGGCATGGTGCTCGACGCCGTCTTGCCGTGCATGAACGACTTCGGCCGCATTGCGGTCTGCGGCATGATCGCCGGCTATGACGGCAAGCCCCTGTCACTGGCCAACCCGGCGCTCATCCTCATCAGCCGCCTGAAGATCCAGGGCTTCATCGTCAGCGAGCACATGGAGGTCTGGCCTGATGCGCTGAAAGAACTCGGCATGCTGGTCGGTACAGGCAAACTTAGGCCCCGCGAGTCGATTGCACAAGGACTGGAAGCCGCGCCCGAGGCTTTCCTCGGCTTGCTCAGGGGCAAAAATTTCGGCAAGCAACTGGTCAAGCTCATCTAGGTTCGATGACCGGAGGCCGATATGGACGCAACCCATGAAGTCTTCAACCAGCCTGCGCCCCTGGTGGGCTATAACCTTTTTGAGCACAACGAACCGCTGCGCGACGCACTGAAGTTCAACGCGCCGTCGCTCGATACAGCTGCCCTGGCGAAGCTGGGCGCCACGTTGGGCACTGCAGGGATGCAAATGCATGCCCGGCTTGCCAACACCAACGCGCCTGTGCTTCATACCCATGACCGCTTTGGCCGGCGCACCGACGAGGTCGAATTTCACCCCGGTTATCACGCGTTGATGCATCTGGCGGTCAGCAACGGCCTGCATGGCAGTCCATGGGCTGGTGCTGAATCCGCGCATCTGCAACGCGCAGCGGGTTTCATGCTCTTCACCGAGCTGGAACCGTCCATCCTCTGCCCGATCTCCATGACTTACGCGGTCACGCCCGCGCTGCGCAGCAACGCCGCCATTTACGCCGACTGGGGGCCAAAACTCACAGGTCGCGACTACGATCCGGCACTCAAGCTGTGGCGTGACAAAACCGGCCTGACCATGGGCATGGGCATGACGGAAAAGCAGGGCGGCTCGGACGTCCGGGCCAACACCACGCACGCCGAAGCTGCGGACAACGACAGCTGGGGCGAACGCTACCGTGTTACCGGGCACAAGTGGTTTTTCTCGGCGCCCATGTGCGATGCCTTCCTCATCCTGGCCCAGACAAAAAGCGGTTTGAGCTGCCTCTTTTTGCCGCGTGTGCTGCCTGATGGAAGCCTGAATGCCATCCGCATCCAGCGCCTGAAAGACAAACTCGGCAACAAGGCCAATGCAAGTTCTGAAGTCGAGTTTGAAAATGCCCAGGCCTGGCTGGTCGGCGAAGAAGGCCGCGGTATCCCGCAGATCCTCGAGATGGGCACCATGACGCGGCTGGATTGCGCCCTTGGCACCAGTGGCCTGATGCGGCAGGCGCTGAGCCTGGCGCTCAACCACACCTCGCAGCGCAAGGCCTTTGGCAAACTGCTGATAGACCAGCCGCTGATGCGCAATGTGCTGGCCGACCTGGCGCTGGAGTCTGAGGCGGCCACAGCTTTGGCACTGCGACTGGCGCGCACTTTTGACCAGCCCCGCGATGCGCATGAATCGGCGATGGCGCGCCTCCTGACGCCCGTGGCCAAGTTCTGGATCTGCAAACGCGGCAGCCACTTTGCGCAGGAGGCCATGGAATGCCTGGGCGGCAACGGCTATGTGGAGGAGGGCGGCGAAGGGGTGATGGCCCGCATCTACCGTGAAATGCCGCTCAACTCCATTTGGGAAGGTGCGGGCAACATCATGGCGCTTGACCTCTTGCGCGCCTTGCGCAAGGCCGATGCTGCCGCCGCACTGGCGCATGAACTTGCACCCGCCAAAGGCGCACATCCGGCGCTCGACAAACTGGCCGCGGCCTTGCCGTTGCGGGTTGAGGAGATGGCGACAGAGATGGAAGCACGCCGGCTGGCACAGGATGTCGCACTCGCCGTGCAGGCCGCCTTGCTCTGCCAGACAGCGCCTTCATCGGTGTTCGCGGCCTTTTGCGATTCACGCATCGCCGGCAACTGGGGCCAGAGCTTTGGCACGCTGGGCGCGGGCACGGATGTCGACAGCATCATCCGGCGGGCCATGCCCCATTGAATTTGACGACACATAAAAGGAGACACCCATGAGCGACATTTATCTTCACCACTACCCCACATCCCCATTTGCCGAGAAGGCCCGCCTCATGCTGGGCTACAAGAAGCTGGCCTGGAAGTCCGTCATGATCCCCATGATCAGCCCCAAGCCCGACCTGGTGGCACTGACGGGCGGCTACCGCAAGACGCCGGTGCTGCAGATTGGCGCGGATATTTACTGCGACACGGCTCTCATCGCCGATGTGCTCGAACACCTGCAGCCCGACCCCAGCCTGTACCCCGAGCCGAGCAAGGGCATGGGCCGCACGCTGGCCAACTGGGCCGACAACACGTTGTTCTGGACGGCGATGGCGTTTAACACCCAGCCCAAGGGCCTGGCCCAAATGTTCGGCCACCTGCCGCCTGAAGCCGGCAAGGCTTTTGGTGAGGACCGCAAGGCCATGAACATGGGGGTGCGCCTCAGGCCCGCCGACGCTGCTGCCGCCTATAAATCCTATCTGCGCCGCATCTCCGACATGCTGGACGACTGGCCGTTTTTGCTGGGTGAGGCACCTTCTATCGCCGACTTTTCCGTCTACCACCCGCTGTGGTTCACGCGCCACCGCACGTCTGTGCTGGCAGGCGTGTTTGACAACACGCCTGCCGTGCTGGAGTGGATGGACCGCATGTCGGCCATCGGCCATGGCAGCTTCGAAAAAACCACGGCCGCCGATGCCATTGCCGCTGCGGCTGCCGCAACCCCGCTGCCTTTGCGTGACGACGTTTTCCAGGACGACCACGGCATACCGCTGGGCAGCCA
Organism: Pseudomonadota bacterium; assembly: GCA_040390295.1. Taxonomy (GTDB): domain Bacteria; phylum Pseudomonadota; class Gammaproteobacteria; order Burkholderiales; family Burkholderiaceae_C; genus Polaromonas. Next base: position 180,601 of record JAZJYR010000006.1, read on the forward strand.
GGTCACGATCACCGGCGAAAGTTTTGGCCCCGAGCCAACCACCGGTGAGCTGATTGCCGCAACGCGCATGCATTTCACGTTGCGCCGCACAGATGAGCGCGCCGGGCTGGTTCATGTACACCTGCCGCGCATCGGTTACCAGTTGCGCGCCGCCTGAACAAAACAAGCACATCAACAGGAGACGCAATGATCACGGATTTCAAAGGCAGGACTGCGGTATTGACGGGTGCGGGCTCAGGCTTCGGACTGGAATGCGCCCGCATAGGCGCAAAACTCGGCATGAACCTGGTGCTGGTTGATGTGCAGCAGGATGCACTCGACGCCGCCGCGCGTGAGATGGAAGCCGCCGGCGCGCAGGTGATGGCCGTCAGGCTCGACGTGTCCAGCGCAGACCAGATGGAAGCGATGGGCGTTGCCGTGTTCAAGCGCTTCGGCGCACCGCATCTCGTCTTCAACAATGCGGGCGTCGGCTCCGGCGGCCTGATCTGGGAAAACTCCCTGAAAGACTGGGAGTGGGTGATGGGCGTCAACGTCATGGGCGTGGTGCATGGCGTGCGCATCTTCACGCCCATGATGCTCGAAGCCGCCAAAAAAGACCCGGCCTGGCGCGGCCACATCGTCAACACCGCCAGCATGGCCGGTTTGCTGAACCCGCCCAACATGGGTGTCTACAACGCCAGCAAACATGCGGTGGTCTCCATCAGCGAGACCCTGTACCAGGACCTGTCGCTGGTGACCGACCAGATCAGTGCGTCGGTGCTGTGCCCGTTTTTTGTCGCCACCGGCATCGGCATGAGCCACCGCAACCGGCCGGCCGGGCTGGGGGCGGAGAAGGCCACCAAAAGCCAGAAGATCCAGCAGGCCATGACCGGCAAGGCCGTGGACTCGGGCAAGGTCAGCGCAGCCGATGTGGCGCAACTGGTGTTTGATGCCGTTGCGGCCAACCAGTTCTACATCTACAGCCACCCCAAGGCCATCAAGTCGGTGCAGACCCGGATGGAAGACGTGCTGCAGATGCGCAACCCGACCGACCCGTTTGCCGACAAGCCCGCGATTGGCGAGCAACTCAGGGCGGCCCTGCGCGCCGACTGACGACCCGCAAGGCCTGCAACACCGTCGTCATGCACGCCGCCGGTTTCACGCTGTTCGAGACGCCGATCGGCTGCTGCGCCATCGCGTGGAACGGGGACGGCGAGAGCATTCCCGGTGTGCTGCTGCCCTGGGACAGCGTCGCCCGGACCCGCGCCCACATGCCGCAGCGTTTTGCCGGCGTGGCTGAAACCACGGCGCCGCCTGCCGTGCAGGCCATCATGCAGCGCGTGGTGGCCACGCTGGAGGGCCACCACGATGACCTGGCCGATGTGAAGCTGGACATGCGCGGCGTGCCGCCTTTCCACCAGCGTGTGTATGCGGCGGCGCGGGCCATAGCGCCGGGCCGCACCGTGACCTACGGCGAGATGGCAGCCAGCCTGGGCGAGCCCGGTGCCTCGCGGGCGGTGGGGCAGGCGCTGGGCCACAACCCCTTCGCGCCCATCGTGCCCTGCCACCGCATCCTCGCGGCGGCCAACGGCGGCGGCGGTTTTTCGGCGGGCGGCGGTGTCTCGACCAAACTGAAGATGCTGGAGATCGAAAAAGCCCGCTTTGGATCGCAAGCGGGATTGTTTGACGGATAGAGATCTATTTTTAACGTCAATGTTAAAAATTGAATGTGTACGTTAAATTTTTGCCGTATACCGCAAAATATTGCTTTTCGACCATGAGGACGCCAGCCGATTGCCTGAAAACAGCGAAAAAAGCGCCGAAAAAGGCCATTTTCAGGCATGAAATTGGCTATCAGCCCAATAGATACGGGCGTGAGCAGCTATTAAAAAAGAAGCAAAAGCCGGGTGCCGAAAGATGCCGCGCCTCCGCCTGGTGGAGCTTCGCCCTGAGGCTAGCGCCCCAGCGCCTTGGCGCTCTTGCCGCCTATGCCCCAATGCGTCCTGGGGACTTCCTCCACCAGCACACGGATGGTCTCGACAGGGGCGTCCAGCGTACGTGCGGTCGTTTCAGTCAGCGCTTCGATCAGCGCTTCAATCTTCTCGGGCGATCGGCCTTCCATGACCTTGACGAGGAGAAATGGCATGGGTGTCTCCAGTCTTTCAGGTAAAGCGCATGGACACCGAACCGATGTCCTGGAAGCGGGCCGTGATCGAGTCGCCACGCGCCACCGCGTAAGCCTCTGTGACGCCGCCGGTCATGACAAAGGTGCCTGCCGGAATGTGTTCACCACGCTTGCCCAGCATGTTGGCCAGCATGGCGACGCTGGCAGCTGGGTGGCCCAGCACCGCAGCGCCCGCGGCCGTGGCGATGACCTCGCCATTTTTCTCAAGCACGATGCCCATGTTGCGCAGGTCCAGGTCCTGCGGCTTGCGCGCATGGCCGCCGGTCACAAAGCGGGCCGACGAGCAGTTGTCGGCCACGACGCTTTTCAGGTCGAACTTGAAGTCGCGGTAGCGGGAGTCGATGATTTCCACCGCCGGCACGATGAAGTCTGTGGCGGCCAGCACGTCGCCCACATGGCAGCCCGGGCCTGACAGGGGCGACTTCAGCACAAAGGCAATCTCGGCTTCGACCTTGGGGTGAATCAGCTGGTCAAACTCGATGGCGCCGCCGTCCTGGCGCACATAGTCGCTCACGAGAAAGCCGAATATGGGTTCTTCAACACCCATCTGCTTGATCTTGGCAAACGAGGTCAGGCCCATCTTCAGGCCGACCAGCTTGCTGCCGCGATCCAGTTTGCGTTGGCGGATGGCGTACTGGATGGCGTAGGCGTCTTCCCAGTCCATCCCGGGGAATTCATCGGTGATCTTGACGATGTCGCTGCGCTGCAGCTCCGCGTTTTCAAGACGCTCGGCCAGCGCGAGGATTGTTTTTTGATCGAGAGACATATGAATATTTTCGTGAGGTCTACGAGAACCGGCAGGAGGCCGAGCCCAGCTTGCCGATGGTCATGCGCAGGTGGTCGCCGGCCGCAATGGGAAACATGATGGAGAGCGAACCCGACAGCACCAGCTCCCCGGCCTTCAGGCCGATGCCGTAAGCGCCCAGCGCATTGGCCAGCCAGGAGACGGCATTGGCCGGGTTGCCCAGTGTGGCGGCGCCGGCACCCGTGCCGATGATCTCGCCGTTTTTCTCCAGCACCATGCCCAGCGTGGTGAGGTCAAGTTGGGTGGGGGAGACCGCGTTGTCGCCGACCACAAAGGCAGCTGACGAGCCGTTGTCGGCCACGGTGTCCTGTACCTTGATCTTCCAGTCCTGGATGCGTGAGTCCACGATCTCGAAGCACGGCACCACACATTCGGTGGCGGCAATCACGTCGGCATTGGTGATGCCGGGGCCCATGAGGTCGCGCTTGAGGATGAAACCCAGCTCGCCTTCGCCCTTGGGCTGGATGAACTTCTTGCTGTCAATGGTGGCGCCGTCGGAATAGCTCATGCCCGAGAGCAGGTGGCCGAAGTCGGGCTGGTCCACGCCGAAGATGCGCTGCACCACGCCCGCCGTCAGGCCGACCTTCTTGCCGACATGGCGTTCACCCGCCTCGATGCGGCGCGCGATGGTACGCAGCTGGATGCGGTAGGCATCGTCCACCGTGATGCCGGGGATGCGCTCAATCAGCGGTGCCAGCGTGCGGTTGCCTTTCCAGGCGTCGTAGAGCTCGTCGCCGAGCTCATCGCAGAGTTTGTCGTTCAGTGCCATGTTTGATCTTGTGCCGTTCTTTGTAGCGTTATCAGAGTTTGACGCAGACGTTGCGCAGTTCGGTGTAGAACTCCAGCGAATGCACGCCACCTTCACGCCCGATGCCGGAGAGGCCCTGGCCACCGAAGGAGGTACGCAGGTCGCGCAGGAACCAGCAGTTGATCCAGGTGATGCCGACGTTGACCTTGCCCGCCACGCGGTGGGCGCGCGCCAGGTCCGTTGTCCAGATGGTGGTCGCCAGGCCATAAGGTGTGTCGTTGGCCATGTTGAGCGCCTGCTCTTCGGTATCGAAGGGCTCCAGGTGAACGCAGGGGCCAAAGATCTCCTCACGGATCACGCTGGAGTCTTGCGGCAGGCCGGTCCAGATGGTGGGTTGTACCCAGTGGCCGCCTTCATATTCAGCAGCCACCTTCGGCGCGCCGCCACCCGTGACGATGGTCGCACCCTGTTTTTTGGCGGCGGCAAAATAGCCCAGCACCTTGTCACGGTGCTCCTTGCTGATGAGCGGGCCCATGGTGGTGGCCGGGTTCATCGGGTCGCCGAAGACAAAACCCTCAGCCTTCTTTTTCAGCGCCTGTGCAAATTTGTCGAAGATGCTGCGTTCCACAAAAACGCGCTCGGTGCCCAGGCAAACCTGGCCGCTGTTGGCAAAGGCGGCGCGCGAGATGCCGTCGACTGCCGCCTCAAAATCTGCATCCGCAAACACGATGCCGGCATTCTTGCCGCCGAGTTCGAACGACACCGGGCGCACGCCGTTGGCCGCGGCTTTCATGATGGCCTCGCCGGTTCGCGTTTCGCCGGTGAAGGTGATGGCGTTCACATCGGGGTGCTGTGTCAGCCATTCGCCTGCAGAGTCCGGGCCGAAGCCGTGAATGACGTTGTAGACGCCGGGCGGTACGCCGACGGTGTTCATCACTTCGCCAAGCAGGGTCGCAGTGGAGGGCGTTTCTTCAGACGGTTTGACCACCACGGTATTGCCGCAAGCGAGTGCCGGGCCGACCTTCCAGGTCATCAGCAGCAGCGGCAGGTTCCACGGGCTGATGACACCGATCACGCCCTTGGGCACGCGTACGCCGTAGTTCAGTGCGCCCCGGCCGTCGGGTGTGTCCAGGTGAAAGCTCTCGGTCGGCACATTCTTCACGACATCGGCAAAGACCTTGAAATTGGCCGCGCCGCGCGGGATATCGATGTGCGAGGCAATGCTGGTGGGCTTGCCGGTGTCGGCAATTTCAGCTTCAAGAAAGTCGTCAAAACGGCGGGAAATTTCTGCGGCGACACCATGCAGGAGGTTGGTCCGGGTCTCGACCGGCATCTTGCCCCATGGGCCCGTGAGCGCTGCTTTGGCGGCCGAAACGGCGGCATGCACATCGGCTCTGGAGGCTTCGCAGATGTCGCCGTTCAGTTTTCCGTTGATGGGGTTGATGTTGGGGAAAGTACGTCCGGAAGTGCCGGTCACAAATTTCCCGTCAATGAATTGCGGCGTCTGCTTTGCGCTGGATGTCATGTATTTCTTTTCGCTTCTGGCTATCTTTTATGTGACGCAAGACCGTTGCGAGGCGCCGGGCTGTGCTTCGGGTAGTCGCTAATTGACTGGCACGAACGGCCAACGGAAGATAGTGTCGTTGCGCTTCCAGGCCCTGTCCATTGCCGGATTGAAATGGCGACTATTCGCCAACTGAATGGCCACAAGGGGCTTTTCGCGGGGTCTTGATGGCAAGATACCGACGCTCCGAATCACCTATGAAACTCAACTCCCTCGACCTCAATTTATTGCTGGTGTTTGAAGCCATCCTCAGGACGGAAAGTGTCACACGCGCAGCCGATGACATCGGTCTTTCACAGCCTGCCATGAGCAATGCCCTCACGCGCTTGAGGGAGTATTTCAACGACCAGCTGTTCGTCAGGACCCAGGGGTCCATGCAGCCCACGCCGCTGGCCTTGCGCCTGGGTGTGCCGGTGCAGGAGGCACTGCTGCAACTGCGCCAGGCCCTCGAGGACAAGCGGCATTTTGATGCCGAAACATCCAGCCGCTGCTTCAAGGTTTGCATGACGGAAGTCGCACAGCGCGTTTTTCTGCCCCGGCTCATGAGCAGCTTCCAGACGGTTGCGCCAGGCGTGCAGCTCGCCACCGTGGACATGTTTCCCGATCACACGCAGGTGGCACTCGGTACCGGTGAAATCGATCTGGCCATTGGCTACTTTGCAGATTTCGGCCCCAATTTTTATGCGCAGTGCATCTTCAAGGAAAACTATGTGGTGATGTTGCGGCGCGGTCATGCCGCGACCAGCAGCGGCAGCCTGACACTTGAGGCCTATCTGGATGCATCCCACATCGTCTACCTGCCTGCCGCAGCCAGCCACCACACACTGGAAGCCATGCTGGACCAGGAGTTTGCCAAGCATGGGGTCAAACGCAGGGTGGGTTTGCGCGTCGCGCACTCCATGGGCCTGTCGAGCATTGTTGCGGGCACCGATCTGATTCTCACCATCCCGTCGCGTCTGGGCCAGGCTTTCTCGGGCCTGGTGGATGTCCAGCTCTTTGACCTGCCGCTGGATGTGCCGCGCATCGACATCAGCCAGTACTGGCATGCACGTTTTCACCAGGACCCGGCCATACAGTGGCTGAGGTCACAGTTCCAGGCCAATTTCCAGGGCTGAGACAGCCTGTGCGCGGCAGGTTGCGTGCAAACATTCAAGCGCTCAATAGCGCAAATTGGGCCGGGTGGCTGGTGGCGTACAGGAGGCGCTGATAAGGTCGTGGTCAACTCATTCTGACCCTCCATTGCCAAGGAGCAACGTGATCCATTTGCATGATATTCGGTATGTCCGCCTGGGTACGGCGGACCTGACCGGAACCACGCGCTACGCAGAAAAGATACTCGGCCTCCGTGAAGGTGCCAGGCGCGGCAATCCCAAAACGTCGGAGCAGGTGTACTTCCGCAGCGACGACCGCGACCACACGCTGGTGTATTTCAACGGTGATCCGCAGGACCATACAACCGGGTTTGAGGTCTTGGATGAAAAGGTCATGGAGGCTGCGGCCAGCGAACTTGAAAACGCCGGTCATCGTGTGCACCGGGGCACTGCCGCGGAATGCGACGAGCGCCGCGTGCGTGAGTTCATCAACTTCAGGGACCCCAGCGGCAACTCGATAGATCTGGTCGCCGGGCCACACCACAGCGGCGAACGCTTCTTCCCGACACGCGATACCGGCAACGAAGGATTTTCACATGTGGGCATGCGCACCACGGATGCCGTTCGGGACGAGCGCTTCTGGACAGAAATCCTCGGTGCAAAAGTCAGCGACCGGATTGGGCAGGCGCCCTTGCTGCGGATAGATGACGTACACCACAAGATTGCGCTCTTCCCGTCGGCACATGCAGGTGTGCAGCACATCAACCACCAGGTCAAATCCATCGACGACATCATGCGATCCTGGTACCTGCTTCAGTCCGAGGGCATCAAGGTTGTTTTTGGCCCCGGCAGGCACCCTACATCGGGTGCCATGTTTCTTTATTTTGAAGGCCCGGACGGGGTTGTGTATGAGTACTCCAGCGGCGTATGCTCCATCACGGATCCCGACTACCAGCCGCGCCAGTTTCCCTTTGAGCCCAGTTCCTTTTGCATGTGGGGTTCAAGGCCGGATATTCCGGAATTCAAAAAATAAATCCAGAAAAAAGCAGGAGACAAATTGCCTACGATCACGCTTCAGCCCTCAGGGCACACCTACGAATGTCCGCCAGGCGCACCCATTCTCAAAACCGGTCTGGATGCCGGCCTTTTCATGCCCTACAGCTGCCGCTCGGGTGTCTGCAATACCTGCCGCGGCAAGGTCATCAAGGGCCGTGTCGACTTCGGGCCGGTGCATCCGAAATACCTGTCCGATGAAGACAAGGCCAAAGGTTACGCACTGCTGTGTTGCGCCACACCGCTTGAAGACGTTGTCATCGAGGTCAGGGAGATCGATGCCGGTGACGCCATCAAATCCAAATACATGCCGGCACGCATTCTCAAGGCAGAGAAGGTGGCGCCTGATGTCATGCTGGTCCGGGTGGGCATGCCCATGAACGAGCCGCTGGTGTTTCGCGCCGGCCAGTATGTCGAATTCATTCGTAAGGACGGTAGCCGGCGCAGCTACTCAATTGCCAACCCGCCGACCAATAACGGCGTAAGACAGCTGGAACTGCATGTGCGGCTGACGCCGGGCGGCAAGTTCACCGACTACGTCTTCAACCAGATGAAGGTGCGGGACATTCATCGCATAGAAATCCCGCTGGGCTCCTTCTTCCTGCGCGAGAAAAGCGAAAAACCCATCGTGATGCTGGCGTCCGGCACCGGTTTTGCCCCCATCAAATCGATCATTGAATACAGCCTGCGCAAGGGGTTCACGCGGCCCATCACGCTGTACTGGGGCGGGCGCCGCAAGGAAGACATCTACATGCCGGACCTCGCAGAAGGCTGGGCCAGGGCGCATCCGCACATCACCTTCATTCCGGTGCTGAGCGAGCCTGCGGCCTCCGACAACTGGACCGGCCGTACCGGCTTTGTTCACCATGCCGTGATGCAGGATTTTCCGGACATGAGCGGCCTGGAGGTTTACGCTTGCGGATCACCCGTGGTGATTGACTCAGCCCGCCGCGACTTTGTCGCCCAAAACAGGTTGCCTGAAGCCGCGTTTTACGCAGACGCCTTCCTCACCACGGCCGACAAGGCCGCCTGATATTTTCTGATCTTTTTTCAAGGAGACTGCCATGCTGACACTGCCTGACAACTGCCGCGTCGATCTTCCCAAAACCAAATCCATCGTCAAGCCTTTTTGCCTGAGCCACGGCACGCTGGAGTGCTACAACCTGGTGGAGTCGCGGCGCTTTTATGAAGAATTTCTCGGCCTGGAATGTGTCCGTCACGGCAAGCCTGCGATGGCCATCCGCCTGGCCATGCGCTTTCACATCGTGTGTGTCGAAGTCGGCGAGCAGCTCAAGCCGGTCCACCTGCTGAACCACTGGGGTGTGGACGTGCAGACCCGGGAAGAGGTGGATGCCGCTTATGAAAACGCCGTCAAGTACCAGGAAAAGTTCAAGATCCGCAAGGTGATGCCGCCACAGGACATGCATGGCGTCTATTCGTTCTACATGGTTGATCTCGACCACAACTGGTGGGAGATCCAGTATTACGAAAGCGGCTTCCAGCACGACGACCTGTTCGACTATGGCGAGCGCTTCGCCATGAAGGACGGCAGAACCTTTGAGAGCCTGGATGAAATCGAAGTACGGACGGAACTCGCCTGATGCTGCAACTCGTCACGTTTGAAACGTCCCAAGGCAGCAAGACCGGTCTTCTCACCAACAACAAAACCTATCCCTCCGGGCGTTTTACGCACACCATGGAGGTGCTGGCCGACTGGGCCGATGCCGATTCAAAACTGGATGGGCTGGCTGACAAGCTGGCTCAGCGCGAGCCTGTGCCGTCGCCAAAATTTCTGGCGCCGCTGCTCAACCCGCGCAATATCTATTTCGCCGGGGCCAATTACCGCGACCATGTCGCAGAAATGAAGGCCACGCTGGGCATGCCGCTGGATGCGGACCCCAAGAGCAAGGGGCACAAGCCGTGGTTCAGTCTCAAGGCGACGGGTACCACCATCGCTGGACCTGGCGCCAGGGTCGCCCTGCCGCGTGGCTCGCAAATGCTGGACTGGGAGCTTGAGCTGGCCGTTGTCATCGGCAGGGTGGCGAAAAACGTGGCTGCACAGGATTTTGCAGATTACGTGGCGGGCTATACGGTGGCAAACGACCTGTCCGCACGCGACCATGTTGGCCGTGACGGCGTACCGGTTGAATCGCCTTTCAAGTGGGACTGGATAGGCCAGAAGTCGTTTGACGGTTCCTGCCCCATGGGCCCGGCCATCACCCCCACGCGATTTATCGGCGACCCCATGAACCTGGCCATGAAACTCTGGGTCAATGGTGAGTTGATGCAGGACTCGAATACCGGCCAGATGATCTTCAACATTGCCGACCAGATCGAGCATCTGTCGTCATGCATCACCTTGCAACCGGGAGATGTCATCCTGACCGGCACACCGGCTGGTGTCGGTATGGCGCGCAAGAAGTTTCTGCGCCCCGGCGATGTGGTGAAGCAGTGGATCGAGAACATCGGTGAGTTCGAGTTTTCCATCACTGCCTGAGTTGAAGTGAAGTGAATTTGAGATAACGGACGAAGAAAGAATTTATGAGCAGGAAAATCAGGGTAGCCATCGTCGGCTCGGGAAACA
>JAZJYR010000007.1:0-420887 GCA_040390295.1 Pseudomonadota bacterium
CGTATGGTCGGCGGGCAGGAGGACATGATTGTCGATGTCGCGCTTGACCTGCTCAAGCAGCGGGCAGCCTGAAGTCGTCTAGCCTCTGGCAGCATGCGGCCCCTCTCAATCCAGCAGTTCGTACTCACCACCACGCTCAATCGCCTTTTTGTAGGCCGGGCGGGCGTGGATTCGCTGGAGGTAGTTCATCAGTCTGGGCCGGCTGGCATCAAGCCCGCCGCGCGCGGCGGCAGCTTCAACCGGAAAGCTCAGCTGCACATCGGCCGCTGAAAACGCATCGCCCGCAAACCAGGTGCTTTTGCCCAGTTCACCTTCGAGGTAATCAAGATGGGTGGTGATGTTGGGTGTGATGAAGGCGGCCTTGGTCTTTGCAGAAATGGCCCTGGCAATCGGCTTGGCAAAAAACGGCATGGGCGAGCGCTCGATCTTGTCGAACACCAGTTTGAGCAGCAGCGGCGACATCAGCGAGCCTTCTGCATAGTGCAGCCAGTAGCGGTAGCGCAGGTAGGCCGGCGAGCCAGGCGCGGGTGACAGCCTGCCCTGGCCGTAGCGCTCGACAAGGTATTCAATGATGGCGCCGGATTCGGCCAGCGTCAGGTCGCCGTCGGTGATGACGGGCGACTTGCCCAGCGGGTGGACGGCACGCAGCGAAGGTGGGGCCAGCATGGTCTTGGGGTCGCGCTCGTAGCGCTTGATTTCATAGTCCAGGCCCAGTTCTTCAAGCAGCCAGAGAACGCGTTGCGAGCGCGAATTGTTCAGGTGGTGGACGACGATCATGGCGGCTCTTTTCTCGTAAAACTGGATGCCCCATTGTGCCGCTTGCCCACGCCGCAGGGAGGGCAAGCCCGCCGCTGCAGGCAGGCTCCGGGCGCAAAGCCTAAAATGGAATAGTGACCTCCCTGAACACGCCAGCCTCCAGCATCCTCAACGCCGACCTGCATTGCCACTCGGTGGTGTCGGACGGCACGTTGAGCCCGGAGGCGCTGGCCGAACGGGCAGCCGCCAATGGTGTCGAGCTCTGGGCCCTCACGGACCATGATGAAATCGGCGGCCAGCACCGCGCAGCAGCCGCAGCCAAAGCCAAGGGGATGCGTTACCTCACAGGTACGGAAATTTCCGTCACCTTTGCGAATGAAACCGTGCATATCGTCGGCCTGGGTTTTGATGCGGACGACGCCGACATGCTCAAGGGCCTGCACGCCACGCGCGGCGGCCGTGGCCAGCGCGCCATGGAAATGTCAGACGGCCTGGCGAAAGTCGGCATCAAGGGCGCGTATGAAGGCGCGCTGAAATTTGTCGGCAACCCCGAACTCATCTCACGCACGCACTTTGCGCGTTTTCTGGTGGAAGGCGGCTATTGCAAGGACACGTCAGAAGTCTTTCGCAAATACCTGACCGAAGGCAAACCCGGTTATGTGCCGCACCGCTGGGCCTCGCTGCGCGATGCCGTGCAGTGGATCACGAGCGCCAAAGGCATGGCCATCATTGCGCACCCGGCGCGCTACAAGTTCACACCGAATGAAGAATACGCCCTCTTCACCGAATTCAAGCTGCACGGCGGCCGCGGCGTTGAAGTCGTCACCGGCAGCCACACCGCGCAGGAATACGTGAAGTACGCAGAAACCGCCAAAGAGTTCGGGCTGGCCGCCTCGCGCGGCAGCGACTTCCACAGCCCTGACGAAAGCCACACCGACCTCGGCACGCTGCCGTTCTTGCCAGGCGGGCTCACGCCTGTGTGGGAACTGCTGGCGGACCGCATCCAGTGAGCCGGGGACAAGCAGCCACAGGCAGTGCCGCGAACAGCATCCTGCTCATCGTCGCGGGCATGTTCTTTTTTGCAGCGCTGGACACCACCACCAAATACGTCACCGCCAGCGTACCCTTGCTGATGGCGCTGTGGGTGCGTTATGCCTTCCAGGCCGTTTCGACCACGTTGCTGGTGCTGCCCACACGCGGACTGGCGATATTTCGCACGGCGCACCCGAGATTTCAGGTCCTGCGCGGCATGCTCATCATGACCAGCAGCCTGCTCGCTTTCCTCAGCCTGCGCTACCTGCCGGTCGGTGAATTCACGGCCATCCAGATGATCACCCCGCTTGTCATCACGTTGCTGGCGTCCACATCCCTGGGCGAAAAAGTCTCTCCGTTGCGCTGGACGCTGGTGGCGGGCGGTTTCATGGGCACGCTGATCATCATTCGCCCGGGCGGTGAAAACTTCACCTGGGCGATGCTGCTGCCGCTCGGCCTGGTCGCCTGCAACGCCTGGTTCCAGGTGCTGACCAGCAGAATGACGCGGACCGAAGACCCGGTCACGATGCACCTTTACACAGGCTGGGTGGGCACGCTGGTGGTGTCGCTGGCGTTGCCTTTTGTATGGAGCTCGCAGATATCCTGGCAGTTGTGGGGCCTGCTCATGCTGATGGGGCTTTTTGCGACCACAGGCCATTTCCTCATCATCCTGGCCTACCGGGGCGCGCCTGCTGCGTCCCTGACGCCTTATCTTTACACGCAGATTGCGTTTGCCATGCTGGGCGGCTGGATTGTTTTCTCGCACATCCCCGACAGCTGGTCCATCGCCGGCATGGTGCTGATTGCGGTGTGCGGTACGGGCGGCGCATGGCTGGCCTTTCGCGAAAGCCGCAGCGCCCGCCAGATTAAAGTACAACCGGTGGAGGCGTGAACGCCAGAAACCTTATTTGAATCATGGCCCAGTTTTTTGAAATCCACCCCGAGAACCCGCAAACCCGCCTCTTGAAGCAGGCCGTCGCCCTGCTTGAAAAAGGCGGCATCGCGGCCGTGCCGACGGACTCCAGCTACGCCCTGGTCTGCCACCTCGACGACAAGGCCGCGGCTGACAGCCTGCGGCGCATACGCGGTGTCGATGACAAACACCACCTCACACTGCTGTGCCGCGACCTGAGCGAGCTGGCGAACTATGCTCGCGTCGACAACAAGCAGTTCCGCATGCTGAAAGCCGCAACGCCCGGCCCCTACACCTTCATCCTGGAAGCCAGCAAGGAAGTGCCGCGCCGGCTCAGCCACCCCTCGCGCAAGACAATTGGCCTGCGGGTGCCCGAACACAAAACCCTGCAATGCCTGCTTGAACTGCATGGCGCGCCGGTGCTGGCCACCACATTGATACCGCGCGGCGAGACCGAACCGCTCAACGACGCGCAGGACATCCGCAAACTGATGGAGCATGAACTGGCCGCCGTGATCGACGCCGGCGCCTGCCACCAGGAGCCAAGCACCGTGATTGACCTGACGCCCATGGGCGACGGCGGCGAGGCAGTCGTCACCCGCCAGGGCCGCGGCGACGTGGCTAGGCTGGGTTTGTAGGGCTTCCGGTCAATCGCCTCTGCGCTGGGGCTGCAACGACGTTGTAGCCCCAACACACCGGGGATAATCACCAGATGGACATTGCTAACCTCATTCAAACCGTCGCGATCTACGCGCTGCCGGTGCTCTTCGCCATCACCATCCACGAAGCCGCCCACGGTTATGTGGCACGCTACTTTGGCGACAACACCGCATGGTCCATGGGCCGGGTGACGCTGAACCCGCTCAAGCACATCGACCCGCTAGGCACGATTGCGATGCCGCTGCTGCTCTACTTTGCGACCTCGGGCGCCTTCCTGTTTGGCTATGCCAAGCCGGTACCCGTCAACTTCGGCAACCTGCGCCACCCCAAGCGCGACATGATCTGGGTCGCGCTGGCCGGTCCGGCATCCAACTTCATACAGGCCGTACTCTGGGCGCTTGCACTGGTGGTCATGGCCATCGTCGGCGTGCAGGAAGAATTTTTCATCAAGATGGCGCAGGCCGGCGCACTCGTCAACCTGGTGATGTGGGCGTTCAACCTGTTCCCGCTGCCGCCTCTGGACGGTGGCCGCATCCTGGTCGGCCTGCTGCCGCTGCGACAGGCGCTGTGGGTATCACGCATTGAGCCCTGGGGCTTTTTTGTAGTGATGGGCCTGGTGCTGGCGGGCATCGTCGGTACTTACTGGCTACGTCCGCTCATGTCCCTGGGCTATGGCGTCCTCAACCTCATCACCTTGCCACTGCTGGCACTGCTTCGCTAATTCATTCAACATGACCACAGCTTCCAAACCTTCCAGTGCGGCACAACGCTTTTTGACCGGCATCACCACCTCCGGCACGCCGCACCTGGGCAACTATGTGGGCTCGATCCGCCCCTCGGTCGCAGCCAGCAAGGGTGCAGGCGCCGAGAGCTTTTATTTCCTGGCCGACTATCACGCACTCATCAAATGCGACGTACCCGAACGCATACAGCGCTCCACGCTGGAAATCGCAGCCAGCTGGCTGGCCTGCGGGCTGGACCCGGAGCGTGTGGTCTTCTACCGCCAGTCCGACATCCCCGAAATCCCCGAACTCACCTGGCTGCTGACCTGCGTGACCGGCAAGGGCGTGCTGAACCGCGCGCATGCCTACAAGGCCTCCGTCGACAAGAACGAAGCCGCAGGCAACGACCCGGATGCGGATGTCACCGCCGGCCTCTTCATGTACCCCGTGCTCATGGGCGCAGACATTTTGATGTTCAAGGCGCACAAGGTCCCTGTCGGCCGTGACCAGATCCAGCACATCGAAATGGCGCGTGACATGGCGCAGCGTTTCAACCATTTGTATGGCGATCACCTCGTTCTGCCGGAAGCGCTGATCGAAGAGTCCGTCGCCACACTGCCCGGCCTTGATGGCCGCAAGATGAGCAAAAGCTACGACAACACGATTCCGCTGTTCTCATCGCGCGAGCAGCTCAGGAAGCTGATTGCCGGCATCGTGACCGATTCACGAGCACCCGGCGAAGCCAAAGACACCGAAGGCTCGGCCCTGTTCCAGATTTACCAGGCTTTTGCTTCTGCTGAAGAAACCACAGCCATGCGCAAGGCCTATGCAGACGGCATTGGCTGGGGCGACGCCAAGAACATGCTGCTGGATCGTATTGACCAGGACATCGCGCCCATGCGCGAGCACTACCAGTCGCTGATCAACGACCCGGCAAAACTCGAAGCCATCCTTCAGGCCGGTGGCGAAAAGGCGCGTGCGCTCTCAGCGCCCTTTATGCGCGAGTTGCGTCATGCCGTCGGGCTGCGCAAACTGGCGGCACCGGCGGCACCTGTGGCAAAACAAAAGGCGGCCAAAGCGGCGGTCGCAGGCTTCAAGCAATACCGTGAAAGCGACGGCCAGTTTTATTTCAAGCTGGTGGGCAGCGACGGCAAGCTGCTGTTGCAGAGCCTGGGGTTTGCAGCCCCAAAAGAGGCGGCCCAGGCGATTGCATCGCTGCAGCAGCAAGGTGCCCAGGCACTGGCGGCACTGAAGGACAAACTTGCCATCGTGGAAGGCGTCGGCAATGATGACGTGGCCGCTGCGTTGCACCGGCTGCAGGATGCCGCCAGCTGAGGCTTAAACATTCTGATTACAAAGAAATAGCTAGTTTGCAGAGATGTTGTGCGACTGAATCGCAAATGAGACAAATTTCCGGTCTTTAAAAATATCTAACACGTTCAATTTGACTTTGAACGGGTTATGCTTGCTTTTTTCACTGGCAATGCACCTTTTTAGACCGAGTTCATGAGCATTTTTGTTATAGATGAGCACCCCCTTATGCGCGAAGCATTAGGGGCCATGATTGGCCGAATGGGCCACTCAGCGGTAGAGCTTGCAAACGTCGCGGCCCTGGCCGGAGCGGTCAAGGCACATGGCCATCCAGAATTGATCACCCTTGACCTTGAACTCGCAGGTGAAGACCTGGACTCCCTCACAACCGTCCGCCATTTGCGCGACCAGTTTCCCGACACACCGATTGTTGTGCTGACCGCAGCACCCGCGCAGGTTTACGAGAATCGCGCGCTTGAAGCCGGCGCAACGGCCTTCATCCACAAATCCGCAAAAACCGACGCCATCGCCCAGGCTTTGCGCGAACTGCTCGGAGACGAAGCATCGCCTGAAAGCGCGGCACCCCTTGAGAAGCTTTCAAAACGCCAGAAACAGTTGCTGCAACTGCTCGACAAGGGCATGAGCAACCGAGACATTGCCGAATCACTGCAGATCAGCGAGCACACGGTGAAGGTGCATCTCTGGCGCCTGTTCCGCCGTCTCAACGTCAAGAGCCGCTCACAGGCCGGCCACCTGGCGCGCACGCAGGGCCTGCTCTAGATCAGGTACCGGGCCGCAAGCCCAGCCCCGGCAGCACGGTCACCTCACACCCCTGCAGGACTAGCCCCAGGTCGCGATGACGGCGGCTGATTTGTAACTTCATGACTCTTGTTGTTGCCGCCTCGCCGGCACCGGGTTACGCATATCTGCGCCCTGACCGTTCGAGTCGACACTCGAGGATGCATGCCAATACTTGCACGACCAGGTGCATGCAGATGCAGGCGACAAATGGCTGCGGGCACTGGTGTTCCGCAACGACACCAGGATGCAGGCTGGCGGGTTCGTCGCTTTTGCTATTGAATAAATAGCTGCTCACGCCCGTTCTGTATGCTCAGGAGGCCTAAAACATGGCTAAAAACAACCTCAAAAAGACGTTTTTTGAGGACAGGGAGGTCAAATTTTCTGCCGGCACACAAAGTGCATCACAAATGATGCCTTAAGTGCTTAAAGCTCTTTTTGTGAAATATTATTTTGGCTATGGATGCGAACGACATCGCCTGTTCGCAGCTGGCCAGCCACGGCTCTCAGCAGAACATCAGCGCGAGCAATGCAGGGTCATCCAGCACGTTCAGCAACACAAAGCCGCCGCCTCTGTAAAACAAAAGCTCGGCAAGCTCGAAACGCTCAGCCCATGTCATCGGACTCACCTCTCCAGTATGTGCGAGCCCCCACAGGTTGGCGGAAACTCGCCAGGCTTGCTGTATCCCATAACGGGCGGTACAAAACAAAAATCCCCGTAAACACCGGGCTTACGAGGATTTGGGGTCTGTATGGGACTACTTGAAACGAATCCCTGCTGGCGGGAGGGTGTCGTTACTATCATCCCCGCCAACCCGCACGGATATTGGGTTTGCCAGATTTAGAAATGACAGATACCCCCAAAAATACCCCCCAACGCGCATGGGAACCTCTAATGCGCCGAAGAGCCCGTCAATTGAAAAGCGGGGTCCAAACTTTTTTCTAGATGTAGCGAACGAGATACGAAATCCGCTAGCCTCTGCCTATCAGTCGAGCTCTCCATGGCAATAACGTCATCAGAGTAGCGTTCAATCATGCCGATCAGCGGTTTCACTATCGCATAGTCATCTGCTGAAATCACCGCAATTCGCTTAGAGTCCTCGGAGAGAGTTTTACGGGCCTGATCCAACAGGATTGCTTTCCATCCAGCTTCCCCCCGGAGCGCTTTGGTTATTTTTTCCACTCCCCTGAGGTCCATTGCCTCGAGGACGTGAACCGAGCCATTGCGCCAAGCAAAGTCTGCATAAAGATCGTCGCTGGCTACGATTGGATATCCAGAAACAATTTTTCCATTGCTCAAGTCAGTGACCTTAGGCGAGAAAACTTGTGCAGTTCGAAACCAACCACGCAGCTGTGCGTTAAGCTTTGACTTGGGTCGAGTATCGTTTTCCCTCACCGCCTTCAATGTGCGTAGCGGGGTATCTACAAGCCGATGTAGCAGCCCCTGAATAAGCCGCATACATTCCTCATCACTTGATCCGGTAACCAATCCCGACGCATCATCGACGGTGATTGGGCCATTAATCGCAGAGAGGAAAAAAATCCGTGCGTCCTTTGACGGTAATGTAGCCAATTGCCCTTCAAGTTCGTTGGCCCAAGCCTGAGTATTTATCGAGCCCAGGTCAGGATTGAGAGCCCTTAGCCTCCATCCCTCGACAGAAACCAGGACCTTAGCCGTTTCTCCAACAAAAACCACTAGTCCCACATTCAAGCATTCACCTCGGATTCGGTCCGGGATAGCTCGCAAAATAAAATAATCAAATTGAGTCATATAACCTGCAAGACCTTTTGGAGCCGTGCGCTAAATTGTTGAGATTCCCACCACGCAATCAACTTTTTCCGGCCATTTATTGAAAGCCATTCCTCGGGCATTTCATCGAACCAGTGTTTAAGGTGCGCGGATGTCACAGAAGCGAGCGACTCAAGCGCAAAAACTGCGTATGGTCCGTCCCACATATCTGATTTTTTCAGAATGTCGATGGTTCTTTGAGTATTTGAGCTCGGGGGAAGCGGAAAGATATCCTCCGGGAATCCTCGAACTAGAAAAGCTCGTGAGTAATCAATGGCTAGAGGCACCCAGCGGAGCTGAAAATTTTTGCGAAATATAAAATTTCGCCTATGCCGGTCATCGTTCCCGACGAAGCAATCTAGAGCCAAGATTGCCGAAACTGGGCCTTTCGATTCGCGGAACATGTCCAGCTGATCGGCTGTGTTTAGGGTTGCGGGGTCCATTACGCCCCCCTCAAACCGGGACCCGAATCCGATTGGTCCTTTGACTGTCTCTTCTATAAGGGCTGAATAGGGCACCGGCAACCCGCAAGCGGAAGCGAGCTTGTAACAAAGAAATTCTGAGGCGGGCAAATACGGGCCATCCTGAAGACTTTTAAGGGCATAAATATGTCCATCAAGAGTCTGCACGAATGACTTCAGATCAGCAGATCCAAATGGGGAGGGAATGGTTGCATCAACCCTCAATGGCAATAGCGGCAACTGTTGATCGGCCGCATCTCTGCCACGAATAGATACGACAACACCGCTATTTTTGGGTTGAGTTAGCGCCATATGTACTTACTGAGCAAGGTAGGTTGTAGGCAAGAATGACCTTTCAACACTGTACCGCCTCCAGCGGCTTTACCAAAGCAGCTTTGCCGCGAAAACCGCCAAAGCATTTTCTCTCCGCTCCTCAAGTAAAAAAATCTTCTGGCGCAGGTCGTGGAACGTGCGTAGCCTCATTCCGTTCGGCCGCGACCAACACTTTCCCAGCCTAGCTTCAATTTTGGCCTGCTTCCGCCATAGCCTGTCCAGCGTATCGCTAGATTGTGAACTATAAGCAACCCGCTGACAGTGCCTGCAGGCAAAGCGCCCGGCACGCATGTAAAGCACCCCCGCGCGCCGCTGACATACAGGGCAAACAAACCAGGGCCGCGACTTGCCGTAGTTGCAGGCTGTGTAGGCCAGCCAGATAGTCTGGCTTCCATCGCGCCGCTGATCGTCACTGCCCACCATGTATTGCAGGGCCAGTGAATTAGCGCCATGCACCAGAACCCCAATGTTGCCCGTAGGTTCATCGCCACGATGCCAGCTCCAGGTAAATGAGCGCCCGGCGTGCAGATAGCCCCCGCGATGCCATCGGCCAATTTCTACGCGCAGCAGGTGCTCTGCCTTGACCTTGTAGCTGGGTCTGCCAGCGCCGTACCTCATGCCGCCTCTACCCATGCGCCACCTCCACAGAAAACGAAATCATTAGGCCAACTCGCCTTTTTTCAATCAAATTGGTCGCCAACCGTAAAACCCTTGCCGTCTCCTCCCCGTCCTTGTATCTGTGGCATTGAATGACTGCAATAGATGGTATTTCTAGATACTCCCCGCCTATCGGGTCAGCACCTTGCAGGAAACGACCCGGATAGCCCCGATGGTCGGGGCAATTCCCCCTACCCCATCGCCAAAAATCGGGGCTGTTCATATTCCCCCTACCCCGGTTTGCGGGTTAAGCGAAGCAAGCCTGTATTGCCCTGTCCGGTAGGTTTTGGGATCAAGGTCTATGCCGTCCGTCACGTCCAGGGCATACCAGCCCAGTGCAAACCAGGCCGCCCGGTTAGGCCGCATACCCATGCGGGTTTCAATCAACAGCCCCGCCTCCTTGACTTCCGTCAGCGCGCGCGTAACCGTGTCGTGACTGCGCCAGCCCATCGGCTTGAGGTACTTGGCGCAAGCCACCAGCCGCCCGTTATTGCTGCCCGTGTACTGGCGTGCAATATCAAGCAGCAAGGCGCGGGCCGCGTACCCCAAGGCGCGATAGCTGGGGCTGTCAATCACCACATGCGGTAAGGCCACGTAGCGATCCCCATCTCGCTTGTCCTTACTGCGCTTGTAGCTCTTGCTCACGGCCTGCCTTTGTGCGTTTGGCCAGGTAGCTGCGCGCCGCGTCCAGGCTTTCCAGAGGCTTCCACAGTCCATAGCGGGTGGCGTAGTAAGGCGTTTGCCCGATCACCTCCGGGTCGCCTTTAATCAACTCCAGACCGATCAACGCAAACTGCGCCGCAAGCGTTGCATAGGCTTTGTACTCACGCTGCCCGGTCGGCAAATCAAGATCGTTCTGGAGTGTGTCAATTGCATTCATTGCGCACCCTCCAGGACATAAAGACCTACCCGATGTTTCTCACCGGACTCGGTGATGATGGTCTGCCAGTGCGTCACGATCTTGTAGCCGCGCTTGCGTAGCTGTAGCACGCGCGCCGGGCAGTGGTACACATCCAGGTAACGCATCGCCTCAAATGTCGTCACTCCAAAGCGCCGCAACGCTTCCAGGAGCCTGTCGGCTTGCGCCTTGCTCGCGGTGCCTTTAGACTGTGCCCTGATAGCTTCTAGGGCCGCTTTCTTTTCGGGGGAGGTGGCCTTATTTTTTTCCATGGCTTGCCCCCTTACTTCGCTGCCTGCGCTTTGAGAAAAGCGTCTATGGCGTTGATGTCAAACAGCGTGACTTTCTCCCCGGCCTTGAGAGGTTGCGGGAAACCATGACGGGATTTTGTCCACTGCCACAGCGTTGAGCGGGCAATCTGGAAATGCGCGCAAGCTGCCTTTGCGCGTGCATAGTGGGGCTTTTGGTCGGTGCCATGAACCGGATTCGCGAGTTGCATCTTTTTTAGTCCTTACAAACCCAACGCGGTATTACGTTGCGTGGAGTGGACTGTCGATGTTTAGCGCAGAAAATTGGGGCAACTGCCCAGGCAAATAGGCAACTGCCCCTGGAAGCCTTATTTCATGCGGGTTGCGAGAGCATCAGGGATTTTTTTTAAATGACCCTCTATGGTGGTTTCGCCAATCGCAACTCCCAACTTCGCGGCTGTACTTTGAATCATGCCAGCCGCCTTTGCAGGTTTTTCATATGGAATCTTGGCCTCAACACACAACGTCGCAATGATGGTCAAAAGAGTATTCCGTTCTCTATTGGACTGAGGCTTTTCAGCCTTTCTATATTCGGACTCATTCCCGTACTTGGCCTCGTAAGTCGCGACCTCTTCAAGTAGAAAAACTGCCGATTCCTTGACTTGGCGTATGGTGATTGGGGTGTTGAGTCTGCGCCATATCGCGAAAGGAAATTCCTCTTTTAAGGGCATTCGCTCATCAGCTGCGAATCTGAATTCGCAGTCGAAAGACTCTGTTTGAATGGGATCCTGAAGGTACTGCCAGCCCCGGACATCAGTTTCTAGAACGTAGTCCTCTTCTGGACGCTGATAGTCGCTGGCTACCCACTCGTCTAGAAATCCGCGCTCCCACATCACGACGCGGTGTTTACCAATTAGTCGCACACATGGTTTAAGTTCAGCAGAGATGATGGCATAACGTAAATCGTTTTCCGAGCACTTCCACCGCTCCTGCAACTCAGAAAATGTCAGGTAGTTTCGAGTTGGTATCTTTATAGCCACGAAAAACTCCTGGGAAAAATGTCCGGTTTCAGCCGAACAAGCTGGCGTTCTGAGAATCGACATTGTTGTTCATCCGTGTCCGGCGTAGTCTGCCGTTGTTTCGATGGGGACAAATGTGCCAATGTTCGATGTTTTGAAATAGGTGGTTTAAACCACCTATTGATGCTGAGAAATACCCCCACCATTCCGCAAACCCGCATGGACAAAGGATTTCAATACCCGGTCCATTCTCAGTCGCGTTTTTTGCGCCCGGTAGTTTTGTCGGGGTTTGCCACCGTTGCAATGCGTTGCACCGCTTCGTGTCCCAGGTTGGGGAAGTTCTTTTTCAGGTAGTCGATCAGCCGATTTTTAAAGGTTACCAAAGGGTCACCATAGCCCTGAGTTACGGCTCTAAATGCGATATTGGCCGCGTCAAGCTCAGCGGGCAAATCTGCCGGATCTAGGCCGCTTTCAATGCCCTCGTCAACCTTTCCATCACTTTCAGTCGAGGTCAGGGGTGGCTGTACTTTCATCGATAGACCCTCAAGGCCCAATGCATTTAGAGGATCATCGAGTGATTCATTAAAAAACAGTTTCCAAAGTTGCTGCGCAATCGTGGCGGCATCTTCTTTGAGAACGAGATAATTTTCAACAGCGATGCCCCGAATAGTGGCCTCACTTTCTTTCCAGTATCTCGTATTGAACAATTCACAAATAATGTCCGCTCTTGCGTTGTATCCTGAATGATCGTCGAATGGACTCCCATCAATTGCAGTTGCAAGTCCATAGGAATCGCCTTTGTAGATCATCATCGTTTCGCAGTCGTGACACCGCCCAAGTGCATCGACTAATTCAGGAATCGTAGCCTTGCCAGCCGACAAATTGGCAATTCCCGCGACTATTGCAGTAATAGAAATTAGTCTGCTTTTTGGCAGTTCCACAGCGAGCGTACGCACCTTTTCAGCTGCCGAATTCTGTTCCCCCATGAGTCGCTTAGTCTCACGCCAAACGGCCTCAGCTTTCGCCCGTTTGCTCGATGCATAGCTGGCGCTTGAAGTATCAGAGTTGTCGTACCAAATCAGCGCATATGCCTCAAGATTTTTCTCGTAGATGAACAATTCATTCGCCCATGACGGTGGCCGATCAAGTGCCAATCCCACAGTCATATCGTCTGCTCTTAGACGCTGCACAAAGTCGAATGGTGCGTCTCCTTCTTGAGCGGGGCGAAATTTTCCTCCCTCGTTCACGTAAAGAACTAACCCTTCAGTCTCTGAATACCAAAGGTTTCTGCACACACATTCGCCAAATTCTTTTGCCGCACCCTGATGCCACCCAGGATCAAACTCGCCTTGTCGATCTAAAAACCAGTGAGCATTGCCAGAGTTAACAAACTGTTCTTCTCCGAAGTGCGTCAGGCTTTTGTATTCCCACGTCGCCTCGGACCGTTTGGCGATCTCTTGACTCGTCAGTATGAGATTGGCGATATACCGGGTATGAGAATTCTTTGTTGCCTCAAATACTTTGGCTAAATTTTGCCCACTGTATTTTGTGATTCGCTCAAGAATCGTCGTTCTTTCTTCTCTTGCCATAGCGTCCCTCACGCCCCCTGATAAGGTGCCAGTCCAGCCCGTCAGGGAAACGGGTTTTCGGGGATCAGCCTAGGACTGGCGAAAAGACTGGACTAAGCTGCCTTGCGTTTGAACGTCAAGACCTTGCCTGTCGTGCAGTTCTCCAGATAGTCGCCCCAATGCTGCATCATCTTGGCGCGCTCCTTGAGATAGGTCGCATGGTTATAGGCCGCGCTCACTTGATCACGCTCTTGATGGGCCAGCTGCAGCTCGATATGGGCATGGTTAAAGCCCATTTCATGCATGACGGTTGACGCGATACCCCTGAAACCGTGCCCGGTCATCCTGCCCTTGTAGCCCATGCGCTCCAACGCCTTCAAGATGGTGTTGTTGCTCATGGGTTTTTCATGGTCGCGCTCACCGGGGAACACCAAAGCCCCATGCCCTGAAACCAGCTGCAGCGTCCGCAAGACCGTTATCGCCTGCGATGACAAAGGCACGATATGGGGAGTTTTCATCTTCATTCGCTCTGGCGGAATATCCCAACGCCCGGCCTCCAGGTCAAACTCTGCCCAGCGCGCGCCGATCAGTTCAGAGGTCCGGACAAACGTCAGCGCCATCAGCTTCATCGCCAGCCGGGTGACTGGTGCGCCTTGATAGGCTTCAATATGGCGTAGCAGTTCGGGCAACTCTTTAGCGTCCAGCCGGGCATAGTTCCCCGCCTTGCGTGATGCCAGTATGTCTGCAGGCTTGATGTCGGTCGCCGGGTTGCGCTGTGCCAGCCCATGCGCGATGGCGTAGCGGAACACCTGCCCCGATGTCTGCAAAGCCCGTTTGGCAATGTCCAGCGCGCCACGCCCGGCGATGGCCTTAACCATTGCCACCAGTTCGGGGGCTTGAATATCTGAAATGGGCCGCTTGCCGATGGCCGGGAACACATCGGCCTTCAAACGCTTGTGTACGTCATCGGCATGACGGGGGCTTTTGGCACTGCGCCATTGATCCCACCAAAGCAGGGCCACGGTCTGAAATGAGTTTTCAGCTGCAGATTGTTTGGCCAGCTTTTCGGCCTTGCGCTCTGCCATCGGGTCGCTGCCTGCCGCCAGCACCTTACGCGCCGCGCCCATCGCCTCCCGCGCCTGTGCCAGCGATACCTCCGGGTAAGCGCCCAGGGCCATGACCTTTTCCTTACCGTCCGTTCGGTACTTCCAGCGCCATAACTTTGAGCCGCTTTCAGTCACCAGCAGGTACATGCCCTTGCCGTCGCTCAGTTTGGCCGGGCTAGGGCCGGGTTTGGCCTTCTTGATGGCGGTGTCTGTCAGGGGCATAGGAGGCTCCAAACGGCCTTTCTGGGAAATACCCCCAACTTTTTGAGCCGATACCCCCGAAGATACCCCCAAACTTACCCGGCTTGCAATACCCCAGATCGGACGGTAGAAAACAAAAAAGCCCCGTAAACACTGGGCTTACGAGGCTTTTGGGGGTCTGTGTTGGACTACTTAAAACTAATCCTTGGCGGAGAGGGTGGGATTCGAACCCACGGTACCTTGCGGTACGCCTGATTTCGAATCAGGTACATTCGGCCACTCTGCCACCTCTCCGCGAACCCGTGATTCTAGCAGCCCAAAACGGTGACGCCGCCCATGTAAGGCAGCAATGCCTCCGGAACGGCCACGCTGCCGTCGGCGCGCTGGTAATTCTCGAGAATCGCGACCAGCGTACGGCCCACCGCCAGGCCTGAGCCGTTCAGGGTATGAACGAATTCATTCTTGCCCTGGGCGTTCTTGAAACGGGCCTGCAGGCGGCGCGCCTGGAAGGCTTCGCAGTTGGACACCGAGCTGATCTCGCGGTAGGTCTTCTGCGCGGGCAGCCAGACTTCGAGGTCATAGGTCTTGGTCGAGCCAAAACCCATGTCACCGGTGCACAGCAGCATCACGCGGTAAGGCAGGCGCAGCCTTTGCAGGATGACTTCGGCGTGGCCGGTCATGGCCTCAAGGGCTTCGTAGCTTTTGTCCGGGTGCACGATCTGCACCATCTCGACCTTGTCAAACTGGTGCTGGCGAATCATGCCGCGCGTGTCGCGGCCATAGCTGCCGGCTTCGGATCGGAAGCATGGCGTGTGCGCGGTGAATTTCATCGGCAATTGCGATTCGGCCACGATCTCGTCGCGCACGAAGTTGGTCAGCGGCACTTCTGACGTGGGGATCAGATACAGTGCCGCGTTTTCGCTTTCGCCTTCCTGCCCACCCTTCTTCGCGGCAAACAGGTCTTCTTCAAACTTGGGCAACTGGCCGGTACCGCGCAGCGAATCGCTGTTGACGATGTAGGGCACATAGCACTCGGTGTAGCCGTGCTCGGCCGTCTGCACGTCCAGCATGAACTGCGACAGCGCACGATGCAAACGCGCGAGTGAGCCCTTCATGACGGTGAAGCGTGAGCCCGTCAGCTTGGTGCCGAGTTCAAAGTCCAGCCCCATGGGCGCGCCGACATCGACGTGGTCTTTGGGCTCGAACGCAAAGGCGGGTGGCTCACCACCCAGGCCCCCGGCCGGGCTCCATTTGCGCACTTCGACGTTGCCGTGCTCATCACTGCCCTGTGGCACAGATTCATGTGGCAGGTTGGGTACCGCCAGCAGAAGACCCTGTAGTTCAGCCTGGATCTGTTCAAGCCGCACGCTGGAGCTTTCAAGCTCGACCTTGGAAGCGCTGACCTGCGCCATCACGGCACTGGCGTCTTCGCCCCTGGACTTGAGCTGGCCGATCTGTTTGGAGAGCGTGTTGCGCTGGTTTTGCAGCTCTTCGGTGCGCGACTGGATGGCCTTGCGTTCGGCCTCAAGTGCCTGGAAGGTTTCCACATTCAGGAACGCCTGCGGCCTCTTGCGCGCCTCAAGGCGTGCGATGGCAGATGGCAGGTCTTTACGGAGAAGGTTGATGTCCAGCATGGCGTGATTGTATTTTCAGAAAACCCGGAGAAACCAGCTGCAGGCCCCTGAAGCCCCTTGCAGCCAGCCATGAAAGGGGCAGCAACAGGATCAGGACAACTGATGCAGCTGGCTGTCGTTGATTTCCATCAACTGGGCCTGGGAATCAAGCTTGAGGCCCTTGGGCAGCGGAAACTTGATGGTCTCTTCGATGCCATCCATCTTGCGGATGGACACCGCACCCAGCGCCTTGATGCGGTCAATGACCTGCTTGACCAGAATTTCGGGCGCAGACGCACCGGCCGTCAAACCGACGCGGCTCTTGCCCTCAAACCAGGCTTCCTGCAACTCACTGGCATCGTCCACCATATAGGCTTCTGTGCCCAGTTTGGCGGCCAGCTCGCGCAGGCGATTGCTGTTGGAACTTGTCGGGCTGCCGACGACGATGAGGATGTCGACCTGCGGGCTCAGCACCTTGACGGCGTCCTGCCGGTTCTGGGTCGCGTAGCAGATGTCCTGTTGTTTCGGTTCACGCACGTTGGGGAAACGCGCCTTCACGGCGGCATGGATTTCAGCCGCGTCATCCACACTGAGCGTGGTCTGCGTGACCACAGCCAGCCTGTCGGTCTGGCCTGGCGACATACGCGCCACGTCGGCCACGTCTTCCACCAGGTGAATGCCGCTGTCAAGCTGGCCCATGGTGCCCTCGACTTCAGGGTGGCCCTTGTGGCCGATCATGATGAACTCGAAGCCTTCCTTGTGCAGCTTGGCGACTTCAACGTGCACCTTGGTCACCAGCGGGCAGGTGGCATCAAAGATCTGGAAGCCCCGGCGTTCGGCTTCTTTCTGGATCGCCTGGCTCACGCCGTGGGCACTGAACACCAGCGTCGCGCCGGGAGGCACGTCGTCCAGCTCCTCGATGAAGATGGCGCCCTTGTCCTTCAGCTCATTGACGACGTAGGTGTTGTGCACGATTTCATGGCGCACATAAATCGGCGCGCCAAACTTGGCCAGCGCACGTTCGACGATTTCAATCGCACGATCCACACCGGCGCAAAAGCCGCGCGGCTCTGCGAGCAGGATTTCCTGCGGTCCGGTTGTTTTACGTTCCGCCGGCAGGCCGCCTTCATACGGAATATTGAGCGGAACAGCCCCCCCGGGGGGCAGCGAGGACACGTCAGTGCCGAGCGCGGGGGCCTTATTCATAAAACGCCAATCAGCTGTACTTCAAATACCACGGGCTGGCCCGCAAGTGGATGGTTGAAGTCAAATTGCACGGCATCCCCGGTACCCTTGACCTGCTGAACCGCCCCGGCGTACTGGCCCATGCCGTCGGGGGTCGGGAACTGCACCACATCACCGACCTTGTACTGCTCGTCCGGGTCGCCCAGCTCGTTGAGCAGCTTGCGCGCCACCCACTGCAGCAGGTCCGGGTTGCGCTCGCCAAAGGCCTCACCGGCCGGCAACTCAAAACTCGTGCGCGTGCCCTCGGTCAAGCCGATCAGGCGCTGCTCGATTGCCGGCGAGAGTTCACCGGTGCCCAGGCTCAGGGTGGCGGGCTTGCCGTCAAAGGTGTTGATGATGTCGGCGCCCGGCTTGCCACCCGCCGCTGGCCCAGCCATGCGGTAATGCAGCGTGAGGAAGGAGCCCTGTTCGACAACAGGCGGGGTGGTGGTTTCCGCGGTGGACATAAAAACTTTCGGCGCCCGGCCTGAATATCTGTACTTCGGCCGGACTGTTTGTAAACTGCCCCTATTGTAGAAAGTACAGCACAGGGAGGTCTGGGCGCCGTCTTTTTACCCTTCCGGCCATCGGGCCGCTGCATTCAAAGAATAAAAAATGCTCCTGAAAGACATCCCCAAAGACTCGCGCCCGCGTGAAAAACTGCTGGCTAGAGGCCCCGGCGCGCTCAGCGATGCCGAATTGCTGGCGCTGCTGGTCCGCACCGGCCTGGAAGGTAAAAACGCACTGCAGATCGGCGAGGAGCTGGTCCGGAAGTTTGGCGGCGTGGCAGGCCTGCTGCATGCCTCACCTGAAGAAATCAAAAGCATCAAGGGCCTGGGCCCTGCCAAAACGGCCGAGCTGATGGCGGTGCTTGAACTGGCCAGACGCGCCCTCGCAGAAGAGCTGAAGGAAAAAACCCTGTTCGCCACGCCCCAGGCCGTGCGCGACTACCTGCAGCTTCAACTGGGCAGCAGGCCTTATGAAGTGTTTGCCGTGCTCTTTCTCGACAGCCAGCACCGCCTCATCGTGCTGGAGGAAATGTTTCGCGGCACGCTCACCCAGACATCGGTCTACCCGCGTGAGGTTGTCATCCGCGCCCTGGCCCTCAACGCCGCCAGCGTGGTGCTGGCCCATAACCACCCCAGCGGCACGGCCAAACCCTCGCGCGCCGACGAAGCTTTGACGCAAACGCTCAAAGCAGCTCTCGCACTCGTTGATGTGCGGGTGCTTGACCACTTTGTGGTGACACGCACGGGCGCAGTGTCGATGGCGGAGCTGGGTTTGCTCTAGGCAACGCTCAGGCGCCACGCGCAGGCTGGCATGCCACTGATTCGCCGTCGTCAAACAGCAAGGTTTCTTCGGGCCAGCGCAAGGCTGCAAGCCTGAAGCTGGAACGGGTACCGTGCTTTCGTGCAATGCTGTTCGTCCTCTCCGACCAGCGGCCACCCACCGAAAAATCGACACAAAAGACATTGCCCCGCTGGCCATGCCATGCATGAGGCGAAATGTCCCTGAACAGATCGGCATCGCCCTTGCCGACCGTAGCACGATCAACGGCGTGCGTGCGGCGCCAGTAGTGCCCCACAACCACGGGCACCGGGTCGCTGTAGCTGTCCCACCAGGCAAGCCGCTCGGCAAAGCGCCAGCGACCGCCGGAGAAAAACGGCGAAAGCCCCTTTTGCTCAGCGCCGGACGTCAGCACCTTGAGCGGGTTCATCATCTGTTTGTTCGCATCATGCTCGGCATGCGCGTGCAGGAAAGGGGGTTGCCGCTCAGGATCTTCCAGGCCATGTCCCCAGTCGGTGGCCTCGGCCTTGATGCGCTCGCCAAGACCGGAGGTGTCGGCATGGCGCTGGGCCGCGTGTTCCAGTTCATCGTAGTGGGCACGCACGCTGCCCAGAGGCAGGCCGCGGGCCATTTCGATTTTTTCAGGAAGCCAGGCTGCATGCACCACGCGCAGGTCATCGCGCTCCAGCGCAATCGGCAGGCCGGAGAGAAACCGGACGATGCCGGCGCGCCCGGAATCGTCTGGCCGCCGGTACGGAAAGTATTTGGCGTGGTCGCGCGCCACGCGCTCGTCAAAGAACCAGCCGGAACCGTCCTTGGCATCTTCCCGCAGCAGGTTGATTTCATGGTTGCCCAGAATCGCTGCCGCCCTGCCAAGCTGCACCAGGCGCTCGACACAAGCCAGCACGCCCGGACTGTCGGGACCGCGATCACAAAAATCGCCCAGGAAAACCAGGGTGCGGTTTTCCGGATGGCGCCCCTCTTCGTCGTAGCCCAGGCCCCGCAACAGGTCGCGCAGGGCCTGGTATTCACCGTGAATGTCGCCCACGATGTCGAGGGGGCCGGAGGGAAGTGGCTGGACCAGACTCATGCGATGTCTTGCGTTGAATGATGATGAGAATGAAGGGATTGCGGCAGAAGTGCAGCCCATGATAAACATTGCGCTAAAGTGAAAGCATGAAAGCCCCCGCGCTCAAAAGCCTGCATGAGCTCAAGGCCATCAAAAAAGAAATCGAAACCCGCGCCAGGCTGGAGCAGGAGCTGGCGGCCGCACGCGCCGCTGCTGCTGCCAAGGCCAGGGCCGAGAAGGAACTGTTCTCGCGCACCGTAGGCCCCGTGCGGTCACTGCCGGCCAAACACCTGCCCGGCCAGCGCGCCATTCTGCCGGTGGCCCAGGCGGCACCGATTGCCGTGCAGCAGCAGCTTGATGAACTGGCCGTGATGCGGTCCGCCATCTCTGACGAGTTTGAAATTGACACCCTGCTTGACACCGATGAAGCCCTGAGCTTTCGCCGGCCCGGCATGGGCCCGGACGTGGTGCGCAAGCTGCGGCGCGGCGGCTGGAGCATTCAGGGCCAGCTGGACCTGCATGGCCTGCGGCGCGAAGATGCACGCGAGGCGCTCAGCCTCTTCATCAAGGATGCCTCTAAAGTAGGCTGGCGTTGTGTGCGTGTGGTGCACGGCAAGGGCCTGGGTTCACCGGGCAAGACGCCGGTGCTCAAGGGCAAGGTACAAAGCTGGCTGATCCAGAAGCAGGAAGTGCTGGCCTTTGTGCAGGCGCGCCCGGCTGAAGGCGGCGCCGGCGCGCTGGTGGTATTGCTGTCACAGAGCTAGGGCCTGTAATCACGCCGTCACATGGTGTGCGCACCATGGCGTCCTTTACTTTCAAAGGATTTCCTGCATGCGCCTGCTTTCGCCCAACGCCCTTGCTCTCGCCATCCTGGGCACCCTCACTGCCCTATGTGCACTGCCATCACAGGCGCAAACCGCCTTCCCCGCCACGCTGGCCGGGCATGTGGTGATGCCTGCCCAATCGTTCATCCAGGCGCCGAAAGATGCGCCTGCGGATCTGCAGATCAGCGGCAAGTTCACCAATGGCAGCCGGGTTGAAAAGCCGGGCACGGTCGAAGGCCTGTCGGCCGGCCGCCCCACTGGCGTGTCGGTTCCGTTCAGGGGCCAGCCGCTGCAGGGCCACTCGGGCATCAAGAAAATGCCGGACGGCAGCTTCTGGGTGCTGACCGACAACGGCTTTGGCGCCAAGGCCAATTCGCCCGATGCAATGCTCTACCTGAACCGCTACGCCATCAATTTCAAGGCAGGCAGCATGAAGCGCCTGCAAACCATCTTTTTGCATGACCCGGACAAAAAAGTGCCGTTTCGCATCGTTCACGAAGGCACCCAAAAGCGCTACCTGACCGGCAGCGACTTTGACACCGAGAGCTTCCAGATCGCTGGCGGCGCGCTGTGGATTGGCGACGAGTTCGGGCCCTTCCTGATCAAGGCTGACCTGAACGGCAAGGTGCTGGCGGTGTTTGACACGCTGGTCGATGGCAAGGTAGTGCGCTCACCCGACCACCCGGCCATCACCACGCCTGGCGCTCCCGGCGGCGCGGTCGACTTCCAGGTTCGCCGGTCCAAGGGTTTTGAAGGCATGGCCTCGTCAAAAGACGGCAGCAAGCTCTACGCACTGCTCGAAGGCGCGCTTTACGACGCTGCCACCAAGGGCAACGAGAAGATCGACGGCAAGGACTACCTGCGCGTGCTCGAATTCGATGTGAAGTCCCAGCAATGGACGGGCCGCCACTGGAAGTACGTGCTGGAAGGTGCGAGCCATGCGATCGGCGACTTCAACATGATTGACGGCAACACCGGCCTCATCATCGAGCGCGACAACGGCGAAGGCACGGCCGACAAGGCATGCCCCGAAGGCCAGAAGCGTACCGACTGCTTTCATGACATCGCCAGATTCAAGCGCGTCTACAAGATCGAACTGAGCGACGCCAACGTCGGCGGCGCGGTGCGCAAGATCGGCTACATCGACTTGCTCAACATCGCCGACCCGAACAGGCTGGCCCGCAAGCCGCTGAACAACGGCGTGCTGACCTTCCCCTTCTTCACCATCGAGAACGTCGACGTTGTGGATGCGACGCACATCGTGGTCGGCAACGACAACAACCTGCCGTTCTCAAGCAGCCGCGAGCCGAACAAGGCGGACGACAACGAGATGGTGCTGCTGGAAGTGGGCGAGTTGCTCAAGGCCAATTGAACGGCGCTGCGTGAACGGCGCTGCGGCACTGCCGCACGGCCCATGAAAGCCGTGGGGCGCTGATCCCTCAGCGGCCAAACCCGTAGCATCCGTCCCGGTGCGGATGAGGCATGGGGCCGCGTCCGGCTGCCGTGGCCCGCTCGTTCATGCGCTGTTGGTGCTCGGCCATGATCTGCCGGCACTCATCTGCTGTCCTGGCATTGAGCATGCGGTTGCGATGCTCATCGCGCTCGGCAGGCGTCATCATCTCCCAGCCCGGCGTGTACGGGGGCCCGGCCATGCCGCCTCGCCGCCCCATACCCTCTCGTGGGCCCGATGCCGCGCCCGGTCCGCGCGGCGCGCTTGCCGCCTGATTCGCAGGCGGAACCGGCTGTGCAAACGCTTCGGCCATGGGCACCGATAAAAAGGCTGAAAACGCAAGGCTTGTGATCAAGGTTCGCATGCTGGTCTCCGAAGTTGGGGTTGAATGTCCAGCGTAGCGTCCCGCGCGGAGGGGTTCCTTGCGTCAGATCAAGCAGCGCGTCACCTGGTCGATGCGCCAGCGCATGCCGGCACCGGAGGCGAATGCCACGTCCGTTGATCCAGATCAGAAAAATTACGCTGGCATCCCCTAGCCTGACAGCCTGTCGATTCAGAGGAAGACAGCAAAGGTAAATCCGCTGCGTGTTTGACTGCCTGCAAGGCCGTGAAAAACCGTGCAGTGCGTGGTGCAGTACAGGTGTGCGGGCGTACACCCGGGCAGCGGAATTTTCCTGACACAAAGGAACGAGACCATGAGCAACACCTTCGACGATACGTCGGCGACAGAACAGCGCATCCCTGTACGCGACGCCCTGCTTTACGGCGATCTTTCACTGCCCCCGGCGTTTGAAGGGTTGGTGCTGTTTGCACACGGCAGCGGCAGTGGGCGGCACAGTTTGCGCAACCGCCAGGTGGCAAAGCGGCTCCAGCATGCCGGTATGGCAACCCTTCTGTTCGACCTCCTGACGGTGGAAGAGGAACGGGTCGACTCTCAAACGGGCATGCACCGCTTCGACATCGCCCTGCTCACGTCGCGGCTGGAAGACGCGACACTGTGGGCGACCAGCCAGGCGCAACTGCGGCA
This sequence comes from Pseudomonadota bacterium, assembly GCA_040390295.1. Lineage (GTDB taxonomy): Bacteria > Pseudomonadota > Gammaproteobacteria > Burkholderiales > Burkholderiaceae_C > Polaromonas. Next base: position 22,967 of record JAZJYR010000007.1, read on the forward strand.
TGCCGCGACAGGCTACTTCGGCGCCAGCACAGGCAGTGCGGCCGCGCTGATCGCCGCGGCGCGGCTGGGAGACAGCATATCGGCCGTGGTGTCGCGCGGCGGGCGACCCGACCTCGCGGGCGACGCCGTACTTGCGGCCATCACCGCCCCCACCCTGCTGATCGTGGGTGGTGCCGACCATGCCGTGCTGGAATTGAACGAAGCAGCACACCAGCGCCTGCGCTGCGAAAAAAGCCTGGCCATCGTACCGGGGGCCACCCATCTTTTCGGCGAGCCTGGCGCACTGGAGCAGGTTGCCGAACTGGCGACGGCCTGGTTCAGCGCACACCTGACCACTGTGCAGCACGCACCATGACCACGCCCCACCAGACCCCCTATCGCGACCGCCATCATGCGGGCCGCGTCCTGGCGGCACAACTCGAAAAATACGGCGACCAGGAAGACCTGCTGGTGCTGGCCCTTCCGCGTGGCGGCGTGGCTGTGGGCTTTGAAGTCGCCAGGGCGCTGAAGGCACCGCTGGACATCTTTGTCGTGCGCAAGCTGGGTTTTCCGGGCCACGAGGAATACGCCATGGGCGCCATAGCCAGCGGGGGCGTGCGCGTGATGAACCCGCTGGCCGCACAGGTCGTCAGCCAGCCCGCGCTGGACGCGGTGATCGAACGCGAACGGGCCGAACTGCAGCGGCGCGAGCAGCTCTACCGCAACCAGCGCCCGGCGGTGCCGCTGCAGGGACGCCATGTCATCGTGGTGGATGACGGACTGGCCACCGGCTACACCATGCACGCGGCGGCAGAAGCCATCCGCCAGCAACATCCGGCCCGCCTGACCATCGCCGTTCCTGTGGGCGCACCGGAGACCTGCGAGAGCCTGCGCGCCGTGGCCGACGAGGTGGTCTGCGCGGCCATGCCCACGCCCTTTCACGCAGTGGGCATGTGGTACCAGAACTTCCCGCAGGCGAGCGATGACGAGGTGCGCTCGCTGCTCGAAGACGCACGCCGCCAGCACATGCTGGACCACCCCACGGGAGTACACAAATGACGAACCGGCTTTCATCCCGCTACGCAGAGGGCGCATCCTTTCTGGAGCACCTGCGCCCACACCTGCAGCCGCTGGGGGGCGATGCACGCCAGTACGACGGCCTGCTGCAACTGATCGGCAATGCACGCTTTGTGCTGATCGGTGAAGCCTCGCACGGCACGCATGAGTTCTACGCCAGCCGCGCCGAGCTCACCAAACGGCTGATCCTTGAAAAAAACTGCATGGCCGTCGCCGTGGAGGCCGACTGGCCCGATGCATGGCGGGTCAACCGCTATGTGCGTGGCCAGTCGCAGGACACCAGCGCCAGTGAAGCGCTGATGGGTTTCAGGCGCTTTCCCACCTGGATGTGGCGCAACACCGTTGTGCATGATTTTGTGGACTGGCTGCGCGAGCACAACCGCGGCTTGCCCATCTCGCGGCAGGTGGGCTTTTACGGCATAGACCTGTACAGCCTGTTTGCATCCATGGAAGCGGTGCTGGCCTACCTGGACGCGACCGACCCGCAGGCCGCCGCCCGGGCGCGGGCACGTTATGCGTGCTTTGATCACTACCACCAGGACAGCCAGGCGTATGGCTATGCCTCCAGCTATGGCCTCAGGCCGAGCTGCGAGGACGAGGTGATCCAGCAACTGCGCGACATGAACCTCCGGGTTGCAGCGACCGCGCCCGTGCCGGGCATGGAGAGCGACGAGGCCTTCTTTGCACAGCAAAACGCCCGGCTGGTACGCAATGCCGAGGAGTATTACCGCACCATGTTCCACGGCCGCATTTCTTCGTGGAACCTGCGCGACAGCCACATGGTGGAGACGCTGCAGGCGCTGGAGCGCCACATGACAGGCCACGGCATTGCACCGCGCATCGCGGTATGGGCGCACAACTCGCACCTGGGCGACGCAGCCGCCACGGAAATGGGCGCCAGGGGCGAATGGAATGTCGGCCAGCTGGCTCGCGACCGCTGGGGCGCAGACGCCGTGCTGATAGGCTTTTCAACCCACCACGGCAGCGTGACAGCGGCGGCGCAGTGGGACGCACCGGCCCAGCGCAGACGGGTACGGGACGGCCTGCCCGGCAGCTACGAGACGCTGTTTCACAAGACTGGCCTGCCGGAATTCTGGCTGGCGCTGCGCGACGACACCGCCCTGCGCGAGTTGCTGGCCGAACCTCGCCTGCAGCGCGCGATCGGCGTGATCTACCACCCGCAAACAGAGCGGCAAAGCCACTATTTCCAGACCCACCTGCCCATGCAGTTTGACGCCATGATTCACATCGATGAAACGTGCGCGCTGGAGCCGCTTGAGCGTGATGCCGGCTGGATTCAGGGCGAGGTGCCCGAAACCTTTCCGTCCGGCCTGTGAGGCTGATGAATGCTTGACATTGGTCAATCCGGGCGGAAATCACCGGGTCTAAGGTACGCACAGGTTGTTGGGATCACTTTGCGGGTCTGCAACGTTCAGGTCAATCCAGCAGGGAGCTTCACATGGGCAAGATACTTGTAGTCGTCTATTCGTACACGGGAACCTCACGCCGCCTGGCGCAGCTGCTCTGCAGCCAGATGGGCTGGCCCATGGGGGAAATCACCGAGACCCGCTCCCGCGCAGGTGTTCTGGGTTCGTTGAAATGCATCGTGGACTCCGTATTCGGCCTGTGCCCGCCCGTGCTTTATGTCGGGCCCGAGCCCAGGGATTTCCAGACCGTCGTGCTGATTGCCCCGATCTGGGCGTACCGCCTGGCCGCACCCATGCGCAGCTTTGTGGCCGAACGCAGCGATCGCCTACCCCGGGTCGCCGTGGTGGCGGTCATGGGCGGCAAGGGAGGTGCAAATGCCGCATCGGAGATCGGGGAGTTGCTGGGACGCGCGCCGCTGCTGGCGACATCCTTCACCACGCGCGAAGTGGAGGACGGCAGTTGCGCCAGCCGGCTGGAAGCCTTCGGTGCGACGCTGCAGGCGTCAGGGACCCGTGACGAGCCGGTTCGGCCCGCCATGTGGTCGCCGAGTGCGGGATGAAGAGAAGCCGGTGCCAGCAGGAAGCTGGCAGGAGGCTGGCAGGAGGCTGGCAGGAGGGTGGCAGGAGGTTATGGCGGGCCAGCGCCGCCAAATGCAGGCCAGATTCAAAATTTAACGTAAACATTAAAAAATTAATGTATATGTTAAATTTTTGCCGTATACGGCAAAAAAATGCTGTTTGCACAGTCGGTGAGCAGGTTCAGGCGCCCAAAAACGTCAAAAATGATCATTTTCAGGCATCAAATCAGCCTTCAGACCAATAGATACGGGCGTGAGAAGCTATGTATTTAATAGCAAAAAGACCCAAACCAGCCCTTAACCCTCACCCCGGTTGCGCATCCAGTCCGCCGTCTGGAAGAACGAGGTGTTGAGCCTTGCCCGCAGTTCGTCATCGACACCGGTCTCGCGCATGGCCTGGTCCATGCAGGCCAGCCATTCGTCGCGCTCACGGATGCCGATGGGGCCGGTCGCCCCGCCCTGACCTTGCATGTGGCGCATGCGCAGGCGCGGATGGCCAAAGCGTTCGGTGTAGTACTGCGGCCCGCCCATCCAGCCGCAGAGAAACCAGAAGAGGCGTTCGCGGGCGTTCTCAAGGGCGCTGCCGTGCACGCCGCGCAGCACGGCGTAGGCCGGCTCCAGGTCCATCAGGTCATAAAAGCGCTCGACCAGGGCCTTGATGCGCTCCTCGCCGCCTATCCATTCAAACGGCGTGGCAAAGGGCGGATTGCCCGGCGGTTTTTCTTCGATCTGCATACGTCCCCTCTCAGGCCACCGATGCCGCCGGCGCAGGCACAACCGGCAGGGCGGCCACTTCGCGTGCCAGCGATTCAATGGCAGCGGGCGACAGGTCGGTGGTATTGATCACCTGGCGCTGCTCCCAGCGCCTGAAATTGTTGCGCTGTGACCGGTTGTAGGCCGGGTCGTAGTGCTGCACAGCCAGTTCGCGGAACAGCGGCGGCAGGTCACCGGTCATGGCCCAGGCCTGCCACCTGGCGATGGTTTCCTTGCCGTGCAGTTCCTTGAGGATGCCGATGCGCTCGGCCAGCCAGTCGGGCCGGTCGCCAAGGTAGTTGTAATCGCGCAGCAGGTACTCGACACGCGCATCCGTTGTGGCCTCGATCTCGACGCAGGGGCTCGAACGCATGCGCTCGATGAGATGCACCGGCACATTGATCTGGCCGATGCGGCGGCTCTCGCCTTCGACGTAAAGGGGGCGGTTCAGGTCAACGCCTTCCAGCACGCTCGCCAGACGGGTTTCAAACGCGGTTTGTGAAGGCTGCGGCTGGTCGGGCATGGCGCCCAGCAGCGAACCCTTGTGGCAGGCCAGGCCCTCCAGGTCCAGCACCTGCTCGCCCTGCGCCTCAAGCGCCTGCAATATGCGCGTCTTCGCATTGCCGGTGGCGCCGCAGATCACGACAAAAGGCAGGTCTGCCGAAAGGCGGTCTATCAGCGCAATGACATGGCGGCGCCAGCCCTTGTAGCCGCCCGGCAATTGCTGGGCGTCCCAGCCGACCAGGCGCAGCCAGGTCGTCATGGAGCCGCTGCGCATGCCGCCGCGCCAGCAATAAACCATGGGTTTCCAGGTGGAGGGCTTGTCGGCGAACTTCTCGCGGATGTGGCGCGCCAGATTGGCTGCGACCATCGCACCGCCGACACGCTTGGCCTCAAAAGAGCCCTGCTGCTTGTAGAGCGTGCCGACGATGCGGCGCTCTTCATCGTCAAGCACCGGGCAATTGATGGCGCCGGGAATGTGGTCGATGGCGAACTCACCAGGTGAGCGCGCATCGATGATCGCATCAAAGCCGTGGCGGTCTGCCACCGTGATCTGCGGCCTCATGTCGAGAGAAGTGGGGAAAGGGTGAAGGCCATGCCTGATTGTCGCGCAAGCCAAAAGGTGTGCAAGGTTTTCCCTGTCATCGCGCACGCGGTCAGGGTTCCATCCCCGCTTCGTTCAACATGGATTGCGGGTCAGGCCCGCAATGACAATTAGCCAAACTAGTTACCGGCAGTACGCCTCAGGGTTTCGACCACCGGCGTGTTGAGCACCGAACGCAAACCCCACCAGCCGGCCGCCAGCGCCAGCAAGGCGCCGGCAATGCTGCCAAACAGCGGCACCGTCCACGAACCCGTCCAGTTGAAGTCAAACACATAACGCGCCAGGCCCCAGCCGACGGCCAGCGCCACGAGCGAGGCCAGAAAGCCCGCGAGCAAACCGACGCCGGCCAGCTCGGCGCGCTGCACCTGGCGCAGCAGCGACGCACGCGCACCGACGGCGCGCATGATGGCGAACTCTTTTGCGCGCTCTTCACGTGTGGCCGTGATGGCTGCAAAAAGAACGACCAGGCCGGCAGCCAGCGTGAAGCCGAACAAAAACTCCACCGCACGGATGACCTGGTCCAGCACGCGCTGCACCTGCGCCAGCGTGCTGCTCATGTCGACATTGGTGACGTTAGGGAACGCGCGCACCAGCTGGTTGTCAAAACTCTGCGCTGCAGGCTGCCCGGCAACGGCCGCCACGGGCTCAGGCGCACGGAAGGCGGTGATGTAAGACACCGGCACATCGGTCAGCGCCGCCACCGGGTACATCACAAAAAAGTTGACCCGCATCGAACCCCAGTCGACCTTGCGCAGGCTTGTGATTCTGGCCTCGCTGATCTGGCCGCCCATGTCAAAGCGCAGCGAATCGCCGAGCTTGAGGCCCAGCGTTTTGGCCAGCCCGTCTTCAACACTCACCGCGTCTTTTTCACCGGGCGTCCAGCGGCCGGCCACGATCTGGTTGTGGCCCGGCATCTCGATGTTGTTGGAGAGGTTGAACTCGCGGTCCACCAGGCGTTTGGCGCGGTCATCTTCGTAGTTGTCAGGCGTGACGGCCTTGCCGTTGACCGCCACCAGCCGGCCGCGAATCATCGGGTACCAGTCGAACTTTTTCACGCCGCCATCACGCAACGCCTTCTGGAAGGCATCGCCCTGCTCGGGCTGCACGTTGATCACAAAACGGTTGGGCGCATCAGGCGGCGTGGCCTTGCGCCAGCTGCTGATGAGGTCGGTGCGCAGCAGCACCAGCAGCATCAGCGCCAGCAGCCCGACAGCCAGCGCACTGGTCTGCACCACGGCATAGATGGGGCGCGCCGACAGCTGGCGCGTGGCCAGCACCAGCCAGCGCGGCGCAGTGGTTTCATTGACGCTGGCACGCAGCAGCTTGACGGCGGCAAAGCTGGCCACCGCAAACACCAGCACCGCACCGGCAAACCCACCGACGGCGATCAGGCCCAGCTTCAGGTCGCTACTGGCCGCCAGCAGCAGGGCCGCAAAACCCAGCACGCCCACACCCAGAACTGCCATCGAGGCGGGCTTGAGGTTACCGACGTCGCGGCGTATCACACGCAGCGGCGGCACGGCGGCGAGTTGCAGCACCGGCGGCAGGCCGAATGCCAGGAGCAGGGTCAGGCCCATGCCCATGCCAAACAGCACCGGCCAGATGGTGGCGGCGGGCAAGGCCGTTTCAACCAGCCCGGCCAGCAATGCGACAAAGCCGTAATGAACGGCAAAACCCAGCGCCACGCCAAGCGCGCTGGCAAACAGGCCCGCCAGTACAAATTCAAATGCATAAGCCAGGGCGATCGTGCGTTGCGGCTGGCCCAGCACGCGCAGCATGGCGCAGTCATCCAGGTGCTTGGCGGCAAAACCGCGCGCCACGATGGCGACGGCCACCGCGCTCAGCAGGGCGGCCAGCAGCGCGACAAGATTCAGGAACTTCTCGGCGCGGTCCAGCGTCTGGCGCATTTCGGGGCTGCCGGATTCGAGCGACTCCAGCCGCACACCGCGTATGCCGGATTTCTCGAACGGTTTCCTGATCTCTGCATCGGCCCATTTCACAAACTCGCTGACGGACTTGTCGTCGCCTGCCACGGCAAAACGATAGCTGGTGCGGCTGGCCGGCTGGATCAGGTTGGTGGCTTTGACATCGGCCTGGTTGATCATGGCGCGTGGCGAAAAACTGATGAAGCCGGCACCCCGATCGGGCTCCTGCACGATGATGCGCGTGACCTTGAAGCTGGCGTCCCCCATGAGCAGGGTCTGGCCGATTTTCAGGCCGAGGGAATCGAGCAGTGAGGCATCGGCCCATGCCGTACCGGGCGCAGGCACATCACGGGTGTCGGTACCCGTGTCCTGCGCTGTGGCCGCAACCTTCATGCTGCCGCGCAAGGGGTAGCCCTCGGGCACGGCCTTGAAAGCCACCAGTTTGCTGGCGCCGCCATCGGCATCGGTGGCACGGCCCATGGTCGGAAAGCTCACGGTGGTCACCGCCTTGAGACCCAGCGCCTGCGCTTTGGCGATAAAGGCTGCCGGCGTCTCGCCGTCGCTGCGGATCACCGCATCGCCGCCCAGCAGTTGCCGCGCATCGCGCTGCAAGCCGCCCTTGAGGCGGTCGGCAAAAAATCCCACGGCCGTCAGTGCGGCAACGGCCAGCGTGACCGCAACGATCAGCAGGCGAAGCTCGCCGGCGCGCAGGTCTCGCCAGAGGGTTCGCCAGCCCAGTTTGAGGAAAAGTGGATTCATGCCGCTACCTTAGCAGCTTGGCAAAAGCCCCGAACCGTGAGGGTTTGGCGCGCTATTGGCAGACGAGTGTCAGACGACTCCGTGAAACATCATGACGTCCACCAGATCGCCTTCAGCGACATTGCCCTGGCCATGATGCAATACGATGAGCCCGTTGGCCTGCACCATGGAACTCAACACGCCCGAGCCCTGATTGCCTGTCGTACGCACCTCCAGCCGACCCTCCGCCGAAGTGGTGACGATGCCGCGCTGGTACTCCGTACGCCCCGGCTTCTTGCGCATGGGCTCCTGGCTGTGGGCCCGCAAAAGAGGCAGCGCCTCATCTTTCGCACCCATCATCCGCAGCAGCGCCGGCCTGACAAGCGCGAGAAACGTCACCATCACCGCCACCGGATTGCCGGGCAAGCCAAACAACACGGTATTGCCGATGCGCCCCACCGCAAACGGCCGGCCGGGCCGCATGGCGATGCGCCAGAAGACAACATCGCCGAGCTTGCGCATCATGCCCTTGGTGAAGTCAGCCTCGCCCACGCTGACGCCGCCGCTGCTGATGATGACGTCGGCCTGTGCTGCTGCGCTGCGAAACGCCGACTCCAGCGCTACCGGGTCATCGCGCACCACGCCACATTCGATCACTTCGCAGCCGAGCCGGTCCAGCAGGCTGGTGACGGTGTAACGGTTGCTGTCATACACGGCGCCCTCGCGCATGGTTTCACCGGGGGACAACACCTCGTCGCCAGTCGACATGCAGGCCACACGCAGGCGGCGATACACAGGCAATGTCTCGACGCCGAGGCTGGCGGCAAGGCCGATCGCTGCAGGCGACAGCCGCTGCCCCCGCTCAAGCGCCTCACCACCGAGCTGCAAATCTTCACCGCGGAGGCGGCGGTTATCGCCCGCGGCAAGCAGGCCGGCAGGTATGTGGACGGCATCTCCATCCACGCGCACCAGTTCATGAGGCACCACGGTGTCCAGGCCTGGCGGAAGAATGGCCCCGGTCATCACCTTGAGACATTGCCCGGCATCAACGCTACCTGTCCAGGCCTTGCCAGCCAGTGCGGTGCCCACGCTGCGAAGGATCAGGGGCTCACCCTGCTTCAGGGCAGCACCGTCAAAAGCGAAACCATCCATGGCAGAGTTGTCATGCGCCGGCACAGCCATGCCCGACACCAGATTCTCGGCGAGCACCCGACCCTCGCACTGCCGCAGCGGCAGGGTCACCACGCCCTCGACCGGCGTGACGAGGCGGTGAATAAACGCATTGGCGTCAGCCATATTCAGCGCCTGCGGGTCATAACCCTGCAGGGAACGTGCGATGTCTTCAAGCGGGATCATGTGTTTTATGTTTTTTCCAGCGAACGGAGTTCGTCCAGGGTATTGGCGTTGGCAAACGCCCTGGGGTCGTCAGCCGCAGTATTGAACGGCACCTGCACCACCCGGTGCAGCGCTGTCCACGCGTCGATTTTGCGCCCGCCCGATGCCAGGAAGGTCGAAAGGCTCTCATGCAGGCTGGCTTTCATCAGGCAAAAAACCGGCTGGCTGCGCAGTACGGGGTGACCATCGGGTCCGGCTTCAAGCGCTTGTACCACCGCTACATCCGCTTCAGTCGACATGAGGGCATCGAGAAGGCGCCTGGCGAGATCCAGCGGGAACAGCGGGCTGTCGCAAGGTACCGTCAACAGCAGCGGACTGCTGCAAAGCGCCAACCCGGCTTCAAAGCCCGCCAGGGGGCCGGAAAAATCCTGCACCCGATCCGCAAAAACAGTGACCTTGCCGGCACCAAAGCAGGCCTGAGCCTGTAGAAGGTAGCGCTCCGGATTCCGGTTGGCATTGACCAGCACACCATGCAGGGGGCCGCCCTCCTGGTCGGCAAGGCGCAGGAGCGCGTGCCGCACCAGCGGCTGGCCGCGAAACGGCTGCAGCCCCTTGTCCACGCCACCCATGCGTGCGCCGCGCCCACCAGCCAGGACCAGCGCGGTGATGTGGTGCATCCCCACTCCCGGCGCCAGGGGACATGCAGATGTCAATAGAATCGCGGTTGAATCAGGGCTTGGCATTCGGGAAGAATAACTGTTCCCCGCCTATCTTGTAACTGGCGATCACCGCCTGCCCTGCGGGTGAGGTCACCCAATCGACAAACCGGTTGGCCCCTGCGGCATTGACATGCGGATGTCTGGCGGGGTTGACCGGCAACACACCGTACTGGTTGAACAGCTTGCCGTCACCTTCGACCAGCACCGCAAGGCCGGCCCGGTTGCGAAAGTTCAGCCATGTGCCACGGTCGGTGAGTACATACGCGCCCGTCGATGCGGCTATGTTGAGTGCAGGCCCCATGCCGCAGCCGCATTCCCTGTAGCCTGCGATCTTTGAGACGTCCAGATCAGCCAGCTTCCAGTAACGCAACTCCGCCACATGGGTTCCACTGCGGTCGCCACGGGACACAAAAGGCGCCGCGCCATTTGCCACCTTGCGCAGCGCGGCCACAATGTCTTTTCCGCGCACGCCGGCGGGGTCAGACGCAGGGCCGACCAGCACAAAATCGTTGTACATGACAGCCATGCGTTTTGTGGCAAAGCCATCTGCCACCAGTTTTTCTTCAGCCGCCTGGTCATGTACAAAGAGCACATCGGCATCGCCCCGCCGGCCCATGTCAATCGCCTGGCCGGTTCCAACGGCAACCACTTTCACATCCATGCCGCTGGCTGCCTTGAAGGCCGGCAGCAGATGGGCAAACAGGCCTGACTGCTCTGTCGACGTGGTGGAAGCCATGAGCAGCGGCTGGGAAAACACTGCGCTGGAGGCCACCAGCAATGCGGTGCCCAGTAATTTGGTGACGAGCGTAAAAAGCGGTTTTTGATGGCGGCTGCTCATGTCGTCAATTCTCCCTTTAAAAAATGGGCGGCAGCGGCTGAGTCCGCCTGCAGGCGCGCGTGGTCAAAAAATTCTGCAACTGGCAAATCTGCAAGCAGGTGGCCCTGCTCAAGGTAAATCACGCGCGTCGCCAGGCGCTTGACCTGACCCAGGTTATGACTGGCAAAAACGATGGTGCCGTCATAGGATTGCACCACGCCTTCGACCAGGCGCTTGGAATGCGGATCCAGGCTGGCCGTGGGCTCATCCAGTAACAAGGCCTGTGGGCCCAGCGCCAGGGCTCGCGCCAGGGCTGCACGCTGGGTTTGTCCAACCGACAGCAGCCGGCCACTGCGCCCGGCAACTTCTTCCAGTTCCGCCCGGGCAAGCGCCTCCAATGCGGTCCGACGGGCAGACTTCCACGGCGAGCCACGCAGCCACAAGGCCAGCGCCAGATTATTCTGAACAGACATGCGAAGCAAAACCGGGGTCTGAAAGAGCATGGCCTGCTGAAGGCCCTGCTGTCGCTTCGCCGAGCCTGATGTGGGAGCTACCAGGCCGTGCAGTACGCGCAGCAAGGTGGACTTGCCGCTGCCGTTGGCGCCCACCAGTGCCACGCGTTCACCCGCATGTATCCGCAACGAAATCCCCTCAAGGGCGGCGGGCGCATGGCGCTGCGGAGACAACACGACCCTCACCCCGTCCAGTTCAAAAAGGGGACTCAAGATCCTGACCTCGTGATCGACGACACATGCGCAGCATTCAGTGGCAACGCCAGTGCATTGAACCAGGCACGCACGCCCCAGATCAACAGCTGCAGGGCGAGCACCACCAGCAGCAGGACAAGACCCAGACCCATGGCCAGCGGCAGATCGCCCTTGCTGGTCTCCAGTGCAACGGCCGTGGTCATCACGCGGGTAAAGCCGTCAATATTGCCGCCGACAAGCATGACCGCCCCCACCTCTGCGACGGCCCGGCCAAAGGCCGCGAGCGCGACCGTCAGCAAGGCACTGCGCTCGTCCCACGCCAGCAGCAATCCCGTCAGGCGTGGGCTGGCGCCCAGCGAGCACAGTTGCTCACCATGCGAGGTATGGGCATCTTCCACCACCTGGCGCACCAGTGCCACGACAACGGGCAGGATAAGGATGACCTGCGCGAGCAGCATGGCCTTGAACGAATACAGCCAGCCCAGAAAACCCAGGGGCCCGGAACGGGATAGGAGCAGGTAGACCAGCAATCCGACGACAACGGATGGCAATGACAGCAGGGTGTTGAGTATTGCGAGCAACACCTGCCTCCCGGCAAACCGGCTGACGGCCAGCCATGAGCCAAGGACACTTCCGATGGCAAAAGCGATGGCGCTGGCGCTGGCACTGAGCGCCAGGGAGCGCGCCACGATGGACAGCAGCACCGGGTCTGCAGACACCACCAGTTGCCAGGCAGCCTGTGCGCTGTCGCCCAGAGAACTCAAACCCCGACCTGTGCCATGCCGGAGGCTGCCGGAACGTCCAGCTTCAGGCGCTGCGGCGTACTGAAGCAGAGAAACCTTTTGTTGAGCGCACGGCCTATGGCGCACAGGCCCAGCTCCTGCGCCACCGCATGGCCCATCTGGGTAATGCCGCTACGCGATATGACAACTGCAATGCCCATCTGCGCAGCTTTCATCACCATCTCGCTGGTGAGCCGCCCGGTGGTGTAGAAGAAAAGGCCGTCTTTTGCGAACGAAGCGTCGCCGGACGACTGCAGCGCCATCCAGCCAGCGATGGAATCTATGGCGTTATGCCGTCCAACGTCTTCCACAAACAACAGGGGCTCCTCGCCCCGGAACAGCGCACAGCCATGCACGGAACCCGCTGATTTATAGGTGCTGTCGTTCAGACGCATGGTGTTGACCACAGCGTAGAGCTGTGACTGCGTGATGGCCGTAGGCGGAAGCACCACACCTTCAATGTGGGCCATGACCTCACCAAAAAGGCTGCCCTGGCCGCAGCCCGTGGTGACTACCCGACGTTCGGTTTTTTGTGCAATGTCGGCGATACCGTCCCGCGTCTTCACGGCCGCAGCGCCAACGTCCCAATCGACAGTGATTGATTCAACATCGCCCGCCGTCTCAATCAGGCGCTGGTTCAACAGGTAACCCAGCGTCAGCCACTCCGGGCGGGAACCCAGCGTCATGAGGGTGACCAGCTCGCGTTTGTCGACATAGACTGTCAATGGCCGTTCAGCCGGGATGTCGAGTTGCTGAATTTGACCGGCCTCATCCATCGCCTCGATGGCATGCGTCAGCGGCGCACGGGCCTCTGTCAAAAAGGGAAGCGCGCCACGCATGCGGTGCTATTGCGCCAGCGCCGCGTCGTTGCCATAACCCATCTTCAAAGCGGGCTGTCCGCCGCGGCGTATGGCGACGGCGCAGTACTTGAATTCCGGTATTTTCCCGAAAGGGTCCAACGCCGCGTTGGTCATGAGGTTAGCCGCCGCCTCGTAGTAGGCAAAGGGAATGAAGACCGCGCCATGAGGTGTGCCATCGTCACGCCGCACATGGATCGCCACACGTCCGCGCCTTGACTCAACGGTGATCACGTCACCTTGCTCAAGACCCATGGCGTCCAGGTCATCGCCACACATGGAGGCAGTTGCCATGGGTTCGATGGCATCCAGCACGGTGGCACGACGCGTCATGCTGCCAGTGTGCCAGTGCTCCAGCTGGCGACCGGTGATCAACACAAACGGGAAGTCGGCGTCCGGCCTTTCGTTGGCAGGAATGATGTCCGCAGGCACCAGATGCACACGCCCGTCACTGGTTGGGAAACTGTCGATGAAGACTGTCGGTGAACCCGGATCTTCTGCGCTGAGGCACGGATAGGTCACGCTGGACTCACGTTGCAGACGCTCCCATGTGATGCCCGAAATCGCAGCGTGCATGGCCTGTCGCATTTCTTCGTACACCGCAGCAACACCATCACTTTCACCAGGGTAATTCCAGTTCAGCCCCATGCCGCGTGCAATTTGCTGGATTATCCAGAGGTCGGGTTTTGCCTGGCCAGGCGGGTCAATCGCCTTTTTACCCAGTTGCACCATGCGGTCGGTATTGCTCACGGTGCCATCTTTTTCAGGCCAGGCGGTTGCGGGCAACACCACATCGGCGAGCCATGCCGTTTCGGTCATGAAGATGTCCTGCACCACGAGGTGATCCAGGCTGGCCAGCGCATGCCGCGCATGGTTGAGGTCGGGGTCACTCATGGCCGGGTTCTCGCCCATGATGTACATGCCGCGTACCTTGTGCGGATCGCTGTCGGGCGCCAGTGCCTTGTGCATGATCTCGACGACCGTGTAGCCAGGCTTGTCATCAAGCGTAGTACCCCAGAAGTTTTCAAACCACTGGTGTACGCCGACGTTGTCCACACGCTGGTAATTCGGGAACATCATGGGTATCAAACCTGCATCGCTTGCGCCCTGCACATTGTTTTGTCCACGCAAGGGGTGCAGGCCCGAACCAGGCTTGCCGATCTGGCCGGTGACGGTCACCAGCGCAATCAGGCAGCGTGCGTTGTCCGTGCCATGCACGTGCTGGCTGATGCCCATGCCCCACAGAATCATGGCGCCTTTGGCTTTTGCGAAGGCGCGCGCAACCTCACGCAGCGTCTGCGCCGGAATGCCGCAGATGGGCTCCATCGCCTCGGGACTGTAGCCCTTGACGTTCTCACGCAGGGCCTCGAAATTGCTGGCCCGGTCGCGAATGAACGCGTGATCAGTCAGCCCCTCTTCAATCACGGTATGAATCAGCGCATTGAGCATGGCCACATCGGTGTCCGCCTTGAACTGCAGGGTACGCCAGGCATGCTTTCCGATGTCGGTAATGCGGGGGTCGGCCAGCACGATTTTTGCGCCTTTTTTGGCCGCGTTTTTCATCCACGTAGCCGCCACGGGATGGTTGGATGTGGGATTGGAACCGATCACAAAGATCAGGTCGGAATGCTCAACATCATTGACCTGGTTGCTCACTGCGCCGGAGCCGACGCCCTCAAGAAGCGCTGCCACGCTGCTGGCGTGGCACAAACGTGTGCAGTGGTCGACGTTATTGCTGCCAAAACCGATACGTACCAGCTTCTGGAAAAGATAGGCCTCTTCATTGCTGCCTTTGGCAGACCCGAATCCGGCCAGTGCCTTTTTACCGTGGGTGTCACGCAAGCTGCTGAGTTGGCCCGTGGTCAACGCCAGGGCTTCATCCCAGGTGGCCTCACGAAACACATCCGACCAGTGTGCAGTGTCGCGGTTGAGCTTGTCGAGCAACTCGGGATCCTTGGGAACACCTGCCTTGCGGATCAAGGGCACCGTCAGCCGCTGCGGACTGTGTGCATAGTCGAAACCGAAGCGCCCCTTCACACACAGCCGGCTGTGGTTGGCGGGGCCATCGCGTCCATCAACGCTCACAATTTCGTTGCCCCTGACGTTATAGGTGAGCAGGCAGCCCACACCACAGAAAGGGCAAACCGAATCGACTTTTTTGTCGACCGACTGCGTGCCCACCTGCGTCTTGGGCATCAGCGCGCCGGTGGGGCAGGCCTGCACGCATTCACCGCACGCCACACAGGTGCTGTCGCCCATGGGGTCATCAAGGTCAAACACGATCTCGCTGTGCGAGCCGCGCATGGCATAACCAATGACGTCGTTGACCTGTTCTTCACGGCAGGCCCTCACGCAGCGGTTGCACTGGATGCAGGCGTCAAGGTTCACAGCCATGGCCGGATGGGTCATGTCTGCAGCTGGCTGTTCGCGACGCAGGGCCTTGAGCGCCGGGCGGACCGACACATCCATGCGCGAAGCCCAGTGGCTCAACTCACCGTGCTGCAGGGTGTTGTCCATCTTGCCGTCAGCGTCATTCCACTTGTAGCCCTTGTCGGGCATGTCGGAGAGCAACATCTCCAGCACCATCTTCTGGCTTTTGACAGCACGCTCACTGCTGGCCTGGACCTCCATGCCCGCTGCGACGCTGCGGCAGCAACTGGGCACCAGCGTGCGCTCACCCTTGATTTCAACCACGCAGGCGCGGCAATTGCCGTCAGGACGAAGACCGTCCTTGTAGCAAAGGTGCGGAATGTCGATGCCATGGCGTTTTGCGGCCCTGAAGATGGTTTCACCTTCAAATGCATGAATGGTTTTCTGGTCGAGTTTGAATTCCACGGTTTGTGGTGATACTTCGGCGAGCTTGGCAATAGCGTTCATGTCATGTCACCTCGTGGGCAAAATATTTCTGGACGCAACGCACCGGATTGGGTGCGGCCTGCCCCAATCCGCAGATGGACGCGTCGGTCATCACAATATTCAGGTCTTCCAGGGTTTCGTTATCCCAGACCGGCGTCTCCATCAGCGCAACGGCTTTGGACGTGCCCACGCGGCAAGGCGTGCACTGGCCACAACTCTCGTGCGCATAAAACCGCATCATGTTCAGGGCTGCATCGCGTGCCTTGTCATGCTGGCTCAGCACGATCACGGCCGCCGATCCGATGAAGCCGCCGTGCGGCTGGAGTGTGTCGAAGTCCAGGGGTACCGCCGAGAGGCTCGCCGGGAAAATCCCGCCCGACGCACCACCAGGCAGATAGGCGTAGAGAGCATGACCATCCTGCATGCCGCCGCAATACTCTTCGATCAGTTCGGCCACCGAAATGCCGGCAGGCGCAAGCTTGACGCCGGGAAACTTCACCCGGCCACTCACGCTGAAGGAGCGCAGCCCCTTGCGACCGTTGCGGCCAAAGCTGGTGAACCAGCTTGCACCTTTTTCCACAATGTCACGTACCCAGTAAAGCGTCTCGAAGTTGTGCTCCAGCGTAGGTCGCCCGAACAGGCCCACCTCGGCGATGTAGGGTGGTCGCATGCGCGGCTCACCGCGCTTGCCCTCAATACTTTCAATCATGGCGGACTCTTCGCCGCAAATATAGGCGCCCGCGCCGCGTCTCAGGTCAAGGATCGGCAACCCGGGATAAGGCGGGTTGGCCCGCAGCTTTGCGATCTCCGCCTCAAGGATGGCCCGGCAGCCATGGTATTCATCGCGCAGGTAGATATAGCAGGCATCGGTACCCACCACCTGCGCAGCCACCAGCAAGCCTTCGAGAAAACGGTGCGGGTCGCGTTCCAGGTAGGTCCGATCCTTGAAGGTACCGGGCTCACCTTCGTCGATGTTCACCGCCATCAGTCGCGGCGCAGCCTGGTCGCGCACGATGCGCCATTTGCGCCCGGCAGGAAATCCGGCGCCACCGAGGCCGCGCAAACCCGAATCTTCCATCGCACGAATTACGGTCTCGGCATCCTGCTTTCCGCTGGCCAGGGCGGCAGCGAGTGCGTAACCGCCCCCCGCCCTGTACGTCTCATAACCGGCATAACCCGGCGCGACTTCCACAGCATGCGGATGTGGTGAAACCGCCCTCTCTGCATGGCTCGATGCCATGAATTCAGTGGCCGGTGATGCAGCAGGGTGCATCGTCAAAGCCTGCTTGACGACTGCGAGCACAGCCTCGGCAGTCGCTACCGGTACGGGGTTCTGGTGTACCACCACGGCCGGGGCCTGTTCACAGCGCCCTATACATGGCGCCGCAATCACACGCACATCGTCATTGCCCAGCAATGCCGGCAGCCGGGCCAGCAAATCCTGCGCACCGGCCATCTCACAACTCAGGCCATCACACACCCGAACAGTCAGCTGCGCCACCGTCCCGTCACCCCTAACAACCTCGAAGTGGTGATAAAAGGTGGCGACCTCGTAGACCTCTGCCATGGGGATTTCCATCTCCCTGGCCAGCGCCACAAGATGCCTGTCATGCAGGCAACGGTAAGCGTCGTTGAGCTTGTGCAGGTGTTCGATCAACAGGTCGCGCCGATGCGGCGCCGGCCCCACAAGCGCCCTGACCTCCGCTACAGAGTCATCATCCGCCTGCCTCCCCTTGAGCTTGCTCTTGCGGCGAATACGGTCACGCATGTCTTCAAGCGTGGCGAGAGCCACCACGGACACATCGGGTACGAGAGCAGGTGAAACCATGAGATTCCTGTTGTAGCGGGCAGATCAGGCGAAGAACTTGGCAACGCTTTGCAGCGTGCGGTAGACGCCCCATGCGAGTGGGATACCCACAGCCAGCCAGGCGAAGGCGACCAGGGCAGGGCTCACAGCGTCTGCACCGCCAGCGGTACGGTGGACTTCGGACGCTGCCATTTTTTCGTGGGCAAGACGCTTTTCTTCGGCCAGCTCACTGTCAGTCATGAACCATTTGGGGTTCAGGGGCTTGACCAGCAGATTACAGATCAGACCCACCACCAACATGCCAACCAGGATGTACATGGTCTGGTTGTATACCTGCTCGCGCGGGATGCCCAGACCGAGCTGGTATTCACGCATGTAGTTCACGACCACAGGGCCGAGAATGCCGGCAGTCGCCCACGCCGTCAGCAGGCGGCCGTGGATGGCACCCACCATTTGTGTGCCGAAGATGTCTGCAAGGTAGGCCGGCACCGTGGCGAAGCCGCCGCCGTACATGCTCAGGATCACGCAGAACGCGCCCACAAACAGCAAGATGCTGCCGGCGGCCGCGCTGCCTGGCACGCTGAAATACATCAGACCGCCCAGCACAAAAAAGACGATATAGGTCATCTTGCGACCAAGCTTGTCGGAAAGG
The DNA here is from genome assembly GCA_040390295.1 of Pseudomonadota bacterium. Lineage (GTDB taxonomy): Bacteria > Pseudomonadota > Gammaproteobacteria > Burkholderiales > Burkholderiaceae_C > Polaromonas. The sequence goes on from JAZJYR010000007.1 coordinate 41,081, forward strand.
CTGGCCCAGAAGAAGCGGCCACCAATGTTGAACAGGCTGAGCAATGCAGTAAAGCCTGCAGCTACCGTGGCAATGGCGGCCAGTTGTGTCTTGTCAAGTTCGCCGAACTTCTTTGCCACGCCAATCAGCGAGCCGCCAAATACTTCCTGCAGCATGGGTGAAGCCATGCCGATCACGCCAATACCTGCGCTCACGTTCATGCACAGCACCATCCAGATCAGCCAGAACTGGGGAATGCCCCAGACCTTTTTTACATGCACATGGCGCTGGGTGATCATGGTGTTGTTGACCTGCGCGGGAGGTGGCGTCCAGCCCTCGGGCTTCCAGCCGGTTTCAGGCACGCGGTAGCCGAATGCGCCGGCCATCATGAAGACAAAGTAGACCAGCGCCATCACGACGAAGGTCTGCATCACGCCGACACTGGTCGGGCTGGCGAAACTTTTCATGAGGTCGGCTGCCAGCGGCGAGCCGATCATGGCGCCACCGCCAAAGCCCATGATGGCCATGCCGGTGGCCATGCCGCGGCGATCGGGAAACCACTTGATCAGCGTTGAGACCGGCGAAATGTAGCCAAGGCCAAGGCCAATACCGCCTATGACACCCGAGCCCAGAATCATCAGCCAGAACTGGTGCAGGTAAATGCCCAGCGCAGAAATCAGCATCCCTCCGCACCAGCACACGGCTGAAACAACACCCGCCTTGCGCGGACCTGCGCGTTCAAGCCAGCCGCCCCAGGTAGCAGCAGAAGTGCCCAGCAAAACGAAGAACAGGGTGTACATCCAGCCCAGAGTTGAGATCTTCCAGTCGCAACTGGTGGTGAACAACTCCTGGAAAAAACCGACTTCAGGGCCGCACTTGATGGCGTCCTTGATGCCGAGCGCCTTTGAAAGCGGCAGCCAGAAAACCGAGAAACCATAGGCCATACCGATGCAAAGGTGAATGGCCAGCGCTGCGGGCGGTACCAGCCATCGGTTAAAACCGGGTCCCGCGATGATGCGTTCCTTATCCAGAATTCCTGACATGTTGTTGTCTCCGTGTTATTCGTGTATTCACCCATTAAGGTGCACGGAGTTTCACAGTCAGTATGCTGAACCGTCAAATTGAATCGAAACACCGGTCGATTCAAAAAATAAATGAAGGGTAACTACTGACAAGGGTGGCTAAAGCAAAGCTTGCGATCCGAAAGCGCCTCCGCGCCCGGGCATTCAGGCGGCCAGCAGTCCACTGTGCGCAGCCGCATGGCGCAACCACGCAGCATCCTGGGCCAGCGCCAGCGCCGCTTCGAGGGTGCGAGAGGGTCGGTCACCGCCCTGGGCCATAAAGCCAATGGTGGTACGGACTTCGGGGCTGATGAGGGGCAAGGCCTCCAGTTCCCGGTAGCCACGTATGGCGCCGACGAGTGCGCCTGGCATGACCGTACAGACGTTACCCTCTACAACCGACAATGCCAGGGTCAAGATGGAGTTGGTCTCCATCACAGGCTTGCTCAAGGTACCGGCATCTGCAAATGCTTTTTCAACGATCGTGCGGTTGTGCATCTCGCGCGTCAACAGGCACAGAGAATGTTTTCCCGCCTCGGCCCAGCTGATTGAAGGACCAATCTGCAATGCTTTTTTAACGGTTACCGCGCGTCGCACAAAAAAATAGTGCTCGATATATTGCGTGATCTGTTGCAGGCGCGGCGCGTCAGATCGCAGCCGTTCTGTATAGCCCAGCCCCATGTCCAGCGACAGGCTTTCAAGCCCGGCTTCCAGTTCGTTGGAACTCATGGAGCGCACTGTCGGCGTGATACCGGGATGCCGCGAGTGCAGCCACGCCGCAAAACGCGCAATGATGGGCATGGCTGTCGGTACCGCACCTATGGTGAGGCTGCCCTGCGGTTTGCCGAGACCGCTGTCCAGGTCCTGCTGCAGCAGTTCCCGCTCGTGCAACATGCGCTGGGCGCTCGCGAGGACACGCATGCCCTCCTGCGTGAAACCTTCAAAATTGCGACCCCGCTTGACGATGACCGTACCGAACTCGGCTTCAAGCGCGCGCAAGGCGTTGGACAGCGCCGGCTGTGTGATGTGGCATGCCTGCGCGGCACGGCCAAAGTGCTTGTGCTCGTCAAGCGCGGCCAGGTATCGCAGTGAGGCCAGCAGGTTCATCGCATCAAATGCTCAGGTGTTTTTGGAGATGGTGATGGTCGGGAATTTTGCAGAAAAGTCTTTTGCCCTTGCAGCGACGGTAACAGCCATCCTGCGGGCGATGTCCCGGTATATTCCCGCGATCTGGCCCTCCGGGTCGGCTGCCACGGTGGGCTTGCCGCCATCGGCCTGCATGCGGATATGAATATCGAGCGGCAGTGCACCCAGGTAATCCATCTGGTGGTCAAGCGCCATCTTTTTGCCGCCGCCTTCACCAAAAATATGCTCGGCATGGCCGCAGTTGCTGCAGATGTGCACAGCCATGTTTTCAACAATGCCCAGAATCGGCACACCGACTTTCTCGAACATCTTCACGCCTTTGGTCGCATCCAGCAGCGCGATGTCCTGCGGTGTGGTGACAATGACAGCGCCCGTCAGCGGCACACGCTGGCTCAGCGTGAGCTGTATGTCGCCGGTGCCGGGCGGCATGTCGACGATGAGGTAGTCGAGGTCTTTCCAGTTGGTCTGGCGCAGCAACTGTTCCAGCGCCTGGGTGGCCATGGGGCCGCGCCAGATCATGGCCTGGTCCTGCGGCACCAGAAAACCAATCGACATCACCTGGATGCCGTGCCCCAGCATGGGCTCCATGTTTTTGCCGTCCAGGCTTTCGGGCTTGCCCTCGATGCCCATCATCATGGGCTGGCTGGGGCCGTAGATATCGGCATCCAGCAGGCCAACAGTGGCGCCCTCTGCTGCCAGCGCCAATGCCAGATTGGCAGCCGTTGTGCTCTTGCCCACACCACCCTTGCCCGAAGCGACGGCGATGATGTTTTTAACGCCAGGCAGGAGCTGCACACCGCGCTGCACGCTGTGGCTGGCGATTTTGATGCTGAGCGCGATGTCGACTTTTTCAACACCCGCAACCGACCTGGCGGCGGTCGTGAGGCTTTCGCGAAACGCCGGAAACTGGCTTTTGGCAGGGTAGGCCAACTCGATATCAAACGACACATCACCGCCGCTGATCTGCAGGTTTTTAAGCGCCTTGCTGCTGACAAAGTCCTTGCCGGTGTTGGGGTCCACCACGGTTTGAAGGGCTGTCAGGACGGATTGCTGGTCTGGGCTCATGAAACAAATTTCCCGGTTAAATCTGGCGTTGCCCCACAGGGGAAGGCAGCCATTGGTACGTGGCGTGAAGTCTAACGCCGCGATGCCGGATGAGGCGTCATAAGGGCTATCAGGGGCGTGCGGGGTACGCCTGCAGACGCCGCGCCTTAAAATTACGGGTTAGCCCCCAAAGTCCGCAGAAGTCACCAGAAGTCAGAAGAAGCCCATCCATGTCCCAGCGCCGCCTGTTTGTCACCACCGCCCTGCCCTACGCCAACGGCAGGTTCCATATCGGCCACATCATGGAATACATCCAGGCCGACATCTGGGTGCGTTTTCAGCGCATGCAGGGCAACGAGGTGAACTTTGTGGGCGCTGATGATGCGCATGGCGCGCCCATCATGATCGCCGCCGAAAAGGCCGGCATCACACCGCAGCAGTTTGTGGCCAACATCGCAGCGGGCCGCCAGGAATACCTGGACGGCTTTCACATCAGCTTTGACAACTGGAGTTCTACCGACTCGCCCGAGAACCACGATCTGGCCCGGCAGATCTACCGGGACCTGCGCGACAACCCGCAGGGTTCGCTCATAGAAACCAGAACCATCGAACAGTTCTTTGACCCTGAAAAGAACATGTTCCTGCCGGACCGCTATATCAAGGGCACCTGCCCGAAGTGCGGCACCAGGGACCAATACGGCGACAACTGCGAAAACTGCGGTGCCGTGTATACGCCTACCGACCTGATCAACCCCTATTCGGCCCTGTCGGGGGCAACGCCTGTGCTCAAAAGCTCGGAGCATTTTTTCTTCAAGTTGTCCGACCAGCGCTGCGTGGACTTTCTCGAAAAGTGGACCCAGGGCAATGACGAAAGCGGCAAGCCCCGGCTGCAGCCTGAAGTGGCCAACAAGGTCAAGGAGTGGTTCAGCGTACGCACCAACCCCGATGGCACAAAAAGCGAAGGCCTGGGCGACTGGGACATCAGCCGCGATGCGCCCTACTTCGGCATCGAGATACCCGATGCACCCGGCAAGTATTTTTATGTCTGGCTGGATGCGCCCGTGGGCTATCTCGCGTCCCTGAAAAACCTTCTCGACAAACGCTGCATCGAGGCTGGCGAAGACGGCCTGTCTTTCACTGAATACATGGCCGACCCGGCGCTTGAGCAGTACCACTTCATCGGCAAGGACATCGTTACCTTCCACACGCTGTTCTGGCCCGCGATGCTGCACTTCAGCGGCCGCAAGACGCCCACCAACATTTTTGTGCACGGCTTTTTGACCGTGAACAACGGTGAAAAGATGAGCAAGAGCCGCGGCACCGGCCTGGACCCGCTCAAGTACCTGAGCCTGGGCATGAACCCCGAATGGCTGCGTTATTACCTGGCCGCCAAGCTCAATGCGAAGAATGAAGACATTGACTTCAATGCGGATGATTTCATGGCGCGGGTCAATAGCGACCTGGTGGGGAAATACATCAATATTGCCAGTCGGGCTGCAGGATTCGTCGCCAAAAGATTTGGTGGCGTGCTCGGTGAGGTGTCGGCCGATGGCAGCGCCCTGCTTCAAGAACTTCGTGCACAGAAGGACACCATCGCCCATCTGTACGAAGGCCGGGAATTCGCAAAAGCTCTTCGCGAAACCATGCTGCTCACTGACCGCGTCAATTCCTATGTTGACCAGAACAAGCCTTGGGAGCTTGCAAGGCAGGACGGCATGGATGCAAGACTGCAGGATGTTTGTACCGTGTGCATTGAAGCTTTTCGCCTGCTCACGATTTACCTGAAACCTGTTCTGCCGGCGCTCGCTACTCATGTGGAGTCATTTCTGAATACAAAACCACTTCTGTCAACGGATGCATCGGGCAGTCTTGGTAAAGGCCATGTCATCGGCGACTACAAGCACCTGATGCAACGCGTGGACCCGAAACAACTCGAAGCCCTGTTCGAGCCCCCGCCCCAACCTGAAACTGCCGCGCTAGTCCCCGGCGGCGAAGAACTCGCCCCCACCATCACCATCGACGACTTCGCCAAAATCGATTTGCGCATCGCCAGAATCGTGAACTGCGAAGCGGTTGAAGGCTCGGTCAAGCTGCTGCGGTTGACGCTGGATGTGGGTGAAGGCAAACACCGCAATGTGTTCAGCGGCACTGCGTCCAGCTACAAGCCCGAAGACCTGGTCGGCAAGCACACCGTGATGGTGGCCAACCTGGCGCCACGCAAGATGAAGTTCGGCATCAGTGAAGGCATGGTGCTGGCCGCCAGCCATGCCGATGACAAAACCCAGCCGGGGATTTATGTGCTGGAGCCGGTGCCCGGCGCCACGCCCGGCATGCGGGTGCGTTGATAAAAAGTGGATGAAGCCCTAGACCGCTTCGGTAGTGTCAAGCGGCTGGGGCTGCGGCTGGCTGCCGCCCTTGTAGTGGAGAAACCTCAACGCCTTGCGCGGGTTTTTGGCGATATCGTCCAGCAGGTTGCCCAGATGCCTGAGCAATCTTTCACCATCCTCTTTGGGCAGGGGGCAACATACACAGGCCACATGCAGCTGCAGCGTCAGGTCGCGCGGCAGGTTGCGTCCCGGGCGCAGGCCTTCGGCAATGATGCGCTGGGCCATGTCGGTCACCTGCGACTCCGACGTCCTGCTTTCGATCAGCAACACAAAATCACCGTCGTTGTGACGGCCCACGGTGTCGCTGACCTGCACCGGCGTGGCGACGCAGGCGCCCGCACGAACCAGCGCGGCCTGCGCCAGGGAAGCGCCGTAGGCCGCACGGATTTCAGAACCGTTGACCATGCGCACGCGCAGCACCGCGCCGACCTGCGGATCACGCTGGTGCCGCTCCAGAAGGTGCTCCAGCCTGTCCATCAGCAGGCGGTGGCTGGCTACGCCGGTGAGCGGATCCACGCGCGACAGCGCACTGAGGCGAATCTGGGTATCACGCCGGTCACGGCTGCGCAAGTACAGCGCCACCAGCACCAGGGGAATCTCAAGCGCGGCACCAATCTGCGCACCAAACCGCGAGTAAAAATTGATGGGGACCACATCCAGGTTGCGAAGTATCGGGAACAGCGAACCGATAAAAAGGCACAGAAATCCGGCCAGCGCCCACAAACCCGTGGCGGGCCGGCGGATTGAAAACCAGATCAGGCTGCCCAACAGCACCGGCAGGAAATACAGGTAAGCCAGGTTGGATGTATAAAAAAGTTGTGACCGCCCGAACAACAGGAAACCTGCGACGTAAGCCATGGACACCAGCATGACGCTTGCCAGCAGGGCACTGACGATATGGTTGCCGCGCTCAACCACCAGTCGGTGCACCAGCAACGCAGCCCAGCCTGCGGAGAACATCGGCACCACGACGGCAGCAATGTCGTTCCACCAGGCATGGCGCGGCCAGAAATATTCTCCCGCCAGCCCCGTCAATGACAGCTGGCCTATACCCAGAATCACCACGTAGGCCGAATAAACCAGGTGTATCGGGTCACGCCAGTTCCAGGCGTTGAAGCAGCTGAGCACCACAACCAGTATCACGAACCCCAGGTAGGCGCCCAGTACCATGTGCAGGGTGTTGCTCTGTCGGTCGAAACTGGCGCGGTCCCAGAGCTGCCAGTACACCCCGACCGGGCTGCTGTGGCGCACCGCCAGGTAGACAGCGCGAGGCTCGCCGGGCACCAGCTCCAGCGCAAATGCGGGGTGCAGGTAAGGCCTGGACCAGTCGGCCACAGGCAGCGAATCGCCCGACCGCTGCGCCTGCCAGTCGCCGCCCGGGACAAGTTGGTGCAGAACTGCGCTGTCCAGCCCGGGATGAACTACCGTCATGATCGCCTGGACGGGCGCGTTGACTGCCGGCAGCACGATGCGAAGCCAGCCGGTATTTTTACCCCCGAGCGGAAGTTGCTGGTTGCCCGAAACCACAACCCCCTCACCTCGGGCGAACCGGTTCCTGATGAGTTCAAGCGGCTGCAGGCCGGTTGCGTCCATCACCACTTCCGCCGGGTATTGCACACCCTGCCACGCGGGCCCCGGCGCGCTGGCTGAATGTGCCAGAGAGACAAGTCCAGGAATCAACCCGGCACAGAGCAGCAGAAAAGTTTTGAATCCGGGCGTTTTCATGGGAGCAGGGCTCGTGCGAATCCTGAGGGTGAGGACTTTAGAGTGAAAGCATGGTTTCAGTATGGATGAATAAACAGCATAAATCCAGCGCTGCGGGGGCCACAATACATTTCCATGCGCCCCATCCCAGACTTCGCACATTTCAGGCCACGTTTGCTGGACAGTTTGCACCACTACACCCGTGAGCGGTTTGTGAAGGATCTGGGGGCCGGGGTGACGGTCGGCATTGTGGCGCTGCCGCTGGCCATGGCTTTTGCCATTGCCTCGGGGCTGAACCCGCAGGCCGGCATCTGGACGGCGATCATCGCCGGAGCCCTGATCGCCGCGCTGGGCGGCTCGGCGGTGCAGATAGGTGGCCCCGCGGGCGCCTTCATCGTCATCGTCTACGGCATTCTTGAGCGTTACGGTCTTGCCAACCTGCTGATATCCACCGCCTGTGCCGGCGTTCTGCTGTTCATGCTGGGCTTTCTCAAGCTGGGCACGCTGGTGCGTTATGTGCCCGTCAGCATCGTGATCGGCTTTACCAACGGTATTGCAGTGCTGATTGTGCTGTCGCAAATCAAGGACCTGCTGGGCCTGGACATCCGCAAGATGCCGGTCGATTTTTTCTCGCAGCTCCGCGTCATTGCCGGCCACGTGGACAGCCTGAACCTTCATTCACTGGGTCTGGGCCTGGCCTGCCTGCTGGGCCTTTTTGTCTGGCCGCGGCTGTTTGACATGCGCGCGCGCGTCCATCGGGGCTTTATCACCCGGCTGCTCAAGATGATGCAGGCGGTTGAGGGCCTGCCGCTGCACCGTGCCACACGCATGGCAGCGCGCATGCCGGGTCCCATCGTGGCGCTGGTCACGCTGACGGCGTTTGCGTACTTCTTGAGACTGCCGGTCGAAACCATAGGCACCCGCTTTGGCGGTATCCCGCGCGCACTGCCGGCTTTCAACCTGCCCGACTTTTCATGGAAAACCGTGCGCCTGCTGGTGGACCCGACCATCACGATTGCCCTGCTGGGCGCCGTGGAGTCCCTGCTTTGCGCGCGCGTGGCCGACCAGATCTCGGGCCTGCCGCGGCACGACCCCAACCAGGAGCTTATGGCGCAGGGCGTGGCCAATTTTGTGGCACCGTTTTTCGGCGGCATGCCGGCAACAGGCACGATTGCACGCACGGTGACCAATGTGCGTGCCGGTGCGACGTCGCCCGTTTCAGGGCTGATTCACGCCCTCACGCTGATGGCCATCGTGCTGATCGCTGCGCCGCTGGCGGTGCATGTGCCGCTGGCGGTCATGGCGGGCATCCTGCTCTTCGTGGCCTGGAACATGGGTGAGTGGCGTGCGTTCACAAAGCTGCGGCAAACCGGCAGTCATTCGGCCCTCATCATGCTGGGTACTTTTTTGCTGACCGTCATTTTTGACCTGACGGTTGCCCTGCAGGTCGGCCTGATCCTGGCCTGCGTGCTCTTTATCCGCCGCATGAGCACGCTGTTCCAGGTTGTTGAAGTCTCACGCACGCCCGAATCCGCCAGCTTCCAGCTCTACGGATCGCTGTTTTTTGGTGCAGTCGCCAAGCTGGACCCGATATTGACACTGGTCGAAAGCTCACCGAGGGGCATGGTGATCCGGCTGGACCTGCAGTCGCTGCAATCGCTGGATGCCTCCGGCCTGGATGTGCTGGAGCAGGTGCACAAGGCCGTTGTGCTGCGCGGCGGCCGGCTGGTGCTGGCGGGGCTCAATGCAGAACCCAAAGCCGTGATGGAGCGTTCGGGCTTTCTCGAAAAGGTGGAGTCCGCCTAGCGGCGCCAGCTCGCGGAAGGCTCAGCCGCCTTTGGGGGTGGCCAGCTCTTCCGGCACAGATGCCGTGCCCAGCACCTTCAGGTCGCTGTCAAACACCACGCTAAAAATCATGGGTGTGTTGGGCGGGCTCAGGTAGCGCCAGTCGTAATTTGTCTGCTGCCGGGCGGCATACGGCGTGACCTTCATGGGCTTGCCGAGCGTCTTGCGCACCTGCTCCATGGACATGCCAGGCGCTATTTTTGCGAAATTCTGCGGACTCAGCACCTGGCGCAGCGCGCTCATCCTGCCGTCTGCGCCTATCGTGATCATGTAATTGACCATGCCCTCGGGCTGGCGGTTGTATTCAAAAGTACGGGCGCCCGGGGCTGCCGCAGCGCCCGGCGAAAGCGTGGAGGCCATGTCCGATGCCTCCCAGACCTTTTCGGGCTCACCGAAGCGGGCCCTCACATCTGCCTCTGTGGCTACACCTTCTTCTAGTTCGGCGATGCGCTGAGGGTCGCAGCCGGTCAGCGTCAGAACAAGGCCAAACAGCAGGCCGGCAGAGATAAAAACAGATCGCAAGGCAGTCCCCGGTAAAATCAGTCGCAGTACGTCAAACACTTACCGAGAACAGTTTAGACCCATGTCCCTCCTCAGCCTCTTTCGCCGCCCCGACTACACCTCGGAAACCACGCAGTTCATCGATGAATTGAAGGCCAAAAAGCCGACGCTGGAAGCCGAGCAGCGCGCCGGCCGGGCCCTGCTCTGGGACAAGAACCTCAACCGTGCCGAACAGGCGGACTACCTTGACGCCAGGGTCGCGCAGCAGCCCTACGTTTATGGCACCGCTGGCCACCCGAACAGCAAATAAAAGCAGCCCGCCGGTTTCTTGCCCAGCCTGAACGCCGGCCACCTGTTCATGTCCCAGCCATCTTCTTCACCCCCCGCCTCCGGCCAGCCGCCTGTTCCCGGCCTGACGGCGTTGCCGGGAACGTCTGGTATAGACCTGACGACGATGCCCAGCCCCGACATGCCGGCCGTCATCGACCAGGTGGCGCTGGCGCGGCTTTATGGCGAGCCGCTGTTTGCGATGCCGCAGGATTTGTACATCCCGCCTGATGCGCTACAGGTTTTTCTCGAAGCCTTTGAAGGCCCGCTGGACTTGCTGCTCTACCTGATCCGCAAGCAGAACTTCAACATTCTCGACATCCCCATGGCCGCCGTGACGCGGCAGTACCTGGCTTATGTCGATGAGATCCGTGCGACCAATCTCGAGCTGGCTGCCGAATATCTGCTGATGGCCGCCATGCTGATCGAGATCAAGTCGCGCATGCTGCTGCCGCCCAAAAAGGTCGCTGAAGGTCAGGAGGCCGAAGACCCGCGTGCCGAACTGGTCCGCCGCCTGCTTGAGTACGAACAGATCAAGCTGGCCGCCCACAAGCTCAACGAGATGCCGCAGTTCGGCCGCGACTTCCTGCGCGCCCAGGTGTATGTCGAGCAGTCGCTGCAGCCGCGCTTTCCGGACGTCAACGTGGTGGACCTCCAGGAGGCCTGGCGTGACATCGTCAAGCGCGCAAAGCTGGTTCAGCACCATGTCATCAGCCGTGAAGAGCTCTCGGTGCGCGAGCACATGAGTATTGTTTTGCGCAAGCTGCAGGGCCGCAAGTTCCTGGAATTTGAAGAGCTGTTCGACCCCACGCGCGGCATGCCCGTGCTGGTGGTGACGTTTATTGCACTGCTCGAATTGTCAAAAGAAGGCCTGCTGGAAGTGACCCAGGCCGAAGCTTTTGCCCCCATCTACGTACGACTGGCTTACACACCAGCCTGACCGCAACGGGCGTGCCACGGCCGCAGGCCAGGCACCTCCATCGATCCCCGGAGAGACAAACCATGTTCCGCACCCTGCTCAAATCAAAAATCCACCGCGCTGCCGTGACCCACTGCGAGCTCAACTACGAGGGTTCCTGCGCCATTGACGAAGACCTGCTGGACGCCGCCAACCTGGGCGAGAACGAGCAGGTGCACATCTGGAACATCAACAACGGCGAACGCTTCATCACCTACGCCATTCGCGCTGAACGCGGCAGCCGCATCATTTCGGTCAACGGCTCGGCCGCACGCCGCGCTGCCGTCGGCGACCTGGTCATCATTGCGGCCTTTGCCCAGGTTGAAGAAAAGGAAGTGAAAGGCTTTTTGCCCAAGCTGGTTTTTGTCAACCCCGACAACCGCATCAAGGAAGAGCGCTCGACCATTCCCGTCCAGCAACCCTGATTCGCCATCCGGCCCACCTGCAAACGGGGGCATTCGGGGGCGTTAGACTCTGCCCCAATCAAGGGACGCACATGACTCCAACATCCAGCAACAACGCTGCCGGGACGGCGGCCACGCCCTACGGCACGCTGCCACCAGCGTCCACGCCGTCAGCCCGCAAGCCACTGAGCCTGCCGCGCCTGCGCGAGATGCACACCCATGGTGAAAAGATCACCATGCTCACGGCTTACGACGCAACCTTTGCGGCCGTGGCCGATGCCGCCGGCGTCGAATGCATCCTGGTCGGCGACTCGCTGGGCATGGTCTGCCAGGGCCTGACCAGCACCGTCGGCGTCACGCTCGAGACCATGCGCCACCACACCGAGAGCGTGGCCAACGGCCTGCGCCGCTCGCAAGGCACGGCCTGGCTGATCGGCGATCTGCCCTTTGGCACCTATCACGAATCCAAAGAGCAGGCGCTGCGCAGCGCCGTGGTGTTGATGCAGGCAGGCGCGCACATGGTCAAGCTTGAAGGCGGCGGCTGGACGGCAGAAGTTGTGCGATTTCTGGTCGAGCGCGGCATCCCGGTCTGCGCCCACCTCGGCCTGACGCCGCAGACCGTGCATGCCCTGGGTGGCTACCGCGTGCAGGGCAAGGGCGACGAAGCAGCCGCCACGCTCAAACGCCACGCCCATGAGCTCCAGGACGCCGGCGCCGCCATGCTGGTGCTGGAGATGGTGCCCGCGGCCCTGTCTGCCGAATTGACAAAAACACTCACGCATTGCCCCACCATCGGCATAGGCGCAGGCGACGGCACCTCCGGCCAGGTGCTGGTGCTGCACGACATGCTGGGCATGAACCTGGGCAAGATGGCGAAGTTTGTTCGCAACTTCATGGAAGGCCCGGACAACAAGACCGCCAGCATTCGCGGCGCCATGGAAGCCTATGTCCGCGCCGTGAAGGACGGCAGCTTTCCGGTCAACGCCAGCCACGCCTGGTAAAACAAATCGAGACATCGCCAAGGGAGACACAAAATGCACATCGTCCACACCATTGCCGAACTGCGCGAAAAACTCAGCGGCTACAGGCGCCCGGCCTTTGTGCCCACCATGGGCAACCTGCACGACGGCCACATCGCCCTCGTCAAACAGGCCAAGCCGCTGGGCGACGTGACCGTCTCCAGCATCTTCGTGAACCGCCTGCAGTTTGCGCCGCATGAAGACTTCGACAGCTACCCGCGCACACTCGATGCCGATGCGCAGCGCCTTGAAGCCGCCGGCTGCAACGTGCTGTTCGCCCCGCGCGAGCAGGAGCTCTACCCGCAGCCGCAAACCTACAAGATGCACCCGGCGACCGACCTGAGCGACATTCTTGAAGGCCATTTCAGGCCTGGTTTTTTCATAGGCGTCAGCACGGTGGTGCTCAAGCTCTTCTCATGCGTCTACGCCGGCATGCCTTCGGGCATCGCGGCCTTCGGCAAGAAAGACTACCAGCAGGTGCTGGTCGTGCGCCGCATGGTGCAGCAGTTTGCGCTGCCCATCGAAATCCTCGCGGGTGAAACCCAGCGCGCCGAAGATGGCCTGGCGCTGTCATCACGCAATGGCTACCTCAGCGAGGCCGAGCGCAAGGAAGCTGCGGAACTGTCCAAAGCGCTGAAGGCCCTGGGCGCCGCCGCCAGGGCCGCCAGCCCCGCAGACCTTCCCGGACTTGAAGCGCAGGCCATGCAGGCGCTGGCCCGGCGCGGCTGGAAGCCCGACTACCTCACCGTCCGCCGCCGCGCCGACCTGATGCCGCCGCAGGCATCGATGGACGAGCCGCTGGTGGTTCTGGGCGCGGCCAAGCTGGGCAGCACGCGGCTGATTGATAACCTGGAGATTTAGGCAGCTCTTTGCCCTCTGCAGTCAGACGATAGAGGACACCTTGCCCGTTTTAGTCTTCCTGCTTATTCTGATTGGCCTCTGGATATTTGTGGCTTGGGACAGGAAACGTCTGAACAGCGAAAAAGTCACGCCGCTTCCCCGAGCGTTGATGGCAAATGGATTTACGCCTGCGGGTGCGATCGCCTGGAAAATCTGGATTGGATTCGGCTGCATAGCCGCATCAATGGCGCTTTCAGAGTGGCTTAACCCTTCACGACCGCCGTTCGCCGGCAGGTGGTCTTGGATCAAACGCGCTGCATACGACGCACTCGGAACTCAGGGACTTATCAGCGTCTTCATCGCAATGACATGTCTTGCATTGGGCGTAGCGTTTTTTCTCTGGCGAGAGACAAAGCGGTGACCTCTTTCGCCGCCCATCAACTTCCTGCCGAACGTACCGTCATCGCGCCGGACGGCTGTGACGTGCGGGTGCTGCTGGCGCTCAAGGGCGGCAGCATGGCGCATTTCTCGCTGAAGGCCGGGCAAGTGGCTGCCGCCGTGACGCACCGCACGGTGGAAGAGCTCTGGTACGTGCTGGAGGGCCGTGGTGAGATGTGGCGGCGCCAGGATGATCGCGAAGAAGTGGTTTTGCTGCTGCCCGGGCTTTCCTTGAGCATTCCGCTGGGCACGCACTTCCAGTTTCGGGCCGCGCCAGACCAGGCGCTGGCGGCCGTCTGCGTGACCATGCCGCCCTGGCCGGCTGATCCTGCAGCCGATGAGGCGGTGCCGGTCAGCGGCCCGTGGCTTGCGAGCGGCGCATAGACTGCCGCGCGGCGACACCGCCGCTCACCTTTTGATAGCTGCTCACGCCCGTATCTATTGGTCTGAAGGACTTTTTGATGCCTAAAAACAGGTGAAAAGTTAATCTACAGGTTAACATTTTGCAGATTTCGCCAAAAAAAACAGCCCTGAAACGAAAAAAGTTAACTTGCAAGTTAACTTTTTGACGTTTTCAGCCCGTTTTCAGGCATCAAATTGGCACTTTAGCCAATAGATACGGTCGCAAAAAGCTACTTTATTGATAGCAACCACAAAGACCTGGGCGGCCGCCGAAGCAGCCGCCATCGCCCACCAGGCTCAGCGGGCGAAGCAATACATCAGGCCGGCACCGCCTGTGGCCTTGAGGGAGGCCATGTCGCAGGCGCGGCTGGGGTGCGATGCGTTCCAGGATTTGGCTTCGACCGTGTCGGTCAGGCCCTGGCGGTCATGGTGGCCCAGCATGGCCGAGCCGCCCGTGCTTTGGGTCCAGTTGCCGCAGGTGGTGTCCTTGTCGCTGACGATGGCACGGCCGTCGGGCGTGGAGCCGGTCAGGATGTCGTGCATGTTGACGGCATCGCCACGGCCCATGATGCCCTCGCCCTTTTCGTTAAGGGCCGTCTGTTTGGTCAGGTTGTTGCCGCTGCTGTGCAGGTCATCGACGCTGTAGGCGATGCGCTCGCCCTTGGCATTGCGCCATGGGCCGCTGCCGATGCGGTCACGGGCGTTGACGGACCACGCATCCTTCGTGGCCGTGCTGCTCAGGTAGGCGCGCCAGGTGCGGCTACCCGCGCCCACGCTGGTGGCCAGCGCCTGGCAATACTGGTCTGCACCGGCCAGGCCGCCCAGGTCGCCACCCTTGCCGGGGTTGGCGCTGGTCACAAAAAACGACATGGGGTTGCCGCCGGTGGCGCAGGCGCCCAGCACGACAGCTGCAATCAGGGAGACAGCCACCAGTGGCAGCAAACGGGTTTTGGTCAGGGAGGTGCGCATTTTTATTCCTTTTGGCCTGATGGTTGAAAAGGCCGACAGGTGTCAGAGCGCATCCGCGCCGGCATGCCGCAGAGCGTAACGCGGGCAGGCGGTGGCGCACACGGGGGTTAATCCCAAGAAATCCCAAGCAGGTCCCGGGGAACCAATGCCTTCAGGAAAGCTCCGCAGTCGGGTTGCGGCCCATGAGCAGGGCGACGGCTTCGGGCGGCGTGATCTTGCCGTCCAGCAAAGCCACCACGGCCTGGGAGATGGGCATTTCAACGCCCAGGCTGGCGGCACGTTGCACCACCGTGCGGGCGCAGTAGACGCCTTCTGCGACATGGCCGAGCGAAGTGACGGCCTCGTCCAGCGTCTTGCCTTGGGCAAGGGCGAGACCGACCTTGCGGTTGCGGCTGAGGTCACCCGTCGCCGTCAGAACCAGGTCACCCAGGCCCGAAAGGCCGGTAAAGGTTTCGGCACGTGCGCCGAGGGCGACGCCCAGGCGGGTCATTTCAGCAAGACCGCGGGTAATCAGCGCGGCGCGGGCGTTCAGGCCCAGCTTGAGCCCATCACAGAGGCCGGTGGCAATCGCCAGCACATTCTTGACCGCACCGCCGACTTCCACGCCAACGATGTCGTCGTTGGCATAGACACGCAGGGTGCTGCCGTGAAAGGCTTCGACCAGCGCCGCGCGCACCTCGGCGTGCTCGCTGGCGGCGACCAGCGCGGTCGGCTGGCCCTTGGCCACTTCCTGCGCAAAGCTCGGGCCGCTGAGCACGCCGGCTTTCAGGCTGGCAGCTACCTGAGCACGGATTTCATGGACCATCAGGCCATACGGTGCGCTGGAAGCCCCCACCACAGGCGCTTCAAACCCCTTGCTGAGCCAGGCCACAGGCATGTCGGCCTGCGCAAGCTCTTCAAGCAGGCCACGCACGCCAGACACGGGCACCGCGATGATGATGAGATCCTGGCCGCTGGCTGTTGAGGCCAGCGTGCCCTCGCCACCTGCCAGCTTCAGGGATGGCGGCAGTGCAATGCCAGGCAGGTAGCGGCTGTTGATGCGGGTAGATTCAAGGCTGGCGGCCATGGCCGCGTCGCGCGCCCACAGCGTGACGGCATGGCCCGCACTGCTGCGCGACGCTGCACTGACAGCCAGTGCAGTGCCCCAGGCGCCGGCTCCAAGAATCGTGATCTTCATTTGAAGCTGACCACAAGCGTGGCCAACAGTGCTTAAACGATGATTTGCGGCGCTGCAGGCGCAGCTTCAGCAGCGGCCTGGGCCTGCTGCTGCTCGTACATCGCCTGGAAGTTGATTTCGGCCAGGTGCACAGGCGGGAAACCGCCGCGCTGGATCACGTCGGCCACGTTGCCGCGCAGGTAGGGGTAGACGATTTGCGGGCAGGCAATGCCGAGAACGGCGTTGAGCTGCTCCGGCGGCATGTTGCGCATTTCAAAAATGCCGGCCTGCTTGGCTTCGACCAGAAACACGGTCTTGTCGCCAATCTTGGTTTGCACGGTGGCGGTCACGGCGACTTCAAAAATGCCGTCAGCCACGGGCGTGGCCTCAACGCCGAGCTGGATGTCGACCGCCGGCTGCTCCTGGCTCATGAGGATTTCAGGCGAATTGGGCTGCTCGAGCGAGACGTCCTTGAGGTAGACGCGCTGGATCTGGAATACGGGGTCCTGGTTGGCTTCAGCCATGATGGTCTTTCGGATTGTTTTGAAAAGAAACGGGTTGGAAAGGCGCCGCTGCTGGGCGCAGGGCGCCGAAAAAGGGCAACGCCGCATTATCCATGCTGCCCAGGCAGCAGGAGGGAGATCTAGCCGGCGTTCAACATCGGCATCAGGCCGCCTTTGCCATCCAGCGCGACCAGGTCGTCGCAGCCGCCGACATGGGTCTCGCCGATGAAAATCTGCGGCACGGTGCGGCGGCCGGAAATCTCCATCATCTTCTGGCGCTCACCGGGCACCAGGTCAACACGGACTTCATCGAAAGCCGCGCCACGCGCGGTGAGCAGCTGCTTGGCGTGGATGCAGTAGGGGCAGGTGCCGGTGGTGTAGATCTTGACGGTTTGCATGGTGGATTCCTGTTCCAGGGTACGCCCCGGAGGAGGCTCACCCTGTGTATACGTGGAGGCAGCGCTTCAGGCGCTTTCAGGCCTTCTCAAGCGGAAGGTTAGCGTCTTTCCACGATTTCAGCCCGCCGCCCAGTGCTTGGGCCTGCTCGTAACCCAGTTTTTTGGCCACCGCAACCGCGCGGTTGGCCCTGGCCCCGGTCGCGCAGACCAGGATCAGCGGCACACCCTTGTTCTTGACAGCCAGCGGGAGCTTGTCTTCCAGCTCGCTGAACGGCACGTTTTTGGCGCCGCCGACATGGCCGGCCGCGTATTCGTCGGCTTCGCTGACGTCCACAACCACCGCCCTTTCGCGGTTGATCAGCTGCACCGCACCGCTGGCGCTCAGGGCGCCTGCGTTCATGGCACCGGAAATCATGGGCCAGAGCAGCATGCCGCCGGAGGCGATGGCAATCGCAAACAGCATCCAGTTATCGATCAGAAATTTCACGTTGAACCTTTGGTATTTTCGGGAGCAAATGGGGAGCTTGGGTCGTGATTTTAGAATGGAGGTGTAAACGGCCCGGCCCGGCCCCCTCTTTTGACCCTATTCAATTCCTTCCCATCCCTTCGCAAAACCCCAAAAAATGTACAAACTCGTCCTTATCCGCCACGGTGAATCGACCTGGAACCTTGAAAACCGCTTCACCGGCTGGACCGACGTGGCCCTGACCGACACCGGCATTGAACAGGCCAAAAATTCCGGCAGGCTGCTCAAGGCCGAAGGTTATGACTTTGACGTCGCCTACACCAGCGTGCTCAAGCGCGCGACCCACACCCTCTGGCACGTGCTGGACGAAATGGACCGCACCTGGCTGCCCGTCGTACACAGCTGGCGCCTCAATGAACGCCATTACGGTGGCCTGCAGGGATTGAACAAGGCCGAGACGGCGGCCAAATACGGTGATGCACAGGTGCTCGCCTGGCGCCGCAGCTACGACGTGCCACCACCGCCGCTGGACGCAAACGACGAGCGCAGCGAACGCGCCGACCTGCGCTACGCCAAACTGCAACCCGACCAGGTGCCGCTGACCGAATGCCTCAAAGACACCGTCGCGCGCGTGCTGCCCTTCTGGAATGAGGCCATGGCGCCCGCCATCAAATCGGGCAAACGCGTCGTGGTGGCGGCTCACGGCAATTCGATCCGTGCCCTCGTCAAGCACCTGGACAGCATTTCGGACAACGACATCGTGGGGGTGAACATCCCCAACGGAATACCGCTGGTTTATGAACTGGACGAAAACCTCAAGCCTTTGCGCCACTATTACCTGGGCGATGCAGAAGCTGCAGCCAGGGCAGCGGCCGCAGCCGGTGCGCCAGGCAAGGTGATGAGCACGAGCTAGGGCCTTTGTAAACGGGACGTAAAACCTCGTGTAAAACAGCCTGATTGGCGTCTATTTGCGCATTTTTTGCGTACCTGCGTAGGACTACACAGGAACTGAAGCGCCAGGTCTTTATCCTAGGTGTATATTGTTCAGACAAGGGCGCGAAAGCGCCCACCCCACAGGCTAAAAAGGTATTGTTGTATGGGTCAAAAGCTCAAGATTGCTGGCTGGATTTCAATCGGTGCCTTTGCAGGCGCCATGACCACGGTGCAGTTGCAGGCCGTGGCGCGCGGCGGCCTCGCACCTTTGCCGCTCGAAGAACTCCAGCAACTCGCTGCGGTTTTTGGCATGGTCAAGACAGATTATGTCGAGCCGGTTGACGAGAAAAAACTCATCTCCGATGCGATCTCCGGCATGGTGGCCAGCCTGGACCCGCACTCCGCCTATTTCGACAAAAAATCCTTCAAGGAATTCCGGGAAGGCACCAGCGGCCGTTTTGTCGGCGTTGGCATCGAAATCAGCCAGGAAGACGGCCTCGTCAAGGTGGTGTCGCCGATTGAAGGCTCACCTGCAGACCGCGCTGGCCTCAAGCCGAATGACCTGATCACCAAGATTGACGATACCGCCGTCAAGGGCCTGTCGCTCAACGACGCCGTGAAAAAAATGCGCGGCGAGCCCAAAAGCAAGGTCGTGCTCACCATCTTCCGCAAGGATGAGAGCCGCACCTTCCCCGTCACCATCGTGCGCGAAGAAATCCGCACCCAGTCGGTACGCAGCAAGGTTGTTGAACCGGGTTACGCCTGGATTCGCCTGAGCCAGTTCCAGGAACGCACTGTGGACGATTTCGTCACAAAGATGGAAGCCATCTACAAGCAGGAACCCAACCTCAAGGGACTGGTGCTGGACCTGCGCAACGATCCGGGTGGCCTGCTCGATTCAGCTGTCGCCATTTCTGCGGCCTTCCTGCCTGAAAACGTGACGGTCGTGTCCACCAACGGCCAGCTGGCTGAAAGCAAGTTTGTCTACAAGGCAGCGCCCGAGTTTTACCTGCGCCGCGCCACCAGCAACGACCCGCTCAAACGACTGCCAGCAGCCCTGAAGACCGTGCCGCTCGTCGTCCTGGTCAATGAAGGATCTGCATCGGCCAGCGAGATCGTCGCCGGTGCCCTGCAGGACCACAAACGCGCCATCATCATGGGCAACCAGACCTTCGGCAAGGGCTCGGTCCAGACCGTGCGCCCACTGGGCCCCGACACCGGCATCAAGCTGACCACGGCGCGCTATTACACGCCAAGCGGCAAGTCCATCCAGGCGCGCGGCATTGTTCCTGACGTGATGGTGGATGAAACCCTTGAAGGCAGCCCATTTGCCGCACTGCGTACCCGCGAAGCTGATCTTGAAAAACACCTCAACAGCGGCCAGGGTGCGGAAGTCAAGGACGCCAACCGTGAAAAGGCCCGTGAGGAAGCCCTCAAGCGCCTTGAAGAAGATGCCAAAAAGCCGCCGGAGCAGCGCCGTCCGCCCGAACTTGGCAGCGACAAGGACTTCCCGCTGATCCAGGCCCTCAACAAGCTCAAGGGCAGGCCAGTGATGGTCAGCAAGACCGCGATTGTTGAAGACAAGAACACGAAAAAAGACAACTGATTGAGCCTGGTGCTCTTTCAGGCCGATTCATGAGCCCTTCATGAACGACGCGCAGCTATTGCGTTATTCTAGGCACATCCTGCTGGATGAACTTGGCATCGAAGGCCAGGAAAAATTCCTGGCCGCCCATGCCCTGATCATCGGCGCAGGCGGTTTGGGTTCACCCGTTGCGCTTTATCTTGGCAGCGCTGGCATTGGACGCATCACCATCGTGGACAACGACATTGTTGATGCCACCAACCTGCAGCGGCAGATAGCCCATGCAACTGCAGATGTCGGCCGGTTCAAGGCCGAATCCATCAGGCAATCCATTGCAGCCATCAACCCTGATGTGCAGGTCACGGCCATCACTGCCCGGGCGGACGATGTGTTGCTGGACACCCTGGTCGAGCAAGCGGATGTGGTGATTGACTGCACCGACAACTTCACGACAAGGCACACCATCAACCGGGCTGCAGTGAAGCATGGCAAACCCCTGGTGTCGGGTGCAGCCATCCGTTTCGACGGACAGGTCAGTGTGTATGACTCCCGCAATGCCGCCTCGCCCTGCTATGCCTGCGTGTTTCCGCAAAGTACGGAATTTGAAGAAGCGCAGTGCGCAACCATGGGCGTCTTCGCCCCGCTTGTGGGTATTGTCGGCAGCACCCAGGCCGCAGAGGCCCTCAAGCTGATCGCGGCTACCGGCGAGACATTGACAGGCCGTATGCTGATGCTGGATGGCCGCAATATGTCATGGAATGAAATACGGATGCCACGCGACCTGCAATGCGTCGTGTGCGGTCACCGATAACGGACTGGCGTCTGATGGCCGCCCTCGCGGTCAGGGCCTGTCAGTTCGCGCCTTGAAAAGCCGGGGCAGTCGGCACCACGCTCCGGTCAGGCTTTTGATTTTGAACAGCCTGAGCGGCAGCCAGCGGCGACCCTGGAGTCTGCGCCGGTTGGGCTTTCGCTTTGGGGTCTGCCGCTATCGCCAGTGCGCCCCTGCAATCCGCATCCTGCCCGGGCCCTGTTTCAAACGTCGAAGCAAGCGCCAGCAAGGGATTGATGAACGCAAGCCCCAGCGTGACACCGGCACGCGCACCGAGGGCAAGCTTGTCCGGGCCAGCTGAAGGAGAGGCAAAGGTGCCACCTATCCTGAGCGGTGAACGCAGACTCAGAATACTGTGGTCCTTGGGTTGGGGATGCAGCGTGATGTCCAGGGTTTCAGTGGCCAGATTGACCTGGCCCGAGCCGTTGATGACGGTGTCTGTCGTGTCCAGCACGATGACCTTGCTGTTCATCACGCCCTGCCTGACCTCAAATGCCGCCGCAGAACACAGCAGCTTCACGTTGCGGTCGCCCCGCACAAAGAATTTAATGACCTCACCGCCGTCAAGCCCCATGAACTCCAGCAATATATTGCTGAGCTCGCCCTTGCCCATCAATACAGCGACATCACCCGAACTGGAACCCAGCATCTGCGCCGCAGAGTTGCCATGCCCCGTCAGGTTGATCTGACCGCTGACCTTGCCAAATGCACTCCTGGTCGTTTCAATGGTCGGGAACAACTGGTTGAGTTGAAGCGCACGCAAGGCGAGGTGCGCATCAAAAGCTGCAGGCACCACGTTCACATCAACACTGAACTTGCCTGCCAGCGACCCACCGGCAACGCCCAGCATGAGCGGATCAAGCTGGAGCAGGCCATTGGTGAGCTTCACGTGAACGCTGCCCTTGTCCAGTGGCAACTCTTTCACATGCCGGATACTTGATGCGCTGTAAACCACATCCGCGTTCATGGACTTGAGCCTGACGAGATCCAGCGTGGCTGTCGGTAAAACCTTCCGCGCAGGATCGGCCCTGGAAGTAACGGCCACAGGCTTGGGCTTGTCGGCAACCACCGCGGTGGCATTTGCAGGGCCTTTCGGGGAAGACTTCCCGGCGGTGACCGGCAGCCCCACTACAGGCCGCAAGTCCGCAAAGTCCAGTATTTTCGATTGCACCTTGCCAGTCAGAAGAGGTACCGCAGCCGTTGTATCGAAGCTGAGATCGCCGCTCAGGTCTGAAGTGCCCAAAACGCCCTGTATCTGCCTGGCTGACCAGACCTCGCCCTGTTTGTCCAGCCTGCCCTTGAGCTTGTAGGGCGGGGTGGAAGGAAGGACCACACCGGCCAGCTGATAGAGCTCTTCAAGGTTGCGCCCCTCAATGTCCACAGCTGCATCCAGCCCGGTGAACTCCTGCAGGTTTTCGACAGTTCCTTTGGCCTTGAGTGTGGTGTGGCCGGCAGCGGCATTGACCTCTATGGGAAAGGATTCCTTAAAATCCTTGCTGAGCTGAAGCACGCCGCCTGCACGTCCGCTGGCAGTAAACGGTGTGTTTCGCCACTTGCCAGCGACCTTGTAGCTCAACGGCAATGTCGCAGAGGAAAAGTTCGCAATCGAAGGTGTCGCGGCTGAAGCGCCTTCTGCAGCAAGCGAAAACTGCGCGGTCATTTCCGCACCCTGAGACTGTGCCCGATATTTCAGGGTACCGCTGTCGACAGTGAGCGCACCGATATTCGGCACCGAGCCGGTATCAGACGTATCGCGCGAAAGCGCCCAGGTTCTGCGACCATCGGGCTCAATCTGCAGTCCGATCTGTGGCTCAATCAATAAGACCCGCGGCAATTCAACCCTGCCGAGAAGAAGAGGCCACAACCTGATGTCGAACTCCGCTGCCCTGGCCTTGACAAGATACGGCTCTTTGGCCCATTCGGGGTTTGCAAACTCAAGGCCATCTGCACGCACCGTCACCGTGCGGCCAAGGTGAACGGAAAGATGTTGCGTAATTTCAAAGCGACGACCCAACTGGTCAGACACATAGCGGTTGATGGGGCCGCGCATTGCGTCCCAAGGGAAAAATATCACCACAAGCACAAGAGTGATCAGCAACACTGCGAAGCCGATGGCCACACGCCTTAAAGCGGTATAGCGGGCAGGACGTTGGGTAGGGGCACGGGTGTCGGCTTTGTCAAACATAAGCCACTGTCGTCGGGTCGGATCAAAAGATCCATGGGCCTACACCATTCAAGGCTGTGGGCTTAAGACTACATCATCGAGTAGGAAACATCCTACAGTCCATCAGCTGGAGTACTGTCAGAATCAACCAAAATGCCGATACATTAAGAAACAAAGACGTCTTGCATATTCATTCGAAATGCAAAGGCGCAACGAGCAACCGTCGAGAGCGCCTCCCACCTGGATTTGCCCCGTGAGATTGAAAACCTTCATAGTCGAAGACAACCCGACCATCCGCGAAAACCTGATCGCGACTCTTGAAGAATTGGCAAGCGTCGATGCCGTGGGAACGGCAGATACCGAAAACGAGGGCAAGGCGTGGCTGACCAACAATCCAGATGATTGGGATCTGGCCATCGTTGACCTGTTTCTGAAGCAGGGAAGCGGATTGGGAGTGCTCAGCGCATGCCGCAATCGCAGACCGGGCCAAAAGGTGGTTGTTCTGAGCAACTACGCAACGACCGATATACGCCAGCGTTGTGCGCAGATAGGTGTGGACGCCGTTTTTGACAAGTCCAACGAGATTGATGCACTGGTGGACTATTGCATCGAAATGGGTCACACCAGCAGTTGAGGCGCGCAGAAAATGCGCGACAACGGCGATTGAAAACTATTGAAATCAGTCGATCAACTTGTTCTTCAGCGCGTAATAAGTCAAGTCGCTGTTGGACGCCAGACTCATTTTTTCCATGACGCGCGTCCTGTATGTACTGACCGTCTTCACGCTGAGCGAAAGCGCCTTGGCAATATCACCGGCAGTCTCACCTTTGGCCAGCTTCAGGAAGACCTGAAACTCGCGCTCCGAAAGTTGCTCATGCGAGGCCATGTCGTTGGGCCGGTTCAGTTGCTGGGCCAGAAGCTCTGCAACCGTCGGCGTGATGTAACGCTTTCCAAGGGAGATCACACGAATAGCATCGACTATTTCTGCCGGATCGCATTCCTTGTTGAGGTAGCCGCTGGCACCCTGGCGGATCAGGTTGACTGCATAGTGTTCTTCCGGATAACCACTCAGGATGAGAATTCCGACATCAGGCGCCTTAGCCCGGATCATGGCAAGCGCGTCAATACCGCTTTGACCCGGCATGGACAAATCCATAACGAGAATATCAAGCTCTACATTGCGGACCAGGTCAATGGCTTCACGGCCGCTGCCAGCTTCGCCCACGACACGCAGGTCCACCTGATCGGAGAAAAACTGCTTGAGTCCGGACCGCACAATGGCATGGTCGTCCACGATTCCGATTTTGATCATGTCTTATGTCTTTCCAGGAAATCCTGCATGGCAGGCAAACGCTATGACACGGGCAACCATGAGGTTACCCACATTAATTTCAGTCTCTATTATTGACGAATAACAACACGAAGTATCCTACTGTCCTTGTCATGAAAAAATTTGCCCTTCCCAAAATGGCCATCAGCCTGCCCCTGGCAGTGCTGGCAGCTGCCATCCTGATTTTCATCAACGAGGTCAGTTTTCGCCAGTCTACAGCGGCGGCAGCAAGCATTGAAGAGGCACAACAAACCAGGGGAGCACTCAACAAGCTCATGCAGCACGTGCTGGATGCGGAAACCGGACAGCGCGGCTACCTGCTTACCGGAGAGGCGCGCTATCTTGAGCCGTACAGTGCGGCCACGGCTGAAATCAACCAGAACCTCGACGTTTTGCGTCAATTGTTCACGCCTTACAAGGAGCAACTCGGCGAATTCGCCGACATGTCGCGCCATGTGTCGAGCAAACTTGCCGAAATGGACCTGAGCGTACGCATGCGCCGCGAGGGCAATGAGGATGCCTGGAAGTTTGTCATGACAACCGACGTCGGTCAGGAACACATGGAGGCTATTCGGGCCCAGTCGGTGAAGCTCGCTGCAAGCAGCATTACCCGCATGGAGCAGGCCCAATTGCAGATCAAACGGACCTTGCAGCTATCGCGCATAGGCGTGGCCATCATGGCGATGGCCGGGTTGTTGGCCTTTTACATGTACCTGATACAAACCCGTGCGCTGCTGCAGTCAGGTGAACGTGAAAAGGAATCTTTACAGAGGGAGCGGGACCAACTGGACCTCCAGGTACGGGAACGCACCGCCAACCTTGCAGAGCTTGCAACCCACCTTCAAAACGTGAGGGAAGACGAACGCGGTCATCTTGCCAGAGAGCTGCATGACGAATTGGGGGCGTTGCTGACGGCGGCAAAGCTGGATGTCGCGCGCCTGAAATCGCGCCTTGCGGGTAACCTTCCAGAGGCTGCAGACCGGCTCGCGCACCTCACCGAAACACTCAACAGTGGCATCGCGCTCAAACGACGCATCGTCGAGGACCTCCGTCCTTCATCACTCTCGCACCTTGGTCTGGTGGCATCGCTTGAAATTCTCGCGCGCGAGTTCGAGGAACGCTCAGGCCTGTCCATTACAACCGACCTCGAAACGGTCGATCTCGGCGGCTCCGCTCAACTAACCGTTTATCGCCTGGTACAGGAGTCTCTGACCAACATCGCCAAATACGCAGAGGCGAGCCAGGCTGTGATCAGCCTGCAGAACATGGACAGCTATATCCTCATCGAAGTTCACGACAACGGAAAGGGCTTTGAGGTAGGCAATGTCTCCAGTACCAGCCACGGGCTGGCGGGTATGCGTCACCGCGTGGAAGCTGCGGGTGGGCGGCTCACAGTCGACAGCACGCAAGGTACTGGCACACGCATTTCAGCCGTTTTGCCCAAAACCATTTAATTGCGGCCCTGCAATACAGCGTTTGCGACTGCGCAGCGGGGGATTCTCTTTCGTAAACCAACATGTCCCTGCGGCCGTCGACGCCGCAAACCGTCAGCATCCTCCTACAGAGGATGAACTAGGGCACTGACAGGCGTGCGGCATAACAGCCGATGACGAACAAAACGCCCGCTCAATAAGCTTGACGCATGTTCAAAGGGTTGCCCCCGCAAAGGGCAATCCGGCGATAACCCAATCAAATGGAGTTCACATGTTGCACTATTCCGTCGTCTTTCTTGTCATCGCCCTGATTGCTGCAGTTTTCGGATTCGGCGGCATTGCAGCTGGTGCAGTAGAGATCGCGAAGATTCTTTTTTTCATATTCGCCATCATGGCCGTCGTAAGTTTTGTCGTAAGTCTGTTACGCAAAAACTAAGTGCACGAGTGAGCTTCTCATTGACCCCCTTCAACCAAAACCACCCAGGACTCACATGACCACAACAGCCTCAAAAACCCTCGATTCAATGCCTGGTACTGCAAGCATCCACAACGCTCCAAATGAAGCTTTGCAAACTGCCGAACGTGCTGTCGACAACACCCGCGCCTACGCCAATGATGCCCTTGATCGTGCCGAAGACAAAGTGCGTGAACTGCGTGGCAGTGTTGACCCGATGATTGACGCTTTGGCCACCAAAGCGCAGCGCCTGGCGCGTCAAAGCCTGGACATCGCAGCCGAGGCGAAAGAAAAAGCGCAACAATCGCTGTCACGTTATGCCACCGCAACGTCGCATTATGTTTCCGAGCAGCCTGTACGTTCTGTGTTGATCGCAGCAGCTGTCGGTGCAGCGGTAGCGCTGCTGATTTCAGCGGGCCGTCATCGCAATCGCTGATGGCTGGTTTGATATGAGCACCTCATGCAATTGCATGAGGTGCTCATATCGTAAAAAATAAAAACAAAACAATAACAAGCCTGTACGGAAACGCATGCTCCATCCTCTTTTTTCAACCGTCATACAACGCCCGGATCTGGTTATTGACCATGTGTCTGCCTATGTAGCGCTGCTTGACCAGGAGGTCGGAGCTATGGGCACCCATGTTGTTGGACGACTGGTGGCGTGGGTACTTTTTGTATTGGGCGGGTTTCTTTTTTTGTCTCTCACAGGTATCGCGATCATGCTGGGTTTCTTGCAAAACCACTTTCACTGGATGCTGATAGTCGTTCCCGGCGTTGCGCTATTGATAACTGTTGCAGCTTTCCTGAAAGTCAGGCATCCACTCCCATCGAAGTATTTTCCTGAACTCAGGGCACAACTGGACAGTGATGTCGACGCGCTGCGGATGGCGAAATAAGGCAATGCAATGAACAGGGCACTCGAGCTAACGCCAAAAGAACGCCTCGCAACAAGTCGCAAAGCACTTGTACGCTACATGAACCATGAGGAATCTGGCGATAACGCAGGCTCTGATGGCTCTGCCACAGATGGACTGGAAGGCTTCGGGGAAGCACCTGACGGTAGCGGAGCCTGGGCCATGATCAAGCGTACTGCAGGTGTTTGGTGGCAACACCATCCTGCGCATCTTGCGCTGGACGTTGCAAAGCCGGCATTGGGCCGATATGCAGAAGAAAAACCGCTGCAACTTCTGGGTATTGCTGCAGGAGTAGGTGCCGCCGTTGTGCTCATACGTCCGTGGCGGCTCATTTCTGTCACGGGACTTTTATTTGCCGCACTTAAAGCATCGGACGCGCCGGTCTTACTGATGTCCATTCTTTCTTCACGCCACGAACCGACGACAACAAAAAAGGATTCCCCTTGAGTTCAAAAATCAAAAGTTCACCTGCTGATGAATTTTTCCTCAATGAGGAAGGCCTCAAAGCGGCAAGGTCCAGCTTGGGTGATGGGGCAATCACGCCGGCTTATGGACACCATCGCGAGGCCATCATCAAGTTGCTCAACGATTCACTCGCCACTGAACTTGTATGCGTCCTTCGCTACAAGCGACATCACTTCATGGCCAGCGGCCTGTCCTCCCCAAAGATCGCTGATGAGTTTCTCGTGCATGCCAACGAGGAGTCAGCGCATGCAGACCGCATCGCCAGACGGATCGTACAACTCGGAGGCGAGCCTGATTTTTCTCCCTCCACCCTGCTTGAACGCAGCCATGCAGACTACGACGAGTCCAACGACCTGAAAACCATGGTCCGCGTTAACCTGATCGCAGAGCGCGTGGCAGTGGAGACATACCACCAGATGATCCAGTTGATAGGCGACAAGGACACCACTACCCGCCGCATGCTCGAGGACATCCTGGCGGATGAAGAAGAACATGCCGACGAGCTCAAGGACTGGCTCGAGGACTGATTTCCGTACCCTCACCTTTATCACCGCCTGACTGGCGTGGTGCGACCAGTCAACAGGCTCTTTAACTACAGCACCACTTAGACCTCAAATCTCAAAGGAAATAATATGAAATACGCTCGCGCAATCACCATCGCCGCCATGGTCGGCATCACCATCTTGTCCACAGGTTGCGCCGTTGTGCGTGGCCAGGAAACTACCGGCGCCTACGTCGACGACGCCGCCATCACCACAGCCGTGAAAGCAAAATACGTTGAAGACAAGACCGTTGCTGCAACGGCCATCAGCGTTGAAACGCTCAACGGCACAGTCCAGCTCTCCGGCTTTGCAAAATCCCAGGCTGAAAAAGACAAGGCCGAAGCACTTGCTCGCGGCGTCAAGAATGTCCGCGCTGTACGCAACGACATCGCCGTTCGTCCGTAAGGAGAGTCAGTGGGCTCAGGCCACTGAAAAGAAACAGGTGTTGGGGTGACCCAGCACCTTTTTTGCGCCCTGTAAATCGCGCGCTGCGCATGAAAAAGCCTCCGGTTCGGAGGCTTTTTTGTGAAAATGAAAGTTATTGCCAGTTTAGTATGACTTGACGACAAGCTTGTTGTCACGTGACCATGTCATTTCGTGTATCCACGTTGATCTTGATGGCGCTCAGATCAGGGTCTTTGGCCAGGTCTGCAGAAATGCTGGAAGTGATGACTGCATTATCAATTTCCGCACCCATGGCATCCCCAGCTTTCTCCAGGGAAGCCTCCGTCTTGGCTTTGGCTTCACTGGCAACCTGCTCGGTCGTGGCGACTGAGGCGCTGGCGAATATTGGCCGTAAGCCGATTCTTTTCAGGCTTTAGGACAGCAATGCAGATCAGGCTCAAGGGAAACAGCTTCCGTGGCGCTTGCGAAAGCTTCTTGGATTCTCAGGTTCATCAGAACCAAAAAGGCCCAGACGTGAAGCCCTGGCGAGGCTCTGTTCTTGCGAATAGGGGCCAGCGTAATTGCGATAGCCGTAAGACCAGGCGTGTCCCTGGCCAACCATCCAGCGTCCCAGGTCATCACCATGGAGTTCAACGCGTGCAAGCAGGCGGCCATAGTCATCCTTGCGTCGGGAAATCAGTGTCACCATTTTTCCAAGCGCACGATTCCGTAAATGCTCACGCGACTGTGGCCCGCCATTCTGACAAATTTCGGGCGCATCTATTCCAGTGATACGGACTTTCAACAGCTCGCCGCCCGAATTCACCCATACCGTGTCGCCATCAACGACCCGGGTTACCAGGCCAGTCCTGATTTCTTCGACTCCCTTGGCGTATAGCGCACCCGCGCTCAAACACAGCACCACCCAAAGAAAACCGTACCTGGCGAAGGTCCATATTCGACTCTGCTGATTCAGGAAATTTTTCATGCCGTGACAATCCAGCCTTCAAGGGGATCCAGGTCGGGTGGCAACCCGTAAAGCGGCGCGCCATCCTCATGGCGGCGCTGCGCCCAGGCCGCCTGCATCATGCACAGCACGGCATCGAGACTGTCACCTTTGGCGTCATCAACGAGGTTATCGCGCTGCGCATGCGTTAGCTTGAGTCGCAGTCCAAGTCGGGTCTGGCCATGCTCAAGTGCCGTGATCAGGTCCTTTCGTGCAATCAATCGATCAGGCGTTTGTCTGGCCTTGTCGTCACTCTTGTAGGAACGCTGCCCCAATACTTCACGCGCCAGCAGTCCGGGATATCCCTCCAGCGCCACACGGGCGCGATCACCTTCATTCAACCCCGGTATGTGAACACCTGCGGCAAGCAAACGTGGCGCGCCCGCGTGCAACATGTAGGCAACAGGAGGATTGACCCATTTCATGGATGGGCTTGCGCCAGCGGGGATGTCGGAAGCACGGTGAGCAAACTTGCCACCCACAGGACGCGCATCGCAAAAAGCGGCGAAGGTATGCCGGATTTCTGCGCGCTCCATGCCTGCGTAATGTGCAATCAGTTCAGGCCAGGTCTGCGGCCATTGCAAATGCCTCACCAGTTCACGCGGCAGGCTGAACGGAAAATCAAACGCCCCCAGCCAGCTTTGGGATTTGCACAGCCACGCATCGAAACCATCCAGTGATTCGATCAATTCAATTTTTGAAAGCTGTACGCGCCCCTTGTCGCAAGCGCCCAGCGCCAGCACGATAGGCTTGCGGCGGGTCGGGGCACTTGAAAAATCACAGCCGATCAGCAACTGGGGGGATGAAGTCATGACACGATTGTCATCCACACCGGGTGCATCAACCAAGTGCCAGCCCCATCACCCCTGCAGCGATGAAAATGGCACCCATCAAACGCTGAAGACGATTGCCCTCACCCAGAAGATGCCCGCCTATCAGGGCAGCAAACAACATGGAGACCTCGCGCGCAGGTGCGACATGCGACAGCGGCGCGCCTTGCATGGCGTAGAGCACCAGCACATACGACAAGGGGCTGATGGTGCCTATGAGCAAGGCGTATTTCCATTGTGCACGCCATAGCGCCACGCCCACGGTCCGGTCCCGCAGAAAAGAGGGTGCCAGCAGCGCCACACGGAAAAAGTTGCCAAAATAGTCAATCAGGATGGGGGACATGAGCAAAAACTTCACGCCATAACCATCTACCACCGTATAGCTTGCAATGAAGGCACCAGTCAGCAATCCATATAGCAGGCCCTTATGAATGCGACGGCGATTTGAAGCATCATGCGCCACTCGCAACAACGCCGGTCCACCCGCAATCAGGAACACGCCGCCCACCACACCGGCAATGCCCACTAGCCCCAATGCAGAAATTTTCTCTCCTAAAAACAGGATAGCCACCAACGAGGAAAGCAGCGGCCCGGAGCCGCGTGCGAGCGGATACACAACGGTCAAATCGGCCTTGCGATAGCCGCGCAGCAGGATGATGTAATAAAGCACATGCAGCACACCACTGACGGCAACCAGCATCCATTCCCGCCAACCCCATGCAGGAATCACGCCCCAGGCCGCCCACAAACCAACAGGCGCCCAAATCACCATCACAACAAGGCTGGTGAAAAAGGCAAAGCGTGAATCGCCACCTGCTTTTTTGGCGGCGATGTTCCAGCTGGCATGAATCAGGCCCGCAAGAATGACCAGGGCAAGCGAGGAAAATGGCATGCGTCAAAGCCCGCAACGCCAGCAGGGCGCGGGCTGGCCCTAGGGCGTCAGGTGCGGCCCATGATGGAGGCTGTCGCCATCAGCTCTTCAAGCAATGCCAGCGAGACCTTGCCGGAAACTGAATAAGGATCCAGTTCGGGTGTCTCTGAATATTTCAGGAGGATAGACGTATTGAGTTTGGCGATGTTGACCTGGCCCATGGTCCAGCTGCCAAAGCGGCGCTCAGAGATTTCTTCATAGTGAAGCAGGATGACATCCTTGTGGCGGACATCTTTCTGTATATGCCCATACAGCTCGCTGACCTGCGTCCTGCCGCCCTCCAGGGCCTGGAGGAAGATACCTCCGCCATAGCAAAGAATGCCCGTGATGCCGCAGGCGGGGTTGTGGCTGCGGGATTGCGCCAGGATGGCGTCAGTAGCTGCGGGCGACTGGTCTGCGGCGCGGCTGGCGTAAAGAAGGCGTACCAACATGTTTGTATGTCCTCAGTTGCCGTTGTTGTGCTTGGGAATCAGCGAGAGGAATTCACGGCGCAGGTTGGGATCTTTCAGGAAGACACCGCGCATGACCGAATTGATCATCTTGCTGTCCATGTCCTTGACGCCACGCCAGCCCATGCAGAAATGGGTGGCCTCCATCACGAGGGCCAATCCATCAGGTGAAGTTTTTTCCTGGATCAGGTCAGCCAGTTGCACCACGGCCTCTTCCTGGATCTGGGGACGGCCCATAACCCATTCGGCCAGCCGTGCGTATTTTGAAAGGCCAATCACGTTGGTGTGCTCATTGGGCAATACGCCGATCCAGAGCTTTCCGATAACAGGGCAGAAGTGATGCGAACACGCACTGCGCACCGTAATCGGCCCGACGATCATCAACTCATTGAGATGTTCCGCATTCGGAAACTCGGTGATGGTCGGACCCGTGACATAGCGGCCCCTGAACACCTCGTTGAGATACATCTTGGCGACGCGTCGTGCAGTGTTATTGGTGTTATGGTCACTCGCCGTGTCGATCACCATGCTGTCAAGCACGCCCTGCATCTTGACTTCGACTTCGTCCAGCAATTTTTCAAGCTCGCCAGGTTCGATGAACTCTGCGATGTTGTCGTTTGCATTAAAACGTTTGCGCGCCAGGTTCAGTCGTTCGCGGATCTTCACCGAGACCGGCGTGCCTTCATCTGTGACGTCGCGTGTTGGCGTATCGGATTTCATAAGCATGATGAATGTTACCAGCCTGCAGAAAACCGGGCTGACAGGGGTTTTATGTATCTATTCGGCTTTCAGAGCTCTGCTTGCGAGCTCAGGCAGCTACAAATTCAGTAGCAACTCCAGATCCTCCAGGGTGTCGGCCTCATGAAGCGGCTTGTCACTGCGTATCCTCAGCATTCGGGGGAAGCGCACCGCCATGCCGCTTTTGTGGCGGGGACTACGATTGATACCCTCAAAACCAAGCTCAAACACCATGCTTGGCCTGACACTACGGACGGGACCGAATTTTTCAAGCGTTGTTTTGCGAATGACGCTGTCGACCTGCTTGAATTCTTCATCTGTCAGCCCCGAATAGGCTTTGGCAAAAGCCACCAGCTGTAGCGTACCGGGTTGTGCCGGCTCCCGCCTTTCAATCGCGCCCATAACGGCGTCAGCTTCTTCTGCACTTTCAGGACGGCGACTCCAGACTGCAAATGTGTAATCGGTATAAAGCGATGCACGGCGTCCATGGCCAGCCTGCGCGTATATCAGCACACAGTCAATCGTCATCGGCTCAATCTTCCACTTCCACCACAGACCGTCAGCCTTGGTGCGGCCCGTACCGTAAGCAGCATCCACGCGCTTGAGCATGAATCCCTCAACGCCTCTGGCCCGGGATTCCTTGCGCAGCACTGCAAAAGCAGACCACGTGGCGAGCGTTTCAACCGGCGATATCCTGAGCGCTGTCCCGGCCAGCAAGGCCTCAAGCTGGCTGCGACGCTCAAGCTGCGGCTTTTCGCGAACATCGTGACCTGCCAGTTCGAGCAGGTCGTAGGCCATAAAGGTAACCGGAGCATCGGCAAGTATTTTTTTACCGGGTATCTTTCGACCTATGCGCTGCTGCAACAGCGCAAAACTCGCGGGCCGCCCCGCCAAAGGTATGGCCGCCTGTAGATCCTCAATCCAAACAACAATCTCACCGTCCAGCACCGTACCATCTGGCAGGGACTGCGCGAGCGACACGATTTCCGGAAAGCGTTCAGTGACCAGCTCCTCCCCTCGCGACCAGATCCACACCTGGCCAGCGCGCTTGACGACCTGCCCGCGAATGCCGTCGTATTTCCATTCAACCTGCCAGCCATCAACCGGTCCAAGCTTCGCATCCAGCCCTTCCGGTGGAACATCAAGCTGGTGCGCAAGGAAGAACGGGTAAGGCTGGCCAGCATCACGCACATCAGGCGTTTCCCCTCCGGCATCGGTCAGCAAGGCTTCGTATTTGCTGGCAGAGGGCATCACCTTCGCGTCCGTATAACCCATCATTCGCTGGGCAATGCGTTTGGGGTCTATGCCCGAATGGGCGGCCAGTGCACGCTGTACCAGCAGCTTGCTGACACCCACGCGAAAACCGCCGCCAACCAGCTTGGTGAGGAGGAACCGCCCTTGCGAATCGAGCTCGCGCCAATAGGCCCTTACGCGCAATGCAACTTCATCTTCAGGAAGTCCCCGCAAAGGGAGGAGTCGATTTTCCATCCAGTCCGCAAGACTCATGTCTGAATCAGCAAAGTCCAGCGGGAGGATGTATGCAATCGTCTCTGCAAGATCCCCCGTAGCCTGGTAGCACTCGTCAAAGAGCCAGTCGTCTATGCCCGCAGCCTGGCAGGCAAGGCTGCGGAGAGCAGCTGTTTTAACAACCTGCCTGGGCTTGCCGCCCGACAGAAAATAGACGGCCCATGCTGCATCACGGGCAGCGGCTCGGGCAAAGTAGCGCCGCAGGGCCTCTACCTTTGCATTGGTGGATGTTGTGGCGTCCAGCTCGGTGAACAGATGGGCGAAATATTTCATCTGCCCTCCTCGTTTCGCACAGCCTGCGCAACTGGCGACTCTACTTTCTCTTCTATGCGGTCGTCACCATATTGAGTCTGGAAAGACTGGGCCTGCAGCCCCTGTTCTGTGAGGTAACGTACCAGCACAGGTACGCTGCCGTGGGTCACGATCACACGGCTCGCACCGGTGGCGCCTATTGCACCTATTAGCCCTGGCCAGTCGGCATGGTCGCTGAGCACAAAGCCCTTGTCATAACCGCCACGGCGGCGGGCCCCGCGCAGTTGCATCCAGCCGCTGGCAAAGGCGTCGCTGGAGTCACCAAATCTTTTAGCCCAGGGCCCGCTGGCGGCGCCGGGGGGGCAAAGCACAAGTGCCCGATGGAAATCCGCGACTTCAGTCACCTCATCAACAGTCAATGTTTGAGGCAGTGATATGCCGGCTGATCGATACGCAAGATTCAATGCTTGCACCGCACCATGAACAATGATGGGGGCAATTGAGGGATCCACCCCGCTGAGTATTCGCTGCGCCTTGCCGAAGCTGTAGCACATCAATACACTGGCCCGCCCGGCCGCAACATTGTCCGCCCACCATTCGTTGATTTCCGAAAACAGCTCGGCGTCTGGCCGCCATCGGTAAATCGGCAAGCCGAACGTAGACTCGGTGATAAACACATTGCAGCGCACAGCTTCAAACGGCACGCAAGTCGCATCCGGCGCGACCTTGTAGTCGCCACTCGCGACCCATATCTGTCCTTCGTGCTCCAGACGAACCTGAGCGGACCCGAGTACATGTCCTGCTGGATGCAGTGAAATCCTGACGCCGTTGTGGGCGATCTGCTGCCCGTAATCCAGATTTTGCAGCGTGATGTCCTGCCCCAGGCGCGATCGCAAGACGCCTTCAGCCGGGGTACTTGCAAGGTAATGCCCATGCCCGGACCGCGCGTGGTCTGCATGGGCATGCGTGATGATGGCGCGGTTAACTGGGCGCCACGGGTCTATATAAAAATCACCTGGCGGGCAATAAAGTCCCTCGGGTCTTTGAACGATCAGATCCTGCATGCGGAGAGTTTGACAGGTGATGATGCCGGAAGGGTCAAGGGTCAAGGGTCAAGAATCAACAGACAGGATAGTGAGTGGGGCTACCGCCGGTTGTAGGTTGCAGGGTCCAGTCCGCGTCCGATATCGGCCAGCCAGTAACTGTATTGCCTTGTTCCTATTCAGGAAGACGGGAGAGCATCAGCACCGCCTCGGCATTGGACGGCGAAAAACAGCGGTCAGCCGCCTCCAGCCATGGCAACCATTCATACCCAACATGTTCGCGCGGGTTGAGCCTCACTGCAGTTCTCTCGGGAACGCAAAGGCCAAAGACATGCTCGGTGTTATGTGTCACTCCCGGGGAGTAAAGAGCCCGCCAGGCAGGGTAGATTTCATAGACATTGGAAATGGCCCAATCCTGCAAATCACCCGGGTCGGCCCTTATGCCTGTTTCCTCCAGCACTTCGCGCAAGGCAGTGCTGGCAAATGATTCTTGAGGCGTATCGCGCGAACCAGTCACGCTTTGCCAGAAGCCCGGGTTGTCAGTCCGCTCAATCAGGAGAACGTTTCTGGTTGTGGTGTAAATCACCACCAGCACAGACTCCGGAATTTTGAAGGGCTTCACCATGATCGGATCCGTTCGCGATGACTGACAACACCGACCACGGACGCTTCAAGCAGGGACTCCGTTACACAGGCTGCGGATTCCGCAAACGGATATGCAGCTCGCGCAACTGCTTTTCGTCCACAGGTCCCGGCGCATGGGTCAACAGATCCTGAGCACGCTGGGTTTTGGGGAAGGCAATCACGTCACGAATCGATTCGGCACCCGTCATCATGGTGACGATGCGGTCCAGCCCAAAAGCCAGGCCGCCGTGCGGTGGCGCGCCATACTGCAGTGCCTCAAGCAAAAAGCCGAATTTCTCCTGCGCTTCCTCTGGCCCGATCTTCAGTGCATTGAACACCTTGCTTTGTACCTCGGCACGGTGGATGCGGACCGAACCGCCGCCCAGTTCCCAGCCATTGAGCACCATGTCGTAAGCCTTGGCAATGCACCTGCCAGGGTCAGTGTCCATCCAGTCTTCATGACCGTCCTTGGGCGCTGTAAAGGGGTGATGCACCGCGCTCCAGCGCTGGTTTTCCTCATCATGCTCGAACATCGGGAAGTCAACCACCCAGAGGGGCTTCCAGCCAGCGACAAAGAGACCCGCCTTCTTGCCGAAAGCACTGTGACCGACCTTCAGGCGCAAGGCACCTATGCTGTCGTTGACGATTTTTTCCTTGTCGGCGCCAAAGAAAATGATATCGCCGTTGGCAGCGTTGGTACGTTTGAGGATTTCTGCAATCGCGGCATCGTGGATGTTCTTGACGATAGGGCTTTGCAGGCCTTCACGGCCCTTGCTCACATCATTGACCTTGATCCAGGCCAGGCCCTTGGCACCGTAAATTTTCACGAACTCGGTGTAGCCATCGATCTCGCCCCGGCTCATTTCAGAACCGCCCGGCACGCGCAGTGCAACCACGCGCCCGCCAGGGGTGGTGGCCGGTGCGCTGAACACCTTGAAGTCCACGTCGCCCATGATGTCCGTCAACTCGGTGAACTCAAGGTTGACGCGAAGATCGGGCTTGTCCGAACCATAGCGATGCATGGCATCCGCATAAGCCATGACCGGGAATTCGCCGAGGTCGGTATCCAGCACGTTCTTGAATATCTTGCTGATCATGCCCTGGAACATGTCGCGAATATCCTGCTCGCCCATGAACGATGTTTCGATATCGATCTGCGTGAATTCCGGCTGGCGATCGGCACGCAGGTCCTCATCCCGGAAACACTTGGTGATCTGGTAATAGCGGTCAAAGCCGGACACCATGAGCAACTGCTTGAACAGCTGCGGGCTTTGCGGCAAGGCAAAGAACATGCCCTCATTGACGCGGCTGGGCACGAGGTAATCACGCGCACCTTCAGGGGTGCTCTTGGTCAGCATCGGCGTTTCGATATCGATGAAACCGTTGGCATCGAGAAACTTGCGGGTTTCCATGGCCACGCGGTAACGCAGCATCAGGTTGTTCTGCATGTAAGGGCGGCGCAGGTCCAGGACACGGTGCGTCAGACGCGTGGTTTCCGACAGGTTGTCGTCGTCAAGCTGGAATGGCGGGGTGACGCTGGGGTTGAGCACCGTCATTTCATGACACAGCACTTCGATTTTGCCACTCTTCAGGCCGTCATTGGTCGTGCCAGCAGGCCGCGCACGCACGATACCCTTGACCTGGATGCAAAACTCATTGCGCACGCTTTCAGCAGTTGCAAACATGTCGGCACGATCCGGATCGCAGACCACCTGGACATAACCTTCACGATCCCGCAGGTCCACGAAAATAACACCGCCGTGATCGCGCCTGCGGTTGACCCAGCCACAGAGGCTGACGGTTTCACCCATCAGGGCTTCTGTCACCAGGCCGCAGTAATGGGAACGCATTTGTGATTTGACTTGGGAAACCATGGACATAAATAAATTCGCTTTTAAATTCAATTGCACTTGCAGACAGCACGGCGGGCTGTCATCCCGCTTTTTTCAAGTCTGTTTGCTTGTTTATTTGGGTTTGTAGTTGGCTGCGCTGCCTGGCACCACAACACCCATTGAAATCACGTACGTCAGCGCTTCGTCAACGCTCATCTTGAGTTCTATGCAATCTTCACGCTTGAGCATGACGAAGTAACCACCTGTTGGATTAGGCGTGGTCGGCACATACACGCTGAGGTAATCGCCAGGCAAATGGTTGACGACATCGCCACCTGGCGTGCCGGTCTGGAAACCAATCGTCCAGACGCCCTCTCGTGGCCATTGCACCAGGAGCGCCTTGCGAAACGCGTTGCCGTTTTCTGCGAACAGCGTGTCCGAAACCTGTTTGACGCTTGAATAAATGGAGCGGACGATAGGAATGCGGTTGAGCAGGATGTCCCACCAGCTGACCAGCTTTTTACCAAGGAAGTTGCTGGCAAGCGCGCCTATCAGCAACACGATAAACAGTGCCAGCAACACCCCGAAACCAGGGATGTGAAAACCGATCAGTTTGTCCGGATGCCATGATCCAGGAAGAATCAAAAGCGTCTGATCCAGCGTGACCACGATCCAGTCCAGCACCCAGACGGTGATGCCCAAAGGCACCAAAACCAGAAGACCTGCAAGCAACCACTTGCGTACGGCAGACATCAGGAACTGTCCTTGCCGGAAGGTTTACTCGCTGCAGGTGCCGGAGATGCTGCCGGAGCGGGCGCCGGTGCGCTGGCAGGAGCGGATGCCGGTGCGGGGGCTGCGGAGGCGGGGGCGTCACCTGTCTTGGAGCTTGCCGGAGATGCTGCTTCGCCCTGCCCCGAAGGCGCGGGCGCTCCGGCAGATCCACCCCGGAAATCGGTGACGTACCAGCCTGAACCCTTCAACTGAAAACCAGCCGCCGTCACCTGCTTTTTGAACGCAGGCGCACCGCAACTGGGACAGACGCTCAGGGGCGCATCCGACATTTTTTGCAAAACATCCTTTGCAAATCCACAAGACTCGCATTTGTAGGCGTAAATTGGCATGATTCGGGGGATATTCCGGGGGTAAGGCAGCAGGAATTCGCACCAAGGTGCAAAACCCTCAATTATAGGCGTTGAGCATGAAACCAGGCCCCACGCACGGACACCGCCACCGCAATCCGGCTCTGCTTAAAAAAGACCGCGGAATTTGAGAAGGGAAACAAGCTGCATGACAACCAGCGCAAGCACAAAGCCGAATCCGCCATAAATCACCCGCTGCAACAGCCTGTTCGTCCGTTTTTGCTCGGCCAGAAGTTCCAGCAATTCCCGGTTATTGGAGCCCGGCCTGTCTTTCAGGAATTGCGACAAAAGCCGGGGTAATCCCGGCAGGAGCTTGGCATATGCCGGCGCTTCGGCCTTCAGCTGGGCCAGCAGCTTTTCAGGACCCACCTGCTCCAGCATCCACTTTTCAAGAAAGGGCTTGGCCGTGCTCCACAAATCAAGGTCCGGATCGAGCTCCCGGCCCAAACCCTCGATATTGAGCAGGGTCTTTTGCAGCAGGACCAGTTGGGGCTGTATCTCGACATGGAAACGGCGCGAAGTCTGGAAAAGCCGCATCAGCACCAGGCCAAGTGAGATTTCTTTCAATGGTCGGTCGAAATAGGGCTCGCAACAGGCCCGAATGGCAGCTTCCAGTTCGTCGACGCGTGTGGTAATGGGAACCCAGCCCGATTCAATGTGCAGTTCGGCAACGCGCTTGTAATCGCGCTGGAAAAACGCGCTGAAATTCTGGGCCAGGTATTCCTTGTCGATTTCAGTCAGCGTGCCGACGATACCGAAGTCCAGTGAGATGTAGCGGCCAAACGTTTCCGGTTCCAGGCTCACCTGAATATTGCCGGGGTGCATATCTGCATGAAAAAAACCATCGCGAAAGACCTGGGTGAAAAAGATGGTGACGCCGTCACGCGCCAGTTTTTTCATATCAACGCCCGCATCGCGCAGGCGCTGTATCTGGCTGATGGGAACGCCCTTCATGCGCTGCATCACCATCACGTCAGGCATGCAGTAGTCCCAGACCATTTCCGGGATCATCACGAGATCAAGGTTCTGCATGTTGCGGCGCAGCTGGGCTGCGTTGGCCGCCTCGCGCAACAGGTCAAGTTCATCGTGCAGGTATTTGTCGAACTCGGCCACTACCTCGCGCGGCTTCAGTCGCTTGCCATCAGCAGATGCACTCTCGACCCAACCCGCCATCATGTGCATCAACGCCAGGTCTTTTTCAATCGCCGGCTGCATGTTGGGCCGCAACACCTTGACGGCAACCTCGCGCCCATTGGGTAAAGTCGCAAAATGAACCTGCGCAATCGATGCGCTGGCTACCGGCACGGATTCAAACGTTGCGAAAATCTGCGCCAGGGGCCGACCAAAAGCTTTTTCGATAATCGCGATGGCAATACCGGAATCAAATGGCGGCACACGATCCTGCAAACGCGCCAGCTCGTCTGCAATGTCGGGCGGCAACAGGTCACGACGGGTCGACATGACCTGGCCGAACTTGACGAAGATCGGCCCCAGCCTTTCCAGCGCCTCACGCAGACGAATACCGCGTGGCGCCCTGAGGTTTCGGCCAACGGAAACAACGCGGGTCAGCAGACGTATCCAGGGCTTTTCAAAACTGGACAGCACCAGTTCGTCCAGACCAAAGCGAAGCACTGTCCAGACAATGAACCCCCCACGAAAAATCCGGCTCATGCAGAGGCCTTGCCGTCACTGCTGGCAGGTGTGAACGTCGCAACCGTTGCCGATGCGCCCGGACGCACGGCAAGGAACTGCTTGAGTCCGGCAAAAAATTTCCGCCCTGCATCAGCGATGGCATGTGCGGGAATATCACCGACCACACGCGACAAATCCTCCTCCACATCCCATCGCAGGTTCTCGGCAAGCCAGCCCAGTTCAGCGGCCAGTTGAACGTCACCTTCAATCTTCACCGGCGGCGGTTTGCCGGCCATCACCGACTGGGCAATCACCATGGGAGATTCGGTGGCAACCGCGACCAGCAGGTCAGGTTTGACAGAAACTGGCGCACGGTCAAAAAGGCCGGCAGGCGTCACCAGCAGGTCCAGGGCAAAAACGCCCCATCGCACATGGATGATGTTGCCCTTCCTGCGCATCAAGCGGTCCTGGGCTTCTTTTTCCTGCATCAGCACATGATTTAGAAAAAGTACAAGCCGCTGCTGGCCCTCATCAACCATCCAGGCCGGGGGCTGAAAACGGGTGGCAAAGAACTCCAGAAATGAAAAAGGGGACGATGTATTCATACGTCCCCGATTTTGACCGATAAACGGCGTAGCGCCAGTTCGAATGAACTACAGGTGACAGGCTCAGAACGAAGGTAAATCAGCTGGCCCTCACAGTAGCAAAGTCTTCGCAAGTTCGAGCCATGGAACCGGCTCTGCCGGACCATAGTCGGTCGGCCCCTTCGGGGGGCAGAGCATTACACGAAGTGAAAAGCGCAGGGACTCACTGCAAGGCCTGTACGCCTGCCACCAGCCAGCCACTGCCACCATTGCGCGGCTTGGTCATGTTCCACACCTCGCGGAACGGGCTTGCGCCAGCCGAAGCGTCTTCGCGGATCATGCCGGAGAACTCCACGCTGGCCATATACACGTCGTTCAGCTCCTCAATGCCAAGCAGCTGTGCATTGAGCATGACGACGTCAGTCTTGTTGGTGCCACCACCGGTGTGCGACTCGCGGTCTGCCAGCTGGACCTTGATCTGCTCGAGCATCTCGTCAGTCATCATCGAGCGAAGGCTACTGATGTCAGAACGGTCCCATGCGTCCTGCAGGGTCAGGAAGTTGGTCTTGCTTGCGGCAAGGAAGCCGTCGGAGTCAAAACCAGCCGGCACACCCCAGTTCTGCGACCCCAGCAGGGCAGAGCCGATCATTGAACCCGAAGCACCCTTGCTGGCGTCAAAAGCCATGCTGTTGCGCTCCCAGGGCCGGGCAGACGCATCGTTCCCGACGTTCTCGGGGCTGTAGTTTTTGGGCGTTGTCGCCGTACTTGCGTCACCGGCACCCTGGAATGCATAGGGCGTCGGCGCCTGCCCGCCAGACTGGCCCTTGAGCTTGCGCATCACAAAACCAACCACCACCATGATCACCAGTGCCAGCAGGGCGAACATGATGATCTGGCCGAATGCGCCACCCAGACCAAGTGATGAAGCCAGCCACGCCAGGCCAAGACCTGCCGCCAGACCACCGAGCATGGCGCCCCACGGACGTTTTGGTGCTGCGGCAGGCGCCGTTGTAGCAGGCGCAGCAGGTTTGGCAGCAGAAGTGGCGCCGCCCGAAGTTCCTTCACGCTGGGTGACGTTGGATGACTGCTTGCCGATAGATGTCCCACCTCCAAGGCGTTTGGCCTGCGCGTCTGCACCCGCCAGGGTCAGCGTCAATGCCAGCATGGCGGAAAGAATGATGGACCAGATTTTCATGAAAAGTCTCCTTGGGGCAATTTGTCTCGTTTGGTTTTTCTTGAACTGTTATCGGTTAGCACTTGATTCCAACATGCAATGCCACGATGCCGCCTGACATGTTGTGATAGTCCACATGACCGAAACCACCTTTAAGCATCATGGCCTTTAGCTCGTCCTGGTCGGGATGCATGCGGATGGACTCGGCCAGGTACTGATAGCTTGAGTCGTCGTTGGCCACCAGTTTGCCGATCTTTGGCAGGACCTTGAACGAGTACCAGTCGTAAATTTTTGTCAGCGGTTTCGCGACTTTTGAGAATTCAAGTACCAGCAGTTTTCCACCGGGCTTGAGCACGCGGTTCATTTCAAGCAGGGCTGCATCCTTGTGCGTCATGTTGCGCAGGCCAAAGGCCACGGTCA
Source organism: Pseudomonadota bacterium (assembly GCA_040390295.1). GTDB lineage: Bacteria > Pseudomonadota > Gammaproteobacteria > Burkholderiales > Burkholderiaceae_C > Polaromonas. Next base: position 83,842 of record JAZJYR010000007.1, read on the forward strand.
CCAGGTCAAAGTGTGCGTCGGGAAAAGGCAGGTGCTCGGCATCGCAGACCAGCGTCGGCACGCTGATGCCGGCATCCAGCAGGCGGTTGCGGCCTTCACGCAGCATGGCCTCGTTGATGTCGGTGTGCACCACCTTGCCGTTGACGCCAACTTTTGGCGCAAAAGCCATGGCGAGGTCACCGGTACCGCCCGCGATATCCAGCACGTTCTGGCCATCTTTCACATTGGCCACCAGCACCGTATAGGCCTTCCATGCACGGTGCAGACCCATGGACATGAGGTCGTTCATCACGTCATATTTGGGCGCGACGGAATCGAACACGCTGCGTACGCGGCCGGCTTTTTCCTGCTCGTCTACCGACTGAAATCCGAAGTGGGTGCTTGACATCCCCCAATGCTAGGGGTCAAAACCTCCAACGACAGCGACAACCCTTTACAGGTTCAGGACATTCAAAGGCTTTTATGCTGGAAAAACAACACTGGCGCATCTCCAGCCAACAGGTGCCGCAGCAGGCAGAAGCTCAGTGATTTCCGCAGGCGTGACCACCGGGGGCAACCATGGGCGCATCCCGGCTCATGCCGGCAGCCCTCAGGCGGCTTTCGTAGTCGACCCACAGCCTGTCCTGCCCGGACCCCAGCTCGTACAGGTAATCCCAGGTGAAGATACCGCTCTCATGGCCATCGGAGAACAACGGTTTCACGCCATAGTTGCCGACCGGCTCCATGCCATTGATGACTACATCTCGCTTGCCGGTCTGCAAGGTTTCCTGGCCCGGCCCATGGCCCTTCACTTCCGCAGACGGCGAATAAACGCGCATCAGCTCAAACGGTATCCTGAAGGCAGCGCCGTCCGAAAATGCAACCTCAAGCACCCGCGACTGACCATGCACCGTCAGCGCCGTTGGCGTGGGGGAGTCCTTGGCCAAGCCTGCCATACGCTAAACCAGAACCCGCTCAATGCCACCGGTATTGGCAGCCTCGACATAGGTGGGCAGCCATTCGGTACCCAGGATCTGGTTGGCCATTTCAACCACGATGTAATCGGCTTCGAGCAGGCCGTTATTCAGGTCATTGCCGTAGCGTGACAGGCCCTGCAGGCAGCTTGGGCAGCTCGTCAGGATCTTGACGTTCTCCTTGCTGTCGACAACGCCCATGCTGCGCAACTGGTCTTCGCCCTTGCGCAGCTCTTCCTCCTTGCGAAAGCGGATCTGCGTCGAGATGTCGGGCCGTGTCACGCCCAGCGTGCCCGATTCACCGCAGCAGCGGTCGTTCTTCAGCACGTTGTCGCCCAGCAGCGCCTTGACTGTTTTCATCGGTTCCTGCAGCTTCATCGGGCTGTGGCAGGGGTCGTGGTACAGGTAGCCGGCGCCCGGCATGTCGGTGCGCAGGGTGATGCCTTTTTCAAGCAGGTATTCATGGATGTCAATGATGCGGCAACCCGGGAATATCTTCTCGAACTCATAACCCTGCAACTGGTCATAGCAGGTACCGCAGCTCACCACCACTGTCTTGATGTCCAGGTAGTTCAGCGTGTTGGCCACCCGGTGAAACAGCACCCGGTTGTCGGTGATGATTTTTTCAGCCTTGTCGAACTGGCCACTGCCGCGCTGCGGGTAGCCGCAGCACAAATAACCTGGCGGCAGCACCGTCTGCACCCCCGCATGCCAGAGCATGGCCTGCGTCGCAAGACCGACCTGGCTGAACAGGCGTTCCGATCCGCAACCCGGGAAATAAAACACCGCTTCGGTTTCCGACGTCGTGCTTTTCGGGTTGCGAATGATGGGGACATAGTCCTTGTCCTCGATATCCAGCAAGGCACGCGCTGTTTTCTTCGGCAGGCCGCCCGGCATCTTCTTGTTGATGAAGTGGATGACCTGCTCTTTTACCGGCGCACGGCCCACGGTGGCCGGCGGCCGCGCTGTCTGCTTGCGCGCAAGACGGCGCAGCAGGTCATTGGCCAGGCGCTGCGCCTTGAAACCGACATCGACCATGGCGCTACGCATGAACTTGATGGTTTGCGGGCTGGTGGCGTTGAGGAAAAACATCGCCGCCGCATTACCGGGCCGGAAGGACTTCTGGCCCATCTTGCGCAGCAGATTGCGCATGTTCATGGACACCTCGCCGAAGTCGATATCGACCGGGCAAGGCGTGAGGCATTTGTGGCAAACCGTGCAGTGGTCAGCCACGTCTTCAAATTCTTCCCAGTGCTTGATGCTGACGCCGCGGCGCGTCTGCTCTTCGTAAAGAAAGGCCTCGACCAGCAGCGAGGTTGCCAGGATCTTGTTACGCGGGCTGTACAGCAGGTTGGCGCGCGGCACATGTGTCGCACAGACCGGCTTGCATTTGCCGCAGCGCAGGCAGTCCTTGACGCTGCCGGCGATCGCACCGATATCACTCTGCTGCATGATGAGCGATTCATGACCCATGAGGCCAAAGCTTGGCGTGTAGGCATTGGTCAGATCAGACAGCAGGTCTTTCAGCGGGCCGTTTGGCTCGGCGGTCAATTTTTGCGGTGCAGCGAAGACGCCGTTGCGCAGCAGCTTGCCCTTGTTGAAGCGCCCTTCAGGGTCAACCCTGGCCTTGTAGTCTGCAAACGGCTGGAGTTCTTCGTCGCTCAGAAACTCCATCTTGGTGATGCCGATGCCATGCTCGCCCGAGATCACGCCGTCCAGCGAACGCGCCAACGCCATGATGCGGGTGACCGCCTCATGCGCCGTCTGCAGCATGTCGTAGTCATCGCTGTTGACCGGCAGGTTGGTGTGCACATTGCCGTCACCGGCATGCATGTGCAGCGCGGCCCAGACGCGCCCCTTGAGCACACGCTTGTGGATGGCTGTGCACTCTTCAAGAATCGGCAGAAAAGCGCCGCCCGTGAAGATGGCCTGCAGCGGTGCGCGCAACTGCGTCTTCCAGCTGGCACGCAGGGTATGGTCCTGCAGGTCCTTGAAAAGCGGCTCCACATCGCGCAGCCAGCCCGCCCACAACGCACGCACCTCGACGATCAGCGCCAGCGCCTGGCCGACGCGGTCCTCCAGCAGTTCGGCTGATGGAATTTCATTGGCATCGTCCGACTTGCCCAGTGGCAGGTTGCCGGTGCGAAAGAACATCTCCAGCTCATCGCACAGCCTGATCTTGTTGCGCAGGCTCAGTTCAATATTGATACGCTCGATGCCGTCGCTGTACTCCGCCATGCGGGGCAGCGGAATGACCACGTCTTCATTGATCTTGAAGGCGTTGGTGTGGCGCGAGATCGCAGCAGTGCGCTTGCGGTCCAGCCAGAATTTCTTGCGTGCGTCCGGACTGATGGCGATAAAACCTTCGCCGGCACGCGAGTTGGCAATACGCACCACTTCAGAGGTGGCACGCGCCACGGAATCAGCATCATCGCCCGCGATGTCGCCAAAGAGCACCATCTTGGGCAGGCCGCCGCGCTTGGATTTGGTGGCGTAACCGACGGCTCGCAGGTAACGGTCGTCCAGATGCTCCAGCCCGGCCAGCAGCACCGGCGAGCCCAGCGCCTGCGTGCGCTTTTGCTCGGCGAACATGAAGTCCTTGATCTCGACGATGCTGGGCACCGCGTCCTTGGCGTTGCCGAAAAACTCCAGACAGACGGTGCGCGTGTGCACAGGCATGCGGTGAACAATCCAGCGCGCGCTGGTGATCAGGCCATCACAGCCTTCTTTCTGGATACCGGGCAAACCGCTGAGGAATTTATCGGTAACGTCCTTGCCCAGGCCTTCCTTGCGGAAGCTTTTACCCGGAATGTCCAGCCGCTCACTGCGCACCGGTGTCTTGCCGTCGGCCTCAAAATATTTGAGCTCAAAGCTCGCCATCTCGGCGTCGTGAATCTTGCCCAGGTTGTGGTTGATGCGCGTGACTTCCAGCCACTGCGAATCGGGCGTCACCATGCGCCAGGAGGCCAGGTTGTCCAGCGCCGTGCCCCAGAGCACCGCCTTTTTGCCACCGGCATTCATGGCGATGTTGCCGCCTATGCAAGAGGCTTCGGCAGATGTCGGGTCCACCGCAAAGACAAAACCGCCGCGCTCTGCTGCATCGGCCACGCGCTGCGTCACCACACCGGCTTCCGTCCAGATCGTCGCGACTGGCTCGGCGATGCCGGGCAGTTTGACCATCTCGACCTCGGTCATGGCTTCGAGCTTTTCGGTGTTGATGACGGCCGACTTCCAGGTCAGTGGGATCGCGCCGCCGGTATAACCCGTGCCGCCGCCACGCGGAACTATCGTCAGGCCCAGGTCGATACAGCCTTTGACCAGGCCGGCCATTTCAACTTCAGTGTCGGGCGTCAACACGACAAACGGGTATTCAACACGCCAGTCTGTGGCGTCGGTCACATGCGAGACGCGTGACAGGCCGTCAAACTTGATGTTGTCCTTGAGAGTTAGTTTGCGCAGCTTGCGCCCGGTCTGGTGGCGCAGGTCGGCAATTTCGTCGAAGGAGTCAGAAAAGCGGCCCACCGCACTGCGCGCCGCCTGCAGCAGTTCCTGCACGATGGCATCACGTTCGCTGTCTACATCGGGTGTGCGGCGTTTTTCGACCTCGTTCAGGCGGTGCTGGAGGGCATCAACCAGCAGCTTGCGGCGTTTGGGGTTGTCGAGCAGGTCGTCCTGCAGATACGGGTTGCGCTGCACGACCCAGATGTCGCCCAGCACTTCATACAGCATGCGGGCCGAACGGCCGGTGCGGCGCTCATCGCGCAGGCGGTTCAACAAGTCCCAGGAATGCTCACCCAACAGGCGAATCACGACTTCGCGGTCTGAAAACGAGGTGTAGTTGTAGGGAATCTCGCGTATGCGGGCCTCGCCGGCTTTGGCATCAGCGACGAGCTTGTGGAGTTCCTGGAATGTCGTTGGGGCGTTCATCGTGAAATTTAGGCGGTCCATGCAGTCGGGAAACCGCTGCCTGGCGCTCTTGTCCTGTGTCCTTGCTATGTTAACGCAGCGCAGCATTTGGCTTGGTCAGGTCTGCCTATGCCCTCATGGGAAACCCGCTTGTTGAAAAGCCTGCGAGTCGCTTAAATCCCCCTGTCACAAACAGTTTGCCCACTTTTCGATTCGCCAAATGCACCGTTCTCAGGAGTTTTAATGACCACCACTTCGTCAAAAGCCCGTCTTTCGGGCCTGGCCATCGCCGCAGCCGCCCTGCTTGCCCCTCTCGCCAGCCAGGCCCAGACCGAAGTCCAGTGGTGGCATTCGATGGTGGCGGTCAACGGGGAATGGGTGAATGACCTGGCCAAAGACTTCAACGCCAGCCAGAAGGAATACAAGATCATCCCGGTCTTCAAGGGCAGCTACGACGAGTCCATGACCGCGGCCATCGCCGCCTTCCGCGCCGGCAATGCGCCTCACATCCTTCAGGTGTTTGAGGTGGGCACCGCCACCATGATGGCCAGCAAGGGCGCCATCGTGCCTGTGGCCCAGATCATGAAAGACGCCGGTTACAAGTTCGACCCGACGGCTTACGTCTCTGCCGTCGCCGGCTACTACACCGCGCCGAATGGTCAGATGCTGAGCTTCCCGTTCAACAGCTCGACGACCATCTTTTATTACAACAAGGACGCCTTCAAGGCCGCCGGCCTGCCCACCGACAAGGCGCCCCAGACCTGGCCTGAAGTGGTCAATGCCGCTGCCAAGCTCAAGGCCTCCGGCCACAAGTGCCCCTTCACCACCGCCTGGCAGGGCTGGACGCAGCTTGAGAGCTTTTCGAGCTGGCACAACGTCGAGTTTGCGACCAAATCCAATGGTCTTGGCGGCATGGATGCACGCATGAAGGTCGACTCGCCGCTGCACCAGCGCCATATTGAGAACCTGGCCAACATGGCCAAGCAGGGCCTGTTTGTCTACAAGGGCCGCGGCAATGTGCCAGAGGCGAGCTTTGTGTCTGGCGAATGCGCCATGATCAACACGTCGTCGGGCTTTTATGGCAACGTGGCCAAGAACGCCAAGTTTGGCTACGGCCTCGCCCCCCTGCCCTACTACCAGGACGTCGCCGGCGCACCCCAGAATACGGTCATCGGCGGCGCGAGCCTGTGGGTGATGGCCGGCAAGAAACCGGCTGAATACAAGGGCGTGGCGGCATTTTTCAACTACATCTCCAGCCCCGAAGTGCAATCGGCCAGCCACAAGCGCACAGGCTACCTGCCTGTGACCACGGCCTCCTACCAGTTGACTGAAAAATCAGGCTTTTATAAACAGAACCCCGGCACAGACGTGGCCGTGACCCAGATGATCCGCAAGGTCACCGACAAGAGCCGTGGCATACGCCTGGGCAACTATGTGCAGGTGCGTGCGATTGAGGACGAAGAACTCGAACAGGTCTGGAGCGGCAAGAAGAGCGCGAAGGAGGCACTTGACGCCATCGTCAAGCGCGGCAATGAGCAGCTGGAGCGCTTCCAGAAAGCAAACAAGGGCTGACATCCTGAGCACAGCGGCTGGTCAGCCGCTGTGACAGCCGCCATACTTGCCGACTTATGGAAAAACGCGTTCTCTTCCGCTCTGCCTGGTTGCCCTGGCTTCTTTTGGCGCCGCAGCTCATCGTCATCAGCGTTTTTTTCTTCTGGCCGGCGGCACAGGCGCTGCTGCAGTCCTTCCAGGTGCAGGACGCTTTCGGCACCTCGACCGAGTGGGTCGGCTTTGCCAACTTCAGGCAGCTGTTCAACGACGAGGGTTACCTCGCCTCCTTCAAGACCACCGCGCTGTTTTCCATCCTGGTGGCCGTGTTGGGCATCGGCCTGTCGCTGATGCTGGCCGTGTTTGCCGACCGCATCATCAAGGGCGCGCTGTTTTACAAGACCCTGCTGGTCGTGCCTTACGCCGTCGCGCCCGCAGTGGCTGGTGTGCTGTGGGTCTTCATGTTTTCGCCTTCGCTCGGCGTGGTGGCCTATGCGCTTGGCAAGATCGGCATCAACTGGAACCACCTGCTGGACGGCGGCCATGCGATGACGCTGATCGTGATGGCGGCGGTGTGGAAGCAGATCTCGTACAACTTCCTGTTCTTCCTCGCCGGCCTGCAGTCGATTCCAAAATCACTGATTGAAGCAGCGGCGATTGACGGTGCGCGGCCGTGGCGCAGGTTCTGGAGCATCCAGTTTCCGTTGCTGTCGCCGACCACCTTCTTCCTGCTGGTGATCAACATGGTCTATGCCTTTTTTGACACCTTCGCCATCGTCGATGCCACCACACACGGCGGGCCGGGGCAGGCGACGTCCATTCTGGTTTACAAGGTTTATTACGATGGCTTCAAGGCCATGGACCTGGGCGGGTCGGCCGCGCAGTCCGTTGTGCTGATGGCCATCGTTGTCGTGCTGACGGTGCTGCAGTTCCGTTACGTCGAAAAGAAAGTCAACTACTGATGGTCGAGCGCCGCGCCACATTGGGCATCCTGGCCCACGCCGTGATGATTCTGGGCGTGCTGATCGTCGCCTTTCCGCTCTACCTGGCGTTTGTGGCGTCAACCCACACCGCGCAGGAAATCGTGCAGACCCCCATGCCGCTGCTGCCCGGCAGCAACTTCTGGGAAACCTACAAGGCTGCGCTGTTCGGCAATGCCAGTGGCCAGGGCTCGACGGCACCCGTGGCGCACATGATGTGGGTCAGCCTGGTGACGGCGCTGGTCATCACCTTCGGCAAGATTGCCATCTCGCTGCTGTCAGCGTTTGCGATTGTGTATTTCCGCTTTCCACTCAAGCAGTTTTTCTTCTGGGCGATTTTTGTGACACTGATGCTGCCGGTGGAAGTGCGCATCGGCCCGACCTACAAGGTGGTGTCTGACCTCGGCATGCTCAACACCTATGCCGGCCTGACGGTGCCTTTGATCGCGTCGGCCACGGCCACCTTTCTGTTTCGCCAGTTCTTCCTGACGGTGCCCGATGAACTGGTCGAAGCCGCACGCATGGACGGTGCCGGCCCGATGCGCTTCTTCTGGGACATCCTGCTGCCGCTGTCGAAAACCTCGATGGCCGCGCTGTTCGTTATCCAGTTCATCTACGGCTGGAACCAGTACCTCTGGCCGCTGCTGGCCACCACCAGCGAAGACATGTACCCGGTGGTCATCGGCATCAAACGCATGATTGCAGGAGGTGACTCGCAAAACGAATGGAATGTGGTGATGGCCACCGCCATTCTCGCCATGCTGCCGCCCGCGTTTGTGGTCGTGCTGATGCAGAAATGGTTCATCAAGGGCCTGGTAGACACCGAAAAATAAGACAAAACATGGCTTCACTTTCATTCAAAAACGTCGTCAAGCAATACGGTTCCGGCAAAACCGCCGTCAAGGTGCTGCACGGCGTGGACGCCGAAATCAAGGACCACGAGTTCATCGTCATCGTCGGGCCGTCGGGCTGCGGCAAATCCACGCTGCTGCGCATGGTGGCCGGGCTGGAGGAAATCAGCGATGGCCAGATCAGCATAGGCGGGCGCGTCGTCAATGACCTGGAACCGTCGGAGCGCGACATCGCCATGGTGTTCCAGAACTACGCGCTGTACCCGCACATGACGGTCTTCGACAACATGGCTTACGGCCTGAAGATTGCCAAAGTGCCGGTGGCCGAAATCAGGATCCGCGTCGACAAGGCGGCCAGGATTCTGGAGCTGGGCCACCTGCTGGATCGCAAGCCCCGCGCCCTGTCGGGCGGCCAGCGCCAGCGCGTGGCCATGGGCCGCGCCATCGTGCGCCAGCCGCAGGTGTTTTTGTTTGACGAGCCGCTTTCCAACCTGGACGCCAAGCTGCGCGTGCAGACCCGGCTGGAGATCCAGAAGCTGCACCGGGAGCTCGGCATCACCTCGCTTTTTGTCACCCATGACCAGGTCGAGGCCATGACTTTGGCCCAGCGCATGATGGTGATGAACGCTGGCCGCATGGAGCAGTTCGGCACGCCCGAAGAGGTTTACAACCGCCCCGCAACCACCTTTGTGGCGAGTTTTATGGGCTCACCGCCCATGAACCTGCTCAAGCACGCACCCAATGCCGACTTTGGCGGCAAGCCCGGCGCGATTCTGGGCATACGCCCCGAGCACCTGCAGGTCGGCAGCACGGGCTGGGCGGTGCAGGTCGACACCATCGAAATGCTGGGCGCCGAGCGGCTGGTGTATTGCAGGCTGGGTGATGAATTTCTGATTGTGCGTACGGATGAAAGTCTGTCGGTTGCACCTGAGATTGGCTCGACCATTCATGTTGCGCCGCGCAGCGACCGTCTTCACTGGTTCGACTCAGAAACAGGCAAGAGGATTTAATTGGACGGCTGGCCTTACCCACGCTGGATCGCGCACCGCGGCGCCGGCAAGCTGGCGCCCGAAAACACCCTTGCCGCCTTCAGACTGGGCGCCAGCCATGGTTACCGCATGTTTGAATGCGACGTCAAACTCAGCGCCGACGATGTGCCGTTTCTGCTGCACGATGCGACGCTGGAGCGCACCAGCAACGGCAAGGGCGACGCCCGGGGGCTCGACTGGCTGGCGCTGTCGAAGCTTGATGCCGGGAGCTGGCATTCGGCGGCGTATGCCGGCGAACCGCTGGCCAGTCTTGAAAAGATTGCGCGCTACTGCCTGGAGAACAGCTTTTTCCTGAATATCGAGATCAAACCGACACCGGGACTTGAAGGCCCGACCGGGACGGCTGTCGCCAACGCCGCCGCCAGTTTGTGGCCGGCAGGTGTCACGCCGCCATTGCTGTCGTCTTTCCAGGCCGCGTCACTGCAAGCCGCCCGCCACGCCCAGCCGCAGTTGCCGCGCGCCCTGCTGCTGGACAGCCTGAACCCCGGCTGGCTGGACACGGCGCTCCAGCTTGAGTGCGCAGCCGTGGTGTGCAACTACCGGCTGTGGAACGAGTTAACGGTGCGCCAGGCCAGGGAAGCGGGCCTGAGGACGCTTTGCTACACGGCCAATGAGTCAGCCGCGGTGCAGCAGATGCTGGCGTTGGGCCTGGACGGCATCATCACCGACCAGGTGCACGTCTTCAAACCCGACGACACGCAGTGAACGGCCTGGCGGCAGCCTGCTTTTGCTCCTGATTTAATAGCTACTCACGCCCGTATTTATTGGTCTTAATGCCTATTTGATGCCTGAAAATGGCCTTTTTTTGACTTTTTCGCGGTTTTTGGCGAGTCAAGATCACCGTGCGAGAAAAATTTAACGCAGATGTTAAAAATTTGCCGTACACATTAAAAATTTAACGTACACAGCAAATTGGGCAAATCAAGCCTTCCAGCCCTTGCCCAGAGCCCAGTGGCAGAGCGCGCCACCCAACATCAGCGCCGCGTAGGTCGCCATCTTGCCGTCTGCGCCAAAAACCACCAGCCCGGCCACCAGAATGAGCAGATTTACCGCAAAGATGATCAGCAGCTGCGCCCGCCAGCTGTAGCGCGAGGACCGCTTGCGTTTGCAAAAGCGCCCGAAAAACTGCGCCAGCAACATCAGGATCAGCGCCACAAAAGCGGCCGGCACAACGAAGTTCAACAGGTGGTCGGTTAAAAGATAGGCGGTCATGCAGGGTCCATGGTGGGCGATGGAGCGGCGTCAAAGTAACGCAAGGCAGGTAACTCAGGGCGCTCCGAATGACGACTATTGCAGCTATTGATCCAGGCCAAGGCCGGTGGGTCCGTATCAATTTTATAATCAGCCAATGTCAGTCTGGGCCCTTGGGCTAAACCACAACACCGCACCGCTGGATTTGCGCGGTCGATTTGCGTTCTCCATGGACCAGATAGAGCCGACCCTCAAGGGTTTGCGCGCCTCACTCGCCCGCCAGCCGGAAGCGACGATCCTCTCGACCTGCAACCGCACCGAAATCTATTGTGCAGGCGACAACAGCGACCTCGACAACACCCTCGAATGGCTGGCCCACAGCGGCGGCGTCTCGCCTGCCCTGCTGCGCTCACACGCCTATACGCTGCAGGGCGACCAGGCCGCGCGCCATGCCTTTCGCGTCGCCAGCGGGCTGGACTCGATGGTGCTGGGCGAGCCGCAAATCCTCGGCCAGATGAAAGACGCCGTGCGCGCCGCCGAAGACGCAGGCGCGATGGGCACCACGCTGCACCAGCTCTTCCAGCGCTCGTTTGCCGTCGCCAAAGAGGTGCGCAGCAGCACCGAGATCGGCTCCCACAGCATCAGCATGGCCGCCGCCGCCGTGCGCCTGGCCGGCCAGCTGTTTGAAGACCTGGGCGATATCCGCGTGCTGTTTGTCGGCGCCGGCGAGATGATAGACTTGGCTGCGACGCACTTCGCTGCCAAAAAACCAAAATCCATGGCGATTGCCAACCGCACCCTGGAGCGCGGCGAAAAGCTGGCTGGCCGTTTTGGCGCCGAAGTCATGCGCCTGGCCGACCTGCCATCTCGCCTGCACGAGTTCGATGCCGTCATCAGCTGCACTGCCAGCACACTGCCCATCATCGGGCTGGGTGCTGTCGAGCGTGCCGTCAAGCTGCGCAAGCACAAACCGATGTTCATGATCGACCTGGCCGTGCCGCGCGACATCGAACCCGAAGTCAAGGAGCTGCCAGACATCTACCTCTACACCGTCGACGACCTTGCGCAGGTGGTGCAGACCGGCAAGGACAGCCGCCAGGCCGCCGTCGCCGAAGCCGAAGTCATCATCGACGCCGGTGTACAGAACTTCATGCACTGGCTGGGCCAGCGCGGTACGGTGCCGCTGATCCAGCAGATCAACGCCCAGGCCGATGAATGGCGGGCGCTGGAGATTGCACGCGCCAAAAAGCTGCTGGCCAGGGGCGAGTCGATTGACGACGTGCTGGATGCACTGAGCCGCGGGCTGACGCAAAAAATGCTGCACGGCACCCTGGCCGAACTGCATGCAGGCGACGCCGCCAACCGGGAGGCCACGGCGCAGACCGTCTCAAAACTGTTCCTGCGCGGCCAGTTGCCCAGACTGCGGCCTGAAGACAAAGAGCGTTAGCGGCGATTCATTGCCGCCCCGGTTTTGTCGTTGCCCACCCGATCCGCAATCGACGAAGCCGAACCTTAAAACGCAAGCAAAGTCATGGATCCCGGATCAAGTCCGGGATGACAGCAAAAAAATCCTTATATGAAACCCTTTCTCCGCCAGACCCTCGAGCGCCAGCTTCTAAGGCTTCATGAGCTGGATGCGCTGCTGTCCGCCAGCGACGTCGTGAGCGACCTGGACCGCTTTCGCAGCCTGACGCGCGAACACGCCGAGGCGAGCACGATTGCCGAGCAGTACCGCAAGCTGACCAGCCGCGAGGCCGACCTCGCCAGCGCGCAGGCCATGCTGGCCGATGCCGGCAATGACGCCGAGATGGTCGAGATGGCCGAAGAGGAAATCAGCGCTGCCAAAACAGACATTGCACAGATTGATGAGGCTTTGCAGCTGATGCTGATTCCCAAGGACCCGGACGATGTGCGCCCGGCCTTTGTGGAAATTCGCGCCGGCACCGGCGGCGACGAGTCGGCGCTGTTTGCGGGTGACCTGTTTCGCATGTACACACGCTACGCCGAGCGCAAGGGCTGGCGCACCGAAGTCATCAGTGAGTCTTCGAGCGAGCTCGGCGGCTACAAGGAAGTGGTCATTCGCGTGGAGGGCGCCACAGACGCAAGCGGCGTGGGTGTGTACGGCAAGCTGCGTTTCGAGTCCGGCGGACACCGCGTCCAGCGGGTGCCGGCGACGGAGACGCAGGGGCGCATCCACACCAGCGCCTGTACGGTGGCGGTGATGCCCGAGCCGGATGAAGCCGTGGCCATCCAGATCAACCCCGCCGACCTGCGGATCGACACCTACCGCGCCAGCGGCGCCGGCGGCCAGCACATCAACAAAACCGACTCGGCCGTGCGCATCACCCACCTGCCCACCGGCATCGTGGCCGAATGCCAGGATGGCCGCAGCCAGCACAGCAACAAGGCGCAGGCGCTCAAGGTGCTCACGGCACGCATCCATGAAAAAGACCGCTCTGAACGCGCCGCCAAGGATGCCGCGCTGCGCAAAGGCCTGGTCGGCACCGGCGACCGCAGCGACCGCATACGCACCTACAACTTTCCGCAGGGCCGACTCACCGACCACCGCATCAACCTGACGCTCTACAAGCTGCTCACCATCATGGAAGGCGACCTGGAAGACGTGGTCACGGCCTTGCAGGTGGCCAGCGGCGCGGAACAGCTGGCAGAACTGGAAACGGCATCCCAGAATTGAGCCCCATCATGGCCATGACCTGCGCACAGGCACTTCAGACCGCTGCGGTGCTGGGCCTGGAGAGGCTGGATGCGCAATTGCTGTTGCTGCATGTTTTGCAAAAGCCGGACGGCGACCGTGCCTGGCTGCTGGCGCATGACGATGATGTGCTGGACGATGTTGCAGCCGACCAGTTTCAGCGGCTCTGCCTGCGCCGCGCCGCCGGTGAACCGCTGGCCTACATCGTCGGCCACAAGGCGTTTTTTGGACTGAATCTGAAGGTGGACGCCCGCGTGCTGGTGCCGCGCCCTGACACCGAGACGCTGGTGCAATGGGCGCTGGACCTCGCGCCGCAGTGGGCGCTCACAGAAAAAATCAGGGTGCTGGACCTGGGCACGGGTAGCGGCGCCATCGCGCTGGCGCTGGCCCACAGCTGGAAAAACGAATCACGGCCAGCCGAAATCTCTGCGATTGATGCAAGCGCAGATGCCTTGGCCGTGGCCCGTGAAAACGCTGTGCAACTTGGCCTCGCCGTGCAATTTGCCGAAGGCTCCTGGCTGGACAAAGTTAGCGGCCACTTCCACCTGATCGCCAGCAATCCGCCCTATATCGCAAATGCCGACAGGCATCTGGCCGCCCTGCAGTACGAGCCACTGCGGGCCTTGACGGCCGGAAACGACGGGCTGGATGACATCCGCAAGATCATCCAGCAGGCACCCGGCCACCTGCACCCGGGCGGCTGGCTGCTGCTGGAACACGGTTATGACCAGTCCGCCAGGGTTTGCGAATTGCTGCGGACGCATGGCTTTACGAAGGTACAAAGCCGGCAGGACCTGGCCGGCATCAACCGCTGCTCGGGCGGACAATGGTCCGGCACAACCGGGGAATCCGGAACAGCGGGATAATCAGGCATTGAATTTTTCGGGCCAAACGGCATCCGTCGCCGACAGGCCCACCCACCAGATCGAGGATTGACCATGAGCGACACCCAGCAACGCATTGACCAGATCGTTAAATCCAGCGACGTCGTCCTGTTCATGAAGGGCACGGCGCAGTTCCCCCAGTGCGGCTTTTCAGGCAAGGCCATCCAGGTGCTCAGGGCTTGCGGCGTGACCAAACCAGCCACCGTGAACGTGCTGGAAGACCCTGAAATCCGCAACGGCATCAAGGAATACAGCAACTGGCCGACCATTCCCCAGCTCTACGTCAAGGGCGAGTTCGTCGGCGGTTCGGACATCATGATGGAGATGTACGAAAACGGCGAACTGCAGCAGATGCTAGGCACTCCAGCAGCCTGAAAGCCCGCCTCCGGGCGGACTCTGCCGTATTGGATGACCTAGCGGGTGTAGCCGGTGCAGACGCCCGCATTCGCGGCGCCCTTGCACTCGATCTTGAGCCGTGCGCGGCGTTCGGCCTTTGACTCTTCAGAGCCGCGCATGAACTTCACCTTGCTGGTTTTTGCCTTGGCGGCTTTTTTCTTTTGGGCCTTGGCGGTTTGCTGCACGGGCTCGTCGCTGTTAACCGAGGTGGCCGCGATGGCCGCACCGGACAGCGTGAATATCAAACAGGCACCGATCAGCGCCAGATGTACGCATTCAAGCGCGGACTTTTGAATCATTTTTTTCTCCCTGAATTTTTGAGACACCGCGGCTCTTGATGGCCGCATCACGACTGCATTGAGGCTTCGGGCCCGATCACTGAAACTTCGGATCGCCATAGAACTCATCATCCTGCGGCGTATCCACCGGCATGCGAAAACCCTCGCTGGCCCAGGCCCCCAGGTCGATGTTCTTGCAGCGCTCGCTGCAGAACGGCCGAAACGCATTGCTGGGCGCGTAAACACTTTTGCCCTTGCATGCCGGGCAAACCACAATTTTGGGAGCAGGCTGATCTGGGGTCATGGCTGGTTTCATGAGTTGCAGATGGTGATGGGTTGGCAGGACAAGGGTCTGCGCAAACTGCAGTGTCACACCATGCTCAGGAGCAGAGCGTCAGTTCAAACGAGGCGTCATCTGTGCATGCATGAAGGCGGTCATCGCCTTCATGCCGCATCAGGCGCACGGAGACCATCAGGCGGTTACCGCTGATTTCGGGAATCAGGCCAAGCGACGGGTCCATGCGCAGCCGCAGGAGCTGGAAAGTGCGCCCTTGCGGAAGGTTCTGCTGATACTGCCCGGCAGGCGCGACAACTTTTTGTGCCGCACCGGAGTCGCGCAGCAACTGCAGCAACAGGCGGATGGATTCAGCCAGCGGCACCAATGTCGATGTCCAGCGCTGCAAGTCCCGCTGACGGGTTGCCGCATCAAAGTGTTGCCAGGCAAAGTAGGCAGGCAAATCGAATTCGCAGGTGCCGCCGGGAATGCCGACGCGGCTGCGTATGCTCATCAGCCAGTCGTTTTCGGTGAGCGTCTGGCCGGCCTTGCCCGCAAGGCCGTTGAGTGCAGAAAAACAGCCTTCAAGCTGCGAGGTGACTTCGTCCAGGACGGTCTCGGCAATGGCCGGGTTACCACGGTAGCTGTTGAGGATCTGCTTTTGTTTCTCAAGGTCCTTGAGCACGTCCATCTTCAGGTCGGCACGCGCAGCGACGTCCATGACCTCAAAAATGGTGGTGATCGCGTAGTGGTGATCGGTCGGGGTGTCCCTTGCAACCAGTTCGCCGAGACGCCGGAAGAGGTGCTCAAGCCGCAGGTAGGTGCGTATGCGTTCGTTGAAGGGATACTCGTAAAGGATCACGGCACTGTCTTTATCGGCTCATTGGGGATGTTTTCGCATCATAGCCCGAAGCGGCGCGAAATCTGCCGGGTCATCAGCGCCAGTTCCTCGAGCGCAATGCCGTCGTTGTAGATACAGGCATCGGCTGCCGCACGCCGGGCTGCACCAGTCGCCTGTCCCGCAATCACTTTTTGCACGGCGTCAGCCGTCCACCCATTACGCGCAACGACCCGGGCTATCTGCGTGCCCTCGCTGCAATCAACCACCAGCACCTGGTCAAGCTGCTGGCGCCAGCGGCCTGATTCGACCAGCAGGGGAATATCAAACAGCACGCATGCACTGCCAGCCTCCATGGCATGCTGCGCCCGCCTCAGGGATTCAAGGCTCACCAGCGGATGGATGATGGCTTCAAGCTGATGGCGCGCAGAAGCATCATCAAACACCAGTTGCCGTATGAAGTCGCGGTCCATGGCACCTTCAGGTGTGATGGCGTGAGGACCGAAATGCCTTGCTATCGGGGCTATGGCTGCACCGCCGGCAGCAGTGACCGAACGCGAAATCGCGTCTGCGTCAATGAGCACGGCACCGCACTCCGTCAGAATCCGGGCAACGGTACTTTTGCCGCTGCCTATGCCGCCGGTCAGGCCGACTCGCACGTCAACGCATCACCAATGGAAAGGCAAAGGGCACAAGTGCCCGTACCTGTTCCGGACCCATAACCAGACACACCAGCCCGGCTCCCGCAAGGAAAGGGCCAAAGGCGATGGGAATGTCCTTGTTCGAAAGACGCCCCACAACCAGCATGCCCGTGCCAAGAACAGCGCCGACGGCAGAGGACACCAGCACGATAGCCAACAGGTAGTCAGCGCCCAGCCAGGCGCCGAGGGCTGCAAGCAACTTGAAATCGCCATAGCCCATGCCCTCCTTGCCGGTTGCAAGGCGGTAGAGGTGATAGATGGTCCACAAAATAAGGTAACCCGCAACAGCGCCCCAGACGCTTGACACCAGAGGTACCGTCAAACCCAGCAGGGACGCGACCAGTCCAAGCCACAGCAGCAGGTAATTCAGGCTGTCGGGAAGCAGCTGGGTATCGAGATCAATCATGAACTGACAGATGAGAATGGCCGCAAAAGCGCACCACGCAGCAGCCGTGATGCTCAAGCCCCAGCGATAGGCGCAGAGACCAAAAATCAGGCCCGTTGCGATTTCCACAAGAGGGTAGCGGACGCTGATGCGTTTACCGCAACCGGCGCACCTGCCACCGAGTGCCAGGTAACTCAGCACCGGTATGTTCTGGTACCAGGCAATGGCAGAGTCGCAGTGGGCGCAACGCGAACGCGGTTTGGCCAGCCCCAGCACCGGCAGGGATTCAAGGGCCTTGCCCGCAGCCTCAGTGCTTGAATAAAGATGGGCTGGTGGCGCGACCTTGCCGCCAAAAACCAGGTCCCACAGCGAAACATTGACGCCCATCGCAGGATCGGCCGCCATCAGGTTGTCACTGGACTCGCGCAACCATTGCCGATACATGATGAGCGGCGTCCTATGAATCACCACATTGAGGAAACTGCCGATCAACAAGCCGAATACGCCTGCGATGACAGCCATCATCCAGGCGGGCAGGGTCGCCAGCATTAAACGACTTGACCCAGTTTGAAAATGGGCAGGTACATCGCCACGACGATGCCGCCGATCAGGCCGCCCAGGAACACGATGATGATGGGCTCCATCAGACTGGAAAGACCAGCCACCATTTCATCAACCTCGGCCTCATAAAAATCGGCAGCCTTGCCCAGCATATGGTCGACCGAACCGGATTCCTCACCGATGGCGCACATTTGAAGCACCATGGTCGGGAACAGGTTGGCATTGCTCATGGCGGCCGTCAGGCTGGTGCCGGTAGAGACTTCCTGCTGGATTTTTTCAGTGGCATCGGCATAAAGCGAATTGCCCGAAGCTCCACCGACCGAATCCAGCGCCTCGACCAGCGGCACACCGGCAGCAAACATGGTGGACAGCGTACGGGTCCAGCGGGCGATGCATGATTTTTCAATCAGGGCACCAAAAACAGGAACCTTCAGCAATATGCGGTCCATGACACGCTGCATTTTTTCACTGCGCTTCCAGGACTGGAAGAAAAAATAGAGGCCACCGCCGATCCCACCAAAAATCAGCCACCAATAGGCTACGAAAAATTCACTGATCGCGATCACGAACAGGGTAGGAGCCGGAAGATCAGCGCCGAAATTTGCAAACACGCTCTTAAAAGCCGGGATCACAAAAATCATGATGACGGCGACAACCACAAACGCCACCACCACGACAGAGATCGGGTACATCAGGGCCGACTTGATCTTTGACTTGATGGCCTCGGTTTTTTCCATGTAGACCGCAAGCCGGTCCAGAAGGGACTCAAGAATACCGGCCGCTTCACCCGCCTCGACCAGGTTGCAATAAAGCGCATTGAAGTACAGCGGATATTTTCTGAAGGCCGCGCTCAGCGAAGTGCCGGTCTCCACGTCAGTGCGTACATCGTTGAGCAACTTGGTCACGCTGGCGTTGGCATTGCCGCGGCCGACGATGTCAAAAGCCTGCAGGAGCGGCACGCCGGCCTTCATCATGGTTGCCAGCTGTCGCGTGAAAATCGCGATATCTTTTGGCTTGATCGACTTGCCGGAGCGCATCCGGCGTTTTTTGATTTTGGTGGGCATCACGCCCTGGCGGCGCAGCGAGGCCTTGACCTGGTTTTCGCCGGAAGCACGGATTTCCCCGCGCACGGCCTTGCCGCCACGGTCCTTGCCCTCCCACTCGAAAACGAACTCCTGAATACTCCGTGATACCGCTGTTGCCATGATGTTTTCTCGTTTTTACAGAGCTGGCAGGACCGCCAATGCCGCAATGCAGCCCGTCCCGTGTACGACCAGGCTCCGCCCTAGACGTTGGTACACGCCAGGACCTCTTCGACAGATGTCATGCCAAGTTTAACTTTGTGGAGCCCCGCCTGGCGAAGGCTGCGTACGCCCTCGGATTGGGCCTGCGCAGCGATTTCAAGGGCACTGCCGTCGCGCAGGATGATGCGCTGGATTTCCTCTGTGATCGGCATGACCTGGTAAATACCGACCCGGCCCTTGTAGCCATTGGTGCACATCGAGCAGCCCACCGGACGGTAAGGTGTCCATGACCCGTCAACCTCTTCTTCACCGAACCCCGCCTCGAGCAGGGTCTCGCGCGGAATGTCTTGCGGTTTTTTACAGTTGGAGCACAGGCGACGGGCCAGACGCTGGGCGGTGATCAGAATCACGCTGGACGCGATATTGAAGGGCGCGATGCCCATGTTGCGCATACGGGTGAGGGTCGTGGGCGCGTCATTGGTGTGCAGGGTGGACAACACAAGGTGGCCCGTTTGCGCAGCCTTGATGGAAATATCGGCAGTCTCCAGATCCCGGATTTCACCGACCATGATGATGTCGGGATCCTGCCGCAGAAAGGCCTTGAGTGCGACCGGAAAGGTCATGCCCGCCTTGTCGTTCATGCTCACCTGGTTGACACCCGGCAAGGTAATTTCGGCGGGATCCTCTGCGGTGGCGATATTCACACCGGGCTTGTTCAGGATGTTCAGGCAGGTGTAAAGCGACACCGTCTTGCCGGAGCCGGTCGGCCCCGTGACCAGCACCATGCCGTAAGGCCTGCTGATGGCATCCAGCAGGCGCGCTTTTTCTTCAGGCTCGTAGCCGAGTGCATCAATACCGAGTTTTGCGCTGCTCGGATCAAGAATACGGATAACGATTTTTTCACCATACATGGTCGGCAAGGTGCTGACCCGGAAATCGATCACCCGGTCGGGGCCGATCTTGAGCTTCATCTTGCCGTCCTGCGGGACCCGCTTCTCGGAAATGTCGAGCTTGGAGATCACCTTGATGCGAGCGGCGAGTTTTTCCTTGATGGCCACGGGCGGGGAAGCAATTTCGCGAAGCTCTCCATCGACGCGGAACCTGACACGATAGGTGTGCTCAAAGGGCTCAAAGTGAAGGTCGGATGCCCGCATGCTGAAAGCATCCAGCAGCATTTTCTGGAGGAATTTGACGACAGGCGCGTCTTCGACCTCCGCAACGCTGGCGTCAGCGCTTTCGCTGGCCATCTCGGCGCTGGACTCGTCAAACTCGAAGTCGTCACCGATGATGCTTTCCATCGCCTCGGCGGCCGTGGTCGTGGACGCCTCAACCAGCTTGGAGAGCTTGTCATATTCGGCGATCACCCAGTCCACGCCCATCTGGGTGGAAAACTTGATTTTTTCAGCTGCTTCCTGGTCGGACGGATCGGCAGTCGCCACAATCAGGCGGTTGTTGCGTTTGCTGAGGACGACGATGCGGTAGGTCTGGCAGATCTTGCCGTCCAGCAGGCCCTTGGGCAGGCGCTGGACGTCGATGGCCTCAAGGTCCAGCAGGGGCGCGGCGAATGCCGACGACATGGTGTGCGCGAGATCGGACGCCGAAACTGCGCCGGAACCCGTCAGTTCTGCAATAAAACTGGTGCGGCCGCTCTGGGCCTTGCGAAAAATGTCTTCGGCGGCTTTCTGGCCCAGTTTGCCCGCCATCACCAGCGCCCGCCCCAAACCGGGCAGGGCGATGGAAGGGGCTTCGTTCAATACGGTTTCAACAGCGGCCATAGTCCTGTAAATCCTGACCAATCGGGTCAATGGGTACCATCAAATGGATATCATCGCCCATCGCGCCATGGGTGTAAATCGAAAATACGCGCTTGCCCCCCGCTTGTGGGGAAACTGGCGAAAAGGCACGCCGACGCGCGACAACACAACAGCACCATGATGGCTGCAATTCGAACTGGTCGGGGTGAGAGGATTCGAACCTCCGGCCTCTACGTCCCGAACGTAGCGCTCTACCAGGCTAAGCTACACCCCGCCTGGCAACCGGCACCACACCAAACAGATTCAGGAGCGACGCTCCAGCAGTTGGGATGCCAGTTGCTGCAGGGCATTACTGTAGATGTTTTGGGGTAGTTTTTGCAAGGCATCCAGCGCGCGCCTTGCCTCTGAGGCTGCCGCGTCCCGCGTAGCGACCAAAGCACCCGTTTTTTGCACAATCCCGATGATTTCAGCCATCTGGGCGGTGCCCCCGGTTTCGATCGCCTCACGGATGGTGGTCCGCTCCGCATCGCTTCCGCGCTGCATGGCGATGATGAGCGGCAGCGTGGCCTTGCCTTCACGAAGGTCATCACCCAGGTTTTTACCCATTTCGGAAACGTCACCGTCATAGTCCAGCACGTCATCAATGACCTGAAATGCCGTACCGAGCGCCTGTCCGTAGTCTGCACAACTCTTTTCAATATCCGGCGGAGATTGCGCCAGAAGGGCAGCCAGCCGGGCGCTGGCCTCAAACAGCTTGGCCGTTTTGGAGCGGATCACCAGCAGGTAACCGTCTTCGGACAGCGAGGCATCATGCATGTTCATCAACTGCAGAACCTCACCCTCGGCAATCACATTGGTCGCCTCGGCCAGGGTTTGCATGATGCGCATGTCGCCCGCATCGACCATCATCTGGAATGCGCGGGAGTACAAAAAGTCTCCCACCAGCACGCTGGCCGGGTTGCCGAAGGACTCATTGGCCGTTGCGCGTCCCCGGCGGAGGGTGGACTCATCCACCACGTCATCATGCAAAAGCGTGGCCGTATGAATGAATTCAACCACTGCCGCCAGGTTGAAACGCTGCTCGCCGCGATAACCCAATGCGCCCGCCATCAGCAGCAGCAAAGCCGGCCGCAGACGTTTGCCCCCTGCATCGATGATGTAGCGCGAAACCTGGCTGACCAGCGGAACCTCGGATTTCAGGCGCTCCGCGATGACCCGGTCCATCCCCTGCATGTCGTCGGCAATCAGGGCGAGCGCAGCGGCGGTACTTGATGAATTGACTGACAAAAGGCGGTCCAGACGTGGTGAGATTGGGGCAGATTATAGGAAGGCGGTTTTCGGCCGGGATGGCAGTCCGTGGCCCGAAAAGCTGAGGCATGGTCATTTTTCGCCTTCCATGCTAGAATCTTGGGCTCTGCAGAAATCCGTCTGCGGAACTCAATTTAAGAGGTCTTACATGTACGCGGTCATAAAAACCGGTGGCAAACAATACAAGGTTGCTACTGGAGAAAAAATTAAAGTAGAACAGATTGCTGCGGACGTAGGCCAAGAGATCGTTATTGACCAGGTATTGGCTGTCGGCACCGGCAGCACAATCACGGTCGGTACGCCCTTGGTGTCCGGCGCTACTGTTACGGTTACTGTCCTTTCCCAGGGCAGGCACGACAAGGTTCGCATCTTCAAGATGCGCCGTCGCAAGCACTACCAAAAACGTCAGGGTCACCGTCAGAACTTCACGGAACTGCAAATCGGCGCCATCGTCGGTTAAACAGGTCCCACCAAGGAGTACTCAAAAATGGCACAGAAAAAAGGCGGCGGCTCTACGCGAAACGGGCGTGATTCACAGCCCAAAATGCTCGGCGTCAAGAAGTTTGGCGGCGAAACCATCAGTGCAGGCAGCATCATTGTTCGCCAGCGCGGCACCCGCTTCCACCCCGGCGTGAATGTCGGCGTCGGCAAGGACCACACCCTGTTTGCACTGGTTGACGGTCAGGTGTCGTTCGCCATCAAGGGCGCGCTGAACAAGCACACTGTCAACGTGACCCCGGCGTAAGCTGATCACTTCGATTAAGTCGCTTGACTGAAAACGAAGCCCCGACCTGTCGGGGCTTTTTTATTTGTAAACTGTTTTCCCGGACTTCCCGGCGGCTTCAACCCCGCCACAGTACACACCAGAGCTGACCATGAAATTTGTAGACGAAGCCTTTATTGACATTGCCGCGGGCGATGGCGGGGCGGGCTGCGTCTCGTTCAGCCACGAGAAGTACAAGGAGTTCGGCGGCCCCAATGGCGGTGACGGCGGGCGCGGCGGACACGTCTATGCGCTGGCCGACATCAACCTCAACACCCTTGTCGATTTCCGTTTCTCGCGTCGGCACGAAGCGCGCAATGGCGGCCACGGCATGGGCTCGGACATGTTCGGCGCCAAGGGCGACGACATTGTCCTGAAAATGCCGGTTGGCACCATCATTACCGACGGCGAAACCGGTGAAGTGCTGTTCGAGTTGCTGGTACCTGGCGAGGAAATCCTGATCGCCAAGGGCGGCGATGGCGGCTTTGGCAACCTTCGCTTCAAAAGCTCCACCAACCGGGCGCCGCGCAGCAAGACACCCGGATGGCCGGGTGAGCGCAAGAGCCTGAAGCTTGAACTGAAAGTGCTGGCCGATGTCGGCTTGCTGGGCATGCCGAATGCAGGCAAGTCAACATTCATCTCGGCAGTGTCGAATGCACGCCCACGCATTGCCGACTACCCCTTCACGACCCTGCACCCGAACCTGGGCGTGGTGCGCGTCGGGCCAGAGCAGAGTTTTGTCGTCGCCGACCTGCCCGGCCTGATTGAAGGCGCCTCTGAAGGCGCAGGTCTTGGCCACCAGTTCCTGCGCCACCTGCAGCGCACACGATTGTTGCTTCACATCGTTGACCTTGCACCGTTTGACGAAGGTGTCGATCCCGTCGCCCAGGCCAAGGCCATCGTTGGCGAGCTGAAGAAATACGACGAAGCGCTGTATAAAAAGCCGCGCTGGCTGGTGCTCAACAAACTCGACATGGTCGACGGCGACAAGCGCGCGGACATCGTCAAGGATTTCGTCAAGCGCTTCAAGTTCAAGGGCCCGGTGTTCGAGATTTCGGCGCTGACACGTGAAGGCTGCGAGCAGCTGATCAAGACGATCTACAAACACGTCAAGGAAGTGCAAAAGAGCGAGCAGCCGCCGGAAGACATCGACCCGCGGTTTGTCGAACTGCCACCCGAATAATCGTCAAGCGCCACAAAGGCGCTGTCAGTCCATCGACAAGACAAGTCACCTTGCCACCTGGCGCAGCCAGAAATAAACCCAAGCATGTCAGACACCACAAGTTCTACCGTCCTGCGCAACGCCAGGCGCATCGTGGTCAAGGTTGGCTCCAGCCTGGTGACCAACGAAGGCCGCGGGCTGGATTTCGATGCGATTGGCGAGTGGTGCACGCAGCTCGCTGCGCTGGTCAAGGACGGCCGCGAAGTCATCATGGTCAGCAGCGGCGCAATTGCTGAAGGCATGAAGCGCCTGGGCTGGAATGTACGCCCCAAAACCATCCACGAACTTCAGGCAGCTGCGGCTGTCGGCCAGATGGGCCTGATACAGGCCTATGAAACCAAGCTGCGTGAAAACGGCATTGGCAGCGCGCAGGTGCTGCTCACGCATGCCGATCTTGCCGACCGCGAGCGCTACCTCAACGCGCGCTCGACGCTGCTCGCGCTGCTGCAGCTGGGCGTGGTGCCCGTCATCAATGAAAACGACACCGTTGTCAACGACGAGATCAAGTTCGGCGACAACGACACGCTGGGTTCGCTCGTCGCCAACCTGGTAGAGGCCGATGCGCTCATCATCCTGACCGACCAGCGCGGCCTGTACACGGCCGATCCGCGCAAGAACCCCGACGCAAGGTTTGTCGATGTGGCCAAGGCCGGCGACCCGGCACTTGAAGCCATGGCCGGCGGCGTGGGTTCCAGCATTGGCAGCGGCGGCATGATCACCAAAATCCTGGCAGCCAAACGTGCCGCCGGCTCAGGTGCCTCCACCGTGATTGCGTGGGGCCGCGAGCCGCAGGCCCTGATACGCCTGACGCAGGGCGAAGCCATCGGCACACTGCTGGTCGCACAGACCCAGAAGAACCAGGCACGCAAACAATGGATTGCCGATCACCTGCAGATGCGCGGCTCGGTGACCGTCGATGCCGGCGCCATCAGCAAGGTGCGCGACGAAGGCAAAAGCCTTCTGCCGATTGGCATGACGGCGGTACAGGGCGAGTTTTCGCGTGGCGATGTGATTGCCGTGCGTGACGCAGACGGCGTGGAGATCGCCCGCGGCCTGGCCAACTATTCAAGCTCTGAGGCACGGCTCATTTGCCGCAAGGCTTCTTCAGAGTTTGAAAAGCTGCTGGGCTACACCGGGGAGCCCGAAATGTTGCACCGTACCAACCTGGTACTGACGCGCTGAATCTGTCGGCGCTTACTGGTCCCGGTATAGCCCGAAGTCCTTGACTCTGGCTGCTATTTCAGCGGCTGTGCCTCCCGGCGCAGCACCGTCACACGCACCCGCCTTCGCAAAAGCCAGCGCATGCGTTGACGGCATGTTGCCAAATACGGATTGCCACTGGGGGTTGGTCGTCGGCTCCCATTTGCCGGCAAACTCGCGCGCATAGGTCTTCATCTCGCCGGTCGCGCAGTGCAGGCCTTCGTACATCACATTCCTGACACCGCTGGCACTGGTCGCCACGATCACGTAACGCACCACACTGTCGGCTTTTGTCACGCTGATGGATGCGGGGTCCACACCGTACACGATGGACTGGCCACCGTTGACCTTAAAAGTCATCAGTTTGGCCACGTCATAAGCAGGCGGGGGTGGCGCTTCTGTTTCTTTCCAGTCCGGGTTGTCCTTGAAAAACTGCGCTGATGCCGCAAGCGGCGCCAGCACCGCAAGCGCAAGCACCAGGCCGCGAAGCGCAAAAGAAAATGTCTGCAAAGCCGGTTCAGGTCTCATTCTTTTTTTCGTGAGTGTCCGCACCCATGCTGGTCTGCGGATCGGGTTCAAAGGTGGCACCGGGCGGCAATTCAAACGACGCACCCGGCCGGTTCGCACCATCCGCGCCGGCCTGATCGCGCGGGTGCGCGTTGGCCCGGAGGTAACGGTTGCGATGGTCGGGCCGGTGGTCTGGCCGATGGTCAAGCCGCGGCACAAAACGCGCCAGTTCGCTCAGCGCCATTTCATAGACGCCACGCTTGAACTCCACAACGACGTCGAGCGGAACCCAGTAGTCGTTCCAGCGCCATGCGTCAAATTCAGGGTGGTCGGTGGCACGCAGGTTCAAATCCCAGTCGTGACCAACCAGCTGGAGCAGAAACCAGATCTGTTTCTGCCCCTTGTAGTGTCCGCGCGCATCGCGGCGGATGAACCGGTCAGGCACCTCATAGCGCAACCAGTCTCGGGTTCGGGCCAGCACCTGTACGTGCTGTGGAAACAATCCCACCTCTTCATGCAACTCACGGAACATGGCCTGCTCGGGATTTTCGCCCCGGTCAATGCCACCCTGCGGAAATTGCCACGAGTGGGTACGGATACGTTTGCCCCAAAATACCTGACTTCTCTGGTTGAGCAAGATGATGCCGACGTTGGGCCTAAAGCCGTCCCGGTCAAGCATAATCAAACCTCAAATTTTTTAAACTGAGTCCATTATGCACAGCGAAGGCGCTCCAGCCAAGCTGACGCAAGGGCTCCGGCCCGGCTCCCGCGCCATCCCAACCCCGAATTCCAGAAAAATCGCACATGAAAGCCTCGCAGTTCTTCATTTCCACCCTCAAGGAAGCACCCGCAGACGCCGAGATCGTCAGCCACCAGCTCATGATGCGCGCCGGCATGATCAAGAAGCTGGGCGCCGGCATCTACAACTACATGCCCATGGGCCTGCGCGTCATACGCAAGGTTGAGGCCATAGTCCGCGAAGAAATGAACCGCGCCGGCGCCATCGAAATGACCATGCCGGTCATACAGCCGGCAGAGCTCTGGCAGGAAACCGGCCGCTTTGAAAAAATGGGCCCCGAGCTGCTGCGCATCAAGGACAGGCATGGCCGCGACTTTGTGGTGCAGCCGACCAGCGAGGAAGTCATCACCGACGTGATGCGCCAGGACATCAAGAGCTACAAGCAGCTGCCGAAAAACCTCTACCAGATCCAGACCAAGTTCCGCGACGAGCGCCGCCCGCGCTTCGGCCTGATGCGCGGGCGCGAATTCATCATGAAGGACGCCTACAGCTTTGACCGCGACCAGGATGCCGCCAAGGCCAGCTACCAGGTCATGGCCGCGGCCTACCGCCGCATCTTCGACCGCTTCGGCCTGACCTACCGCGCTGTGGCCGCCGACAGCGGCGCAATAGGCGGCGATTTGAGCGAAGAGTTCCAGGTGATTGCCGCCACGGGTGAAGACGCCATCGTTTACTGCCCGGGCAGCGACTACGCCGCCAATATGGAAAAGGCCGAGGCGCTGCCACCGCAAGGCGAGCGCAAGGCCGCCACCCAGCCCCTGACCAAAACCGCCACGCCGGGCAAGGCGACTTGCGCCGAGGTGGCAGAGCTGCTGTCCATCCCGCTGACGTCCACCGTCAAGTCGCTGGTGCTGGCGACTGATGAACTGGATGAAGCCGGCAAGGTCATCAAGACCCAGGTCTGGCTGCTGCTGCTGCGCGGCGACCATGACATGAACGAAGTCAAGGTCGGCAAAGTGCCTGGCCTGGCAGGTTTCCGCTTTGCCACCCTGCCCGAGATTGAAGACCACTTCGGCTGCAAGCCCGGCTACCTCGGTCCCCTGAACCTGAAGAAGCCGGTCAAGCTTGTCGTCGATCGCGAAGTCGCTGTCATGGCCGACTGGGTCTGCGGCGCCAACGAAATCGACTTCCACACCACAGGCGTCAACTGGGGCCGTGACCTGCCCGAGCCCGAACTGGTGGCCGACCTGCGCAACGTCGTCGCGGGCGACCCTTCACCCGACGGCAAGGGCGCGCTGGCCATCGAGCGCGGCATCGAGGTCGGCCATGTGTTTTACCTCGGCACCAAGTACAGCAAGGCCATGAACGCAACCTTCCTCGGTGAAAACGGCAAGCCGCAATTTCTGGAGATGGGCTGCTACGGCATAGGCATCACGCGTTTGCCGGCCGCTGCCATTGAGCAGAACCACGACGCCAAGGGCATCATCTGGCCGGACGCGATTGCGCCCTTCACCATCGTGCTCTGCCCCATCAGCCCTGACCGCTTCCCTGAGGTCAAGGCCGCATCGGACAAGCTCTATGCCGAGCTGATTGCTGCTGGCGTTGACGTGATGCTGGATGACCGCAACGAGCGCCCCGGCGCCATGTTTGCCGACTGGGAACTGATAGGCGTGCCGCACCGCGTGACGATTGGCGACCGTGCCCTCAAGGAAGGCCAGCTCGAATACCAGCACAGGCGTGATGCCGAGTCGACCAAAATCGACGCCGCAGGTGCGTTTGATTTCCTCAAGGCAAAGCTCGGACTCTAGTCTCCTGCGACCAATGCAGCCAGACCAAGCGCACGACACCAGCACCGGGCCGCAGACAAGAAGAGCCTGCCTGCTGGCATCGTCGGCATGGCTGGGCTCCCTGCTGTTGCCAGAGCAGGCGCATGCCGGCGGGCAAATTGAAGAACCCCTGGCAGACGCCGTACGCAATGCGCTCAGTAGCGCCATTGCCAACCAGGCGCCGCCTGAGCCCATCTTCAAGGACACCGAAAGCCGCCTGGCCTACCTGCGGTGGCTGGGCGCGATGAGTGACCGCCTGAAGAAGAAAAAACCCGAGTGGCAGATCCGCAAGGAGTTTCTGCAAACCGTCTGGTACGAAAGCAAGCGCGCCGGGCTCGACACCACACTGGTGCTGGGCCTGATCCAGGTTGAAAGCAACTTCCGCAAGTTCGCCGTCAGCCCTGTGGGCGCGCGCGGCTACATGCAGGTCATGCCCTTCTGGACGCGCGTGATTGGCGATGGCGACGCCAGCAAGCTGTTTCACATGCAGACCAACCTGCGTTTTGGCTGCGTGATTCTTCGCCACTACCTTGACCGCGAAAAAGGCGACCTTTTCATGGGCCTGGGCCGCTACAACGGTTCGCGCGGCAAGGCGCCCTACCCGAACGCGGTGCTGGGCGCGAGCGCGAACTGGGAATTCAAGGCTTAGGAAGCTTGCGAAGCCTCTTTGAACTCGGTTTTTAACGTATACGTTAAAAATTGGCCGAAAGTTAATATGGGTATTAACATTTTGGACCCCCACCGTTTTTTGGGGCCTGAAAACCCCGGAAATACCCGGAAAAAGGTCACTTTCAGGCATCAAATTGGCCTTCAGACCAATGGATACGGGCGTGAGCAGCTACAAAATATATAGCAATTGAGTGCTCCTCCGGACCGCCCCAACAGGAAATTGCCATGCTGTGGGCCTTCACCAAAGCCAACGTGATCACTGAGCAGCCAGTTGCGGAAGCCACCGGCGGCAAGGTGGCTGATGGGCGCAAACGGCAAAAAAACTCAGACCAGTGTGGCCCCGGCAAAGCGGCGTTCTTCAGCAAACCAGTCCAGCACCGGAACCGCACCCGGCAAAACTGGTTGCACCTTCACCGGCAGCGACTGCCAGGCAAAGGCTTGCCCTTCGCGCATCTGCAGCTCGCCCGACCATTCAAACACCTTGCAGAAATGCAGTTTGACCAGGGCGTGCGGGTAGTCGACCATCTCGACCTTCCAGGCGTGCACGGCAGCGATGGTGATGCCGATTTCTTCCTGCAGCTCGCGGCGCAGCGCCTGCTCGACGGTTTCGCCGGCCTCCAGCTTGCCGCCGGGGAATTCCCAGTAGCCCTCATACACCTTGCCTGCAGGGCGTGAGGTCAGCAAAAAGTCGCCATTGGGCTGCAGCAGCACGCCGACGGCCACGTCAACCACCTTGCGGTCCTTGCCCGGCTCCACGCCTTCGCGCGGCCTGTCGCCGTGGGCTACAAGCACGCTCACTTCAGTAGTCCTGCGATTTTTCCGAGGCGTCGCGCGCGCGGTAATCGGCAACCGGCGTGATCGCCGGCCTGGCGGCCATGTCACGGCCCGCATAGTCGCGTGCAAACTGGTAGGCCACGCGGCCGCTGCGTGAGCCGCGCTCCAGCGCCCAGACCAGCGACTCTGGGCGTGCAGCCGCCATCGCGCTTTCAGGTACGTTGAAGGACGACAGCCACTGCGTGACGATGGTGAGGTATTCGTCCTGGCTGAAGGGGTAAAAACTCACCCACAGGCCAAAACGCTCGGACAGCGAAATCTTTTCTTCGACCACTTCACCAGGGTGCACTTCACCGTCTTCACTGTGTGTGTAGGTGAGGTTCTCGGTCATGTACTCGGGCAGCAGATGGCGGCGGTTGCTGGTCGCATAGATCAGCACATTCGGCGTGGACGCAGCCACCGAACCATCAAGAATGGACTTGAGCGCCTTGTAGCCGGGCTCGCCCTCTTCAAAACTCAGGTCATCACAGAAGACGATGAATTTTTCAGGCAGGCCGGAAACCACGTCGACGATGTCGGGCAGGTCCGTCAGGTCGGTCTTGTCGACTTCAATCAGGCGCAGGCCCCGGGATGAATATTCATTCAGGCAGGCCTTGATCAATGAAGACTTGCCGGTGCCGCGTGCGCCGGTCAGCAGCACGTTGTTGGCCGGTTTGCCTTTGACAAACTGCTCGGTGTTGCGGCGGATCTTTTCTTTCTGGTCCTCGATTTCCTTGAGGTCGCCCAGGCTCATGTTGCCGATGTGGCGCACAGGCTCCAGCGAGCCATGGCCGGATGAGCGCTTGCGGTAGCGGTAGGCCACAGAGGCCGTCCAGTCGGGTGCTGTGAGCGGCTGTGGGAGTATGGATTCGATGCGCGTGATCAGCGAATCGAAACGCGTGATCAATCTCTCAAATTGCTCGTTCATGGATGGGTTCTTTCAAGGGCCGGCGCGGAACCGGCTTTGCCGGGCCGCAGGTGCATCGGGGGTGTTTCAGGACCTGTAGTCGGCGTTGATCTTCACGTATTCGTAGGAGAAATCGCAGGTCCAGACGGTATCGCTGGCCGTGCCGCGACCCAGCACCACGCGCACGGTGATCTCGCTCTGTTTCATCACGCGCTGGCCATCGGCTTCAACATAGTCCACATGGCGGCCGCCGTTTTTGGCGACCAGCACATCATCCAGGTACAAATCGATTTTGGTCTGGTCGAGGTCGTCAATGCCCGCATAACCGACAGCCGCCAGAATGCGGCCAAGGTTGGGGTCGCTGGCAAAAAACGCGGTCTTCACGAGTGGCGAATGGGCAATGGCATAGGCCACCTTGCGGCACTCTTCGCCAGTCTTGCCGCCTTCGATGACCACGCTGATGAACTTGGTGGCGCCTTCGCCGTCGCGCACGATGGCCTGCGCCAGCTTGCGGGCAATGTCGAGCATGGCGGCGCGCAGGGCCTGGCCGTCTGCGCTGTCCAGCGATGTGATGGGCGCGTGGCTGGCCTTGTTGGTGGCGATCACCACAAAGGAGTCGTTGGTGGAGGTGTCGCCATCGACCGTCACGCGGTTGAACGAGCCTTCAGCAAGTTCGCGTGCCAGTTTCGCCATGAGCGGCTGCGCCACGTTCGCATCGGTGGCCATGAAGCCCAGCATGGTCGCCATGTTGGGGCGGATCATGCCCGCGCCCTTGCTGATGCCGGTGATGGTGACGTCAGCACCGCCAATCGTCACCTTCTTCGAGAAAGCCTTGGCCACCGTGTCTGTGGTCATGATGGCTTCCGCGGCATTGCCCCAGTTGTCTGCCCTGGCATCGGCAATCGCTGCCGGCAAGCCGGCTTCTATGCGCTCGTAGGGCAGCGGCTCCATGATGACGCCGGTGGAAAACGGCAGGATCTGCCCGGGCGCCAGATCCAGGTCTTTCGCCAGCGCAATGCAGCTGGCTCTTGCGCGCATCAGGCCGTCTTCACCGGTGCCGGCGTTGGCGTTGCCGGTGTTGATGACCATGGCGCGTATGCCGAAGTTTTGGGCAAGGTGGTCACGGCACAGCTGCACGGGTGCAGCGCAAAACCTGTTCTGCGTGAACACGGCACCGACGGAGGCGCCTTCATCCAGCAGCAGGACGGCGAGGTCCTTGCGGTTGGCCTTGCGTATGCCG
Organism: Pseudomonadota bacterium; assembly: GCA_040390295.1. GTDB lineage: Bacteria > Pseudomonadota > Gammaproteobacteria > Burkholderiales > Burkholderiaceae_C > Polaromonas. Next base: position 115,542 of record JAZJYR010000007.1, read on the forward strand.
GCCTCCGTGATGCCCCAGCGCACACCCGGCACGGGATGAAGATCTGATGCAGGTGTAGCAACGAGATTGACGGGCATGTTTTCCTGACTCCAGAGAGTAGACCGGCATACTGAACAAATTTTTCCGACGGGCCGCCCCTGGGGAAAAAGCGCCCCCTCAGGGGCAGAGAACTTGTGCGTTGTGAGTGAACGTGGGGGCTTGCGCCGTGTTTCAGGTCAACTGACCGTGGCAGCTCTTGTATTTTTTACCCGAACCGCAGGGGCACGGGTCGTTGCGGCCGACACGCGCCACCTCTTCACCAGGAATGGCCTTGGCGCGCCGTTTGGGCTCTTCGTCCATGATGACTTCAACTTCGCCGGTTTCGGTCGGCGCGGTGTAGGTCACGTTGGCGATGTTCTCGGCGCGGTTTTCCATCTCTTCGGCGGCCTGCTCAAGCTGCTCGCCGGACTGGACCTTGACGGTCATCAGCACCTTGGTGACTTCGTTCTTGACGCTGTCGAGCAACTGGCCGAAGAGCTCGAAGGCCTCACGCTTGTACTCCTGCTTGGGTTGCTTCTGCGCATAGCCGCGCAGGTGAATGCCCTGGCGCAGGTAGTCGAGCGAGCTCAGGTGCTCACGCCAGTGTGTATCAATGCTTTGCAGCAGCACGATACGTTCAAACTGCAGGAAGTTTTCTTCGCCGATCTGCGCGACCTTGTCGTCGAAAGCCGTGTTGGCAGCCGTCAGGACTTTTTCAAGAATGTCTTCGTCGGTGATGGCTGAAGCGCCTTCGATTTCCTGCCCCAGCGACACATTGATCTGCCAGTCTTCAAGCAGCACCTTCTCAAGCCCCGGGATGTCCCACTGCTCTTCAACCGATTCAGGCGGGACGTATTGATGCGTCAGGTCGGTGAAGCAGCCTTCGCGCAGCGATGCAATCTGGCCGTGCAGGCTGGGGGCATCCATGATGTCGTTGCGCTGCTGGTAGATCACCTTGCGCTGGTCGTTGGAGACATCGTCGTATTCGAGCAGCTGTTTGCGAATGTCGAAGTTGCGGGCCTCGACCTTGCGCTGTGCAGATTCAATGCTGCGCGTCACGATGCCTGCCTCGATGGCTTCACCATCGGGCATCTTCAGGCGCTCCATGATGGCCTTGACGCGGTCACCCGCAAAAATGCGCATCAGCGGATCATCCAGGCTCAGGTAAAAGCGCGAAGAGCCTGGGTCACCCTGCCGGCCAGAACGGCCACGCAGCTGGTTGTCGATGCGGCGTGACTCATGGCGCTCGGTGGCGATGATGCGCAGGCCGCCAAGCGACTTCACATGCTCGTGCTCTTCGGTCCACTGCTTGCGCAGGCGGGCGATTTCGCTTTCCTTTTTCGCAGCATCGAGGGATTCATCGGACTCGACCGGTTCGATCAGTTTCTCAACGTTGCCGCCGAGCACGATGTCGGTGCCGCGGCCCGCCATGTTGGTGGCAATCGTGATCATTTTCGGGCGGCCGGCCTGCGCGATGATGTCGGCTTCCCGGGCGTGCTGCTTGGCGTTGAGCACCTGGTGCGGCAGCTTTTCCTTTTCGAGCAGCTGTGCAATGATTTCCGAGTTCTCGATGGACGAGGTGCCGACCAGCACCGGCTGGCCGCGGTCGTAACACTCGCGGATGTCCTTGATGGCTGCTTCGTATTTTTCACGCGTCGTCTTGTAGACGCGATCCAGCTGGTCGTCACGCTTGCTGATGCGGTTGGGCGGGATAACGGTGGTCTCCAGCCCGTAGATTTCCGAGAACTCATAGGCTTCGGTATCTGCAGTGCCGGTCATGCCGGCCAGCTTGGCATAGAGGCGGAAGTAGTTCTGGAAGGTGATGGATGCCAGCGTCTGGTTCTCGGCCTGGATGGGCACGTTTTCCTTGGCTTCAACGGCCTGGTGCAGGCCATCGCTCCAGCGGCGGCCCGTCATCAGGCGGCCGGTGAATTCGTCAACGATGACGATCTCAGGCCCCTGCTCGCCCACCTGCACCACATAGTGCTGGTCGCGGTGATACAGGTTGTTGGCCCGCAGCGCTGCATACAGGTGGTGCATCAGCGAAATGTTGGCCGGATCGTAGAGCGTGGAGCCTTCGGGGATCAGCCCGAGACTGGAGAGGATGCGCTCTGCGTTTTCATGGCCCTGTTCGGTCAGGAAGACCTGGTGGGTTTTTTCGTCGAGCGTGAAGTCGCCAGGCGTGGTGACACCCTCGCCGGTGCGCGGATCGGCTTCGCCTTCCTGCCGCGTGAGCAGGGGCACGACCTTGTTCATCGCCAGGTACATCTCGGTGTGGTCTTCAGCCTGGCCGCTGATGATGAGGGGCGTTCGCGCCTCGTCAATGAGGATCGAATCCACCTCGTCGACGATGGCGTAGTTGAGGCCGCGCTGCACGCGATCTGCAACCTCGTACACCATGTTGTCGCGCAGGTAGTCAAAGCCAAATTCGTTGTTGGTGCCGTAGGTGATGTCGCAGCGGTAGGCAGCCTGCTTTTCTTCACGCGGCATGTTGGGCAAATTGATGCCCACTGTGAGACCGAGGAAGTTGTAGAGCTTGCCCATCCAGCGCGCATCGCGGTTGGCCAGGTAGTCGTTGACCGTCACCACATGCACGCCCTTGCCGGTCAGTGCATTGAGGTAGACCGGCAGCGTGGCGGTCAGCGTCTTGCCTTCACCGGTACGCATTTCGGAAATCTTGCCGTTGTGCAGCGACATGCCGCCCAGCATCTGCACGTCGAAGTGACGCATCTTCATGACGCGCTTGCTGCCCTCACGCACGACGGCAAAGGCTTCAGGCAAGACGGCATCAAGCGTTTCACCTGCAGCAAGACGGGTTTTGAATTCTTCTGTCTTGGCCCGCAACTGGTCGTCGTCGAGCTTTTCGAATTGCGTCTCCAGCGCATTGATGCGCTCTATGGTTTTGCGATAGGTCTTCAGCAGGCGTTCGTTGCGGCTGCCGAAAATTTTGGTCAGGATGTTGGAGGCCATAAATGCGAGGCCGCCCTGCATCCCTCATGGGTTGCAACGCGGCCAAAATCCCTTATTGAAGACGAACTGGTACTGCAGTGCTCAGATGTGGGCAACCCGGACAAGTTCAACCGGGCGCCAAACCTCCCATTTTAGCTCTGACAGCGGCCTTATTTCGGACGGGGCATTTGCGCCACCTGGGCGGGCGGTTTGACAGGGCCTGCAACAGCCATTTTGGTGGCCGGCATGTCGCGGCCCGCTGTGAGGAATTTCTGCGGATCCTGGAAAACGCCCTGTACCAGCACTTCAAAGTGAAGATGAGGCCCGGTGGAGCGCCCGGTGGTGCCGACCTCGGCGATTTTCTGGCCGCGCTTGATCAGGTCACCCTTTTTGACCAGCACTCTGGAGGCGTGGGCATAACGCGTGATGAGGTCGTTGCCGTGGTCGATTTCCACCATGTTGCCGTAGGCCGGGTGGTATTCCTGTGTGACGACGATGCCGCCGGCCGCAGCCACAATGGGCGTGCCAGGCTCGGAAGGGAAATCGAGCCCCGTATGCAGGGCCGAGCGGCCGTTCAGGGGGTCAATCCGCCAGCCAAACGATGAGCCAAGAATGCCGCCTGCAACAGGCGGCTGGGTCGGGACCATGAGCTTCTTGATCTTCTGGTCAAACAGGCGTGACTCCATGACGGTCATGAGGTCCACGCGCTGGTCGGTCAGCTTGTCGAGGTCAGCCAGCGTGGCCTGCAGTTCTTCCATGGTCAGGGAACGACTGCCCACCAGCGCACCGCCGCTGCCCATGGTGGACTTGATCTCGCCCGGATTAACGCCAGCCAGACCGGAGACACGTTCGCCGAGCGCCTCAAGCTGCATCATCTTGGCCTGCATCTCCCCCAGGCGCTTGGCCATCACGTCGAGGTTCTCGCGCATGAAGCGGTCACGCTGGTCAAACTCATCCTTGACCATGAGCTTGACGAGCGCACCTATGACGGGCCAGCCCTCTCGCGCACCCTTGAGAAACACCCAGTGATAAAGACCGGCCGCCACGACCATCAGGGCGAAAGAGGCGACAAACCCGGCCACCACCAGCTTGGTGCCACTCAAATAAATCGCCCGGCTCTTGGCCAGCCACGCATCCGTGATAATCAAATGCACTTGTAGTCCCTCTTAAAACCAGACATCCGGACCCACTTTTCCGTGACCCTGCCGTGACCCTGATGTGACCCAAAATTTCTATACAGCCAGAACCGTGCAACCTGTACGGTCCGTCACAGCCCATCAGGCGGTTGAAAACTCGCCTGCGCTGGGCAGGCTTACCGAGTTGGTGAAAGAATCCAGCGAGCGTCTCAAGGCCATACAGTCCCTGATTCCCGAAAACCTGAGACCCGCCGTCAAGGCCGGTCCGATCGAAGGCGAAACCTGGTGCCTGCTGGTCAGCGGTAACGCGGCGGCTGCAAAACTCCGCCAGCTCACGCCACTGATCCAGTCCCGCCTTCTCGGCAAGGGATGGAAGGTTACCTCAATTCGGCTAAAGATACTAATAGGCAAAAAGTAGTATCGAAATTGTCCCCTTTGCAGAGAGGGCCTGACAGCTGGAGAGGACGCTATTGATTCACTAGCGCAGCGCTTCATTCAGGAACTGGAAGGCTGACGGGAGGGAAGGGGTGGTGCCGATTATCGGAATCGAACTGATGACCTACCGCTTACAAGGCGGTTGCTCTACCAACTGAGCTAAATCGGCACGGAAAACTATTTTACTTGACGCGTTTGAGGGAAGGCCTTCCGCCCTGTTTTGGTTTGGGTGGCGGCGGTGGTTCGGCATCACTGTCGGAGGCAGAAGTACCCGGATCTGCTGGAACGAGTTGCACAATCTTGCCATCAGCCGCGAGAGAAGTAGATGCAGAAGATGGCGCAATCGACAAAGCAGGGGCGGCTGGTGGTGGCGATGCAGCTTCAGTTGAAGGCTCAACAGGCACCGCCACGGAGCCGCCCGGGCCGGAAAGCGGAAACGCCATACCCTGGCCATTTTCACGCGCATAAATCGCGATCACACGGCTGATCGGCACCATGATGTCGCGTGCACTGCCTGCAAAACGCGCCTTGAACTCGATGAAGTCATTGCCAAGCTTGAGTGACGAGGTCGCATCAAAACTGATATTGAGCACGATCTCGTTGTTCTTGACGTATTCGCGCGGCACCTGCACGGACTCATCCACCGCCACGGCCACATACGGCGTCAGTCCGTTATCGGTGCACCACTCATAGAGTGCCCGAATCAGGTACGGGCGCGTCGATGTGGAGTCCAGCGCGTTCATGAATTCAGCCAAGATTCAAGGTCCAAATGCGTCTGGAAATTACTTGCGCATCACTTTTTCGGACGGGGTCAGTGCTTCTATATAAGCCGGACGCGAGAAGATGCGCTCGGCGTACTTGAGCAGCGGCGCGGCATTCTTGGAGAGGTCGATGTCATAGTAATCGAGACGCCAGAGCAAAGGTGCGATGGCCACGTCCAGCATGGAGAAGTTGTCGCCCAGCATGAACTTGTTCTTCAAAAAGATGGGAGCCAGCTGCGTCAGGCGGTCCTTGATGTGCGAGCGGGCTTTTTCAAGCGCCTTCTCATTGCCCTTGGCTGCACGTGACTCCAGCGTGCTGACGTGAACAAAGAGCTCTTTTTCAAAGTTGAGCAGGAACAGGCGGACGCGTGCGCGGTCGACAGGGTCGCCGGGCATCAGCTGCGGGTGCGGGAAACGCTCGTCAATGTACTCATTGATGATGTTCGACTCATACAGAATCAGGTCGCGCTCTACCAGGATAGGCACCTGGCCATACGGGTTCATGACGTTGATGTCTTCGGGCTTGTTGTAGAGGTCAACATCGCGGATCTCGAAATCCATGCCCTTTTCAAACAGCACAAAGCGGCAGCGGTGCGAGAAGGGGCAGGTTGTGCCTGAATAAAGGACCATCATGATTCGAACTCCTGAAAACAAAAGAGTGGAGGCCAAGCGCTAAAGCTTTTGGGGGCTCCACTCCGGGGGGGCCGGCACATCAGGCCAAATGGCCCGACGCAGGCCGGCAGAAACGGCGGGAAATTACTTGACGTCTTTCCAGAATGCGGCGTTGAGGCGCCACGCCACAAAGGTCATGCACAACAGGAACAGCAGCACCCAGACGCCCACGCGCAGGCGCGTGTTTTGTGCAGGCTCGGCCATCCACTGGAGGTAGCCCACCAGGTCACCCATGGCCTGGTCGTACTGCAAAGGCGACATCGTGCCAGGCGTGATCTGCTGCCAGCCCTTGAAAATTGAAACCTTGTGGCCGTGCTCTTCAAGTTCTTCAAAAACCGGCTTGCGCTGGCCCTGCAGTTCCCACAGGACGTGCGGCATCGCTACGTTGGGAAATGCCAGGTTATTCCAGCCCGTTGCCTTGGTGTCGTCGCGATAAAAAGTTCGCATGTAGGTGTAGAGGTAATCTGCACCCGTGCCGCCAGCGCCCGAACGGGACCGTGCAATCACCGTCAGGTCGGGCGGGTTGCCGCCGAACCACTCCTTGGCCTGTTTGGGATCAATCGCTGACTTCATGGTTTCACCGACTTTTTCGGTGGTGAAAAGCAGGTTGTCCTTGATCTGCTGGTCGGAGAGCCCGATGTCCTTGAGGCGGTTAAACCGCATGAAGGCCGCTGAATGACAGTTCAGGCAATAGTTGACGAACAGCTTGGCCCCGTTTTGCAGGGCGACCATGTCATTGGTTTTACTGGGCGCCTTGTCCCAAGCCATGCCGCCTTCGCTGGCGTGGGCGCCCGCCATCAGGCCAAGCGCAGCGATCAACGTGAGTATCAGTTTTTTCATTGTTATGTTGCTCCAGCTCAGTGCGCATGAAAAATGATGCGGTCGGGGACGGGTTTGAATGTACCCAGCCGGGTCCACCACGGCATCAACACGAAAAAGCCGAAGTAAAAGAGCGTTCCGATCTGTGACACGCGCTCGCCGATCGGCGACGGCGGCTGCACGCCCAGGTAACCCAGGATCAGGAAGTTGATGACAAAAATGCCGTACAGGTATTTGTTCCAGCTCGGGCGATAACGGATCGACTTGACCGAGCTCTTGTCCAGCCATGGCAGCGGGAACAGGATGATGACCGCACCGCCCATGACAACCACACCCCAGAACTTGGCATCAATCAGCAACATGGCGGCAATGACAACCACCGCCGCACCGGCGATGACGGCCTTGAACAATGCCGCCAGTTTTGTCTTGATGACGGCGAATGCTGCACCCGCGATCACGCAGGCAATCAGTGCGTACATCATCTCGCTGGTAATGGCACGGAGCATCGAATAGAACGGCGTGAAGTACCAGACGGGTGCGATGTGCAGCGGCGTCTTCAGCGGATCAGCCGGGATGAAGTTGTTGTACTCGAGGAAGTAGCCGCCGAACTCGGGCGCCAGGAAAATGATGGCGGTGAACACCATCAGGAACATGCACACGGCAAAAATGTCGTGCACCGTGTAGAAAGGCTGGAACGGAATGCCGTCGAGCGGGTGTCCCTGCGCATCTTTCGGTGCGTTGGGGCCCTTGATTTCGACGCCATCCGGATTGTTGGAGCCGACTTCGTGCAGCGCGATGATGTGCGCAGCCACCAGGCCAAGCAGCACAAGCGGCACGGCAATGACGTGGAATGCAAAGAAGCGGTTCAGCGTGGCATCACCGACCACATAGTCGCCGCGAATCAGCAGCGCCAGGTCAGGACCCACAAAGGGAATGGCGGCAAACAGGTTGACGATCACCTGAGCACCCCAGTAGCTCATCTGGCCCCATGGCAGCAGGTAGCCCATGAAGGCTTCAGCCATCAGGCACAGGAAAATCGCACAGCCGAAGATCCAGATCAACTCGCGCGGCTTGCGGTAGCTGCCGTAGATCAGGCCGCGGAACATGTGCAGGTAAACCACCACAAAGAACGCCGATGCGCCTGTGGAGTGCATATAACGGATCAGCCAGCCCCAGGGCACGTCGCGCATGATGTACTCAACCGAACCGAAAGCCAGCGCGGCATCCGGCTTGTAGTGCATCGTCAGGAAGATGCCGGTGGTGATCTGGATGACCAGGACCAGCATGGCCAGCGAGCCGAAGATGTACCAGAAGTTGAAGTTCTTCGGTGCGTAGTACTCGCTCATGTGCTCTTTGTAGAGCTTGCTGGCGGGGAAACGGTTGTCGATCCAGTTCATCGCCTTTTCGGCGATCGGTGCATCGGGGGAAATTTCTTTGAATTCAGCCATAACTGATCCTGGTTCGGTGGGGTTCTTTTGCGAGCAACCGGGGCATGCGTATCTGCACTTGCCTCAGCTGCCGGCTACAAGGTCTTGCGAGGTGGTCCGTGTGTGCGAAACGCCTCAGGCCTTTTTGTCTTCACCAATCAGCAGACGGGTGTCTGAGAGGTACATGTGCGGCGGGACTTCCAGGTTGTCTGGCGCGGGCTTGTTTTTGTAAACGCGGCCGGCCATGTCGAAAGTGGAGCCGTGGCAGGGGCAGAGAAAGCCGCCGCCCCAATCCGACTGCATGCCACCAACTGCACCGGGCTGGAACTTGTCTGAAGGCGAGCAGCCCAGATGGGTGCAAATGCCGACAGCGACAAAAACCTCGGGCTTGATGGATCGACCTTCGTTGCGGGCATATGCCGGGGTCAATTCATCCTGCTTGCGCCTGGATTGCGGGTCTGCGAGCAGGCCATCGAGCTTGGGCAGTTCCGCGAGCTGCTCGGGCGTGCGCTTGACGATCCAGACCGGCTTGCCGCGCCATTCCACGGTGATTTTTTCACCGGGCTTGACGGCAGAAATATCAACTTCAACAGCCGCGCCCGCTGCTTTTGCCTTTTCGGAAGGCTGAAACGTGCTGACAAATGGGACGGCGGTGGCAACTGCGCCTATGCCGCCGACAGCGGCGGTGGCGACGATCCAGTTTCTTTTATCTTTATCCAAAGGGGCACCTGCTGGGGCACCGTTCGCGCTTGCTTGGGTCATGAGAGTCCTTCAAGAACTGGCTTGAAATAGGCTTAGTGGGGTCAACCCGTAATTGTAGCGGAGCGCGGGATCGCTTTTCAAGCGCGAGCGTCTGCCAGGCACGCGATTTGGGTGGGCCACACGCCGTGCCTGCCTGTTTTTCAGGCACGCCATGCCTTGTTTCAGGCGCAATGGCATCGGCAGCCAAAGAGGCCCCGTCAGCGCTCATAATTGCATCCGCAAAGTCTGCACGTCTGACAGCCGTGCACCGGATAAAAACCAGCCAAAGGAGAAAAGCATGGGAATGATGAAGGAATTCAGGGAATTTGCCATCAAGGGCAACGTGATCGACCTGGCGGTGGGCGTCATCATCGGCGCAGCATTCGGCAAGATCGTCGATGCAGTGGTCAGTGACCTCATCATGCCTGTGGTGGGCCTGGTTTTTGGCAAGCTGGACTTTTCACAGATGTATTTGCTTCTCGGCAACGTCCCTGCAGGCACGGACATGTCGCTGGAAGCACTCAGGAAAGCCGGGGTGCCCGTCTTTGCCTATGGCCACTTCCTGACCATTGTTCTGAACTTCTTCATCCTGGCGTTCATCATTTTCCTGATGGTCAAGGAGATCAACAAGCTCAAGCGTCGCCAGGCCGAGCCTGCCGCTGCTGCACCGGCAGCGCCCCCGGAAGATATCGTGCTGCTGCGCGAGATTCGCGACAGCTTGAAGAAATAAAGCCCCCACGTTCGCTCACTGCGTGTAGCGGCCTTGCCCCTAAAGGGGACGGCCGCCTGCGGCTGGCAGAGCCATACCGGCGGCGCCTGCTTGCGAAGACACCAAGCCGCCGCCTGTTTCCTGTTTCAGGACGCCAGCTGACGCGCCATGCGCACGGCAGCAATCAGGCTGGAGGCATCTGCCCGGCCTGTCCCTGCGATGTCAAATGCCGTTCCGTGGTCCGGGCTTGTCCGCACCAGAGGCAAGCCCAGCGTGACATTCACGCCATGCGCCACGCCAAGGTACTTCACCGGAATCAGGCCCTGGTCGTGGTACATCGCCACCACGACGTCAAACTCGCCCGGCGTGCCCGCTGCGTTTCGGGCACGCATGAAGACCGTATCGGGCGCAAAAGGACCGCTGGCGTCAAGCCCCTCGGCCCTGGCTGCGGCGATGGCCGGTGAAATGATGTCGCGCTCCTCTGACCCGAAAAGACCACCCTCGCCTGCATGCGGATTAAGGCCCGCAACCGCGATACGGGGAGCCCGGCCAAGACTTGTGCGCAAGGCTTTTTGGGTGATGCGAAGCGTCTGAAGCACGTTGTCAAAAGTCACGGCGTCAATGGCATGGCGAAGCGACATGTGAATGCTCACCAGCACCGTTTTCAGTTCGTCATTGGCCAGCATCATGCGCACAGGCACTTCACTGACAGGCTTGCCCAGGAAGGCCGCTGCTTCAGCCTGCAGCATCTCCGTGTGCCCGGGGAAATGTCCCGCCGCGCCTCCTGCTGCGGCCAGCGCCTCCTTGTGAATGGGCGCAGTCACCATGGCAGCGGCCTGCCCGCCAAGCACCGCACGTGCCGCAAAGACAATGCATTCTGCAGCGGCCTTGCCAGCCAATCCACTGACCTGGCCAAAAGGAATGGCATCAACAAGTTCGCCGCGCTTCAACACGGGAATGCAGCCCGGAGGAGCTGAAAAGCCGTCCAGACCGTCAAGCACCAGCACTGGCAAAGCCGGACCGCCAGCAACCATGGCGGCGGCACGGCGCAAGGTCGCCACATCGCCCACCACGATACAACCCGACATGTCGGCAGGGGCAGCAGAAAAGGCTCTGGCAATGATTTCGGGGCCGATGCCCGCGGCGTCGCCCATGGTGATGAGGATGGGTTGGCTCATGCGGGATTGTCGATATCGATGAATTCGTGGGTCAGCCCCCACTGCGACGCAACTTGCACAGCCACCGCCGGCGCCCCGTAACGCTCGGATGCGTGGTGGCCGCAGGCGATGAAGGCAACACCCATTTCACGCGCGTAATGCGCCTGGGGTTCGGAAATTTCACCGGTGATGAAGGCATCCGCGCCAGCCGCTATGGCGGCCTCAAAATAACCCTGCGCGCCGCCACTGCACCAGGCCACATTTTTAATCGCCGACGTTGTTGCACCGACAAGGGTCACCGGCTTTTTCAGGGCGCGTTCGACAACAACCGCGAGCTCTTCGGCATTGCCGAAACTGCCACCATCGGCCCTGCTGCCCAGAAAACCCAGGCGCTGCTCGCCGAAACGGCCCGGCTCGCCCTCATGGGCGACGAGGCCGAGTTGCCGACCCAATTGGGCGTTGTTGCCCAGTTCGGGATGCGCATCCAGCGGCAGATGGTAGGCAAACAGGTTGATGTCATGCGCCAGCAACAGCGCCAGGCGCTGCTTCATCCAGCCAGTCACCCGCCCATCCTGGCCACGCCAGAACAGGCCATGGTGTACAAAAATGGCATCGGCCTGCGCCGCTATCGCGGCATCTATCAGCGCTCGACTGGCGGTGACGCCCGAGACGATCTTGCGCACGTCGGCTTTGCCCTCGACCTGCAGGCCGTTGGGCCCATAGTCCTTGAAGCGTTCGGGCTGCAGCAGCGTGTCAAAGGCCTGCAGCAGGTCTTGCCGGGTGGCGGATGGGGAGATGCTCATGGCCGGATTGTCTCAGGCCCGCCCGCGTACGCCCGGTTACGCAGCTTTGTCCCGGCTGGCCGGCCTGTCTTTTGGGCCCATGAACCCGCGGTGGCTCAATGGCAGCAGGCCCAGCACAAAACCCAGCACGGCCAGGCCGCCCACGTAGTAGGCGGGGGCCATCACGTCTTTTTGCAGCCAGGTCGTGATGATGATGGGCGTGAGCCCCCCAAAAATCGCATAGGACATGTTGTAGGAGAAGGACAGGCCGGTAAAACGCACGGCAGCCGGAAAGGCCCGCACGCCGACCATGGGAACCACCGCAATGATGCCCACAAACAGGCCCGCCAGCGCGTAGCTGAGTACGAGCGAGGCCGGTGTCCCGGGCAGGCCGCTATAGAAAAGATAGGACGTGACAAGCAGGCCGCCAAAGCCCACCAGCATCACCAGCCGCGACCCGAAGCGGTCAACCGCCCAGCCCACCAGCACGCAACCCAGGGTCAGCATCAGCGTGGCCAGGGCATTCGCTTCAAGCGCCAGCGTCACGGGGACGTGATGCACTTTTTGAAGGTAGGTCGGCGTGAACAGCACCACCACCACGATGGCAGCAGACAACACCCAGGTCAGCAGGCCGACCAGGACACTGGCCGCACGGTGCTCGCGCAAAATGGTTTTGACGGGCATCTCGCGGGCCACATTGCGCAACTCTGCCATCTCACGGAACACCGGGGTTTCCTGCAGGAAACGCCGCAGGTAGACCGACACCAGGCCGAAGATGCCGCCCAGGATAAAGGGTATGCGCCAGGCAAAATCATGCACCTCGGCAGACGTGTAGTGGCTGTTCAGCGCGATCGCCACAAGGGAGCCGAGCAGAATGCCACCCGTGATGCCGGCCGTCAGCGTGCCGATGCCCAGGCCATAACGCCTGGCCGGCACATGCTCGGCCACAAAAACCCAGGCGCCGGGCATCTCCCCGCCGATCGCAGCGCCCTGGAGCACACGCATTGCCAGAAGAAGCAAGGGCGCCGCCACGCCGATGCTGGCGTAAGTGGGCAACAGGCCGATCACCAGCGTGGGAAGGGCCATCAGAAAAATGCTCAGCGTGAACATCTTTTTGCGGCCGAGCTTGTCGCCGAAGTGGGCAATCACGATACCGCCTACCGGGCGCGCGAGATACCCGGCAGCAAAAATGCCGAAAGTCTGCAACTGACGCAACCAGTCGGGCATGTCGACCGGGAAAAACAGGCTGCCCAGCACCGTGGCAAAAAACACATAAATCACGAAGTCATAAAACTCCAGCGTGCCGCCCAGGGCGGACAGCCCCAGCGTCTGGTAATCATGTTGTGTAAGGCGACGCGAGGGCGCGGGAGCAACGCTCCCGCCAGCAGGGTTCAGGTGGGTCATAGGGCGTTTCGATGCGATCTTGAGATTTGAGCTGTGCCCGGCGCGCAAGACAGGCGAAATGCCTGCTGCCAGTGTTCGATCAGAGGCGCGACGGCCTGATGCTGGATGTCCATGCCGTCAAGAACGGGGACAGCCGAAACAACAGTGCGGCTCGCACAGCCAATCCTCATTCTAAGGGTTTTTACTTACATCGACACCCACCTGCTCCCGCAGGAGGCGCCCAAAGGCTCAGGGCAGGAACCCTTCAACCGAAAGGTAACGCTCGCCGGTGTCGTAGTTGAAGCCCAGCACGGTGCTGCCAGCCGGAATATCAGGCAGCTTTTGGGCAATCGCAGCCAGCGTGGCGCCTGACGAAATGCCGACCAGCAGCCCCTCTTCTGCGGCGCTGCGGCGGGCGAAATCCTTGGCGGCATCCGCCTCCACCTGGATCACGCCATCGAGCAGGCTGGTGTCCAGGTTGGCGGGGATAAAACCTGCGCCTATGCCCTGAATCGGGTGCGGGGATGGCTTGCCGCCACTGATGACCGGTGATGCGGAAGGCTCGACGGCAAACACCTTTGTTTTCGGGAATTTTTCCTTCAGCACACGCGCCACGCCGGTCAGGTGGCCGCCGGTGCCCACGCCAGTGATCAGGTAATCCACGCCGTTCGGGAAGTCGGCCAGGATTTCTGCAGCCGTGGTGCGCACATGCACCTCGATGTTGGCCGGGTTTTCAAATTGCTGGGGCGTCCATGAGTTGGGGGTCTGGCCCTGCAGTTCCCTGGCACGGGCGATGGCGCCGTTCATGCCCTTTTCCCGTGGCGTCAGGTCGAAACTGGCGCCGTAGGCCAGCATCAGCCGGCGCCGCTCAATGCTCATGCTTTCGGGCATCACCAGCACCAGCTTGTAACCCTTGACGGCGGCCACCATGGCCAGGCCGACGCCCGTGTTGCCGGACGTCGGTTCGATGATGGTGCCGCCCGGCTTCAACGCGCCGGATTTTTCAGCCGCCTCGACCATGCTCAGGGCAATTCTGTCCTTGATGGAGCCGCCCGGGTTGCTGCGCTCGGACTTGATGTAAATCTGGTGCGACTGGCTGGCCGCGCCAAACAGGCGGTTGATACGGATGTGCGGCGTGTTGCCTATGGTGGCGAGGACGCTGGAAGCTTTCATGGCCGGTCTCCTGATTTTTGACGATGGCCTAATTTACCGCTTTTAACGGCCATCAGCGCGCGCAGGACACTGGCCGATACAAACTGGGCGAAAATTACAGCAAACCCAATGCACACAAGGCTTGGGGCCCCTAGCTCCCTCTCCCTTCCACCCGCTCGCCTGCCGGCCGCTCCCACTTCTGACCATGCGCAAATTCTGGCTCCTGTTTTCCCAAACCGTCACCGTGTTGCTGGCGGGCTATTTTGTGGTGGCGACACTCAAGCCCCAATGGCTGGACCGGCGCCCGAGCATGAACGCCGTGTCAGTGCTTGAAGCGCCTTCCAGCAACGTGCAACGCGGCACCGGGCCGGTCGGCAGTTTCAGTGCGGCGGCCAAAGTTGCCTCGGCGGCGGTGGTCAGCATCAACACCAGCAAGGCCGCCGCAAAAAACCCGCAGTCCGACGACCCCTGGTTCAAGTTCTTTTTCGGCGACCAGGGCAGAGACGAACCCCAGGGCGGCCTGGGAAGCGGCGTCATCATCAGCGACAGCGGTTATATCCTGACCAATAACCACGTGGTCGAAGGTGCCGACGAAATTGAGGTCATCCTCAATGACAAGCGCAAGGCCAAAGCCAAGGTCATAGGCACCGACCCGGACACCGATCTGGCGATCCTGAAAATCGAACTCGACAAACTGCCCGTGATCGTCCTCGGCAACTCCGACCAGTTGCAGGTGGGCGACCCGGTGCTGGCCATTGGCAACCCTTTCGGCGTGGGGCAAACGGTGACGGGCGGCATCGTCAGTGCACTGGGCCGCAACCAGCTCGGCATCAATACATTCGAGAACTTCATCCAGACCGACGCCGCCATCAACCCGGGCAACTCGGGCGGCGCACTGGTCGACACCGCCGGCAACCTGATGGGCATCAACACGGCGATTTATTCACGCTCTGGCGGCTCCATGGGCATCGGTTTTGCGATTCCCGTTTCCACCGCCAAACAGGTGCTGGAGGGTATCGTGAAGGACGGCCAGGTCACCCGTGGCTGGATCGGCGTGGAACCGCAGGAGCTGAACGCAGAACTGGCCGAAACCTTTGACGTGAAGGCCAAAACCGGCGTGATCATCACCGGCGTGCTGCAAAACGGCCCCGCCGCGCAGGCCGGCATTCGACCTGGCGACGTGATCACCGCCGTGAATGGCAAAGCCGTCACCAACGTCATGGAGTTGCTGGGCGCCGTCTCGGCACTCAAACCCGGCGTCCCTGCCCCTTTGACCGTGGTGCGCCAGGATGGAAAGAGCGACATCGCCGTGACGCCGGGCAAACGCCAGCGACCCAAACTGCAGCAGCGCTAGGCCAGGCTTTTTTTGCCGTAGACATTAAATTTTTAACGTGTACGGCAAAATTCTTCAAAAGTTAAGTTACGTATTAACATTTTGACTTTTGAAGCCCAAAACCGGCCGGTAAAAACCAAAAAAAGACCTGAAAAAGGCCTTTTTTAACCATCGAATCGGCCTCTAGACCAATAGATATGGGCGTGAGCAGCTACCGATTTAATAGCAATTGCCACTCGCTCCCGCCGCTGCGCTGCCGGCCTTGCGGGCGCTATGGCGTTTCAGACTTGGCGATTTCCGTGTCTGTGTCCGTGTCAGGCGCCTTGGTGTGCTTGACGAACATCTGCGCGGCGATGATGCCGACTTCATACAGGCCGCCCACCACGCCAAGCAGCATGATCATGGACCCGGCATCCGGCGGCGTCACCAGAGCGGTGCCGATGGCGGCAATCACCCAGAAATAACCGCGGTACTGGCGGAGCTGGGCCACGCTCAGGATGCCCATGCGCACCAGCAGGATCACGGCAATCGGCACCTCAAACGCCAGGCCGAACGCCAGGAACATGCCCAGAACGAAGCTCAGGTACTCCTCGATGTCGGGCGAGGCCTGGATGGATTTGGGCGCAAAACTCTGGATGAAGTGAAAGACCTGGCCAAAGACGACGTAATAACAAAACGCCACGCCGACAAAAAACAGGATGGTGCTGGACACCACCAGGGGCATGACCAGCTTTTTCTCATGCGAATACAGGCCGGGCGCGACGAAAGCCCAGACCTGGTACAGCACCACCGGCAGCGCAATCATGAAAGCCGCCATGAAGAGGATCTTGATCGGCACCACAAAAGGTGAAATCACGTTGATGGCGATCAGCTTGGAGCCGGCAGGCAGCGAATTGATCAGCGGCTGCGCCATGATGTCGTAGAGCGCGGCAGGGCCGGGAAATATCGCCAGCACCGCGGCCGCCACGCCGATGGCGATGACCGCCTTGATCATCCGGTCGCGCAGCTCCATCAGGTGCTGCACAAAGGGCTGCTCTGTGCCTGCGAGTTCGTCAGGCTTGTCGGTGTTTGAATCGCTCATGGGGGAAGAATCGCGTTTAGCGCTTTATGGATTGCGCATGGTCGCGCGCCGGGATTGTTCAGGAACGCGGACCCGGCTGGGGGCGAAAACGTGCCACACGTGCCGCACCGGACTGCGCCTTGGTGCGCACGCCTGAACGCGCCTTGTACCACTGCGGTGTGGCACCGGTCTTCAGGCGCCACTTCTTTTTGGGGTGCTTGTACTCGGGGAAGACATGCACTCCGGGCAAATCGCCGTAGCTGTCCTGGCTGGTCGCTTCAGACCATGATTTTTCGAAATCGCTGGAATGCGTCTGGATGGAGTTCTCGACATCGCGGGCGGCACCCTCAACGGTTTCCTTCATCTTCTTGAGTTCATCCAGCTCCATGGAGCGGTTGACCTCGTTCTTGACGTCGGCCACATAACGCTGGGCCTTGCCGAGCAGCGTGCCGACCGTGCGCGCAACACGCGGCAGCTTTTCAGGGCCGATCACGATTAGCGCGACCGCGCCGATCAGCGCGATTTTGGAGACGCCGAGGTCAATCACTGGTGGAGGTTTCTGACGTCAGTTCAGGATTTTTGACGGGCTTCGACGTCAATGGTGGTCTTGTCGGCAGCTGCGCCGGTCGTGACCTGCTGGGGAGGCACAGGCGTTTCAGGCGTTGAAGAACCGTCTTTCATGCCGTCCTTGAAGCCCTTGACGGCACCGCCGAGGTCGCTGCCCATGTTCTTGAGCTTCTTGGTACCAAAGACCATGACGACGATCAGCAGCACGATCAGCCAGTGCCAGATTGAAAATGAACCCATGATTTGCTCCTAAATCGATATGCAGTGGTTGCAGGTGGATTTGACGATTCTAAAGCCCCAGCCCCTGCAGCGCAGGTTACACCTTACCTTCTGGTGGGGTTAGTCAGCCAGACCGCCGCCCTGAAGCCAGTCCGAGCCGCAGAACCGGCTTTGCCGCGCTGCAGGCGGGGCGCCCCCTCGGGGGCAGAGAGCCACACGCAGTGGGCGAACGTGGGGCTAACCTCTCAGCCAGGGGCGCGGCCCACCCATGACGTGGAGGTGCAGGTGATGCACTTCCTGGCCTCCTTCCGCGCCGGTATTGGTGAGGATGCGAAAGCCGCCTTCGGGGTAGGGCCTGCAGCCCTGCTCCAGCGCCAGTTTGGGGGCCAGCACCATCATGCGCCCCAACAACGCCTCATGTCCGGCGGCGACCTGGGCCATGGACGGAATGTGCGCCTTGGGGATCATCAAAAAATGCACCGGTGCCCACGGCGCGATGTCATGAAAAACAAAGATGTCTTCATCTTCGTAGACCTTGCGGCTGGGAATGGTGCCAGCGGCGATTTTGCAAAAAATACAGTTCTCGGGATGACTCATGGCAACTCTGGGCAACTCTGGCGATGGAGGGTGGTGCAGGTCAGATGGCGCTGTTCAAAAGCGGCAGGCGTTGCGAGTTAAAACGCATCCAGCCCAGCACGCAGCGGTACAGGTACCAGAGCCAGATGATGAACCAGGCAATGGCGCCGGGGAAGAACAACAACAGCCACAAGGGCGATGTCACCACCAGCCAGAGCATGGTCCACCAGAATGTGCTGATCATGTAGTTGTGGTGCGATATGTACAGGGGGTCCGTTTCGTCGGCACGCCGTATGTAATTGATGATGAGCGCGATGACGGCAAACACCCCGCCGCTGAACCACGCCAGCGTGTGCAGGCCGTACAGCACATGCATGACGGTGCGGTCACCCTCTGTCTTGCTTTCAAAATCGGCGAAGTTGGTCTCGCTCATGTTGCTTGCTCCTGCTGGGGTTAACGACTGTCAATTTCAGCGCTTTTCAGCGGCATCACGACCCTGCGCCTTGCGCAGTGCCTTTTCTTCAATGCCGCTTGTGCCTTCGCGGCGCTCGAGTTCGGCAATCACGTCGGCGGGGCTCAGGTCATAGTGCGCCAGTGCAATGAGGCTGTGAAACCACAGGTCGGCCACTTCGCCGACAAGCTTGCCTTTCAGATCGGGTGTGGCGCCGCCGTGGTCAATGTCCTTGGCAGCCATCACGGTTTCCGTCGCCTCCTCGCCAATTTTTTTCAGAAAGGCATCGGGGCCTTTGTGCAACAGGCGGGCCACATAACTTTTCTCCGGGTCGCCACCGTTCGCGACCTTGCGGCTTTCTATGGTTTGCGCCAGGCGCTGGAGGGAATCATTCGTGGTCATGTTTGCCGGGAGTTTGTTTGTACATGCTTTTCGGGTCCTTGAGGACGGGCTCGGTCACCACCCACTGGCCATCCCTGTACAGACTGAAAAAGCAGCTGTGGCGGCCCGTGTGGCATGCGATGCCCTGTTCATCGGGTTCGTGCCCGAGCTGTGTCACTTTCAGCAGGATCACATCGTTGTCGCAGTCCATGCGGATTTCATGCACCGCCTGCTGGTTGCCGGACTCTTCGCCCTTGTGCCACAAGCGGCCACGCGAGCGGCTGTAATACACGGCCTGGCCCAGCTCGGCGGTCTTTTGCAGCGCCTCGCGGTTCATCCACGCAAACATGAGCACGTCGCCGCTGGCGGCTTCCTGCGCAATGACCGGGACCAGGCCCTTGTCGTCCCAACTGATGTCGTCTAGCCATTTCATGGTGTCTATTGTCAGGGATTTGCAACAGGCGTCATCGAGAGCACCATTGCCCAAGGCAAGGATATCGCGGGACCGGCTCTGCCGGACCGCAGATACCGTCCCGGCAGGGGAAAAGACGTAGCGACACGAAGTGCGCGAAGCCGACAGAGGTTGCAAATTTTTCGCCCCGGCAGGGGAGGAAGGCGAAGCCAAAGGGGTTTGCATACCCTCGACGGGGGTTACAGCCTTACCGGTATGCCGCGCGCAGCCATGGCGCGCTTGGCCTGCTGAACCGTGTATTCGCCGTAATGGAAGATGCTGGCAGCCAGCACCGCATCCGCACCGCCAATCTGTATGCCGTCGGCCAGATGTTCGAGGTTGCCCACGCCACCCGAGGCAATGACCGGTACGTTGACAGCATCGCTCACAGCGCGTGTCAGCGCCAGGTCAAAGCCGGATTTTGTACCGTCACGATCCATACTGGTGAGCAGAATCTCCCCGGCGCCCCGGCGGGCCATTTCAGTGGCCCAGGCCACCGCGTCCAGGCCGGTATTTTTTCGGCCGCCGTGGCTGTAGACATCCCAGCCCGCACCGCGCGTTTTGGCATCCTCTTCGGACCGGCGTTTGGCGTCAATCGCCACCACAATGCACTGCGCACCGTACTTTGCGGATGCCTCTTCAATCACCTGCGGGTTGGCCAGCGCCGCAGAATTAAAACTGGTCTTGTCGGCACCTGCATTGAGCAGCCGACGCACATCGTCCACCGTACGCACACCACCGCCTACAGTGAGCGGAATGAAGACCTGTGATGCCACAGCTTCAATGATGTGCAGGATCAGGTCACGACCATCGCTGGTGGCCGTGATGTCGAGAAAGGTGAGTTCATCCGCGCCCTGGTCGTTGTAGCGCGCGGCAATTTCCACCGGGTCGCCCGCGTCACGCAGTTCGACAAAATTGACGCCCTTGACGACACGGCCGCCCGTGACATCGAGGCAGGGAATGATTCTTTTAGCTAGCATTTGGCCCCACGGTCGCCCACTTCGTGTGGTTCCCTGCCCCCCGAGGGGGCCGCCCCGCCTGCGGCCCGGCGAAGCCGGTTCCGCGGCTCCTGCTTGCATGCAGAAAGCCGCCGATCGTTTGAACAGGGTTCATCCGTTCAATTCGTCGGCTCTGGCCTGTGCTTTCTCAAAATCGAGATCGCCGCTGTAAATAGAGCGGCCACAAATCACGCCTTCAACGCCTTCGTCCTCGACGTCGCACAGCGCCTCGATATCGGCCATGCTGGAAAGCCCACCCGAAGCGATGACAGGAATGGTCAACGCCTGCGCGAGTTTGACGGTGGCTTCCATGTTGATGCCCGTGAGCATGCCGTCGCGGCCAATGTCGGTGTAAATGATGCCTTCGACACCGTAATCCTGGAACTTCTTGCCGAGGTCTATGACTTCATGGCCGGTCATCTTGCTCCAGCCATCCGTCGCGACCTTGCCGTCCTTGGCATCCAGACCCACGATGATGTGGCCGCCAAATGCGGTGCAGGCATCCTGCAGGAATCCCGGGTTCTTGACGGCTGCGGTGCCGATGATCACGTAGCGAAGACCTGCGTCAAGGTAACGCTCGATGGTGTCAAGGTCGCGAATGCCGCCCCCCAGTTGAACATCGACTTCGCTGCCGACCTCGGCCAGGATTTTCTTGATGGCCGCCTCGTTTTTGGGCTTGCCCGCGAAGGCACCGTTGAGATCGACTAGGTGCAGCCGCCTTGCCCCCTTGTCGACCCAGCTGCGCGCCATGGCTGCCGGATCCTCGCTGAATACGGTGGATTGATCCATGTCGCCTTGTTTAAGGCGTACGCAGTGGCCGTCTTTCAGGTCAATCGCGGGGATAAGTAGCATGTTGCGGTCAGGAAACGGGAAAAGTCAGCGGTTTAAATAAAGGGTTGGGGCAAGTCACGGGTTCCAGTGCAGAAAATTGCGATACAGGGTCAGGCCCTGGTCAGCGCTCTTTTCTGGATGAAACTGTGTTGCAAAAATATTATCGCGTGCAATCGCAGCCGTAAAGCGCGCACCGTAGTCCGCTTCGCCTGCAGTGTGGCGCGCATCAGACGGATGGGCGTAAAAGCTGTGCACAAAATAGAAATAAGCGCCGTCCGGCACGCCAGCCCATACCGGATGGGCTTTTCCGGCCGATGCACCGTTTTGGTAAACCTGGTTCCAGCCCATCTGAGGCACCTTGTAGCGGCTGCCATCAGGCTGGGTTTTACCGGCCAGGTCGAATTTGATGACTTCACCCGGAATCAGGTTGAGCCCTGCAGTACCGGCACCGCCATCGCCAGGAACACCCTCCTGGCTGTGGGTGAGCAGCATCTGCATGCCGACACAGACACCAAACAGGGGCTTGTGCGCTGCGGCGTGAAGCACCGCGTCCTTCATGCCCGACTCGGCCAGTTCGCGCATGCAATCGGCAATCGCGCCCTGGCCGGGCAGAACCACACGTTCGGCGTTCATCACGTCTTCGGCTTTTGAAGTAACGACGACTTCAAAGCCGCTGCCTCTGGCGACGTGCTGCACAGCTTGCGAGACGGAGCGCAGGTTGCCCATGCCGTAGTCGACCACTGCGACTGTTTTGGGTATTGCCATCAGGTGTTGGGGGGCAGAAAGGGAGTCATGGGAAAAGCAGGCGATCAGACACCAGGGTCAGGCAAAAACCCATGCAGCGGGATTAAAGCGAGCCCTTGGTCGAAGGGATGACGCCCGCAGCGCGCGGATCGATCTCCAGTGCCATGCGCAGTGCGCGCGCAAACGCCTTGAAGACGGTCTCGGCCTGGTGATGCGAGTTGTCGCCGCGCAGGTTGTCGATGTGCAGCGTCACAAAAGCGTGGTTGACAAAGCCCTGAAAAAATTCATACGCGAGCTGGCTGTCAAAAGTGCCTATCATGCCGCTCTTGAAGGGCACATGCATCTCCAGCCCGGGGCGGCCGGAGAAATCGACCACGACCCGCGAAAGCGCTTCGTCCAGGGGCACATACGCATGACCATAACGGCGCAGGCCCTTTTTGTCGCCCACGGCTTTGGCCACTGCCTGCCCCAGCGTGATGCCGACGTCTTCAACCGTGTGGTGCCCATCAATGTGCAGATCGCCCTCGGCGTGGATGTCCAGGTCAATCAACCCATGGCGCGCAATCTGGTCCAGCATATGGTCGAAAAAACCAATGCCGGTCGACAGGCTGGCCTTGCCGGTGCCGTCAAGATTGACCTTGACGGTGATTTTGGTTTCTGCCGTGTTGCGGGAAACCTCGGCAGTGCGGGGAGCTGCAGGTGTTGGGGTAGTCATAGTGATTCTTTGAGCGCCGCCAGCATTTGTGCGTTCTCGTCAGCGGTGCCGACCGTCAGTCGCAAACAATTGGCCAGCAATGGATGCATTTTAGAAACGTTTTTGACCAGCACCTTGCGGGCCTTCATGCCCTCAAAGGTTTTTGCGGCATCCGGCACCCGGATCAGGATCATGTTGGCGTCGCTTTTCCAGGCTTTTACCCCTTCAAGCACTTCCAGTCGGAGCATCAATTGCGCGCGCTGTTCGACCAGGTCCCTCGCCTGCAGGGCAAATTCGGCCTCGTGCTCCAGCGCAAACAGGGCGCACTCGTAATTAAGGACGCTGATGTTGTAGGGTGGGCGCACCTTGTCGATCTCGGCAATCAATGCCTTCGGGCCCATCATGTAGCCGATACGCACGCCGGCCAGGCCGAACTTGCTCAAGGTTCGCATCAGCAGCACATGGCTGTGTTTTGTGATGCGGTTGATGTAACTCTTGCTCGAAAACGGCTGGTAAGCCTCGTCAAACACCACCAGCCCAGGCGCAGCGTTGACGATTTTTTCGATCACCGCGTCGTCCCACAAATTTGCGGTGGGATTGTTGGGGTAAGCGATATAAATGATGGACGGCTGGTGTTCTGCAATGGCGGCCAGCATGGCAGCTTCGTCGAGTTCAAAGTCCGCTGTCAGCGGCACGCCTATGAACTTGAGGCCCTGCAACTGGGCGCTCATGCCGTACATCACAAAACCCGGCAATGGCGCGAGGATGGATCCGCCCTCCACATCACATGCCATGGCCAGCAGCGAGATCAGTTCGTCCGAGCCATTGCCCAGCATGATGTCAAAGCCTTCAGGCATTTGTGCATAGTCAGCCAGTGCCTTGCGCAAATCATTCACACGGCCATCGGGGTAACGGTTCAGCGCCAGAGCGCCAAGACGCTGACCGAGGTGCGCCTGTAGCGCGGCTGGCAGACGGTGCGGGTTTTCCATCGCATCGAGTTTGACCATGCCTGCCGAATCCTGGATGGCATAGGCGTGCATGGACTGCACGTCCTGGCGTATCAGTTTTTTAAGATTGGGGGCAAGGGAAGAGTCGGCGGCGGTCATTTGCTTTTTCTCATGTCGGGAACGGACTTCAGGCGCATTTCGGCAGCACGCGCATGGGCCTGCAGCC
The DNA here is from genome assembly GCA_040390295.1 of Pseudomonadota bacterium. GTDB lineage: Bacteria > Pseudomonadota > Gammaproteobacteria > Burkholderiales > Burkholderiaceae_C > Polaromonas. The sequence goes on from JAZJYR010000007.1 coordinate 139,161, forward strand.
CTTCGCCATAGGCCAGCTCTGCAGCCACTTTGCCGAGCACCTGCGCGCCTGCCTCACTGACCTCAATCAGGCTGCTGCGCTTCTGGAAATCGTAAACGCCGAGCGGCGAACTGAATCGGGCTGTGCCGCTGGTGGGCAACACGTGGTTGGGGCCGGCACAGTAGTCACCGAGCGACTCGCTGGTGTACGCGCCCAGGAAGATGGCGCCCGCATGCCTGAGGAGCGGCTCCCAGCGGTGTGGATCTCTGCTGCTGACTTCAAGATGCTCGGGCGCAATGCGGTTGCTGATCTCGCAGGCTTCTTCCATGCTGCGGGTGTGGATCAACGCGCCGCGGCCGGTCAGCGATTTGGCAATGATGTCTGCGCGCGGCATGTCGGGCAAGAGGCGGTTGATGGCCTCCTGCACGGCGTCGATGTAAGCAGCGTCCGGGCACAGCAAAATACTTTGTGCAAGCTCGTCGTGCTCGGCCTGGCTGAACAAATCCATCGCCACCCAGTCGGCAGGTGTGCTGCCGTCGGCCAGCACCAGGATCTCGGACGGGCCGGCAATCATGTCTATGCCGACGATGCCGAAGACGCGTTTCTTGGCGCTGGCGACATAGGCATTGCCCGGCCCGGTGATTTTGTCGACCTTGGGCACAGTCTGGGTGCCGTACGCCAGGGCCGCCACGGCCTGCGCGCCACCAATCGTGAAGGCACGCGTCACGCCGGCGATGTAGGCTGCTGCCAGAACAAGCGCGTTTTTTTCGCCCTTGGGCGTGGGCACCACCATGATGATTTCACCAACACCGGCCACATGCGCGGGAATGGCATTCATCAGCACCGATGATGGATAAGCTGCCTTGCCGCCGGGCACATAGATGCCGACGCGGTCCAGTGGCGTGACCTTTTGCCCAAGCAGCGTGCCGTCTTCGTCACGATAGCTCCAGCTTTCACCGCTGGCCTTCCTCTGGGCTTCGTGATAGCTGCGCACGCGGCGGGCTGCCGCTTCAAGGGCCTCGCGCTGGGCGGCGGGAATGGACTCAAACGCGGCCTTCAATTCGGCCTGCGTCAGTTCGAGTTGGCCCATCGCCGCAACATCCAGCCCGTCAAAGCGCGCGGTGTACTCAAGGACCGCTGCGTCGCCGCGTTTTTGCACATCGGCCAGGATGTCGGCCACCCGCTGCTCAATCGCTGCATCGGTATCTGCAGACCAGTGCAGCCGCGCCTGAAAATCGGCATCAAAGGTGCCGGAGGCGGTGGACAGGCGGACAGGGGCGGCAACCAGATTCATAAGGACGGACAAATACTATTTTTTGAGCGCATCCGAGAATGCGTCTATGAGTTTGCGAATGGGCGCCTGCTTGAGCTTGAGCGCGGTCTGGTTCACCACCAGATGCGAGCTGATGTCCATGATGCGTTCAACCTCGATCAGGTGGTTGGCCTTGAGCGTATTGCCGGTGGAAACCAGATCGACAATCGCATCAGCCAGGCCTGTCAAAGGGGCGAGCTCCATGCTGCCGTAGAGCTTGATCAAATCGACGTGCACGCCCTTTGATGCAAAAAACTCCCGGGCAATCGCCACGTATTTGGTAGCCACCTTCAGGCGCGAGCCCTGCTTCACGGCGGCTGTGTAATCAAAACCTTCACGCACGGCCACGCTGATGCGGCATTTGGCAATCTGCAGATCGAGCGGCTGGTACAGGCCCTGGCTACCCGATTCAAGCAGGGTGTCCTTGCCCACCACGCCGATATCAGCGCCGCCGTACTGCACATACGTCGGCACATCGGTCGCACGTACCAGCACCACGCGCAAATCAGGCTGGTTGGTGTCCAGGATCAGCTTGCGGGATTTTTCAGGGTCATCCAGGACCTCAATGCCCGCACTTTTGAGCAGCGGAACAATGTCGTCAAAGATGCGGCCTTTTGACAGGGCAAGTGTGATCATCACTTCACCCTCTCGATGTCTGCACCAATGCCGCGCAACTTTGCTTCCATCTGGTCATAGCCGCGGTCAAGATGGTAGATGCGGTCAACCAGCGTTTCACCATCGGCAACCAGGCCGGCAATCACCAGGCTGGCGGAGGCGCGCAAGTCAGTGGCCATGACGGTAGCGCCGGAAAGTCTCTCAACGCCTTCCATCACCGCCACCTTGCCCTCAATCTGTATCTTTGCACCGAGGCGTACCATCTCGTTGACGTGCATGAAACGGTTCTCGAAAATCGTCTCGGTCACCGTGCTCGAGCCCGTCGATATGGCATTAAGCGCCATGAACTGGGCCTGCATGTCGGTCGGAAAACCGGGGTATTCGGTCGTCTGGAAGGACTGCGCCACAAGACGGCCACTCGCCTGGATGCGGATAAAACCGTCACCACCCGTCACAGTCGCACCGGCTTCACGCAGCTTGTCGACAACCGCCGCAAGATGGTCAATACGGCCATTCTTCAGGATCACATCGCCACCGGCAGCTGCGACCGCACAGAGAAAGGTGCCGGTTTCAATGCGATCGGCCACCACCTGGTGCGTACAGCCATGCAGTCGCTCAACGCCCTGAATCACGATACGGCTGGTGCCGTGGCCCTCAATCCTTGCGCCCATCTTGATGAGCATCTCGGCCAGGTCGCCAATCTCCGGCTCCTGCGCGGCGTTTTCAAGAACCGTTTCGCCGTCGGCCAGGCTGGCAGCCATCAGGAAGTTTTCAGTACCGGTGACCGTGACCATGTCGGTCGTGATGCTGCAACCCTTGAGGCGCTTTTGCCCGGCCGGCAATTTGGCAATCATGTAGCCGTGTTCGACGGCAATCTCGGCACCCATGGCCTGCATACCCTTGATATGCTGGTCTACAGGCCGCGAACCGATGGCGCAACCACCCGGCAGGGACACGGTGGCTTCGCCAAAACGCGCCAGCAGCGGCCCCAGCGCCAGCACCGAGGCGCGCATGGTTTTCACCAGCTCATACGGGGCTTCAGGGGAGCTCAGCGCCCCCGCGTTGAGGACCACAGTACTGGGAGCAGCCTCACTGCGTTCTGCGCTGACACCCATGTTTCGGATGAGCTTGAGCATGGTGCTCACGTCCTGCAGGCGCGGCACGTTTTCAAGCGTGACGGTGTCAGCCGTCAGCAATGCCGCGCAGAGCTCAGGCAAGGCTGCATTTTTGGCACCCGAAATGGTGACGGTGCCGGCCAGCGACTTGCCGCCCTTGATCAATAACTTGTCCATGGTTTTTATTGTGATTTAAGACTGCGGGTTGGCTGCCCATTCGGCAGGTGTGTAGGTTTTCATCGACAGGGCATGGACCTCATCCGTCTGCATGCGCCCGCCCAGCGTGGCGTAAACCTTCTGGTGGCGCTGTATCAGGCGCTTGCCCTCGAAGGCGGCAGAGACAATGGTTGCATACCAATGGCGTCCGTCACCGGACAAGGCGATGTGCTCGCAGGGCAGGCCTGCGGCAATGATTGTTTTCAGTTCTTCGCTTGTCATGTTTGGTCTAGTGTCTGATTTTGTAGCCGGTCTTGAGCATCGTGATCGCAATGGCGCTAACGATCAGCAACGCGCCGCCGACAATGCCCAGGCTGAGCCACGGCGAGACATCGCTCACGCCGAAGAAGCCGTAGCGGAAGCCGTCAATCATGTAGAAAAACGGATTCAGGTGGCTGACTTTTTGCCAGAACGGCGGTAGCGAGTGGATTGAATAAAACACGCCGCTCAAAAACGTCATGGGCATGATGACAAAGTTCTGGAAGGCTGCCATCTGGTCAAATTTTTCAGACCACAAGCCAGCGATCACACCCAGCGCGCCCAGCATCGCGGCACCCAGCACGGCAAACAGCACGATCCAGAGCGGCGCGACAAACGAAGGCAGGCCGAAAAAAGAGGTCACGGCAAACACACCCAGACCAACCAGCAGGCCACGCGCCACCGAAGAACCCACATAGGCAAAAAACCAGTGCCAGTGGGACAGCGGGGTCAGAAGCACAAACACCAGGCTGCCCATGATCTTGCTCTGGATCAGCGATGAAGAGCTGTTGGCAAATGCGTTTTGCAACACGCTCATCATCACCAGGCCCGGCACCAGGAAGGCGTTGTAGTTGACCTGGCCGTAAACCAGTTCCCTGCCCTGCATGACGTGGCCGAAAATCAGCATGTACATCACGGCCGTCAATACCGGCGCACCGACGGTCTGAAAGCCGACTTTCCAGAAGCGCAAAACTTCCTTGTAGAAAAGAGTCTGCCAGCCAGTCATAGAGCCACTCCGGACAAATTCAGTGCCACAGGTTCTTTCACAACTTTTTCCGCCATCAGGTCAAGGAAGACATCTTCAAGGTCAGCCTTGCGGATTTCAACGTCTTCGGCCACCAGCCCGGCTTCACGCACGGCTGCCAGGTATTGTTCGATCTCGCGTGCGTTGTGCGCCGGGAACTGCACGATGCGGCCGGTGATGCGGGCGCGCTCGGCCAGGTGCTTTGGCAGTTCACTGTCGATCTTGAAGCGCAGTACGTTGGATGATGCCGCCTTGAGCAGCTCCGAAGTCTGCGCAAGTGCCACCACCTTGCCCTGCTTGAGCATGGCAATGCGGCTGCACAGGGCTTCAGCTTCTTCAAGGTAGTGGGTCGTCAGCAGCACCGTGCTGCCCTGCTTGTTGAGTTTGGCGATGAACTGCCAGAGCGTCTGGCGCAGTTCAACGTCAACCCCTGCAGTGGGTTCATCGAGCACGATGACCTGGGGTTTGTGCACCAGCGCCTGGGCGACCAGTACCCGGCGCTTCATGCCGCCCGAAAGCTGCCGCATGTTGGCATTGGCTTTGTCGGCAAGTCCCAGGCTGACCAGCAATTCGTCTATCCATGCGTCGTTTTTCTTGATGCCGAAATAGCCGGACTGAATGCGCAGTGCCTCACGCACAGTGAAAAAAGGGTCAAACACCAGTTCTTGCGGAACGATGCCGAGCTTGCGGCGGGCGGTGGCGTAATCCAGCACCACATCGCTGCCCTGAACTTTCACACTGCCGCTGGTCGCGCGTGAAAGACCGGCAAGAATGCTGATGAGTGACGTTTTACCGGCGCCATTGGGACCCAAAAGGCCGAAAAATTCACCCTGCTGGATATCAAAGCTGACGTCGTCAAGCGCCTTGACGACAGGCCCCGACGGGGACCGCGAAGATGAATAGGTTTTGGAGACTGACTGGAATGAGATGGCGGGCATTAGCCCACCATTTTAAGCGGCTGGCGCAATTCACAGCCCGGGCAGCCTGAAAGCCCCACGCAGAACTGCTTCAAGCCGTAGCAGGAATCAGGTCTGCAACGCCGTAAAGGCCTGCCAACTGGCGCAGGCGGGCCGGCAAGCCCTGTACTGAAAAAGCCTTGCCGGCAGCCAGCGCTTCGCGCCTGCACGCCAGTAAAACGGCAATTGCGGAGGAATCAAACTGGCTCAAGGCGCTGGCATCGGCAATGACTGTAGCGCCCTGCTGGGCCACCAGTTGCTTGAGCTCACCGGAAAAACCAGCGGCTTCAGCGTGCGTGAGAACTGGTGGAAGCGTCAGCATGGCGGTCAACGATCAGGACTTCTTGCCGGCGTTGGTCTGGTTGCGTTGCACCAGAGACGCGATCAGGCCGTCGATGCCCTTGGCGTTGATTTCCTGGGCGAACTGGGTACGGTAGGTTTCGACCAGCCATACACCCAGCACATTCAGGTCGAATATCTTCCAGCCAGAGGCTGTTTTTTCCATGCGGTAATCCAGCTGGATGGGGTCGCCACGGCCCAACACCTCGGTGCGAACCGTCACTTCGGTGTCGGCCGCTTCGGCGCGCAGCGGCTTCACGCTGACGCTCTGGTCTTTCACCTGCGCCAGTGCGCCGGAATAAGTGCGGATCAGCAAGGTCTTGAATTCGTCCTGCAGCTTTTTCTGCTGGTCGGGTGTGGCCTGGCGCCAGCTGCGGCCCACGGCGGCTGCGGTCATGCGGGTGAAATTCACGTTCGGAATGATCTGGCTGTCCACCAGCACAAGGACCTTGGTCAGGTTGCCAGCCTGCACTTCCTTGTCGGACTTGATCTTGTCCAGAACCTCGGCGGAGACGCGCTTGATCAGCGCATCGGGTGCCTCGTCAGCGGCACGGACAATGGGACCCGAGGCCAGAAGTGCCACACTGCACACGGCAGCAAACAGATGGGCGAGGGTTCTACGGTTCATGTCTTTGTCCTTCTTCTTCGAAAATCGGATGTTGTGCATCACTAGCTCATTAGCGCGGCAGTGGCCTTTTCGGGCTACCGCCAGGTGCCGCATTGATTTCTGGAACTTGCGGTCTGGGATGGATTCTCAAGGTCCACGCAGGTAAGAACGGTTAAGTTTTACCCCGGCATTTGTAAAGCATGTAAGGCGGGCGGCTCTATCTCGCGGCAGGCACTGCAGCAGGCGTGCCCTCCGGCAAATCGTAACGCTCTTCCTTTTGGGGGGCGTTGTCACGAATCAGGCTCTCGCGACGCTGCAAATACAGGTCGCGGGTGAAGCTGTATTTGTCAAGTGCTGCCTGGTCCAGAACATCACCAGCGCTGAGGAAATTGGCGCGTGTATTGACGACACGCAGCGTGGCCAGCGAATTGCGCACGCGGATGCGGTCTGTGCGGTTGACCAGGTCGGTGTTCGCATCAACAGCGGTGCCTATGGTGTCGCGCACGTTCGATGGGCCCAGCAGTGGCAGGACTATGTAGGGGCCGGAGCCCATGCCCCAGTAACCAAGCGTCTGGCCGAAGTCTTCGGAATGCTTTTCCAGCCGCATCTCGGTCGCAATGTCGATGAAGCCGGCAAAACCGAAAACGGTGTTGAAGCTGATCCGCATCAGCGTCTCAACGGACTCCTTGGGTTTGCCCTGAAGGATGTTGTTGACAAGCGACCAGACGTCGCCGATGTTGCCGAAGAAGTTGGTCACGCCGGTGCGGACAGGTGACGGCGTGATGTCGCGATATGCCGTTGCCACCGGCTTGAGGATGGTACGGTCCACGCCCTCATTGAAACCGAATACGGACCGGTTGAAAGGCTCAAGCGGGTCGGCGGGGTTGGCGTTGGGACCGGTTGCGCAGCCCTGGACCAGAATCAGTGCGAAGGCGGCGGTTGCGGTGCGAAGCACCTTTTTCATCGTGTTTTTTGTTCTCATTTTTTATCGGTACTCCCTGAATTACCTGCTGATGGCGCTGCCGCTGGTGCGGGATTGGAGCTGTCCGCGGCCTTGTTATAGAGAAACTGGCTGATCAGCGTTTCAAGCACCACCGCCGATTGGGTGGTCTTGATGACGTCGCCGCCTGCCATGTTTTTGTCGCTGGCACCGGCTTCAATGCCGACGTACTGCTCGCCCAGCAAACCGCTGGTGAGAATCTTGAGCGAGCTGTCCTTGGGGAAGGCGTATTTGCTTTCCATCGCCAGTTTGACGCTGGCCTGATAGAGCTTGTCGTCGAAAACGATGTCCTCGACACGGCCGACGACAACGCCCGCACTTTTCACAGCGGCGCGCGGCTTGAGGCCGCCTATGTTGTCGAACTTGGCCGTGACCTTGTACGAGGTATCAAAGTTGAGAGACAAAAGGTTGGCGGACTTGAGTGCCAGGAACAGGATGGCTGCGCCGCCAATCAGGACAAACAAACCAACCCACAGGTCATTTTTCGAGCGTTGCATTGTTTTCTCTTTGACTGCCCTGCCGCGCCGCAAAAAGGCGCGAAAGGCGTTGGTTAGATTCTCGCATGGCTTGCAAAAACAGTCAGGCGGCGGGTAAAGCCAACTGTTGGTTAAACGCTGAACATCAGCGTGGTCAGCAGGAAGTCCAGCCCCAACACTGCCAACGATGCCACCACCACGGTGCGTGTGGTGGCGCGCGACACACCCTCGGGCGTGGGTTGGGCTTCAAAACCCTGATACAGCGCCACAAAAGTCACGGTCACCCCGAAGACAAAACTCTTGATTACGCCGTTACCCACATCGCGCCAGACATCAACACCTGCCTGCATCTGGCTCCAGAACGAACCCGCATCGACGCCGATCATGACCACACCGACCACCCAGCCGCCAATGATGCCGACGGCGCTGAATACCGCCGCCAGCAGCGGCATGGCGATGATGCCGCCCCAGAAGCGCGGCGCCAGCACACGCTGGACCGGGTCGACCGCCATCATTTCCATGGCGGACAACTGCTCACCCGCTTTCATCAGGCCAATTTCAGCGGTCAGCGCGGTACCGGCACGTCCGGCAAACAAAAGCGCTGTGACCACCGGGCCAAGCTCCCGGACCAGGCTGAGCGCCACCAGCAAGCCGAGGGCGTCGGCCGAGCCATAACGCTGCAGCGTGTAGTAGCCCTGAAGACCCAACACAAAACCCACAAACAGGCCTGACACCGAAATGATGGCCAGCGAGTAATTGCCAAGGAAAAATATCTGGTCACGCACGAGGCCGAAGCGGGCCAGCGCTGAACCGCTCATGGTGAGCAGTCGGCCAAACAATCGCGTGGCATAGCCGAGGGCATCCAGCTGGCTTCGAACCCCAAAACCCAGACGGGAGAGAAAATCGGCGGGACTGTAGCGGCTCATGAGCGCGCTCCCTTGCCAGTTACAGGGCCAAAGTCGTCGGCCACACCCGGCCCGGGGTAATGGAATTTCACGGGACCTTCACTGAGGGCATTCACAAACTGGTGAACCAGCGGATCGGCAGAGTGGCGCACTTCATCGGGCGTGCCTTGCGCCGCTATGGCACCGTTGGCAATGATGATCACCTTGTCGGCAATGCGAAAGGTTTCCTCCAGGTCGTGCGAGACCACGATGCTGGTGATGCCGAGGGTGTCATTGAGCTGGCGGATCAGCTGCGCCGCCGTTCCCAGCGAGATCGGGTCCAGTCCGGCAAAAGGCTCGTCATACATGATGAGTTCAGGGTCCAGCACCATCGCACGTGCCAGCGCGACGCGCCTGGCCATTCCGCCCGACACCTCACTCGGCATCAGGTCACGCGCACCGCGCAGGCCGACGGCATCGAGCTTCATCAGCACGATGTCGCGGATGAGCGCCTCGTCGAGGTGGGTGTGCTCCCGCAGCGGAAAGGCGACGTTGTCAAAGACGCTCAGGTCGGTGAACAGCGCGCCAAACTGGAACAGCATGCCCATGCGGCGACGCGCTGCATAGAGTGCAGACTGCGTCATTTTTTTCACGTTCTGGCCGTCAAACAGCACCTCGCCGCTGTTGGCTTTTTGCTGGCCGCCAATCAGGCGCAGCACCGTTGTCTTGCCGCCGCCCGAAGCACCCATGAGCGCCGTGACCTTGCCGCGCGGAACTGAAAAATTGACCTTGCCCAGAATGACCCTGTCTCCCGCCGAGGCTGGATAGGAAAAGGTGACGTCCTTGAACTCAACCAGCGGGGAAACAGCAGAAACGGGGGTGTCAGGCATTGGAAATCGAGGTGCCGGCGCACGCCGGACCTTGTAGAGGGGTGCATGAATGATAAAGGCATTGCGCGACACTGCCCTGACAAGCCAGACAAGCATCGCACAACAAGCTGGATACTATGTTTTTGATAGCGGCTTACGCCCGTATTTATTGGCCTGAAGGCCTTTTTTATGCTTGAAAACAGGTGTTTTTAGCGTATTTTTCGCTCTCAGGACGGCTTTGACGTCCCGGGGAAACCAAAAAAAAACAGCCGTTATAGCTATAACAGCTGTTTTTTATATTCATAAAAATCGAACTTTAACCAATATCAGCAATGATAATTTGCTATCTTGTTAGGAGCAAATTTCCAAAGAATTCAGGCTTTGGCGTGGCAGGTCGCCGTAGCCCATGAGAAATTCGTCAACAGCCCGCGCGGCCTGGCGGCCTTCGCGCACGCAAGCGCAAGCTTGCGTTCCTAAGCCGCCCCATGGGCGATTTGCGAAGGCCTGCGCTGCTTCAGCGTGGCAAGTCGCTATAGCCCATGAGGAACTCGTCAACCGCGCGCGCAGCCTGACGGCCTTCGCGAATCGCCCACACCACCAGACTCTGGCCACGGCGAATATCGCCGGCGGCAAACACCTTGGGAACATTGGTAGCGTAGCCGCCGGTGAAGTCCGTGGTGGCCCTGGCGTTGCCGCGGTTGTCTTTCTCGATGCCGAAGGCTTCGAGTACAGACGATACCGGCGAGACAAAACCCATGGCGAGCAAAACAAGGTCAGCCTTGAGCAGTTGCTCGGAGCCGGCAACCTCAACCATCTTGCCGTCTTTCCATTCGACGCGAACGGTCTTCAGGCCGGTGACCTTGCCCTTTTCACCCATCAACTCCTTGGTGGAGATGGCGAACTCGCGCTCGCAGCCTTCTTCGTGGCTGGACGAGGTGCGCAGCTTGATAGGCCAGTAGGGCCAGGTCATGGGCCGGTTTTCTTCCTCGGGAGGCTGGGGCATCAGTTCGAACTGCGTGACGCTGGCCGCACCGTGGCGGTTGCTGGTACCGACGCAATCAGAGCCGGTATCGCCGCCACCGATCACGATGACATGCTTGCCGTCAGCGCGCAACTGGCCCTTGACCTTGTCGCCGGCGTTGACCTTGTTTTGCTGGGGCAGAAATTCCATCGCGAAGTGCACACCATCGAGGTCACGGCCGGGCACCGGCAGGTCACGCGACTGCTCTGCACCGCCGGTCAGAATCACGGCGTCGAAGTCTTTTTGCAGCTGTTCGGGCGAAATCGTTTCCTTGGCCCAATTGGTGACTTTCGAGTCTTTCGGCAGGCTGCCGATCATCACGCCGGTGCGGAATTTGACGCCCTCAGCCTCCATCTGCTCGACGCGGCGGTCAATGTGGACTTTTTCCATCTTGAAGTCGGGAATGCCGTAACGCAGAAGGCCGCCGACGCGGTCGTTCTTTTCAAACAGCGTCACGTCGTGGCCGACGCGCGCCAGTTGCTGCGCCGCCGCCATGCCGGCAGGGCCGGAGCCGACCACGGCGACCTTCTTGCCGGTCTTGTGTTTGGGCAGCTGCGGCTTGACCCAGCCCTCGGACCAGGCACGGTCAATGATGGCATGCTCGATAGACTTGATGCCGACGGCTTCATCGTTCACGTTCAGCGTACATGCCGCCTCGCAGGGTGCAGGGCAGATGCGGCCGGTGAACTCGGGAAAGTTGTTGGTGCTGTGCAGCGTGTCGATCGCGTTCTTCCAGTCGGCACGGAAGACCATGTCGTTGAAGTCGGGGATCACGTTGTTGACCGGGCAGCCGTTGTTGCAGAACGGCGTGCCGCAATCCATGCAGCGCGCAGCCTGCTTGTTGGCCTGTGCATCATCCAGTCCGATGACAAATTCCCTGTAGTTCTTCAGGCGCTCAGGCACGGGCTTGTAGCCCTCCTCGATACGCTCGTATTCCATGAAGCCGGTGATTTTTCCCATGATCGTGGTCCTGTCGATTCTTGTGTCTTGTTGCGAGAGTGCGTTGGGAAGGCGCTGCGATTATTTCGCAGCCGCCGTTTCCCTGTTGGTCGCTACCTGCGCGCTGGTGGTTTCGGTTGAAGCTTCCAGGCGGCGCTCCTTGCGCTCGATCAGGGCACGCTTGTATTCGTTCGGGAAGACCTTCACAAACTTCAGGCGGGACTCGCTCCAGTTGTCGAGCAGTTCGCGCGCGCGCTTGCTGCCGGTCCAGCGGTTGTGGTCCTGCAGCAGGCGCTTGAGCAACTCTTCATCGCTCTGCTCTGCATGCCAGTCAGACTGGTCATGCGTGTGCTGCTCGGCGGTCGTCACCACCTTGTCCATGGACACCATGGATGTGTTGCAACGCGTGGCGAACAGGCCGTCTTCGTCATAGACGTAAGCCACACCACCGCTCATGCCGGCTGCAAAGTTGCGACCAGTCTTGCCCAGCACGACGACCGTACCGCCGGTCATGTATTCGCAGCCATGGTCACCCGTGCCTTCAACGACAGCCGTCGCGCCAGACAGGCGCACCGCAAAACGCTCGCCAGCCACGCCGCTGAAGAATGCTTCGCCAGTGGTCGCGCCGTAGAGCACAGTGTTGCCGACGATGGTGTTCTTCACTGCGTCGCCGCGGAAGTCGATGCTCGGACGCACAACAATGCGGCCGCCGGAGAGACCCTTGCCCGTGTAGTCATTGGCATCGCCGATGAGGTACATGGTGATGCCCTTGGCCAGGAAGGCGCCAAAGGACTGCCCGCCCGTGCCTTCGAGCTGGATGCGCAGCGTGTCGTCGGGCAGGCCTTGCGGGTGATGCCGCGTCAATTCGCCCGAGAGCATGGCGCCCACAGTGCGGTTGACGTTACGCGCCACCTCGATGAACTGGACCTTCTCGCCCTTTTCAATCGCGGCTTTTGATTTTTCAATCAGGCGCATGTCAAGCGCTTTTTCCAGGTTGTGATCCTGGTTCATCACATGCAGGCGCGGCACATCGGCTGGCACATTGGGCAGGTGGAACAGGCGGCCAAAATCCAGGCCACCGGCCTTCCAGTGGGCAATGCCTTTTTGTGTATCGAGCAAATCGGCACGGCCGATCAGGTCGTCGAACTTGCGCACGCCGAGCTGCGCCATCAACTGACGGGCCTCTTCTGCAACGAAGAAGAAATAGTTGACGACATGCTCGGGCTTGCCGCTGAATTTCTGGCGCAGCACCGGGTCTTGCGTGGCAACGCCGACCGGGCAGGTGTTGAGGTGGCACTTGCGCATCATGATGCAGCCTTCCACCACCAGCGGAGCGGTGGCAAAGCCGAATTCATCAGCGCCCAGCAGCGCGCCGATCACGACGTCACGGCCGGTTTTCATCTGGCCATCGGCCTGCACGCGGATGCGGCCACGCAGACGGTTGAGCACCAGCGTCTGCTGGGTTTCGGCCAGGCCGATTTCCCATGGCGAGCCGGCATGCTTGATGGACGACCAGGGCGAAGCGCCCGTGCCGCCGTCATGACCGGCGATGACGACGTGGTCGGCCTTGGCCTTGGCCACACCGGCTGCAATCGTGCCGACACCGACCTCACTGACCAGCTTGACGCTGATGCTGGCGCGCGGGTTCACGTTTTTCAGATCGTGAATCAGCTGTGCCAGATCTTCAATCGAATAGATGTCATGGTGCGGTGGTGGCGAAATCAGGCCGACGCCGGGCACCGAGTAACGCAGTGCACCGATGTATTCACTGACCTTGCCACCGGGCAACTGGCCGCCTTCACCGGGCTTGGCGCCCTGGGCCATCTTGATCTGGATCTGGTCCGCCGATACCAGGTATTCAGCCGTCACGCCAAAGCGGCCGGATGCGACCTGCTTGATGCGTGAGCGCAGCGAATCCCCATCGAGCAATGGCAGGTCAACCTCGACCTGTTTGGGGCCAATCACGCTCTTGAGCGTTTCGCCCTTCCTGATCGGAATGCCCTTCAACTCCTGGCGATAGCGTGCGGGGTCTTCACCGCCCTCACCTGTGTTGCTCTTGCCGCCAATGCGGTTCATGGCCACGGCCAGCGTGGCATGTGCCTCGGTGCTGATGGAGCCCAGCGACATCGCGCCGGTGGCAAAACGCTTGACGATTTCCTTTGCCGATTCGACTTCATCAATCGGGATGGCTTTGGACGGGTCAATTTTGAACTCGAACAGGCCGCGCAAGGTCATGTGGTTGCGGTTCTGGTCGTTGATGAGCTGGGCGTATTCCTTGTACGTGTTCCAGTTGTTGGAGCGCGTGGAATGCTGCAGCTTGGCAATGGCGTCGGGCGACCACATGTGGTTTTCACCACGCACGCGCCAGGCGTACTCGCCGCCAGCATCCAACATGTTGGCCAGCACCGGGTCGTCACCGAAAGCGGCGTTGTGCATGCGCAGGGCTTCCTGTGCAATTTCGAACACGCCCATGCCTTCGACCTGGCTGGCGGTACCGGTGAAGAACTTGGCAATGGTGTCGCGGTTCAGGCCGATGGCTTCAAACAGCTGCGCGCCGCAATAGCTCATATAGGTCGACACGCCCATCTTGGACATGATCTTGGACAGTCCCTTGCCAATCGCCTTGATGTAGTTGTAGATCGCCTTGTCGGTGCTGAGGTCGCCCGGCAGGCCCTTCGACAATTCGGCCAGGGTTTCCATCGCCAGGTAAGGGTGAACGGCTTCAGCGCCGTAACCGGCCAGCACGGCGAAGTGGTGGACCTCACGGGCAGAGCCGGTTTCAACCACGAGACCAGCTGTCGTACGCAGGCCTTCCTTCACCAGGTGCTGGTGAATGGCGGACAAGGCCAGCAGCGCCGGAATCGCCACCTGAGTAGCACTGACGCCACGGTCACTGATGATGAGGATGTTGTTGCCGCCCTTGATGGCGTCAACCGCCTCGGCACACAGCGAAGCGAGCTTGGCCTCCACACCTTCGTGGCCCCAGGCCAGCGGATAGGTGATGTCCAGCGTGTAGCTGCGGAACTTGCCCTGCGTGTGCGCTTCGATGTCGCGCAGCTTTTGCATGTCGGCAGGGTTGAGCACCGGCTGCGCGACTTCAAGCCGCATGGGCGGGTTGACCTGGTTGATGTCCAGCAGGTTGGGCTTGGGGCCGACAAAGGACACCAGCGACATCACGATGGCTTCGCGGATCGGGTCAATCGGGGGATTCGTCACCTGCGCGAACAGCTGCTTGAAGTAGCTGTAGAGCGACTTGTTCTTGTTGGACAGTACGGCCAGCGGGCTGTCGTTGCCCATGGAACCGGTGGCTTCTTCGCCGTTGACGGCCATGGGGGACATCAGGAACTTGATGTCTTCCTGGGTGTAGCCGAAGGCCTGCTGGCGGTCGAGCAGCGCAGCGCCGGAATCGGCGGGCTGGATGGCAGCGGTTTTTGCCGGGACGTCATCGAGCTTGATGCGCAGGTTTTCAATCCACTGCTTGTAAGGCTTGGTATGCGCCAGAGTGGCCTTGATCTCTTCGTCGTCGATCATGCGGCCCTGTTCCAGGTCGATGAGGAACATCTTGCCGGGCTGCAGACGCCACTTGCGGACGATCTTGTTCTCGGGCACCGGCAGCACGCCTGACTCGGAAGCCATGATGACCAGGTCGTCGTCGGTCACGCAATAACGTGAGGGGCGCAGGCCATTGCGGTCCAGCGTGGCGCCAATCTGGCGGCCGTCGGTGAACACGATGGAGGCCGGGCCATCCCATGGCTCCAGCATGGCGGCGTGGTACTCATAGAAGGCCTTGCGGCGCTCATCCATCGTGGTGTGCTGCTCCCAAGGCTCGGGAATCATCATCATCACGGCCTGGCTGATCGGATAACCCGACATGGTCAGCAGCTCAAGGCAGTTGTCAAAAGTCGCCGTATCGGACTGGTCGGCAAAGCTGATGGGGTAGAGCTTTTGCAGGTCAGCGCCCAACACCGGCGAGGACATCACCCCCTCACGTGCCTTCATCCAGTTGTAGTTGCCCTTGACGGTGTTGATCTCGCCGTTGTGGGCAACATAACGGTAGGGGTGGGCCAGTGGCCATTCGGGGAAGGTATTGGTCGAGAAACGCTGGTGCACGAGGCCCAGGGCCGAGACGCAACGCGTGTCGGTGAGGTCCATGTAGTAGGTGCCGACCTGGTCGGCCAGCAGCAGGCCCTTGTAAACCACGGTACGGCTGGACATGCTGGGAACGTAGTATTCCTTGCTGTGTGTGAGCTTGAGGCGCTGGATCGCAGCGCTGGCGGTCTTGCGGATCACGTACAGCTTGCGCTCAAGCGCATCCTGGACGATGACATCGTTGCCACGGCCGATAAAGATCTGGCGCAGGATGGGTTCTTTTTCACGCACGGTGGGCGACATGGGCATGTCGCGATTGACGGGCACATCGCGCCAGCCGAGCAGCACCTGGCCTTCGGCCTTGACGGCACGCTCCAGGGCCTGTTCGCAGGCCAGGCGGGATGCGTGCTCTTTCGGCAAGAACACCATGCCAACGCCGTATTCGCCAGGTGGCGGCAATTGCACGCCTGTCTTCGCCATCTCTTCGCGGTACAGCGCATCAGGCAGCTGGATGAGAATGCCGGCACCGTCACCCATCAGCTTGTCGGCACCGACGGCGCCCCGATGGTCGAGGTTCTCAAGAATCTTGAGGCCCTGCTGGACGATGGAGTGGGACTTGTGGCCCTTGATGTGCGCGACAAAGCCGACGCCGCAGGCGTCGTGTTCATTGGCACCGGAGTACAAACCGTGGTCTTGAAGATCTTTAATTTCAGCAGCCGTCGTCATGGCACACTCCAGTCAATTGTTTCGCAGGGATTGGGATGATAAAACGCAGCAACAACAATGCCAAATCTAATAATTGGGGTCAGATTCCAATTAATTCCCGACAAATTAAGCGAAGAATAAATTGGGGACATATTAAATTCCTTTAAAACTCCAATGAAATCAAACATCTTTTTTCAACGAGTCGCTGGATTGCCCCCTAAAAGGACGGCCCGCTTGCATTTTATGAACCCGACGCGCCGTCTGTTTTTGTAGATCTGCAACAAACCCCGACTCACCCAAGGCCCAGCCACTCAATACCGAGCGGCTGAGAGCATCCTGCTGCCCTGGCGACAGCCCGGCGCGCACCATTTCAGCGTATGCAACCTCCCTTGCAAAAGGCGTGTTGCCCAACGTCCAGAAAAGTGGGGGTGGCGTCACCAGTCTGTCACTGCGCAGACCTGCGTAGTGGCCAAAACTTGACCATGGATAGTCACCAGCGTCCGCAACCAGACCTGCACGCACCGGATTGAGATCTATATAAGCCATGCACGCCAGCAGATAACGGTCGGTTTGTATCAGGGTGGAGCGATAACGCCCCTCCCACAAGGTGCCGGATCTTTCATGCAGGTCATTGAAGTAGCGGACATAACTGCGTCCGACGGCCTGCATCATCTGTGGAAGGCCCTTGTCCGTGGTGGGCGTCATCAGCAGATGAAAGTGATTGCCCATCAACACATAGGAGTGAATGGCGACATCAAATTTCCTGGCGTTGTCGTAAAGAAGACCCAGCAGGTACTCGTGGTCAGCAGCAGTCCGGAAGATGGGCTGGCGGTTGTTGCCACGCTGGATAACGTGGTGCGGATAACCGGGCAACGTCAGTCTGGGGAGGCGAGCCATGATGCGATGGATGCAGGAATAAGCATGCCGCAGTTTAATTGGGATCTGACCCCGATTATTCAGTTGTTGCCACGAGGCCGAGGCAATCCACCGTCTATCGCACCACCTTGCCATCTGGCGTGATGGTCACAAGATCCACAGCCCTGACTGACTCATACTTTTTAGCGCGAAGGTTCACTCGAAAGCCGCTCATGTCGTAGTCGGTCATGCCCTCAAACGCCTTTTGCAGGCCCGCACGGTCAGGCTTTCCGTTCCCGGCAGTGCTGCGCCTCACGCCCTCCGCAAATGCACGCGCCGCGACATAACCTTCAACGCTCTCATAGCTCGGCGTCTGGTCGGTCTGGTTCAGGATGTCGAGGTATTCCTTGATCAACGGCGTTCCCACGCTGCGTGGTGACGGTACGACCTGCGAGATCACGACGCCGCCAATCTCCTTGCCAAGCGCACTGAAAAGCGGATCAATCCCAACGACGGAAAAATTGAGGAACTGGCCAGCAAAACCGGCGCGACGCATTTTGCGGATAAAGGCCGCGGAAGAGTTGAAAAGGCTCACCTGGATGATGGCTTGGGGCTGGGCCTTCATCAGGGCTGCTACTGCAGCATCAACCTTGTCGCTGTTGACCGGGGAAAGTGCAATCGCTACCAGCGGCGGGCGCTTGAGATCGATCAGCGCCTGGTTGACGGCTGCCAGGCCTGCGCGGCCCATGGCATCTTCTTCTGCAAATACGGCAATCCTGTCCTGGCTCAGGGTGGCGCAGTGGCGAACCACTTTATAGGCCTCATCAGCCAATGCAGGCCGCACATTGAAAACATTGCCTCCCGCATCATGCAATGCATCAGAGGCAGCGAACGGCGCAAAGAACAAGGTGTTTGAGGCTTTGGCCACTCCGTAGGCCGAGTCGCAACTGGCAGTACCCGCAAAACCAAACAGGGCATCGACACCTTCATCCAGGAGTTGTTTGGCATTGCTTGCCGCCTTGGCAGCGCTGTAGCCATCGTCAAGCGTTTTGACTTCTATACGATAGCCTGCAGCACCATTTTTGGCGTTGATGGCATCAAAATACATTTTTGCACCATTAAAGTAAGCCAACCCGATCTGGTCTGCAGCACCAGTGAGAGGCACCGACTGACCCAGGACAAGTTTTCGGCCCTTCGCAGCCTGCGCCCAAAGCGTCGGGCTCGCGACGATGGCGCTGGCTGAAATACTGTTCAAAAGAACCTGGCGGCGATTGATGGTCATGGCGTCCTCCCCGTTTTAGGAACATGCAGCAAGCATGTTTGATGCCCGTCACCATGCCATGGCTGGCAGCGCGGGCCATGAGTGATTCACAAGTCCAGCAGCGTAATGCCGAACTGCGCCGTTAAACGCCGGAAAGAATGCCGAGATGTCATGAGGCCATGCATGGCCATTGCATGGGATCAACCGGTCAAGTCTGCTGCTGCATCAGGGTCGCGGCAATCGTGCGAGCTCAGACCTGATCAGAAGTGCAAGCCCCAAGCCCACTACACACAGCGCCGCACTGACACCACCCGTCCATTGCCAGCCGCCAGCGCGCACGGCAACCCACGCCATGAATGGCGGAACCGCAAATTGCCCGGCGGAGGACCACTGCTGCAACCAGCCCACGGTGACAGAAACCGCTTCGGGACGGGGAGCCAGCCTGATGGACAGGCTGAAAAGGGTCGCAGGAATCAGGCCACCCACCGCAGAAAAAGCCAGCACGGCGAGGTATTTCGCCCAGGGACCGAGATCCGTCCCAAATGCAATCAGGGTGCCGCTGCCCATCACCAGGAAACCGGTGGACAGCAAAACGGGCGCCGTCACACCACGCTCAAGCAGGCGCCCGGCAACCACATTGCCGACCATGTTGAGTGCAGCTGCAAGCGCGGTGAGCCAGGCGGCGGTTGTACTCGCTACACCGGCTTTTGCATAAATAGTGGGCAGAAAACCAACTACAGCAAGCCACTGGCCGGCGTAAGCTGCGAAGGTCAGCGCCATCAGCCAGACGGGCCGCGAGCGCAGCGTCAGCCCCAGCAATGTACGGGTGAGCGACTTGCTCTCTGGTTTGGCCTGCCCAACTGTGTCCGCGCCTCTGTCCGAAGGTACACGCCAACCCACAAGCGCAGCCATCAGGACAGCGACAGCCGACAGAAGGCACCACCAGATGCGCCATCCGCTGTCGGGCGAGCCGAGCAGCATGGCCCAGGGCCCAAGCAACAGCGCTAGCGATGTGCCCAGTGGCATGTAGGTACCCCACACGCCCATCATGCTGTTGATGCGGTCGCGTGGCACCAGAAGGCGCAGCAAACCCGGGCCGGGCAGCACGACCCACAGGAAACCCAGGCCCTCAAACGCCCGCGTCGCAAGCAGCCAGGCAGGACTTTCAGCGGCGGAACCCAACAAGCTCGCGCTGCCGAGCACCAGCAGACCACCGACCATGCTGCGCTTGAGCCCCACTCGCTGCACGGCAAGCCCCGTCGCGAGACCTAGGCACATGCCGGCAAACTGCACAAGTGACAGTAAAAATCCGGCCTGCAGCAGCGTGATGCCCAAAACCCGCTCCAGCACAGGCACGGCAGGAGGCAGTTTGCCGATATGCATGGCCGCACCGAGCGCAGCAGCAACGACACAGTAAGCAGTGCCCATGCCGGGCTGAATGCCGCTTCGATCTGCGCTGATGCTCATGCCGAGAACGCCGTGCGCCCGCTGAGGCGTTCATGCTCCCTGGATGCAAAGCGGTCAGTCATGCCTGCGATGTAATCGGCCACCACACGCCCTGGCTTGGCGCCGACTGAAAGAGGCATGTCGACGCCATCGAAGCGGTCAATATGGGCCTGCGGCATTTGTGCCGGGTCAGCCATGTAAGCTGCAAAAAGTTCACGGACAACCTGTTTTGCTGCTTCAGTGGTTTCGGATACCTGGGGATGACGATAGAGGTTCTTCAGGAGGAACTGCTTGAGCACTGCGGATTGTGAAGCCATGTCGCCGCTGAAACAGATCAACGGAGGCAGTTGTCTGACGTTTTCAACATCCGAGGCGCCCAGCCTCCCTATGCCAATCCGGGTCGCATCTATGACGTTATAGACCTGCGCACTGAGCATGCGTCGTATGGTTTCAAAAAGCAGCCGTCGTCCTTTAAGCAAGGGATAGGCCTGGCTGGTTTCGCGGCGGTAGTGGCTGAACAGCTCCACATCCTCGAGTTGCTCCATGCTCAGCAACCCGGAGCGCACGCCGTCATCAATGTCATGCGCGTTGTAGGCGATTTCATCTGCCAGGTTGGCCAGTTGGGCCTCCAGTGACGGCTGCTGCATTCGCGGGCTGGCATCTGAAGCCTGCAGAAAACGATGTGCCACACCACCGGGCTCACGCGCCTCGATGCGAAAGGCATTGCGACGCGAGCAATGTTTCAGGATGCCTTCGCGGGTTTCGAAAGTAAGGTTCAACCCGTCATACTGCGGGTAACGCTCTTCCAGCGAATCGACCACACGCAGGCTTTGCAGGTTGTGCTCAAAGCCTGCACTGTCCGGGTTGTACGCCCTCAGGCAGTTGTTCAATGCATCCTGGCCAGCGTGACCGAAAGGGGTATGTCCGAGGTCATGCGCCAGTGCAATCGCCTCGACAAGATCTTCGTTAAGGCACAAGGCGCGGGCAATGGAGCGGCCCAGTTGCGCAACCTCAAGCGAATGCGTCAGGCGGGTACGAAACAGGTCACCTTCATGATTCAGAAAGACCTGTGTTTTATAGACCAGCCTGCGAAATGCGGTGGAATGGACGATGCGATCGCGGTCACGCTGGAAGTCCGAGCGGGTGGGCGCTGCAGGCTCGGGAAATCTTCGTCCACGTGAAAACGACGGGTCGCAGGCGTAGGAAGCCAGTGTCATGGTGGTTAATGTTGATGACCGCAAACCCGGGCGTTAATATGAGCACGGCATTTCAATCGTGCCAGTCCGCGCAAACAGATCATCACCGGCAGCAGGCGTCAATGACCTCGCGAACCAAGTCATCAGGCGCGGCACGGACCACGGCGCGCCCCGGTCCTTCAATCAGTACAAACCTGATTTCGCCCGCTTCAGACTTTTTGTCGACGCGCATCAGTTCAAGATAACGACCCGCATTGTCAGCCTGCGAAAGCACAGGGCCCTTCACCGGCAAACCTGCTTTGGCGACAAGTTCCACAAGCCGCGCGACAAATGCGGTGTCGATCAGGCCCAGGCGTTGCGAAAGATGCGCAGCCATCACCATGCCGCAGCCAACGCCCTCGCCGTGTAGCCACTCTCCGTAACCCAGGCCCGATTCAATGGCGTGACCGAAGGTGTGGCCAAAATTGAGGATGGCGCGCAAGCCAAGTTCACGCTCATCCTTTCCGACGACCCATGCCTTGATCTCACAACTGCGCTTGACGGCGTGTGCCAGCGCCGCAGGATCACGGACCAGCAAGGCTTCAATGTTGGCTTCAATCCAGTCAAGGAACTCAAGGTCCGCAATCGGCCCGTACTTGATGACCTCGGCAAGTCCGGCGCTTAACTCCCTGGCTGGCAAGGTCTTCAGCACGTCCAGATCACAGATGACAAGCTGCGGCTGGTAAAACGCGCCGACCATATTTTTGCCGAGCGGGTGATTGATGGCAGTCTTGCCACCGACGGAAGAGTCAACCTGTGCCAGCAGCGTAGTTGGCACCTGCACAAAAGGCACGCCGCGCATATAACTTGCAGCGGCAAACCCTGTCATGTCGCCGACCACACCGCCGCCCAACGCAAACAATACGGTTTTGCGGTCGCAACCATTTTCAAGAAGCGCGTCAAAAATCAACTGCAGTGTTTGCCAGTCCTTATAAACCTCACCGTCGGGGAGTATGGTCAGCAACACCCTCTGATAGCGGCCCTTCAATGAGGCCTGAAGTTTTTTCGCATAAAGAGGGGCCACTGCAGTGTTGCTGACAATCAGTGCGGTATTTGCCTGGGGAAGGTCGTCATAAATGAGTGGGTCGGCCACAAGATCGGGACCGATGACGATGACGTAACTGCGTTCAGCGAGGCTGATCTGGACCTGGGTTCGAGTGGGCAAAGTAGAGACTTGCATAGATCTTTAGTGTAGGGCCCCTGTGATCAGGGCAAAGGCCGGCAATCAATGCGGCTGCACAACACCGGCCAGTTCAAGTTGCATCATGATGGTATTGACCAGGGTCGAGACCGACGGGCGGCCGGTTTCTATCACAAAGCGCGCAGTCTCCCGATACAGCGGGTCACGCACGCCATACAACTCCTTGAGCCGCGCAAGTGGGTCGGACACCTGAAGCAGGGGGCGGTTCTGGTCGTTTCGCAGGCGCCTGAAAACCTCCTCTGGTGCAGAGTGGAGATAAACCGACTGGGTCCGCTCACGCAGCCGTGTGCGATTGGCTTCACGCAAAATAGCGCCGCCACCAGTCGACAGTACACAGGCGCCTTCCTGGGTCAGCTCGTCTATCAACTCCTCTTCAAGATCGCGAAAAGCCGACTCGCCTTCGCGCTCGAAAAACTCACGGATGGAGCAGCCTATGCGCTGCTCTATGACCTGGTCGGAGTCAACAAAGCGGACACCAATGCGCCTGGCAAGTTGCCTGCCAATTGTCGATTTACCCGAACCAGGCAAACCGACACAAGCGATTCTGGCCGGGAGGTTGTTCACGCTTTGATTTTAGGCTGTTGTAAATTTGCCGGATATACAGGCAAGAGACAATGGCAAATGGACAGTAGCCGCTTTAAAAAACGGGGCTGGTGCCCACAGAATGGTCACCAGACACCCGATTCCGCTGCGCTTCGGGCCGTCCGAAGCTGGGGATTAACGCAGTGCTGCGCCGCTTGTCAGCATCTTGGGTGTGATAAAAACCAAAAGCTCATTTCGGGTGGCCGTGCGGGTTTTCTGCTTGAAGAGATTGCCGATAGCAGGCAGGTCGCCGAAAAAAGGAACCTTGGTTTCGTCTTCGCGGTCATTCTGTTCATAGATGCCACCAATGACCACAGTGCCGCCGTTTTCTACCAGCACCTGCGTCTGCACATGTTTGGTGTCGATGGCAAAACCGTTGGTTGTAATGCGACCTACGCTGTCCTTGTTCACGTCGACACTGAGGATGATGTTTCCCTCGGGCGTGATCTGAGGCGTCACTTCCAGCTTCAGATTGGCCTTGCGGAATGCGATGGACGTCGCGCCGCTGGACGTTGCCTGCTGGTAAGGCAGCTCAGTGCCTTGTTCAATCAATGCCTTGACCTGGTCTGCGGTCACAATGCGCGGGCTCGACACAATCTTGCCCTTGCCATCTGCCTCCATTGCAGTAATCTCAAGATTAAGAAACCGGGTCTTGGCCGCATTGAATAGGGAAATCGCAAAGGTCGCTGCAGAAAAGCCATTTTGGCCAACCGCAGGCAAAGACAGGAACTGGCCCGCCGTGGTACCCGCGGCTGTGGCGTTGTAGACAGCGCCGAAAGAAGAGTTTGTATTCTGGTTGAAAGGTTGTCCACCAAGCCGAACACCCAGGGATTTACCGAACGAATCCGAAGCCTCAACAATTCGCGCCTCGATCAGCACCTGCCGGACAGGGATATCCAGCTTCGCAATCAATGCCTGAATCTGCTCAAGTTTGGCCGGTACATCCGTTACAAAGAGCTGATTTGTACGCGTTTCGGAAATGATGCTCCCGCGAGTTGACAATATTTTTGTCGCTCCGGTACCTGTGCCAAGCAAGCCAGCAGCTATTTCCGAGGCCTTGGCATAGTTAAGCTTGAAGTCCTGGGTGCGCAGGGGCTCCAGGCTCTGAATCGCATTTTTCGATTCAAGGTCAAGCTTTTCCTTTGCGGCCAATTCATCCTTGGGCGCGATAAGCAGAACGTTTCCGGATTTGCGCATGCCCAGACCTCGCGCCTGCAAAATGATGTCCAGAGCCTGATCCCATGGCACGTCCTTCAAGCGCAAAGTGACATTGCCAGTCACCGAATCTGACGTCACAACGTTGAAGTTGGTGAAATCCGCAATCACCTGCAACAGGGAACGTATTTCGATATTCTGGAAATTCAGTGACAGCTTTTCGCCGTTGTAGCCCTGGCCTTGCGTCAACTTGGTGGGATCGATTTTCTGCTGGCGAATCTCGAGAACGAACTGGTTGTCGCTTTGATACGCACTATGCTCCCACAGTCCTTTGGGCTCAACAATCATCCTGACCTTGTCGCCAACCTGGAAGGTAGTGACGCTCTGCACCGGCGTACCGAAGTCAGCAACATCAAGGCGCCGGCGCAAGCCTTCAGGCAACGCGCTCTTGAGAAACTCCACCACCAGCGTCTGCCCCTGGGGTCGAATGTCAACACCCACCTGGTTATTCGGCAAGTCGACAACAATCCGGCCAGAGCTGTCGGTTCCACGCCTGAAGTCCAGATCCTTGAGAGGCAGTATGTCCCGGTTACGATTTTCCGCAAAGACCGGTTGCGCCGCCAAAGCAGGGGCGGCCGCCACAATCGGATCGAGAGAAATAAGAAGAGCCTTGCCTTGTATTTCTGCCTTGTAAGACGTGGATGCCTTCAAATTGAGTACCACACGGGCACGCTCACCCGCCTGAACAACATTGGCGGAACGCAGGTTTCCAAGATTGATATCAACAGTGGACCGTCCCATTGCATTGCCAACGCCGGGAAAATCAAGCGCGATGCGAGCGGGCGTCTGAATGGTAAAGCCGGTAGGAATTGCAGTCAGCGGCTCTGCCAGCTCAACACGGATGACCTCGACGCCACCCTGCACAGAGCCGGTTACGGACTGGATTGAGTTTCCAGCCGGACCCTGAGCATGCACTGAAAGCGATGCCGATACCGCAACTACGCCGACCAGGCCCATCGCATAAGTCGATACAACTGCAAGCAAACCGCGCAGGTAACCCGCCGGGTCAACTGCTTTTAGTGCCATTGTTCGCTTGTTCATTTTGATACCTCTTGAAGCTGTATTGTCGCCGTGCGTTCTATCCATTCACCGCCGGCATCCTGCACGATTTCGCGCAAAGTTATTCCCGTCTCAGCCACCTTGATGATGCGCCCATAATTCTGGCCAAGATAGCTGCCCGCCCTCACCTGATAGAGCAGGTTGTCCACGCGCACAAGGGCCACGGGCTGTCCCACCTTGATGAGGCTTCCCACCATGGCGACCGAGTCGAGCGGGTAGGCCTCCAGAGGCTCCTTTCGCCTCGCGAGCTCCGGCGCTATCAGTGCTGCATTGGACGCAGATTGCACTGAATCGCGCTTTAAGGCCTGGGTAAGTTTCTGATTGCTGAAAGGATCAATGGTCCCGTCCTGGGTATAAGGCTGGGGCGCAAACTTGGTGGGCTCCGGCAGGCGATCAACCCTGGATTTTGTCTGGCTGCGCTGCTCTGACATCCAGCCCTGCAGTTCATCATCGGAACCACTGCAGCCGGAAAGTCCCAACAGCACAATAGCCAGCATCAAACAGGCAATGATGTTTTTACTGCAAATCATTTTTTGGGCCCCGCCACCTTGCGTTGCGCAGACACTTCGTCGTTATCAAGATAACGGAATGTTTTGGCCGTGGTATCCATCGAGAGGGTTCCGTCTTTTCCGACCGGTGCAATTGTCAGGTTGCTCAGCGTGACAATACGGGAAAGATTTGCGATATCTGCAGCAAATGCCCCGATATCGTGATACCGGCCAGTCACGCGAACAGCAATGGGCAGCTCGGCGTAGTACTCCTTCACACTGATCTGACCCGGCCTGAACAGCTCGAACTGCAAACTGCGCCCCAGGCCTGCCTGGTTGATGTCCGAGAGAAGAGCATCCATGTCCGCCTTGCTCGGCAACTGTTTCTCAAGTTGCGTCACATATTGCTGAACCTGTTCACGCTGCTTTTTCAAGGCATCCAGACTGGCGGCTTGTACCAGTTTTTTCGAGAAGTCTTCACGAAGCACTTTTTCCTTGCCACGCTCGGCCGTCAACTCCTCGTCCGAAGCACTGAGCCATACAAACCAAAGCGCCACGACCACAAAAACTGTGACCGCCACACAAAGGAGATAACGCGGCAAAGCCGGCCAGGACGGCGGATCGTTCGGATTCAAGCCAATAAACTGGGCCTTGAGCGTTTCCTGAAGCGCTGCAAAATCAATGTCTAATTTGGGGACTTTTGCCATGGGCTACTCAATTCAGATCTTGGAACCGGACGCTGGCTTTACTGGCGCAACAACAGCAACCGATCCGGACGCAGCGGAGCTTGCAGATTTTGGCTGGTCGCTCGCACGTTTGAGCCCAATGCGCATTGTGAAATTAGAAACACGCCGCTGGTCGCGCGCAGTGAGAGCAACAGTCGCGGCCGTTATTTCAACCAATTCCGGACGAGTCAGCCACTGGCTGGTATTGGCCAGGTTTCGGAGCAGTTCAGAGACCCGTTCATTGGACTGCGCAACGCCCGTGATCAATACAGTCTGATTCTCCTGGCGCATGCTGTTGATGTACACGCCATCTGGCAACTGCTTGACGAGCTCGGTGAGAAGATAAACCGGCAGGTTTCGGTTGCCTTGCAAATCCTCAACGGCATTCTGACGGGCACGCAGCGCCGCAATTTCCTGCTGCAAGCCAGCAATATCCTTGATCTGGCCCTCCAGTTTGGTGATTTCATTCTTGAGCAGGGTATTGCGGTCTTTTTGTCCAGATATCTGGGTTTGATACCAAGAGTAGATGGCACCACAAATCAGGCCGCCGATGAGTGCAGCAATACCGAGCGCCGTGAAAAACAGTTCGCGCTTGCGCTTTCGCGCAGCTTCACGGTGGGGGAGCAGGTTGACGAGAATCACCGCAGGAACCTCCGCAAGGCGAGGCCACAGGATGTCAAGTAGGAGGCTGCTTCACGCCGCATCTTCTTTTCACGGACATTGCTGCCAATAGCCATGCCCTCAAACGGATCTGCGCACATGCTGGCAAATGAGGTTTGCTGGGTAACAGCTTCCGTCAAGCCGGGCAGCGCTGACGAGCCACCAGCCAGCATCACATAATCGACCTTGTTGTGAGGCGTGCTGGTAAAGAAGAACTGCAGCGCGCGCCCGATTTCCTGGGCCATGCTTTCTACAAAAGGCTTGAGCACGCCGGACTCGTAATCTTCAGGCAAATCACCGCTGCGTTTTTTGCTTTCCGCCTCCTCAGGTGAAAACCCATACTGCCTGACGATCAGCTGAGTCAGCTGCGCACCGCCAAAGGCCTGATCCCGTTCATAAAGAACTTCATCGTTCTTGATGACCTGCATGCTGGTCGTCAGGGCACCCACTTCAAAAAGGGCCACCATGGTGTCAACACCGTTGTTCGGCAGGTTTTCAATCAGTCGCGCAGTGGCCAGCCTGGAAGCATAGGACTCAACATCCACGACCATGGGTTTAAGGCCCGCTGCTTCGGCCAGACCCTGACGGTCCTGGACTTTTTCCTTGCGCGAAGCCGCAATCAGGACTTCAACGTCACCCGCAGAAGTCGCACTCGGGCCAACGACACAAAAATCAAGACTCACCTCATCAAGCGAAAAAGGAATGTACTGGTTGGCCTCCGACTCGACCTGGATTTCAAGTTCCGACTCGCTCAGGCCGCCCGGCAAAATGATCTTTTTGGTTATCACAGCAGAAGCAGGCAGGGCCATGGCTACCTGCTTGGTCTTGGTTCCGCTCTTTTTGACGAGGCGGCGAACGGCTTCGGCCACCTCTTCAAACTTTTCGACATTGCCATCCGTGATCCAGCCGCGCTCAAGCGGCTCGATGGCACAACGGTCAAGCACGAGGTTGCCAGCCTTGTCGCGGCTCAACTCCACCAGCTTGACGCTGGACGAGCTGATGTCAAGGCCCAGCAATGGCGGGTCCTGACGGCTGAATAAAGACCCCAGAGAGATCAAAACGGTCCCCAAAAGACGGCTAATAAGTAGCCTTGCGTACTTAAGAAATCACTTGAATACTATCAGCAAGCTCTTTGTACAGTAAGGACTTTTCCCGTTTTAAGCATTATTACCGTTGCCAAAAGCCGACGCTTTTGGACAAGCATAAGCAATTCAGGGGCCCACAGGCTTATTGCCCCAAAAGGTAAAAGTGTAAGTCCCTGGTGTCTGGCACACTTTGGGAGCGCCGGGCATTTTTATAATGATTGCGCGTCCCAACGATTGTTTACATGCCACCCAACACCCCTTCTGAAACTTCCCCGGTCCCGAAACCTGTCTCCTCCAGCCGCCGCCCCGTGCTGCGATTGCTGGCGAAGTTGTCTCTCTGGACGGCAGGCCTGGCGCTGGCCATGGTTTTCAGTGTTTTGATGGTGGTGGCCGTTGCTTTGGCCGTTGCCTATCCCAATTTGCCGGATATCTCGGACCTGTCCGACTATCGGCCAAAGCTTCCGATGCGGGTCTATTCCTCGGACGGCGTGGTGATAGGCGAATTCGGTGAAGAGCGCCGCAGCCTGACCCCCATCAAGGAAATCCCGCAGGTCATGAAGAACGCCGTGCTGGCCATCGAGGACGCACGTTTCTTTTCCCATGGCGGAGTGGACTACCTGGGCGTCATCCGCGCTGGCCTGGCCAACGTTGGCCGGGCAAAAAGCCAGGGCGCGTCGACCATCACCATGCAGGTGGCCCGCAATGTGTACTTGTCCTCCGAGAAGACCTTTACCCGCAAGCTCTATGAGATCCTGCTGACCTTCAAACTCGAACACCTGCTGACCAAGGACCAGATTCTTGAGATCTACATGAACCAGATCTTCCTGGGTAACCGCGCCTACGGGTTTGCAGCCGCTTCTGAAGCCTATTTCGGCAAACCCCTGAAAAACGTCAGCATCGCCGAGGCCGCCATGCTTGCCGGCCTGCCCAAGGCACCTTCGGCCTACAACCCGATCAACAACCCAAAGCGCGCACGTGCCAGGCAGCTCTACATCATCGAGCGCATGGAGGACAACGGCTTCATCACGGCTGAACAGGCAAAAGCAGCCAAAGCGGAAGAACTGGTCGTCAAATCCGGGCCGGATGCCGGCCGGGTGCATGCGGAATATATCGCCGAGACCGTGCGTCAGCTGGTGTTCAACCAATATGGCGAACAGACCTACACGCGCGGACTGAATGTCTATACGACCCTGAATGCCGCCGACCAGACCATGGCGTACAAGGCCCTGCGCAAGGGCATCATGGACTATGAGCGCCGCCAGATCTACCGGGGCCCCGAGCAGTTCATTGAGATTCCTGCAGATCCTGCGCAGGCTGAAGAGGCCATTGACGATGCGCTCACAGATAACCCGGACAACGGCGACGTGATGTCAGCAGTGGTGCTCGAAGCCAACGCCAAGCGCATTTTGGCGATCCGGCAAAACAGCGAAAGCGTCGAAATCACCGGGGACGGCCTCAAGCCCGCGCAATCCGGCCTGGCTGACAAGGCGGCGCCCAATATCAAGATACGCCGTGGCGCCGTGATTCGGGTCGTCAAGACACCCAAAGGCACCTGGGAAATCACGCAGATTCCTGAAGTGGAAGGCGCTTTTGTCGCCCTGGACCCGCGTGATGGCGCCATACGCGCCCTCGTCGGAGGCTTTGACTTTGAGAAGAACAAGTTCAACCACGTCACCCAGGCATGGCGCCAGCCGGGCTCCAGCTTCAAGCCCTTTATCTACTCGGCAGCCCTGGAAAAAGGCTTCACGCCTGCCACAGTGGTCAACGACGCCCCGCTATTTTTTGATGCCGGCGTGACCGGCGGCCAGCCGTGGGAACCCAAGAATTACGACGGCAAGTTTGAAGGACCGATGAACCTGCGGACTGCGCTGAAGAAGTCCAAGAACATGATCTCCATCCGCATCCTGCAGGCCATAGGCGCACCGTATGCACAGGACTGGATCACGCATTTCGGGTTTGAAGCAGAAAAGCACCCCGCCTACCTGACCATGGCGCTCGGCGCGGGCTCCGTCACGCCCATGCAGATGGCTACGGCCTATTCCGTGTTTGCCAATGGCGGCTACCGCATCAACCCCTACCTCATTACCCGTATCACCGACCAGAAGGGCAAGGTGCTCGTCGAAGTGAAGCAACCCAAGCCGGACGAGGCATCACGCGGCATTGATGCACGCAACGCCTTCATCATGTCCAGCCTGCTCCAGGAAGTGGCGCGCTCAGGTACCGCAGCGCGTGCGCAGGCGACGCTCAAACGCCCCGACCTGTATGGCAAGACGGGCACGACCAATGACTCCATTGACACCTGGTTTGTCGGCTACCAGCCAACCCTGGCGGCGGCCGTATGGATGGGCTATGACACGCCTAAAAATCTGGGTGACCGCGAAACCGGCGGCGGCCTGAGCCTGCCGGTATGGATTGACTTCATGGGCTACGCGCTCAGGGGCGTACCTGTCTCCGAAATGCCTGTGCCCGAAGGTGTGGTCAATATCGGCGGTGAGTGGTATTACGACGAATATGCCAAGGGTTCCGGCGTAAGCAGTGTCGGCCTTCAAGACCCGGGCGCAGCGGCCGCACAGCAGGGCGCGGCCACGGGTTCAGCACCTGGAACGCCAGGCACGCCAATTTCAGTGTTGCCACCGGCAGACGAGAAAAAACGGATTCTTGACCTCTTCAAGAACTGAGCAATGCAGGCTCAGGCAGGCGCAGCGAACACCAGCGTTTGGCCAGCCTGCTCACTCGCATAACGCGACAGCACGGCAAAAAATTCGCTGGCATCCTTGGTATCGGCCCACTGACTACCGTCGAACCTGTAATGAAAGCCTCCCGCTTTTGCAGCCATCCAGATTTCCTGCAGGGGCTTTTGCAGATTGATGATGATCTGGCTCCGGTTTGAAAAGGTCAATGTGATCATGCCGCCGGTGCGCTGGTTGTCGATATCGGCATCAGTGTCGTCATTGATCCGGTCGCACGCCAGTTCAACGGCCGCCAGTGCAGCCTCGGCATGCGCCAGGTATTCAAGCTCGGTCATTACAATCCCATCATGGTTTTTTCTTCACAAATTCTAGGCCTCAAGCAGAGCACCTCTTCGCGCCATGGGCTTGCGCTCACGGTTCTGGCATTGTCGGCACTGGCCGGGTGCGGGCAAAAAGGCCCCCTGTTTCTGCCTCCAGGACAGACGCCGTCCGTCACGAATATTTCCCTGCCGCAGAGTGCAGTGGTTGCCCCGCTGTCACCAGCGTCGGCTGCGCAATGAGCGCTGCATCCAAGCTGGCTGTCCTGCCAGGCCAGCCCTTCGTCAGCTATCGCGAAGGGTCGCTGCATGTAGAGGATGTATCGCTCAGTATGCTTGCTGCAGCACACGGTACGCCGCTCTTTGTCTATTCAAAAGCGTCCATGCTGTCGGCTTTGGCTGCCTACCAGCGCGGTTTTGCCGGTCGCAACGCCCAGATATGCTACGCCATGAAGGCCAATTCATCACTGGGCGTGCTGCAGGTGTTTGCCCAAGCTGGCTGCGGTTTTGACATTGTCTCTGGCGGTGAACTGGACCGTGTACTGGCCGCTGGCGGCGAAGCGAAGAAAATAATTTTCTCGGGCGTCGGCAAGACCCGCGCGGAGATGACAGAGGCCCTGTCAGTCGGAATTGGCTGCTTCAATGTCGAGAGCGAGGCCGAACTGGATGTTCTTTCCGAAGTCGCGGTCGTTATGGGCCTGCGTGCGCCTGTGAGCATTCGCGTCAACCCCAATGTCGACCCGAAAACGCACCCCTACATTTCCACCGGCCTGAAGGACAACAAGTTTGGTGTGGCGCATGAAGATGCCCTGCGTATTTACAAGCACGCGGCATCCCTCAAAGGCCTGAAGGTCGTGGGTATTGATTGCCACATCGGCTCGCAGATTACAGACACCACACCCTACCTTGACGCCATGGACCGCGTGCTGGACCTTGTCGCAGCGATCGAAGGTGCAGGCATCACGCTGGACCATATCGACTTCGGCGGCGGCCTCGGCATCAACTACAACGATGACACCCCACCTTCCGCCGATGTACTCTGGCAGCAGTTGCTGGCCAAGGTCGATGCACGCGGTTACGGCCACAAGAAGTTCATGATTGAGCCCGGTCGTTCGCTGGTCGGCAATGCAGGTGTCTGCATCACCGAGGTTCTTTACGTCAAACCGGGCGAGCAGAAGAATTTCTGCATCATTGATGCCGCCATGAATGACCTGCCGCGCCCTGCGATGTACCAGGCTTTTCACAACATCGTTCCGCTGGCGCCCAACGCGACGGCTCAAAAGGCAACTTACGACGTGGTCGGACCGGTCTGCGAAAGCGGCGACTGGATAGGCCGCGACCGTGAGCTGGCAGTTGCGGCGGGCGACAAACTCGCCGTATTGTCAGCAGGTGCGTATTGCATGAGCATGGCCAGCAACTACAACACGCGGGGCCGTGCAGCCGAGGTTTTGGTTGACGGTTCCCAGGTACACCTCATCCGTCAGCGCGAGACTTCGCAGGACCAGATGCGCTACGAACGCCTGGTCGGCTAGGTCTACCTGGCAACTGACTGCGTGCTCACCCGCGCAGGCCTGGGCTTCTTCTTTTTCAGGTACTGCACCACACGCCAGCCCAGCAGCATCGCAACGATAGCGGCATAAACAAACACTTCTGCGAAGTTGTTTTTGCCGGCACGCATCCAGAAAAAGTGCAGCAGGCCCAGACCAGAAATCAGATAAACCAGCTTGTGCAGCGTCTGCCAGCGTTTTGCACCCATGGCCTTGATGGCCGCATTGAATGAAGTTGCAGCCAGCGGCGTCAGCAGCACAAAAGCCGCAAAACCAACCAGAATAAAGGGCCGTTTGGCAATGTCCTTGGCGATGTCAGGCACATCAAACCCCATGTCGAACCAGCTGTAGCTCAGAAGGTGAAGCACGACGTAAAAATACGCGAACAAGCCCAGCATCCGGCGAAAGCGCGTCAGCGTCGGCGTGTTACTGATCACGCGCAGCGGCGTGACGGCCAGCACGATGCAGATAAAACGCAGAGTCCAGTCGCCAGTGGCGCGAATCAGGTGTTCAGCCGGATTGGCGCCCAGCACGTTGGCATGGCCCATCTGGGCCTGCACAACGTTCCAGGCCAGCCAGGCAAACGGCAGCAGGCAAATTAAAAAAAGAATGGGCTTTGCTGCAGGATGCAGCAAGAGCTTCTGGCGCGACACCATCAGCGCAGGCCTAGAAGAATTTTTTCAGGTCCATGCCAGCGTAAAGCTGGCCCACCTGTGCTTCATAGCCGTTGAACATCAAGGTCTTGCGCTTCTTGGCAAACAGGCCGTCTTCGCCGATGCGGCGTTCAGTTGCCTGGCTCCAGCGCGGGTGATCGACGTTGGGGTTCACGTTGGAATAAAAACCGTACTCCTGCGCAGCAGCCTTGTTCCACGCAGTGCGCGGTTCCTTGTCGGTGAAGCGGATCTTGACGATGCTCTTGCCGCTCTTGAAACCATACTTCCACGGCAGCACCATGCGCACGGGCGCACCGCTCTGGTTGGGCAGCACCTCGCCATACATGCCGAAGGTCAGCAGCGCCAGCGGATGCATGGCTTCATCCATGCGCAGCGCCTCCACATAAGGCCACTCCAGCACGCGCGAGCCGACAAACGGCATGGTCTTGGGATCAGCCTGCGTGATGAACTCGACGTATTTGGCGCTGCCCAGGGGCTCAACCCTTTTGATCAGTTCTGACAGCGAATAACCCACCCACGGAATCACCATCGACCAGCCTTCGACACAGCGCAAGCGGTAAATACGCTCCTCTTGCGGGCTCAGCTTGATGAGGTCTTCAAGCGTGAAGGTTTTCGGCTGCTTGACCAGACCTTCAATCGTCACCGACCAGGGCTTGCTCACCAGCGTGCCCGCGTTCTTCGCAGGGTCGGCCTTGTCGGTACCGAACTCATAAAAGTTGTTGTAGGTGGTGACGTCCTTGTAGTCGGTCACTTTTTCCATCGTGACTGCGCCCGCTACTGCGGACTTGGCGCCTGGCAACGCGGCCAGCTTGCCCGGTTTTATGACCGTTTGCGCCATGGCCTGACGGCCCGCCCAACCTGCAGCAGCCACACCGGCCGCCCCGGTGGCCATCAGCCGGATCATGTCGCGACGGCCCTGGTAAACCCCTTGGGGCGTGATCTCGCTGGAAACCGGATGGTTGAAACCGCTGGCGTTCGTCCTGATGAGCATTGCTTTGTCCTTGAAATCTGCTGTCTATTGTTGGTTAGTCGTGATACGCAGGCTGCTCTTACAAGGATTCAACCTGAACTACAAGGTTCCGTAACTGTGAAGCCCCGACAGGAACATGTTCACGCCGAGAAAGGCGAATGAAGTGACCGCCAGCCCCACCAGGGCCCACCAGGCCGCCACGGTGCCGCGCAGGCCCTTCATCAGGCGCATGTGCAGCCAGGCCGCATAGTTGAGCCAGACGATCAGTGCCCAGGTTTCCTTCGGGTCCCAGCTCCAGTAGCCGCCCCAGGCTTCAGCCGCCCACAGCGCGCCCAGCACAGTGGCGATTGTGAAAAAGGCAAAGCCGACGGCAATCGCCTTGTACATCACATCGTCCAGCACTTCAAAGCTTGGCAGGCGCGATGCAATGCGTTTGCGGCCCAACAGGATACCTGCAGCGATCAGGCCAGAGACCACAAGATAGCCCACCCAGTAGTTGCTGCCGCCTGCGTCAATCGGTGACTTGGTGCGAAACACAATTGGTACAAAACAAAGCACCACGCCAAGCAACCACAGCGGCGTGAGTTTGTACCAGTGCTTCTCATCAGCCTGCTGCTTGATGAGATAGGAGAGTGCCACCATGGCCGACAGTGCAAACATGCCGTAGCCGATGAAGTTGGCCGGCACATGCAGCTTCATCCACCAGCTCTTGAGGGCCGGCACCAGGGGCTGGATTTCATGCGCCTCGCGGATGACCGTGTACCAGAGCAGAAAGCCGACCGCCGCACTGACGACCAGCATGACAAATGCGCCCAGCGCACGCGTGTTGTACTGCGATTCAAAATACAAATAAAAGGTGGCCGTCATCCAGCAGAACAGCACAAACACTTCATACAGATTGCTGACCGGGATGTGGCCGATGTCGGCACCGATCAGGTAGCTCTCATACCAGCGCACCATCGTACCGATGAGCGCCATGCCGACAGCCACCCAGGCAATTCTGGACCCCAGAGATTCGAACGAGGCGCTCTGGGATTTGGTGAACATGCCCAACCAGTAAAAAATCGTGCTCATGAAAAACAGCACGCTCATCCACAGGATGGCCGACTGGCTGGACAAAAAGTATTTGAGCCAGAAGACCTGGTCGGCACGCGCCAGATTGCCTTGGTAAGAGGCGATACCCAGCAGGGCAAAAGCAGCGACCACCGCCATCAGCACACGCAGCGGGCGCCAGAACCAGCCCATGGCAATCGCGGCAGGCACAGCGGCAATCAGGATGCCTTTTTCATAGACGTCCATAAAGGCGCTGTAACGCGAGAAGGCAAACAGTCCGCCGGCGACGACCAGCGCGGCAAATATCCAGTCCAGCAGATTGCGCCTGGCGAAGTAGCCTTCATTGAGGCTCAGCGTCTGTGCCTTCGAGCCGCGCCCCGCCGACAGTGTCGTCGTGACGTTCTGATGATCGATGCTTGTGGTGTTCATAGGGTCGCCTGCAGCAATTTTGTTTTCAACATCTCGAACTCCTTGTCACCATCCATGGTCTTGCGGTTGGTGGACAGGGCCATGGTCGCATGGCTTGAGTTGGCCCCACCGCCATCCTGGCCCTGTGGAGGCGCATCGCCATCAGGCTGATTTTCCGCCTGTGCGCCGCCGGGTGCAAGCCATACCCACACGCGCCTCTCACGCACGTAAAGCATGGCAAACACGCCCAGAATGAGGAAGGCGCAGCCGAGATACACAATCTTCTTGCCTGGCGCACGCGCAACCTGGAACACGCTGGCCTGCACCTGCGTAAAGTCCTTCAGCTCAAAGGCCATGGGCGCGGGGTAGTGATGCGCGTCAGACAGGCTCAGCACCATCTGCGCCATGAAACCCTGGGTTTTTTCGTCCTGAGGCAGCGGCGCCAAACCGGCCTGCTGACGCGTGATCTGTGCCAGCTCGAACAGCACGCCGTTCAAAATGCGGACCAGCACCTCGCCTGCGCGATTGCGTTCGGCTTCCGGCACATTGGCCTCCATGAAATCTGAAATCGCCTGCAGGCCGGCCGTCTTTTTGGCAGCCTCGCTCGAACCCTGGGGCCAGTCACCGGCAAACAACGACAGCGCCCTTGATGCCGAGGCCGCCAGTTGCTGGACCAGCTCGGGCCGGTCCGCGCCTATGGCCTGCGTCGCGTAACGCTTGACGGCCAGTTCGCGCTGCGCCGGATCGGCCAGTGCCCTGCGCATGCGCAAGAAGGTTTCCATGCTGCCTTCGCCGTCCACCGGAATGCGCAGGTACTGGAAGGCATCGGCCGGGTTCTCGCGCACGCCCAGAAGGTAAACCGCCGGGCTGCTTTCGCTTTCATCGATCTTGACCGGCAGCATGTAGTTGTTGAACTCACGCGCCTGGCCGGCGGAGTCGCGCAGTTTGTAGCTCACGCTGGGGCCGACGTTGCGCAGCTCTTTCTTGGTCACAGTCTTGTTGGCCGCACCCAGACGTGAATCGATGGCATGGCGCAGGTCGACCTTGCGCACATCGACGCCAGTGCCCTCCCCCATGCCCTTGCCGGATGCAAAATTCTCAACGTTGATGACACGCAACGCGGTGTACTCCAACGTCATCTTGTCGGCGCCGTTGGTCAATGCGCTGGTGCTGCCAATCGTGCCCTGGATTTCAAATGGTTTGCTGGTGGCGCCCGCCGCCGTCCCCATGGGCACGGCCTTGAGGGTGACGCTGGAGCCGCCATCATCAAAGCTGGACTGGTAAATCTCGACGCCCCGGTGATTGGCCGGGTGATTCACCTCGACACGCGCCGGGATCTTCTCGCCGGTTTCCTTGTCGTGAATGATGATGTCGCTGGCAAACAGCTTGGGCATGCCGGTCGAGTAATACTCGACGACAAATTTCTTCAGCTCGATGGAGAACGGCAACTCCTGCAGCAGTACGCCGCCCGGCTGGTTGAGGATGGCCGTGCCCGACTGCGAACCTTCAGACACCAGCAGGTTGGCGCGGAAGGTCGGGTTGCTGTCGCTCAGGCGGTGCTTGAGCGGCACGTCGGCAATCAGCCCGCCACCGGTGTAGGTTGACTTGTCGTGCAGCAGCATCTGCAGGCGCACGATCATGTCGCCGTCGAGCAGGCCACCTATGCACACCAGCACGATGGCGCTGTGCGCTGCGATATAACCGAGCTTGTTGGCCGCGCCTTTTTTGGCGGCCACCATCCAGCCGTCACCGCCGGCGGCAGGGCGTTGCTGGAGCTTGACCTTCCAGCCGCTTTGCACCAGCGTCTGGCCGATGCGTCGCGCAGCCACTTCAGGCGACTCGGCCAGCGTGTTTTCAGCGCGATGGCCAAAAGCCTTGAGGCTTTGCTCGCGCAGGTTTTCCTTGAGCTGGTTGAGGTCCACGAGTATCTTGGGCGCGTTGCGGGCAATGCACAGCGAGGTCGACACCACCAGAAAGGCCAGGATGAGCAAAAACCACCAGGCGCTGTACACCGTGTTCAGGCTGGCCAGGCTGAAGACCTGCGCCCAGAACGGGCCGAACTGGTTGACGTAATTGCCCAGTGGCTCGGCCTGCTTGAGCACGGTACCGATGATGGACGCGATGCAGATCACCGTCAGCAGCGAGATCGAAAAACGCATCGACGACAGCAGTTCGACCGACGCCCGCACGGTGCGGGAGCCCCAGTTGACCTTCATGCCTTGGGTGGAAACTGTCATTCGCGTGGTGTCTTGGTTTGATCTGGCCTGCGTGATGGAGGTGCAGGCGGTGCCTTAAAGAACAAAGGCGGGCTTTCCGTGAGAAAGACCGCCTTGTTGTGACTGGTTTTAAGCCCCGAGGTTCAATGCAAAAGCACTCTGAGGCACATATCCAGCACTTTTTGCCGTGCTGTTTTAACGCAGGCCGGCGATGTAATCAGCCAGCGCGCGGATTTCACGGTCATTGAGCTTGGCCGCGACCTGGTTCATCTGCAGGCTGTTCAGGCGGGTGCCGTCACGAAAGCTGGTGAGCTGTGTGGCCACATATTCGGAGTGCTGGCCACCCAGGCGCGGGTACTGCGCTGGAATACCGGCGCCGTTGGGGCTGTGGCAGCCTGCGCACGCGGCGATCTGGCGATCAGCAACGCCACCGCGGTAGATGCGCTCGCCCAAGGCCACGAGGTCCTTGTCTTTTGCAAAACCGGGTTTGGCCTTTTTCGAGGCCGCCCAGTAAGCGATGTTTTTCATGTCGTCATCAGACAGTGCGGCAGCAAAACCGGACATGATGGCGTTCTTGCGCTTGCCCGACTTGAACTCCTGCAGCTGCTTGACGAGATATTCAGGATGCTGCTGCGAAAGCTTGGGGTTGGCAGGTGTGCCCGAGTTGCCGTCGGCGCCATGGCAGCTGGCACACACGGCGGTGAAGCTGGCCTCACCCTTGACGAGGTCAGGCTTGGTGACCTTGGGTGCGGCGGCAGGTGCCTCAGCAGCGGCAGGAGCGGCTTCTCCAGCGGCAAAAGCGGGCAAAGCAGGCGCAACCAGGAGGGCGGCCAAAAGGGAGGTGACAAACAGCTTCATATCGGGGGATGTTTTAATGGGTTGGCGCACAAAACTTATAACTTTCTGATTTTACAATGCCTTCAGGGCCTTGCATGAATGTTCTGCATATCCCCTACCCGGTCTGACTCAGTGATATTGAGCCCCATTCGGGATTTGACAGCGTTCGCGCGCTTCACCGCCACCGCTCCGCAGCGCCTGGCACCCACCGACAGGCCCGCCAGCACATGACCACATCTCCCTCCAATCCCCCCAGCACCGGCACCGCGCCAAAAACCACCGCCACGGGTCCGAACCCGAAAATCGCCATGGGCTGGCTGCACACGGCCAAATTCCTGACCACCGCGCCCGAACTCAAGCACCTGCCGCGCCTGGATGTGCCTGAAATCGCCTTTGTCGGCCGCTCCAACGCCGGCAAATCGACCTGCATCAACACCCTGACGCAGCAGCACAGGCTGGCTTATGCCTCCAAAACCCCGGGGCGCACGCAGAGCATCAACCTCTTCACGCTGGGCAAACAGGGGGTGACAGACGCTGTGCTGGCCGATTTGCCGGGTTATGGCTATGCCGCCGTGCCGAAGGAAGCCAAATACCGCTGGCAGCAGGTGATGGGCAATTACCTGCAGACGCGCGACAACCTGGCAGCCGTCGTGCTGCTTTGCGACCCACGCCTGGGCATGACCGAGCTGGATGAAATTCTGCTGGACGTGATCCGCCCGCGCGTCGAGGAAGGCCTGAAGTTCCTGGTGCTGCTGACCAAATCAGACAAACTCAACAAGACCGAAGCCGCCAAGGCCATGCAGATCACCAGACTGCAGGCCGGTGGCGGTGACGTGAAAATGTTTTCAGCCCTGAAAAAACGCGGCGTCGAGGAAGTGGCCCAACATCTCTGGGACTGGGCGCATCCCGCAGAAAAGCCGGAAAAGGCCCCAAAAGAAGCTGCCCCCGAAGTTGACACAGGCGAAGACGAGGCCTGAACGCCATGCCTGATTCGGCCATCACGTCGGCCACCACCTCGGCCATCCAGCTGGCAGCGGTCGAACTGCCTCACGGCATCACGCTGTCATGCCGCACCGCTGGCGAAAAAGGCCGACCGGTGCTGATGTTTTTACACGGTTTCCCCGAAGCGGCTTTTGTCTGGGACCGTTTGCTGACCCATTTTGCAAAGCCTGAAAACGGCGGCTACCGCTGCATTGCGCCCAACCTGCGCGGGTTCGAACTGTCGAGCTCCCCCGTGGAAGTTGCGGCCTACCGGCCCAAACACCTGGTTCAGGACATCGCTGCGCTGGTAGCCTCCGAAGGGGGACAACTGGCGTGTTTGATCGCCCACGACTGGGGCGGTGCTGTCGCCTGGAACCTGGCAGCCGGCCATCCGCATTTGACAAAAAAGCTGGCCATCATCAACTCGCCGCACCCCGGCACCTTTTTGCGCGAGCTGCAAGATTCGCCGGCGCAGCAGGCGGCCAGCGCGTACATGAATTTTCTGATCCGGCCCGATGCCGAAGAACTGCTGGCGGCCGACGACTACCGCCGTTTGTGGACGTTTTTCACCGGCATGGGCGCAGCCGACGGCCACAACCCCTGGCTGACGGACGAGCGGCGCGCCCAGTACCGCGCCATCTGGCAGCGCGGGCTGACGGGACCGCTCAACTACTACCGCGCCTCACCGCTGCGCCCCGCAAGGCCCGGCGACCCGGGCGCCGCTGCGGTCACCCTCCCCCGCGAGATGCTCGAAGTGCATGTGCCGACGCTGGTGCTCTGGGCGATAAACGACACCGCCCTGCTGCCCTCGCTGCTCGATGGGTTGCAGGACTACGTGCCGCAGATGCAGCTTGAGCGCATTGAAAACGCCACCCACTGGATCGTGCACGAGCAACCGGAGCTGGTGGCCCGCCACTTGCAGCAATTTCTCGCCTGACCAACGACACAAGCCCGCACGATTTGCTATAAAAAACGTAGCTACTCACGCCCGTATTTAAAGGCTTATAAGCCTAAAATACCCTCAAAAATGGCCTGAAAACGGCGTTTCTCGGGCTTTGGCACACGCTGACAATGCAAAAAAGCCATTTTTAGAACCTAATGCATCACAAATAAAGCATTAATAGATAACGCTTCTCGCGTGATGCATTAACTGCTAATAGACAGAAGGCTCGCCCTCAGGCCGTGTCTTGAAGCGCTTGTGCACCCAGTAGTACTGGGCCGGCTGGGTCGCGATGTAGCCTTGCAGCCGCTCGTTCATCAACGCGGTGTCGGCCACCACATCGCCGGTCGGGAAGTTCTTCCAGGCGGGCATCACTTCCACCTCATAACCCTGGGCCGTCAGGCGGTTGACGATGGGCACCACCTTGGCGCGGCTCAGCCTGGCAAAGCGCGACAGCGAGGGCACGGTGGCAGCAGGTACACCGTAAAACGGCACAAAAATCGATTCTTCGGGGCCGAAATTCATGTCCGGCAACAGGTAGAGCGGCTGGCCCTCGCGCAGAGCGCTGATGATGGGCTGCACGCCCTCGATGCGGCCAAACAGCCGGGCAC
The DNA here is from genome assembly GCA_040390295.1 of Pseudomonadota bacterium. GTDB lineage: Bacteria > Pseudomonadota > Gammaproteobacteria > Burkholderiales > Burkholderiaceae_C > Polaromonas. Next base: position 180,342 of record JAZJYR010000007.1, read on the forward strand.
CGCCGCCAGCCCGCTCCGAAAACCGGCGGCGGCCTCGAAAGATCCAGCGGTCCAGCAGGCGGTTGGCCTGGTCGGTGTAAATGGTGGTGAAAGGACGCGCCAGCTGCTGGGTAATGGCCGTCCAGCCCGCATCCAGGCCGACAAAGTGCGGCGCAAAGATGACGGTGGGCTGAGAGCCTTGCAGTTCATGCACGGCACCCGTCAACTTGAGGCGGCGTTCGACCACATGGGCCGGCGCATGCCAGATCCAGCTTCGGTCCAGCCAGGCCTGCGCAAAATACACAAAGGTCTGCCGCGTCAGTACCTTGCGCTGTTCATCCGTCAGTTCAGGGAAACAAAGCCGCAAATTACGCTGCACCACATGCCGGCGCGACGGCACGGCCAGGTACAAAAACCAGCCCAGCGCCTTCCCCATGGCCCGCACCAGCGCCAGCGGCAGCGCGGCCAGCACCCGCATGAAGATGATGCCGCCTCGGGTAAACAGGTAGCTGGCCCATTGGCGCGGTGTTCTCAAGCGGCTTCCCCTGTGGCTTTGTCCTTGCGTGGCGTCTTGTAGCGCCCGTAGCCCCAGAGGTATTGCCCGGGCTGGCTGCGGACAATGGTCTCAATCGCTTCGTTGATGCGTGTGACCGCGCCCAGGATGTCGGCTCTCGCCTCGCCTTGCTCATCACTCACACCTGCCACGGGCGGCCGGATTTGCACCACATAACCGCGGCCATTCGCCAGGCGCTCACAGCTCACCGGCAGCAGCACGGCGCCGCTTTGCAGCGCCAGGCGCGCGGCCAGGGTCATGGTGTAGGCCGGTTTGCCGAAGAACGGCGCCCAGACGCCCAGGCCCTCGGGTGGCACCTGGTCGGTCAGCAAGGCCACGGCCTGGTTGGCGCGCAGCGTTTTGTGCATCAGGCGAATGCCGCTCAGCGAGGCCGGCACCACCGTCAGTTGTGGCCGCTGGCGCGTGGCCTGTTCGATCTCGGCCAGCCAGGGTTTGCGCGCAGGGCGGTAGATGGCGGTAATCGGCCCATAGACCTCGGCCAGCGCCTGTGGGCCCAGCTCAAAACTGCCGCAATGCGGGCCAAAAAAGATCACGCCCCGGCCCTTTGCAAAAGCCGCCTCGGCGTGGGCCTGGCCTTCCATGCGCACATTGCCCAGGCAAGACTCGTTTTGCGGCCGCATCCAGAGTTTGGGCAGTTCGGCCACAAAACGCCCGGCCTCGGCAATCGCCGGGCGTGCGTCCTCAAACGAAAGTCCGGCCTGCGCAACATTGGCCCTGAACTGCCTGCGGTAACGTGGGCTGGCGGCCCATACCAGCCAGCCCAAAGCGCCGCCCAGGGCGTGCAGGACGGCCAGCGGCCAGCGGGAGAAAAACCTGAACAACCAGAGCATCAAGCAGGAATGTGGGAAATAGTTGGGAAAGAAAGCGGGAAATCAGCCGGCGGCGCAACATCATATAATTGCGGCTGTCGCTGAGTTATTGAACAACTTGCAGAGCGACATTAAACCAAACTGCTAAAGCGTTCGCCGGGACACACCAGACGGCAACGCGCCGACAAACCCAATGGAGTGTACGCAATGGCGAACGATTTTCTCTTTACTTCCGAATCCGTCTCTGAAGGCCATCCCGACAAGGTCGCCGACCAGATTTCCGACGCAATCCTCGACGCGATCTTCAAGCAGGACCCGCTGTCGCGCGTCGCCGCTGAAACCCTGACCAACACCGGCCTGGTCATCCTGGCAGGCGAGATCACCACCAACGCGCATGTCGACTACATCCAGGTCGCGCGCGACACCATCAAGCGCATCGGCTACGACAACACCGAATACGGCATCGACTACAAGGGCTGCGCGGTCATGGTCTGCTACGACAAGCAGTCCAACGACATCGCCCAGGGCGTTGACCACGCCTCTGACGACCACCTGAACACCGGCGCCGGTGACCAGGGCCTGATGTTCGGCTACGCCTGCGATGAAACGCCCGAGCTGATGCCAGCCCCTATCTATTACGCACACCGCCTCGTCGAGCGCCAGGCCCAGTTGCGCAAGGACGGCCGCCTGCCTTTCCTGCGCCCTGACGCAAAGAGCCAGGTCACCATGCGTTACGTCGACGGCAAGCCGCACAGCATCGACACCGTCGTGCTGTCGACCCAGCACAGCCCCGACCAGTCGGAAACCGCCAAGAAGATGAAGGCCTCTTTCAATGAAGCCATCATTGAAGAAATCATCAAGCCGGTGCTGCCAAAGGGCATGATCACCAAGGACACCCGCTACCTGATCAACCCGACCGGCCGTTTTGTCATCGGCGGCCCGCAAGGCGATTGCGGCCTGACCGGCCGCAAGATCATTGTCGACACCTACGGCGGCGCCTGCCCGCACGGCGGCGGCGCTTTCAGCGGCAAGGACCCTTCCAAGGTTGACCGCTCTGCAGCCTACGCAGCCCGTTATGTCGCCAAGAACATCGTTGCTGCGGGTCTCGCCAAGCAGTGCCAGATCCAGGTGGCCTACGCGATTGGTGTTGCCAAGCCCATGAACATCACGGTCTACACCGAAGGTACCGGCGTGATGTCGGACGAAAAACTCTCGGCCCTGGTGCAAGAGCACTTCGACCTGCGTCCAAAAGGCATCATCCAGATGCTGGACCTGCTGCGCCCGATCTATGAGAAGACGGCAGCTTATGGCCACTTTGGCCGTGACGAGCCTGAATTCACCTGGGAAAAAACAGATAAGGCAGCGGCGCTCCGCGCGGCGGCTGGCCTGAAGTAAGGTTCTGGCGCTCCCATCGAAAAAGCCACCTCGCGGTGGCTTTTTTTATTTCCGGCGCCGCAAATAGCTAGCGGTTGAAATAATCCAGCGTCAGCTTGCCCAAGATACTGGCAACACCACTCACCAGCGTGCCCCAGGCCATGTCCAGAATACTGAGCCCTATCGGCCAGTTTTTTAGAACAGCCATGGCCGTGAGGTCATAGGTGGCATAGGCAAAGAAACCGAACAACGCACCGGTGATGGCGACCTTCATCAGGCTGGCCGATTCAACCGGCAGGATGGCAAAAATCAGCAGGCCAATCGGGAACAGCAGGTAAAAACCTGCGGCGGCCACCAGGTTGGGCGATGCCGCCAGGTGCTCGGCCATGCCCTGCTGGTACCAGGAAACGGCAATCACCCGCAGCCAGATCATGTCGATGATGAACATGGTCAAAAAAACGGCGAGGTAAACGCCTGCGTACTTCAGCATAGGTGCCTGCTCCAGAAGGTTGGACTAGCCGCGGGTATACGGCGTCTCTGGAATGTACTTGGCTTTTGTACCCTGCAGTTCTGCTGACGGTTCTGCTTCAGGGTCTGGGACGGGCAAAGTCTTGTTCGTGCCTTCTTCGCCAAAGCCTGCACTAGCGCCCCTTTCAACCCGTTTTTCTGATTTTGGCACTGGGACCGCTGCGTCAGGCGTACTTGAAGACTTTTTCGCCATGCGGCTCAGGTCACAAAGCTGCTGGCATGCCGGGACGGACCCACGGCTTCCGAAGTCTGCCGCGACACACCATTTTGGACCGAAAACGGCCAGGGGTGGGTCGAAAGCCGCTTGACAGCTTTAACCTGAGTCAGAACGTCAGCCTGAAAAGCACGGGAGTGCCCGGGACACCCAGCGACTGCCCGCGCATTGCCACGCACATTGTTTAAATCAAATAAGACCATGAGTGCCCCGATCACTGCCCGTGAAGGCTCAAGTTCCGAATTTTTGCGGCCGCCATTGGGGCGGTGTTTCATTGACTCTAGTCACCCGCCATGTCGTCATGAGTCAGTTTTTTCTGAAAAATCCTGTAGGACAGGCCGGGCGCCAGTTAAAACGCCCCCCCACCCGCACTGATTTTTACAGTCAGCCTTGAAACTGACATCAAATGCCCCTATGATTAGCACTCGACGGTTATGAGTGCTAACAAGCACCTCAAAGCCTCAGATTGCCAAACGCCAGCTCGTCTGTGGTTGGCGCTTTTGATTCTTAAAACCATTGTTTAAAAACAAGGAGCTCTCATGAAACTTCGCCCATTGCACGACCGTGTGATCGTCAAACGCGTCGAAAACGAAACCAAAACCGCTTCCGGCATCGTCATTCCTGACAGCGCTGCTGAAAAGCCTGATCAAGGCGAAATCCTGGCCGTTGGCCCAGGCAAGAAGAACGACAAGGGTGAAGTTCAGCCTGTGGGCGTCAAGGTTGGTGACCGCGTCCTGTTCGGCAAGTACAGCGGCCAGACCGTCAAGGTCGATGGCGACGAACTGCTGGTCATGAAAGAAGAAGACCTCTTCGCCGTTGTCGAAAAATAAAGCGCCTTCGCTTTCTTTCTCTACAACCCGGTTATCAGTTTTAAAAATTTTTTAGGAGCCACACATGGCAGCAAAAGATGTAGTTTTCGGCGGCGAAGCCCGCGCACGCATGGTCGAGGGTGTCAACATCCTGGCCAACGCCGTCAAGGTGACCCTGGGCCCCAAAGGCCGTAACGTGGTGCTGGAGCGCTCTTTCGGCGCCCCTACCGTGACCAAGGACGGTGTGTCCGTCGCCAAGGAAATCGAACTGAAGGACAAGCTCCAGAACATGGGCGCGCAGATGGTCAAGGAAGTTGCTTCCAAGACCTCCGACATCGCTGGTGACGGCACCACGACGGCTACCGTGCTGGCCCAGGCCATCGTGCACGAAGGCATGAAGTACGTTGCAGCCGGCATGAACCCGATGGACCTGAAGCGCGGTATCGACAAGGCTGTCACGGCCCTGGTCGAAGAGCTGAAGAAGGCTTCCAAGGCCACCACCACTTCCAAGGAAATCGCACAGGTCGGTTCGATCTCTGCCAACTCTGACGAAACCATCGGCAAGATCATCGCTGACGCGATGGACAAGGTCGGTAAAGAAGGCGTCATCACCGTTGAAGACGGCAAGTCCCTCGAGTCCGAGCTGGACGTCGTTGAAGGCATGCAGTTTGACCGCGGCTACCTCTCCCCTTACTTCATCAACAACCCGGAGAAGCAGTCGGCGATCCTGGACAACCCGTTTGTCCTGCTCTACGACAAGAAAATCAGCAACATCCGTGACCTGCTCCCTACGCTGGAACAAGTCGCCAAGGCTGGCCGTCCACTGCTGATCATCGCTGAAGAAGTTGATGGCGAAGCCCTGGCAACGCTGGTGGTCAACACCCTGCGCGGCATCCTGAAGGTTGTCGCTGTCAAGGCCCCTGGCTTTGGCGATCGCCGCAAGGCCATGCTGGAAGACATCGCCACCCTGACCGGCGGCAAGGTCATCGCTGAAGAAGTCGGCATGTCGCTCGAAAAAGCAACGCTGGCTGACCTCGGCCAGGCCAAGCGCATCGAAGTGGGCAAGGAAAACACCATCATCATCGACGGTGCCGGCGAAGCCAAGGACATCGAAGCCCGCGTCAAGCAGGTTCGCGTCCAGATCGAAGAAGCGACCAGCGACTACGACCGCGAAAAGCTGCAAGAGCGTGTTGCAAAACTCGCTGGCGGTGTTGCCGTGATCAAGGTTGGCGCTGCCACCGAAGTCGAAATGAAGGAAAAGAAGGCCCGCGTTGAAGACGCCCTGCACGCTACCCGCGCTGCTGTAGAAGAAGGCATTGTGGCTGGTGGCGGTGTTGCCCTGCTGCGCGCCAAGCAAACCGCTGGCGCCATCAAGGGTGACAACGCTGACCAGGACGCCGGCATCAAGCTGGTCCTGAAAGCCATCGAAGCCCCGCTGCGCGAAATCGTTTACAACGCAGGCGGCGAAGCCTCTGTGGTGGTGAACGCTGTTCTGGGCGGCAAGGGCAACTACGGCTTCAATGCAGCCAACGACACCTACGGCGACATGATCGAAATGGGTATCCTGGACCCAACGAAAGTGACCCGCACTGCACTGCAAAACGCAGCCTCCGTCGCATCCCTGATGCTGACGACCGAAGCCATGATTGCTGAAGCTCCAAAAGACGACGCACCTGCTGGCATGGGCGGCATGGGCGGCGGCGACATGGGTGGTATGGGCGGCATGGGCGGCATGGGCATGTAATTGCCTGCGGGCTGAAGCGGGTGAACGACAGTTCACCTGGCTCAAGCCCGCAACCGGTCAAAAGCCAAAAAGGGCTGCAACGCGAAAGCGCTGCAGCCCTTTTTTATGGCCTGAACTTATGCAGGCTGATCAGCGCACCTCAGCCCGTCAAATGTTGAGTTGCAACTTAACATTTGGATGTCAGGGCGCTTTTCAGCCCCTCAAGGCCACCCAAAACGGCCAAAATCGGCCTTTTTCAGGCATCAAATCGGGCCTCAGACCAATAAATACGGGCGCGAGCAGCTACTAAATTAATAGCGATTCTCAGCTTGTGCCCTAGCGGCCTGCCATGGCCAAAGCGCGTTCGTAGTACGAAAGATCCAGGTATTTGGCCGGGTCTGGCGCCTTGCCGCCCCATTGCCCTTCGATTTCGGCGCGCATGGCCAGTACATTGCGGAAACCTTCGAGACTGAGGCGCGCATCCGTCGCCATGCCGAAGCCGGGCGTGTTCAGGGCCGCGTAGCTCTGTGCGGCGACGGCGGGTGGCAGCTTGAAGCGGTCTTCAAGCAGCTTGATCATCTCGGCGCGGTTGGCCGGGTCCATCGCATAACGTGAGCCTTCGATATAGGCGGCGATGTAGCGCTCAAGCGCCGAAGCGTTCGCAGTTGCCCAGTTGCGCATCACGAAAGAGCCCGTGGCCTGGTAGGCCCCGGCCAGGTCCGTGGCACGGCCCAGGCTCTTGATGCCGCGCTCACGCACGGTGAATGAAAACGGCGGGTTCACCATGCTGGCCACCAGCTCGGGGTTGGCGACCATCGCCGCGGAGCGACCCTGGGTGCCGCCGGCCAGCTTAAGGCTGTAGTCGCGGCCGTCGATGAGGCCGTTGTTCTTGAGGATCTTGCGGGCCACCAGCGCATAGGCGGTATTGGGCGCATCGACGGCAAGCGACTTGCCGCGTATGTCGGCAAACGATGTGATCTCGGGCCGCACCATGAACTCGTTCATGCCCGAGTCACCGCCCAGAACGATGACGACGTCGTTCTTCGCCACCTCGACCATGGCGACCGCATTGTCGACAGCCGCAATCGCGATCTCGAACTTGCCTGCGGGCAGGCCGGCGCGCTGCGAGTCGGAGTCGGGCGTGTTCTGGATCTCAATCGTCAGGTTGCGTTTCGCAAAAAAGCCCTTGTTGACCGCGGCCAGCAGCGGCAGGTTGCTGGAGCCTGGGAACACATTGACCCGGAGCGTCACCGGCGGTGGCGGCGCGGAGGCGCAGCCAGCCACGATCAGGCCAGCGAGAACGGCCGTAGCCGTGAAAAGTCGACGATGCATGCTTTGTCTCCTGCGTTGTAATGTTTAGCTGCCTAAGCATTGTGGCGCGCAGGCCAGGCGGGTGCCCTAATGGTTTACCGCTAAAAACAAAAAGGCCGCAACGCCTTGGCGCTGCAGCCCTTGCTGCGGGTGGTCTACTTTGCCGGTGTGGCGGAGGCCGTCGACTGGTCTGCGGGCAGCAGTTTGACCGGGCCGTACCAGGCCTGCAGCGGGCCTTCGTTTCTTTCACCTTCGGTGAAGACGGCAAAGCTCAGCAGCGCGCCGGGCTCTTCCCCATAGGCCTTGCGGTAATCCGCACGGATGTCCCGCTCGTAAGCCAGCCACTGGTTGTAGCCGTGGTCGCCCGAGTTGACGATGATCTTGCGGATGCGGTCTGTCCGGTCGTTGATGACCACTTCACCGGGTTTGCTGACCCGCGACCATGCGTAAATCAGGGTGGCAAACGGCAGTTCTTCACCCGTGATCAGCATGCTCAGTTCGTTGAGCATGGTGTTCTTGAATGAAAACCTCGAACGGTCGCCCTCAAAAGCCAGTACGACGCGCACCGGCACATCTTCAAGCTCGGGCAATGAGCCGTTGACGGCCTTGCCGCCGGCGATGGCCGTTCCGGCCGTCGGGACCTTCCAGGAAAAACTCACACGGCCCAGATCGGCCGGCTCGATGCGCTGGCGATGACGCAGGATGCTGCCCGAGGCATTGGCCATGGCCAGTACCGCCTCGCGGCCGTCATGCTGCTCGTAGCTGTAGCGCGTGGACTCCTTGCCCGGCACGCGAAAGATTTCCCAGTTGAGGTTTTCGCTCTGGCTACCACTGCGCATGGCGGCGGTCGAAAGCGCCGCCCAGGCTGTGCCAGTCACGCCAACCGCAGGCCCGAGCGTGCCGCCACGGCTGGAGACCGCCTGTGTATCGGGCTCATCGTCAGGGTCTGGCACGCTGGCGCATGACGCGAGGAATATCGAGCCCAGCAGGGCAAGGCCGATGAATCCCCGGAACGGCGCCGCAGGGGTTTTGAGAGTCAGTGAACGCATGATGGTCAGGATGGCTGGAGGAGCGCTGCCTTGCGTCAGCAGCCGTCCTCAAGTGGACCACGAAACCTGGCCGCCGGGCAATGGCTAACGCGCCACAAACGCAGCGCCAGCCGCCATGGGTCGTTATTCGCGCGAAATAATTCTGCGCATCAGGCCGGCCGTGGAGGCATCGAGGCCAGCCAGGTCGCCGCTTCCAAGGCGCGGCTCGATGTCTTGCGCCAGAACCTTTCCCAACTCGACGCCCCACTGGTCGAAGCTGTTGATGCCCCAGATCGCGCCGCTGACAAACACCCGATGCTCCTGCAGGGCGAGCAGCGCACCCAGGCTGGCAGGCGCCAGTTCATCCAGCAGCAAAAACGTGCTGGGCCGGTTACCCGGAAAATGTTTGTGGCCACCCACATCCGTTTTACCCACCATCAATGCCTGGGCCTGGGCCAGAACATTGGCCAGCAGCTTGTCGTGATGCCCCTTCAAATCTGACATGGGCTTTTTGACGGCGATGAATTCCACCGGCACCACGCTGGTCCCCTGGTGCAGCATCTGGAAGTAGGCATGCTGGCCATTGGTGCCGGGCTCACCCCACAACACCGGCGACGTGTCATACGGCAAGGCCCTGCCCTGAAGGTCAACACGCTTGCCGTTGCTTTCCATCTCCAGCTGTTGCAGGTAAGCCGGCAAGCGGCGCAGGGCGCTGCTGTAGGGCGCGATGCTGCGGCTGCTGAAGCGGTGAAAGTTGCGGTACCAGACATCCAGCAGGCCGAGCCGCACTGGCAGGTTTTGCGCCAGCGGCGCGCTGCGAAAGTGCTCATCCATCTCATGCGCGCCGGCAAGAAAGGCGCGGAAGCCTTCACTGCCGATCGCGATGGCAATCGGCAGGCCGATCGCCGACCAGAGCGAATATCGGCCGCCCACCCAGTCCCAGAAACCGAAGGTGGTGCTGATGCCAAAGTCCCTGGCGCCATCGACATTGCTGGTGAGTGCAGCGAAGTGATGACTGACATCGCTGCCGCCACCCGCTTCAAACCATGCCTTGGCCGATCGCGCATTGGTCATGGTCTCGGCGGTGGTGAAGGTCTTGGACGCGATCAGGAACAGGGTGTTTTGCGGCTTGAGTCGCGCCAGCACCTCGGCCAGTTCTTCACCATCAACATTGGAGACGAAATGAAAGCGCTTGCCCTTAATGGCAAATTCGGCAAGCGCCAGCACCGCCATCTGCGGGCCGAGGTCGGAGCCGCCGATGCCGATGTTGACGATATCGGTGATGGCGGTATCGGCGCGCACCTGCTCCGCATAGGCCAGCATGGCGTCCAGCGTGGCATGCACCTGCGCCAGTTCGCCCTGCATGTTCTTGGCTGGCGGCCGGCGCAACATGAAGTGCATGACGGCGCGGTCTTCGGTGCTGTTGATGTGCTCGCCGGCGAACATGGCGTCGCGGCGATTTTCCAGCCCGCATTGCGACGCAAGCTCCATCAGCAGGCGCTGGCTCGGGGCATCCATCCGGTTTTTGGACAGGTCGGCAAAGACGTGGGGCGCGGACTGGCTGAAATCCTCAAAGCGCCGGGCGTCAAGCGCAAAGGCTTGGCGCAGGTCAAATGTTTTGCCCGCAGCTTCAAAATGTGCCGCCAGCGCGGCCCAGGCAGGCGTGCTGTCGCAACGTGGTGCGGAGGGGCCCGCCATGCTCAGGCCGCCAGCATCAATTGCTCAAGCTTCACGGCGTCCGCGGCAAAGGCGCGAATGCCTTCAGCCAGTTTTTCGGTGGCCATGGCGTCTTCATTGAGCGCGTAGCGAAAGCCCGCTTCATCAAAGTTCACGGCGGGCAAGTCCATCGCCCTGGCGGCATCCACATCCAGAGCTTTGGCCAGAGGTGCATCGGATGCAGCAAGCTGGGCCAGCAAATCAGGGCTGATGGTCAGCAAATCGCAGCCGGCCAGTGCCGTGATCTGGCCAACATTGCGAAAGCTCGCGCCCATGACCTCGGTGGCAATGCCGAAATGTTTGTAGTGGTTGAAGATCTCGCGCACCGACTTCACCCCGGGATCGTGGGCGCCTGACATGGCGGCTTCATCCCAGGCGGTACCCGCCGATTTTTTGTACCAGTCGTAAATGCGACCGACGAAGGGTGAGATCAGCTGAACTTTGGCCTGCCCGCAGGCGACGGCCTGGCAGAAGGAAAACAACAGCGTCAGGTTGGTATGTATGCCGCGCCGCTCCAGCCTTTCTGCGGCCTCAATGCCCTCCCAGGTGGCAGCGACCTTGATCAGCACGCGATCGATATGAATGCCTTCGGCTTCATACAGTTCGATGATGCGTTCGCCCCGGGTATAGGTGGCATTGGCATCAAAACTCAAACGTGCATCGACTTCAGTCGACACGCGGCCCGGCACGAGGGACAAAATCTCGCAGCCAAAGCGCACCAGCAGCCTGTCCATGATTTCGTCCAGCTGCCTGCCGCGGAAACGGCCTACGGTTTCCGCCAGCAAATGCTGGTAGTCGGCCTTTTGCACCGCCTTGAGAATCAGGGATGGATTGGTGGTGGCGTCCTGCGGCAGAAATTGCCCCAACTGCTTGAAGTCGCCCGTATCGGCAACAACGGTGGTGAATGTCTTGAGGGCGTCGAGTTGATTCATGGCGAAGAGTGTATGTGGCGCCGGGGCCACGTGATGTCAGCAGAATACGTGTGTGAGTTACCATTATGCCGAGCAAACGTGAAACTTTATTACAAGATGGCCCCCGCGCTTTTCACGTCATCGAAAGTTTGAAGCATGAGTTTTGACCTGATTCTTTTTGGCGGCACCGGCGATCTTGTCTGGCGAAAGCTGATGCCGGCGCTGTTCCAGGCCTTTCGACATGGGTCTTTGCCCAGCGATGGCCGCATTGTGGGCGTTGCGCGCGATGACCTGACGGACGGGCAATACCGTGAACTGATCAGGTCGCGTTTTGACTCGGTCGAGCTGGCCAAAAGGCCCAGCGAGGAAGAGTTCTCAAAGTTTGCCGACCTGCTGTTTTACCTGCGCATGGATCTTTCAAGTGCGGACGACTACCCAAAACTGGGCGCCAAACTGAAAGAGCGCAACGCAGATACGGTGGTGATGTATCTGGCCACCGCCCCTGCCCTGTTCACCGTGTTTTGCGAGCAGATTGCAGCTGCCGGACTGGCCAGCCCCCAGATGCGCGTGGTGCTTGAAAAGCCGCTGGGCCATGATTTGCAGTCCAACCGCGCCATCAACGAAAGTGTGCGCAAGGTTTTCAGCGAACGGCAGATCTTCCGTATCGACCACTACCTCGGCAAGCCTTCGGTGCAAAACCTGTTTGCGCTGCGTTTTGGCAACGCCCTGTTTGAACCCCTGTGGCGACGCGAAACGATCGCCAATATCCAGATCACGATTGCAGAAGAACTGGGCATAGAAAAGCGCGGCGCGTTTTACGACAGCACCGGTGCCCTGCGCGACATGGTACAAAACCACGCGCTTCAGTTGCTCTGCGCCATCGGCATGGAGCCGCCCATCAATGCCCATGCCGATGCCATTCGCGATGAAAAACTCAAGGTATTGCGCTCGCTGAAAGCCTGGTCACCCGAAACTTTGCGCCAGCATGTCATTCGCGGCCAGTATTCAGCAGGTACGGTAGATGGCGTGGCAGCTGCGGCTTATCGCCAGGAATCCGGTGTGGATACGAACAGCAAGACCGAGACCTTTGTGGCACTGCGCACCGAGATCGCCAACTGGCGCTGGGCTGGCGTGCCGTTTTACATACGCACCGGCAAGCGGCTGGCCGACAGGGCTGCCTACATCGAGGTCAACTTCAGGCCTGCACCACACGCCATCTTCAAATCACCGCTTGGCGCCGCCAATCGCCTGGTCATCCATCTGCAGCCAAAGGACGGCCTTGAACTGCATTTGCTCGCACAAGGCCAGGACAACCGACGCACATCACAGACGCTCTCGCCAGTGCAGCTGGACCTCGACTTCGACAAACGTTTTGGCTCCGAGCGGGTGGGCGCTTATGAACGGCTGCTGCTCGATGTGATTGACGGACGGCTGAACCTGTTTGTGCGCAGCGACGAACAGGAGGAAGCCTGGCGCTGGGTCGAGCCCATCATGGACAGCTGGAAAAACGATGCCGAAGGACCGCGCCAGTATGCGGCCGGTACATGGGGTCCCAGTGCGTCCAGCGCGATGATTGCAAGAGATGGCTACTGCTGGACCGAGGAATGCTGACGATGTGTCGAGCAGGTTCGCTCAAGACTTCTCCTGTTGAACGAATCGAGGCCAGTTTCCCCATGCAAGTTCGAGCCGCGGAACTGGCTTTGCCGGGCCGCAGGCGGGCGGCCCCCTCGGGGGGCAGGGAGCTACACGCAGTGAGCGACCGTGGGGGCGAACACAACAATGCTTGACCGCATAAAAGCCTCCTTGCCTTCGCTGGCGCCTGCAGAACAACGCGTCGCCCGCCTGGTGCTGGCCGACCCGCGCGCATTTGCCAACCTTCCAATCACCGAGCTGGCAGCGCGCTCCCACGTCAGCAAACCCACCATCGTGCGGTTCTGCCGCAGCGTCGGCTATGACGGCCTGAGCGACTTCAAGCTCAAGCTGGCGGGCAGCGTGAGTGAGGGCGTACCTTTTATCCACCGGAGTGTGGATGTGGACGACAAAACCGGCGACGTGCTGGTCAAGGTGATCGACAACACGGTGGCGGCCTTCCTCAAGTACCGCAATGATGCGTCGTCGGTAGCCATCCAGAAAGCGACCGATGCACTGGAGGCGACCTACAGGGCTGGCAAACGCATCGAGTTCTTTGGCGTGGGCAATTCGGGCATCGTGGCACAGGACGCACAGCACAAGTTCTTCCGGCTGGGTGTGACCAGCATTGCCTACAGCGACGGTCACATGCAGGTCATGAGCGCCTCGCTGCTGGGGCCCGACGATTGTGTTGTGGTGATCTCAAACTCCGGCCGCACGCGCGACCTGATGGATGCCTGTGATATTGCGCGCAAAAACGGCGCCACGACCATCGTCATCACGGCCACCGGCTCGCCCTTGGCCGCTGCAGGCAACATTCATCTTGCAGCCGACCATCCCGAGGGCTATGACCGTTACAGCCCGATGGTGTCCAGGCTGATGCACCTGATGGTGATAGACATCCTTGCCACCTGCCTGGCATTGCGCATAGGCGGCAAGTTGCAGCCACTGCTCAAGGAAATGAAAAACAACCTGCGCAACAAGCGCTACACCTGAGCCACCGTGAACTGCCAGGCGAGGCCAGTGTGGTGTTGCATGCCTGACGGTACAAATAAAACCGGTGGATTCTTGTTCATGGCAAGGCACAAACCACAGCCATAGCACAGCTGCGGCGCGGATTTGCAACGCCGCCAGGGGCAAAAAGACGCGTTTTTATGTGCCGGACAACGTGCGACGACACCCCCCCGTATTCAAGGCTCGCTGGCGGTCAGGGTCAAGGGGCCGTACCAGGCTTTTGTGTTGCTCTGGGTGTTGTCACTGTCAGTCATGACGCTGATGCTCATCAATGCACCTGGCGCCTCTCCGAATGCTTTTTCAAAATCGGCGCGTATATTGCGTTCGTAGTCGAGCCAGCTGTTCAGGCGATCGCTGCCGGACTCCACCACCAGCTTGCGTATGCGGTCAGTGCGCGGGTTGATGATGACACTTCCGGCGGGGCGGTTCTTGCTCCAGACGTACATCAGCGTTGCATAGGGCAGCTCTTCGCCGGTCAGAAGACGCGCCAGCTCAGAGAGCATGGCATTTTTTGAAGAGAATTTGCTTCTGTCACCCTCAAAAGACAGGACCACGCGGACCGAGCAGTCGTCGGTTTCCTTGATGGCCATATCGGCATTAGGCATCAATGCCGGGACTTTCCAGGAAAACCTGATCTGGCCCATGTCTGCCGGCGGCACGTGCATGACCTTGCGAACCAGGCTTGCAGATGACCGTGCCGTAGCCGCGAGAGCCTCCCTGCCATCCTCGTGCATGTAGCTGAATTGGGTCGGCTGCTTCCCAGGGAATTTGAAATGCTGCCAGACTGCAGGATCCTGGCCGGACACTGACGATTTCGCCCATGGACTGAGGCTCAGTGCATCTTCACCCACGGCAGGTGGGGATTGCGTTATGGATGAACACGCCACAAGCTGGAAAAGACTCCAGACGGCAATGCTCCTGATGAGGAAGTTCATGTTCAGAGAATACAGGGCGACAGCATGCAGGAGTCTTATGACAAACACGTACAGACCTGAAACAAGGTGAAGTGGCACCTGCATAAAAAAAGCCCGCTGCAAGCAGCGGGCTTTTTTGATTCACATTCAAAAGCTGGACTAGCCAGCCCGTGAATTAGAAGGAGTGCTGAACGCCAATGACGGTCTTCTTGTCACGATAGATAGACGCAGCGGTAGGAGCAACCAAGGCTGCCACGGTGCTTTGTGCTGCATTGTCGGTCGTCGTGCCGTAGAAGGCGTAAGCGGTGGTGCGCTTGCTCAGGCTGTAACGTGCGCCGATTTGAGCTTGCTTGATGTCGATAGCGCGAGCGCCAACGCCGTCGGTCGTTGCATAAGCACGGCCGTAGGTGATGTAAGGCACCAGAGCGCCGAACGGAGCCGACAGACCCAACTGGTATGCACGGTATGCAGTGCTGGTACCAGCAGCTGCGCCGAAGTTGGCAGCGCCGATGCCACCGTCACGGCCCGTGTTGTAGGTACCAGCCAGCTTGACCACGCCGAAGTCGTAGCTTGCGCCCAACTGGGTCAGGTTGCCAGTGCGGCTAGCACCAAGAGCAGCGGTGTTAACGCGGTTGCTGGTGTATGCCAGAGCAGCAGACAGAGGGCCATTGGCGTACTGGCCCATCAGGCTGTAACGGCGGCCTTCGGTTGGGGTGAACACGCCAGCAGCGGTCGTGACGTTGTTGGTTTCAGAAGTTGCACCAGCAGCGCCGTACTGAACGCGAACGGTGAAGCCGCCGAAGTTAGGGCTGATGTAGGTCAGGCCGTTAGAACGGGTGCCGCCCAGGTAGGTGTTACCAAAAACGTGCGAAGAGTAAGCACCGGGAACGCCTTCAGAACCAATGTTGTAGCCAGACAGGGTCGACAGTTCATACAGGTTGTTGTACTGGTAACCGATGTTGACCGTGCCCCAGGTCGCGCCGGACAAACCGATGTAGGTCTGACGGTTGGTGGAAGCAGAGATGGAGGAAGCGGCAGGAGCTGCACCAACTGCACCGAGGTTGTTGGTGAATGCTGCTGGGTAAGCATTTTGCTGAGCGCCAGTAGCTGCACGGCCAGCGAACAGACCGCCGCCGGTTGGGTTGATACCTTGCTCAACCACGAAGTTGGCTTTCAGGCCGCCACCGAGGTCTTCCGTACCACGGAAACCGATACGGTTACCGGCATTGGCGCCGTCCATCACGCCGCGGCTACGCAGGCTGTTGGTGCCCGTAGCGGTTGCGCGCATTTCGGTAGTTTGTGAGCCGTAGCCGATGTCCAGCACGCCGTACAGGGTCACGGACGACTGGGCAGATGCTGCGCTGACAGCTGCGAGTGCAGCCAGAGCAATCAGGGATTTTTTCATTGAGAGTTTCTCCAAGGTTAAACATAGGGCTCCAGGATTTTGGATCCCCGGGCCAACCTCCGTTTAGGAAGTTGTATGTATTGCACCAGACCCGGCAGGCTATGGCAAAGGAATTGGACGGGATTTGGCCAGAAAAAAGCTTTTCCGTTGCAGCAGTGCAACAAATTCGAAACGCCCGTGGGAGCCGCACAACAAATATCGGGCGACTCCCCAATGGAGCGCTGCAAAAGGACAATGCCATAGACTTGCGCAATCTCCTCTCAAAGTCTTCTCAAAAGTATCACTGCTTATGGACACCCTTATCAATGCCGCTGACGGTGCGCTCCGCACCCTTTTTGCCAGGCCGCGGGCGAGCCGGCCCTGCCCTACCGTCGCTGGCGACGCTACAGCGCTGACAAATCCTGAAAAAGCCCTTGCCGGCGCGCTCATGCGGGTCAACCATGTCGGCGAGGTCTGCGCGCAGGCGCTTTACGCCGCCCAGGCGATCAGTACACAGGACCCGGCCTTGAGGCAACAATTCATGGCCGCCAGCGAGGAAGAAACCGATCACCTTGCATGGACGCGCCAGCGGCTGGACGAACTCGGCGCCCGGCCATCCCTGCTGAACCCGCTCTGGTATGCCGGGGCCTTTGGGCTGGGATTGATCGCCGGCAGGCTGGGGGACCGTCTCAGCCTGGGGTTTGTGGTGGAAACCGAGAGGCAGGTAGAGGCCCATCTGGCTGGTCACCTGGAGAAACTACCCCCAGGGGACCACGAATCACGCGCCATCGTGGCGCAGATGAAGGATGACGAGGCCCGGCATGCGCAGGAAGCTTCCAGCGCCGGGGCGCTTGAACTGCCGCCGCCCGTCAGGGCCCTGATGAGCGCGGCCGCCAAAGTCATGACCACAACGGCGCACTACATCTGACTCACATGGTTCGGGTCGCCCTCAGGCTTCCTGTATCTCGAAACTGGTAGTGATTTCGGCAGTTTTGCCCAGCATGATGGTGGCAGAGCAATATTTGTCATGGCTCATGGCAATCGCACGCTCCACGGCACTGGCGACCAGAGCCTTCCCGGTCACCAGAAAATGCATATGAATCTTCGTAAATACCTTGGGGTCAACTGTCGCGCGCTCTGAAGTCAGCTTGACCGAGCAACCCCGCACATCGTGCCGTCCGCGTTTCAGGATCAACACCACGTCGTAGGCTGTACAGCCGCCGGTGCCAGCCAGCAACGTCTCCATGGGGCGTGGGGCCAGATTTGCACCCCCGTTTTCGGGTTTCGCCTCGTCAGGCGCGCCATCCATGACCAGCGTGTGTCCACTGCCGGTTTCCGCCATGAAAGTCATGCCTGAACGCGACCCGGTTGTAGCGCTGGGACCTGTCCAGCTCACTGTGCATTCCATATCCGTCTTTCGTTATGCAAAAAATTTATAGTCAATTGGCTCTAAAACTGCACAAGTGTGTAATTTTCACTACAAATGCAATTGTGCAGCGCAACATCCCTCGATATACTTCAAATCATCGCATCAATATCCAGCTGATATTTTTGCACTGGTTGTCTCCTCCACCTCCTCTAAGGTGGATTTACAGGCCCAGACCTCACGGTCTGGGCCTTTTTTCTTGGGGCCAGGCGTCAAGCTGCCTGCACGGGTGGCGCCCGATATGATGTGAGGCTGAGAGAAAACAATGCCATCACACACCAGCACCGCCGCAAAAACCCCTGCAAAAGCCCGCGTCAAACCCGCAAGCAAGCCAGGGCGTCAAACCGGCAACAAAAACCTTCAACCCGCCGACTACCTGAAAAAGATCCTCACGGCACGGGTCTATGACGTGGCAGTTGAATCAGCACTCGAGAAAGCCAAAACCCTCAGCCTGCGCCTGAAAAACACGGTGCTCCTCAAGCGTGAAGACCAGCAACCGGTCTTCAGCTTCAAGCTGCGCGGCGCCTACAACAAGATGGCCCACCTGAGCCCCGCCCAACTCAGGAAGGGCGTGATCTGCGCCTCTGCCGGCAACCATGCCCAAGGCGTGGCCATGAGCGCGCAAAAGCTCGGCACCCGCGCCGTCATCGTCATGCCGACGACCACACCACAGCTCAAGATTGATGCCGTCAAAAGCTGGGACGCAGAAGTTGTCCTGTATGGTGACAGCTACTCTGATGCCTATGGCCACTCGCTGCTGCTGGAGAAAAAGCGCGGCCTGACCTTTGTCCATCCATTTGACGACCCGGATGTGATTGCCGGCCAGGGCACCATCGCCATGGAAATCCTCATGCAGCTCCAGACTCTGGGCTCCAGCCGGCTGGATGCCGTATTTGTGGCCATTGGCGGCGGCGGGCTCATCTCTGGCGTGGCCAATTACATCAAGGCTGTGCGGCCAGAGATCAGGGTCATTGGCGTACAGATGAATGATTCCGACGCAATGATGCAGTCGGTCAACGCCAGCAAGCGTGTGACATTGAACGATGTCGGTCTGTTCTCGGACGGCACGGCCGTCAAGCTGGTCGGTGAAGAAACCTACCGCATCAGCCGCGAGCTGGTCGATGAATTCATCACGGTCGATACAGATGCCGTCTGCGCCGCCATCAAGGATGTGTTTGTCGACACCCGCAGCATTGTCGAACCCGCAGGCGCACTTGCAGTGGCAGCCATCAAGAAATACGTCGCTGCCAACAAAACCCAGGGCGAGACCTACGCAGCCATTCTGTGCGGCGCCAACATGAATTTCGATCGCCTGCGCTTTGTCGCCGAGCGCGCCGAAGTTGGTGAAGAGCGCGAAGCACTTTTTGCCGTGACCATCCCCGAAGAGCGCGGCAGCTTCAGGCGCTTTTGCGAAGTGATTGGCGATTTGCCCGGCGGGCCCCGTTCGGTGACTGAATTCAACTACCGCATCAGCGATGACGCCAGGGCGCATGTGTTTGTGGGCCTGACGACATCAGCCAAAGGCGAGAGCGCCAAAATTGCGGCCAATTTTTCGCGTCACGGTTTCAAGGCGCTCGACCTCACGCACGACGAGCTGGCCAAGGAACATATTCGCCACATGGTCGGCGGCCACAGCGCACTGTCGAAAGACGAACGACTGCTGCGTTTTGTCTTTCCCGAGCGCCCCGGTGCACTGATGAAATTTTTGTCCAGCATGCAACCGGGCTGGAACATCTCGCTCTTTCACTACCGCAACCAGGGTGCCGACTACGGCCGTATCCTGGTCGGCCTGCAGGTACCCAAAGCCGACAACAAGGCCTTCAGGACCTTTCTCGACACCATGGGCTATCCTCATGTCGAGGAAACCGACAACCCGGTGTACCGGCTCTTCCTGCAAAGCTGAAGCTGACAGCCATGACTGCCCCAGGCGCGCCGCAGGATGCAGGTTTGCAAGACACGTCAATCTGCCCGCGCTGCGGCGCGGGCCTGCGTTGTGGCATGGTGGCAGGCGACAGCCAATGCTGGTGTTTTGCGATGCCGCATGCCATTCCCGTACCGCCGGCAGGCAGCAACGACATCACGATGCAGGCAAACTGCCTGTGCCCGACATGCCTGCAAAAACTGATGGAAGAAAAAGCATGACCTTCGCACTCCCGGCCATCGAACCCATCACGGACGTCAGGCTTGAAGCCAAGCTGCGTCACAAGATAGACAACAAGACAAAACCCGTGGGGTCATTGGGCCAGCTCGAAGACCTGGCATTGCAACTCGGACTGATTCAGCGCAACGACGTGGTCAGTTTCAAGGACCCGCAGATGCTGGTGTTCGCCGGCGACCACGGCATTGCTGCAGATGGTGTGTCGGCCTTTCCGCAAGAGGTGACTGTGCAGATGGTCGGCAACATGCTGGCCGGTGGTGCAGCCATCAACGTGCTGGCCAGGCAGCACGGCTTTCAACTGCAGGTGGTGGACGCGGGCGTCGCCGCCGACTTCGATGACCACCCTGCGCTGATCAAAAAGAAGGTCGCGCACGGTACCAAAAACTGCACCAGGGCCGCGGCCATGTCCGAAGACGAACTGCACACCGCACTGCAGGCGGGTGCGGACATCGTCAAGTCACTGCCAGGTAATGTCATCGCCTTCGGCGAAATGGGCATCGCCAACACCTCCTCAGCAGCGCTGCTGCTGCACCGCCTGACAGACATCACGCTAAAGGATGCCACCGGCCGCGGCACAGGCCTGAGCGACCCGCAACTGCTGCACAAACGCAAGGTGCTGATGCTGGCCGTGTTGCGCCACTCCGATGCCGTGCAGCCGCTGCAGGTGATGGCCGCCATGGGTGGTTTTGAAATCGCGATGATGACCGGTGCCATGCTGCAGGCCGCCAGCCAGCGCCGCGTGATTCTGGTGGATGGTTTTATTGCCGGCGCAGCCGCTCTTGTTGCCCAGGGCCTTGCACCACAGGTCCTGCACTACATGGTGTTTTGCCACCGTTCTGCAGAACGCGGCCATCGCCTGATGCTGGACCACCTCAAGGCCAGGCCGCTGCTCGACCTGGACATGCGCCTCGGTGAAGGCACCGGCGCGCTGCTGGCCTGGCCGCTGGTGCAATCAGCCGCACGCCTGATGAACGAGATGGCCAGCTTTGCATCGGCTGGCATCAGCAACAAGGACGGTGCGGCCGCCTGATGTCGTCATGAAAGCCATCAGCCAGTTTGCGCGCGAGTACCTTCTAGCCCTGCAGTTTTTCACCCGCATTCCCGTGACGGGCCGGCTTGCCGAATGGGTGGGCTACAGCCCCGAGATGCTGCGTGCCAGCACGGCCCACTTTCCGGGTATTGGTGTTCTTGTCGGCTCGATTGCCGCTGCAGCCTTTGCCTTTGTGCAGATGGTGCTGCCAGACAGTGCTTTCTCACCCTTTGTTGCCGCCGTCCTGTCTACTGTGGTCACAGTGCTGGTGACCGGCGGCTTTCATGAAGATGGCCTGGCCGACGTGGCCGACGGCCTGGGCGGCAGCCTGAACCGCGAGCGTGCACTGGAAATCATGAAGGACTCGCGCGTGGGTGCTTTCGGCGCGATGGCGCTGGTGCTGGCCTTGCTGGCAAAGGTGTCGCTGCTGGCCATACTTGGCTCTGTTGAAGGCGCGCCGACGGGTTGGGACGAAGCGCCCTTTGGCACCTGGTACGTCTGTGCGGCATTGTTTGCGGGTCATGTGGTGTCCCGCGGCCTTCCCTTGCTGCTGATTTACCTGCTGCCGCACGTCGGCGATACGGCGATCTCCAAATCAAAGCCCCTGGCTGACCAGATCAGCCCTGCAAGCCTTGTGCTCGCCTTGTCATGGTGCCTCGTTGTATTGCTGGGCGTTTTCAGCGTGATGGATGCCGGCAACCTGCTGGTGGCCTGCAGCTTTGCCGTGCTGGCCCTGCTCTGGATGGGCAGGATGTTCAAGCGCCGTTTGCAGGGCTTTACCGGCGACTGCCTGGGCGCGGCACAGCAGGTTTGTGAAATCGCTTTTTACTTCGGGCTGGCCATCAGCTTATGAAGCTTTGGCTGGTCCGGCACGCACAGCCGCTGATTGACAGCGGCATTTGCTACGGACAGCTGGATATGCAGGCAGATGCAAGGGCAACGCAAGACGCCGCAGCGGCCATATCCGGAGTTCTCCCTCGGAACATCCTCGCTGCAAACTCGCCCCTGCAAAGGTGTCGCCAGCTTGCCGACGCTTTGATGATTATCAAGCCCCAAATGAAGTTCACCACCGACGTCCGCCTGCAGGAAATGAACTTTGGCAATTGGGAAAACCGGGCATGGAGCAGCTTGCCCAAAGAAGACCTCGACGACTGGACGGCCGATTTCGGCAACTACACGGCGGGCCAGAACGGCGAAAGCGTTATGCAATTCATGGGGCGCGTGGCATCGGCTTTTGACTCCCTGCCCCGTAATGCCGATGTGCTGTGGGTTACTCATGCTGGTGTAATTCGTGCAGCGCAACTGCTGGCTCAGGGCCTGCGCAAGGTTGATCGCGCCGATCAATGGCCGCCGAATGCACCGTCCTATGGACAATGGTGCACACTGGAAATTAAATAACACCCCCCGTTGCTAAGGTACACACATGGCAGCAAATCTGGATGGTCAACTCGTCGTCGCCATATCTTCTCGGGCGCTCTTTGACTTTGAAGAAGAAAACCGCATCTTTGAAAGCGGCCTGGCATCTCCAACTGCACCTGGCGCAAAAAAAGATGCGGCCTACATGAAGCTGCAGCTCGACCGACTGGATGTGCCAGCCAAACCCGGCGTGGCGTTTTCACTGGTCAAAAAACTGCTGGCTTTCAATCAGGTGCCTGAACAGCAGGGCGAACCCGCCGAAGCGAGTCCGCCCCAACAGCGCGTTGAGGTCGTCATCCTCTCGCGCAACGATCCCGTGTCCGGCATGCGCGTCTTTCGTTCAGCCCAGCACTACGGCCTGAATATCCAGCGCGGCACCTTTAACCGCGGCGAAGCGCCCTGGCGTTACCTCAAGCCCCTGCATGCCAACCTGTTTTTATCCGCCCATTTGAGTGATGTACGCGATGCACTTGCGGCAGGCGTGCCAGCCGCGCAGGTATATCCGCACTCCGCACGTGCCAGCGATGCACACCCCAACGAAGTACGTATAGCCTTTGACGGTGACGCCGTGCTGTTTTCCGATGAGGCCGAGCGTGTGTTCCAGGCTGACGGCCTCACGGCCTTCCAGCAACATGAGCGCGACAAAGCCTCCCAGCCGCTGCTGGCTGGCCCCTTCAAGCCCCTGCTGGAAGCCCTGCATCGCCTGCAACAGGCCGGTACGTCACACATGCGGATTCGCACTGCGCTGGTCACGGCCCGCAGCGCGCCCGCGCATGAGCGCGCCATACGCACACTGATGGACTGGAACATTGAGGTCGATGAAGCCATGTTTCTTGGCGGACTTGCAAAAGGTGAATTCCTCCGTGAGTTCGAGCCTGATTTTTTCTTTGACGACCAGACCGGCCATGTCAACGCCGCCGCTGAACATGTGCCTGCAGGCCATGTTGCCAGCGGCGTTTCGAACCAGATTTCCTGACCCGAAAGAGAATGGATGTCCACATGACCAAGCCAACACGCCCCACCGGCCTGACCGCCAAATTCAGCGCCTTCAAAGCCTTTGCAAAAAGGGTCTGGGCGCTTGCCGCGCCCTACTTCAGGTCAGAAGACAAATGGAAGGCGCGCGGCCTGTTGCTGGCCATCGTACTGCTCAACCTTGGCACGGTGTACATGGCGGTTCAGTTCAACGACTGGTACCGGGTGTTTTATGACGCCCTGGAAAAAAAGGACCAGGCTGTTTTCTGGCAACAGCTCGGACGTTTCAGCTACCTTGCGTTTGGCGCCATCATCATCGCGGTTTACAAGTTCTACCTGACCCAGTTGCTTGAAATGCGCTGGCGGTCCTGGATGACAAAGGACTACCTCAGGCGCTGGCTGTCACAACACGCTTTCTACAAGATGGAGCTCTCACGCTTCTCGTCCGCCCCGGTTGCCTCAGCCCCAGGCGATGCCAGTCCGACCGAGATGCAGCTCATCAGGAATCCGGACAATCCCGATCAACGTATTCAGGAAGACCTCAACTCCTTCACGACATCGACCATAGACCTCAGCATGGGCTTGCTCAATGCCGTGGTCACACTGGTCAGCTTTGTCGGCATCCTCTGGGCGCTTTCAGGCTCTTTCTCATTTACGCTCGGCGGGCAAGGCTACACCATCCCGGGTTTCATGGTCTGGGCTGCGATTGCGTATTGCCTGGTTGGCAGCGTGTTGACGCAGTACATAGGCCGGCGCCAGATACCCCTCAACTTTTTGCAGCAACGTTATGAAGCCGACTTCCGGCATCACATGGTGCGGGTTCGCGAGTACAGCGAAGCCATCGCACTGGACCGCGGCGAGCCCGTAGAACGCACACAGCTCAACGGCCGTTTCGCCACCCTTCTGTCCAACTACCTGCGACTCATCAAGGCCCAAAAAAGCCTGATCTGGTTTACCAGCTTTTTTGGACAGGCCGCTGTCATTTTCCCTTTTGTCGTGGCTGCACCGCGCTTTTTCAGTGGCGCCATTCAGCTCGGGCAACTGATACAGATTTCCTCGGCTTTCGGCAAGGTCCAGGATTCGCTCAGCTGGTTTGTCGACAGCTACAGCAGCCTCGCAAGCTGGCGTGCAACAACCGACCGCCTGACCAGCTTTGAAGACAACATGGCAGCCATAGACGGGCAAGCCCAGTCACAGGCCTCGGTTGACGGCGCCGGAAACAGCGCAGTTGCACCACTGGGTGCCGACACCTTGTCCGCTGACGGCCTGAGCATCAACCTGCCCACTGGCCAAACCCTGCTTCATGACCTGACACTCACCGCACGCGCGGGAGACAGCGTGCTGTTCACAGGCCCGTCGGGCAGCGGCAAGTCCACTCTTTTTCGTGTATTTGCGGGCATCTGGCCATTCTCAAAAGGCAAAAGTCATTTGCCGCCTGACACCATGTTCATACCGCAGCGCCCCTATTTCCCGGACGGTCCCCTGCGCAACGCGTTAGCCTACCCTCAACCTGCCGCACAGTACACCGACGCCGCCCTGAGAAAGGTTCTGACGGATGCCTTGTTGCCGCAACTGGCAGACCGGCTGGATGACAGTGATGCGTGGGGTCAAAAACTCTCGGGGGGCGAGCAGCAGCGACTGGCAATTGCGCGCGTGCTGCTGAAAAAGCCGACATGGATATTTGCCGATGAAGCGACAGGCGCGCTCGATGAAGCCGCCGAGAAAACACTCTATGAGAAACTGCAGGCGCATGTTCATTCGGTCAATGGCGGGATGGTGTCGATTGCGCATCGCCCGAGCGTTGCGACATTCCACAACCGGCAATGGGAGCTGGTGCCACAACCCGAAGGCTCGCCCTCTCGCTACCGGCTGCATGAACGCGCCCTCTCCGCATGACATCTGAACTGCCGACACCCATCCACTTCTTCTTGAAAAGCGACTGAATGCCAGAGGAACTACAGCAGCCCGCCAACACCACGCCGGTCACACCCGAAAGGCTGTCGGCCTGGGACCCGATGAAGGTGCCCGTGTTCCGCATGCTGTGGCTGACCTGGCTGACAGCCAACACCTGCATGTGGATGAACGATGTCGCCGCCGCATGGTTGATGACATCGATGACGACATCGCCGATCTGGGTCGCCCTGGTGCAGACGGCTTCGACCTTGCCGGTGTTCATGCTGGGACTGCCCAGCGGTGCACTGGCCGACATCCTGGACCGCAGGCGTTACTTCATCATGACGCAGTTCTGGGTTGCCGTTGTGGCGGTACTGCTGTGTGTTGTCGTTATCTCGGGGGTCATGACGCCGGCGCTGCTGCTGGCGCTGACCTTTGCCAACGGCGTGGGCCTGGCCATGCGCTGGCCGGTGTTTGCGGCCATCGTGCCCGAGCTGGTCAAGCGCACGCATTTGCCAGCCGCCCTGGCGCTCAACGGCGTAGCCATGAATGCCTCGCGCATCATCGGCCCGCTGCTGGCCGGTGCCATCATCGCCAGCGCCGGCACTGAATATGTCTTTGTGCTGAACGCCGTGCTGTCGGTCATCTCCGGGCTGGTCATCATGCGCTGGCGGCGCGACCACGTGCCCAGCCCGCTGGGCCGTGAAAGACTGGTCAGCGCGATTCGCGTGGGCGTGCAGTTTGTCAGGCAGTCCAGCCGCCTGCGCGCCGTGCTGCTGCGCGTGTCGATTTTCTTCCTGCATTCAACGGCGTTGCTGGCACTTCTTCCGCTGGTTGCGCGCAACCTGCATGGCGGTGACGCTGGTACATTCACCCTGTTGCTCGCCTCCATGGGCGTGGGCGCCATCGTGGCGGCGCTCAACCTGGCGCGCCTGCGCCAGCTCATGCCGCGCGACACCCTGGTGCTGCGTTCCACGATTGCGCAGTCGGTTGCCACCGTCATCGTTGCCTTTGCACCCAACATCTACATCGCTGTCCCGGCGATGGTCCTCAACGGCGCGGCATGGATTGCATGCGCGAATTCGCTTAGTGTCTCGGCACAACTCTCATTGCCTGACTGGGTGCGCGCACGCGGCATGTCGATTTACCAGATGGCCATCATGGGGGCGAGCGCAGCCGGGGCGGCGCTCTGGGGGCAGATCGCCACCCTGACCACAGTGGCCATCGGCCTGACCGTGGCAGCCATCAGCGGCACTGTCACCATGCTGCTGGCGCAACGCCGCATCGGCGGCGATCTCAGCATTGAAGAAGACCTGACCCCTTCCCGTGACTTCAAGGTACCCCAGCATGAGGCACCCGGCGTCGGCCAGGTGGTTGTGACGATTGAGTACATCATTGACCCGGTACACAGTCCTGCATTCCACGTGCTGATGCAGGAAAGCCGCCGCAGCCGCCTGCGCCAGGGTGCGTTGCAATGGGAACTGCTGCGCGACATAGGCAAACCCGGCCGTTATGTCGAGCAGATCACGGACGAATCCTGGACAGAACACCTTCGCCGTTTTGACCGTGTCACCGCCAGCGATGTATCGCTGCGCGAACGCAAGCTGGCGTTTCATCTCCCCGAGGATCCGCCAGTTGTTACCCGCCACATCGTGGAAGATGTGCAGCGGCATATCTAAAGCCCCCACGCTTGTCACTGCGTGTACTGCGCTGCCTCCCGAGGGGGGCGCTGCGCCTGTGGCCTGGCAAAGCCGGTTCCACGCCCCTGCTTGGGAAAACCTGGCTGGGTTGATGGCCCCGGCTTGCTTTCAAATCTGCCGCTCTGTGTACTTCTCGAATCCCCGCGCACGAAGCTCGCACGCCGGGCAGGTGCCGCAGCCGTAACCCCAGGCATGGCGGTGAATACGGTCGCCGAGGTAGCAGGTATGGGTGTGCTCAACAATCAAATCCACCAGTGACTGACCGCCGAGCGAATGCGCCATGGCCCAGGTGTCGGCCTTGTCTATCCACATCAGCGGCGTGTCGATCAAAAAGCGTTTGTCCATGCCCAGCGACAGCGCCAGCTGCATGGCCTTCATCGTGTCGTCGCGGCAGTCGGGGTAGCCTGAAAAGTCTGTCTCGCAAACACCGGTGACCAGCACCTGCAGGTCGCGCCTGTAAGCCAGTGCAGCCGCCAGCGTGAGGAAGAGCAGATTGCGGCCGGGCACAAAGGTGTTCGGCAGGCCGGAGCTTTCCATCTTGAAGGCAACATCACGCGTCAGCGACGTGTCACTCACCTGCCCCAACACAGCCAGGTCCAGCATGTGGTCTTCGCCCAGCTTGTGTGCCCATTGCGGAAATTGCACCTTGATCTCACGCAGCACATTGAGCCGCGCCTCCAGCTCAACGATGTGCCGCTGGCCGTAGTCAAAGGCCACGGTCTCGACGCGCTGATATTTTGAAAGCGCCTGCGCCAGACAGGTGGTCGAATCCTGGCCGCCAGAGAAAAGAACAAGTGCGGAAGTATGCATGCGCGGATTCTCGCTCACACCAGCCAAAAGGACTTTTGGCGCGTCAATGTCCTGCGGCGGGCATGCGGGGTGTATGCCCGGGCACCTGCGCTCATCGTGCCGCAGGTGGGCCTGGCGATCATGAATATTTGCGTCGCAGTGAAAGCGGACCAGGCCGCCGCCTGACGTCAGTCACAGGGCTCCAGCGCCAGGAGGCCGGTGGCCGTGTTTGAAATCGGTATGTGGTAGTTGCTGTGCACTTTGCGAACTGCCGGACTGGCCCCCCTGCTCAGGGCGGCGCGCATGGCCAGCCACATCAACAGCTCAATGCCCTGGGTGCCTGCTTTGAGGACCAGCTCGGTGGTGCTGAACTGGGTGGCCCATTCCGGGTTGCTCAGCAGGCTGTCCATGAACTGAAGATCAAACGCCTTGTTGATAAACCCGGCACGTTCACCATCGAGCTGGTGCGACAGACCTCCCGAGGCAATCACCGCCACTTTTTTGTCGCTGTCCCAGGCCCTGATGGCATCGCCCACAGCCCCGCCCAGCGCATAACAGCGCTTTGCCGAGGGCAAGGGGAACTGTACGGTGTTGATACAGACCGGCACGATGGCGACCGGGCAGACATCGCCTGGCCAAAGCAGCTTGAGCGGCAGGGTACAGGCATGGTCCACCAGCATCTCCTGGCAGGTGGTGACGTCAAACTCCCGGTCGACCAGTGTGTTGATGATCTGCCACGACAAATCCACCTCGCACTTGAATGGCGGCAATGTGGGTATGCCCCAGCCTTCATCGGCGTTTTCGTACTGCGCCGCTGCACCCACTGCAAACGTAGGCATCTTGTCGAGGAAGAAGTTGAGACCGTGGTCGTTGTAAAACATCACCACCACATCCGGGCGGGTTCTGGCCAGCCAGTCGTGCACAGGCGGAAAGCCATCAAAAAAGGGGGCCCAGTACGGGTCTTTCTGCAGGCCCTTGTGGATGGCGCCACCAATGGCCGGGATGTGTGAGGTGGCGATACCGCCAATGAGTTGTGCCATGACGTCTCCTTGATGCTGTTAGCGACCGGCAGCCAGCAGGCGTGCCTTGAACTCTTCAACCGTCACGCCGGTCTGCTGCGCCCCGATGTCCTGCATGTTCAGCCCGAAGATGCCTGCAAACTTGGCCAGGTAATACGCATTGCCTCCCGCGGCAATCATCTCCAGAACGTTGCGCGAGCGTATGGCGGCGGCCTGCGGCTCCGTCAGCGCATAGCGGCGCATATAAGCCTCTTCGTCCGCAAGAAAGGCCGCGCGGTTGGCCTCCGAGTTGAACGAAAAACACATGCGGTTCAGCGCATAACCTTTTTTGGCCTGTTCGCCATCGAACAGGGTGGTGCCGGGAATTGCACCGGCGACCGGGGTGGTACTCATGGTTTTTGCTCCTTTTTTGAGTGTCTTTTGACCCTCGTCAAATGCAAGTGTGGGTCGTCCATTGCCAAAGATAAACAATGGTTTCAAGATGGATTCCATGAGCAAATTCGATTATTCGCAACTGGATGGCCGGCTTTTGAGGCTGTTGCTCGCGGTGATGGAGACCGGCTCCATCACCGGGGCCGCTGACAAGCTGGGTGTCACCCAGTCAGCGGTGAGCCATTTGCTGGACAAGCTGCGCAGCATCACCGGCGACCCGTTGTTCGTCAAATCGGGGCGCGGGATCGTGGCCACCGACCGCGCCGAAGCTTTGGCCGCACCGGCGCGCGAGTTGTTGTCTGCGATGGAGCACTTCGCGACGTCAGGCCCCTTCGACCCCGCACACTGGCAGACCACCTTCACCATTGCCGCCAATGACTTTCAGCGGGATGTGTTGTTGCCGCCGCTGATGGCCAGGCTCAGGACAAGGGCGCCCGGGGTATCGCTTCGCGTGATACCGTCCGACATTCCAGACCTTGAAATGCTGCGCCATGAAAGCTGCCAGCTCGTCATCAGCCCGCGTCCGCCCGACGGTGCAGACATTGTGCAAAAGCGGTTGTTCGAAGATGAATACCGTGTGTTTTATGACGCCGACCACCGTCTGCCGCCGGTGACACGCGAAGACTATCTTTCAGCGGAGCATGCGACGGTCATGTATGGGCCGCACCGCCACCTTGATCTGGACCAATGGCTTGAGGCACAGGGCATCAGGCGTCATTTCAGGGTCATGGTTCCCGGCTTCGCAGGTCTGCCATCATTCATTCGCGGCACCGCGCTTGTCACGACGGTTCCGGGCCTGCTCCGTAGCGGCCTGTTTCAGGGCCTGGCCAGTATCCGGGTCCCGGTACCCTGCCCCACCATGCCGATGTTCATGATCTGGCACAAGCGCCACCAGCACGACGCCGCGCACCGCTGGCTACGCGCTGAACTGGAAGCAGGCGCACCTGGCTTGCCGCTCCTGATACCGCCTCATGAAAACCCCCATTCACTTGTACCGGTGTCCGTTTGATGCGCTGGTTCGGGGCGTCGACAGCGCAATCAGGCTGATGACCGGCAAGCCGACGCACGCTCGCGAAGAACACCTACAGACAGGCTTCCTGCAAAAAAACATAGTCATTGGGCCCACTTCCGTCTTTAACAAACAGCCGTCCCAATGACCGCTGACAAGGAAACGAAATGCCCCACGATTCGGCCCGGCGCGGATTTCTACGCAAATCAATCGTCATCGTGCCCGCCGCAGCCTTTGCGGCAACCGGTTGCACGCAGGAAACCACGACAACCGTCATTCCACCGGGGCCTTCCAGCCCCACCACGGGCCCCAACTCAGGCGCCGCCTACAACCCCGCATTTTTCAACCCCGGCGAATGGGCATTCATCAAGTCAGCCGTCGCGCGGCTGATTCCTTCTGACGATACCGGCCCCGGCGCCATTGAAGCCGGCGTGCCGGAATTCATTGACCGCCAGATGGACGCCGCCTTCGGCCACGCGGCCACCTGGTACATGCAAGGCCCTTTTGTCGAGTCACCGCCCGAGTTTGGCTACCAGGGCAAGCTCGCGCCACGCGACGTGTACCGTGCCGGCATTGCCGCATGCGACTCCTATTGCAAAAACACCTTCAGCGGCAAGACCTTCACGCAACTTGATGCCGCCCAGCAGGACCAGGCACTTAAAGCCATGGAATCGGGTGAAGCGAAGTTCGACACGCTCCCGTCAAAAACCTTCTTCGGTTTTTTGCTGCAGAACACCAAAGAGGGTTACCTCAGCGACCCCATGCATGGCGGCAACAAGGATGCCGGTGCGTGGAAGATGATCGGCTTTCCCGGTGCGCGTGCCGACTTCACCGACTGGGTCGGACGGCCCGGCGTTCAATATCCGCTGCCCCCCGTCAGCATCAACGGCCCACAGGGCTAAGGCGGCGTTATGGCAACCATCAAAAAACCCTCCGTCGACGCAGTGCTGGTCGGCTTTGGCTGGACCGGCGCCATCATGGGCATGGAGCTCACGGCCGCAGGCCTCAAGGTGCTGGCACTGGAGCGCGGCGAAAACCGCGACACCAACCCCGACTTTGCCTACCCGCGCATCACCGATGAGCTCT
This sequence comes from Pseudomonadota bacterium, assembly GCA_040390295.1. Lineage (GTDB taxonomy): Bacteria > Pseudomonadota > Gammaproteobacteria > Burkholderiales > Burkholderiaceae_C > Polaromonas. The sequence continues at coordinate 211,189 of JAZJYR010000007.1, forward strand.
CATACGGGATTCGCGGCAAGCTGTTCCAGAACCTCGCCAAAGAGACGGTGACGATTCGCCACGCCACGGCTGACGTGGCCGTGCCCTATCGGCAACTCGGCTCTTTCCTGCCCGGTGACGGCGTTGGCGGCGCGGGAGTGCACTGGAATGGCCAGCAATGGCGTGCCCTGCCCGACGACCTGCGCATCAAGAGCCGGGTGATGGAGCGTTACGGCAAAAAATTCATCCCAGAAGGCATGCAGATCCAGGACTGGGGCGTGACCTACGACGAGCTGGAACCCCACTTCAACCACTTTGAAAAAGTTTGTGGCGTCTCCGGCAAGGCCGGCAACCTGCGGGGCCAGTTGCAGGCTGGCGGTAACCCTTTTGAGGGCGTGCGCTCCGAGGAATACCCGCTGCCGCCTCTGGCGTCCACCAACAGCGCCTTGCTCTTTGACAAGGCCACACGCAGCCTGGGTTACCACCCGTTTCCGCAAGCTGCAGCCAACGCATCACGCGCCTATACCAACCCCCACGGCGCACAACTTGGTCCCTGCAACTTTTGCGGCTTTTGTGAGCGTTTTGGCTGCTACATGTATTCGAAGGCATCACCGCAAACCACGCTGCTGCCCACGCTGATGTCGCGGCCCAACTTCGAGCTGCGTACGCGCTCGCATGTGCTGCGCGTCAACATGTCGGCCGACGGCAAAAAGGCCACCGGTGTGACCTACATCGACGCTGCAGGCAATGAGGTCGAGCAGCCGGCTGACCTGGTCGTGCTGTGCGCCTACCAGTTCCACAATGTGCGGCTGTTGATGCTGTCGAAAATCGGCAAGCAATACGACCCGGCCACCGGCCAGGGGGTGGTGGGCCGCAACTACGCCTACCAGATGACGGGCGGCGTCTCGATGTTCTTCAACGCTGACCAGCCCATGAACCCGTTTGCCGGGGCGGGTGCGGGCGGCTCTGTCATTGATGACTTTGACGGCGACAACTTCGACCACGGCCCGCTGGGTTTTGTCGGCGGGGCGTCCATCGCCTGCACCGTCACCGGCGGCCGGCCCATCCAGCAGATGAGCGTGCCGCCCGGCACACCGGCCTGGGGCGCGGGCTGGAAAAAAGCCATCAAGGACAACTACAAATACGCCATCAGCATCGGCAGCCAGGGCTCGGTCATGTCCTACCGCGACAACTACCTGGACCTCGACCCCACCTACAAGGACGTCTACGGCCAGCCCCTGCTCCGCATGACATTCGACTGGAAGCCCAACGACATCAACATGACGCAGTTCATCAAGGGCAAGATGGAAGGCATCGCACAGGCCATGGGGCCGCGGCAGATGGCGTCTGGTTTCAAGAAGATGGGCGACCACTACGACACCCGCGCCTACCAGTCCACCCACAACACGGGCGGCGCACCCATGGGTACAGACCCCTCCACCAGCGCCGTCAACCGCTACCTGCAGGTGTGGGACGTACCCAATGTGTTCGTGATGGGCGCCAGCGCCTTTCCGCAGAACTTTGGCTACAACCCGACCGGCATCGTCGGCGCGCTGGCCTACTGGTCGGCCAGACACATCCGGGAGCGTTACCTCAAAAGCCCGGGAGCACTGGCATGACAACGCACCGCACTGAAAAGTTGAAGACAGCCACGCTGGCCGTACTGACTGCCATCGCGCTGCTGATCGCCATCCTGATTCCGCTGATCAGCTCTGCGCAGGATCGTGTTGCACCGGCGGGCGCCCCGGCGTCCGCTGCGGCGTCGCCTGCCGACAAGAACACAGCCGTGCCGTCCACGCCACAAGATGCGCTCCTCAAACGTGGTGAATACCTGGCCCGCGCCGGCGACTGCATCAGTTGCCACACGCGCCCGCAAGGCGCACCGTTTGCCGGTGGCCTGGCGATGAACACGCCCTTCGGCGCCATCGTCTCGACCAACATCACGCCCGACACCGAACAGGGCATCGGCCAGTACACGCAAGAGGACTTCACCCGTGCGCTGCGTGAAGGCAAGGCCAGGGACGGCCACCACCTCTATCCCGCCATGCCTTACACCAACTTTGCGCGGCTGACCGACGATGACCTGGGTGCGATGTACGCCTATTTCATGAAGGGCGTGCAGCCCGTCAAGCAGGACAACGCCAAAACCGATCTGCCCTGGCCCTTCAGCATGCGCTGGCTGATGGCGGGCTGGAACAAAATCTACCTCAAGGGAAAGGTGTATGAACCCGAGCCGGCACAAACGGCCGAATGGAACCGCGGCGCCTACCTGGTGCAGGGCCTGGGACATTGCGGTGCCTGCCACACACCGCGCAGTGTGCTGGGCGGCGAGAAGGCAACCACGCACGAGAAAGGTGATCTCTTTCTGTCGGGCACCATCATTGACGGCTGGTACGCACAACCCTTGAGAAACACCGACGACCCTGGCCTGGCAACATGGTCGAAGCAGGAAATCGTTGAATACCTCAAGACCGGCCGCACCAACCGCACCGCTGCTTTCGGCGCCATGACAGAAGTGGTCGCCAACAGCACGCAGCACATGTCGCGTGAAGACCTGGGCGCCATCGCCACCTACCTCAAGTCCCTCGGCGACAACCCGGGGGCCACGACACCGGTTGCGGCCAACCCCAACGACATCACCTCGGCGGCCCTGCGCCAGGGCACCGTCACGCAGCGCGGCGCGATGGTCTACCTGAACAACTGCAACGCCTGCCACCGCTCCGACGGCCAGGGCGCGCAGCGCACCTTCCCCACGCTGGCCATGAGCAGCACCGTAGCCGCCAAAGACCCAACCTCGCTGATCCGCATCGTCCTGCAGGGCTCGGCCATGGCCCACACCACAGAAGCGCCATCGCAGCTCGCCATGCCCGGCTTCGGCTGGCGCCTGAACGACGACAACGTGGCCGATGTGGTGAGTTTTATCCGCAGCAGCTGGGGCAACAAGGCAGAAGCCGTGACGGCCAGTGCGGTGGGCAAGGTGCGTAGCGATGTGGCCAAGGCCGAGAAGTCTGCGGGGGCGGCAGTGGTGAAACCTGCGACCAAACCCTGAGCAGCTTTCATTTGCTATCAAATAGCTAGCTGCTCACGCCCGTATTTATTAGATTCAAGCCCGATTTGGCACCTCAAGAACCCTTAAAAGTTAAGTTGCAACTTAACTTTTGAGGGTTTTTGTGGTTTCAAAAGACCCGGGACTGTCGAATGTTAACCCGCAACTTAACATTCGACCTGTTTTTAGGCATTAAAAATGCGTTCAGACCAATAGATACGGGCGTCAGCAGCTATCAACTCAATAGCACCACCAAAGGCACTCAGCGCATCATCTCGCCGCTGATGATGATCTTGCGCACCTCGGTGGTCCCGGCGCCAATCTCCAGCAGCTTGATGGCGCGGTACAGACGGTTGATTTCCGACTCCCAGATGTAGCCGGTGCCTCCGTGGATCTGCACGGCTTCGTTGAGCACCTTGTTCATGGTCTCGGCCGCAAACATCACAGAAGCTGCTGTGATCTTGTGGATGTCACCGCGCCCGCCGCCGCCCACTTCCAGGTCGTTGGCCGCCCGCAGTGCCTGGTAGGTGAAGACGCGCATCGCCTCGACCCAGACAAACATGTCGGCCAGCTTGGACTGGATCATCTGGAAGCTGGCAATCGGCTTGCCGAACTGCTGGCGCGTCTGCGCAAACTCCAGCGACAGCTCCAGCGCCCGCTCTGCAATGCCCAGGCAAATCGGCGAGATCATGGCGCGCTCCAGGTCCAGCCCGCTCATCACGATCTTCACGCCGGTGTCTTCCTCGCCCACACGGTTGGCTGCCGGCACACGGCAGTTGTCAAACACCAGCTCGGCCGTCTGGCTGCCGCGAAACCCCATCTTGGTGAGCTTTTGCGCCACCTTGAAGCCGGGGAAATCTTTCTCCACGATGAACGCCGAAATGCCCTTGGCGCCTTTTTCACGATTGGTCTTGGCGTAGACCAGCAGCACATCGGCCACCGGGCCGTTGGTGATGTAAAGCTTGCTGCCGTTCAGCACGTAATGGTCGCCATCCGGCGTGGCCGTGGTGCGCATGGAGCCCAGCGCGTCCGAACCCGCTCCCGGCTCGGTCAGGCCCAGCGCACCAATGGTCTTGCCACTGCACAGGCCGGGCAGGTAGCGCTTTTTCTGCTCCGCATTGGCGTTGCGGTAGATGTTGTGCAGGCAGAGGTTTTCATGCGCCACCCAGCTCAGCGCCAGTGCGTGGTTCCAGCGCGAAAACGCCTGCAACACCAGGCCGCTGGTAAACATGTCCAGCCCCGCGCCGCCTTCGGCTTCAGGCACGGTGATGCCGAAGTAACCGGTATTGCCGATCACATTGAAGGCATCTTCAGGCCACCACTCCTCGTTGTCCATGCGCTGCGACAGCGGGTAAAGCTCCTTGCGTGCAAAGCGGTCGGCTTCGTCGAGCATGCCCTGCTCGTCATTCGACAAGCCTGCAAAACGTTGCATGGCGGAGCCCACGGGGGATGCGGATTCTGAAAGACTGGATGTGTTCATTGAATGTTTGGTGAGGTTGAAGTTGATGTGTTCAGGCGGGCCGCTTTTGTGCAAACGCAGCGACACGCGCCGCAAAATCCGGTGTCGCCGCGCAGCGCAAAAAGGCAGCTTTTTCGCGGTCCAGGTGCGCCTCCAGCGCCGTGGCTGACTGGGCAGCGACCAGGCCCTTGAGTTCACTCAGTGACTGGGGCGCTACAGCCAGAAGCTCGCTGACCCATGTGTCTGTGGCCTGCTGCAGGTCCTGGTCATCGACCACACGGTTGACCAGCCCGAGTTGCAGGGCCTGCTCGGCCGTGAACTGGCCAGCGGTTGTCAGCGCCTCCAGCCCGCGCGCACTGCCCAGGCGCTGCACCATGAAAAAGCTCAAGCCCCCGTCGGCCGGCGCACCGAGCTTGGGGTAGGCCACCACAAAGCGTGCAGAACGGGCAGAGACAACAAAGTCACACGCCATCGCCAGCGAAAAACCGCCGCCCGCCAGCGCGCCATGCGCGCACGCAATCACCGGCATGCGCAGGCGCTGAAGGCCCAGCACACAGGCGTGAAAGGGGGTGATGGTTCTTTCGATAAACCCCGGCAGGTCATCGCGGTGGGCATGCATCGCCGCCACATCGCCGCCTGCACAAAAAGAGCGGCCTTCGCCACGCAACACAACGACCCGCGCCGACGCATTCAGGCTGATGGCCTCAATCGCATCGCGCAGAACGCCAGCCATCTCGCTGTCCAGCGCATTCAGGCGCTCGGGACGATTCAGGGTCAGGGTGACGACTGCACCCTGCTGCGAACTCAGGACTGGGGAAGCACTGCTCATGCGAACCTGCCCGCCGCAAAACCACCCGGTTTATTAATTTGACCCATTTTCAAATTTCTTCTTTAAAAAGATCAATATGTAATCCTCATTTCATCCAGGCATGCATAGGGTAATCACCATATTCTCCATATTCCTCAATGAAATTTAACAATCTGACGCAGGCTTTGATGGTTTTATAAGGGAAATCCATAAGCATCATTATTTTTGAGTCGGGGTCATAATTTATCCAGATTGAGAAACACCGGATGCATTTGCAAACCGGTTGCCCGACAGACACAGAGTGCAAAAGCACCACGGAGACAAACTCATGACATCAACCGTCCCCGCCAACGGGGCAAGCCGGTGCAAGGCATGCTGAGCATCACCAACCTCCAGGTCTTCTACGACCATGCGGTGGAGGCCGTGCGCGACGTGTCGCTGGAAGTCGGCGCCGGGCGCATCGTCGCGCTTCTGGGCAGCAATGGTGCAGGCAAGTCCACCGTGCTCAAGGCCATCAGCGGGGTGCTCTACCCCGAGGAAGGCGAGATCACCGGCGGTGTCATCACCTATGAAGGCAAACCCGTCAACAGGCTCGCGCCGCATGAAATCGTCAGGCTGGGCCTGGTACAGGTGCCTGAAGGCCGCCGCCTTTTCGACACGCTGACGGTGGAAGAAAACCTGCTCATGGGCGGCTACGCACGGCCAGCCAGCGAGTCGGCGGACGCGATGCAACGCATCTTTGAACTGTTCCCCGCGATTGAGTCGCACCGCCACCGCGTCTCGGGCTATCTCTCGGGCGGCCAGCAGCAGATGGTGGCCATTGGCCGCGCACTCATGGGCCAGCCCCGCCTGCTGCTGCTTGACGAGCCTTCGCTGGGCCTGGCGCCGCAGATCATCACCGAGATTTTCAGCGCCATCCGCAAGCTGCGCGACGAACGCGGCCTGACGGTGCTGCTGGTCGAGCAGAACGCGCAGCTGGCGCTGTCCGTCGCCGACTACGGCTACATCATGGAGCGCGGCCGCATCGTGCTGGACGACACGCCGCAAAAGCTGCTGGCCAACGACGACGTGAAGGAGTTCTACCTCGGCGTGCAGGAAGGCGGCGAGCGCCGCAGCATGCGTGACATCAAACACTACAAGCGGCGCAAGAGGTGGCTGTCATGAATACACCTTTGCCAACCTCCTCGACGACGCCGATGTCACCCATCCTCGAATTCGCAGACGTTTCCAAACGCTTCGGCGGCCTGCAGGCGCTGGGCAATATCAGCCTGCGCGTGATGCCGGGCGAGATCTGCAGCGTCATCGGCCCCAACGGCGCCGGCAAGACCACGCTTTTCAACCTCGCCTCCTGCCTGCTCAAGCCCACCACGGGCACGGTGACCTTCGACGGCGAGGACATCACCAGCCTGCCTGCACACAACCTCGCCAAACGCGGGCTGGCGCGCACCTTCCAGAACCTGGCCGTGTTCAAGCACGAGACCGTCATCGACAACATCCTGACCGGCATGCATTCACGCCTGGGCACCGGCATCTTCGGTGCAGCGCTGTTCTGGGGCGCGACACGCAATGCCGAAATCCGCGCGCGCGAGACGGCAGAAGAAATCGTGGAGTTTCTCGAGATCGAATCAATACGCGACCTGCCTGTGGGCACGCTCTCCTACGGCCTGCAAAAACGGGTCGAGCTGGGCCGCGCCCTGGCCATGCAGCCCAAGCTTCTCTTGCTGGACGAAATGGTCTCGGGCATGAACCAGGAAGAAACCGAAGACATCGCGCGCTTCATCCTCGACATCCGCGAAGAGCGCAATGTAACCGTCATGATGATCGAGCATGAAATGGGCATCGTGATGGACATTTCCGACCATGTCTGCGTGCTGAACTTCGGCCGCAAGATTGCCGACGGCACACCGGCCGCTGTCTCGAAAGACCCCGCCGTGATTGCCGCCTACCTCGGCCAGGACGTGGAGGCCGCAGCATGAGCGCCGCGCGGCCGCCCGAAGGCGGGCAACACCGCTATGCCTCGCACGAAGGTACCCTATGACCCGTCCTGACCCGGCACTCGCCGATCTTCAATTGCCCCCCGGCCTCGCCGAAGGCGAAGCCACCATGCCCGGGCTGCTGCGCCACCGCGCACGCACCATGCCGGACCAGATCGCCCTGCGTGAAAAGACACGCGGCATCTGGCAGGGCACGACCTGGCAGGCCTACTTTGAAAAGGCCCGGGCCTTTGCGCTCTTTCTCAAATCCCAGGGCTTCATGCCCGGCGACAAACTGATCATCGCCTCCGACGGCACGCCCGAATGGTTTTTTGCCGATCTGGCCGCGCAGTCGCTGGGCGGCGTGACGGTCGGCATCTACCCGACCAACCCCTGGCCCGAACTGCAATACATCGCACGCCATTGCCGCGCCCAAATCGCCGTCTGCGGCGACCAGGAGCAGACCGACAAGGTGCTGACGGCCATGCAGCGCGAAGGCGGCCTGCCCGACATGCAGCGTGTGCTGACGGTGGACTGGAAGGGCATGCGGCAATACACCGAGACCTGCCTGATGCCCTTCAGCGATGCGCTCGCCCAGGGCCTGCGCCTGGCCGAAGATGGCGCACAGGCGACGGCTTACGAACAATCCATAGACGACCTGCGCGCGGAGCAGGACGCCCTCATCGTCTACACCTCAGGCACCACCGGCATGCCCAAGGGCGCGCGCATCTCGCACCGCGGCATTCTCTCGGACGCCTGGGCGCTGGGGCAGGTGCACGGCTTTGCGGGCCAGCCCATGTCGGTGGTCTGCTACCTGCCGCTGTGCCATGTGGCCGAGCGCCTGATGTCTCCGGTGATGCAGCTGGCTTACGGCACGGTGGTGTACTTTGCCGAGTCCATCGACACGGTCACGCAGAACCTGCGCGAGATCGGCCCCAGCTTTTTCTTCGGCGTGCCCCGTATCTGGGAAAAGCTGCAGTACGAAATCCTCATCAAGTCACGCGACGCCAGGCCGCTGGCGCAGTGGGCGTTCAAAAAGGCGCTGGCCATAGGCACGCCGATTGCCGAACGCACCATCAACAATGGCGGTACGCCTGTCGGCCTGCGCGATGCCTTTGTCGGCTGGCTGCTGCGCGCCACCGTCTTCAGCAACCTGCTGGCCAGCATTGGTCTGGACCGCACCTGGATATCGATGACGGGAGGCGCCTCCATCTCGCCGTCGGTCATCCTGTTCTTCCGCGCCATGGGTGTGCCCATCTACCAGATCTACGGCATGACCGAGTGCAGCGGCGCCAGCCACGCGCAATCGAAGCGCATGTCGCGCCTCGGCTGGTGCGGCCCGCCGTTGCCGGGCATCGTGGAGCAGCGCATCCTGCCCGATGGCGAACTGCAGCTGCGCGGACGCATCGTCTTCAATGGTTACCTGTATGACGAAGCAGCCACAGCGGCTGCGTTTACCGATGGCTGGCTCAGCACCGGCGATGTGGTCGAGCTGGATGAAGCCACCGGCCAGGTGCAGATCATTGACCGCAAGAAGGCCATCCTCATCACCAGCGGCGGCAAGAACATCACGCCATCGCTGATCGAGAACACGCTGAAAGAGAGCCTTTACATCAGCGAAGCCGTGTTGCTGGGCGATGGCCGGCACTTTGTCTCGGCCCTCATACAGATTGACCTCGATACCGTCGGCAAATGGGCGCAGGAGCGCGGCATGGCCTACACCACCTACGAAACACTCGCATCGCTCGAAGCCGTCAAGGGCCTCATCCATGAGGATGTGGAACGCGTCAACGCCCGCTTCTCGCGCGTCGAGAACATCCGCAAATTCGTCATCCTCAAAAAGCAGCTTGACCATGACGACGGCGAACTGACCGCCACCATGAAGGTGCGCCGCAACGTGATCGAAAAGAAGTTCGCTGCCGAGATCAGTGAAATCTACGGACCCGCAAAGGAAACCGCATGAACTACTTCATGAACCTCGTGATGTCGGGGCTGGTCATCGGCACGCTCTACGGCATGGTCGCCATGGGTTTTGCCATCATCTACCGCGCCACCGGCATGGTGAACTTCGCACAGGGCGAAGTCATGATGCTGATCGCCTACATGAGCTACACCTTCGCCACCATTCCGGGCATGACCTTCATCCCGCTGCTGGCCTGCGTGCTGGCGGCCTCCATTTTGCTGGGCCTGTTCATCGAATGGGCCTTCATACGGCCCATGCTGGGCGAGTCCATGTTCTCGCGGGTCATGGTCACCATTGGCCTCGCCGTCGTGATACGTTCCACCGTCATCCTGATCTGGGGAGTGGAGCCCACAGCCTTTCCGCGGCCTTTTGGCAATACAGTGATCCGCTTCGGCGAGATGGCGCTGTACCCCGGCCAGATTTTTGCACTGACCTCGCTGGCGGTGCTGTCGCTGGCGATGTGGCTGTTCTTCCGGCGCTCGCGTGTCGGCATCGCGATGCGGGCCACCTCCAACAACGAAACCACCGCGCTGCTCATGGGCATCAACGTCAAGCGCATCAGCGCGATTGCCTGGGCGCTGTCTGCCGTGTTTGCGGCCTTCTCGGGCCTGGCCTTCTGCCTGATGTTCAGCCTGGAGCCAGAGATTTCGCAGATGGGCCTGCGCGGCTTCCCGGCCACCATCCTGGGCGGGCTGGACTCGGTGGTCGGCGGCGCTTTCGGCGGGCTGGTCATCGGCGTGGTTGAAAACCTGGCCGGTGGCTACCTCGGCCGCGGCCTGAAGGAAATCGCCGGCTTCGTCCTCATCATCGTCGTCCTGATGATCAAACCCTATGGCCTGTTCGGCCAACGAGAAATCGAGCGTGTCTGATGCGTAGCCGTACCTACCAAAACTCCTACGCGGGCCTGGTCGCCCTGTCGAACCAGCCGACGGCCTGGGTCTGGGCTGCCATCGGCATCCTGGTGCTGGCGCTCATGCCCACCCTGTTCGGCTCTTTTGGCCTGAACATGTTGACGGCCATTTTTGTCGCCTCCATTGGTGTGCTGGGTCTCAACCTGCTGTCTGGCGTGGCCGGGCAGATTTCCTTGGGTCATGCAGGCTTCCTGCTGATTGGCGCCTATGCGCAGGCGATATTGACGACCGACTACAAGGTGCCGACGCTGATTGCCATCTTTCTGTCCGGTCTTGTGGCGGCCATCGCCAGCCTGGTGGTGGGCATCCCCTCGCTGCGGCTGAAGGGCCTGTACCTGGCCATCACCACGCTGGCCTTCACCTTCATCGTTCGCCACATCGTGCTGTTTGCCGAAAACATCACTCGCGGCTCGGCCGGCATGCCGGTTGATGCGCTGAGCATCTTCGGCTTTTCGTTCAAGGGCGATGTGCGGTTTTACTATGCCGCACTGGTCATGCTGCTGGTGTTCATCCTCATCACGCTGAACCTGATGCGCTCACGCATAGGCCGCGCCTGGCTCGCCCTGCGCGACCACGACATCGCCGCCCGTGCCATGGGCATTGACCTGATGCGCTACAAGCTGCTGGCCTTCATGGTCAGCGCCTTCTACACCGGCGTGGCGGGCGCGATGGTGGCGCTGCAGACGCGTTTCATCAACGTCGACACCTTCAGCATCCTCATCAGCATCGAGGCGCTGGCCATGGTCATCGTCGGCGGCATGGGCCGCGTCCACGGCGCCATCCTGGGTACGGCGCTGATTCTTTTCCTGCCCGAGCTTTTGAGCCTGGGTTTCAACGCCGCAGGCGACAACTTCAAGACCCTGATGGCCGACCGCATCTATGAGGTGAAGGGGCTGATGTACGGCATCGTCATCCTGCTCTTCCTGCGGCTGGAACCCGAAGGCATGGCCGGCATCTGGCGGAAGTCCAAAAGGTTCTGGGTTCAATGGCCACTCTCGCAATGACTACTTCAGCAGGTGCAGCAGCGGGCCAGCCAACGCATTCGCATGACACCGGAATTCCCCGGCGCCAGCGTTTTTTTGAGGAGACAACATGAGCCATCAATTTAAAAAAGCAATGAATCGCCTTGCACAGTGGTCTGCCATCACGCTGGCTGCAGGCGCCGTCATGTCGGTTGCCGCGCAGGATGTCGGCGTGACTGCCACCGAAATCCTGATCGGCGAAGTGCAGCCCATGTCCGGGCCGGCCTCGCTGATCGGCAAGGCAGGCGCAGCGGGTTCCAAGCTCGCGATTGCAGAGATCAACGCCAACGGCGGCATCAACGGCCGCAAGCTGCGCGCCATCTACGAAGACGACGGTTATGTGCCGGCGCGTTCGGTGTCCTCGGTCAAGAAACTGATCGACTCCGACAAGGTCTTCGGCCTGACCGGCACCACTGGCAGCTCGCACATGGTGGCCATGCTGCCAACCATCGAGGAAGCCAAGATCCCGACCATCGTGCACATGGCGCCCAACCCGGCTGTCGTCACGCCGCGCCGCCCGACCGTCTTCATGATCGGCCCTGACTACGACTATGCAGGCTACGTACCCATCCGCTACATGGTCGAGAAGATGAACAAGAAGGGTGGCAAGTACGGCATCCTGTACCAGGACGACGACTTCGGCAAGGCGCTGCTGGCCGGTTACCAGAAGGCCGTGAAGCAGTACGGCCTGAACAGCGTCGCCGAGATCTCCTTCAAGCGCGGCGCAAAAGACTTCTCCGCCGAGGTGCTGACGCTCAAGGACAAGGGCGCCAACGCCGTGTACCTGGGTACGCTGACCACCGAGTCGGCCTCCATCATGTCGGAGTTCCGCCGCCTGAACATGGACGTCACGCTGGGCACCCTGTGGGCCGGGCAGTTGCCGGCCGCCGTGAAGCTGGCCGCGCCGTCGGGTTACCAGTACCTGATTCCCGATTACTACGCGTCCAACTACGACCCTGCAGGCGTGGCGCTGATGGAAAAGGCCAAGAAGTACCTGAGCGCAGATGACTATGCCAACTTCAACCGCTACACCGTCAGCGGCTATGTCGGCACGCTGGTGTTTGCAGAAGGCATTCGCCGCTGCGGTGCCAATGTGACGCGCGTCTGTGTGGTCAACGAGCTGAACAAGCTGCAGAACTTCTCAACCGGCGGATTGAGCGGCCCTGTGTCCTTCAACAACCCCAAGGCCCAGGCCGTGCTGCCGATCAAGCTGTTCCAGACCGACCCGGCCAGCGGCACGGTGAAGTCGGTGACGGACTTCGTCGCTTACTGACCGGCAAACACCCCAACCCCGAAAACCAGCCCTGAGCCACCCACATGACCCAGCCCAGCACTTCCTCCCCCAACGCACAGACCGGCCCTGATGGCCCGGCCAGCAAGACACGCTACCGGTCGGCTTTCCGCCCGGGGCTGTTTGAAGGCCAGACCGTCATCGTCACCGGAGGGGGAAGCGGGCTGGGCCGGTGTGCGGCGCACGAGCTGGCCAGCCTGGGCGCGCATGTCGCCCTGGTCGGCAGGCAGGCCGCCAAGCTTGAGACGGTGGCGGCTGAAATAGCGTCCATCTACCCGGAGCGCGCCGCCGATGTCAGCACCACGGTGTGCGACATCCGCGACGAAGCCGAGGTCAAGGCCACCGTTGCCGCCATCCTGCAAAGGCATGGCCGCATTGACGGCCTGTTCAACTGTGCCGGCGGGCAGTTCCCCGCGAAGCTGCGTGACATCTCGCTCAAGGGCTGGGATGCCGTGGTGCGCAACAACCTGCACGGCACATTCCTTTTTTCGCGTGAGTGTTTTGTCCAGTGGATGGAACACCACGGCGGCAGCATCGTCAACATGCTGGCCGACATCTGGGGCGGCCTGCCCGGCATGGGCCACTCGGGTGCAGCGCGCGGCGGCGTATTGACGCTGACTGAAACCGCTGCCTGCGAGTGGGGTTATGCGGGCGTTCGTGTGAACGCCGTGGCACCTGGCTGGATTGCCTCCGCAGGCATAGACACCTATGACGAGGCGTACCGCAATGTGCTGCGCGGCCTGCGCACCAAGGTGCCGCTGCAGCGCTTTGGCACCGAAGCCGAGCTGTCATCAGCCGCGGTCTACCTGCTGTCGGAAGCCGCCGGTTTTATCAGCGGCAGTGTCATCCGCGTGGATGGCGCGGTACCCACTGCGCGCCACAGCTGGCAACTGCAGCCTGCCGAGCGAAGCTTTCCGTACAACGGCTTTCCGCAATACCAGCCGCCGGTCACCTTTGCCGACGCACCCACAGGCCCGAAGGTATGAGCATGGCACAGGACTACACACAACTGCTCGTCGAGCAGCGCGGTTCGGCATGCCACATCACCATCAACCGCGCCGCCGAGCACAACACCATGACCGATGTGGTGATGGAAGAGTTTGTACGCGCATTCCGCGAGGCCGAGTCCATGCCCGGCGTTCGCGCGATTGTGCTGACCGGTGCCGGCGAGCAGACCTTTTGCGCGGGCGGCAAGCTCAAGCCTACCGCGGATGGTTCGCCATTTGCGCTGGAGCCCGGTCGTTTTGACAACCCGATTGCCGAGATGTTCAGGGCCATGGACCGCTGCAACCTGCCCATCATTGCGCGGGTCAACGGCAGCGCATTCGGCGGCGGGCTGGGCCTGATCTGCGCCTGCGACTTTGCCGTGGCCATCGACAGCGCAAAGTTCGGCACCACCGAAGCGAAAGTGGGTGTCTTTCCGATGATGATTTTGCCGGTGCTGATGCGCGTGATTCCGCGCCGCCGCCTGCAGGAAATGTGCTTTTTCGCGCACCGCTTTTCAGCAGCAGAAGCGCAGCAGTTCGACATCGTCAACGAAGTCGTACCCGCCGCCGAACTTGACGCAGCCGTCGATGCGATGGTGGGCAAGCTGGCTGCCAACTCGCCCGTTGCCTTGCGTATTGGGAGGCGTGCCATCTCTGCCGTTACGGATCTCTCGTTCTCGGATGCACTCAACCTGACGCAGGCCGTACTGCCCATCCTCTCGCAAAGCGAAGACACCAAAGAAGGCATGAAAGCCTTTGCAGAGCGCCGCGCACCCGTCTGGCCCGGACGCTAGCAAACGAGCCACATCATGACGACGAAGACATCACACCGTACCCGACCCTTGCGCATTGGCTGCGCCACGGGCTTCTGGGGCGACTCCGAAGCAGGCGCCACCCAACTGGTGATGCATGGCGATATTGACTACCTGGTGTTCGATTTCCTGGCCGAAATCACCATGTCGCTGCTGGCACGGGCACGCGCCAAATCGCCTGAGGCCGGTTATGCCCCTGACTTTGTGCGCATCGTCGCCTCGCTGGCGGGCGAGATCAAATCGCAGGGCATCAAGGTGGTCTCCAACGGCGGCGGCGTGAATCCCCGGGCCTGCGGTGAGGCGCTGCGCAAACAGCTTCAGGAACTGGGCATGGACCTGAAGGTGGCAGTGGTCGAAGGCGACGACCTCTCTGCAAGCGCGGATGCGTTCAGGGCGGCCGATGTGCGCGAAATGTTCAGCGGCGCTTCCATGCCGCCAAAGTTCCTCAGCGTCAACGCCTACCTGGGCGCACAGCCCATTGCGGCAGCCCTGGATGCCGGTGCGGATATCGTGATCACCGGCCGCGTGGTCGACAGCGCCGTGACGCTGGGTCCGCTGGTGCATGAGTTCGGCTGGTCCTGGAGCGACTGGGACAAGCTGGCCACAGGCAGCCTGGCAGGCCACGTCATCGAATGCGGTACGCAGGCCACCGGCGGCCTCTTCACCGACTGGGAACGTGTGCCCGGCTGGGACGACATGGGCTTTCCCATCGCCGAATGCGATGCATCGGGGACAAGTTTTGTGCTCACCAAGCCTGCCAATACCGGCGGACTGGTGGAGCCGGCCAGCGTGGCCGAGCAGGTGATTTATGAAATCGGCGACCCTGCAGCCTACCTGTTGCCCGACGTGACCTGTGACTTCCGCGGTGTGACCCTGCAACAGGACGGCGCAGACCGGGTCCGCGTCAGCGGCGCGCGCGGCACGCCTGCGCCTTCGAGCTACAAGGTCAGCGCCACCTACGGCGAAGGCTGGCGCCTCTTCACCACACTCATGATTGGCGGCGTGGACGCCGCACGCAAGGCCGGGCGCGTGGGCGAGGCCATCCTGCAGCGCACACGCCGCATGTTCGGCGAGCGCGGCTGGGGGAATTACACCGAGACCAGCCTGGAAGTCATGGGCGCGGAAAGCACCTACGGCCCGCACGCGCGAACTGCAGCGACACGTGAGGTCGTCCTCAAGATTGCTGCAAAACACCCCTCGCGTGATGCGCTTGAGCTGCTGGCGCGCGAGATCGCGCCATCGGCTACGGCCATGGCGCAAGGCATCACCGGTTTTGCTGCTGGCCGCCCTTCGCCCTCACCGGTGGTGCGGCTGTTTTCCTTTCTCACCGACCGGATACAGGTCAAGGCATCGGTCAGCCTGGATGGCCAGCCCGTGCCGTTTGAAGAAACATTCAGCCCCGCGGCCCCGTCCGCACCAACCGCAGCGCCCACTGAAGTCCCTTCGGCAGGCGGTGGCCACACTGTCACCGTGCCCCTGCTGCGTGTGGCCCACGGACGCAGCGGCGACAAGGGCGACATGGCCAACATCGGCATCATTGCACGCAGCGATGCGCTCTACGCAGTCCTGCAGCAGGAACTGACAGCCGATGCCGTGCACGGCTATCTGGCCCATGTGGCCAAAGGCAAGGTGGCGCGCTACAGCCTGCCCGGCTTCAATGCACTCAACTTCACGCTGGAAAATGCACTTGGCGGCGGGGGAGTGGCCTCGCTGCGTTACGACCCCCAGGGCAAGGCACTGGCCCAGATGCTGCTGGATATTCCAGTCCGTGTGCCGGCCGCCCTTCTTGAGAACCTGCCATGAAAACCGTCATCGACAACCCCAACGACCAGGACACCGACGCGCCGGCCACCAACGCCGCCGGCAAGCAGACGCCCCGCCGCATGCGGCGCGCCGCAGAAATCATTGCCGCCGCGCGCGAAACCTTTCTCGAAAAAGGTTTCGAGCGCGCATCGGTCAGTGAAATCGCAGCCAAGGTGGGTGTGGTCGAGGGCCTGCTCTACTCCTACTTCCCCACCAAGCGCGACCTGCTCAATGAGGTGTTGCGCGGCATGTACGAGCCGCTGATACGCGAAATGGAAGACGGGTTCAGCCGCCTGCAGGGCCTGCGCAGCCGCATGCGCTTTCTGGTCTGGCGCCACCTGCGTGTGTATGTGGAGGACCCGGGTTTGTCACGGCTGGTGCTGCATGAGGTGCGCACCCGGCCCGAGTACTTCAACTCGGCGCTACATGAACTCCACGTGCGCTACACCGCCTTTTTGATACGCACGGTGCGAGACGCCATCGCCCATGGCGAACTGCCTGAAGACACTGATGGCGAAATGGTGCGCGGCATGGTTTACGGGGGTATCGAGCACCGCATGTGGGGCGTGCTATTCGGCCGCGATACCGTTGATGTCGAGGTCGCCGCGGACCGTTTTACCAACATCGTGCTGCGCGGCATCCTGCCTGAAGGCGACGCCGGGCCATCCAGCACCACAACGCCCGCCGCTTCCAGCCGGGATGACATCGAACGCCGGCTGGAACGCCTTGAAAAGATTGTGGCCGCAGGCGCATTGCAGCCCTCCGCACCACGCCGCAAGAAAACATCATGACCACCATCAAAAAACTCTTCATCGCCAACCGCGCAGAGATCGCCCTGCGCATCGTCCGGACCGCCCGGCGCATGGGCATTGCGACAGTCGTACCCATGCACAGCCAGGACCAGTTCGGCCCTGCGTTGACAGAGGCCGACGAAACCATTGAGGTCTTCGGCACGCCGGCCGTGGCCGCCTGGCTGGATATTCCCGGCATGATCCGTGCAGCCAGGGACACGGGCTGCGATGCCATTCACCCGGGTTACGGTTTTCTCTCCGAGAACGCAGCTTTTGCCCAGGCCGTGGCCGATGCCGGCCTGGTTTTTGTAGGCCCTTCGGCCCCTGTGATTGAACTCATGGGCGACAAGATCACCGCTCGCCGCTTTGCAGTCACACAGGGCATGCCGGTCACGCCGTCTGCCGATGAAGCAGAAGACCCTGCGACATTCGAGAAGCGCGCACTGGCCGTCGGCTTTCCCTTGCTGGTCAAGGGCGCGGCCGGTGGCGGCGGCAAGGGGATGCAGATCGCGCGCCGCGCCGAGGACCTGCCCCACGCCATCAGCGTGGCGCGCGCCGAAAGCCAGCGCTACTTCGGCGATGGCCGCCTGTTTGCGGAGCGTTTTGTCGAGCAGCCGCGTCACATCGAAGTGCAGGTTTTCGGCGACACCCACGGCAACGTCATTCACCTGGGTGAACGCGAGTGTTCCATACAGAGGCGCTTCCAGAAACTGATTGAAGAGTCCCCTGCGCCTGCGCTGCCTGACGGCCTGCGCGACCGCATCTGCAACGCGGCCGTGAAACTGGCATCTGCTGCAAAGTATGTCAACGCCGGAACGGTCGAATGCATTGTCTCGCCCGATGGCGAATTCTTCTTCCTCGAAATGAACACCCGCCTGCAGGTTGAGCACCCCGTGACCGAAATGGTCACTGGCCTGGATCTGGTCGAGCTGCAACTGCGCGTGGCCCAGGGCGAGGCACTGCCCCTGGCGCAGGCCGATGTGAGCTTCAGCGGTCACGCCATCGAATGCCGTATCCTGGCCGAAGATGCTGACGCCGGGTTTGTACCGGACACCGGCAAGGTACTGCTGCTCAACTCACCTGCGGGCCCCGGCGTGCGCTTTGACTGCGGCGTGACGCAGGGCGCGCCCGTGACGGCTGATTTTGATTCCATGCTCGCCAAGCTGGTGGTGCACGGCGCCGATCGCACGCTCGCCATCTCACGCATGCGCAGCGCGCTGGCCGACACCACCATGCTGGGCGTCACGATCAATAACGACTTCCTGTCGCGCGTGCTGCATCACCCTGCGTTTGCACGCGGCGAAACAGACACCGGCTTTCTCGAACGCCACAAGGCACAGCTGGCACCGGCCGTGCTGACAGACGCCGAGCGTCAGCTGCTGCTCGCCATCGCCGCCAGCGCCGCACCCGATATTTCCGCCACCCGCATCCCCGAGCCTTACGCCTCCATGGGCGCATGGCGCAACTGAAGAAACTGACTTCAAAGATGACCACACTCCAGTTTTCAGACCAGCCCGACACGCGGCATCAGGTGCAGGTGCGCACCGACGCCGTTTATGTCGACGGCACCCCCCTGCACGTGCGCAGGCTCGCCGCCGGTAATTTTGTCGGCAGCCTCACAGGCGGCCAGGGCAAGCTCACCGAACGCCTGCGCGCCGTCGCGCATGGCGACACGATTTACGTGCAGCTGCACGGGCGCAGCTTCAGGCTCAACCGTGTCGACCCGACCCGTGCGGCCGCTGGTGGCGGCGGAGCCGGCGCCGGTGCGTCCCATGCACCCATGCCCGGGGTGGTGGTGTCCCTGCTGGTCGCCGTGGGCCAGCAAGTGGTCAAGGGTGATGCCCTGCTGGTGATTGAAAGCATGAAACTGCAGATGACGATTTCAGCCACGCTGGATGGCGAAGTGGCTGAACTGCCGCTGGCCGTGAGCCAGACCTTCCAGCGCAACGACATGCTGGTGCGCCTCAAAACTTCCGGAGACGTCGCATGAGCCGCATTGCCAGCAAGATAGACACCGCATCGGCGGGCTACAAAAAAAACCACGCGGCCATGACCGAAAAAGTCAAGGCGCTGCAGGCCAAAGTGCACAAGGCGCGCTTCGAGCGGCCCGAGCGCGACATTGAGCGCCTGCACCGCCAGAAGAAGCTCACGGTGCGCGAACGGCTGGAGCTGCTGCTGGACCCGGGCACGCCTTTTCTTGAAATCGGCACACTGGTTGCCAACAAGGCCTATGAGGGCGAAGTGCATGGCGCCGGCCAGGTGTCGGGCATAGGCATCATCCACGGCCGCGAGGTCATCATCCACGCCGACGATCCCAGCATCAAGGGCGGTGCATGGTACCCGCTGTCGGTCAAGAAGATCGTCCGCACGCTCGATATCGCGATTGAAAACCGCCTGCCCGTCATCCACCTGTGCGACAGCGCCGGCGGCTTTTTGCCGCTGCAGTCGGACCTGTTCCCCGACAAGCACGCGGCCGGCCGCATCTTCCGCAACCAGTGCACACTCTCCAAAATGGGCGTGCCGCAAATTGCGGTGGTGCTGGGACACTGCACGGCCGGCGGTGCCTACATTCCAGCACTGTGCGACTACAGCGTGATCGTGCGCGGCAACGGCGGCGTCTTTCTGGGTGGCCCGCCACTCGTCAAGGCTGCCACTGGCGAAATCGTCACGGCAGAAGCCCTGGGCGGTGCCACCATGCACACCACGGTCTCAGGCACGTGTGACTACGCGGCCGATGATGAGCCGCACGCCATGGCCATTGCGCGCGACATCTTCAGGAACACCTCGCCCATCCAGAAACAGGCCATAGACCGCGTCGAAGCCGAAGAGCCTTTCTATGACCCGAAAGAGTTGTACGGCATCGTCCCCACCGACTGGAAAACCGGTTTTGACATGCGCGAGGTGATTGCCCGTGTGGTTGACGGCAGCAACTTTCACGAATACCAGCCTGACTACGGCACCACCATGATCTGCGGCTATGCGCGCATCTGGGGCTGCAAGGTCGGCATCCTGGCCAACAACGGCGTGCTTTTCAACGACAGTTCGCTCAAGGCTGCACACTTCATGCGGCTGTGTGACCGCGACCGCACACCCCTGGTGTTTTTGCAGAACATCACCGGCTACATGGTGGGGCGCGAATACGAAGAGCGCGGCATCACCAAGGATGGCGCCAAGATGATCATGACGCAGGTCGGCTGCACGGTGCCCAAATTCACCGTCATCGTCGGCGGCTCATTCGGCGCAGGCAATTACGGCATGTGCGGGCGCGCGTTTGATGGCCGTTTCCTGTGGATGTGGCCGCAATCGCAGATCGCGGTGATGGGTGCGGAGCAGGCTGCCAACACCCTGGCCGATGTGAAGATCCGGCAACTGCAGCGCAAGGGGCACGAGCTGGACGCCGAACAGATTGCCGCCATCCGAGACCCGGTGCTGGCCAGCTTCGAGGCTGAAAGCGATGCCTACTATTCCACGTCGGAGATGTGGGACGACGGCATTCTTGACCCGGTGGACACCCGCAACGCGCTGGGCATGGCCATCGTGTCGTCGCTCAATGCACCCTTTGGCGAAATGGGTTACGGCGTGTTGCGTCTGTAGCCCCCGGCAGCCCCGCAAACCCTGCAGGAGACCGCATGATTGCCGTCGATGACCAGTCCACCATAGGCGAGACCTTTTTCCGCGCCGCCGAAAAGTACGCGGACAAGCCTTTCCTTGCCGTGCCCGCCAACCCGGCGCGGGCCTACGACCCTGCGGGCCGCGAGATCAGCTACGGTGAGGCAGCGCAGACCGTGCGCGCCCTGATGAAGATTTACGCGGCTGCGGGCTACGGCGCAGGCCACCGCATCTCGCTGCTGATTGAAAACCGGCCCGAGCACATGCTGCACAAGCTGGCGATGAATGCGCTGGGCGTTTGCTGCGTGCCACTCAACCCCGACCACCGCCCGCGCGAGATGGCCTATGTGCTGGACCACGCCAATGTCGACCTCGTGGTCGTGCTGGCATCCATGGAGGCACAACTGCGGCTGGGCATGGCGCAAACCGAACGCAGCAAGCCCCAGGTCGTTCCCTTTGAAAACTTTGCCACAGCACTGCAGCCCGCAAGCCGCAGGGCTACCGACACTACGCCAGACGCAGCCACCCCGGCCAGCGTGCTCTACACCTCGGGCACCACCGGGCGACCCAAGGGTTGCGTGCTTTCGCATGGCTATGAACTGGCCGCCGGTGCCTGGTATTCGACCCGCGGCGGTCTCTCGTCCTTTGGCGAGGCCTGCGAGCGCATCTACAACCCGCTGCCGCTGTTTCACGTCAACGCCTCCATTTTTTCGTTTTACTGCGCCATGCTGCGGGGCAACTGCCAGGTACAGACCGACCGCTTCCAGCCCTCGCGCTGGTGGACCGAGGTGTATGAGTCCAAGGCGACGGTCGTGCACTACCTCGGCGTGGTCGTGCCCATGCTGCTCGGGCAGGCGCCGCACCAGCATGAGCGCGACCATTGCGTGCGCTTTGCGATTGGTGCGGGCGTCGAGCCGCAGCGCCACAAGGCCTTTGAAGAACGCTTCGGCTTTCCGCTCATCGAGATCTGGGGCATGACCGAGATGGTGCGCGCCATCATCGACAACCAGTTGCCGCGTCAGGTCGGCACGCGGGCCTTTGGCCGCACCACGCCCGGCCTGGAAGTGCGCGTGGTGGACGACAGCGACATGGACATGCCCGTGGGCCAGGAAGGCGAACTCATCGTGCGCCACAGCGCCGCCACACCGCGCAAGCATTTTTTCAGCGGCTACCTCGATGATGAAGCTGCGACCGAGGCATCGTGGCGCGGCGGCTGGTTTCACACCGGCGACATCGTCACGCGCGATGCCACCGGCCTGCTGCGCTTTGTCGACAGGCGTAAAAACATCATCCGCCGGTCTGGTGAGAACATCGCCGCCGCCGAGGTCGAAGCCCTGTTGCAGGCACACCCCCTGGTCGAGAACGTGGCGGTGCTGGCCGTGAAAGACGAGGTGCGCGAAGAAGAAGTTCTGGCCTGCGTGGTGCTGAAAGACACATCGGCAGACGCTGCGGCCACCGCCAAAGTGCTGTTCGAGCATTGCAACGCCAACCTGGCCTATTACAAGGCGCCGGGATGGATCTACCTGACCGACAGCATTCCGACCACCGCAACGCAAAAGATCCAGAAGCACCAGATCTTCGAACCCGGCCTGGACCCGCGCACCCTGCCCGGCATGATGGACCTGCGCTCTTTCAAAAAGCGTGATGCGCGCCCTGCCGCCACGCAACCCTCGACAGCCTGACACGACCATTCCCATGCCACTCCCCAAAATCTTCCAGAATGCCCTGTCGATCCCGGCCATCGGTTCGCCCATGTTCCTGGTGTCATTTCCTCCCCTGGTCACGGCACAGTGCAAGGCCGGCATCGTGGGGACTTTCCCCCATGTCAATGCCCGCACCTCGGAGCAGTTTGACCAGTGGCTGACCGACATTGAGGCCGACCTCGCCGCCCACAGGGCCGCCCAGCCGTCGGCGGTCGTCGCGCCCTACGGCGTCAACCTCATCGTGCACCGGACCAACGCCCGCTTTGAGCCCGACCTGGCCCTGGTCGTCAAACACCGCGTGCCGTTTGTCATCACCTGCCTGGGCCATCCCGGCAAGGTGGTCGAAGCCGTGCACGCGTACGGCGGTACCGTCTTTTGCGATGTAACGAGCGCAGCGCACGCGCGCAAGTCGGTCGATGCAGGCGTCGACGGCCTGATCTGCGTCGGTGCAGGCGCTGGCGGCCATGCGTCGAACCAGAGCGCGTTTTCACTGGTACGCGAGATTCGTGAATTCTGGGACGGCTGCCTGGTGCTGGGCGGCGGCATCAATGATGGCCACCAGATACGCGCAGCAGAAGCGCTCGGCGCCGACCTGGTCTACATGGGCACACGCTTCATCGCCACGCAGGAGTCGAATGCCCAGGAGGCGTTCAAGCAAATGGTGATTGACAGCGATGTGTCCGACCTGGTCTACACCGACAGGCTGTCCGGCGTGCACGCCAACTTCCTCAAGCCATCGCTTGAGAAGTGGGGGGTGGACGTGAGCAAACTCCCGCCCAAGACACCCGACATGTCGTCACTGACCGACACCACCGCCAAGCTGTGGAAGGATTTGTGGAGCGCCGGCCAGGGCGTAGCCACCATTCATGATTCGCCCACGGTGGCCACGCTGGCATCCCGCATCGCCGGTGAATACGACGAGGCCTGCAGGCTGGGGCCCAGCAAAGCGGTGCGCCGTCCCACAGCCACGGCCTGAACATATTTGCCCTACGCCATGCAGCCCATTGATTTTTACTTCGACTTCGCGTCGCCCTATGGCTACTTCATGTCAGAGAAGATTGATGCGCTGGCCGCCGAACACGGGCGATCGGTCACCTGGCGGCCCATTCTTCTGTTTGCCGCCTTGCGCTCGCTGGGCCTGCCACCGCCGTTTGCACACCCGGTCAAGCTTGAGTACATCACCGCAGACTTCGCACGCTCGGCCAGATTCCTGAATGTTGACTACCGCCTGCCGCCCGCCTTCCCGGCGCTGACGCAACATGCGGCGCGTGCTTTTTACCTGTTGAACAGCAAGGCGCGGGAGGCAGCCGTTCCCTTCGCACAGGCGGTGCTGCGCGGCTATTTTCGCGATGGCCGCGACATTGCAAACATCGACGTCATCGCACACATGGTGAGTGGGCAAACCGACAGTCTCGGTTCAGTCGCCGACATCCGGGATCAGCTCAAAACCGACGAGGCCAAAGCCATGCTGCAGGGCGCGATGAACGAAGCCGTTGCGAACAAGGTTTTTGGCTCGCCCTTTGTCATCATCGACGGAGAGCCCTTTTTTGGCGTCGACCGCCTGCCGCAGATGACCCAAAAAATGGCACTGGCCGCCTGATGCCATCGCCCCTACAGGAGACACACATGAAGCCCGACCTCGTCACCCTTGAGACTGTGGGCCATATCGGCCTCCTGCGTTTCAACAACCCCGAAGAGCTCAACACCCTGCACGTGCCCATGCTGCTGGCGATGGAAGACGCGCTGACAACGCTTGAGCGCAACGCCGACGTTCGTGTCATCGTCGTCACCGGTGTCAACGACAAGGCCTTCATTGCCGGCGGCAACATCAAGGACCTCAACGCCAGGCGCGGCCTGCAGCACTACAACGAGTTCTCTGAAACCGTGCATCGCGTCTTCAGGCGTTTTGAAGCCTGCAGCAAACCAACGATTGCCGCCGTCAATGGCTGGGCACTGGGCGGTGGCATGGAGTTCATGCTGACCATAGACATCCGCCTGATGGCCCATGAAGCAAAAATCGGTCTGCCTGAAATCAAGCTGGGCATCTTCCCCGGCGGCGGGGGCTCGCAGCGCCTGATGCGCCAGTTGCCCCTGTGCCAGGCCAAGCTGCTGATGTTTACCGGTGATTTCCTGAATGCAGGAGAGGCCGTTGCCATGGGCCTGGTCAACCAGGCGGTGCCCCGCGCGCAACTGCTGGACGAAACCATGAAGCTCGCTGCGCGTATTGCTGAAAAATCCCCCGTCGCGCTGAAGTTTTTAAAAAGCTCCATGCTGCACGGTGCCGACATGCCGCTGCCGGCCGCCCTCGCCCATGAGGCCGCCACCATCAGCCTGGTCTTTGACAGCGACGATGCACATGAGGGCTGCAGCGCGTTTGTCGAGAAGCGGTCGCCGGTGTTTCAGGGGAAATAGACGCCCCCGCCAGTTAATTTCAAGGGCCGCGTCACAAGCCCGCAGGCTGAATCGTCAACACGGTGTCACTCCCGCTTTCTAAAGGAAACACCATGAACACGACCGCCACCACCAGCCCGTCTACCGCCCCTGTCCGCCACGACCTCAACGTGCCTGACGTTTTTCAGGCCTTCCTCAAGGCCAGTGAAACGATAGGCACCCACGATATCAGTCCGCAGCTTCACCACCTGGTGCACCTGCGTGCATCGCAGATCAACGGCTGCGGCTTCTGCGTGAAGATGCATGTCAAGGAGGCCCGGCACGACGGCGAAACGAACGAACGCCTTGACCGTCTCGTGGTCTGGTCGCATGTCAGCGACTTCACCGAAGCCGAAAAAGCCGCCCTCGCCTGGACGGAAGCCCTGACCTTGCTGGACGCCAAAACCGACTACGCTGCGCTGCGGGCCCGCCTGCGCGCCTCCTTCAGCGACAAACAGATCAGCGTGCTCACCAGCAGCATCGCGATGATCAACCTCTGGAACCGTATCCAGATTTCGGCACACTAGCGCCATGACAACTGCAGAAGTCACCGCCGTATTTGAAGAAAGGCGCCGCCACCTGTTCGGCCTGGCCTACCGCATCCTCGGCTCGCGCGCCGATGCCGAAGACGCCGTGCAGGACTGCTTCATCAAATGGCAGGCTGCTGACCATTCGGCCATTGCGACGCCTGCTGCGTGGCTGACCACGTTGTGCACACGCCACTGCATCGACATGCTGCGCAGCGCCCAGCGCAGCCGGGTTGACTACGTCGGCACCTGGCTGCCCGAGCCGATCCAGACCCGCACCGACGACACGCCGGAGGCGCATGCGCTACTCGCCTCATCACTGGGCACGGCCTTCTTGCTGCTGCTGGAGCGCCTGACGCCGAAAGAGCGCGCCGCCTACCTGCTGCGCGAAATCTTCGACACACCGTATGCCGAAGTGGCCAGCACGCTGGGTATTGAGGAAGCTGCCTGCCGCAAGCTGGTCTCGCGCGCACAGGCCAGCGTGGCGCAGTCCCGCGTCCGGCACGTCACACCGCCGCAGGTGCAGGATGGCCTGCTTGCGGCATTCAGGGAAGCGCTCACGGGCGGCAGCACAGGCCCGCTCGCCGGCCTGCTGGCTGACGACATCGCCCTGTGCGCTGACAGCGGCGGCAAGGTGCCGTCCATTGAAGGCGTCATTCACGGCAAGGCCAGCGTGCTTGAACTGATTTCTGCCCAGCTCGGGCGCTACTGGGCCAACTACGACTGGCTGCCCTGCGAGATCAACGGCGGCCGCGCCATCCAGCTGCGCGCCAAAGACGGCGAGACTGTCGCGGCCATCACCTTCGCCTACAACGCCGAAGGCAAGGCGACGAACATCTTCATCATGCGCAACCCGGACAAGCTGGACGGGTTGGCCTTTGGGCCTGAAGCCGTCGCCTGAGCGCGGCATGGCCCTTCAGGTGTCAGCATGGCAAATGTTAACTTGCAACTTAACATTTACCTCTGTGCGCGTATTTTGGTCGCTCCAGAAGCCCAAAACCGTCCCGGGAAGCCATTTTCAGGTCATTTTTACCCATCAAATCGGTTCTCAGGCCAATAAATACGGGCATGAGCAGCTACTAATAACATAGCAACCAGGAACAATCGCCGAGACCTTGCGAGGCTTGACCAGCCCCGCCGCATCGTGACAATGCACCGATGCCTCCTGCAAACCACATCAGCCTCATAGGCGCGCCTACTGACGTAGGCGCCAGTACCCGCGGCGCAGGCATGGGGCCAGACGCCCTGCGCGTGGCAGGGCTGGCCGAGGCGCTGCGTGCTGGCAAGCTCGATGTCACCGACCTCGGCAACCTTGCCGGCCCGCCCAACCCCTGGAGGCCGCCCGTCGCCGGTGTGCGCCACCTTGAGGAAGTCGTCGCCTGGAACCGCGCCGTGTTCGAGGCCGTCAGCAGCGCGCTTGGCGCAGGCCAGACGCCAGTGCTGATGGGCGGGGACCACTGCCTGGCGATGGGCTCCGTCAGCGCAGTCGCCAGACATTGCCGCCAGAAAGGCAAACAGCTGCGCGTGATCTGGTTAGATGCCCACACCGACGTCAACACCGAAACCATCAGCCCCAGCGGCAACCTGCACGGCATGCCCGTCGCCTGCCTGCTCGGCCACGGCCCGGCAGCGCTCACAGGCTGGAGCGGCCAGCCAGCAGCGCTCGCACCCGACGACATCGCCTTCATCGGCATACGCAGCGTCGACGCCGACGAAAAGCATGCCATCAGGCAGCTCGGCCTGCAGGTCTACGACATGCGCCACATCGACGAACACGGCATGCGCAACACCATGACCGAAGCGCTGCACGGCGTCGACGAAAACACCCACCTGCACGTCAGCTTCGACCTTGACTGCCTCGACCCGTTAGAGGCCCCCGGCGTCGGCACAGGTGTGCGCGGCGGCCCCACCTACCGGGAGATGCAGCTCTGCATGGAAATGATTGCCGACACCGGGCGGCTGGCGTCGCTGGACGTGGTCGAGATCAACCCCGCGCTGGATGTGCGCAACCGCACCGCTGAACTGGCGGTGGAGTTTGTGCTGAGCTTGTTTGGGGCATCGACGTTGGTGCGATGAAGGCGCAACTTCGTCTCGCAGCTGGCATGCCAGCTTAACCGCTACAGATTTCACCTGCGAAGCAAATCGTTTCGCCAGCGAACCCGCACGCGCGCCAATCGCGCAAGCAACCGTTTGCATGGGAGGAATTGCAAACTGTTGCAATTTGTGGCCCTGTTTTTGCATGAATTGAAAAGTACGCAAACTAAACTTCGCGGCATTTTTCATTTCTGTTTCATTTTTTCGCGAGGCTGCATTTGACCCACGAGCAATCCCCCGGCCCCTTGCTGAACCGCAAGGCTTTTTTACTGACGGGTTTGCTGGGAGCGATTGCCGCCACAGCACCGCGGCGCGCCAGTGCTGTCGAGCGGGTGCGCTACGCGTTGCCTGCGCCGGCGTTTCTGCCTGCGTTCACGCCCATCAACGTCGCCGTCATCAAGGGCTACTACACGCAGGAAAACCTGGACGTTGAATTCCAGACCGTGGCGGGTGGTACTGAAGTGGCCAAGCGCGTCGCAGCGGGCGAGTTCGACCTCGGCGGCGGTACCGGCGACACACCCATCCTGGTCAGGCCGCGTGGCATGGCCGTGAAAACGATTGCGGTGCTGGGCGGCAAGTCGGTCACGCAGATCATGACGCGGCGTGAGAGCAATATCTACTCGCCCGAGCAATTTCGCGGCAAGACCATCACCGTCGTGTCCAACACCGACACCACCTACTTCACGCTGCTGGGGTTCTTGTCATCCATCGGCGTCAAGCCCGATGAAGTCAAGATCGTGCCCGCCGGGCCCACCGGTGTTTACCAGATGCTGATTGACGGCAAGGCCGATGCGATGGCGGGTGTGCCCGACTGGGTCGTGCCTGTGCAGCGCAGTGGGGTGAAGACGGTGGTGTTTCGCTCGGATGAATTCTTTCCGAGCATGGCGCAGGCGATGGTGAGTTCTGACCAGACGATTGCCGCGAAGCCGCAGGTGCTGCGCGCCTTTGTGCGTGCAACCCTGCGCGGGCTGGCAGACACCATTGCCGCGCCCGATGCTGCTGCAGCGGCGATTACCGGCAAGTTCCCCCAGCACAAGGGCAAGGAAGAACTGGTGCGCGACATCGTGCGGTACTACGCTTCATTCGTCTACCCCGGACAGCGCACACCGGGCGAGATCAACGGCTTTCGGCTGCAGAAGGTGCAGGCGTTTTACCGTGACCGGAATATTGTTGAGAAAGAGACGCCGCTGAAGGATCTCTACACCGACCAGTTCCTGACGGGTTAACTGGCACGGTGAAACAAAACCCCCGAGGCATCAAAGCAGGCCAATGTCTTTTGCCTTGATGCCTGCAAAGATCTGCCCGTTCTGTGCAGCACTCAAGCCATACTGGCGCGCAAACAGACCGGCCAGCACGGCGCGGTAATCGTTCAGGACCTGAAAGTCGCGGTTCTGGAAAAGCGTGGAGGGCTCGACCCTGACCTGGTCGCCCGCGACCTTGCCGCCGCGCAGGCTACCGCCCAACACCCAGTACGCCGTGCCGTGGCCATGGTCTGTGCCGCGGTTGCCGTTCTGGCGGAAGGTGCGGCCGAACTCGCTGACGACCACAACCGTGGTGCTCTTCCACATGGGGCCCATCTCCTGCGAGAAGCCGAGCAGGCCGCGCCCGAGTTCATCAAAGCGGCCTGCGAGGTAGCCACTGGCGCCGCCCTGGTTGACGTGCGTATCCCAGCCGCCGACATCCACAAAACCAATGGCATAGCGGTCGCGCATGAGGCGTGCGATGCGCCTGGCTTCCAGCTCGAAGCCCTTGCTCGACACCGCGTTGCGGCTGGCGGCTTCCATCTCGTTTTTCATGTCCTGCATGACTTCATTGCGCACGGTAAAACCCTCGTTGACCGTGGCAGCCAGCGGCGTGTTGCCGTACATGGCGGCGATGATGCCGCTCTGGCGGCTGTCCACCGAGGGTTTGGCAACTGACCTGAGTGCGGTGTTGGGCACACGCGTGCTGCCCTGAAACACCAGCGGCAACTGGTCGGTAAACGACATGGCATCAGCACCCCTGAGCGTGGAGGCCAGGCGGTTGAGAAAACCCGAGCGGTAGTTTTTGCTTTGCTCCAGCGGCTGGCCGAGCTCAATGCTGTCCTGCGTTTCAAAGTGGCTGCGCGAGGTGTCGGGCGTGCCGGCAAAAGGCACAAAGGCGGCCTCGCCATTTTTAAACATCGGGTAGACGGTGTCGCGCAGCGCCGGGTGAAGGCCCCAGTCGCTGCTGAGCGGCAGGGCGGAGTCCAGCTCCGTGGATGGTTTGGGGATGGCGATGTTGGGCCGCGACTCGTAATAAAAACTGCTGCTGACGGGCACCAGCAGATTGGCTGCGTCGTAGCCGCCACGCAAAAACACGATGAGCAATCGCGGCTGGCCTGCATCCCCCGGGTTGGCCGCAAAAAGCCGCCCGCCGGCCATGGCCAGACCAGAGGCGGTGAGGGCTTGAACAAACTGGCGGCGTTGCATGGTGAGTCCTTTGAAGGTCAGCGGTTCATCATTTCAGGCGATGACAGCAAAAAGGTATTCCATTCCTGCGGTGAAGTGGCCTGCTCCAGGGCCTTGCGTGTGCCGGGGCCGAGGGTGCGCGCGATCGACTGGAAATACAGCGCGTTGCTCAACTGCGGAAAGGCAGCACGCTCCACCGGCTGCGGGCCTTCGGACTTGAAAAGTCCGGCATTGCCCGAGCCTATGGCCTTGGCGATTTCAAAACGCGCGGCCATTTGCCCCGGGCTGGCCCAGGCGGCCTCGTTCATGGCAAAGCCATCAGGCGTCTGCCGCCCATACAAGGGCTCGCCCATGCGGTTGAGCCAGTTGAGGATGGGGCCGGCGTTGAGGATGGTCTTGTCGTCATAGGCCAGCCGCACTGCGGAGATGACATAACGCATCGGGTCCTTGAACTTGCGGCCTGCGCCCTGCGCAAACTCTGCGCTGGTGAACAGCGTCCTGAGTGTTTCGGCAATGTCACCATCGCTGCGCTGAAAGGTCTGCGCCATGCGATCGACCAGCGCTTTGGGCGGCTCATCGGCCAGCCAGTACTGCACGAGCTTGCGGCTGATGTAGGTGGCGGTGGCCGGCTGTCGCGCCAGACGATCGAGTGCCTCATCGACCTCGGCCAGGCCCTTTGCCTGCAGCGGCTGGCCCAGCAACTGCTTGGCGCCGAAGTCATGGCGCGCGGGGTTGAACTCAAACAGGCCGCGGCGCACATAGTAGGCCTGCAGCTCGGGCTTGACGGTCGGGTTGTTGGGCTGCAGGTTGACGCCAGCACCCGTCAGCACACGGGCCAGTTCCTGCACGTCACGCTGGCTGTAACCAGAGCCGACGCCCATGGTGTGAAGCTCCATCACCTCGCGCGCAAAGTTTTCATTGATGCGGCCGGCGGCGTTCTGCTCGTTGTCGAGATAACGCAGCATCACGGGGTGCAAGGCCACGGCCTTGAGCAGATCCCTGAACTTGCCGAGCGCGCGCGGGCGTATGGCGGTGTCTTCATAGTCCCCCAGCATGGGGCGGATGTTGCTTTTGTACTGAAAGACGCTGAAGTGGTTGAGCCAGAACCAGGTCATCTGCTCCTGCACCTGCCTGGAGGAATACAGGTCCCGCAAGATATGACGCGTCGCAGATTCACGGCCCAGCCGGTTCAGCTCGGCCTGATAGCTTTGCTGGGCAGCCTTTTTGGTCTCGTCATCGGTCAGCGCATTGGCGTCCCTGTTGCGCTGCTCAAGCGCCTGTACGAGCGTCACCATGGGGCGCTGGCTGATCGTCATGGCCTGGATCTGTGCATTGACGGCATCGGGCAAACGGGCTGGCCCCGGCCGCAGTTGTTGCACAAGGTAGGCATCAAGGCCTGCCGCTGGATGGGCATCGACGGCTGATGATGAAGCGCCCCAGGTGAGGCGGTTGATCCACTTGTAGCTGTCTGTACTGGCTGCTGAGGGGACTGCCGTGAGCGCTGCATTGCCGCCATTTGCATCCGGGCCCGTCTGAGCGCACCCGGACAGCGCAAACACAAGCATCAGCAAAGGCCAGACAAGAGGACGTGGAGCCATGGCTGTATGCACGAAGTGCCGGGAACGCGGATGGGTCATGTTGGTCATTTAAACGCAGCTTGAGTGTCCAACGCAACAGGCGCGCGCCGCGACGACGTGGCAGTGCCCTTTTGTCACACAACAGCACGTGCTTTGGCGAAGAAAACGCGACCGCGTGTAAAGTTTTTGCGAAACCGGTACCGAGGTGAACCAGGTCAGGTCGCGCTCAGCTTTCGCCTCAGGGCCCCGGCGCGAGCAACACCGTACGAAATCCGAGATGGCTGGCGCCGAGGTCTTCATCCTGCGGTTGCCGTGCGCCTGCGCGGTAGCGCATGCAGTAGTCGGGCGAGCAGAGGTAGGAGCCGCCCTTGATGACGCGCTGTGCGGCGTTTGCTTCCAGCATGCGCGGTGACTGGTCAGGCTTGCCATCTGCAGGGTCGCCGTGAAAGGGGCGCCAGGCATCGGTGGTGAACTCCCACACATTGCCGATCATGTCGAAAAGGCCGTAGGCATTGGCGGCATAGCAGCCGACAGGAGCCAGGCCGGTGAAGCCGTCTTCTGCCGAATTGAGTGTGGGGAAGATGCCCTGCCAGCTGTTGGCGTCTTTGGGTTGTGCGTGGTCCTTGCTGGCCTGGGGCTGGCCGGCGCGTGCAGCCCACTCCCATTGCGCTTCTGACGGCAAGGCGCGGCCCTTCCATTTGGCATAGGCTTTGGCGTCTGCATAGCTCACAGCGACAACGGGGAAAGAGTCGCGGCCTTCAATGCCCGTTGCGGGTCCGGCGGGGTGGCGCCAGTCGGCACCCGGCACATAACGCCACCACTGCATGGCGCTGCCCTGGTTGTTGACGTTGGCGGGTGCCACAAACACGACGGCGCCGGGCAGGCGCATGTCCGGCGGCAAGGTCGCCTGCAGTTTGGGGTCGGGGCCGCGCTCCGCATCTGTGACATAAGCGGTGGCTGTGACGAAGGCTGCAAATTCGGCGTTGGTGACTTCGGTACGGTCCATCCAGAAGCCGTTGACCTTGACCTTCTGCAGCGGTGACTCTTCAGGGTAGACGGTATCGCCCATTTCATAACTGCCGCCGGGCACCCAGACCATGCCGGGATGTTTTGCATCTGCTGCCTGTGTGGGCAGCATGCACCGGGTGGCCTCGGGTGCACGCTTCCGGGCAAGCTGTACGGGGGCTGCTTCCTTGGCTGGGGGCCTTGTCAACACCACGCCCGCTGCAACAGCTGCAACGACAAGCGCAGCCGATATCAGACGGATTTTGTTGACGGCCATTAACGAGTCTCTACTGTGTGGGCTCAGTTGTACCAGTAGGTGTACTCGTCGTCCGGCGACTGCTTCTGGTCCAGCGTTTTGTCGATGGCAACCGGCAACTCGATGAATGACGGCCACAGCGGCGGCGGCATGTTGGCATGATGGGCCTGGAGCACGGCTTTCAATTCGGCCACCTTGTCTGCCTGCGTGGCAGCAAGGTTGATCTTCTCGGTCGGGTCCATGTTCAGGTTGAAGAGCCAGTCTTTCTTCGGCTTTTCAGCAACGATCAATTTCCATCCGGCCTGCTGTACGGTGCGGTACGGCCCGTCGCGCCAGAACAGCGCCCGGCCCGGTTGCTGCGCGGCGCCCTTGCCGAGAAAGGGCATGAGGTTGACGCCATCCATCACGCGGTCGGTCGGCAGGCTGCCGCCCGCTGCGGCTACCACGGTCGGCAGGATGTCGATGTTTGACACGGGTTGTTTGTACTGCGAGCCTGCAGGTATGCGGCCGGGCCACCGGGCCATGTAGGGCACGCGCACGCCGCCTTCAAACTGGGTGAGCTTCCAGCCGCGGTAGGGCTGGTTCACCTCAGGAATGCCGATGTAGCCGGGCGCGCCGTTGTCACTCGTGAAGATGACGATGGTATTGCCGTCCAGACCTTCTTCTTTCAGCGTTTGCAGCACACGGCCCACGCTGCGGTCTACCGCCTTGATCATGGCGCCGTAAACGCGCCGCCTGTGGTCAGGAATGTTGGGCAGCGAATCGTAATCAGCCTTGCTGGCCTGCAGCGGCGTGTGCACACCCCAGTGCGCAAGATACAAAAAGAAGGGCTGGTTCCTGTTGCGCCTGATGGCGGTGACGGCCTGGTCGGTGAAGTAATCCGTCAGGTACTTGTTGGGCTCAAACCATTTGCCGTTGTTGTAGCTGACGCCAAAACGCATGTTGGGCCAGAGGAATTTGTCGACCGGATCGAAGTCCTGTTTGGCATTGACGACACCGGGCGAGTTCTCTGGCAGGTAAAGCCCGCTCTCCATGAACAGGCTCTCGTCAAAACCCTGGTTGTTGGGCCGCATCTCGGTCGTGCTGCCAAGATGCCACTTGCCGATGTGGATGTTGTGATAGCCGCGCACCTTGAGCAGCTCGGCCACGGTCTGCTCGGACGGCGGCATGCCGAGATCGTTGAAGGATTTGGCCTCGCCGGCTTTTTTCTGGTCAATGATGACGGGGTGAGGTGCGCTGGTGTTGGCGTACATGGGCCCGGCCACCCGCGCCATGGCACCGGGCGTGGGCGTGAACTCCACGCCAAAACGCCAGGGGTAGCGTCCGGTCATCAGCGCAGCGCGCGAGACGGTGCAGATGGCCGCACCCGCATAGCCATTGTCAAAGCGCACGCCGTCGCGGGCAATCGAATCGATGTTGGGGGTGGGCACGCCCTCTTTGCCATAACCGCCGCCGTAAGTCGTGACGTCGTTAAAGCCCATGTCGTCGGCAAGGATGACGATGATGTTGGGTGGGC
Source organism: Pseudomonadota bacterium (assembly GCA_040390295.1). Taxonomy (GTDB): domain Bacteria; phylum Pseudomonadota; class Gammaproteobacteria; order Burkholderiales; family Burkholderiaceae_C; genus Polaromonas. Next base: position 245,179 of record JAZJYR010000007.1, read on the forward strand.
GCTGTGCGGGAGCTTGTGCGGCAGTGACTGGGCCGGCTGCCCATGGCACCTCATGATTGGGGTCGCGTGGATGCAGGATGTCTGTGTACCAGCCGAGCGAATACTGCAGGATCAGCAGGCGGTTGGCATAGGCCGCTGCACCCATGCCCGCAATCACCACGGCGACCGTGATCAGCGTGGTACGGACTTTCATGCAGCTGCCATTTTTGGTGGCATGGGCTGGCCGCCGGCAACATGCAGCATTTTCTGCGCGGTCTCGACACCGGCATTCTGGTTCTGGCCTGTTACAAGGCGGCCGTCCACGACGGTGAGGTTGGCGAAGGGTTCCAGGGCTGTCGTGGCGCTTTCAAAAACAGCGCCCGCTGCGCGCAGTTCGCGTTCAGGATGTTGCGGCGTGATGGTGATACCCAGCTGTCTGACCTGCCGGTTGGTGACGGCTGTCAGGTGTTTGCCCTTGACCAGCGGCTCGCCGTTGGCGTCCTTGGCAAGCAGCAAACCGAGCGGGCCATGGCATACGCCGCCAATCACCTTGCCCGCTGCCCAGGCATGCGTGATCTGCTCACCCAGTACTGCAGAGGTGCCGAGGTCGTAGGCCGCACCCCAGCCACCGGCCATAAAGATGATGTCGTACTGCGTGAAGTCGAGCGCTTCAATACGCAGGGAGTTTTTGACCTTGGCCTGGAACACCTCATCCTTGAGGTAACGCCTGTCCGAAGGCGCAGCGAGAAACCAGCGAAAGGAGTCAGGCTCAATGGGGATCTGGCCGCCACGAATACTGGCCACATCAACCGTCATGCCCGCATCGAGAAACTCATAGTAGGGCGCCGTCATCTCCGACCCGAAAACACCGGTCGCCTTGCCGCCCTGGCCAAGCGTTGCATGGCTGGTGGTGACAACCAGCGCCCTGCCGCCCCTGAGCGTGTGCGATGGACCGCGATAGACAGGGTGCAGTCCAAAGGCTCTGAGCATGGCCGGCAGGCCCAGCCATAAAAAGAGTACCAGCAGGACAGCGATGAGGACAGCGGTAAAAGGGGCGGTAAACATGAAGTGTCCGTTCGAAAATATGGGCGTCAGGCGCGCTTTTTCACGGCCTTGAGTTTGGCTGAAGAAACAGGTGCCTGCTGGTGGATCAGGTAACTGGAGATCAGGCCCGTCAGGTAAGTGCTTAATTGCGGAGGATTGCCGGGACGGCTCAAGGCCTGATTGCCACCCACGATGGCCAGGTAAAAAAGCGATGCCAGCTCAAAAGACCTGTGTTTATCGCCGGTGAGCCGCATGAACTTTTCTTCAAACAGGCTCATGCGCGCCTGGTCAATTTCTGCGAGCATTTTTGCCACGGCGGGGTCGCGCCTGCCCTGGCCGCGCAGGGCGAGTTCAAAGCGCATGTTTTCAAGATCCTTGCCGGCGTGGGCAAGGCCCGCCTTGAGCAGGTGCTCCAGGTCAGCGCGCGGATCGGTAAACGATTGGGTTTCGGCGCGCAATTGCTGCTCAAGCGCCAGTTCACGATCACGCCAGCGTTCGAGCAAGGCGCTGATCAATTCAGCATGGTCGGTGAAGTGCCAGTAAAAGCTGCCGCGTGTGACACCCAGCGCATCGGCAATCATCAGCACACGCGCCTTGTCAAAACCGCCTTCGACCACGGCATTGAAGGCGGCGTCCAGCCAGTCGTCTCGCGACAAGCGCGATGCTTCGACAGGTCTGCCTGCTGTTTTCTTTGCCGCCATGAAATCCTTGTTGAAAGCCCGCATTGCCAAATTGCAGCGGGGCAGGGATCAAATTAAACCATACACATGTGTACTGTGATGGTATATTTGATTTTCCATACACAAGTGTACTGAGCAAACCCAAAGGCGGACAGGCCGTGCAGGCCGGCCACAACACCCCATAGTCCCATGAGACAAGCCCTGTACCTGATCATCAAACTGGCCTTGCTGGTCCTCTATGCAGCAGCTGTTGCCGGCTTCGCGGGCCTGCTGCCGACAGGCCCTGCTGTCAGGCTGCAGAACATTGCCCTGATTGTTCTGGCGATACACGTCATCGAGCTTGTGGTGATGTTCAGACATGTCAAACGTTACGGGGGCCCGCTTGCCGTGAGCATGCTGCTGACCCTGCTTTTTGGCATGCTGCACTGGAAACCACTGGCAGACGAACACGCGAAAGCACAAAAACCGGAACAGGCGCCATGAAGGCAAAAATTCTGGCCACAGGCCTGGCGCTGGCCTTGTCTTCAGGGGTAATGGCTGCCGGCCAGACCCGACCCAATATCGTTTTGCTGCTGGCGGATGACTGGGGCTTCAGTGACGTGGGCGCTTTTGGCGGCGAAATCGCCACGCCCAACATTGACGAGCTGGCCAGGCGCGGCATGCGGTTTTCAAACTTTCATGCCACTGCCTCCTGCTCGCCCTCGCGCGCCATGCTGCTGACGGGGGTGGACAACCACCGCAACGGCATAGGCAATATGCGCGAAACCGTTCCACGCGCCCATGCAGGCAAGCCGGGTTATGAGACGGTGCTCAACACAAAGGTGGTCACAGTCGCCAGCCTGCTCAGGGATGGCGGCTATCGGACCTACGTTGCAGGCAAATGGCATGTGGGCAAGGAAGCGTACAACCTGCCGCCTGCGCGCGGCTTTGACCGCTCCATCATCCAGGCAGACAGCGGTTCTGACAACTGGGAAACCGGCAAGCGTTACCTGGATCTGACGGACAAGGTCAACTGGTTTGAAGACGGCAAGGAAGCGGTGATGCCTGCCGACTATTACTCGTCAAGGTTCTTTGTGGACAAGACCATCGAGTACATCGACTCGGGTGCCAGACAGAACAAGCCATTTTTTGCCTACGTGGCATTTCAGGCCAACCATATACCGGTGCAGGCGCCCAAGGAATTCATCGCCAAATACAAGGGTCGCTACGACAAGGGCTGGACAGCGCTGCGGCAGGAACGCCGCGACAAGGCCATTGCGCTGGGGCTGATACCCAAGGACACGCCCCTGGCTGCCATGCACACCACGCTGGACTGGAATGCCCTGAGCGACACCGACAGGCAATACCAGGCCAGGCGCATGGAGGTCTATGCCGCCATGGCCGATGCCATGGACCACCATGTCGGCCGGCTGGTAGACCACCTGAAGAAAACCGGTGAATACGACAACACCGTTTTTGTTTTTCTGTCTGACAACGGTCCCGAGGCCTCCGATCCGCATGTGTTGCTCAGCGGCCGCCTCTGGCTTCGCTGGCAATACAACGAGGGACTTCAGCAGCTGGGTGAAAAAGGTGCGTACAGCATCATCGGGCCGAGCTGGGCGAGTGCCGCAGCGTCGCCACTGAGCACCTACAAGTTTTACTCAGGCGAAGGCGGCATACGCGTGCCGCTCATCATTTCAGGCGCTGCAGGCATGCCGTCCAACCAGGTCTTTAACGGGCTGACGCATATCAACGACATTGCGCCCACCCTGCTGGACCTGGCACAGCTGCCCCGCCCCGCAGGCAGCTACAAGGGCCAGCTGGTGGAGCCCATGACGGGCGCCAGCCTGATGCCCGTCATGAAAGGCCAGGCACAAAAGGTACATGCCGACAATCAGGCTATTGGCTACGAACTGTCGGGTAACGAGGCCGTCTTCAAGGGCGATTACAAACTCATCAAAAACATCCCGCCTGTCGGCGACGGTTTGTGGCACCTCTATGACATCAGCAAGGACCCGGGCGAAACCAAAGACCTTCAGGGCCAGCTGCCGGACATTTTTGCCGCGATGCAGGCCGACTATGCAGCCTACGCCAGAGCCAACGGCGTATTGCCCATGCCGGAAGGCTATGACCCCATACAACAGGTGCAAACCAACGCCCTGATCAACGTGTATGTGCCGCGCTTCAAACGCACAGGGCTGCCCCTGTTGGCTGGCGTGGCCTTGCTGGTGGCGGCTTTTTTCTTTTTGCGCAGAAGAAGGCGCCAACAAAAAATAACCGAAGCAGGCGCAGCATGAGCATTGAACACATCGACATCCTGATCGTGGGCGCAGGCCTGTCGGGCATAGGCGCTGCAGCGCATATCAAGAAGAACTGCCCGGGCCGCAGCTTTGCGGTTCTTGAGGGGCGCGAAACGCTGGGTGGCACCTGGGACCTCTTTCGTTATCCGGGCATACGCTCTGACTCGGACATGTACACGCTGGGTTACGCCTTCAGGCCATGGACAGAGAAAAAATCGATTGCCGACGGCGACACGATTCTCAAATACATCACCGATACCTCCAGCGAACACGGCATAGACAGCCACATACGTTATTCGCACCGCGTGAAACGGGCAGACTGGTCATCTGCCGAGACGAAATGGCATGTCGACGTTGAAACAGGTCCGCAGCAGCGCATTCAACTGACCTGCAACTTCCTTTATATCTGTACCGGCTACTACAACTACGAACAGGGTTACACACCCGGGTTTGCAGGCAGCGAGCGTTTTACCGGGCGCATTGTGCATCCGCAAAAATGGACAGGCGATGTGGACTACGCGGGCAAGCGCGTCGTCGTGATCGGCAGCGGTGCAACAGCCGTCACCCTGGTCCCCACGATGGCCGCAAGCGCTTCGCACGTGACCATGCTGCAACGCTCGCCCACCTACGTGGTATCACGACCCTCTGAAGACCGGATGGCCGGGTGGTTCAGGGAGCATTTGCCGCGAGGTCTGGCTTACGGCCTGACGCGATGGAAGAACGTGCTGATGGGCATGTTTTTTTTCAGGCTGTCAAAACGCAAGCCTGAGCGCGTCAAGCAAATGATCATTGACGGCGTCAGAAAGTCGGTCGGGCCCGATTGCGACGTTGATAAACACTTCACGCCCAGCTACAAACCCTGGGACCAGCGTGTTTGCCTGGTGCCTGATGCAGACCTGTTCAAGGCCATACGCAAAGGCAAGGCATCGGTGGTGACCGACCAGATCGAGACTTTTACCGAAACCGGCATCAGGCTCAAATCGGGACAGGAGCTTGCAGCCGATGTGATCGTGACGGCGACAGGTCTTGATCTGCTGGCGCTGGGCGGCATGGCGCTGTTTGTGGACGGCAAAGCCGTCGTCATGAAAGAGACCATGAGCTACAAGGGCATGATGCTGGCGGGCGTGCCCAACCTTTTTTATGTGACGGGCTATACCAATGCGTCATGGACGCTGAAGGCAGACCTCGTCGGCGACTATGCCTGCCGCCTGCTGAACCGCATGACTCGCAAGGGCTGGCGGCAATGCACACCGACGCTGAACGATGCACGCGTGCAGGAAGAGAGCTGGATTGATTTCACGTCTGGCTACATACAACGCTCGCTCGATAAATTTCCCACGCAGGGCAACCGCAAACCATGGCGACTGCACCAGAACTATGCGTTTGACCTGCTCACATTGCGATACGGTTCGGTAGAAGATGGCACCATGGTTTTTTCAAAGGGGAGCACGACATGAAAAAAGCCGTTATTGCGTTTTCGGTGCTGCTGGTCGTCCTTGTCGCTGCGTTTTTGTTCAGGGGTCCGATCAGCATGATGGTTGCCAAAAAAGTGGCGGCGCAACGCCTGGCGACCGATGCGATGAATGAACTGCCCGATGGTTTGCATGTTGGCCTGTGCGGTGCGGGCTCACCCTTCCCTGACGACAAACGCGCGGGTCCCTGCACACTGGTGGTGGCCGGCAAGCGTCTGTTTGTGGTCGATGCCGGCAGCAGCAGTGTGCGCAACATCGGCAAGATGGGGTTTCAGCATGGCCGCGTCAACGCGATATTCCTGACCCACTTTCACTCTGACCATATCGACGGTCTGGGCGAACTGCTGCTGCAGCGCTGGGGCTCGGCCGCCAATACTTCGCCGGTACCCGTCTACGGACCTCCGGGTGTTGAAAGCGTCCTGTCCGGTTTCATGCAGGCATATGGGCAGGACCGCAGCTACCGCGTCGCCCATCACGGAGAAGCAACAGTACCCGCAGGCGGCTTTGGCGGAAAGGCCATGACTTTTACACCGGGTGCCGACGGCCGCGTTGTGGTGCTCAAGGATGCCGACCTCGAAGTCATCGCCTTCACCGTTGACCACGGCCCGGTTCACCCTGCCGTGGGTTACCGCTTTAACTACAAGGGCCGTAGCGTGGTCATCAGCGGGGATACCAAAAAATCGGCTGCCGTGCAGACGGAAGCTGCAGGCGCGGATGTGCTGGTGCATGAAGCGCTGTCCAGGCCGCTCACCGCCCTTCTCAGGGATGGCGCCATGCAGGCCGGGCGCATGAATCTTGTCAAGATTTTTGGCGATATCACCAACTATCACACCTCCCCGGAAGAGGCCGCAGAGACCGCGCGCGATGCCAGGGTAGGCTACCTGTTGCTCAACCACATCACCCCGCCGCTGCCCCTGCCGGCCCTTGAAAAGGCTTTTCTGGGTGAAGCGCCCGCAATCTATGGCGGCCCTTTGCGCGTCGGCCTTGACGGTGACTTCCTGAGCCTGCCTGCGGGATCAAAAGCCATCACATTCACCCGACGTTTTTAAGGTCTGCCAGCATGCCCCAGCCAACACCCGTCCTGACCGGAAAAGTCCTGCGTACACCGGAGGTCTGTTTCGTCAGGCTACCGGGATTCAGCTACACACCCCGCTACACCGAAATCGGTGGCCTGCGCATTGCGCACATCGACGAAGGCCCGCGCGACGCGCCCGTCGTTTTGCTGATGCATGGCGAGCCGACCTGGTCTTACCTGTACCGCAAGATGATCCCGGTTCTGCTCGATGCCGGCTACCGTGTGGTGGCACCCGACCTGGTCGGATTCGGTCGCTCTGACAAGCCGGTCGACAAGGCCGACTACTCCTACCTGAATCACGTGCAGTGGATGACCGCGTGGATGATCACCAACGACCTGCGCGACATCACGCTGTTTTGCCAGGACTGGGGCTCGCTTGTGGGCCTGCGCATGGTGGCGGAGGAACCCGGCCGCTTTGCGCGCATCGTGCTGGCCAATGGAGGTTTGCCCACCGGTACGGACGAGATACCCAAGGCCTTCAAAATCTGGCGTGCTTTCTCGCGGTACAGCCCGTGGTTTCCGATTGGCCGCATCGTGAAGGCCGGCTGTGTGAATGGCCTGAGCCCGGCTGAAGTGGCCGCCTACGATGCGCCCTTTCCCTCACGCCGCTACATGATGGGCGCACGTGTTTTTCCGGGTTTTGTTCCAACGACGCCGGACGACCCGGAACGGGCCAACAACGAACGCGCCTGGGAGATGTTCAAGCGCTGGGACAAGCCGTTTCTCACCCTCTTCAGCGACAGGGACCCGGTGACGCGCGGCGGCTACAGGACATGGCAGAAACTGGTGCCCGGCGCACAGGGGCAGGCCCACGCCACCACCCGCGGTGCTGGGCACTTTCTTCAGGAAGACAAGGGGCCCGAGGTGGCGAAGGCCATCGTGACGTTCATTCGCGCGCAAACTGACGCTTGACGCTCAGCTTGCGGACGACATCCTGTAAACCCTGGCAGCAGTACCGCTGAAAAGCGCGCTGCGCTCCGATGCCGAACACCCGGCCGTCAGCAGCTTGAAGGCGTTCCACAGTTCGCTGTAGCCGCAGGCCTGCTTGTCCACCGGAAAGTTGCTTTCAAACATGCAGCGGTCGGCACCGAAAGCCTCAACACATGTTTCCACGTAAGGCCGCCAGGCTTTGGCGAGGTCTTGCGATGACGGCGGCATGTCAAGCTCATGCAGGCCGAGGCCAAAAATCGGCATGCCAAGGCCCCCGATTTTGAGGCTGATGTTTTGACAAGTGCCCAGTTGGCGCATGTCGTCTGCGCAGCGCTTCAGGCTATCGGCCTGCAGCTCCCCGTAAGGACCCACACCCAGCACCGTACCGGCATGGTCAATGATGATTTGTGTTTCGGGAAAGTCGCGCGCCAGGCCCAGCAGGTCGGACAGTTGCGGGTGATAAAGCCAGGCGTCAAAGCTCAGGTTGAATTTTGCAAGCTGCGCAAACCCTTCGCGAAATGTGGGGGTCGAGAGCCGATGGGGCGGCACAGGCCTGGCGATGAATTGATTGATCTGCGCGCTTGCGTCATGGGGTGTCGCATAACGAATGCCGCGCAGCCGTCCACCTGCCGTCAATGCCTGAGCCTGCAAGACCTCTTCGACACCGCTGCCCAGCATGAGGTCTGCGTGGCTGACGATGGCCTCTGCAACGCGGCACTTGCCATAGGTTCCGCTGGCCGCCATGGCGGCAATGCCGTTGGCAAACTCGACCTCGCCGACCGGCTTCATATGCTCGGGGCCGGTGCTGCGGTACATGGCATGGGCTTCCACATACACCGTGGCGCAGATGTTGTGGCCCTGGTTGACATCCGCGAGCAGGTCGTCGAGCAGGTAGCGGTTGGCAACGGCCTTGACATCCCACAGGTGATGGTGGGCATCAATGATGGGAAGGGCCGGCTCCAGCGCCGGCTCGCGCGGCGTCTGCGCCAGCCAGGTCGTGATTTCTTCTGTGTGGCGGATGATGTTGCCGGAATAGGGCTTGGACATGGCTGCATTTTGACCTTTTAATGACGATGCTGGCTGCATGGTGAAATGACCGGTCACGCGTGTGACTGCGATGCGGTCCCGTCAATGTTTGAATGGACACCCACAAGATCCATAAACAGCTCATCCACACAAAGCCGCTAAAAAACCGTACAAAGCCGTGCGGCAAGACACACTCCAAAGGAAAACACATGCTCTGGGAACACTCCGAAAAAACCACCGATCTGCTCCAGCGCATGGGCGCATTTTTTGACCAGCACATTTACCCGAACGAGGCACGCTTTCACCACGAGCTGGACGCCTTCCGCAAGGCCGGCAACCCATGGCAACAGGTCCCGCTGATTGAAGAGCTCAAGCCCCTGGCGCGCAAGGCGGGTCTGTGGAACATGTTCCTGCCGCATGCGCATGGCGATATTGAAGGCATCTCCAACCTGGACTACGCGCCCCTGTGCGAGATCATGGGCCGTGTCTCATGGTCTGGCGAAGTCTTCAATTGCTCGGCGCCCGACACCGGCAACATGGAGACACTTGAACGCTACGCCACCCAGGCACAGAAAGACGAGTGGCTGGAGCCCTTGCTGCGCGGTGAAATCCGCTCCGGCTTTTTGATGACCGAACCGGCCGTGGCGTCGTCCGATGCCACCAACATCCAGTGCTCCATCGTGCGTGATGGCGACGATTACGTGATCAACGGCCGCAAGTGGTTCTCGTCGGGCGCCGGTAACCCCCGCTGCAAGATTTTCATCGTGATGGGCAAGACCGACGTGAACGCGCCGCGCCACGCCCAGCAGTCCATGGTGCTGGTGCCGCGTGACACCAGGGGCGTGACCGTGTTGCGCCCGCTGACGGTGTTTGGTTACGACGATGCGCCGCACGGCCACATGGAAGTGCTGCTGGAGAACGTACGCGTACCGGTCAGCAATATCCTGCTGGGCGAAGGCCGCGGTTTCGAAATCGCGCAAGGCCGCCTTGGCCCCGGACGCATTCACCACTGCATGCGCTCGATTGGCGCAGCAGAGCGGGCACTTGAGATGATGGTGGACCGCCTGCAGTCGCGCACGGCTTTCGGCTCGGCCCTCTCGACGCAGTCCATCTGGCACGAACGCATTGCCGAGTCGCGCTGCATGATCGACCAGGCCCGCCTGCTCACGCTGAAGGCTGCACACATGATGGATGTGGCCGGCAACAAGGCCGCGCGTGCGGAGATCGCCATGATCAAGGTGGTCGCACCCAACATGTCCTGCCAGGTGGTGGACTGGGCGATCCAGGCGCATGGCGCAGGCGGCGTGAGCCAGGACTTCTGGCTGGCCGAGGCCTATGCCCACCAGCGCACGGTGCGCATCGTGGACGGCCCGGATGAAGTGCACCGCAATGCGATTGCCAAGATTGAACTGGCCAAACGCACGGCTGTCACTGGCGTGGGCGGCAAGCCGAAATAATCGCTGCCGTTGATCGTCGATCTTTAAAAGGCGGAGTCCGAAAGGGGTCCGCTTTTTGTTTTGCGCGTCCTGTTTTTCTGTCCTGGCCGTCATCCTGGTCACCATCTAGGGAAAACACTTAGAGCCCGGTCTTCACCCTCTGAAGACGGTCACTTTTGCGACGCCAACACAGCGTTTTTACCGCCATAAACCTTGCAGCCTTCCCAATGAGCGGTTAGCATTTACCCACAACTTACCGTACGGCAGGTAAATGTATTTGACTTAACAAAAGGAGACTTTCAAAGTGGAACTGAACACCCTCAAACTGACTGTTGACGCAGGCATCGCCGTTGTCACCCTGAACCGCCCGCCCGTCAATGCCCAGAACATCGAACTGCGCGAAGAAATCACGCGCGTCTTTGACGTGCTGTCTGATCGCGATGACGTGGCCTGTATCGTCCTGACCGGCGAAGGCAAGGCTTTCTCGGCTGGCGCCGACATTCGCGAGCGCCCCAACCTTGCCGGCACCCCCGGTGCGTACGGCGCGCACAATCGCCGCGTGCGCGAGTCCTATTACGCCGTGGTCGAGTGTTCCAAGCCGATCATCGCGGCCATCAACGGCCCGGCGCTGGGCGCAGGCTTCGGTCTTGTCATGGGTTCTGACATCTGGGTGGCCTCTGAAGACGCCTATGTGTCCATGCCCGAGATCAACGTGGGCCTGGCGGGTGGCGTCACATTCCTGCAGAAACACTTCAGCCAGTCGCGCGCGCGCCGCATGTTCTACACCGGCATGAAGGTGTCGGCGCAGGAGCTCTACCGCCTGGGCCTGGTCGAAGCCTGCCTGCCTGCCGACCAGCTCATGCCTTACTGCATGGAACTGGCGCGCGAAATCGCCTCCAAGAGCCCGATCGCCATGCGCCTGGCGAAGGAAGCAGCGCGCATGACCCAGTTGATGCCCATACGTGACGCCTACCGCTATGAGCAGGGCAACACCGTCGCGCTGTCGAAGACCGAAGACTCGAAGGAAGCACAACGCGCATTCCTCGAGAAACGCGCACCGGTTTACACAGGCCGCTGACCCTGATAATGGAAAGGGCCGGCTGCGAGGCTGGCCCGGGGCCAGCACTGAACAGGCCCTATACTTTTTCCACCAATAGAACATGGGTACACGATGGCAACTCGTCGTCAGGCAGAAGACACGGCCACTGAGGCAGACAGCGTCAGGCCGCGCGTCGACAACCGCCAGCAACAAATTATCGATATTGCCTGCCGCCTTTTTGCCAGGCGCGGTTATGAAGGCACGTCGCTGCGCGACATCGCCGACGAAGCGAAGATCACCAAGGCCGCGCTGTACTACCACTTCCCCAACAAGGAAGCGCTGTACCACCGCATCGTTCTTGACGCGCTGCGCGCCCTGATCTACCACGTACGGGCAGCCGTCGACATGGCGCCGTCCCCGCTGGAGAAGGTGCGCCAGTTCATGCTGGTGTCGGCCGAGTTCATGGATGCCGACCGCGACTCCTGGATGGCGGGCTCCAACGCCTTCTGGATGGGTGCGGAGACCGAACCACGCACCCTCGCCGTTGCATTGCGCAATGAGTACGAGACGATGTTGCGGACCTGCATCAGCGACGCCATCAACGCCGGCGAGTTCAGGAAAAACAACGTCGCCATGACGGGCCGCTTCCTGCTGTCGGCGCTGAACCAGATCAGCCGCTGGCACAACCCCAAGGGCCCGATGTCCATCCGCGAAGTCATCGAGCAATACCTCGACATGGCCTTGCACGGCCTGCAGGCCCCCGCCAGGGCCTGACCGACGGCGACCATGTGCCGCCGCGACCACGCGGCGCGTCCTCATGGCCGCCATTCATTCCCCGCTGGCCAGCGGTAGCAGGCAAACCCTCCAAAGATGAAATCCACCCTAGGGTTACTACCAGACAGTTACTTACCTGCCGAACGGTAGAATTATTTCAACAACAGGCCTGCCACCATGCCCTTTTGCGTGGACGCATGCCGTAGCACTTTCGAAGAAGGATTGCTTGCCCATGTTTTCCCGACGCTCAGCCCTCGTTTCTGCCTCAGTTTTAGTTGCAGTGCTTCTTGCCACTGCAACAGCCGGCGCCCAGACCGCAGCGACCTTCCCGACCAAACCGGTGCAGGTGATCGTGCCCTATGCAGCCGGCGGCGTGACCGACATCCTCGCCCGCATCGTGGCGCTGCGCCTGGCCGACAAATGGAAGCAGCCCGTCATTGTTGACAACAAGCCGGGCGCAGGCACCGTCATCGGCACTGCGGCAGCCGCACGCGCACCCGGCGACGGCCATACCTTGCTGATCACCGCTTTCGGTTTTACGGCCAACCAGGTGCTGGTGCCCAACCTGCCCTACGACCCCAAGGCACTGGCGCCACTGTCCATGCTGGCCGACTCCTACAGCTACCTGTATGTCAACGCTGCGGTGCCGGCCAACAATGTGCCCGAGCTGATCGCCTATGCCAAAGCCAACCCCGGCAAGCTGACCTTTGCCTCATCGGGCAACGGCTCCAGCCCGCACATCGCCGCCGAGCTGTTTGCATGGCGCACCGGCATTGACATGATCCATGTGCCCTACAAAGGCAACGGCCCGGCCATCAACGACCTGGTCGGCGGCCAGGTCAATGCGCTCTTCGACACCGTGGCCACCATGAGTTTTGTCAGCAGCGGCAAACTCAAGGTGCTGGGCATAGGCAGCCCCAAGCCGATTGCACGCTCGCCCAACATCGTGCCGATTTCAAAGTCGGGCGTCCCGGCACTGGCGGACTTCACGGCCGGCGGCTGGTTCGGCATGTTCCTGCCTGCATCAACGCCCATCGATTTGCAGAAAAAGATCTACGCCGATGTGCGCGCTGTGCTCGAAACCAAAGAAGTGCATGACGCCATCCTGAAAGCCGGCCTGGAGCCTTCCATCATGTCGCAGGCGGAATTCGCCACCTACCTGAAGAAGGACCTCGATACCTGGGGCCCGGTAATCCGCGAGCGGAAGATTCGCCTCGACTGAGAAGCACCCTTGCGCCCCTGATTGGCACCAGAACAAACAACTCAAAGAGACAAGAGACACATGGAACACAAGACAACCTCGATACCAGACGTCCCCCCACTCGGCCGCCTCAAGGGCAGACGCATTGTGGTGACAGGCGCCGGCTCCGGCATAGGCGCCGCGATTGCACAACTTTTCATCTCCGAAGGTGCGCAGGTCGCCGCCATCGACCGCAATGAGGACGGCATCAAGGCCTGGTTCAAGGCAGGCACAGGCATCGCATTGAAGGCAGACATCGCAGATGAAAACTCGGTCAACGACGCGGTCAAGCGCGCAGCAGAAGCACTCGGCGGCATTGACGGTCTGGTCAACGCAGCTGGCGTTTCCAATACCGACCTGCTGCGCGATGTGAGCCTGGCAGACTGGAAGCGCACCATCGACATCAACCTCACCGGCAGCTTTTTGATGAGCCGTGCCTGCCTGCCCTGGCTTGAGAAAGTGCAAAACAGCACCATCGTCAATTTCTCTTCCGGCCAGGGCCTTCAGCCCTTTGTGCGCCGCGGGGCCTATGCGGCATCCAAGGCCGGCGTGATCTCGCTGTCGAAAACACTGGCTATGGAGTGGGCGCCGATACGCGTCAACACCATCTGCCCGGGCGCCGTCGACACCCCCATGGTGCGATCGGGCTACACCGCTGAAGCGCTGCAGACGCAGGTCGGTGCGCGCTATGCCCTCGGCCGCGTGGCAGAACCCATCGAAATCGCACGCGCCGCGCTTTACCTCACAGGCAGCGAATCCTCCTTCGTCACCGGCATTGCGCTGGCTGTTGACGGCGGCCGCAGCTACCACTGACCACTCATTCTTGATGGCACACATGACACAGACCAACACCCTCCCCCCCAGCTCTGCCGAGCTCGCCAACGCCGCAGCAGACCCTTATGCAGCTTTCAGGCAAGAACTCGTTGACTTCACCCAATCCCCCGAGCTCGCGCCCCTGAAGGAAATCGTTCGCAGCAACCAGAAAATGTCGCGCGCGGAATTCAGCGCCTGGCAAAAAGCCCTGTTCAAAAAGGGCTGGGGTGCGCCGAACTGGCCGGTTGAATACGGCGGCACCGGCTGGGACCTGCAACAGCGCTACCTGTTTGAAGAAGTCACGGCCGCCGCCGACTGCCCGCCGCAATACCACCACGGCATTGGCCACATCGGCCCGGTGATCATGCATTTCGGCACTGACGAGATCAAGAACCGCTTTTTGCCGCGCATCCTCGACGGCACCGAGCACTGGTGCCAGGGTTACTCGGAACCCGGTGCCGGCTCCGACCTGGCCTCACTCAAATCAAGCGCGGTGCGTGACGGCGACGACTATGTGCTGAACGGCCAGAAAATCTGGACCTCGCATGCGCATGAAGCCGACATGATGTACACGCTGGTCCGCACCTCGACCGAGGGACGCAAGCAGGCCGGTATCTCGCTGCTGCTGGTGCCGCTCAATACACCGGGCATAGAGATTCGGCAGATCCACACCATTGACCAGTGGCATCACGTGAACGAGGTCTTCCTCAACAATGTGCGCGTGCCGGTGAAGAACCTGGTCGGCGTGGAAGGCGAAGGCTGGAAATGCGCCAAGTTTTTGCTGGACCGCGAGCGCCTGTCCCCCGCCACGGTGCCGCGCCTGGCACGCCAGCTTGAACAGGTGGGCGAACTGCTCGCAGAAAAGATAAAAGCCAACCCCGGCCTGCCGAGCATTCACGCGCTGCAGGAGCGCCTGTTCCTGGCGCAGGCATCGGCCAAGGGCTCGCGCCAGATGCTGCTGAGCGCCATCCAGGAAGAAATGCAGGGCACGCTGGCCTCGTCGAAATCATCGGCGCTCAAACTCCACACCTCGGAGCTGTCGCAGGAAATCGTCGGCATCGCTTTCGACATCGCCGGCCCTGAATACGCCGCCCGCCTGGTGCCCGAGATTGAAGCGCCCGATGGCGCAGACGACCTGGACATCGAACGCCAGCTGACCCATACCTACCTCTTCTACCGCTCACGCTCGATAGCCGGCGGCACCAGTGAAGTGCAGAAAAACGTGATTGCCCGCGACCTGTTTGGAGCCTGAAATATGCCTTTTACCGTTACACCGATGTTCCCTGGTGACCTGTATGACACCACGGACCGCATGGCCGCTACGGCCGCACCGGCCTGGTCTGGCGACAAGAGCAGCCGCGGCAGCGCCAAATGGGCGCAGATTCTTGAACTCGGCTGGCAAGGTGTGCTGGTCAGCGAAGAAGCTGGCGGCGTAGGCGCGACCCTGACTGAATTTGCCGCGATTGCAGAAGCCGCTGGCCGCCATGCGATGGCACTGCCGCTGATTGCGCGCTGCGTGGTCTCGCCCATGCTGCTGGCATCCGCCGGCAAGAACGACGCGGCGCTCGCCCTGCTTGAACAGCTCTCTGCAGGCCAGGCTTCGGTCTGCCCCGTCATCCAGCCCGATGGCGCGCGCTCACTTCAGGCCACAGCGGCCAGCGGCGGCAGCATCAAGCTGCAGGGCGTGCTCAAGGGCGCAGACCTGACCGAGCCCGCCAGCCACCTGATCTTCAACGCCGTCAGCGCCAATGGGTCTGCGCCCGTGCTGGTGTTGCTGGCCACGAGCGAGCTGACGCAGCCGGTGCGTTACTTTGAAGGCCTGGACGGCCGCCGCACTGCCGACATTTCCCTGGATGGCGTCATCGTCGAAGCCAGCCATGTGCTGCTGCAGGGCGATGCTGTGGCGACGGCAGTCAAATCCGCCATGTCTACCGGCGCGGTCATGACCAGCGTGCAGACCGTCGGTGCGCTGGGCGCCATGATCGAACAGACGATTGAATACCTCTCGACACGTACCCAGTTCGGCGTCGCGCTCTCGACCTTCCAGGCGCTGCGCCACCGTGTGGTTGAAATGTATGTCGCTTATGAAAGCGCCCGCGGCCTGGTCAAGGACGTGACGGAAGATCTTTCCGCCAACTCTGCAGCCAGCCAGCGCGACGCGGCGCTCACCAAGCTGTATCTGGCCACCGTCGGCCGCGCTGTTGCGGAATCTGCGATTCAGATGCACGGCGGCATGGGCATGACAGTGGAAATGCCGGCGGCCCGCCTGGCCATGCACGCGCTGATGTGCAACCTGCAGTATGGTGACCGCTACCACTACCTTGATTCCCTGTCGTCGCAGATGTCTGCGGATGTGCAGGCCGCAGCCCTGACGGCTTGATACCGGTACGACTTCAAACATGCACTCACTCCATTCACTTTTCTTTCCTGAATCTGTCGCCCTCATAGGCGCATCGTCAGACCCTGAACGCATTGGCGGCCGCGTGCTGCGCTTCATGCTGGAAGGTGGCTACGAAGGCACCATTTACCCGATCAACAAGGGCGAGCCGGTCGTGCAGGGCCTGAAGGCCTATAAAAACATCACCGAGGTGCCGGGTCAGATCGACCAGGCCGTGATCATCATTCCCGCCGCCGGTGTTGAAACAGCGTTGCGCGAAGCCGTGAGCAAAGGCATCAAGTCGGTTCAGATTCTGACGGCAGGATTCGCCGAGATTGACGAGGCCGGCAAGGTGCAGCAGCAAAAGCTGGTCGATATCTGCCGTGAAAACAATGTGCGCATGCTGGGCCCCAACTCGCTGGGCCTGCTGAACCTGTCAAACAAATTCTCCGCCACCTTCTCGACCGCATTGAACGGTCTGCGGCCCGTGAAGGGCAACATCGCGCTGGCTACCCAGAGCGGCGCCTTCGGCTCAGCCACCTATGGCATGGCCTCGCTGCGCGGCCTGGGTTTTTCAAAGATCATCGCCACCGGCAATGAAGCGGATGTCGATGTCGCCGAATCGATTGACTACCTCGCAGAAGACCCCGAGACCGCCGTGATCTGCGCTGCGGTTGAATCATGCAAGGACGGCAACCGCCTGCGTGCGGCCTTGCTGAAAGCCGCCAAAGCCGGCAAGCCGGTGCTCATCATGAAGGCCGGCCGCACCGAGGTCGGCGCGACGGCTGCGGCCACGCACACCGGCTCACTCGCCGGCAACGACACGGTGTACGACACCGTGTTCGCCGAATGCGGCGCCTATCGCCCGCAGTCGATTGAAGAAATGCTGGACATCGCCTACGTCTGCTCGGTCACCGGCGCACTGCCGAAGAACAACGATGTCGCCATCCTCACAGGCTCCGGCGGCATCGGTATCCTGATGGCCGACCACGCCAGCGACCACGGCCTGGCATTGCCCAAACTTTCTGCCGCCGGCAGCGCCGCCGTGCTCGAAGTGCTGCCCTTCGCCGTGGCCGCCAATCCGCTGGACACCACCGCGCAGGTCACTGCCGTCAAGAGCGGCGTGACACGCACACTCGACGCGCTGCTGTCGCATTCATCCTGCGGCACCATCTTTGCCTACCTGGCGCACGTCGGCCTGTCGCCGGTGCGCTTCCAGTCGACCAGCGACGAGATGATTGCGCTTAAGGCCAAGTTCCCGGACCGCGCCATCGTCATGGTGATGCTGGCCACAAAGGAAGTGGCCGCCGAGCTCGACAAACACGGCATCCCGACCTTTGCCGACCCCTCACGCGCCGTGCTGGCGCTCGCCGGTGCGCGCAAGCTGGCGCAGCGGCGTGATGCGCTGTATGCGCCATCGACTGCAAGGAAATCTGCAAAGGCCTTGGGCGATGTGTCCACCGAGGCCGCCGCCAAGAAGGTGCTGGCCGAAGCCGGCCTGCCCATGCTGCCTGAAGCCGTCTGCAGTTCTGCAGAAGCCACAGCAGCCAGGGCCACCGAGTTTGGTTTCCCGGTCGTCTGCAAGATTTCCTCGGCCGACATTCCGCACAAGACGGAAGTGGGCGGCGTGATGCTCAACCTGCCCGACGCCGATGCCGTGCGTGCGGCCTACGACGAACTGCTGCGCCGCGCAAAAGCCGCCGTGCCCAACGCGCGCATCGACGGCGTGCTGGTCACGCCCATGCTCAAGGGCGGCGTGGAAACCATCATGGGCATCCACATGGACCCGACTTTCGGCCCCATGGTGATGTTTGGCTCAGGCGGCACGGCCGTCGAGCTGTTCAAGGATGTGGCGTTCGCGTCAGCGCCGGTCAACGAAGCCCGTGCGCGCGAGCTGGTCGATTCGGTGAAATCGTCGCAGCTGCTGCGCAAGTGGCGCGGTGGCCCGCAGTTTGACGAGCAGGCATTGGTCAGCGCGATCTGCAAACTCTCGGAGTTTGGTCAGACCCATGCCGATGTACTGGAAAGCATTGACGTGAATCCGCTGGTGGTGCGCGAAAAGGGCGCCGTCTGCCTGGATGCGGTGATCACGCTCCGTTAACAACACCGCAAGGAGACAAGACATGGACAAGGCCAAAGAAGACCTGCTGCAGGCCCTGCTGGACCGCGAAGCGATCCGCGAGACCATGCACGCCTACTGCCGCGGCATTGACAGGGGTGACGAAGCGGCCCTGCGGTCGTCTTACTGGGAAGACGCTACCGACAGGCACGGCGCGTTCAACGGCAGCGCCACCGGTTTTATCGACTACGCGGTCAAGGCGCGGGCCAGCGGTGCGCGCATGATCCACCAGGTCACCAATGTCTCCATCGTGCTCAGGGGCGCGCAGGCGGCCGTCGAGACTTACTTCCAGGCCTTCCAGTACGACAACGACCCCCAGGGCAAGCTGCGCGAAACCTTCCTGATCGGCCGTTATGTGGATCGTTTTGAAAAGCGCGGTGATGAGTGGCGCGTTGCCGCACGCACTGTCGTCTATGACTGGATGAAGGAAAGCCCGGCCCCCGAAGGCGACGAGGCCGCACGCTTTGGCGTGCGCGCGCCGCAGGGCCGGATGAAACCCGACGATGCCTGGTACGCGCTGCTGGCCACGCCGCCGTTCAACAGCTGAGCTAAAAACGCCAGATGTAAAGGCGACTTTACATTTTGGCTTGATGGTCGATCTACCGGACGTCAAAAAACCCGAAAACGGCCTGAAAAGGCCAATTTCAGGCATCAAATCGGGCTCCAGACCAATGGATACGTGCGTGAGTAGCTACTGAATCAATAGCAAATTACCATTTTTCCAGGGTCGGCGCCTGAAGAATTCGGGGTCATGGATCCCGGGTCAAGCCCGGGATGACAGTGCTTGGAGGGTGCGGTGTTATTTTTTCCAGCCGCTCATGTCCAGCGCCGCCATCACGGTGTTCGACAGCCCTCCGTCTACCGGCAAATCAACGCCTGTCACATAGGCCGAATCCTTGCTGAGCAAAAACGCCACCACGCCTGCCATGTCGTCGGCCTCGGCCACGCGGCGCAGCGGGATGCGCGCCTCGCGCTGGGCACGCGCGTCGGGCGTTGAATAAGCGGCCGCCGTGCCCGGCGTCACCGTCAGGCCGGGTGAAAAGGCGTTCACACGAATGCCGTCAGGCCCCCACTCGTTCGCCAGCTGCTTCACCAGCATCAGCGCAGCCGCCTTGCTGGCGCTGTAAGGCCCCAGCGGGGCCTGCGCGTTGGTGCCCGAGATCGAGGCTGTGACGACGATGGCGCCGCGGCTTTCTTTCAGCGCGGGGTAGGCGGCTTTGGCCAGCAGCCACGGTGCCCGCACGTGCACGGCAAACACCTTGTCCCAGTTGCCCACGTCATAGCTGGCCAGCGGCCCGGGAATCGCAAACCCGGCGTTGCTGACCAGCGCATCCAGCCCGCCGAAGGCTTCAGCCGCCTGCACGATGGTGGCGGGCAATGCAGGGTCTGACATGTCGCCCGGCACGGCAATCGCCTGACCGCCCAGGCTGCGGATTTCAGCAATCAGGCTCTTGAGTTCATCGGCATGCTGGTCCGACAGCACCAGTTTCACGCCGCCCGAGGCCTGTGCATCACGCGCCAGCCGCAGGCAGATGGCACGGCCGATACCGCGGGCTGCGCCCGTCACAATTGCTCGCATCAAATCTCTCCTTCTGCAGAAATAAAAAAAGCGGCTGGATGCCCCTTTCGGGAAATCACAGCCGCCTGGCCCGCGCGGGCGGACTGCCCGTCAGGCTTCGGCTTTTTCTTGCGCGCGTTCGAAAGCGAAGCCGCTGTACCCATCGGCTGCGGCAGCCGCAGAGAACTCGCGGTACTTGGCAAAACCGCCGATGAACATCGACAGGCCCTGGCTCTTGCCCGGCACATTGGCGCCCACCCACCAGGTCTTGGCCTTGTTGATCAACGAGCGCTGGGCCAGGCCGTGCACCACTTCCATCCAGTTGTCTTCGACCTGCGTTGTCGGCTCCATGGTCGCCAGGCCGTTCTTCTGCATGTGCGTGATGGCGGCGGCGATCCAGTCCACATCGTGTTCGCTGATGCGGATGATGTTGGCCAGTGCAGAAGGGCCGTTCGGGCCGGTCGTCATGAACAGGTTGGGGAAACCTTCCATCATGATGCCCAGGGTTGAACGCCCGCCCTGCTTCCATTTCTGGTTGACGGTCTGCCCGTTTTTGCCCTTCACATCCAGGGCGATCAGCGCGCCGGTCAGCGCGTCGTAGCCGGTGGCCAGGATCAGCATGTCGAGCTCGATCTCGCCGGAAGCATTGCGCACGCCGCGCTCGGTGATCTCGAGGATGGGGTCGGTGATGCAGTCGACCAGGTGCACATTGGGCAGGTTGTAGGTCTCGTAGTAGCTCGAGTCCAGGCAAGGCCGGCGCGCGAAGATCGGGTAGCCTTTGGGTTTGAGGGCTTCGGCGGTCTTCGGGTCTTTCACCACCTCGGCGATCTTGCCGCGCACGAAATCGGCCACGTGTTCGTTGGCTTCCTCATTGACCATCAGGTCGCCGAAGGTGCCGAGCATGGCCAGGCCGCCCTGCTTCCAGGCGTCTTCCAGCAGGGACTGGCGCTGCTCGGGCGTGACGCTGAAGAAGGCGCGGGTGGACTGCGGCCGCGTGCCGCCGACAGTGCTGTTGCGCGCCGCCTCGCGTATGCCGGCATAGTTGCGCTTGACTTCACGGACGTATTCATCGGTCAGCGGCACGTTGCGCATCGGCATGGTGAAGCTCGGTGTGCGCTGGAACACGAACAGCTCGCCAGCCTGCGGACCCACGTCCTGCACGACCTGGATGCCGGTCGAACCCGTGCCGATCACGCCCACGCGCAGGCCTTCAAACGACACCGGCTCATGCGGCCAGCGCCCGGCGTGCAGCAGGCGGCCCTTGAATTTTTCGACCCCGGGAATGTCCGGCACCTTGGGCACCGACAGCGGGCCGGTGGCCATGATGCAGAACGGCGCCTCGAAGCGTTCGCCGCGGTCGGTCTCGACCGTCCACAACTGGCGCTCTTCGTCCCAGGTGGCGCCGGTGATGCGGGTCTTGAACTGGTAGTGCTTGCGCAAATCGAGCCGGGTTGCCACGAAGTCGATGTAACGCAGCAACTCGGGCTGGGCCGCGAACTGCTCGGACCAGGTCCACTCCTGCTCGATCTCGGGCGAGAAGGAATAGCTGTAGTCGATGCTGGGCAGGTCAACGCGCGCACCGGGGTAACGGTTCCAGTACCAGACGCCGCCGAGGTCGCCGCCGGCCTCGAAGCTCTGGATCTTCATGCCCATCTCGCGGAACTTGTACGTGGCATACATGCCGCCGAAACCGCCACCGACGATGATCACATCCAGTCGCTGGGCGGGTCTGCCGTTGTGTGTTGAATCCTTGTTGCTCATGTCGTCTCCAGAAAATTTGACTTTGAAAGTGGCTATACAGCCAGCGTGCCGCCATCGACAGGCAAGGTCACACCATTGATATAGGACGCCAGGCTTGATGCCAGGAAGACCGCCGCACCGGCAAGCTCCTGCGGCTGCCCGACGCGACCCGAGGGAATGCGCACCATAAAGCGGGCCAGGCGCTCGGGGTTGGCGCGTGTGGCGTCGGTCATCGGCGTTTCAATCACGCCGGGGGCCAGCGCATTGACACGTATGCCATCAGCGCCCAGGTCTGCGGCCATGGATTGCGTGAGCATCTTCACCGCGCCCTTGGAGGCCGAATAACCCAGCGAACCGGCCTGCGCAATGAAGGCCGCACCCGATGCCACATTGATGATGCAGCCGCGCGTCTTGCGCAGCGCCGGCAACCACGCATGAATGGTGTTGAAAGTACCGAAGAGGTTGACGTCAAACACACGGTGAATATTGGCCTGTGCCCTGGGGCTGTCAATGCCTTCGCGGATGATGACACCGGCGTTGTTGACCAGTGTGTCTATCGTGCCGACCTCGGACTCGACCTTTGCAGCCAGCGCATAAGACGCATCGGCATCCGTCACATCCAGTGCGTAGGCCCAGGCCTCGCCGCCTGCAGCGCGAATCTGCCGAAGTGTCTCTTCGCAGCGTTCAGCTGTCACATCGGTCACGACCACGCGCGCACCCGCACAGGCATAACCCACCGCAATCGCCTGGCCGATGCCGCTGGCAGCACCGGTCACCAATGCAAGCTTGCCCCTGAGCAGCGGTGCACCCTTGAGGGCGCCCATCACGGCGTCACGCGCCGTTGCGACTCCGGCGCCCTGAACAGGATCGCTCATGTTGACTCCTTGCCTGCGCGGCGCAGCTCGCGCCGCTCCAGCCACGCATAGAACTCGCCGACCAGGCCCTTGCGAAACAGCAGCACGACCAGCACAAACACGAGGCCCTGGATCATCAGAACCCACTCGGCATAGGACGCGAGGTAGTGCGACATGGACACGATCAGGATGGCCCCCGCCACAGGTCCGACCAGGGTCTGCATGCCACCCAGAATGCAGATGAGCAGCGCCTCACCCGAGGTCACCCAGGTCAGGTCGGTCAGTGTCACCACCTGGAAGGCCACGGCCTTGATGGAGCCCGCCAGACCCGCCAGCGAGGCCGACAGGATGAACACCACCAGCTTGTAGCGGTTGGCGCGGTAGCCCAGCGAGATGGCGCGCGGCTCGTTGTCGCGAATGGCCTTGAGCACCTGGCCGAAGGGCGAGTTGACGATGCGGTGAATGGCAAAAAAGCCGAACGCCGTGAGCGCCAGCACCACAAAGTACATGACGTAGTTGTTGCCCATGTTGATGAAACCGAACATCGCGCGGCGCGGAACGTCCTGAAGGCCATCTTCACCGCCGGTGAACGGCATGCGCAGCGCCATGAAATAAATCAGCTGCGCAAACGCGAGCGTGATCATGGAGAAATAAATGCCCTGCCGGCGTATGGCCAGTGAGCCCGTCAGCGCACCGATGACGGCAGCAAGGCCAACGCCCAACACAATGCCGAGCGCAGGATCAAAGCCCCACATCTTGATACTGTGCGCCGTGGCGTAACCCGCGGCGCCAAAGAACATGGCGTGGCCAAAAGACAGCAGGCCACAGTAGCTGACCAGCAGGTTGAGCGCAGCAGCGAGCAGGGCAAAACACAGGATCTCGATCAGGAATTGCGGGTACAACACAAAAGGTGCGGCGATCAGCAGGGCGACAGAGATCGCCAGCAGGATGCGCACCGTGGTCGGGGAGAAATGTTTCATCGGGCCTCCTGGCCGAACAGCCCGTTAGGCCTGATCGCAAGCGTGATGATCATCACGATAAAAATGACAACGCCGGCAGCGTCCGGATAAATCAGCTTCGTCAGGCCCTCAACCACACCGAGGCCGAAGCCGGTGATGATGGAGCCGATGATGGAGCCCATGCCACCGATCACGACCACCGCAAACACGATGACGATGAGGCTGTTGCCCATCAGCGGATTCACCTGGTAAATCGGCGCAGCCATGGCGCCGCTGAAACCGGCCAGACCCACACCCAGGCCGTAGGTCAGCATCAGCATGCGCGGCACATTGATGCCGAAGGTTCGAACCAGCGGCGCGTTTTCATTCGCCGCACGCAGGTAGGAGCCAAGCTTGGTGCGCTCAATCACAAACCAGGTGGTGAGGCACAGGATCAACGACGCCGCGATGACCCAGATGCGGTAGGCGGGGATAAAGCTGATGCCGATATCCAGCCCGCCCGACATGGGGTTGGGATAAGGCTGGCCGGTGGCGCCGAACTTCCAGCGGAAGGCGCCCTCCATCAGCATGGCCAGGCCAAAGGTCAGCAACAACGCGTAGACATGGTCCACGCTGTAGAGCCGCCTGAGCATGAGCCGCTCAATCACCAGCCCGAAGGCACCGACAACCACGGGCGTGATGATCAGCGCGTACCAGTAATTGAGGCCGAAGTACTCCAGCAGGCCCCAGGCCACGAAGGCGCCCAGCATGTACTGCGCACCATGGGCAAAGTTGACCACGTGCAAAAGGCCGAAGATGATGGCCAGGCCCAGGCTCATCAGCGCGTAGAACGAGCCGTTGATCAGGCCGATGACCAGCTGGCCGACAAAGGCCGACATCGGTATTCCGAAAATTTCATTCATGTTCTTGTCCCCCGCAGGGCGTGGCATGTCATGCCACGGTGTTGTGTGGTGAAGGTCATAGTCCGAGCAGGCTTTCAATACGCGCCAGGTCACCGGCAATGTCTTCGCGGCGGAAGTGGTCAACCACCACGCCTTCTTCAATCACGTAAAAGCGGTCAGCCACTTTGGATGCGAACCTGAAGTTCTGCTCAACCATCAGCACCGTGAAGCCCCGCTCCTTGAGGATGCGTATGGTCTGGCCGATTTTGGAAACGATCACAGGCGCGAGGCCTTCGGTGCATTCGTCCAGCAGCAAAAAGTTTGCGCCCGTGCGCAGGATGCGCGCAATCGCCAGCATCTGCTGCTCGCCACCCGAGAGTTTGGTGCCCTGGCTGTGCCGGCGTTCCCTGAGGTTGGGAAACAGCGTGTAGATCTCGTCAACCGTGAGGCCACCCGGCCTGAGCACGGGCGGCAGCAACAGGTTTTCTTCGGTGCTCAGGCTGGAGAAAATGCCGCGCTCTTCAGGGCAATACGCCACGCCGAGTTTTGCAATCGCTTCGGGCAGCATGCTTGTCGTCTGCTGGCCGTTGATCTCTATGCTGCCCTGACGTTTGTCGAGCAGGCCAACCACCGCGCGCAGGGTTGTGGTCTTGCCGGCACCGTTGCGCCCGAGCAGGCAAACGACCTCGCCCTTGCGCACTTCCAGGTTGATGTCATGCAGCGCCAGGTTCTCGCCATAATGGCCGACCAGGTTCCTGATCGACAGGCAGAGCGGCTGGCTTGATGCCGCACTGTTTGCCATATTGGCTTCAATCATTGGCGCCTCCCACATAAGCTTCGATCACCGCCGGGTCACGTGACACTTCATCGTACGTGCCTTCAGCCAGAATCTGGCCGGACTGCAGCACCGTGACGCGGTCGCACAGTTCGGCAATGACTTTCATGTTGTGCTCCACCATCAAAATGGTGCGGCCTTTGGCCACATTGCGGATGATCTGCATCACCGGGCCAATGTCTTCATGGCCCAGGCCGGCCATGGGCTCGTCAAGCAGAATCATTTCGGGGTCCAGCGCGATGGTGGTGGCCAGCTCAAGCACACGCTTGCGGCCATAAGACAGCGACACCGCAGGCGTATCGGTGTAGCGCGTCAGGCCCACCAGCTCTATGAGCTCTTTCGCACGCGCATCCAGAACCTTGAGCGAGCTGTCCCTGCGCCAGAAGGCCCAGGTGCCGCCGGCCTTGCGCTGCAGCGCGACACGCACGTTTTCGAGCACCGTCATCTGACCGAACACCGCAGAGATCTGGAAGGAACGGATCAGCCCCATCGCGGCCACGCTGGCCGGATCGCTTTTCGAGATATCCGTGCCGTTGAAAAGAATCGTGCCTGCCGTCGGCGTGAGAAAGGTCGTCAGCAGGTTGAAGCAGGTCGTCTTGCCGGCACCGTTGGGGCCGATCAGTGCGTGGATGGTGTGGCGGCGGACCTTGAGGTTCACGTCCTTCACGGCATAAAAGCCGCGGAACTGCTTGCTCAGCCCGGTCGCCTCAAGAATGAAGGACTCGCTCATCTGGAACTCCGGCTCAAAGCAGCGCGTGGGTCACGCCGCCGTCCACAAGGATGGACGTGCCGGTGACCCAGCTGCTGTCCGAGGTTGCCAGGAACATGGCCGCACTGGCAATGTCCTGCACATCGCCCAGACGGCGCAGCGGCGTGCGCTGGGCGCGCACGGCGATCTTCTCGGGCGTGACATTGTTCTGCATGCCTTCCGTCAGCACCGAGCCAGGGCAGACCGCGTTGACACGAATGCCGCGCGGGCCCAGGTCTACCGCTGACGAGCGGGTCAGGCCCAGCACGCCGGCCTTGACACCGCCGTACACCATGGCCTCAGGCACGCCGAGAAAGGCTGCTGCAGATGCAATATTGATGATGCTGCCACCTTCGGTCATGGCTTCAGCGCCGACCTGTATGCCCCAGACCACCGAATTGAAGCCGGTGCCCACCATGCGGTTGAGCATCTCGGGCGTGATGTCGGCGATGGGGCCGTAGCGCACCCAGATGGCGTTGTTGACGAGGATGTCGAAGCGGCCGTGTGCTTCCTTCATGGCTGTGACGGCTTTGACAAAAGTGTCGCGCTCGGCCACATTACCGCCAAAAGCCATGGCGCGCGCGCCCGTCGCCTTGATCTCGTCTGCCGCCGCCTGGGCGAGGTCTTCGCGCAGGTCGAGCACGCCGACGATGGCGCCTTCAGCGGCCATCGCGTCTGCAATGCTTCGGCCAATACCGCGTGCACCGCCGGTGATGAGGGCCACTTTTCCGTCGAGGCGTTTTTTAACTTCAGTCACTTCTATTTCCTTGTCTTATCTTGTCTTTGTCTGGTCTGTGGATGGTTCAGGTCTTGTCGGCAAAGCGCACTTCGGGCAAGCCCCGCACGCCAGTGCCGTGAATGGCAAACAGCGCGCCTGCATCGGGATGGTCATCCTTCAGGACATTGCCGCTGTTGCTGATGCTGGTGACATACAGAATATCGAGATTGGGGCCGCCGAAGCACGGGCAGGTAACGTAACGCACCGGCATGTCGATCAGGCGGTCCAGCTTGCCTTCAGGCGTGAAGCGGCCCATCTTGCCAATCTCGACCAGCGCCGTCCAGAGAAAGCCTTCGCTGTCTACTGTGGCGCCATCACCGGCAGAGCCCAGTGGCTCGGTATCAATCAATACCGTGGGTGAGCCGGTCTTGCCCGTCGCCGTGTCATAGGGGTAACGCGTGATTTTGCGCGTACGGCTGTCGGTGAAGTACAGCCAGTTGCCGTCAGGACTGAAGCAGGTGCCGTTGGAGATGGCAAATCCTCCGTCGAGCATGTTCACGTGGCCCGCCGCATCGATCTGGTAAAGGGCACCGAGCTTTTCGTTGCGGCCCATCACCAGCGAGCCGGCGACGAAGCGCCCCGCCCTGTCTGTGCGGCCGTCGTTCATGCGGATTTTTTCTTCAACATGCGTGACGCCCGCAATCTTTTCAAGCTGGCCTGTTTCAGGATCGAGATAGCTGAACTCACTGGCCAGGGCAACCAGCAGGCGGCCGGTTTCGCACAGCGCGATAGAGCCTATCGCCGAAGGCAGCAGCCATTCACGGTACTCACCGCTGGCGGGCGTCAGGCGCCGCACCAGGCGTGCGTGCGAGTCAATCCAGAACAGCGACTGCGTACGCTCATCCCAGAGCGGGCATTCGCCCAGCTCGTCGCGTTTGTCGGTCACGATTTCGATACGGGTCATACGGCAATACGCGGTGTGGCGGCCAGCATGCGTGATGCGTCACGCTGCAAAACGATGTTGCGCAAGGGGTCGGCCATGCCGGCACGCTTGGCAAGATAAGAGCTGTGCTGGCGCGGCCAGAGCTGGTAATCCGCATTGGCGCCAAGCGACATCTGTGCATTCAATGCCCAGTTGGGGTTGAACAGCGCCTCGCGGCCAATGGCAATCAGGTCGGCCTGGTCCGCGTTGAGGATGGCCTCAGCCAGGTGCGGGTCAATGATCAGGCCCACCGCCATCACGTCCATGCCCGTCATCGCCTTGATGCGCTGGCCGTCATTGGCACGGTATTCCAGGCCACGCGCCACGCGCGGACCATCTGTCGGGTAGCTCGAAATGCCGCCACCCGAAGAACAGTCAATCACATCGACACCGCGCGACTTCAGGCCCATCAACAGGCTGACGAGTTCGTCCATGCTCAGTTCATGGTCCAGGTCTGCCAGCGAGATGCGCCAGAACAGCGGCAGGTGCGCAGGCCACTTCGCACGCACGGCTTCTGCGATTTCAAGTGCAAAGCGGTGGCGGTTCTCCATGCTGCCGCCATATTCGTCAGTACGCACGTTGGCGACCGGCGATAAAAACTGGTGAATCAGGTAGCCGTGTGCGCCATGCACTTCCAGCATTTCAAAACCCGCCTGGGCCGCACGATGCGCGGCATCACCCCAGGCTTTCACAAGATCCTTCACTTCAGCGGTACTGAGCGCGTGCGGCACCTGCCAGCCGCCATCGCCAACAGGCAAGGCACTGGGCCCGACCACCTGCCAGGCGCCTTCACCGCGTGCGGCGTCTTCGGCATTCAGGTGGCTGTGCCCGGCCCAGGGGGCCTGCAGTGCGCCCTTGCGCCCGGTATGGCCCAGCTGTATGGCCGGCACCGCGCCGTTGTCTTTCAGCACCTTCGCCACGCGGCGAAGGGGTTCTATCTGGCTGTCCTTCCACAGGCCGGTGTCGCCATGGGCATTGCGACCGCGTGCTTCAACGGCTGTGGATTCCACAAAGACGATACCCGCGCCACCAAGCGCGAAGCGGCCGAGGTGAACGACATGCCAGTCAGTGGCATGGCCGTCCACCGCAGAATACTGCTGCATGGGCGCAATCACCACCCGGTTCCGCGCGACGACGTCACGCGCCTTGTAAGGCTGGAACAGGGCGGTGCCGTGGCCATCCGCTTCCTGCAGGGGTACTCCGCTGACTGGCATTCTCGGGTCCTTGTTTCTTGACGCTTGTTTCTTCTGGCTTACTTCTTCACGAAGTCGCAGCCGCCTTCAGCCATCGGACGGAACACCTGCTCGGCAGGGATCTCTGCGCCGACCTTGTAAAGGTCAAACTTGCCCTTCGATTCTGCAGGCGTCTTGACGGTGATGGCGTAGGTGGGACGCATGACCTGGCCGTCTTCGCGGATCTTCACGTTCTTCATCGAGAAGTCATTGATCGGCATGGACTTCATCTTGGCCATCACCGCCACACCGTCGTCCGTGCCGGCTGCCTGCACGGCCTTCAGGTAATGCATCGTGGCGCTGTAGGCACCTGCCATGATGTAGGTCGGGATGACGCCGCCGTTTTTGTCGGTAAAGCGTTTGGCCCATGCGCGGGACTCTTCATTGCGGTCCCAGTAGAAAGGTGCGGTAATCTGCAGGCCCTGTGCAACATCGAGGCCCATGGCCGACACGCTGTTGATGGTCATGCCGAAGACGCCGACCTTCTGGCCGCCACGGGCCAGCTTGTACTCGGCTGCCTGCTTGAGGGCATTGGTCAGGTCAAGACCGGCATTCAGAACGACGATGGCCTGCGCCTTGCTGGCCTGGGCCTGCAGCAGATAGGAAGAGTAGTCCGACGCGCCCAGCGGGTGGCGCACGGAGCCCACCACCTTGCCGCCGCCGGCTTCAATGAACTTGGTCGCATCAGCCTGCAGCGCTGCGCCGAAAGCGTAGTCCACCGTGATGAAGAAGAAGGTCTTGACGCCCTGCTTGAGCAGCGCGGTCACGCCGGCGTTGGCCAGCTGGTAAGTGTCCACAATGAACTGGACAGTCATGGGCGAGCACATCTTGCCGGTCAGGTCGGAAGACACCGTGCCTGCGATCAGGTAGGGCTTTTTCTTTTCCTTCATCATGCTCGACACGCCGAAAGCGATGGAAGAAGCCGAGCCGCCGACGATGGTGTCGAACTTCTCGTTTTCAATCCACTGGCGGGCCATGTTGATGCCGACGTTGGGCTTGTTCTGGTCATCAGCGGTCACCACTTCAATGGTCTTGCCGAGGACGGTGCCGCCGAAGTCCTGTACGGCCATGCGCACGGCGACGGAAGAGCCGGGTCCGCCGTTGCCCGAGTAGGTGCCGGTCTGGTCGGCCATCACGCCGATGCGGACCACGTTGTCGCTGATTTGCGCCTGTGCAGGCATTGCTGCCAGCAGGATGCTGCTGCCGGCAACCGCAAGGGCCAGCCGGGACATCTTCTTCAATGTTGGGAAAACCTTCATGCTTGTCTCCTGGTAATTAACTAACTGACTTTCAATAAAACCCAAGGATGCCTGACGGAGGTTCGGGCCTCCACGGGCATCCACCCAAAATTCTGCTCAAGCCGGATCTGTGCTCAGGCGGTGGGACTTGAACTGCTCACGCAGCTTGGTCTTGAGCAGCTTGCCTGTAGCGGTGTGCGGCAGGTCATCCACAAACACCACATCGTCGGGCAGCCACCAGCGCACCACACGGTCTTTCATGAAGTCCGTCATTTCGGCTGCGGTGATGGTTTCGCCCGGCTTGGGCACGATGATGAGCAGCGGGCGCTCCTGCCACTTGCTGTGCGCCACGCCGATCACGGCGGCCTCGCGCACCTTGGGATGGCCGACCGCCACGTTCTCAAGGTCTATCGACGAGATCCATTCGCCGCCGGACTTGATCACGTCCTTGGTGCGGTCGGTGATCTGCACAAAACCGTCGGTGTCGATGAGCGCCACGTCGCCGGTGCTGAACCAGCCTTCTTCGTTGGTGGCTGCGCCCGGCTTGTCGCCGTAATAGGCCGACACCACCCAGGGGCCTCGCACCTTGATCTCGCCGACAGCGGTACCGTCGTGCGGCAGGCGCTTGCCTTCGGGGCTGAAGATGTCGACCTCGACACCGAAGATCGCGCGGCCCTGCTTGGCCTGGATGTCGATCTTTTTGGCCTTGGGCAGCGACTCGTGCGCAGGCAACAGGTTGCCGATGGTGGCCAGCGGGCTGGTTTCCGTCATGCCCCAGGCATGGATCAGGTAGGCGCCAAAGAGCTCGTCGAACTTCTCGACGATGGCGCGCGGTGCGGCCGAGCCGCCCACCACCACACGGGCCAGCTTGATCTGCTTGAGATCAAGCTTGTCCCTGTTCGTTTCGATGTAGTTGAAAAAGCCCAGCCAGACCGTGGGTACACCCAGAGAGAAGGTGCAGCCTTCCTTGACCATGTGGGCATAAAGCTTGTCGCCACTGACGCCGGGGCCCGGCAACACCAGTTTGGCGCCGCACATGGCCGATGCATAGGGGATGCCCCAGGCATTGACGTGGAACATGGGCACCGCCAGCAACACACTATCGCGGGTAGACAGGCCCAACCCGTCAACCGTGCAGGCTGTCCATGAATGCAGGACTGTCGAACGGTGGCTGTATAGAACGCCCTTGGGGTTGCCCGTGGTGCCCGAGGTGTAGCAAAGCGAGGAAGCCGTGTTCTCGTCGAGACGCGGCCACTCGAAGTCTGGCGAGGCCTTCTCAATCAGGTCTTCATAACAAAGCAGGTTGGGCAGGGCCAGCGTTGGCATTTCGCTGCGCTCGCACAGCGCCACAAAGCCCTTGACGGTGGGCAACTGGTCAGCAATGGCGACCAGCTGGTCTGCAAAGCCCAGGTCAAAGAACACATATTCATCAGCGGCGTGGTTGATGATGTAGGTGATCTGCTCCGCAAAAAGGCGCGGGTTGACGGTGTGCGAAATGGCGCCCATGCCAGCCACGGCGAAGTACAGCTCCAGGTGGCGGTGCGTGTTCCACGCCAGGGTGGCGATGCGGTCACCGGGCTGCACGCCCAAACCGGTCAGTGCATTGGCCAGCTTTTTGGCACGATTGCGGACGTTACCCCAGGTCGAGCGGTAAATGCTGGTGTCGGACACATGCGAAACGATCTCCACGTTGGCGTGGTGCATCGCGGCGTGCTCTATCAGCGCTGAAATCAGCAGGGGCTGTTGCTGCATCAAACCCAAAATGGCCATCTTCGTCTCTTCTTTCTGTTCGTCTCCGGCGCCGGGAAGGCAGCAACAAAGCCACAACTCCTGGCAAACAGCACTGCCTGCAAGCGGTGAAATCCGCATTCCACTTGCCGACAGGTAAGTAAACTAAAGCATATCAGTTTGGGTTGTTTTGGGGCCCCAAAAAGAAGGTGGAAACCTAGGGAGAAACCCTGAATTACCGGCTGGCACAGACCCGGCCGGGAGCCTTTGTGCGTCTAACGTCGCGAGCCAAAGCCGATGCGGGAAGGAACGTTTTTTGGACGACCTCGATACCCACCATCAGTGATGGGACCGGCAATGAGAACGGTCCCGCCGGGCAATCCCGGTGCCCAACACCCCGCCGATACATCAACTATGGGATGACACCGGCCAGACGACCGAGTGAACTCCTCGGGCATACTGGATTTTGCTACTTTTTATATAGCTTCTCACGCCCATATCCATTGGCTTACAGGCTAATTTGATACCTGAAAATGGCCGTTTTTGAGCCCCTTTTTGGCATTTTGATCTGCCCGCCACATGGAAAAAGCCGAAAGTTAATATGCAAGTTAACATTTGACAAATTTTTAATGTGTACGTTAAAAATTTGCCGTATATATTAAATTTACAGCACCTCGCGGCCGCTTTATCTCGACTCAATCCACCCATGCGCTCT
Source organism: Pseudomonadota bacterium (assembly GCA_040390295.1). GTDB lineage: Bacteria > Pseudomonadota > Gammaproteobacteria > Burkholderiales > Burkholderiaceae_C > Polaromonas. The sequence continues at coordinate 277,650 of JAZJYR010000007.1, forward strand.
GCATCTTCAGAAAACATGACATTCCCGTTGCTTGGGTAGCTCCAGAAATCAAGGGTGCCACTGTGTATTCACACGCCGTATTCGTTCTGGCTCGCCGGGTGTTAAACGAACATCATCGGATTCAGACCCCTCTTCAACGACTGCCAGTTCGCCAGGCGTTTGCACCCTTCGCTCGACGCTACAGCTCCTTGACGATTATTTGACGCACCTTGCGGCGTCTCAAGGCTCGTCAATCAAGGTTTCAGTTCCTGAACCTCTTTTTCAAGCTGGTTGATTCGGTCGCTATCGGTGGCGTACGCGGCGTACCGTTCGCCGGGTAAGGGCGAACATATTCCACGGGATTTACCTCTCTCGTGCAGTGAACAGCCCCGGGCACAATGTCAGGCTATGCAACCCGCCAAAGCCACCACACTGGATATAGACATTGCTTCAGATCTCCAGCGATGGCGCACTTTTCTGGCCATCGCCGAGCTGGGCAGCCTGACCCGGGCGGCACTGTTCCTGGACCGTAACCAGTCGCTGCTCAGCCGGCAGCTCAATGCGCTCGAGCGGGACTGCGGCACGCGGCTGTTCAACCGTACAGGCCGGGGGGTGGCACTGTCGGATGTGGGCGAGCGGATACTTCCGCAGGTCAAGGGGCTGCTGTCGGACGCCGAATTACTGGGACGGGAAATACGCGGCGACGCGCGCGAGCCCGCAGGCCGGGTCACCCTGGGCTCCCTGCCCTCCATCACGTTTCCCATCGTCGGCCGCCTGTTCAAGGATTTGCGGGTGCGCTTTCCTGGCATACAGATCAAGATTCTGGAAGGCTCCAGCGGGCAGGTCGAGGAGTGGCTCTCGGATGACCGGGTGGACCTGGCGATTCTTTACCGTTATGGCAACGTCCAGCCGGAGCGCGAGCAGGCCCTGGCCACGGTGGACAGCTACCTCATAGGCCCCAAAGGCGACAAACTGACGGCCAGGCCGGAGATAGATTTCAGGGCGCTGGATGGCCTGCCCTTCATCTTGCCCAGCGCCCCCAACGGCCTGCGCACCACCCTGGATGCGCTGGCGCGGCAGGAGCACATTGCGCTGGTCCCCGTGATTGAGGCGGATTCGCTGCCCATCATGCGCTCTGTGGTGGAGCAGGAGCGGCTGTACACCGTGCTGCCCATCCATACCGTCTGGAACGAGGTGGCCCATGGGCAGTTGCAGGCGGCAAAAATCGTCAACCCGGCGGTGCAGCGAACGGTGTCCATGGCTTTTTCAAAATCCAAGGGGCCGGGCAAGGCGGTGTCGGCCGTGGCCGCGCAGATTGTGGAAATCGTTCAGGAAAACGCACGCACCGGCATGTGGAGCCAGCACCCCAACGCCGTGCCCCGGCCAGGCTGACCACACAGACCCCGTCGAACTGACGTGTGGCATTTGCATAGCTGCTTTGCGCCTCAAGTCGACAAAAAACAGCCTGCGAAATGCTTAAATCGTACGCATAGCGGCCGGGAGCACATCCTGCGTCCCAAAATCCCGGAGACAAGACATGACAGAACAGGCTCTGCCTAAAGTGTGCGTGATAGGCGCGGGCGCCATCGGCGGTTTTTTTGGTGCCCGGCTGGCACAGGGCCATGCCAATGTCAGTGTGGTGGCGCGCGGCGCAACGCTTGCGGCCCTGCAGGAGCGCGGCTGGATTCTGGAGAGCGGCGGCGAGCGCAAGGCATCACCCGTGCGAGCCGTTGCCGACGCCGCCGAACTGGGCCGGCAGGACGTCGTGATTCTTGCCGTCAAAAGCTACGCCATGGCCCAGGTGGTGCACATGATCAGGCCGCTGCTCGGACCCCAAACCCTGGTGCTGCCCGCCGTCAACGGCGTGCCCTGGTGGTTTACCGATACGGCTGCAAAGCTGCCGGTATCAGGCCGGCTGGACAGCGTAGACCCTTTCGGCACCATTGAGGCCGCAATACCGGCAGCTTGCGTCATGGGTTCTGTCGTCTATCCTTCGTGCTCCAGCCCTGAACCGGGCGTGACACGTCACCAGTCCGGCACAAAAATCGTTTTCGGAGAACCCGGCGCCCTTGCCGGGACAAGCCCCACACCGCGTCTGGAGGCGCTGGTATCCATGTTGAAGGCTGCGGGTTTCGATGCTGAAGCCAGCCACGATATCCGCACCGAAGTCTGGAAGAAGCTGCTGGGCAATGCCTGCTTCAACCCGGTCAGCCTGATCACCGGCTCGGCCACCGACCTGATGATTGACGACCCGGGTATTTACAGGCTCTTCACCGCCATGATGGGCGAGCTGCTGGCTGTCGGCAAGTCGCTCGGCTGCGCACCGGCGATTGCGGTGGCGGACCGCATCGCCCTCACGCGCCAATTGGGCCACATCAAGACCTCCATGCTGCAGGACGCCGAGGCGGGCCGGCAGGTAGAGATAGACGCCATCCTGGGCGCCGCCTGCGAACTCGGACTCAAGGTCGGCGTCGCAACGCCATCGCTGGACAACATCTACGCCCTGGCGCGCCTGCGGGCCAGGACGACCGGCCTTCTGTCGGCCTGAGCAGGGACAACCATGGCCATCACACCCGAACTGATCAAATCAGTCACGGCAACGCTGTATGAGCGTTCGCTGCGCCGCATACCCCCTGACGCCATGGCGGCCCTCAAAAGCGCCGGCCAGGCAGACACCAGCGAAACCGCGCGCCACACCCTGCGCATCATGATCAAAAGCGCAGAAGAGGCCGAAACCGGCGGGCATTTTGTCTGCTCTGACTCCGGCGTGCCGGTCTACTTTGTACGCGTCGGCACGCAGGCGCGGTTCAGCGGCAGTGTGCGGCAAGCCATCACCGAAGGATTTGACGAACTCGTCGCCACCATACAGCCGCCCTTGCTGCCGCACGTCACCAACCCGATGACGAATGAGCGCGGCTACAAAGGCAAGAGCATGCCCATCGTCACCTTCGACATGGAAGACGGCTCTGACTGCATGGACATCACCTGCTCGCCCAAGGCACTGGGATCGGGCCGCTGGGCAGCGCTCGAGATCTTCAGCTTTCCGGATCTGCGCACGATTGAAAAATACGTGCTGGATGTTGTGGCGCGCGCCGGCTCGCAGCCTTGCCCGCCAGTGGTGATCGGCGTTGGCATAGGCGGCACTTTCGACTACGCAGCCAAGATGGCCAAGGAAGCGACCCTGCGCCCCATCGGACAGCACCACCCCGAAGCGCTGGTTGCCGACATGGAAAAACGCCTTCTGGCCGGTGTCAACATGATGGGCTTTGGCCCCATGGGCACGGGCGGCGACAGCACCGCTTCGGCCGTGCACATCAACTACGCAGCTGGCCACGGCTTCACGCCGGTGGCGGTCGCCTTCAACTGCTGGATCAACCGGCGCACGCGGGCGCGCATCTACAACGACGGCCGAGTGGATATCCTGGAATGAGCCTCACCACCCACCGCATGAACTTTCCGCTCAGCGAGGCGGATGCACGCAAGCTGCGTGCAGGCGACCAGGTCATGATCGACGGCGAGATCATCGTCACGGCCGGCCTGCCCACCCACCACCGCCTGATCGGCTGCCTCGACGGCAAGGAACCGCTGCCCATGCCATTGCAGGGCCAGTCGCTTTTTCATCTCGGCAGCTACAGCCGCGAGATTGAGGGTCCGGACAACAACGGCAGCCTGGAAATCCTCTACATCAACCCGACCACCAGCACGCGCTTCAACCCGGTGATGCCGCGCATCATCAGCGAACTGCAACTCCACGCCGTCGGCGGCAAGGGCGGGCTGGATGCAGCTTCGGTGCAGGCCATGCAAAAGACCGGCTGTGTCTACCTGTCGTTTCTGGGCGGCGGTGCCACACTGCACACGCAGGCGGTGCGCGAGGTGCTGCAGGTCGGCTGGAGCGACATGCTGATGCACTACCGGCTGGTGCGTCTCAGGGTTGAAGGCCTGGGCCCGGTCACCGTGGCGATTGATGCGCATGGCAACAGCACCTATGCCGACGCGCAGGCCGGCGCCAGCGCACGCATGGACAGCATCATGGCCATGATGGACCAGGGCCGCGCGCAGTTTGCTGCAAAGAAAACTTCCTGAAAAAACATTCGATTTTCTAAAAAACACAAGTACCGCAACCATGCCCAGTGAGTCTTCCCAGGTCTTTGCAGACAGCGCCGCCGATTACCTCGGCGCCAACGATCAACGCCAGCGTGTGCGGCAACTTGAAGACAGTGAAGGCGGCTTTGAACGCGCGACCTGGCAACAGATTGCAGCGCTGGGCTGGCTCTCCATCATGGTGCCTGAAGACGATGACGGACTGGGACTGGGCCTTGAAGAAGTCGCAGCCATTGCCCAGGAAGCCGGCCGGCATCTCTTGCCCGAGCCATTCGTCGATGCAGGTGTGCATCCGGTGGCGCTGCTGTGCAGGGCGCCCGCCGGCGAACTGCGCACTGAGTTGCTGGCGGCAATACAGTCGGGCGACCTTGTCGCGGGCGTTGCGTGGCAGGAGCATGCAGGCGACATGGAACCACCCGTTGCCACAGCTACCACATTCGATGCGGATGCGCAGCAGCTCACAGGCCGCAAACGTTTTGTCAGGCCAGGTCCCGGTGCTGACGGCTGGCTGGTGCTGACCCACATCCACGGCGAGGCCGTCATCGCCTGGGTCAAGGCTGGTGCCGAAGGCGTGACCCTGGCCCAGGAGCGCGGTGTGGACGGCAGCGTCACCGGCACGCTTTCTTTCGAAGCCTCACCCGCCCGTTTACTGGTACGCGGCGACGCAGCCATTTCAGCACTGCGTTTTGCCAATGAGGCGGCACGCATGGCGCAGGCCGCAGAACTCGCAGGCATCGCCCGCCGCGCGCTGGAACTCACGCGTGAATACATGACGACACGCGAGCAGTTCGGAAAGCCCATAGGCAGCTTTCAGGCGCTGCAGCACCGCATGGTGGATGGATTGATTCAGGTCGAGCTTGCCCAAGCCTGCCTGCGTGAAGGCCTGACGCTCGCCGGTCAGGCCACATCTGCAGACAGCCTTGCGGCCATCACCAGCCGCGTCAAGGCACGCTGCGCCTGGGCTGCCACTGAAGTCACACGCATGGCGATCCAGTTGCATGGCGCCATTGGCACGACGAATGAATACGATGTGGGCCTGTACTTCAAGCGCGCCATGCTGCTGGCAAGCCGCTGGGGCAACGCCACGGCGCATCGCAGGCGTTACGCCCGGTTGGCGTTGACCCACGCACAAAAACCAACCTCATCCAGCGCGGCGGCTGCGGCAGACTTCTCCGCTGACGCCGATTGGGACAACATGCCAGAGCCGGACTTTCGGCAGCGCGTGCGTGCGCTGTTTGCCCAGCACTACCCCGAGCACAGGCGCTACATGCCCTACCGCCAGTCATGGGCAGAATCCAAAGACTGGTACCTCACACTGTCGCGGCTGGGCTGGCTGGCGCCGGCCTGGCCCAAACACTATGGCGGCATGGGTTTGCCGGCCGACAAGCTGATTGCCTGGATTGAAGAAACCGAAGCCTGGGGTGTGGCGCGCTGCCCCGACCAGGGGCTGGTGATGGTCGGGCCCATCCTGATGCGTTTTGGCAATGACGAGCAGCGCGCACGTTTCCTGCCGCCCATCCTGGCGGGTGAGCATGTGTGGACACAGGGCTACTCGGAACCCAACGCCGGCTCTGACCTTGCCGCCGTGCGCACGGAAGCCGTGATCGACGGTGACGACTTCATCGTCAACGGCCAGAAGACCTGGACGACCTGGGGTTCTGACGGCACACACATGTTCATGCTGGTGCGAACCGACAAGACCGTCAAGAAACAGGCCGGCATCAGCTTTTTGCTGGTCGACCTGAAAACACCGGGCGTCACGGTCAGGCCGATCCGCAACATCGCAGGTGAACGCGAATTTTGCGAAGTCTTTTTTGACAACGTCCGTGTGCCGCAGAGCAACCTGGTCGGCGAACTGAACCAGGGCTGGACCGTGGCCAAGGCATTGCTGGGTTTTGAGCGCCTCTTTACCGGCAGCCCCAAACACTCGCAGCACACCCTGCACCAGGTCGAAAAACTGGCGCGCCAGCGTGGCCTGTTTGAAGACGCAGCCTTTGCCGCGCGTTTTACAGAACTACAACTGGACACCGCCGACCTGGGCGCGGCCTACACCGGCTTTGCAGAAATCGCCAAACGCGGCGAGCCCATCCCGGCCAGCATCTCCATGCTCAAGATCTGGTCGACAGAGACCTATGAACAACTGGCGCTGCTGCTGATTGAATCGGCTGACGAATACGGCGGCATGCAGGCCCATTGCAACAATGAAGAGATCGACATGCACGTCGTGGCGCCGCTGTTCAATTGCCTGGGCGCCAAGATTTTTGCCGGCAGCAACGAGATACAACGCAACATCCTCGCCAAGGCGGTGCTGGACTTGCCCTCCTGAAAAAGAAAGACGTTCATGAGCAGAATCCCCTTCCCCACGCCCGAGACCATGTCCCCCGAACAGCGCGCTGTTTACGACAGGGTGGTGTCCGGCCCGCGCGGCAAGATTGAAGGCCCCTTGCGCGCAGCCCTGTACAACGCCGAGCTGGCGGACAAATGGCAGGCGCTGGGGGCGCAGCTGCGCTACAACACCTCACTGCCGCCGCGCCTCTCGGAGATTGCCATACTCGCTGCAGGACGCGTCTGCGAGTCACCCTTCGAGTGGTACGCACACCGCCGCGAATCCGAAAAAATCGGCATCGAGAAAGACATCCTCGACGCCATGCTGGCGCAGACAGAGGTGCCCTTTCGTTCGATCGATGAAACCCTGGTCTACAACTACGCACGTGAGCTGAGCATTCACCGCTCGGTGTCCGACAAGACCTATGCGGCAACGCTGGCCCACTTCGGCGCGCTCACCGTGGTCGAGCTGACCGCACTGGTCGGCTACTACACCATGGTCTCGATGACGTTGAACGCCCATGAGATTCCATTGCCCGAAGGTGTGGCGCCTGCCTTCCCCCTGCCACAGCATTCAGGCCTGGTCTGATGTCGGCACAGAACATCGGGAGCGCCAAAGGCTGGGACTGCCATGCGCACCTCTTCGGTCCCTATGAACGCTTCCCGCTGGCAGCCGACCGCAGCTATACGCCGCCCGAAGCCTCGCGTGAACAGTACCTCGCACTGCTGGCGCGGCTGGGCTTGTCCAGCGGCGTGCTGGTGCATCCCAGTGCCTACGGCGACGACTACTCGCTGCTGCTGGATGCCCTGGCGGAATTGCCGCAGCTGCGTGGTGTCATCGTCGCCCGCCCCGGCACGCTGCCCACGCTCAAGGGCCTGCGCGACAAAGGCATACGTGCACTGCGCTACAGCCACCGAAGCGGCGCGGGCAACAATTTTGCAGGCAGCGCATCCTTCGATGACCTGCTGCAGATGGCGCCTGCGCTGGCAGACGCCGGCCTGCATGCCGAACTCTGGACAGACTGCAAGGTACTCCCGGATATCGCGCCGGCCCTGCGCAAGCTGCCGGTACCCGTGGTGATTGACCACATGGGCGGCTTCGACGTGACAGCCGGTGTGGGCGATGCGGGTTTCCAGACCCTGCTCTCACTGGTCGAAAGTGGCAAGGCATGGGTCAAGCTGTGCGCTTACCGTAACCTCTTCGGCACGACGGACAAGGATCTGGGCAGGCCTTTCCATGAAGCGCTGCTCGAAGCCAACCCCAACAGGCTGGTGTGGGGCAGCGACTGGCCACACCTGCGTGTCACACCCGAGCCCGCTACCGAAGAGTTGCTCGCGTTGTTCAGGCGATGGACGCCTGACGCGCAGCTGGCGACTCAAATCCTGCACGACAACCCGCAGCGCCTGTACGGCTGATATTTGCCTGGGCGGGCGGGATGTGCGGTGCGTCCAGGAGATTCATTTGCTATTTATTTAGTAGCTGCTCATGCTCATATCTATTGGCCTCCAGCCATTTTTGGCAGCTGAAAATGGCCTTTTTCAGGCATTTTTGGCGTTCTGGACGGCCAGATTCGGCCCCGGGCGGGTTCCGGGGCCCAAAATGTAAAGTCGACTTTACATCTACCTGATTCGGCCGCCGTGGCAGCGCCGGAACCTTGCAGGCCTATTTCAGCTCGATGACAAACTCTTCCTCGACCACAAAGGTCTTCTGGCGGCCGATGAAGGTGGAGCCGTGCGCCAGCCAGGCCAGGCCTTCGGGCGAGGTGAAGGCGCGGTCGGTGGCTGCCTGGTCGTCGAACCAGGTTTCTGCGATGCCGTCGACCTGGCCCACATCCCAGACCACCGGCACATCCTTGCGCTGTGGCTCGCTGACGATGTGGCACAGGGTGTAGCGGCGCAGGCCGGGCACGGCGTGCGAGATCGGCAGGTGGTCGTTCCAGTGCTTGAGGAATTCCTCCTTCGACATGCCGTCCTTGCGCGTGAGCAGGGAGATGCATTTGACAAGTTTTCGTGGTGCGGTCATGAAGTTCTTTCGTATGGCATAAAAAAGTGGCGTGCTTATTCGGCCTTGATGCCCGCAGCGGTGACCACGGTTTTCCACATCGCGTGGTCACGCCGGACGCGGGCGGCGAGTTCGTCGGGCGTGCTGGTGCGGGCGCGCATGCCCTGTGCGGCAAAACGCTCGACCATGTCAGGGGACTTCAGGATGGCGTTGACCTCGCTGCTCAGGCGTGCCGTGATGGCCGGCGGCAGTTTCGCCGGCGCGAACAGGCCCATGAAACCCACCACCTCGTAGCCTGGCACGGTGTCGGCAATCGGGGGCACATCGGGCAGCAGCGCATCGCGCGTCTTCGACGAGATGCCCAGGGCACGCATCTTGCCCGCCTGCACGAAAGGCTTGATCTCGGAGATGGTGGCAAACATCCAGTCCACCTGGCCGCCCATGAGGTCGGTCATCGCCGCGCTGCTGCCCTTGTAGGGCACATGGGTGAACGGCAGGCCGGTGGCCTGGCCCAGCAGTGCCGAGCTCAGGTGGTTGCTCGACCCGGAGCCTGCCGATCCGTAGCTCAGGCCATTGGGCCGGCTTTTGGCCAGCGCCAGAAACTCCTTCATGTCACGCACCGGCGATTGCGCGGACACCACCAGCACATTGGCGTATTCAGTCAGCATCGAGATCGGCGTGAAGTCGGTGAGCGGGTCGTAAGGCACCTTGGCCAGCAGGTGCGGCGTGATGGTCTGCGAGGCCGAGTTGCCCAGGCCGATGGTGTAGCCGTCGGCCTTGGCCTGCTTGAGGCGGCCAACGCCTATGGAGGCCCCTGCGCCGCCTATGTTTTCGATCACCACCGCCTGGCCCAGGCGCTCGCGCAACTTGTCGGCCAGGGGCCGGCTGATGATGTCGGTGGCGCCACCTGGCGGAAACGGCACGATGTACTTGATGGGCTGCGAGGGCCAGTCCTGCGCCACCGATGCAGACGCGATGGCGGCGAGCATGGCAGAAGCCAGTATTTTTCTGAGCATGGTTTTGTCTCCGTGTTGTTGTCTGAAAAATCTCAGTGCGACAGCAGCGTGACGGGGCGACCCGCTATCCACGCCTTGATGTTGTCCAGCACGCCGGTGTAGAAGGCGGTGAGGTTTTCGGGCGTGACATAGCCCAGGTGCGGTGTCATCACCACGTTGTCCAGCCCGCATAACGCGTGCTCTTTCGCCAGCGGCTCCTGCCAGAAGACGTCCAGCCCCGCACCACCGATGCGGCGCTGCTGCAGCGCCTCCATCAGGGCGGCTTCATCCACCAGACCGGCGCGCGAGGTGTTGACCAGAAATGCGCCCGGCTTCATGGCCGAAAGCTCGGCCTGAGCCACGACGTGGGCTGTAGACGGCGACAACACCAGGTGCAGCGACACCACGTCGGATTGCCCAAACAGTTCTGTCTTGCCGACCATGCGCACACCGGCCTGCTGCGCACGCTCTGCGGTGAGGTTGGGGCTCCATGCCACGACGTCCATCCCGAATGCCTGGCCAATGCGGGCCATCCGCTGGCCTATGTTGCCCAGCCCGGCCAGGCCCAGCACCCTGCCCTCAAGTGCCAGCGCCAGCTGCGGCTGCCAGATGCCGTCGCGCAAGGCCTGGTCCGATCCGGGCAAGCGCTTGTGCAATGCAAGAATCAGCGCCCATGCGGTTTCTGCCGTGGCGGCCAGGCCGTGACGTGCGCCTTTGGCGCCACACACGACCACGCCCTGTTTGAGACATGCCTGTACATCAATGGCCGCATTGCGCAGCCCCGTACTCGCCAGCAACCTCAGTCTGGGCAGGCGCGCGATCACCGATGCGGGAAACGGCGTTCGCTCACGCATGGCAACCACAACATCGAAGTCCTGCAGTGCATTGACGAGTTCGTCTTCACCGGCCAGCGCCTTGTTGAAAGCATGCACGACCGTGCCTTGAGGCAATGAAGCCCAGTCGGCCATGCCAATAGCCAGTTGCTGGTAGTCATCAAGAAGGGCGATACGCAAGGTCATCTCCTACTCCAGTGTGATCTGGCCTTTTTTAACCACAGTCGCCCACTTGACGGATTCCTGCTGCATCAGCTTGCGGTACTCCTCGGGTGTGGTTGAAATCGCAATCGCACCCTGGGCTGCTATTTGCGCCTTGACCGAAGGCATGGCCAGCACGGCAACCAGGGCTTCCCGCATCTTCTGCGTGATGGCGGCAGGCGTGGCAGCAGGGGCAATAAAGCCATAGTTGGACTCCACATACACCTGGGGCAAACCCAGTTCTGTGGTCGTCGGCACGTTGGGCAGTGCATCTACACGGCGTGGGCCGGAAACAGCCAGCACCTTGATGCCGCGCGACAGAAAGGGCAGCAAGGCCGACAGGTCAGCGGCCAGTACCTGCACCTCGCCACCCAGCAGCGCGGTCACGGCTGGCGCAGCACCCTTGTAGGCGACGTGGGTCATCTTTATGCCGGCTTCCTGAGAGAGCAGTTCAACACCCAGATGCGGCGTCGTCGCATTGCCTGCAGAACCATAGTTGAGCTTGCCTGGCTCGGCTTTTGCCAGCGTAACCAGCTCCTTGAGCGTGTTGACCTTGAGTTGCGGACTGACCGCAATCACCTGAGGCACCCGGGCCACCAGAGACACATAGTTGATGCTCTCGACTGCATAAGGAAGCTTCTGCAAATGCGGCAGCACCGTGATGCCGCCAGGCACGCCAAAGCCAAAGGTATAGCCGTCAGGCTCGGCCTTGAGGGTCGCGTCAATTCCGATGGTTCCGCTCGCACCCGAGCGGTTGTCGATGATGATGGGCTGGCCCAGCTGTTCCCCCAATTTGGGCGCAATGGCGCGCGCCAGCTGGTCAACGGGGCCGCCGGCCGGGTAAGGCACGATGAGGCGAACCGGCTTGGCCGGCCATGCAGCCTGTGAGAAAGCCGGCGAAACAGCGAGACCGGCAAGCGTTGCGAAGCCGATGGCAAGGAGATGTCTTTTGATCATGGGTAGCCTGATAAATAAAGTTGAATCAATGGCGACGCAACGCGTCACTCGTCGTTGATGAGCAGAAGGAACTCGGCCACCAGTGCGGGCTTGTCGCTGCCTTCGATTTCAAACTCGCAGCGCGTGGTGATGCGGGTACCGTTGCCTGAACGTTCCGCAGCGGCCAGTGTCTGATGCAGGCGCACGCGGGAGCCGACGGGTACCGGCGCGGTATAGCGAACCTTGTTCGAGCCGTAGTTCAGGCCCTTGCCGCGCTTTTCGATGCGGAAGATCTTCCGCTGCAACAGCGGCACCAGCGCCAGGGTAAACAGGCCGTGGGCAATCGTCTTGCCGTCAGGCATTTCGCGGGCGGCGCGTTCGGTATCGGTGTGTATCCAGAAGTCGTCGCCGGTGTTGCGGGCAAAGTCGTCGATGTGCTGTTGCTCTATCGTGAACCAGTCGCTGGTACCCAGCTTCTGGCCGACATGCGCGAGAAGATCACCCGGCGTTTGCAGGACCAGCATGTCAGATCACCTTGCCATTTCTAAGGCCCTCAAGGCCGGCATCATCCAGGCCCAGCAGCTCGCGCAGCACCTCGTCCGTGTGCTGCCCCAGCACTGGCGGGCCGCGCTTGTATTCAACCGGCGTGGCAGAAAACTTGATGGGGTTGGCGACCTGCGGCACGCTGCCCGCAGCTGCATGCGGCAGGCTTATCAGCATTTCACGGTGCACGATCTGGGGATCGGAAAACACTTCGGCGAAACCATTGATGGGCCCGCTTGGCACATTGGCGGCATCAAAGGCCACGTACCAGTCGTTCACTGTTCGCGTCTTCAGGATGCCAGCCAGTATCGGAATGAGTGTGGTGCGGTTCCCCGCGCGCAAGGGGTTGGTCTTAAAACGCTCGTCGGTGGCCAGTTCAGGCGTGCCCAGCACCTTGCAGAAGGCGGCGAACTGCGTGTCGTTGCCGACGGCAATCATGATGTCGCCGTCCAGGCAAACAAACGATTGCCAGGGGCAGGTGATGGCCGAAGCATTGCCCAGGCGCTCGGGCTGCCTGCCATTGGCAAGGTAGCTCATGGCGACGTGCGAGATGGCCGCGACCTGTGCGTCGAGCAGTGCCAGGTCGATGTGCTGGCCTTCGCCAGACACGACATCCCGATGGCGCAGCGCGGCAAGAATCGCGCTGACGGCGTAAAAGCCTGCGGTGATGTCGCTGACCGAATAACCCACCCGCAGCGGTCCCTCGCCGGGCTGGCCGTCTTCCTGACCTGTCAGGCTCATCAGTCCGCTCATGCCCTGAAAAATGGGGTCGTAGCCAGGCAGATGGCTGTACGGACCGGTCTGGCCAAAACCACTGATCGAGCAATACACCAGGCGTGGGTTAATCTGCCGGAGCGAAGCATAGTCAAGCCCGTATCGCACCAGGTCGCCCGCCTTGAAGTTCTCGATCACGATGTCGCATTGGATGGCCATATCGCGTATCAGCGCCTGCCCTGCAGCCTGCGACATGTCGATGGTGATGGAGCGCTTGCCGCGGTTCATCGAAACGAATGAAGAGCGCTCATCGGTCTCGTTGCCCGCCTCGTCCTTCATGCGAAAACCCTGGTGGCGCACATCGTCGCCGCGCCCCGGCCTTTCAACCTTGATGACATCCGCCCCAAAATCAGCCAGCATCTGCGCGGCCCAGGGACCTGAAAAAACCCGGCTCAAATCGAGCACACGAACACCTGACAAAGAACTCATTTAGACATGTCTCCTGAAAATTTGAGTCGCAAGGCAGGCCTGGCGAACATTCGCAGCCTGGCTGGCGAAATGGCCGCTGCGCTAGTTGACCGTCAGGTTCAAGGCGCGAATCACCGGCACCTGGCGTTTCTCGTCAGCCTTGACATAGGCGTCGAAATCAACCGGGCTCATCACGGTGGAGTCGGCGCCCAGCGGCAGCAACGCCTCCTGTACCGCAGGTGATGCCATGACCTTGGCCATGGCCTTGTAGAGTTTGTCGATCACAGGCGCGGGTGTGCCAGCGGGTGCGGCCAGGCCGTTCCATGATTCCGACAGATAACCCTTCAAGCCTGCCTCGGCCATGGTCGGCACTTCCGGAAAGAGGGGTGAGCGGCGGCTGCTGCCGATGGCAATGGCCCGCAGCTTGCCGGCCTTGACGTGCTGGATCTGCGGTGTGATGTTGACGAAGGACACTTCCACCTGACCCGACAGCACCGCAAGCACGGCCGGTGCCGCACCTGCATAAGGCACATGCGTGAGCTTGCTGCCGGTCATCTGGTTGAACAGCTCGCCGCCCAGGTGTGGGCCCGTGCCTGCGCCGGCCGATGCGTAATTGAGCTTGCCCGGGTTTTTGGCTGCGTAGGCAATCAGCTCGCTGATTGAATTCACCGGCACACTGGGGTGTACCGATATGAGGTTGGGCACGGTGGCGAACATGCCGACCATCGCGAAATCCTTGTGGGCGTTGTACGGCAGGCTGGGGCTGATGGCCGGCTGCACGATCAACGGCGCTACGGTGGCCAGCAGCAAGGTATAGCCATCGGGCGCAGCCCTGGCAACAAAATTGGCGCCGATCACGGTGCCGGCACCGGGCTTGTTTTCAACAATCACGCGCTGGCCCAGCTCCGTGCTCATGCCGGCGGCCAGCATGCGGACGATGGTGTCGGACGGGCCGCCCGGTGCGTAGGGGTTGATGATGCGGATGATTCGGTCCGGCCAGGCCGCCTGCGCCCCGGCCAGTTGCGCCGCACACAGTGCTGCCAGCAAAAGGCCGCGCCTGAAGAGTTGTACCGGTTTCATTTGACTGTCTCCTTTGTAGTTGTCGATGGGTTCGGCTGCCAGCCTTCACCGCCCGGCGGTCGCTGCAGCATGGGCCGGTGAAATATTTCGCCAAGACCTGCGTAAAAGGGGCCGCCCAGCCGGGCAACGGGCCGCATTTTTGCGCTGTCCACCCGCTTGCCGTCAAAGATTTCGGGTGACAGGTGAAAGGCGATGATCTCGCCAATAAAAAGCGTGTTGATGCCCTTGCCCAGCACGACGATCTGGTCCAGCCTGCACTCCATCTGTACCGGCGAGAGCGCGATGCGTGGCGGCTTCACCAGCCGGCTGGGCAGCAACTCGATGCCGAGTGCATCGGTTTCACTGACACCCGGCGCATAGTTTTCGCCGCAGGCATGCATCAGCTCCATCGTGGCTTCGGTTGCCACGTTGACGACAAACTCGCCGGTCTCGCGAATATTGCGCGCCGTGTCTTTTTCTGAACCTTCACGGCTGGCAATATTGATCGCCAGCATGGGCGGTGTCGTGGCCACATAGTTGTAGGAGCTGAAGGGCGCAGCATTCACGCAGCCTTTGCTGTCCACCGTGGTGACCCACGCAATGGGCCGTGGCACCACGCAGCCGATCACCATGCGATAGGCTTCTGCGGTGTCAAGCTCCCGCGCATCCAGAAAAGTGAAATCGTTGTGGGACAAGTCAATGCCTTTCAAAATGCGGGGAACGGTTTGTCGCCAGCTGATGTCAACGCGGCATGGGCGGCAACCCGCGCATCCACTGTGATACCGCACGGGCCACTGCCACAGGTTGTTCGGGAATCAGTGCATGGCTGGCGCTGGGTATGACAACGGCGCTCACACGCGAGCCAAATTCCTGCCGGTTCTCATCGCGTGTCGCGGGCAGGCGGAAAGGGTCCTCGCTGGCCATAAGGTCCAGCATGGGGGCATTGCCTGCCCCCCAGAACTCTTCAGTCTTGATGGCCGCCCTGGCAGCACGCTGTACTTTCTTGACTTCGGGATGCCAGCCATGCAGCCATGGTTTGGGGTCACTGCCCGGCGCAAAAAAAGTCATGCGCAGGTATTGCAGGCGCTCTGCGTCCGGCAGGCTGGCATCCTCACATTTGTCGATGTAGCCGCTCAGCCTGGGATCGTAGTTTTTTGATGCAGCTGCGGCGATCACCACACCCCGGACCAGCTGCGGATGGTCGGCGGCCACAGTGCGGGCGACCCAGTTGCCATAGGCATGGCCGATCACCACCGCAGGCCCGCCGGCTTCGTGCTCAATGACTTTTGCGATGTCCTGCGCATAGTGGTGCAGGCTCACCCCGCTCGCCGGGCCGGTGCTGCGCCCCATGCCCCGCGGTGCCGGGCGCAGAACGCGATAACCGCCTTGTACAAAGGCTTCAGCCACCGGGCCATAGTCGTCCGAGTCGCGGCCCAGCGACGGCAGCATGACGACCAGCGGCCCGCGCCCTTCGGCGACCACCTCGATCTGCACATCGGCATAGCGGACAAGGTGAGTGGCGCGCGGCGAAGAAACCGAGGCGCAGGATGCCGTCAGAAACGCGGTGGCCGCCATCACGCAGCCGAGAAAGGTTCTCATGAAACCCGCCGGGTATCAGTCGGGTTTGATGTTGGCGGACTTGACCAGCCCACCCCACTTGGCACTTTCAGCCTGAATGAATTTGCTGAAGTCCTGCGGGGTACCGCCGGCGGCCAGCACGCCCTGCGACCTGAAGAATGTCACGGTCTCGGGGTTTTGCAAGGCCTTGTTCAGCGCGGCGTTCACCCTCGACACGACCTCCTGCGGCATCTTTGCCGGACCCATCAGGCCGTACCAGGTACCGCTGATGACAGTTTTAAAACCGGCTTCTGCAGTCGTCGGAACGTCCGGCAATGCCGTAGACCGGGTGGGTGCAGCCAGGGCCAGTGCCTTGAGCTGGCCACCACGTATGAAAGAGATCACTGCAGGCACATCGGCAAACATCATGTCCGCCGTGCCCGCAATCAGGTCCGTCGTTGCAGGCGCCGCACCGCGGTAGGGGATGTGCGTCATGAAGATGCCAGCGTCACGCTTGAGCAGTTCGGCGCCAAGCTGTGTGGAAGTACCGCTGCCGGCAGAGGCGAAATTGAGCTTGCCCGGATTGGCCTTGGCGTAGGTCACCAGCTCGGAGAGCTTGTTGAACTTGCTTTTGGAAGACACCACCGCCACAGACGGTGTGTTGACCGCCTGGCCGATGGCGACCAGGTCGCGCTCAGGGTTGTAGTTCGGGTTGGGGGTCATGGCAGGCACGATCACCATGGCGCCCGTCGATACAAACAAAAGGCTGTAGCCGTCGGTTGACCGGATCACCTCATTGGCGCCCAGCACGCCGCCTGCACCGCCCTTGTTGTCGATCACGACAGGCTGGCCAAGTTCGGCCGACATCTTGACGGCAATGAAACGGGCCAGCGCATCGGCGGGTCCACCGGCAGCAAAGGGCACCACAATGCGCACGGCCTTGGTCGGCCAGGCCTGTGCGTGGGCTACGGTCATGGGCAGGACGCCGGCAAGCGCCATCAGTACGGGTAAAAGAAGGCTGCGGCGGGTTGGCTTGTGTTTCATGGTGTTGTCTCCTGTTTTTCGTGAAAGTCTTGCTGCTGGAAATGCCGGTTGCTTCAACCGTCAGCAGGTTCGGTGGATTTGACGGATGGTTTTTTCTGCATGTCTGCATACCATCGCGCCAGCCCGGGCGCTTCATTTCGCCAGCCCAGCGCATCAAAGCGGTAATCCAGGTAACCCAGCGCGCAGCAGAGGCTGACATGGCCCAGACCAAACGCCGCCGCATCCAGGGCCGGCACTTCGGACTCAAGCCGCTTGAGGGCGGCATGGGTTTTGAGTTCAAACGCATCCATCAGCACCTGTATCGGGTGTTCACGCTCCCTTTCATTGCGCCAGAGAATCAGTACATCCAGCAGGCCGTCGCCGAAGGCCTCCCAGCGCAGGGCCTGCCAGCGTGCAGGGCCGGCGGCCGCAATCAACGGCCCCTGCACCAGTGCATTGAGGTACTGGCAGATCACGCTGGAGTCGAACAGCACGGTGCCGTCATCGAGTACCAGTGTGGGGATCTTGCTGAGCGGGTTGTCCTGCATGATGGCCGGATTGGGCTTGAGCATGGCGGCCACGGAGCGGACCAGGGTCAGCCGGTCTGTGACCTGCAGTTCTTCAGCGCACATCATCACTTTGCGGACGTAGGGCGATTTTGGGGACCAGTGCAGTTTCATCAAATGGCTCCTGAAGTGCGAAGTGCGGCGATCGCTGCCGCGTCATAACCCAGCTCGGCCAGGATGTCGTCGCTGTGCTGCCCCAGCAAGGGCGGCGCCGCGCAGGTTTGCAGCTTTGACTCTGCAAAGCGCATGGGTGTGCCAACCTGGGGCACCATCACGCCGCTGGGGTGCGGCACCTGCTTGAGCATTTCCCGGTGTTTGACCTGCGGGTCTTCAAACACTTCCGGCACGTTGTTGATGGCGCCAGCGGGAACGCCCGCGGCATCCAGCGCGGCAATCAGGTCCGCGCGCTTCCAGGCCGAGAATCGTTCTTCAAGAAGTGCAGCTAGCACGGCGATGTTCCTCACGCGCTGCGCATTGGTGGCGAAGCGCTCATCCCGCGCCCAGTCGGCAACACCCAGCACATCACAGAGTTTGGTGAACTGGCCGTCATTGCCGACAACAAGAATGAAGTCACCGTCAGCACAGGCGTAGACATCCTGCGGCTGGATGTTGGGATGGGCATTGCCGTTGCGGGCCGGCACCTTGCCCGACACCAGGTAGTTCATCGCCTGATTGGACAGCGTGGCCACCTGCACGTCGAGCATGGCGATGTCTATGCTGTCGCCGACACCCGTTTCATTGCGTCGCGCCAGTGCGGCCAGCACAGACACCGCGGTATACATGCCGGTCATCAGGTCGACGATGGGAATACCCACTTTTTGTGGCCCACCGCCGGGCTTGCCGTCACGCTCGCCGGTCACACTCATCAGACCGCCCATGGCCTGTATCAAAAAGTCATAGGCCGGCTGGTCCTTGCGCGGGCCGGTCTGGCCGAAGCCTGTGACTGAACAATAAATCAGCCGTGGGTTGAGCTTGCGCAGGGAAGCCTGGTCGAGGCCGTATCGCTCCAGCGTACCGGCCTTGTAGTTCTCCAGAATGATGTCGCTGTTCATCGCCAGCTCACGCACGATGCGCTGGCCTTCTGGCTTGTCCAGGCTGACGGTGATGGAGCGTTTGCCGCGGTTGACGGCCAGGTAATAGCCAGCCTCGCGTGTGTCGCGTCCCCCGGCGTCTTTCAAAAACGGAGGGCCCCAGGCGCGTGTGTCATCACCGACGCCGGGACGTTCGACCTTGGTGACCTGCGCACCGAGGTCGGCCAGAATCTGGCCCGCCCAGGGCGCGGCGAGGATGCGGCTGAGGTCCAGCACACGGACATGGGAAAGGGGACCGGAAGAGGAGCTCATTGAAATGCCTTCATGACGCAAGAGTCTAGGTTCGGCAGACCGAATGGCCTATGGCATCGCAGGCAATCCTGTGATGCGCAATGGCGCATAGCGCAGCAAACCAGCACGGGTGACTCATGGTTTCTACTCAGGCTGCATGCCCGAGCGCTTGATCACCGATGCCCACTTCAGCGTATCGCTGCGAATCAGGGCCGCGAACTCCGCCGGGCTGGACAGGCGGACTTCTATGCCGGCGTCAGACAGCTGCTTCACCATCTCTGGCGTTGACATCAGCTTGCCGAGTTCGGCGTTGAGTTTGCCGATGACATCACGCGGCGTACCGGCCGGCGCCAGAACCCCCAGCCAGAGCGACATTTCATAGTCGCTCATGCCCGGCGTTTCAGAAATGGAAGGTACGGACGGCATCGCACTCGACCGCTTGCGGCTGGTGACACCGAGGGCGCGCAGCTTGCCGGATTTGACATGCTCCACAAAGTTCGAGGTGGTGTCGAACATCATGGAGATTCGGCCGCCGAGAAAGTCCGACATCGCGGGTGCACTGCCCTTGTAAGGCACATGCACCATGTCCACGCCACCGATGCTTTTGAACAGTTCGCCGGACAGGTGGCTGGTCGTGCCGTTGCCCGCAGAGGCAAACGTCAACTGACCCGGATTTTTGCGGGCCAGAGCCAGCAACTCTTCAACCGTGTTGGCCTTGATGCCCGGGTGAACCACCAGCAGGTTGGCCGTGTTGTGCGTGGTGCCGATGGGCTCAAAACTTTTCTGCGGATCGTAGCGAAGCGTCCTGTAAATGCTCGGGTTGATGGTGAGCGAACCCATGGTCGCAAAAAGCAGGCTGTAGCCATCGGGCGCGGCACCCGCGACGGCTTCTGCACCAAGCGCACCACCGGCACCGGCCTTGTTCTCGATCACAACGGCCTGGCCAAGTCGCTCCGACAGCTTTTGCCCGAGGCCGCGCGCCATGAAATCGGTTGCCCCACCGGCCGGGAAAGGCACCACCAGCCGGATCGGCTTTTCAGGATAGCCGGCAGCCCAGGCGGGCAAGGCGCTGAAGCCGGTACCCGCCAGCGATGCCGCAGCGCCAAGCAATGTGCGGCGACGCAGCATGCCTGCAGATGGAATGTGACTGCTGCTCATGGTCTATCGCCCCGTGAACACAGCGGCACGCTTTTCACGGAAGGCCGCCTGCGCCTCTTTCGCGTCATCGGTCTTGCCAATCTGGGCCGTCATGTCCTGCTCATACCGGTAACCGTCACGCAGGCTCATGTCTTCAATCACGTTGAGGGTGTGTTTGCCCATGCGGGTGGATACCGGGCTCTTGGACGCAATGGTGGCAGCCAGTTCCATTGCTGCAGGCATCAGGCCTTCAGGCGTTGTGCAGGCTTCAACAATGTCCATGCGCAGCAACTCTGCGCCCGAGACCCTGTAACCTGTCAGCATCATGCGGCGCAGATGCGAGTGCGTGAACAGCCGCATCGCATGGCGGCAACCGCCCAGCAGGCCCACATCCACTTCGGGCAGGCCCATCGAGGCCTTGTCTGAACAGATCAGGATGTCTGAAGAGGCCGCCATCGCGAGCCCCGAACCCAGCGCCGCACCATTGATGGCGCAAATCACCGGCTTAGCACATTCACGGATGGCATGAAAACACTCCCGCGTGCGGCGTGAATGGGCCACAAGGTCGCCAGGCCCCTTGATGTTTTCAGCGCGGCCCTTGAGGTCAGCACCCGCGCAAAAAACCTTGCCCGCGCCGGTAAGAATGACCACACGGATGTCATCCATCTCCGAAATCTGGTCAAGCGCCTGGGTCAGTTCGTCGTTCAGGGTGCGGGTCAGCGCGTTGACAGGCGGACTGTTCATGGTGAGCGTCGCGATGTGCGATGCCACGTGAACCTGCAGCTGGGTAAAGTCGTTCATGGTGAGGCGGCCCGGGGCCGTGTAGGTTAAAAATCAGGGGCGACAGGGCCACTGCACGATGGCTACTGCCAGTCTAGATTTTTTAACCTGTGCTTGCCCGGTATCCGGAGGCAGAACTGCTATGCAAACTGCTGCATGACAGTGGCCGTCACCCGGGTAAACCCGCGGAGGATTTTCAGGATTTGTCCGGAATCGCCTCCCGATAGCATGGATTTCAATTGGCAAGTCGTTGCACGAGCAAACCCACCAGCGCGCGCAGCCTGGGCAGCCTGCGCAAATCACGGTGATAGCCCAGCCAAACATCCCGGCCCGGCGGGGTCTTGCCCAATTCAAGCCTTTGCAGGCCAGGGTGTGAATCGCCCAATGGGCAAGGCAATACGGCCAGTCCCGCACCCGATGCGCAGGCCACTGCCTGCACATGCCGGCTATTGCTGCGAAATGCGATGCGCCCCAGCGGGAAAACTTCCCGCAGCCACAAGGCGTCTGGCATCTCGCTGAAACCCAGGTCCATCGTTATGAGGCGAATGTCAGCGCTTTCCACGGGCAGCTTTGTACCGCGCTGGATATACAGCGCATACGGCACATGCATCAACCGCCGCTGTATGACATCGGGCTCATCGAAGGGAACAATGCGGGCTACCAGATCGGCCTCCCGGCGGTGCAGGCTGAACAGACGCGCATCTGTCAACAGTTCGATCATGACGCGTGGGTGTTCTTTGGTGAACGCCGCGCAGATGGGCGCCATCACGTGCAGACCAAACCAGTCCGAGGTGGATACACGCAGGCCACCCTCGAGCTGCTGGTCAGCACCATCGAGCTGCCGCGCGAAGGACAGGGCCTGTGCTTCCATGGCCTCGGCGTGGCTCAGAACGGCGACACCCTCGTCAGTCAACACGAAACCTTCAGAGGTCCTCTGAAAAAGGGTTTGCCCCACCGAACCCTCCAGGGCCTTGAGCCTGCGGCCCATGGTTGGCTGGCTTTGCCTGAGCGCCCGGCCTGCAGCACCGAGCGTGCCGTGCCGGGCAATGGCCAGAAACACCTGTACGTCATCCCAGTTCATCGGCCGAATCATACATATATGAATGAAAGTATTTCAAATATGTTGCTTTCCATACAGGACTGAATGACAAATACTGGCGGCACCGTTTCACTTCAAGGAAAGTACACCCGATGTCCAACCCTCCCACCAACACAATGCAGGCACTGCTACTGGAATCACCACAGGGCGCCTTCAAACCCCGGATGGTGCCCCGCCCGCGACCCGAAGCCGGCCAGGTTCTGGTGCGCATTTACGCCAGCGGCGTGAACCCTCTGGATACCAAGATTCGTGCGGGAGCAGCCGCACACGCGCAACACCCCCTCCCTGCTGTCTTGGGAATGGACCTCGCGGGTGTCGTGGACGATGTCGGACCAGGCATATCACGCGTCCAGGTGGGTGACGAAGTCTATGGCTTCACTGGAGGCATTGGCGGCGTGCAAGGCAGCCTGGCGCAGTATGCCGCTGTCGATGTGCGACTGATTGCACGCAAGCCAGCCAACCTGACAATGCGTGAAGCCGCCGCCTTGCCACTGGTCTTCATCACGGCCTGGGAAGGACTTGTGGATCGCGCAAATGTCCGCAAAGGACACAAGGTGCTGGTGCACGGCGGCGCCGGGGGCGTTGGGCACATGGCGGTACAACTCGCCCGCGCCCGCGGTGCCGACGTGTTTGCCACGGGGACAGCAGCGCAGGCTGGCTACATACGCTCCATCGGCGCCACCCCGATCGACCATGAAGCGATCCCCGTAGAAACCTATGTCAATGCGCTCACGGATGGACGAGGCTTCGATATCGTGTACGACACCGTCGGAGGCCCGATTCTGGACGCCTCATTCCTGGCCGTGCGTCGTTACTCCGGTCACGTGCTCACCTCTCTTGGCTGGGGAACTCACCAGCTGGCACCACTTTCGTTTCGGGGCGCCACCTTCTCTGGTGTCTTCACGCTACTCCCCCTCCTCACGGGTCAATTTCGGGAACACCACGGGGAGATCATGGAACAGGCCACCCTGCTGGCGGAATCCGGACAGCTGAAGCCGTTGCTCGACCCGCAGATGTTCACGCTCGACACGGCCAGTGAGGCACATGCCCTGGTCGCCGAAGGTCGCGCCCGCGGCAAGGTGGTGGTGAGCGTGCACGCATGAGTGAACCTCTTGCGGGAAGCCCGGACCGTCCAACAGGTGTCACGCCATGGGAAATGGTGCCATGATCCCAACGAACGAACACATTCGCCAGGTGGCTGATGCCCTGATTGCGGCAACGAATGCCTTTGATGTTGATTGTGCGTTGCGCTTGTTCGCGCAAGATGCGGTGATCGACGATGCATCTACCGGCCACCGCTTTGGCGGCCAGGCCGGAATCCGCGACTACATCGAGCGGTATTTCATCGCTTGCCGGACGGCGACCCGCTTCCTCTCAATCAAGCGCCTCGGCTTCAACCGGGCGAGCGTGAGGGTCGATTTCACCGGTGATTTCGGTCACGAGATCGGCAGACTCGATATCGCCGTCAATGCCAAAGGCATGATTGCACGGATTGACGCTGACCTTGAATAGCCTTCGCGGTCCTCATTTGGCAGAACTTTCCAGGTGTGTCTCGTGGTCGAGGTCAGGCCGTCGCCATGGATCCACATGCGTCATCAAATTGAGTACGCGATGACGCTGAAGGACACGTTGCCTGGCCGCCACCGCAATATCGTGACCTTTTTCAACGGTGATATTGGCGTCAACCTCCAGGTGGGCGTCGACAACAATCATGTCACCCATCTTGCGCGTGCGCACATCGTGCACATCACTGACGCCCGGTGTTTCAATCAGGGTTTGCCGAATGGCTTGCACTTCCTCCTCGTCGACAGATCGGTCCATCAGGTCATGTAGCGCATCCCACGCGAAACCCCATCCCATTTTGGCCACCATGAAACCCACGATCAGTGCGGCAATCGGGTCCAGGATGGGGTAGCCGGCAAGGTTGCCCATGATGCCCAGGCCAACCACCAGGGATGATGCCGCATCTGAGCGGGCATGCCAGGCGTTGGCCACCAGCATGCTCGACTTGACGCGCTTGGCAACCGACAACATGTAGCGAAACAGCAGTTCCTTGGAAACCAGCGCGCCACCAGCGACCCAAAGCGCAACCATGTGTACCTGCTGCACGGTCTCGGGCGATTCGAGCTTGCGGGCCGCCGACCACAACATGCCCACGCCGACCGCCAGCAAAAGCAAACCCAGTGCGAGCGACGCCGCCGTCTCAAACCTTTGATGGCCGTAGGGGTGGTCTTCATCAGCATCTTTTTTGCTGTGGTGGCTTGCAAACAGCACGACAAAGTCGGCCACGAGGTCAGACAGCGAGTGAATGCCATCGGCGATCAGGCCCTGCGACTTTGCAAAGATACCCACCGCTATCTGGGTAATGGTGAGGATGAGGTTGACGCCAACGCTAACCCATGTGCTGCGGGAAGCGGCAGCCGACCGCTCCGCCGGGGTGTGGTCGGTATCTTCGGGGTCGTCGGCAAGTTCGTTGAAGTTCATGGACAGGGGCTGAAGTTATTACATTCGCAGGTTCGAGACAAGTAAGCGAGTTTGCACCAGGTCAGTGACAAAAGTGCATTTGCGTGGCGGGAGATCCATCGAAAATCAACGCGTCGCACGCCGACGCCGTGCTGGGTGCGGATTTTCAGAAAATACCGCCGCACGTTTCCCCTTCTTTGAATCTCTGCATGCTCAGGATTGCCTTGCGCAACCAGACCACCGCGCAAGACTTTTCAGTTCGACTGATCTGCCTTCAGCATTTGTGTTGAAAGAGACCTCAGTAAATGCGATTGTTAGGCGCGAGCACAAACCTCCAGCCATCGCCAGAATAGTCTTCGGCTTTGGCGGTTGGTCCATGCAAATTGACTTCACAATACCAGGCGCCGCCCACAGAGCCTCATAATTCTTCGGAAACGATCTGTGGCCGGAGCCTCATCGATGTCAGTGGTTGATCACCGGCAAGTGTCGGAAACACGTTCTCGGTACGATCAATGAGGAGGTCGACAAAAACAAGATTGCCAGTATCTGACATGGCCTCCGCGAGCACTGCGGGTAGATCATTGCTGTTATCTGCTCGCAGTCCGCGATGACCATAGGCCTCCGCCAACCCGACAAAATCTGGGATTGAGTCCATATAGGACTGCGAACGCCGATTCTCGTGATAGAACTCCTGCTGCTGCTTGACCATTCCCAGGAAGTTATTGTTCAAACAGATGATCTTGATGGGGAGACGGTATTGCAAGCAGGTCGACAACTCCTTGGTTGACATCTGAATGCTGCCATCGCCGGTGATGCAGACCACGGTCTTTCCCGGATTGGCCATCGCAGCGCCAATTGCGGCCGGCAGACCAAAACCCATGGTGCCCAAGCCACCAGAATTGATCCAGTTCCGAGGCTTGGTGAATTTGAAATACTGCGCCGCCCACATCTGATGCTGACCAACATCGGATGTAACGATGAAGTCTTGTGCCCCGGCCATACGGGAAAGCAGCTCAATCACATATTGCGGTTTGATCTTCGGCGACTTGGCATAGTCGAGACACCGCACGCCTCGCCACTCTTCTATCTGGGCCAACCAGGGCGCCATGCGCTCGGGGTTCGGCTCAAGAGCGGTTAAGTGCTCCGTAAGATTTTCCAACGCTGAGGCACAGTTACCTACGATAGGGATATGCACATTGACCCTCTTGGAAATGGACGACGGATCAATGTCAATGTGGATGATTGTTCGCTGCGGCCGCATGAAATCCTTTGGCGCACCAATGACCCGGTCATCGAAGCGCGCCCCCACGGCAACCAAAACATCACAGTTCTGCATGGCCATATTGGCTTCATAAAGACCATGCATTCCCAGCATCCCCAGATACGCGGGGTGCGTGGTCGGGAAAGCCCCCAAGCCCATCAACGTGCTCGTTACGGGAGCACCACTGGCGAGTGCCAATTCGCCCAGCGCCGCTGATGCTTCTCCTTGTACGACACCGCCTCCGTAATAGATGAGGGGTCTCCTGGCTGCTGAAAGCGCAAGAGCGGCACGGGCAATCTGCCTGTGGGAAACGTTGGCACCTGTGTTGTAACCGCGGATTTTGATTTCTTGAGGGTAAGAAAACGGTCGCGTCATCTTCGCGGCACTCATGTCTCTTGGCAAATCGACAAGAACCGGGCCAGGCCTGCCAGTTCGCGCGAGGAAAAAAGCTTTCTTGATGATTTCTTCAATCTTGTCAGGATCAGACAGACGGAAGCTGTGCTTCACGCATGGCCGAGTGACACCCAGCGCATCTACTTCCTGGAAGGCGTCCTGCCCAACCATATGACTCGGCACTTGACCAGTGAGCACCACCATTGGAATCGAATCCATGAATGCAGTAGCGATGCCTGTCAAAGCATTCGTCACACCGGGGCCGGAAGACACCAAACACACGCCGACCCGCCCGCTGGAGCGTGAATATCCATCCGCAGCATGGGCAGCACTTTGTTCATGACGTACCAACACATGCTCGACAGCGCTGTTTCTGTTCAAGGCGTCATATACAGGCAGGGCAGCGCCACCGGGATAGCCAAATACGTGAGTGACGCCCTCAGCTTGGAGGGACTGGACAAGGTAATCTGCGGCAGTGCTTTGGGCGGAGAGAGTATTCATGGTCATCGACGCTTTGGTGGGCAGGACTGCAGCCTGCGAGCCCAACCTGATTGGTTTTAGTTTGACTGTCACTGACTTTAAATAAATTCGATCAACATTTGGATTTGAACTCTTCCCCCAAATGACAGTGAACCGGCATTTCATGCCGTAAAAACCAGGAATTTGGATATTTTCAATACATCAAACTACTGATCAGGAAATCATTAAGCATTGAGCGCTCCATTTACCCGGCGCTATCACTCCGTAGAGCCGTGGTCTTGTTGGAGATATCCGTACCACTAATGCACTCCACCTCCCAGAGAGAAGCAAGTCCTTCACGGCAACGTTTCCAGGCGAATAGGTCGGCCTTCTGGAGTCCCATGGCAAACCACCGCAACAGCTATTGAGCGTTTGCCCTATCACCTGAAAATACCGGCAATGGGCTAACCCTCAAGGTCCATCTTGCACTCCCGGGGCAAGTCAAATGCGTCAGGCGCGAATGCAATTCAGTAGTGAAGACTCACACGCTCCGCACAAGATGAAGGTCGCTGCCGCGCAATCAAATATGCAAAGGTGTGAGAACCTGACCACACCGTGCACCTGTGTGTTGACCATGCTGCCATGACACGATGCCGTTGACAATCACTGCGTCAATTCCTTGTGCGGGCCTCGTCGGGTAAGCGTACTCCGCTGCATCTCGGATGGCAGACGCGTCGAAAACCACTATGTCCGCGTAATGCCCGACTTCCAAAGTACCTCGACCGCTAAGCCCGAAGTTGCGCGCCGTTAGGCCACTCATCTTCCAGACCGCCGTCTCAAGCGGGAAAAGGCCAACGTCGCGGCAATAGTGTCCAAGTACCCGAGGGAAGGTGCCCCACAGGCGGGGATGTGGCATGTCTCCGACGGGTATGCCGTCGGACCCGATCATCGTTTCATCAAACGTCAGCACACGCTGCACGTCATCTTCGTCCAGGTTGAAATAGACGGCGGTGCCGGGCTGCAGCTTTCTGGCGGCCTCTTCCGTCGATACCCCCCATTCCGTCGCGATGTCGGCGAGATCTCGCCCCCCGCACTCCGGATGAGTTTCGCTGCTGGCGATCAGAACTCGCCCTCCAAGCATGCCGCGATCGGTACGGATTACGGTTGAACCAGCGGTATAGGGATAGCAATCCAGCGAAACGCGCTGGTGCTTCATCGTTTCACGAATCAATGGCAAGGTGATTTTGGTTCGTCCGAAATTCGGTGCATGCATTGCCTTGTGGTGCGAGAGAACGACCGGGACATTCAATGCCCGGCCGATCGCAAAGGACTCTTCCATTGCCTCAAGAACGCGGTCTGCCTCGTCGCGCATATGGGTGACATAAAGCGCATTCCGCCGCGTCAACGGCCGGCTGACTTCAATGATTTCTTCCATCGTGGCCGCGGCCGCTGCTGCGTAGAAAGTACCTGTTGACAACCCGATCGCGCCGGCATCCATCGCCTCTTCCACATGCGCTTGCATCGCAGACACCTCCGCATCGGTAGCCTGCCTGTCAAGGCTGCTCATGGTCACGGCACGCAGGGTGGAGTGACCCACCAGCGCTGCCACGTTCACCGAAGAGGGCTTGCTGCGCAACGCATCGAGATAAGCCCGGAAGGTCGTGAAGCGCTCCCCCTCGCAAGGTCCCATGATGTTCAGCGGCGCAGGCAGATCCATGCCGGCTCGCAGCGGCGCGGCACTAACGCCGCAATTTCCGGTGACCACTGTGGTTACCCCCTGCGAGATCTTCGCAGGCATCAAGGCGTGGGACAGGACAACCTGGTCGTCATGCGTGTGCGCGTCGATGAAGCCAGGCGATACGATGCGTCCGCGCGCATCGATCGTACGGTCGCCTGTGGCGAGGGAAAGATCACCGATCGCTGCGATGACGCCGTCGATTACACCGACATCAGCTTTGAAGCGGGGCGCCTTGGTTCCATCGATAACCGTACCGCCACGGATAAGGAGTTGGTAATGGGTATTCGGGGACATTGTTCGTTTCCTTGAAGGTCACGCATGAGGCGTAACCCGGATGAACATTTTTGTAGACGGGCGCAAAACGCGTGCGCCAATCTTCAGTCCAAATCCGCCATTTGAGTTCGTAAGCGAAGGAAAGAGATCCCTCCTGCGCTGGCTTCACCCAGTGGGGCAATGCAAGTCCCTGAAGAGCATAGGCGTCATACCAAACCGACGGTCGAAAGCCTTTGAAAGCTGCGTGGCGGTCGAGTAACCGGTCTTCCCGGCAATTTCCTTGAGCAACAAGCCGGCTGCAAGCAAATTGCGTGTTTGGTCGAGCCGAAGGGTCTCCACAAAGTGAGCAGGCGTCTCACCTATGGTCTTGGTGAACTTGCGCAAGAAAGTGCGCTCCGACATAGCGACCTTGTCCGCCAATGTCGGCACATCGAGTGGTTGGGCCAGATTCTCGCGCATCCATTGAATGAGCGTGGCAAAGGGCTCCTCCGCTTGCGACTGTGCATTGAGAATGGGACTGAATTGCGCTTGATATCCGGGCCGTCTTGCATAAAGGACAAGACGCTTGGCAACGGTATGGGCTACAGCGCTGCCCACATCGGTGGAAACCATCTCCAGACTCATGTCGATGCCCGTAGTAACGCCCGCAGATGTCCATAGCTGGCCCTCATTCACAAAGAGCGCATTCTTGTCAACGTTGACCTCCGGCCAACGCTCTGCAAGTTCCGCGCAGTTGGACCAGTGCGTGGCCACACGCTTGCCATCCAGCAGACCGAAGTGAGCCAACACGAACGCACCGCTGCAGATCGATCCATAGCGACGCGCTTTTTTGCTGGCGCTGATGACCCACTGCCGCACGGAATCGGTCGCTGCGAGTTTCTCCAGTCCGTGTTCGTCACCGCCGGCAATGAGCAAGGTGTCAATCGATGACGGAGATACAGCATCAATGGATTCGGTATCGACCGTCACCGCGCAACTGGTCCTGACAAGACCGCCTTCTGCCGACAGGATGTGGCACTTGTAATAGGTCCTCCCCAGAGCGTCGTTGCCGCCTCCGAACACCATTGCCGGGCCGGTGACGTCCAAAACCTGGCAGCCTGGAAATGTCAGGATTGCTACGACAACGGGTTTGGGCATTGGCGGATTTTAGCTCGAGTTTGGCATTTACGCCAACAAGGGGAAGACTGAGAATTATTCATCCCTCACTACTTCCTGCTTACTCATGACAGACGTCGTTCACATTGGCATTCTGGTTTTCCCCAACATCACCCAACTCGACTTCACGGGTCCGGCACAGGTCTTGAGCCGCGTGCCGAACGCCAAAGTGCACTTGGTGTGGAAGGCCTTGGAGCCCTTGGTGACCGATGTGGGCTTCAGCATCAACCCTACGGTAACCTTCGATGATTGCCCCGACCTCGACGTGATATGCACGCCGGGCGGCATGGGCGCGTTTGAACTGCTAAACGATGCACAGACGATGGACTTCTTGCGCAAGCAAGGCAGCACAGCTCGTTATGTCACCTCGGTTTGCAACGGCGCTCTTCTGCTCGGTGCCGCGGGGCTGATTAAGGGCTACAAGTCCGCCTGTCACTGGACTTCGCGGCATTTCCTTCCCCAGTTCGGAGCGGAGCCCGTCACCGACCGCGTGGTGCGCGACCGGAATCGATTTTCGGGCGGCGGCGTAACTTCAGGCATTGATTTTGCCTTCACATTGGCCACTGAACTTGCCGGTGAAGAGGCGGCACGAATGATCCAGTTAGGGTTGGAGTACGACCCTCAGCCACCGCTGGACAGCGGCTCACCCGACAAGGCTGGCCCACAGCGCGTGGCGGTGGCCCGTGCCAAATTCGCGCCCTTTTTGCCCCGCATCGAATCCCAAATCGCAGAGGCCGCAAAACGTCTGCAATCTATTGCTTAGTTCCAACCACAAGTCCAACTTAAGGAGTTCCCATGAAGTCTCGAGCCCGCATCTCGCTTATTGCATCCGCCATGATCTTCGGTATCCTCAGTGGTACAGCCGCGCTAGCCCAAGGCTTCCCCAACAAGGCCATCACCATCGTCGTCCCCTTTGCGGCCGGCAGCCCTACTGATGCAGCTGCGCGCGCGTTTGCCGTTGACTTCGGCGTGGCGTTGAACACTCCCGTTGTGATTGACAACCGCCCAGGCGCAGCACAATCAATTGCGGGCGCGCTGGTGGCACGCGCGCCAAATGATGGCTATACGCTGATGTTCGCCAATTTGCCCGCTGTGGTGCCGCCGACGATCCAGGCCAAGTTGCCCTATGTGGGTATTCGCGACTTCTCACCTGTGTCGGACGTCATGACTCTCCGTTACGTGCTGGCTGTTGCGTCAAGTGTCCCGGCTACCAACCTGAAAGAGTTCATAGCGCTGCTAAAAGCCAATCCGGAAAAATATACGTTCGGCTCGTCTGGCCTCGCATCGCCAACCCACCTCGTCGCGGAGATGTTCAACAGCCGCATCGGCGTCAAAACGGTGCACATACCGTACAAAGGCGCCAACCAGATCCAACTCGATCTGATCAGCGACCGTGTGTCCTACGGCTTCTTGCCAACGGGGGTGATGGAATTTGTGCACACTGGCAAGCTGAAGGCATTCGGGGTTGCTTCGGAAATTCGCGATGCGACCTACACTGAGGTGCCGACCATGACCGAGGCGGGACTGCCCGGTTTTGCTGCCAGCATCCGGTTCGTGCTGGTCGCACCCAAGCGGACGCCCGTGGACGTTATTGCCAAATTGAATGCTGCCGCAAACAAAGTAATCTCCAGCGAGGCGTTCTATCCCAAGGTCAAAGCAATCGGAGGAGTGGTGGTATCTAAACCCGCTACTCCGCGGCAGGTTGGAGCCACCATCGCGGCCGACGAGGCAAACTGGGCCGACGTCGTCAAGAAAGCCGAGATCGTCCTTGAATAGCCGGCCGACCGAGAGAGCGCCTCTCCGGGGGGTGCTCACCTCGCTAGAGAAGGGCATGCCGGGGAGACTGGAGCCATTTGAGCTTGCGGATATCGGCTGCAAAGGCTGGAACGTGCTTGCTGAAGACCTGCCCTTGCCACTCGCGGTACTCAAGAAAGAGGCTGTGGTGCGCAACAGCAAATGGATGCAGGACTTCCTGGCTCTGACGGGTACGCGCATCGCACCTCACGGCAAGACGTCGATGAGCCCCCAACTTTTCGATCTTCAACTTGCAGATGGCGCGTGGGCACTGACGCTTTCAACACCGCACCAACTGCAAGTGGCGCGCGCATTTGGGTATAAACGAATCGTCCTGGCGAACCAGCTCGTCGGGCGAAACTCCATAAGGTATGTCCTGGAAGAGTTGCGCGATGACGGCGACTTTGACTTCTATTGCCTGGTGGATTCGATCGCGTTAGTGGAGCGGCTTGCCCAGGAAGCGCGCGAAATGAACATTGGTCGGCCACTGAAGGTGCTTTTGGAGTGCGGGTACACGGGTGGGCGAACAGGGTGTCGAACCATTGCTCAATGCATGGAAGTCGCTGCTTCCATCAGATCGTTCTTTCCACATCTTGAGCTTGCCGGAATAGAAGGGTTCGAGGGACTGATCATTGAGAACGGATATGAAGCGACCCTTCGCGGAGTTCGCGCTTTCCTCTCCTTTGTGAAGGAAGTCGCGATGCGCTGCGACGAAGAGAGCCTCTTCACCAGCGAAACGGTGATCTTGAGCGCAGGCGGATCGAAGTTCTATGACGTCGTAGCAGCAGAACTGACGGGCATTCGTTTAAGTCGAAAGACGACCACGGTAACCCGAAGTGGATGCTATTTGACTCAAGACTCCGTGCAGTACACGGCAAGCGATGCGGAAGTTCATTTTCGCAACCCAAACTTGGGGCCGCTGGCTGCAGGTTTGAGGCCGGCGATCGAAGTCTGGGCATATGTCCAGTCACGACCAGAACCAGGTTTAGTGGTGGCGACTATGGGAAAGCGCGACGTGAGCACCGATCATTTGCCGCTACTTGAAAAGTGGTTCAGGCCAAAAGCCGGAATGTCGGGTCCTGCGCCGGTTGCTGACGGATATAAAGTTCTCGGAATGAATGACCAGCATCTCAAGCTGGAAGTTCCGCTGGAATCTCCGTTTCAGGTTGGCGACATGTTGGGTTTCGGAGTCGATCACCCATGCCTGACATTCGACAAGTGGCGAGTCATGGTCGTGATTAACGAACAGTACGATGTGGTTGAAGCAGTTCAAACGTACTTTTAGAATGCCCGCGAGATCGAGAGTGCAGCCACCCGTGCACCCAAGACAAGTGCGCCCTTAATTTGGCACTTGGGACAACATATGCCCAAGGAATTGAGCGCTTGTTTCCCGGTATGGATATCCATCGCATGGCGATGACATCAAATTGAAAACATGCGCGTGTGCATTGCAGCCACAAGCCTCACCGAATTTTCGTATTGCAGGAATTTTCCGACGGGCTTTATTATTCACCGCGCACTGCGTGCGCTTGTGCGCACTCGTAACGGTTATTCGACCGTTACGCTCTTTGCAAGATTGCGGGGTTTGTCAACATCCGTCCCCTTGGCCAGCGCTGTGTGATACGCCAGCAGCTGCAGCGGCACGACGTGGAGCAGCGGGCTCAATGTCCCGTAGTGTTCGGGCATGCGGATGACGTGAATGCCTTCGCCGCTGGCGAGGCGGCTGTCTGCGTCGGCGAGCACATAGAGCACGCCACCGCGTGCGCGGACTTCCTGCAGGTTGCTCTTGAGTTTTTCCAGCAGGCTGTCGTTCGGAGCAACGGCAACGACGGGCATGGCGCTGGTGACGAGTGCGAGCGGGCCGTGTTTCAGTTCACCCGCCGGGTAGGCTTCAGCGTGGATGTAGCTGATCTCTTTCAGCTTGAGCGCGCCTTCCATGGCAATGGGGTAGTGCATGCCGCGGCCCAGGAACAGCGCGTTTTCCATCTTCGCAAAATCTTCTGACCAGGCAATGACCTGCGGCTCGAGCGCCAGCACGGCCGCGATGGCTGCGGGCAGATGGCGCATGGCCTTGAGGTGTTCGCCCTCTTCCTCGTCGCTGAGCCTGCCCTTGCTTTGCGCGAGCACCAGCGTCAGCAAAAACAGGCCGGCCAGCTGGGTGGTGAAGGCTTTGGTGGAGGCAACGCCGATCTCGACGCCGGCGCGTGTGATGTAGGCGAGCTTGCATTCACGCACCATGGCCGAGGTGGATACATTGCAGATGGTCAGCGTCTGCATCATGCCCAGCGACTGCGCATGGCGCAGGGCTGCCAGCGTGTCTGCCGTCTCGCCACTTTGCGTGATGGTGACAACCAGCGTGCGCGGGTTGGGCACGCTGGTGCGGTAGCGGTATTCGCTGGCGACCTCGACCTGCGTGGGGATGCCGGCAATCGACTCCAGCCAGTATTTGGCTGCACAGCCGCTGTAGTAGCTGGTGCCGCAGGCCAGGATCAGCACCGAGTCGATGTCCTGGAAGACGCGGTAGGCCCCGTCACCAAACAGCTCGGGGACGATGCCCTCCACGCCTTCGAGCGTGTCGGCAATGGCGCGCGGCTGCTCGAAGATTTCCTTCTGCATGTAGTGGCGATAGGGGCCAAGGTCGGCCGCGCCGCTGTGCGCCTGCACGGTACGCACCTGGCGATGCACAGCCTTGTGGTCGCGGTTGAAGATCCAGTATTTGCCGAGTTGCAAATCCACCAGGTCGCCCTCTTCGAGGTAGACGATCTGGTCGGTCACGCCGGCCAGCGCCATGGCATCGCTGGCCAGAAAGTTTTCGGAGTTGGCCTTGCCGACGCCGAGAATCAGCGGCGAACCGGCGCGCGCGCCGACCACACGATGCGGCTCGTCCTTGCAGAAGGCGGCAATGGCAAAGGCGCCGTGCAGTTGCGCGACGGTGGCCTTGAGCGCCTCAAACAGGTCGCCGTCATACAGGCTTTCCATCAGGTGCACGATCACTTCGGTGTCGGTCTGGCTGTCAAAAACATAACCCTTGGCCTGCAGCGCAGCGCGCAATTCTTCGTGGTTTTCAATGATGCCGTTGTGCACCAGCGCAACCTTGCCTGGCTTTTGCACGGCGTCGCCGGGGCCGTGGCTGAAGTGCGGGTGGGCGTTGTGCACGGCGGGGGCGCCATGGGTGGCCCAGCGTGTGTGTGCGATGCCGGTGCCGCCCGAAATATTCTCGGCATCCACCTGGGTCTGCAGCTCGGCCACGCGGGAGGTGCTGCGCGCCCGCTTCAGGCCGTCGGCATACACCGCCACGCCGCAGGAGTCATAACCGCGGTATTCCAGGCGCTGAAGTCCCTGAACGAGGATGGGGACGATATTTCGCGTCGAAACCGCTGCAACAATGCCGCACATAAATGGGTTTTCCTTAAAAGATGGCCTGATGCTACGGACTTATGTATTTTTAAAGTAATTATTATTTCAATTAAATTGGAATTTAATTCCACGAAAATTCGTTAATTGAATTAAATTCCATTAATATTAATTTAATGGAAAAAATTGAACTTGATTCAACAGACTTGAAGCTGTTGGATGCCCTGCAGCGTGACAGCGCCCAAAGCAACCAGGCACTGGCTGCGCGGCATCACATTTCGCCGCCCACGTGCCTGCGCCGCGTCAAGCGGCTGCGCGATGCTGGACTGGTTGAACGCGATATTGCCATCCTTAACGCCGACAAACTGGCACACGTCACCGGCGCCGGGTTGACGGCGATTGTCGAGATCACCCTGGACCGGCAGGGCGTGGAAATGCTGGACGCCTTCGAGCAGCGCGTCTCCGGCGATGAAGCGGTGCAGCAGTGCTACCGCGTCTCGCCCGGCCCGGACTTTGTACTGATGGTGCATGTGAGCGACATGCCGGCTTACCTGGCGCTGGCACAGCGGCTGTTTACCGGCGACGCCAACGTCCGCAATGTGAAGGCATTTTTTGCGACCAAACGCGCCAAGTTCGAGCCCCGGGTCCTGCTGCGCTGAAGACGCTGGACAAGATTGCAGCAGCGACTTCCTCCGAAGGTCATTTTTGCCGTATACGTTAAATTTTTAATGTTTACGACAAAATTTCCTCAAAAGTTAACCTCCATATTAACTTTTGGGTATTTTGGATCGCAGTGAATGCCACAAACGCCTTCCGAGGCCCGGAAAAGGCCTTTTTTGGCATCAAAAAATGGCTTAAGCCCTTTAAATACGGGCGTGAGCAGCTATTCAATTAGTAGCAATTACCAACTGAAAACGTGCTCAGGACTTCACCTTCACCGGCCGCTTCCAGCCGGGCAGGCTGACCTGCTTGCCGCGCGCGACGCTCAGGGCGTCAGGCGGCGTGCTTTTGGTGATGGTCGAGCCGCCACCCACCGTGCCGCCTGCGCCTATGGTGACGGGCGCCACCAGCACGCAGTTGCTGCCGATGTGCACGTCAGCCTCGATCACCGTGCGATGCTTGTTGGCGCCGTCGTAATTGGCGGTGATGCTGCCGGCACCGTAGTTGACACGCTCGCCCACCGTTGCATCGCCCAGATAGGCCAGGTGGTTGGCCTTGGCGCCTTTGGCCATCGTTGAATTCTTGACCTCCACAAAATTGCCGATGTGCACTTCAGCACCCAGCTGCGCACCGGGGCGCAGACGCGCAAAGGGGCCGATGAGCGAGCCCTCACCCACCTGCACGCCCAGCTTTTCGCCGTCGATGTGGGTGAAGGGGTGGATGACAGCGCCAGCGCCAATCGTGCAGTTGGCAATGACACAGTTGGGGCCTATGCGCACGCCATCGCCCAGGGTGACCTGGCCTTCAAACACGCAGTTCACATCAATCTCGACATCGGCGCCGCAAGCCAATTCACCGCGTACATCAAAGCGCGCCGGGTCAGCAAGGCGCACGCCCTGCTCCATCAGCGCAATCGCGCGGCGCTGCTGGTAGACACGCTCGAGCTCGGCCAGTTGCACCGGGCTGTTGATGCCTGCCACCTGGGCCGCATCGGTGATCTGGTGCGCAACAACCGCCACGCCATCGGCCACCGCAAACTTCACGATGTCGGTGAGGTAGTACTCGTTCTGCGCATTTTTGTTGTCGAGCCGGGCCAGCCACTGCCGCAGCAGTCGTGTCGGCACGGCCATGATGCCGCTGTAGATCTCGGTGATTTTTCGCTGTTCGTCGCTGGCATCCTTGTGCTCGACGATGGCGCGCACCTGGGCTGATGCCTGGGCGCCGGCGCGCACGATGCGGCCATAACCGGTCGGGTCGGGCATCGCCAGTGTCAGCAGCGCCAGCCGCTGGCCGTCGCATTCATGGATCAGCGCCTGCAGCGTGGCAGCTTCGGTCAGGGGCACGTCGCCCGACAGCACCAGCGTAACGCCATCATCGTCCAGCAGCGGCACGGCCTGCTGCACGGCGTGGCCGGTGCCCAGCTGCGGCTCCTGCCGTGCAAATACCGGGACAAGACCTGAAGCCATACGCGCGCATGCGGCTTCTACTTCCATGGCACCATGGCCGGTGATAACAACTGCTTTTCTGGCTGACATTTTTTCAGCGCAGCGGATGACATGATGCAGCAGCGCGATGCCGCCCAATCGGTGCAATACCTTGGGCAAGCCGCTTTTCATGCGTGTGCCCTTGCCTGCAGCCATGATGACCACGTCTATTGGGAGTGCCATGCGTTTTCCTGTGAATATTTCGAGTTTTAGCCGTGCGCCCCGGATTATCGGCCTGCTGGCGATGGCCCTGGTCCTGCAAAGTTGCAGTGCCATCAAAATCGCCTACAACCAGGCGCCCGAACTGGCCTACTGGTACCTGGACGGCTATGTCGATTTCAACGGCAACCAGATGGTGCAGGTGAAAGACGAACTGGCGCGGCTGCAGACCTGGCACCGCCAGAGCCAGTTGCCGATCTACGTCGACACCCTGCAAAAGCTGCAGCAGGAAGTGCAGTCCAACATCACCAGCGAGCGGGTCTGCAGCATTTATTCAGATGTGCGGCGCAAGCTGATGGCCGTGTCTGACCGGGCAGAACCGGCAATTGCCACGCTGGCAACCACCATAGAGACACAGCAGATCGCACACATGGAAAAGCGGTTTGAGAAAAGCAATGCGGAATACCGCGACGACTACATCGAAACCAGCGCCAGGGCCAGCCGCAAAAAGCGCTACAAGCAGGCGGTTGATCGTGCAGAAATGGCTTATGGCCGGCTCGATGATGCGCAGCTCGCAATGATCGGCAGAAACGTCGACCAGTCGTACTTCGACGCGAGGCTTGTTTATGCCGAAAGAATCCGCCGCCAGCGCGACGCGATTCAGAACATCAAGACACTGATTGCAGCGCGGCAAGCGGGCGCGCAAACCGCTGAAAAAACAAAAACCGCTGTGCGCGGCGTGATGGACAGATCGTTCAATTCCCCGGACGCTGCCTATCGCAGCTACCAGGAGAAGTTCACCGAGGATGGCTGCAGGGGTCTGGCTGAATTCCACAACACCACGACCGCCGAGCAGCGTGCCCACGCGGCCAGGACGCTTGCCAAATACGAACAGGACATGAAGATATTGATGAAGGGCTGAACCGGCCGCCGGCCTTGCCCGTACTGCTTGCGTTCATACGCCGTGTGATGGCGTCCGCTCCCGCTCATACGGCGATCCGCCTGACTGGTTTGTCTTGACGCCACCGCCTTGCTGGCGCGGCTGAAACTCACCGGAACCACTGCTCTGCTGTTGCTGCCGGTCCATCACCCGACGGGGTTGCTGCTGAAGGCGCGGTCGCGCTGCCGAAATGCTG
This sequence comes from Pseudomonadota bacterium, assembly GCA_040390295.1. Taxonomy (GTDB): domain Bacteria; phylum Pseudomonadota; class Gammaproteobacteria; order Burkholderiales; family Burkholderiaceae_C; genus Polaromonas. The sequence goes on from JAZJYR010000007.1 coordinate 315,619, forward strand.
TTCATGTTGTCTCCTTGAACTCATCCGCCCGCCTCAAGGAATGCCCGGCACGCGGAATCAGCTGAAAAAGGAGAATAAAAGCAGCCCGCCCATGCGCACAGTCAGCAAGCCAGACAGTGCGCTGTAGTCCGCCGCTTACAGCAGGGGAACCTTGCGCAAGGGCCTTTCGTAATAGTCGGCAATGCGCTCCAGCGCCCGGGTATTGTGCAAACGCAGACGGCCATCGCGGATCTCATGCAGGCCCAGTTTCTGCAGGCGGCGCAGGGTTTTGTTGGTATGCACCAGCGACAGCCCCAGCGCATCGGCAATGTGCTGCTGGTTGATGGGGAAATCAATCGAGGCGCCGCCACCGTCCTCCTTGCGCTCGAGCCCAAGTCGCTGCACCCGGCGATAAAGATGCATGAGCAGCATCGCGACGCTTTCCGCAGCGGTGCGCCTGCCCGCCGATACCAGTGAGTCATCCACCATGCCTTCTTCACGCGCCGCAAGCCAGGTCACGTCAAAACCAAGGCTGGGGTAATCGCGAAAAAGCGCCAGCAAACCATCGCGCGGGAAGACACAAAGCGCCACCCTGGTGATGGCTTCCACGCCGTGCACCGCACTGTCGGCGAACTCCTGCTGAAGGCCGATGAAGTCACCGGGCAATAAAAAATTCAGGATCTGCCGGCGTCCGTCACTCAGTGTCTTGTATCTGAAAGCCCAGCCGGAATACACGGTGAAGAGCTTGCCGTCGGGACTGCGCTCATAAATGACATTGCCCCCCGCATCGATCTGCGAGGTGCCCATGCGAAAGGCTTCTATATATCGCAGCTGCTCGGGCGCGACGGGGGTAAAGGCATCAAGCTTTCGCAGACCGCAATGGCTGCAACTGGGTGGACAGTTCTGAAAGGCCGGGTCAGACATCATTGTTGTGTGCTGAAAAGCGCCGTGGTCATGCGCTTGTGAATCTGGGCCGCATCTTAGACGCAAATCACTATGTCTTTTGACATTGTTGGGCCTGCAGGTAATGGCTATATTTCACGCCAATGAAAACAACAAGCCAGCTGCACGAAGTACTCTACGTCAGCACCCTGGATGCCAGGCAACCCATCAGCATCGTGGCAGATATCGCTGCAAAAGCACGTGTCTTCAATGAATCCCAAAATATCACCGGTCTGCTGATCTTTGACGGCATGCGTTTTTGCCAGCAGCTTGAAGGCGAACGCAAGCCCGTGATGGCGCTGCTCGAGCGCATTCGCCAGGACCCGCGGCACACGAATGTCGAAGTCATTCACCATGCACCGCTGGCCGAACGCCGCTTCAGGCGCTTCAGCCTGGGCTACACCACAGTCGATGATGCAGATCTGCTCGGGCAGCTGGAGCAGCTCGATGGCCAGCACGCGATGGATTATTTTGCAGGCCTGCTCCCGACGCTGGACCTGGACGCCTGAGGCCGGTTTTTTTTAAAGCGCCCGGTGAAAGCCAGAACGCCGGGCTCGCCGAAGAGCCCCAGGCAAGGCATCATTGGCCTATGGCGACATCCAGAGACGAATTCGCAATTTATTGCTGTGACCTGCTGGCGGGCGTGGGGCCGTGCAGCTTCAAACGCATGTTCGGCGGTTATGGCATCAGCACCGGTGGCCTGACCTTCGCACTGGTGGCCGACCTCGGTGACGGGGAAAAGCTCTGGCTGAAAGCCGATGCAGAAACGGCGAGCCGGTTTGAAGCGGAGGGCTGCGGGCGTTTTCGCTATGCGACGACAAGAGGCGGCACGGCGTCCACGCACAGTCTCAATTACTACAGCGCCCCGGAAGAAACCATGGAGTCGCCAGCGATGATGCTGCCATGGGCAAGGATGTCGCTGGCGTCTGCGGTCAAGGCCCGGCCGCTGCCCAAAACACTGACGAAGAAGTCCAGAACTGTGGCAACGAACAGGAAAGCCGTGAAGCAAGCCCGGCCCGCCCCAACTGCAAAAAAACTCAGGCCCTGACGCCGCCTACCAGGCCGCCCGCCAATGCGCGCACCAACCTGCCCGCAGCACCCGCCACCATGCCCAGCGCCAGCCGCAACTCACTGAACAACTGCGCAGCACCCGAGGCATGCGCTGCAGGCTCCCAGACGAAATAAGCGGCCGAAGCATCGCCCACAGCAAAAGACTCCATCACCAGCGCCCGGCCAGCCGGCAGGGTCAGGCTTTCGCCCGCTTCAAGAAAGTAGTCACCGGCTCGGACTGCAGGGTCCAGGTAGGCATCCGCAAAGGTAATCCACACCCGGCCATGCGCCACACGCAACTCGCCGGTCTGGCTGGCCAGCAGGGTCAGCGCGCATCCGTGGCCGAGCTTCCAGCATCCGGCCAGGCCCATGACCTGGCCCATACTGGCGTCAACGGCGTGCTGGAGGTAGTGAACGGCAGAGGAGATGGCTTGTGAACGGCTCATGTTGTGCTTTCAAAAAAAGGCCTGAATTCTTTGGCAGGCATTGAATGATCAAGCCCGCCAGCTTCACAGTCCAATGAAATCGCGGTACGCTATTCATTCCATAAACGCATTAATCGTGGATAGCCCGCCATGCTGCATTCCCAGACCCATCTGCGCTCCCGCCCCATCGCTGCCGGCCAGTTGCGCGCCTTTGAGGCCGTCGCCCGGCACCTGAATTTTCGCGCTGCCTCTGAAGAACTGGCCCTGACCCAATCCGCCATCAGCCGCCAGATACAGGCGATTGAAGAAGAAGTGGGCGTCAGCCTGTTTCACCGCCATACCCGGGCCGTTGAGCTCACCAGCGCAGGCGGGGTGTTGCTGCGGGCGGTATCGCCATCGCTGGATCGCATCGACGGCGCGGTGCGGCAGATACGCCAGAGCGCAGGCCGCAAGAACGTCGCGCTGACCACCTTCGCCTCGTTTGCGTCGATGTGGCTGATCCCCCGGCTGGAGATGTTCCAGCGCGACAACCCGGACATCGACATCCGCATCGATGCCTCGGATGTGGCCGTGGACCTGGACATCTCCGACATCGACCTGGCCCTGCGTTATGCACCTGCCAGCAACGTGCCGACCACGGCTGTACGCATGTTCGGCGAACAGATCACCGCCGTCATCAGCCCCTGGCTGCTCAAGAGCGGCCCCAGGCTGAAAAAACCGGACGACCTGGCGCACTTCACCCTCATCGAAGCCGGCGACTCGCACTACACGCACCAGGAATGGCTGACCTGGCGCCGCTGGCTCGACGCCCACGCTTCGCCCAAGCTCGAAGCCAAACGCTGGCTCTACTTCAATTACGCCTACCAGATGGTGCAGGCCGCCCTGACGGGCCAGGGCGTGGTGCTGGCCCGCCTGCCGCTGATCGCCGAGAGCCTGGCCTCAGGCGACCTGGTCGAGCCCCTGCCGCACATGCGGCTGGAGTCGCCCATGGCCTACTGGCTGGTACCCGGGCCCCGCGCCCTCGCCCGGCCCGAGGTGGCGGCTTTTTGCGAATGGCTGAAGGGGCAGTCGGCTTTGACGCGGGAGGCGATTGGGGATGTGCCGGATCCGGATACCGTGGATCACTTTGATTGACGGCACGGTGCCGTCGGGGGGTCGAATGCGCTCGGCAGGCGGTTGAGTACGTCGCCCTTCACAACCGAGCCGGGTCTCGCCCCGGCTTCTGCGTGAAGGGCACAACCTCACACCTGGGCGACCGGGTTTGAAAGATCAAACCGGCCAGACAACCCCGTTGTCATTCAGCAAGGCATCCAGCGGCACGTCATGCGCCTCAGGCTCCATATCCGGCAACCAGCCATTGGTAAACCCAAGTCCGACGGTAAACGGCTTGGGCTGCAGTGTTGCCAGGGTGCGGTCATAAAACCCGCCGCCATAGCCCAGCCGGTAACCACCATGCCCATAGCCCACACAAGGCACAAACAGCAGCGTGGGCACGATGACCTCGGTGTCCTTGGGTTTGGGAATGCCGTAGGCGTCTTCTTCCATCGGGCAGCCTGGATACCACGCATGAAAGGTCAATGTTTTGTGAACCTTGTCGACCACAGGCAGTCCAATCCGCCGGGGCTGGGGGGAATCCAGCAGTTCGCCGTCTTCTTTCCAGCGATGCAGGGCGGGCAGCGGGTCAAACTCACCCTTGATCGGCCAGTAGGCGCCAATCACTTCGTCGGGCCGGCCGACCAGCCAGATGCGCATGACCCGCTGTAACAGGTCGGCGCGCTCCAGCCGGTCAGGCAGGTTCAACCGTTCTTCTATGAGCGCTTTGCGTGTGCTTAATTTGTCCATAATGTCCTGATGCTATCCAAAATTCTTTCGGCGACCTTTTTTACCGGCTTTCTCGCAGCGTCAGCGTGCATTCCGGCAAGCGCGCAAACCACCTCGAACGCTGCAACTGACAGTATCTTGCTGGACATGAACCAGGCCTTCAAGCGCGGTGACCGCCGCAAGCTGGCGCAGCTGCTGCCGCAGGCACGCGGCCACGTGCTGGAAGCCTGGGCAGGCTATTGGGAGCTCAAGGCCAGGCTGGGGGAAGCCAGCGCGCAGGAAGTGCAGGCCTTTCTGGCGCGCTACCCCGGCACCTACCAGGAAGACCGCATGCGCAACGACTGGCTTCTGCTGCTGGGCCAGCGCCGTGACTGGGAAACCTTTGCAGCGGAGCATCCGCAATACCGCATGGGCGACGACAGGGAAGTGCGCTGCTATGCCCTGCTGATTGAAAACCTCAAGACCGGGCCCTCGTCAGGCCCGCGTATCGCCGAAGAAGTCAAAAAGAGCTGGTTCGCCCAGCGTGACGCCGACGACGGCTGCACCACGGCCGCCGCACGGCTGGTGGGTACGCAGCACCTGAGCGCCTCCGACGTGTGGCTCAAGGCAAGAATCGCCACTGAAGCCAACCGTCCGCGCGCTGCGCGCGATGCCGTCAACATCATTTCGCCCGAGTCGCTGGACCTGGTGGCGGAGCTCAATGCCAGCCCTGTGCGATTCCTGGCGACCAAACGTATCGCGATTTCAAAAGTCAGGAAAGAAATCATCCTGCTCGCGCTCATCAAGCTGGCGACCACAGATGCCGACAGCGCGGCCGACATGATGGACAAATGGGGGCCGCAGCTGAACAGCGAAGAACGCAACTGGGCGTGGGGTGCGATTGGCAAACAGGCGGCTACAAAAATGGGGACTGTGCCGGCAAGCCAGCCTCTGGCCTGGTTTGCAAAGGTCACCAGAGACAGCGACCTCAGCGACGACATGCTGGGCTGGAAGGCCCGTGCCGCGCTGCGCGCAGCAAACCAGCCGCGCTGGCCCCTGGTGCTGCAGGCCATCAACGCCATGAGCGACGAAGGCCGCCGCGAGCCGACCTGGGCCTACTGGAAGGCGCGCGCCCTGCTGGCCACCCTGCCCGCATCGGCCACGCAGCCGACGGTCATGGCGGTCACGCCGGGGGTGACCAACACCCTCAGCATTTCGCCGCAGCGCGCGGAAGCCCTGGCGCTGCTGCAGTCGATTGCCTCGGTACGCGGTTTTTATGAACAGCTGGCGCTTGAAGAACTGGGCCAGAAAATCACGGTGCCGGCCAAGCCCGCAGCCGTGACTGCGGAAGAAAAGGAAGCTGCACGCCTCAATGCCGGGCTGAACCGCGCGGCCTATGCCCTGGCCATCGGCCTGCGGCCCGAGGGCGTGCGTGAGTGGAACTACAGCACCAACCTCGCCAAACCTGGCGGCATGAACGACCGCGAGCTGCTGGCCGCCGCGCAATTTGCCTGCGAAAGGCAGATCTGGGACCGCTGCATCAACACCAGCGAGCGCACCAAAGCCGATATTGATTTCGACACGCGCTTCCCCATGCCTTTCCGCGACGCCGTGGTCAAACGCGCGCAAGGCATCAACCTCGACCCGGCCTATGTCTACGGCCTGATCCGCCAGGAAAGCCGTTTTGTCATGGACGCCCGTTCAGGCGTGGGCGCATCCGGCCTGATGCAGGTGATGCCGGCCACCGCACGCGAGACCGCACGCTACATCGGCCTGACAGGATTTACCGCCGACCAGATCAATGACCGGGATACCAACATCGTGATCGGCACCGCTTACCTCAAACGTGCGCTGGATGACTTTGGCGGCTCCATGTCCATGGCCGCAGCAGCCTACAACGCAGGGCCGGGCCGCCCCCGCACATGGCGCGGCCAGACCGGCAGCCCGACAGTCGAAACCGCCATCTGGGCGGAGAGCGTGCCTTTCGCTGAGACGCGCGATTACGTCAAGAAGGTACTGTCCAACACGACCAACTACGCAGCCATCCTGACAGGACAGCCCCAGTCACTGAAGGCGCGGCTCGGCACAGTCGGCCCGCGCGACCCAGGTCAACCCGAGCCCGACAAAACCATTCCCTGAGCGCCCGGGGTTCGACGATGGCTTGGTGGCAGAAAGTTGGCGACACGGTTCTTGAAGAGTTTGCAGACTTGACGGACGCGGCGCAGGCCACACGCATCGTGCTGCGCCTGACGATTGCTGCGCTGCTGGGCGGCCTGCTCGGCATGGAGCGCGAACACAAGGGCAAGGCTGCCGGCGTACGCACCCACATGCTGGTCGCGATGGGTTCAGCGCTGTTCGTACTGATCTCGCAGCAGGCCGGCATCATCGCCACCGACATGAGCCGCGTGATCCAGGGCCTGGTTGCCGGCGTCGGTTTTCTGGGCGCAGGCACCATCCTCAAGGGGCAGGCGGAAGAAAAGGTCCAGGGGCTGACGACAGCAGCAGGCATCTGGATGACAGCCGCGATAGGCATGGCTGCGGGGCTGGGGCTGGAGGTCACGGCCGTGCTCAGCACCGTGCTGGCGCTGGGTATTTTTTCAATGGTCCCGTGGCTCATCTCCTGTGTGGACAAGTCAGCGTCCGACGAAAAACCTGCCGCCATCACCAGCCCCAACGGTGGCCATGGCAACTGAAGACCTGCAGCCAGAGTTTTTTGCAAACGCCGCCGACTGGACGGCCTGGCTGAAGAAAAATCACGCCAGCAGCACCGGTGTCTGGCTGCGGATTGCCAGGAAGGACGCAGCGCTTGTCTCACTCACCATCCAGCAGGCGCTGGACGGCGCCCTGCGCTACGGCTGGATAGACGGCCAGCGCAAAAGCCTTGATGACGAAAGCTATCTGCAGCGCTACACGCCGCGCGCCAAACGCAGCCCCTGGTCCAAAATCAATCGTGACAAGGTAGCGGCCTTGATCGCCAGCAGAAAAATGCGCGCGCCGGGGTTGCGTGAAATAGAACGTGCCAGGGAAGACGGCCGATGGGATGCAGCCTACGCATCGCAGAAAAACATGGAGGTGCCCGAAGACCTGCTGGCAGCGCTGGCACAAAAGCCGCGCGCGAAAATCTTCTTTGGGCAACTCGATTCACGAAACCGCTATGCGGTGCTGTTCAGGTTGCATGGCGCGCAAAAGGCTCAAACCCGCCAGCGCCGGCTGGAAAATCTTGTCGCCATGCTGGACAGGCATGAGACCTTTCATCCACCCGCCAAAAAGAAGGCGGCCAACCAGGCCGCCGGTCATTGAACAGCCTTGTCAGCGACCTGTTACCTGGTGCGCTGCGAGACAAACTCGCCTTCATAACCCCTGGCCAGCGAGATTTTTTCCGCTTCGGTCAACACCTTGCCGGCGAGCTGGAACACACCCTGCTCTTCGTCTTTCAGGTGGTGGTACACCTTGTGATGCAGCTCTTTGGCCGTCGCCAGCCAGGCGGGTGAACTGGCGTCGGTGTCTTCAAGCGTCTTGACCAGTTTGTCCATGTCATGGTGCTCGGCAATGCCATGACGCGATGGTTCCTGGGTCATGTCGTGGGCGATCAGCGGCACATAAAAGAAGCGCTCTTCGGCGGCGGCATGTGCGGCAAGCTCAAGCTTGAGCTCCCTGAACAGCATGTCGCGTTCCTTGCTGTCGCCTGAAGTGCGTATCAACTGGTCGGCCAGCAGGCGCTGGGTGTCGTGGCTTGTACGGAGGGCTTCAAAGATATTCATGCCATATTCTTGAAGCCGCCGCGCAGGATGTCTGTAGGAGACAGCGTGATCCAGCCGACAGCCTCAACCGAAAAAAGATAATTTAAAAAACTTTCAACAGACAAGGACCCGAATGAAAATCGACAAGGCCATGGACAGCCTGCATGCCATTTATGGCGACGCCCCGTGGCTGAAGGCGATGGGCGCGTTCAGCCCCGAGGCGACCAAAGGTTTTGCGCGGCTGGCGGAAGGCGCCATCACGCAGGGGCCGCTTCCCATAAAGATCAAACACTTCATGCTGTTTGTGATTTACCTTTCAAAAGGGCATGCAGACCTGGCGCGCCTGCACGCAGATGCCGCGGCAAAGCTGGGCGCCAAACCGCAGGAGTGGCATGAAATCCTGATGCTGTTTGCCGGTTCACGCGGCACCGCCATGTATATCGACGGCGCGCGTATCACAGGCCTTTCCGCCGATCAGGCTGCGCCCGCGCAAGACACCGACACCCGGTTTGAAAGCAGGGAAGACATCCTTGCCTACTTTGACAAGGCCATGGGCAAGGTGCCGGCCTTTGTGCAATTGCTGGCGGACCACAAGCCGGTGCTGTTTGAAGGCTACTTCAGGCTGCGCAGCGAAAACCTCAAGGACGGCAGTCTTCCGCAGAAGTACAAGGAGCTGATGCTGGTGGCCATCAACTCGGCCGAGCGTTACCAGACCGGTATCGAGATCCACGGCCGGGCCGCACTGGGTTGCGGTGCCAGCCACGAGGAACTGCTCGACGCCATGACCGTCGCCATTCCGGGCGGCGGTATTCCGGCCTGGATTGAGGCATCTCAAGTCTATGAAAGGCTGACCACCTGAACAGCCCTGGTACCGCAACCCGAAAATATCGAAACATGAAAGCGCGTCTTCACGCCCAGGACGGCGTTGCAACCCTTGTGAAGGGGCACAGCCTTCACAAGGGTTGCGCCTTGCCCTGAGCGCGAATCCATCACTTTAATTTTGTTTCGCTACTTCCGGGTTGCGGTACGAGTCGCAAGGTGTTAAATACAGGTCTATGAAAAAAATACTCATCCTCGGCGGTACAGGTTTTATTGGCAGCCACCTGTGCGAAAAGCTCGCTGAAGTCCCCGTCCGCGCCACCGTCGCCACCCGCAGGCGTGACAGCGCCAAACACCTGCAGATGCTGCCCATGGTGGACATTGCCGAAGTGCACAGTTACGACAGCGCGTCCCTGACGTCGTTGCTGGCAGGGCATGATGCCGTGATCAACCTCACGGGCATCCTGCACGGCAGCGAAGCCGCCTTCGACAAGGTGCATGTGCAATTGCCGCTCGAACTCACCCGCGCCTGCCAGGCCGCCGGCCAGCGCCGCATCATTCACCTCAGCGCCCTGGGCGCAGGCATCAATGCGCCGTCGATGTACCAGCGCAGCAAGGCGCGTGGTGAGGCGGTGCTGCTGGGCTCCGGCCTGGATGTGACGGTGCTGCGCCCCAGCGTTCTCTTTGGCACGGACGACAAGTTCATGAACACCTTCGCCAGGCTGCAGCGGTACTTCCCGGTCATTCCGCTGGCTGGCAGCAATGCGAAGTTCCAGCCCGTGTGGGTCGAGGATGTGGCCAACGCCATCGTCAAATGCCTTGACGACAAGACCACCATCGGCCAGACCTATGAAGCCTGCGGCCCCGAAGTTTTCACCCTCAGGCAGCTGATGCAACTGGCCGGCCGCTACAGCGGCATCAACGGCGGCAAGGGCCGCCCCGTTATCGGCCTGCCCGACCCGCTCGCGCGGCTGCAGGCCTGGTTCATGGAACTGGCCCCCGGCGAGCCCATGATGAGCCGTGACAACCTGGACACCATGAAGGAAGACAACGTCGCCAGCGGCAAGCTGCCCGGCCTGCAGGCACTGGGCATCAGGCCGACGGCGCTCGGTGCGGTTGCGCCCTTTTACCTCGGCGCACAGGGGCTACGCAGCGGTCTGATGGCCAAGCGAAAGACTGCCGGAAGGTTCTGACGGTATCAATCTCGCACTGTTTTTGCATCAATCAGCCGGTGCAGGGGATTTAGGATGGGTGCCCAATCGCAAAAGGACTCCCGGGATGAAGCTCTACATCGCCAATAAAAATTACTCGTCCTGGTCCATGCGCGCATGGGTACTGCTCGCCCAGGCGGGTATTGGGTTTGAAGAAATCATGGTGCGATTTGGCGCCAATACCTTTGACGCCGACTCCGCATTCAAAAAGGCCATGCTGGCCGTCAACCCGGCCGGCCAGGTACCGGTGCTCGACGACGACGGCCTGGTCATCTGGGACACCCTGGCCATCGCGGAATATGTCGCCGAAAAATATCCCGACCGGCAACTGTGGCCACAGGATGTGAAGGCGCGCGCCCGCGCACGCAGCATCTGCGCAGAGATGCATGCCGGCTTCGGCGCGCTGCGCACGGCCTGCCCGATGAACATCGAGGCATCACTGCCACTCATGGGCGCGCTGGCCTGGCGTGACAAGCCCGCCGTGCGCAGCGACGTACAACGCCTGGTGGAGATGTGGACGTCCTTGCTTGAACACTACGGCGGCCCGCTGCTCTTCGGGCAGTTCTCCGTCGCCGACGCCTATTTCGCGCCGGTCTGCATGCGGCTGAAAACCTACCAGCTGCCGGTGCCAGCACACATCACAGCCTATATCGCGCGCGTCTGCGCCCTGCCCGGCGTGAAAGCCTGGAGGGACCAGGCACTGGCAGAGCACGATTTTGTTGAAGCTGACGAGCCCTACCGCATGGGTCCAAAAAGCCAAATGTTGATATAGGTATTAACATTTCGGCCTTCGAGCGTCACACAACGCGCCAGAAACCCGAAAACGGGTCAAAAACACCTGAAAAAGACCATTTTCAAGTATCAAATCAGCCTCCAGACCAATAAATACGGGCGTAAGCAGCTATTTAATTCATAGCAAATTTCGATATCCATCCGCGAGCAGGCGCGCCGCTAAACTGCCAGCATGCAGATTTTTATGGTCGGTGGTGCGGTGCGCGATGCCTTGCTGGGCTTGCCGGTGCAGGACCACGACTGGGTGGTCGTCGGCAGCACCCCCGAAGCGCTTGCCGGGCTGGGTTACCTGCCTGTGGGCAAGGATTTCCCGGTCTTCCTGCATCCGCAAACCCGTGAGGAATACGCACTGGCTCGCACCGAACGCAAGACGGCGCGCGGCTACCGCGGCTTTGAGGTCCAGGCCTCGCCGGAGGTCACGCTTGAGGAAGACCTGGCCCGCCGCGACCTCACGGTCAATGCCATTGCGGCGCCGGCACGCCCGGGCGCAGATGGCTTCGAGGCTGATTTCGGAAATCTGCAGGACCCGTTCGGCGGCCAGAAGGACATCCGGGCCAGAATCCTGCGCCATGTGACCGACGCCTTTCGCGAAGACCCGGTGCGCATCCTGCGCGTGGCGCGCTTTGCCGCCCGCTTTGCCGACTTCAGCGTCGCACCCGAGACCATGACGCTTATGAAAGACATGGTGGCCGGCGGCGAAGTTGATGCGCTGGTGGCCGAGCGCGTCTGGCAGGAGCTGTCACGCGGCCTGATGGAGGGCAAACCTTCGCGCATGTTCGAAGTACTGCGGGAATGCGGCGCCCTCAAAAAAATCCTGCCCGAGGTCGACAGGCTCTGGGGCGTTCCGCAGCGTGCCCAATACCATCCCGAAGTCGATACGGGCATTCACCTCATGATGGTGCTGGACATGGCCGCACAGCTCAAGGCGCTGCTGCCGGTACGTTTTGCCTGCCTGACGCACGACCTCGGCAAGGGCACAACGCCGGCCGATATGCTGCCCCGGCATATTGGCCATGAAGAGCGCAGCGCGCGCCTCCTCAAGGGCGTCTGCGAACGCCTGCGCGTGCCGGTCGAATGCCGCGAAATCGCCGATGTGGTGGCGCGCGAACACGGCAACATCCACCGCAGCGCAGAATTTGGCGCTGCTGCGCTGGTGCGCCTGCTGGAGCGCTGCGATGCCTTCCGCAAACCGCAGCGTTTTGCGGATGTACTGCTGGCCTGCGAGTGCGATGCGCGCGGGCGGCTCGGACTTGAAGATTCGCCCTACCCCCAGCGGCAACGCCTGCTGGCCACGCTGGAAGCCGCACAGTCAGTGCCCACTCAGCAGGTCGCCGAGCAGGCACAGGCGGCCGGAGAAGACGGCAAAAAAATCGGCGAACGCATTCATGCGGCTCGCGTGGCCGCAGTGGCCCTGCAATCCGACGTTTAAAACCCCCATGCGCCGAACGAAAGGCGAAACACGCCTACACCCGTAAAGCCCGGCGTTTGCTAAGCTTTGCAGAGATGACAAGCACCTCATTTTCAACACGGTCCACCACCGAAACAGTGCGCCCAGGGATGCCGGAAGACCTCCCCCGCATCGCTGTACGGACAGCGCTTTTTCTGGACTTCGACGGCACGCTGGTCGATATCGCATCCGAACCCGAACTCGTGCAGGTCAGCCCCGACCTGCCGGGCCTGCTGGCTCAACTCCACAGGGAACTGGACGGCGCGCTGGCGATTGTTTCAGGTCGCAAACTTTCAGATCTGGACCATTTTCTGGCCCCTCAAATCCTGCCGGCCTCGGCCGAGCACGGCGCGCAACTCCGCCTGGGCGACGGCATCCTCACACAGGTTGCATCACCCGATCTGCATGAGGTCTCCCGCGTTGCCCTGGCACTGGCTGCACAGCATGTCGGCCTGAAGGTCGAGATCAAGACCACAGCCGTCTCCCTGCACTACCGCCAGGCCCCCGCGCTGGAGTTTATTTGCCTTGAAGCCATGGCAGAAGCCGTCAAGCGCTCGCCCGGGCTGGAACTGATGCACGGCAAATGTGTTTTTGACATCAAGGCCTCCGGTGTAAGCAAGGGCTCGGCCATTGCAGCGCTGATGGGCCAGGCGCCCTTTGCAGGTCGAGTGCCGTTGTTTGCGGGTGACGACACCACCGATGAAGCCGGTTTTGAGTCCGTGCAGGGCTTGGGCGGCGAAGGCATCAAGGTAGGCGTTGGCCACAGCCTGGCCGAACGCCGTTGCGCCAGCCCCGCGGCCCTGCGGCAATGGCTGCAAACCTCATTGCAGGAATTAAAAGGACTTCGCGCATGACGACACCGGCGCCACAGGGCAATTTTGGGCCACCGGCTGATCCTTCGCTGTCCATGGGCGTGATCGGCAACTGCGCCTTCAGCGCGCTGGTGGACAAACGCGCACGCATCGTCTGGTGCTGCCTGCCACGCTTTGACGGGGATCCGGTGTTCAACGCGCTGCTCGAGCCGGGTGAAAACCCGGGCTCCAGGCCAGGCGCCTTCGCCATCGAGATCGAAGACTTCCATGAAGCAAGGCAGTGGTACGAGCCGAACACCGCCGTGCTGCGCACCCAGTTGTGGGACAACACCGGTCAGTGCGTGGAGATCACGGACTTTGCGCCGCGCTTTTACAACCGCTCGCGTTACTTCAGGCCCATGACACTGGTGCGCCGCATTCGCCCGGTACACGGCGCGCCGCGCATCCGCGTGTCGCTGGACGTGCGCTACGACTGGGGCCGCGAGACGCCTGAAATCACCCGTGGCAGCAACCACGTTCGCTACGTCGGCGAAGAGATGACGCTGCGGCTCAACACCGACATGTCGATCTCTTACCTGCTGGAACGCCAACCTTTTGTACTGACGCGCGAGCACAATTTTTTGCTCGGCGCTGACGAGTCGCTGGCCGGTGGCATTGCCGACACGGCGCGCCTCTTCGAGCAGGAAACGATCTCCTACTGGCGCAAATGGAGCCAGCGCCTGCACCTGCCGCTGGAGTGGCAGGAGGCCGTCATACGTGCAGCCATCACGCTCAAGCTTTCGCTGTTTGAAGACACCGGCGCCATCGTCGCTGCCATGACCACCAGCATTCCGGAAGCGCCGGGCAGCCAGCGCAACTGGGACTACCGCTACTGCTGGCTGCGTGACGCCTTTTTTGTGATTCGCGCCCTGAACAGCCTGTCCGAAGTCGGCACCATGGAAGACTACCTGCGCTGGCTCGCCAACGTGGTGGTGCAGGCCAAGGGCGGCCACATCCAGCCGCTGTTCGGCATCGGCCTGGAGCGCGAGTTGCCCGAGTCCATGATGAACCACCTGGGCGGCTACCGCGGCATGGGCCCGGTGCGTGTCGGCAACCAGGCGCAGGAGCATTTCCAGCACGACGTCTACGGCAACGTGGTACTGGGCGCGGCGCAGGCCTTTCACGACCATCGCCTGCTGCATCGCGGCGGCGCGGCAGAGTTCAAGGAGCTTGAGAAGGTCGGCGAGCAGGCCGTGCTGACCTACGACAAGCCCGATGCGGGCATGTGGGAGCTGCGCACACGCGCACGCATTCACACCTCATCGGCACTGATGTGCTGGGCCGCCTGCGACCGGCTGGCCAAGATCGCTGTTGTGCTGCAGCAGGCAGACCGCGCCGCCTACTGGCGTGGCCATGCCGACGTGATGCAGGAGCGCATCCTGCGTGAATCATGGAGCGAGGAACGCCAGGCTTTTGCCGAAAGTTTTGGCGGCCGCGACCTCGATGCCAGCGTGCTGCTGATGATTGAAGTCGGCTTCATCGACCCGAAAGACCCCCGCTTCATCGCCACCGTCGATGCACTGGAAAAGCATTTGTGTGATGGCCCCTACATGCGCCGTTACGAAGCCCCCGACGACTTCGGCAAACCCGAAACTGCCTTCAACATCTGCACCTTCTGGCGCATTGACGCGCTGGCCCGTATAGGCCGCAAGCAACAGGCGCGCGAGATTTTCGAAACCATGCTGGCGGCGCGCAACCATGTCGGCCTGCTGTCTGAGGACACGCACCCCGTGACAGGCGAGATGTGGGGCAACTTTCCCCAGACCTATTCGATGGTGGGCATCATCAATGCTGCAGTGAGATTGTCGGCACCTTGGGATAGCCAGATATGACCACGAGCACAAAAGCAGGCAAAAGCTGCAGAACCGGCTCTGCCAGGCTGCAGGCGCGGCCCCCTGCAACGGGGGAAGGCGCTGCACGCAGTGGGCGTCCGACGGGGGTGTTCAATTGAGCCGCCTGGTTGTTGTATCCAACAGGGTCGCCGACCCGCGCAAGACAGCAGCCGGTGGCCTCGCCGTCGCGCTGGCGGATGCCCTCAACACCACGGGCGGCATGTGGTTTGGCTGGAGCGGTGCCATCGTCAAGGATGGCGCAACGGGCGAAGGTGAACTGCACATACACCAGGCTGGCAACGTCACACTCGCCACAGTCGATCTGTCGCAGGAAGACCATGACGGCCATTACCTCGGCTACAGCAACGATGTGCTGTGGCCGGTCTTTCACTACCGGCTGGACCTGGCACGCTTTGACGCTGGCCACATCGACGCCTACCGCCGCGTCAACCGGCTGTTTGCGCGCAAGCTCATGGGCCTGCTCAAACCCGACGACATCATCTGGGTCCATGACTACCACCTGATACCACTCGCGGCAGAATTGCGTGCGATGGGCTGCAGCAACCGCATCGGGTTCTTCCTGCACATACCGCTGCCGCCGCAGCTGGTACTGGCCGCCATTCCGCAACATGAGTGGCTGGTGCGCGCGCTGTTTGCCTATGACCTTGTCGGCTTCCAGAGCGAGGCCGACCTGTTGCATTTTTCACGTTATGTGCAGGCCGAGGCGAACGCAACTGCGCTCGGCAATGACCGTTTCAGGGCCTACAACCGGACGGTGCGCGCGGGCGCATTCCCCATCGGCATCGATGTCGACGAGTTCCAGGCGCTGACCCGGGCCAAAGACGGCATGGACATGTATCACCGCATGAAGGAAGAGTATTCACGCCGCAAGCTGCTCCTGGGCGTGGAGCGGCTGGACTATTCCAAAGGCCTGCCGCAACGCATGCGCTCCTTCCGCACGCTGCTGAAAAAATATCCGGAAAACCTCAACAGCGCCACGCTGATACAGATCGCCTCACCCAGCCGCGAGGACATGGGCGCCTATGCCGACCTGCTGCGCGAGATGGAAAGCCTGTGCGGCTCCATCAACGGCGACTTTGGCGAACTGGACTGGATGCCGATCCGTTACATGCACCGCAACGTGGCCCGCAAGCGCCTGCCGGGGCTGTACCGCGCGGCACGCGTCGCACTGGTCACGCCGTTGCGTGACGGCATGAACCTGGTGGCCAAGGAGTTCATTGCCGCGCAGGATGAGAATGACCCCGGTGTACTGGTGCTGTCGCGCTTCGCCGGCGCGGCCGAGCAGCTGGAGCATGCGCTGCTGGTCAATCCTTATGACATCGACGGCACTGCAGAAGTGATTCAGCAGGCGCTGCAGATGCCGCTTGAAGAACGACAGGCGCGGCATGAGAAGCTGCTGTATCGCATCCGGCGGCATGATGTGCACTGGTGGCGCAAGTCATTTCTGGATGCGCTGGCCGGGACGGATTCGACCGATCAGCGGAATCAGGTGAGCTTGCGGAAACCTTCGCTGAATGAGGATGTTTCGCCTGTAAATCGGGGTTGAGGGTGTTTGCTTATTGAAGTTTTTCCCTTCACGGCCACGATCGTGCAGTTCAAGGGTCTGTCAAGGCAAGCGCCGCATAGTCCCCAACCCTGTCCTCAAGCCCGGCAGCAACAAACCCGACCCCGGCCGTCAGCGCCGGCAAATGCCCATCCATTTGTGCCTGCAACCGAGGCAAAAGATAGTCGCGGTTGTTCCAGAACACGCTGCCGCCCAAACTGATCCGCTGCAAATCCAGCGTCACAACAAGGTTGTACAAGCCGCGCCCCATCACCCGGCACAACTCCTCAACAATGCCCACAGCGGCCGCATCGCCCGACCGCGCAGCTGCCAGCAGCGCAGCAGCATCGGCATAACCATGACCAGAAAACCTGCGCGCCATCGCATTGCCGGCGACCAGCGCCTCAAGGTCACCGATGTTTCCGCAGCCGCAGAGCGCATCGTGGTTGTCGCTCACAAACATGTGCCCCGCATGGCCCGCATTGCCGTGCTTGCCGCGCAGCACGCGGCCATCGACACACAGGCCCACACCGATGCCGGTGCTCCAGGTGACATAGGCGCAATGCGCGAACCCCTGCAACGCGCCCCAGCGGCGTTCGGCCTCCAGAGCAGCGATGCAGTCATTTTCAACGCGTACATTTTTGAAGGCCTTTCGCAGCGGCGCTTCAAGCGGCACGCTGGTCCACTCGTTGGGCAGGCCGCGCGTCACACCGGCAAGCCCACCGCAGATATTGGGTGCAGCCAGTTCGATCAGCCCCTCTTGCAACACAAAAGGGCCGCATGACGACACACCAATGGCCGACAGGGATTCCATGCGCACGCCAGATTCAGCACAGCTGCGCTGGATCAGCGCCAGCACCTGTTCGCCCAGCGCATCGCGGGTTCCCTGCTTGATGGTCGGCTCGGCGACGCGGCCGCGAATGCCGGTGCCATCGGCGATGCTGACAGCGACCTTGGTGCCGCCTATGTCCACGCAGGCCACAGGCGCGGCGCCCTTGGCGCGTGACGGTAATTTTGGGGTGGGATGGCTGTTCAAGGCTGGTGCCCCTTGTGAATTCTTGCCATGCTAACGGCTGCGCGGCCCGGCGCCCGTAGGCGCGAAGCTCAAATTACCCTGGCAACCAGCGTGGCGATCAGGCTGAGAATGACCGTGGTGGCCAGCGGAATAAACCATTCCCGGCCAAAGAGCCTGAAGCGCAAGTCCCCCGGCAACTTGCCAAAACCCAGCTTGTGCAGCCACGGCGTCAGCGCACTGATGACCACCAGAATCAGGAAAATGACGATCATCCAGCGAATCATGTGGGTCTCAGAGTTTATGGGTGCGGTCACCCTGATTGAAGCCCATGGGGACCCATTCAGCGGAATGCCTTGCCCCCAGTGCAATCACCTTGAACAGCTCACCCATTTCATGTTCATTGATGAGTTTTTGCACCATCACACGTTCCGGCAGGCTCACATCCTCCAGCCCATCAAGCAAGCCGCAATTCAGCAAAAACCGGCCCTGGCTGGTATAGCCCAGCACCTGCATGCCCGCCTCCTGCGCAGCCAGTGCAATGCCGGTGAAGTTCACGTGTGCCGTGATGTCCTTGTCGCCCACATCGGCCAGCGGATTGGTATCGGCGACATGCAGGCGATGGCACATCAGGGTGCCCATGCTGCGCTGCGGGTGGTAAAACTCCTGCTCGGGAAATCCGTAGTCAATGAGAAAGGCTGCGCCGGCCACCAGGCGGTCGGCCAGCGTGCGCATAAAACCTTCGGCCTCGGGATGGATTTCGGTCACGTAGTCGTGCGGGCCTTCAATCTCCACCGGTGGGCGAAATTCCGTGAGCTTGTCTGCATCAACAAACGCGCCCTCATGGACCGCCACACCGCGTTCATGCCAAACCCCAGAGGTGCGGGCCAGCACTTTCACCGGCATGGCGTCCAGCACTTCATTGCCGACGACGACACCCCTGATCTGCCCGGGCAACTCGCTGACCCAGTGCACCTTGTTGCCGAATGTTGCCAGCCGCTCGCCCTGGCGCTCCCGCAGGCTGCCCGACAGGTCGACGATGTTGTAGCGCACCACCTTGTCGCCCAGGGACTGCAGCAGCTGTGAAGCCAGCGCACCCGTGCCGGCGCCAAACTCCCATATTTCGTCGGTCACCGTCGCGTCCAGCGCCTGCCCCAGCTGGCTGGCCAACGCCCGGCCAAAGTGGGGCGACATCTCGGGCGCGGTCGCAAAATCGCTGCCGGATTGGGGCATCAGGCCGAACTTGCGCGAGCCGCTGGCGTAGTAACCCCAGCCGGGCGTGTACAGCGCCATTTCCATGAAGCGGTCAAAGCCGATCCAGCCGCCGGCGGCCTCAATGGCCCCCGCAATATGCTTTTGCAGGCTGCCCGGTAAAATGGGAGGGTATGTCGTCGAAGTCACAGCCCGTGATTGTCGGTGATTCATGCTCACCCTGCCCCTCTATCCCCAACACACCGCCTGATGCCTGATGCGCGCCAAGCCCCTGTAGTTCTTGTGACCGGCGCCGCCAGGCGGCTGGGGCGCGAGATCGCGCTTGTGCTGGCGCGCGCCGGATGGCGGGTCGCCGTGCACTACCGCAGCTCCGAAGCCGAAGCATTGATAACCGTGGCCGACTGTGCACGGCTGGCAGGGGAGTCGGCAGCCTTCCCCTGCGACCTCGCGGACGAAGCAGACGTCAAAAAGCTGCTTCCTGCCGTGATTGCAAAGTTTGGCCCTGTCGACGCTGTCGTCAACAGCGCGTCTGCCTTTGAACACGACAGCACCGACAGCTTCAGCTTTGCGGCCATGGAAAAACATTTGCGGAGCAATACCGGCGCGCCGATTTTGCTGGCCCAGGCATTGCACGCGCATGTGAGCGCAAGAAAAGCAACGGGCGCGGTCGTCAACCTGCTCGACCAGAAACTCTGGAACCAGAACCCCGATTTTTTCAGCTACACGCTCTCCAAAGCCGCGCTTGAAGCGGCCAACACCATGCTGGCCATGGCGCTGGCGCCCCAGGTGCGCGTGGTCGGCGTCGCACCCGGCCTGACCCTGACCAGCCACATGCTGAGCGACCAGCAATTTGAAGCGCTGCACAAGCTGTCGCCACTCAATCGCTCGTCAACACCCGCCGATGTGGCCGCCACCGTCAGATTTGCGCTTGAAAACCAGTCCATCACGGGCACCACGCTGCTCGTGGATGGTGGCCAGCACCTGATGAAATTCGAGCGTGACTTCTCGCTGATGAACCCCGGCAACCCCTGAGAAGCTGTTCTACCCCGGAACTTTTAAAGCCACACCATGTTCAATACAAGAGGCACACAGATCCTGACACTGACCGGTTTGCGCTTTGACGCCAACCTGGGCATTCTTGAGCAGGAAAAGCGCGCACCGCAGCCCATACAGGTCGATGCCGAGCTGAACCTGGGCACGCAGCCGCTCTTGCCCAGCGACGACGACATCCACCACGTGCTGGACTACAGGAAAGTGCGGCAGATCATCATCAACGAATGCACGGCAGAGCATGTAAATTTGCTTGAAAGCCTGATCGGCAAGCTGGCGCACCGCCTGATGACATTGCCAGGCGTGCTCGGCGTGCGCGTGAAGATTGCCAAACTGGAAATTTTTGACGACTGCGAAGTTGCCATTCGCGTCGAGACAGGACAGTGGTAAACCACATGGGAGCCAATGACATGAGTGCAGTCTGGATGGAAGATGAAGTGGCGGCGGATGCTGAAAAAGCATCTGCGGCATCGCGCCTGAAGATCGAACGCGAAGACCACAAGCTTGAAAAACGCCTGTGCCGTGAAGTCGGGCGCGCCATCGTTGACTTCAACATGATCGAAGAAGGCGACAAGGTCATGGTGTGCGTCTCGGGCGGCAAGGACAGCTACGCCATGCTGGACATCCTGCTCAAGCTGCAAAAACGAGCACCCATCAACTTCGAGCTGGTGGCCGTCAACCTGGACCAGAAGCAGCCCGGCTTCCCGGAGCACATCCTGCCCGAATACCTCGGCAAGCTGGGCGTGCCGTTTCACATCGAAAACCAGGACACCTACAGCATCGTCAAGCGCGTGATTCCTGAAGGCAAGACGCTGTGCTCGCTGTGCTCGCGCCTGAGGCGCGGCATTCTGTACCGTGTGGCCGGCGAGCTGGGCTGCACCAAGGTTGCCTTGGGCCACCACCGCGACGACATGTTGCAGACGTTTTTTCTCAACATGTTTTTTGCCGCAAAACTCAAGGGCATGCCGCCCAAGCTGGTGAGTGACGACGGCAAGAACATCGTCATTCGCCCCATGGCCTACGTGACTGAAAAAGACCTGACCCGCTGGGCCCAGGTGCGCGAGTTCCCCATCATTCCCTGCACGCTCTGCGGCAGCCAGGAAAACCTGCAGCGCAAGCAGGTCGGCAACATGCTGCGCGAGTGGGACAAAAAATTCCCAGGCCGCCTCGAGAACATGTTTGCCAGCCTGCAGAACATCGTGCCCTCGCACCTGATGGACAACAAGCGCCACGACTTCAAGAACATCCGCACGACGGGCGTGGCCGATGCCGATGGCGACAAGGCGTTTGATGCGGAAGAGTTCAACGAGCCCTTCGCGTCCGCGCTGCCAGGCACTGCAGTGATTTCACTGAACAGCCTGTAGCGCAGCACAGGCCCGAAGGAGACAGCAAGAAATGATGCGGATGCTCAAGGCTTTGGTGATTGCAGCGGTTGCCGGCTTTCTTCTGGCCGGTTGCGGCGGCCTGCGCATCGTTGACAGCGACGTCACGGCATTTTCAGCGTGGCCATCTGCGCCACCGGTACCGGGTACGACCTACCGGTTTGAGCGCCTTCCCTCCCAGCAGAACGTCCAGCAGGACCGCCTTGAAGAGATCACGCGCGCCAGCCTCGCCAGGGTCGGCATGGTGTTTCAGCCGCAGACCGCCCGTTACAGCGTGCAGGTCATGTTCAATACCCAGTACCTTGAACGCTTCCCGGATGACGGCTTTCTGTTTGGCGGGCCCGGGCCATTCATCGGTGGTCCCATGGGGGGGTATGGTTATGGCGGTTACGGATTTGGTTACCCCATGCGCTTTGGGGAACCCTACTACAAGCGTGACCTCAGCCTGTTGATGCGCGACCTCTCCAGCCAGAAAGTCGTGTTTGAAACCCGCGCCTACCATGAAGGTGTGTGGGGCGATACGCGTGCGGTGTTGCCGGCCATGCTGGACTCCGCCTTGCTGGGCTTCCCGCAGCCCGCGCCAGGAACGCGTCGCATCAACGTGGAAATACCCAGGTAAATGGCAGATCCAACCCGGGTCATTGCCATCAGGCACGGTGAAACCGCATGGAACGTGGACACCCGCATCCAGGGCCAGCTCGACATACCGCTGAGCGCCACAGGGCGCTGGCAGGCCGAGCGACTGGGCAATGCACTGAAGGACGAGCCCATCACCGCCATCTACGCCAGCGACCTGCTGCGTGCATGGGAAACGGCGCAATACGTCAGCCGTGCAACCGGCATTGAAGTCACCAGGGAAGAGGCCCTGCGTGAACGCGGTTTTGGCGATTTTGAAGGCAAGACCTTTGCCGAAATTGAAACCCTGCTGCCCGAGCAATCCATGCGCTGGCGCAAGCGTGATCCTGATTTTTCCCCGGCAGGCGGCGAGTCGCTGACCGCTTTGCGCGCGCGTGTTGTCGCAGCCGCAGAAAAACTGGCGGCGCGCCATCCCGGCGAATTGATAGCGATGGTCGGCCACGGCGGTGTGATGGATGTGCTCTACCGCGCCGCGACAAGGCTTGAAATACAGGCGCCGCGTACCTGGGCCCTGGGCAATGCAGCCATCAACCGCCTGCTGTGGACGCCAGAAGGCTTCACGCTGGTCGGCTGGGCGGACACCCACCATCTGGACGATGACGCGCTGGATGAAACGACGACGTAAATACAGAGATGGCCACAATCAAAGTCAAAGATTACCTCGGGCGCTTGCCCGGCCAGCCTGTCAACGCCATAGACACACCGGCCCTGGTCGTCGACCTGGACGCCATGGAACGCAACCTGGCCACCATGGCCGCATTTGCCGGCCTGCACAACGTCAAGCTGCGTCCGCACGCCAAGATGCACAAGAGCGCAGAGATTGCGAAACTTCAGATGGCCGCCGGTGCTGTGGGCGTCTGCGTGCAGAAAACATCAGAGGCCGAAGCGCTGGTGGCGGGCGGCATCTACAACATTTTCATCACCAACGAGGTGATCGCACCGATGAAACTGGCGCGGATCGCAGCGCTGACCCGCCTGGTGTTGCCGCACGACGGCCGCATCGCCGTGTGCGTGGACAGCATCGACGGCATCACGCGCCTGGCCACCATCATGAACGAGTCGCGCGCAGCATCCGGCATCGCGACAGAGATCAACGTCTTTATCGAAATCAATGTCGGACACAACCGCTGCGGTGTCGAGCCCGGCCCGGCAGCCGTCGCGCTGGCGCTTGAGATCCGCAAGCACCCGGCACTCAACTTCGCGGGCCTGCAGGCCTACCACGGCAAGGCCCAACACCTGCGCACGCCGGCAGAACGCCGTGCCGTCATCAGCGACGCCATCAGGGCCGTCACTCAAACCCGCCAGCTGATTGAAGCCGAGGGCCTCAAGCCAGGCCTGGTCACGGGTGCGGGCACCGGCACCGTCGCGCTCGAAGCAGCCAGCGGCGTCTATGGCGAGCTGCAGGCTGGTTCTTACCTTTTCATGGATGCCGACTACGCCGCCAACCAGCGCGACCAGGGCCACCCGCGTTTTGAGCACGCACTGTTCGTCAAAACCCAGGTCATCAGCGCCCACCCGGACAAGGGCTACGTGGTCTGTGACGCGGGCCACAAAAGCCACGCGATTGACTCCGGGATGCCCAGGGTGCACGCGTTCGGCGCACGCAACATCCTGGAATATTCCAACGGGGGCGACGAACACGGCATTCTCAAACCAACGCCCGGCAGCACCCGCCTGCCCAACCTCGGCAGCCTGCTCTGGCTGGTGCCCGGCCACTGCGACCCGACCGTCAACCTGCATGACGTCATGATCGGTGTGCGCGGTGGTCTGCTCAAGGGGACAGTGGAACGCATCATCAAGATTGATGCGCGCGGCGCGTTGACCTGAAGATTTCTAGCTGTTGTCCGTGGGCGGACCGGCTGCAGCGATCTGCTCGTCGCGGGCAATTCGCCCATCGACCAGGTCGACCAGCCGGTCGCAACGCGCGGCCATGCGCGGGTCGTGGGTGACGATCACAAAGGAGGTGCCGCGTTCGGCGTGGATCTGGCGCAGCAGCGCAAACACTTCGTTGGATGACGCGGTGTCGAGGTTGCCGGTCGGCTCGTCGGCCAGCACCAGCGGCGGTTGCTGCACCAGCGCCCGGGCGATCGCGACACGCTGCTGCATGCCGCCCGACAGCTCCGACGGCCGCTTGTCCATCGCTTTGGCCAGACCCACGGCATCGAGCAACTCGCGCGCCCGCTCGCGCTGCACCGCGCTGACGCGCCCTTCGGTCATCATTGCAGGCAAGGTGACGTTTTCGAGCGCCGTGAAGGCCGGCAGCAGGTGGTGAAACTGGAACACAAAACCCAGCGTGCTGCGCCGCCGCAGCGTCAGTTCGGCGTCGCTCAGACCCTGCACCGCCTCACCCTGCAGCAGGTAGCTGCCGGCGCTCATGCGTTCGAGGAGCCCGACGATGTTGAGCAGGGTGCTCTTGCCGGAGCCGGACGGGCCGATCAGCGCCATGAATTCGCCGTGCGCCACCTGCAGGCGCAGCCCGTGCAGTACCTCGGCCTCGTTGGGCTGGCCCACGTTGTAGCTTTTGCGCAGGTCGTCCAGCACGATCAGCGGGGTGGCGGACGTTGCGGGGGCACCCATGTCTAGATCCTGATCGCCTGCGCCGGGTCCAGCGCTGCAGCGCTGCGCGCCGGCGCAATCGCGGCCAGCACACCGCACACTGTGGCCAGCAGCGCCACCCGGGCTGCGCTGGCCAGAGACAGGGTGATGGCAAAAAGCGGCAGGCCGTCGGCGCCGCGTACAAAGGCCGTGAACAGCCAGATCAGCAGCACGGCCAGCAACACACCCAGCAGCGATCCCAGCGCTCCGACTACCGCGCCCTGGACCAGGAAGACCCGCAGGATCTGCCCGCGTGTTGCGCCCATGGCGCGCAGGATGCCGATCTCGCGGCGCTTTTGCACCACCGACACCACCAGCACGCTGGCAATGCCCAGCACCACCACAATCAGCACCACACCACGAATCACCGCCGTGCTGACCGACTGCGCATTCAGCGCCGACACCAGCTGCGCATTGGTTTCCTGCCAGCTTTCGACCTTGTAGGGAAATTCCCGGCGCAGCGACGAGGCAATCGCATCGGCGGCCCAGACGTCGCTGACCTGCAGTTCAAGCACTGTGGCGCCGCCGGGCAGGCCCAGCAGGTTTTGGGCGGCGCGCAGCGGCACGATGACGGTGCGCCGGTTCAGGTCCTTGACGCCAAGGTCCACCAGTGCCGTGACGCGCACCGAATCGCTGACGGTGCCGGTGTTCACGTTCAGGCGGTCGCCCACACGCACGCCAAGATCGCTGGCCAGCTCCCGGCCAATGATGGCTTCACCGGGGGCGAGCCGGGCCGTGCCGCTGACCACCTTGCTGCGCAGGCCGACGATGCGGTCATAACGGTCCAGGTCCACGCCCATCAGCGCAATCGCCTGGGTGGCTTCGCCGCGCAACGCCAGGCCGCCGCCCGACACCATGGGTGACACCGTCGCCACACCCGGGCGCTGCTCCAGCAAAGGCACCAGTGCCTGCCAGTTGGCAACCGAACGCAGGCGCTGTGCCCGCGGCTGGGTATCGCCCAGCACGGTGGTGTCCGCCGGGTCCGGCGCACGGGAGGGTTTCAGCACGTCATCGGGCGCGCGCAGGCTGATGTGGGCCTGCGCGCCCAGCGTCTTGGCCACGGTGTTGCTTTGCAGGCCGCTGATCAGCGCCGAGATGTAGGCGATCACCGCCACGCCCGCCGCCACCCCGATGATGATCAGCACGGTCTGCATCCGGCCTTCGCGCAGGAAGCGCCAGGCCACCAGCCATTCAAAACCAAGCCAGGATGCCATGCCCGTACCGTGCTTAACGCGCGACGGCGTTGCTCAGCGCCGCGCCCATGTCGGCGCCACCAGCGGGCGTCTGCGGCGTCGGGCCGGGTGTCCAGGTGACGAGCCTGGGGCGAACCCGGCTGCCGTCCTGCACATTGCCGCCAAGCAGCACCGGCTCGCCTTCACGCACACCCTCCAGCACCTCGACCGCATCCAGCGTGCGCAGGCCCAAACGGAGCGCACGGGCTTCGGCGCGGCCGTCCTGCGCCACGAGCACTTTCGCAGCACTGCTTGTTGTTGTGTCGCGCAAGGCCCGCAGCGGCAACACCAGCGTCTTTTCGCGCCGGCCGGTTTCAACATCGACCGAAAGGGTCATGTCCTCGCGCAGAAAGGCCGGCGCATCGCCAGTCAGCGCCAGCTTGACCTCGATGGCGCCGCGCTGGGCGTCCACGGCTGGCGCAATGCTCAGTACGCGGGCGGCAAAAGGCTGGCCGGCAAAGGCATCGGCCACGACCGAGGCTTTTTGCTCAGCCCGCAACTGGTCCAGGAAACGTTCATCCACCTGCGCCACCAGTTGGGTCGGCCCGGCCAGCGCCAGGCTCAGCAGGGCGGCGCCCGGTTGCACGATTTGCCCCGGTTCGACCGTGCGGGTCAGCACCCGCGCTGCCGTAGGCGCCCGCACGGCAGCCTGGGCCAGCCGCACCTGCGCGACCACGGTGGCCGCCGCTGCCTGGGCCACCTGGGCCTGGGCTTGCGCCACGTCGGTCCCGCCATCGTCGTTGGCTCCGGCCTGCGCCTGGGCGCCGGCCAGCTGGCCGCGCGCGACATCCACGGCGCGCTGTTTGTCGTCCAGGGTGGCGGCGCTCAAAAACCCCTGAGCCACCAGTTGCCGCGTGCGTGCCAGGTCGGCCTCGGCGGCGCGCAGCGTGGCTTGCGCCTGAAGCAGTTGTGCATTGGCGGCGGCGCGGCCGGTACTGCGCAAACCGTCCAGGCGTGCCCGCGCCTGCTTCTCGGCAGCGCCGGCCTGCGCCAGTGCCGCCTGCAACTCGGCGGTTTCCAGTTGAATCAATGGCTGGCCGGCCTGCACCTGCTGGCCTTCGACCACCAGCACCTGGGCCACGCGACCGGTTGCCGTGCTGCCCACGTTGACACGCGACAGTGTGGCCACGCGGGCTGAAAACTGCAGGGTTCGCACCAGAGGTGCAAACTTCACTTCAAGGGCATCGACAGCAGGTGCGCGCAGCAGCACGGCAGCTGTCACCGCGCCTGCCACCAGGACAGCACCTGCCGCCCAGCGCCAGCGGTGCTTCAGCAAAAGTGTGTTCCAGTGAACAGGGGGTTCCACGTCAGGATTCGAACAGGCCGCTGGCCGTTTGCGGCGGCGCCACACCCAGATGCCTGTACGCCGCCAGCGTCGCAATGCGGCCGCGCGGCGTGCGCTGCAAATAGCCCTGCTGGATCAGGTAGGGCTCGATCACATCTTCAATCGTGTCGCGTTCTTCGCCGATGCTGGCGGCGATGTTGTCGAGGCCGACCGGGCCGCCATCGAAACGGTGAATCACGGCTTCCAGCAGCTTGCGGTCCATCACGTCAAAGCCCTGTGGGTCGACATCCAGCATGGCGAGCGCCTTGTTGGCGATGTCGAGTGTGATGTGGCCTGTACCCTTGACGTCGGCATAGTCGCGCACGCGGCGCAGCAGGCGGTTGGCAATACGCGGCGTACCGCGTGAACGGCGGGCGATCTCGAAGCCGCCGTCTTCATCCATCGGCGCCTTGAGCAATGCCGCGCTGCGTTTGACGATACGGGCGAGTTCATCTGACGTATAAAACTCCAGCCGGGCCACGATGCCGAAACGGTCACGCAGCGGGTTGGTCAGCATGCCGGCGCGCGTGGTGGCACCGACCAGCGTGAAGGGCTGCAGGTCAAGCTTGATGCTGCGCGCCGCCGGGCCTTCGCCGATCATGATGTCGATCTGGTAGTCCTCCAGCGCGGGGTACAGGATTTCTTCAACGACCGGGCTCAGGCGATGGATCTCGTCGATGAACAGCACATCGTTTTTTTCAAGATTGGTCAGCAGCGCGGCGAGGTCCTTGGGCTTTTCGAGCACCGGGCCTGACGTCTGCCGCAGGTTGACGCCCAGTTCGTGCGCAATGATGTGGCTCAGCGTGGTCTTGCCCAGGCCGGGCGGGCCAAACAGCAGCACATGGTCCATCGCCTCGCTGCGTTTTCTGGCCGCGCCGATAAAGATTTCAAGCTGGTCACGCACCTTGGTCTGCCCAACGTATTCGTCAAACAGCTTGGGGCGCAGTGCGCGTTCAATCGCTTCTTCGTTCGGTGAAGCGGGCACGGCCGACATGACGCGCTTTTCGGGCGGCGCGCCGGGCATGAAGTCGTCGGTCTGGATAGCCATGGTTATAGAGCCCCCACGCTTGTCACTGCGTGTAATGCGCTGCCCCCCGAGGGGGCGCGAGCTTGCTCGGGGCGGCCCGTCGCGGCGCTCATTTCGCCAGCGCCTTCAGCGCCATCTTGATACCGTCACTCACACCCACGTCCTTGGGCAGCGCCTTCAACGCCAGCGCTGCATCACGGTCGCTGTAACCCAGCGCGACCAGCGCCTGCAGGATGTCGGACTGGCTGTCGCTGCTGATGTTGACGTGGACGCCGATGTCGGCGCCGAGTTTGCCCTTGAGCTCCAGCAGCAGACGCTCGGCGGTTTTTTTGCCGATGCCGGGCACCTTGATGATGCGGCCGGCTTCCTGTTGCGTGACGGCCTGGGCCAGTTCCTCGACGCTCATGCCGCTCAAGACGCTGAGCGCGGTACGCGGGCCGACGCCGGAGATCTTGATGAGTTGCCGGAAAGCCGCGCGCTCTGAAGACTGGGCAAAACCGTAAAGGATTTGCGCGTCCTCGCGCACCACAAAATGCGTGAGCAGGCTGACTTTTTCACCCAGGCCGGGCAGGTTGTAGAAGGTGCTCATGGGCACCAGCAGCTCGTAGCCCACGCCGTTGCAGTCCACCAGGATTTCCGGGGGGTTCTTTTCAGCCAGCAGGCCGGAGATGCGTCCAATCATGGGGCAATGTTAGCAGTCACACACAGCTTGAATCTCAGGGGACAATCACCCATCTGACTGCAAAACGCCAGCCACAGCCCAAGGACACCCCGCTTTTGATCCTCCGCCACACCTTCACGCCCCCCAACAACACCCGCATGGGCAACCTCTGCGGCCCCATGGACGCCCACATCCGCACCATAGAAGCAGCGCTGGACGTGACGATTGCGCACCGCTTCGAGCAGTTCAAGATCGACGGCACCAAGGTCAAGGCCAACGAGGCGCTTGAAGTCCTGCAGGCGCTGTATGAAATGGCGCAGCGGCCCATCCCCGAAGAAACCGTGCAGCTCATGCTGGCCGGCGACACCGCCATGGGCATTGCGCCCGATGCGTCGGCACTGTCGACCCGCCGCGCGGACCTGCGCGCGCGTACGGCCAACCAGGGCACCTACCTGGAGAACATCGCCACGCACGACATCACCTTCGGCATCGGCCCGGCCGGCACCGGCAAGACCTACCTGGCCGTGGCCTGTGCGGTGGATGCGCTGGAGCGCAGCGCGGTGCAGCGCATCGTGCTGACACGCCCGGCGGTTGAAGCCGGCGAGCGCCTGGGTTTCCTGCCCGGCGACCTGAGCCAGAAGGTCGACCCCTACCTGCGCCCGCTCTACGACGCGCTGCACGAGCTCATGGGTTTCGAGAAGGTGCAAAAAGCCTTCGAGCGCCAGCAGATCGAGATTGCGCCGCTGGCCTTCATGCGCGGCCGCACGCTCAACCATTCGTTTGTGATTCTGGATGAAGCGCAGAACACCACGCCCGAGCAGATGAAGATGTTTTTGACCCGCATCGGCTTTGGCAGCAAGGCCGTGGTGACTGGCGATGTGAGCCAGGTCGATTTGCCGCGCACCCAGCTCAGCGGTCTGGTCGATGCCGAGCGCGTGCTCCGGCGTATCAAGGGCATTGCCATCACAAGGCTGACCAGCGCCGACGTGGTGCGCCACCCGCTGGTGGCGCGCATCGTCGACGCCTATGACAAGACCGGCGGCGGCAAGGGCAATGACGATGACATCGAGGTCATCGCCCCAGCCCGCAAGACCAGCGCCCGGAGCCGCAATGGCTCGTGAACGCCTGAAGCAGCTGAGCCTCTCGCTGCAGTTCGGCGAGCTGAAAGACGCCGCCCGCCACCGCGCCGCCCTGCCGCGCCACAGCGTCAGCCGCTGGATTCGCCACGCGCTTGATAGCGACGCCGAGATCACGGTGCGCATCGTCGACGCCGAAGAAGGCCAGGCGCTGAACCGCGACTACCGCCAGCGCGACTACGCCACCAACGTACTGACCTTCGATTACACGCAGGAGCCCATCGTCACCGCCGACCTGGTGCTGTGCGCGCCGGTTGTCGCCAAAGAGGCCAAAGACAACAAAAAGACGCTGGCCGCCCACTACGCCCACTTGCTGGTGCACGGCACGCTGCACGCCCAGGGCTGGGACCATGAGACTGGCGAGGCGGATGCAGAGGCCATGGAAGCGCGCGAGATCGGGATCCTGGCGGGTTTGGGCATCAAGTCGCCGTACTGAAGCTCTTCCGGTCTGGCTGTGGTGCTCGCGGGCCATTTTTAACGTGTACGTTAAATTTTTGCCGTGTACGTTAAATTTCTGGTGGTCACGCGTTTAGCAGGGCTGAAAATGCCGCAAAACGCCTGAAAAAGGCCGATTTCAGGCATCAAATCGGCCTTCAGACCAATAAATACGGGCGTGAGCAGCTATGAATTTAATAGTAAATCAGAGCTGCATCGGGATCGTGACCGGCCCGTCGTTCACCAGTTCTACCCGCATGTCGGCGCCAAACTGGCCGGTGGCGACCACCGGGTGCTGCAGCCGGGCCTGCGCCACGACGTAGTCATACAGGCGGCGGCCTTCGTCAGGCGGCGCGGCACCGGTGAAGCTGGGGCGGTTGCCGCCCGACACATCGGCCGCCAGCGTGAACTGGCTGACGATGAGCAGGCCGCCTTTCACGTCCTGAACGCTCAGATTCATCTTGCCGTTGTCATCAGAGAAGATGCGCAGCTTGAGGATTTTGGCCAGCAGCCTGTCGGCCTGGGCATCGGTATCGCCCTTCTCGGCGCACACCAGCACCAGCAGGCCCTGGCCGATTTCACCGACCGTTTCCCCCGCAATCACCACGCGGGCCTCAGCCACCCGCTGAAGAACGGCTTTCAATCCGTCACGCCCGCCGCCACAAACAGCGGCTTGCCCACCGGCCCGGCCAGAAAGCTCACGAGCTCCTGCGCCAGCGCCTGCTGCTTGCCCGAGGCCAGCGGCGCCGCCGTGTACGAGGTGTAGTTCTGCACGGCCGCCGGCACCGGGCCGACGAACTTCAGGCCCTTGCCGCTGTAGAGCAGGATTTCAGTGATCGCGCCAAAGCCGATTTCCCGGCCCTTGCCCTTGATGACGTGCTCCATCACCGCCGCGCCGTCGGGGTAGCGCGTGGTCTTGCCCTCGACCTGGGTGTAGACATCCATCTTTTTGAGCAGGCCTTCAAGATACAGCCCGGTCGATGCGCGGTTGAACACCAGCGAGTCAGCCGCCAGCACCGACTGCTTCATCGCATCGGCGCTCGACATGTCGGGCACGGGCGCGCCTTCGCGCACCGCAACGCCCATGCCCACACGGCCCACGTTGGCGCGGGTTTCAGCCAGCTTGCCCGCCCCGGCAAATTCGCCGATCACGACCGGCGGCGCGATCACGACATCGAACGCCGGGTTGCTGTCCATGCGCTTTTTCAGTTCGGGCGCGGTGTTGAAGGTGATCTGCACCTTGTGGCCGCTCTGCTTTTCAAACGCCGACACGGCGGCCTTCAGGCCGGGCTCGATGGCACCTGCACTGAGCACGGCGATGTCGGCCGCCACAGCGGCGCCGCTCAACAGCGCAGCCGCCAGGGCAACCAGCGACAGGGATTTAAAACGGGCAGAAAGAGGCTTCATGAAAACTCCGGAATCAGGCGTTGGACGGTAAGAAGGTGCGACCTCTGCATTATTGACGGTGCCGCCGCCTGATGCCAAGGTGATCCCCCTATCCCGCTATCCGCTATCCGCTATGCAAGAATGCCCGCATGCTCCCCACCCTGTACCGCCGCTGGCCCTGGATTCTTCTCTGGTGCCTTGTCACCGCCATCGGCTGCCTGGTGCTGGGGCGGTTGCAGCTGGGGCAGATACGCGATGCCTTCGAGACCGACGCCCGCATCGCCCACCGACTCCTGAGCCAGCGCGCCGTGCAGCACGATGCCGTCATGGCCATGCTGGCGCTGATGCAGGCCGCGCCCGACCTTTCCCAGCCGGCATCTGCGCAACCCGAGCAGCGCCTGCCCTCGGTCTACCCGCAGATC
Source organism: Pseudomonadota bacterium (assembly GCA_040390295.1). GTDB lineage: Bacteria > Pseudomonadota > Gammaproteobacteria > Burkholderiales > Burkholderiaceae_C > Polaromonas. Next base: position 347,581 of record JAZJYR010000007.1, read on the forward strand.
GTGGCTGTGCAGCGGCGTGAAGTTGATGCCGCCTGGCCTGATGAACGCCTGACCCGGGCCGAGACGCTGTCACGCGCGCTCAAGCGCCCGGTGCTGGCCGTCACCGACTTTGCACGCGGCCGCTACCAGCTGGTGCTGGCAGCCGAGCCCGTGAGCTACAGCCTGCAGATGGACGTGCGCGCCGTGGTGCCCTGGAGCGAATGGCCGATGGCGCCCGATGCCAGCCCAGTGCGCGTGACACTCGAGCAGGACAGCCAGACCTTTGTCATCCAGCCCGGCCGCATTCGCGAAGGCGGCTGGCGTTTTGACTTTCACAAACACCTCGCCACCGACAGCCAGCCCTTTGATGTGTATGCGCTGCGCCAGGTCGGCTGGGCCGAAATGCCCTGGGCATGGATGGCCGCCTGGGGCGTGCTGGTGGCGGCTGTATTGACGACCGCGTTCGCACTGGTACGCCAGCGCTCGGAACGCCAGCGCGCCGAAGAACTGCTGCGCCTTGGGCAGGTGGCGCGCCTCAACACGCTGGGCGAGCTGGCTGCCGGCATGGCGCACGAATTGAACCAGCCGCTGACCGCATTGCTCGCCAACACGCAGGCCGCCTCAAGGCTGCTGGCAGAAGAGCCACCGGAGCTGGACACAGCCCGCAACGCGATGACACAAGCGGCAGAACAGGCGCGCCGTGCATCTGATGTGGTGGGCCGCCTGCGCCGTGCGGTTGAGCGGCCAGACCGCGCTGCACAACTTGAAGCCATCAACCTGCAGGACGCGGTGAACAACGCGCTCTACCTGCTGGAGCCCGAGTTCAAAAAACGTGATGTCTCACCGCAGGTGGCCTTGCAGCAGGCCTCACCCGTTGTGATGGCTGAGCCTGTCGCGCTCGACCAGATCATTCATAACCTGCTGATGAACGCACTGCAGGCGCTCGACAAGGTACCGGCGGCAGAACGCAAACTCAATGTGCGCCTGGGCAGCGAAGGCCGCGCAGGCGTGATGACCGTGAGCGACACCGGACCCGGCATTGCGCCTGAAGTATTGCCCCGTATCTTCGAACCTTTCTTCACCACCCGTGAAGGCGGCCTCGGACTGGGGCTCAGCCTGTGCGAAACGCTGGCGACCGGCATGGGTGGAAGTCTGGCTGCGGCGCACAACTCGCCGCGTGGGGCTGTGTTCAGGTTGTCACTGCCACTTGCCGCATCAGACAAGAAATAGTGATGAGCTCCGCAACACTGTCGCCACTTATCCATCTGATAGATGACGATGCCGCCGTGAGGGATGGCCTGTCACTGCTCATCAGCACAGTCGGCCTGCGCGTGCAGCCCTGGGCCGACCCGCAAGCCTTCATGACAGGCTTTGACCGCGACACGATAGGCGCCATCGTGCTCGACGTACGCATGCCCGGCATCAGCGGCCTCACGGTGCTGGAAACACTGGTCGCGCAGGGCGTAGACCAGCCCGTCATCATGCTGACCGGCCACGGCACGGTCGAGATGTGCAGGCGCGCCTTCAAGTCAGGCGCTGCAGAGTTTCTTGAAAAGCCGGTCAACGACGAACAGCTGCTCGAAGCCCTGCAGAACGCCGTACGACAGCACGTCAAGTCACGCGAACGCAATAAAAACGACAGGCAGGCGCAGGAGCGGTTTGCGCAACTGTCGGAGCGCGAACGCGAGGTGCTGGGGTTGATCGTTGCCGGTCTGACCAACAAGGAAATTGGGCGGGCGCTGGATGTGTCGCCACGGACTGTAGAGACGCACCGGGCTAATTTGTTTGCGAAGCTTGAGGCCGAGTCGCTGGCGCAGTTGATTCGGCAGTATGCGGCGTTGGTGGATTCTGAAAGCTAAACATTGCCGCACCAAGCCGGTTTTCTAACCTTCCTATGTACGACTTTAAAAATCATCTGGAGCCATGAGATTCGCCGGGCAAGTCAAATCCTGGAATTCAGAGCGCGGCTTTGGATTCATTGAACCGTCAGGCGGTGGGCAAGAAATCTTCTTGCATATCTCGGCCGTGCCTACGCAGTTGCGGCCCCCAAAGATTGGTCAACACCTCACGTTCGAAATCGAGCTGAACCGCGAAGGGAAGAAACGGGCCGCAAATGTCGGCGTTGTGACACCCCCTCGGAGAGTCCGGGTGAGGAAACCAAGCTCCTCGGCCTCCTGGAACTTGCCTAGCGCATTAGCTATCCCCAGCTTCATCGCCATTTACATCGGCTTGTCGCTCACCAAAGGGGTGTCCATTTGGTTTGCAGGAGTCTATTTGGTCCTTAGCATTGTGTGCTTATTGGCATATGCTTTTGACAAGTCAGCGGCAGTAGCTGGCCGTTGGCGCTCATCAGAGCAATCCCTCTTACTCTTGGGTCTTGCTGGAGGTTGGCCCGGGGGGTTGATCGCTCAGCAACTGTTGCGGCACAAGTCGAGCAAAGCTTCGTTTCGAAGTGCTTTCTGGGGTACGGTGGTGATCAATGTCTCCGCTTTTATCCTCTTCCATATGTACTTCTGGTCCGGGCAAGCGGGAACATGGAGATGATCTGGCTCCGTAGTTCTACTGAGCCTCCCGCGTAACCCTACGAATGGGCAACGCGCCCTCCATTTTTTAAAGTTCATACACGGTTAATTCAACCGGTAGACGAACAAACCAAATGGAGAACACCATGCGCAACATCATCAAATTTTCTGCCCTCGCCCTGACTCTGGTCGCCGCTGCCGCCAACGCACAGGCCGTACGTACCGAAAAGAACATGTCGCTCGACCTGGCCAACCAGATCGCTGCTGCCAGCGTGGCTGCCTGCGCTGCCAACGGTTATGCCGTGGCCGCTACCGTGGTTGACCGTGCCGGCACCGTGCGTGCGGTGCAACGTGCCGACAACGCGGGCCCGCACACGCTGGGCGCGAGCCAGGCCAAGGCCTTCACGTCTGCATCGGCCAAGAACACCACGCTGGCCATGATGGAAGGCGCGCAGAAGAACCCGGCTGCGGCCAACCTGGTGAACATTCCTGGCTACCTGCTGCTGGGCGGCGGTGTTCCTGTCAAGGTGGGCAATGAAGTGATTGGCGCTGTGGGTGTGGGCGGTGCGCCAGGCGGCAACCTGGACGAGCAGTGCGCCATGGTGGCACTGGACAAAGTCAAGTCGCTGCTCAACTAAACGCCGACTTTCAAAACCAAACTGAAGGAGAGCGCCATGCGCAGGACTCGTTTTTCTGAACTGAAGAAAGTTGCAGCGGCTATCGCCATCGGTTTGGCTGCTGTCAGCGGCGGTCCTGCCATGGCGCAGGTCGCTCCCACGGCAGCGGAAGCTGCGGCCTATACCGGCCTGCACGCTGCGGCCCAAAAAGGCGATGTCGCCAAGATCGAAAAGCTGGCAGCAAGCAAAGCCGACCTCAATGCACGCGATGCCAACGGCCGCACGCCGCTGCATGTGGCGAGCTTTGCAAAGCAGCGCGACGCGATCCGCGCCCTGGTGAAAGCAGGCGCCGACATCAACCTGCTCGACAAGGACCGCTATGACGGCGTGACGATTGCATCGGTGGCCGATGATGAAGAAACCCTGCGCGTGCTGCTGGCGTCGGGTGCCAGCGCCAAACTGGTGACCAGCCGCTACGACGGCACGGCCCTGATTGCCGCAGCGCATCTGGGTCATGACGGTGTGGTCAAGCAACTGATTGCGGCCGGCGCGCCGCTGGACCATCTCAACAACCTGCACTGGACGGCAGCGATCGAATCCGTCGTGCTGGGCAACGGCGGCCCGCGCCACCAGGAAACCCTGCGCGCGTTGATCAACGCCGGGGCGAATGTGCAGTTGACAGACAGGCAGGGCAACACACCGCTGCAATTGGCGAAATCTCGCGGCTACGCAGAGATGGTGAAGATGCTGGAGCAGGCGGGCAAGGCCAAGGCGCAGAAGGCCGGGTGAGATTTTGAGGGTTGTTACCGGGGCGGGATGCAGCGATGCAACCCTAAGATGAACGCCATGCGGCACCTGCTGCATGGCGTTTTTTTGTTCATCACCCCGAGGAGACACACGACATGAAAATCAACAAACGTGCTTCAGCCATCGTCCTGGGCGGCCTGCTCACCATTGCTGCCGGCACCCTGTTCGCACAGGCCTCCGGCCTGACGCGCACCCTGGTCGGCAAGGCCGATGTGTCGGTGCCCGGCCGCGAAGCGGTGGTCGCCCGTGTAGAAGTTGCAGCAGGCGCCAAGGCCGGCCGCCACACCCACCCCGGTGATGAAATCAGCTATGTGATGGAAGGCGATGTCACGTTGCTGGTCGACGGTCAGCCGCCGAAACAGGTCAAGGCCGGTGAATCGTTTGTGGTGCCTGCCGGCGTGGTGCATGACGCCCACAACAACGGAAGCGCCGCCGTCAAGCTGGTCGGCGTGTATGTGGTTGAAAAGGGCAAGCCGCTGGCCACACCGGCGCCCTGATACCGTCTTTGCAAGTGCCAGCGCGGAACCGGCTTTGCCGGGCCGCAGGTGGCGCCCCCTGAGGGGGGAGGCGGCCGCCAGGCCGCTTCGGGGGGTTAGCTCAATTTGACTTTGGCGAACTTGCGCTTGCCGACCTGGACCACGTAGGTACCGGCATTGAGCTTCAGGGCCTTGTCGCTCACCACGCTTGAATCAACCCGCACGCCGCCACCTTCGATGAGGCGCGTGGCTTCGCTGCCCGAAGGCGCGAGGCCTGCGGCCTTCAACAAGGCGCCAATGCCCAGCGGCGCGCCAGACACGCTGACTTCGGGAATCTCATCGGGCACGCCACCCTTGCTGCGGTTGATGAAGTCCTGCTCTGCCGCATCGGCTGCGGCTGCGCTGTGAAAGCGAGCGGTGATCTCCTTGGCCAGCGCGACCTTGGCATCCTTGGGATTGCGGCCACCTTCGACTTCGGCCTTCAACGCCGCGATGTCGGCTTCGCTGCGGAACGACAGCAGGGTGTACCACTTCCACATCAGCACGTCAGAGATGCTCAGCACCTTGGCGAACATGGTGTTGGCATCTTCAGAGATGCCAATGTAGTTGTTCTTGCTCTTGGACATCTTGTCCACGCCATCCAGGCCTTCGAGCAGGGGCATGGTCAGGATGCATTGCGGCTCCTGGCCGTATTCGGCCTGCAGGTGACGGCCCATGAGCAGGTTGAACTTCTGGTCGGTGCCGCCGAGTTCCAGGTCGCTCTTGAGGGCAACGGAGTCATAGCCCTGCATCAGCGGGTACAAAAACTCATGCACGCTGATGGGCGTGCCGGCCTTGTAGCGGTCGTTGAAGTCGTTGCGCTCCATCATGCGGGCCACGGTGTAGCGCGATGCGAGCTGGATCATGCCGGTGGCGCCCAGCGGCTCGCACCATTCGCTGTTGTAGCGCAGCTCGGTCTTGCTGGGGTCGAGGATCTTGTCGGCCTGGGCACGGTAGGTTTCGGCGTTGACCTTGATCTGCTCGGGTGTGAGCGGCGGGCGGGTGGTGTTGCGGCCGGACGGGTCACCTATCAGGCTGGTGAAATCGCCGATCAGAAAGATGACGGTATGGCCCAGATCCTGGAGCTGGCGCATCTTGTTGAGCACCACGGTGTGGCCCACATGGATGTCGGGCGCAGTGGGGTCCAGCCCCAATTTGATGCGCAGCGGGACGCCTGTTGCCTCGGATCGGGCCAGCTTCTGGACCCAGTCTTCCTGCGGAATCAGCTCTTCGCACCCCCTCAAAGTGACCGCCAGGGCCATCTTTACACGGTCAGTGACGGGGTATTTTGTAACAAGCGCTTGATTCATAAGGGTTTTTCACATGTCGGGGTGTTGTCTGACAGATATACTGGCATCCGTCTTGTGTCAGTGCACCATTTTAGTTGGCCTGCAAATTGCTGATCGGGACCAGAACGTTTGAGTCCGGTTGATAAAAGTCCCACGCCAGGAACCGACAGTGTTCACGGGTGGTCGCCGATACCTGATACCGCAGCCTGCAGGCCTTTTTCGGTTGCAGCCCTGCACTTTAGCTGGAAGTTTTTGTTTTGCGTCTGACAACCCCATCTCAAGTCCTGCTTTCCGTCGCCGCCAGCCTGCGCCGCCACCCCAAACGAATCACCACCAGTCTTGCAGTCCTGCTGCTTGGCACGGGCGTGACCGCTTTCGGCGTTGCGCCCCTGGCACCTGATGCATCCGACCTGCCGGTACGCCAGGTTCTGGAAGCCGTGCAGCCCCTGCCGACCCAGGGCCAGATCGACTCTCTGGCAGATTTCCGCTTCAAGCTGTTTCGCACCGACAGCACGCGCAGCAGCGACAGTTTTGACTCCCTGCTCAAGCGCCTGAACGTTGACGACGCAGCGGCAGCCGCCTTTCTGCGCAACGATGCCAATGCGCGCCTGGTGTTGATGGGCCGTCCCGGCAAAAACGTGACGGTTGAGGCGACCGACAGCCAGCAGCTGCAAAAGCTGACCATGCGCTGGCCGACGGACGATGACACGATGTTCAAGCGCCTGGTGGTTCAGCGTGATGCCGCCGGTTTTACATCACGCGTTGAGACGGCTCCTTATGTAGCGACCTCGCGCCTGGCCAGCGGCGCCATCCAGTCATCATTGTTTGCCGCCACCGACGAAGCGCGCATCCCTGACGCCGTCGCCGTGCAGATGGCAGAAATCTTCTCGGGCGATATCGACTTCCGCCGTGCGCTGCGCAAGGGCGACCGCTTTAACGTCGTTTACGAAACACTGGAAGCCGACGGCGAAGCGCTGCGCACCGGCCGCGTGATGTCGGCCGAATTCGTCAACGCCGGCAAGGCCTTCCAGGCCATGTGGTTCCAGCCTCCCGGCGTGGACACCGCAGGCGCACCCAACAAGGGCGGTTACTACACGCTCGACGGCCAGAGCCTGCGCCGAGCCTTCCTGAGCTCGCCGGTCGAGTTCTCGCGCGTCAGCAGCGGTTTTTCGATGCGCTTTCACCCCATCCTGCAAAAATGGCGCGCCCATCTGGGCACCGACTTTGCAGCGCCTACCGGCACGCCGGCACGCGCGGTGGGTGACGGCGTGGTTGAGTTCTCTGGTGTGCAGAACGGCTACGGCAATGTGGTCTTCCTCAAGCACCGCAATGGCCAGGAAACGGTTTACGCCCACCTCAGCAAGCTCATGGTGCAAAAAGGCCAGAACGTCAGCCAGGGCCAGACCATAGGCCTGGTGGGTTCGACCGGCTGGGCAACCGGCCCGCACCTGCACTTTGAAGTGCGGGTGAACGGTACGCAGCAAGACCCGATGACCATGGCCAAGCAGAGCGAGACGATTCCCGTGTCGACGGCTGCGCTGCCGCTGTTCAAACAAATCGCTGCAACTGTGAAAACAGAATTGCAGGCCGCCACGACCATAGGCCAGACCCGCGCTGAATAAAACGCTCCTTCCGCCTTCAAAAAATGCGTCCTGCGGGGCGCATTTTTTATGGCCAGGCCGCAGCGCCGGGCCGCCCCAAGCAAGGCCAGCCCCCCTCGAGGGGGCAGAGAGCTACACATGGTGGGCGAACGTGGGGGCTCCATTTAACCTGATGCAAAATCGTGTGATGTCTGATCTTTACATCGGCCTGATGTCAGGCACCTCCCTTGACGGCGCCGACGGCGTACTTGTCGATTTTTCGGACGGGAAACTGCAGGTGCTTGCAGCATTCAGCGAACCATTCAGCAACCCGTTTCGTGAAGAATTGCTGGCGCTCAACGCCCTCACTGACAATGAACTTCACCGAAGCGCAATGGCCGGCAATGCGCTGGCAAAAGTCTACGCAACGGTAGCCAGCAAACTCAAGGCAAACGCGCCCAGCCCCATCAAGGCGATTGGTGCGCACGGGCAAACCGTCAGGCACCAGCCACAAAGGGATGCAGGCTACACAATCCAGCTGAACAATCCTGCGCTGCTTGCAGAACTCACAGGCCTTGATGTGGTGGCAGATTTCCGCAGCCGTGACGTGGCCGCAGCTGGCCAGGGCGCGCCGCTGGTTCCGGCATTTCATCAGGCCATGTTTGCAAGTGCCGGCAGCAGCGTCGCCGTCATGAACATAGGCGGCATCTCCAACATCAGCGTGCTGCCACCCTCCGGCAGCCGCGCACCCGTTATCGGCTTTGATTGCGGCCCCGGCAACGCCTTGATGGACGCCTGGTGCCAGCAGCACACGGGCAAACCGTTTGACGAAGGCGGCGCCTGGGCGGCAAGTGGCCAACTGATTCCTGCGCTGCTGGACAGCCTGCTCGGCGAGCCTTATTTTCTGCAGCCGCCCCCCAAAAGCACAGGCCGCGATTTGTTCAGCATGCAGTGGCTGGCCGGCAAGCTGGCGCCGCATTCTTCCGCGCGGCCTGAAGACATTCAGAACACCCTGACGGAGTTCACCGCTCGCGCCTGCATTGCAAGTACGAATGCGTATGCAAAGGAAAGCGACGAACTTGTTGTTTGTGGCGGCGGTGCGTTCAACAGCCATCTGATGCAGCGCCTGCAAGCGGGCCTGCCAACCCTGCGCGTGTCATCTTCGGACGCGCACGGCCTGCCCCCCCTGCAGGTGGAGGCCGCAGCTTTCGCGTGGCTTGCACGACAGACCATCCACCGCCAGCCAGGCAATCTGCCCAGCGTGACAGGCGCTGCCGGGCCGCGCATTCTGGGTGCGATTTACCCCGCCTGATCAGCCCTGGCCGGAGGCCTCCGTTGACTCGGCTTTCTTCACCACACGCACCGCAGGAGACAACTGCCAGAAGATGCTTGCCGAAGCGAGGGTGATCAAGCCCATGGTGACAAACGTCGCCTGAAACGCATGCAGCACCTGGGTCGATTCGCCGCTGCCGAAATAGCCGGTAAAACCTGCGAGTACGGCGCCCGCTGCAGCCACACCCATGCTCATCGCCAGCATCTGCACCATCGACAGCAGGCTGTTGCCACTGCTGGCCATATGGCTCTCCAGGTCGCGCAGGGTGACGGTGTTCATGGCGGTGAACTGCATGGAGTTGACGGCGCCAAACACCGCCAGCTGCAGGATGTGCAGCCAGAGCGGCTGGGCCGGCGAAATGAAGGCAAAACTCGCCATCGTGAAACCCACCAGCGCGGTATTGGTAACCAGCACCGTGCGATAACCGTAGCGCGTGATCAGCGGTGTGGTCACACGCTTGACGAACATGCCCGCAACGGCCACCGGGATCATCATCATGCCGGCACGGAACGGCGAGAAGTTCAGGCTGACCTGTAACAACAGCGGCACCAGAAACGGCATGCATGAGCTGCCGAGGCGCGAGAACAGATTGCCCAGCAGGCCGATACTCAGGGTCGGAATCGAAAACAGCTTCGGCGAGAAGAGCGGATCCGGCCGCTTTGTCGCATGCAGCCAGTAAGCCGTCAGGCTGGCCATGCCAAAGACCAGCAGCACCAGCACGCTGACCTGCTTGAGCCCCAGGCCGGACACGCCATCGACAGCCAGCGAGACCATCACCATGCCGAAGGCGAGAAACAGATAACCGGTGATGTCGAAACGCGGCATGGCGGGCTGCGGGTTGTGTTGCATATAAAACAGCGTGGCGACGGCGCCCACCAGCCCGACCGGAATGTTGATCAAAAACACCCAATGCCATGTGGCCACCTCGACCAGCCAGCCGCCCAGCGTAGGCCCCACCAGCGGGCCGACAAGGCCAGGGATGGCAATGAAGCTCATGGCCTGCAGGAAGCGCTCCCGTGGATAGGCACGGAGCACGGCAAGACGGCCGACCGGCATGAGAAATGCACCGCCTGCGCCCTGCAGCACACGCGCCATCACCAACTGGTCAACGTTGCGTGCCAGCGCGCACGCAATGGAGCCCAGGACGAACAGCGTGATCGAGGCGACATAGACACGTCGCGTGCCGAAGCGGTCGGCAATCCAGCCGGAGGCCGGAATCAGCATGGCCATGGTCAATGAGTAGGCCACCACCACCGACTGCATGCGTAGCGGGCTTTCACCGAAGCTGCGCGCCATCGCCGGCAGTGCGGTGTTGACGATGGTGGCATCCAGCGTCTGCATGAAAAAGCCGATGGCGACCAGCCACAGCAGCATGCGCAATGATTTTTCTCCGGCGGGTGACGCTGGCGGCCTGGGTGAAGCGGGTGTGGTCGGCATGATCGTTTGACAGCAGCTCAAAGCAAAAAGCCGCCTCAGGGGCGGCTTTTGAAAGCGGGTCGGGGTCAGTCCTCAGGCAGAGAAGCTGGAGCCGCAACCACAGGTGCTGGTGGCGTTCGGGTTCTTGATCACGAACTGGGCGCCTTCAAGGTCATCCTTGTAATCGATTTCTGCGCCAACCAGGTACTGGTAGCTCATCGCGTCGATCAAGAGCGACACGCCATTTTTGGTCATGGTGGTGTCGTCTTCGTTGGTGATTTCATCAAAGGTGAAACCATACTGGAAGCCAGAGCAACCGCCGCCCTGTACAAATACGCGCAGCTTCAGATCCGGATTACCTTCTTCAGCAATCAGGTCCGCCACCTTGGCTGCCGCGCTGTCGGTAAAGACAAACGGTGAAGGCATTTCGGTCTGGATATTTTCAGCAACTGCGCTCATAAGGAACTCCGTAATTCAGGGCTTGAGGGGTAATAGTACAGCAAATTGATCAACCATACCGCCCTCATGCCTACATGGCCGCACCGCCATGTCAGTGTTTACTATCCAGCTACCGCCAGTGGCTGTGCGGTATTGTCCGCAGCAAGCGTCAACATGGGCTTTTCTTCGACATCCGGGCTGGTTGGCCGCAACTGGCCGAAGATGACCGCGCCCTGATGCATTTCGAGGGCCTTGTACGAAACATCGCCCTCGATCCTGGCCTTGGGCTGCAATTCGAGCAGCTCGGAAGCGTGGACCGGACCCAGCACCTTGCCGTTGATGATCACGTGGTCGGCGTAAATCCGGCCGGTGACGCTGGCAGATTCGCTGATCACAAGAATGCTGGAGCCGCCTTGGGCCGCGCAGATATCACCCACGACGTCGCCGTCAATACGCAGACCATCGGTGAACTTCAGATTACCTTCTATGGCGGTACCCTGTGCAATCAGGCTTTTGATGGGTGGCTGCTTTTTTTTGCCGAACATGTTCTTGATTCCTTGCGTAAAAAGATGCTATTTCAGCTTGAAGGTCTGGACGGAACGGGTGGCCGTTCCTTCAACCACCTTGGCTGTAACAGTTTGTACCACGGCCTGGGGAGGCAAATCCAGAACCCCCTCAACCCGTCGGTATTGTTTGAATTGCAAGACTTGTGCCCCGCCAGGTAATGTTGCGGTCCAGGGCTTGCCGGCAACCGTACCGTTGACGGTCATGTCAAGTTTTCCATTGAAATCAGGTGCGCCCTTGACCGGCTGTATCACCAGCACCTGCCATTTGAGCTGGGAGCCGGACACCAGTTCGGCCTGCAGGCTACGGATAGACACGCCGTCTGCACCACCAGCGGGCAACAGCTTCTCAAAAAAACCAAGGTCGTCGCGCAACAACAGGTTATCGGCTTCCAGTTGCCGTATCTGTGTGGCCATTTTTTCCTGGGCGGCTTTTTCGGCAGTCAGCAGGCTACCGGAGGTGTTGGCAATGGACTGGGCCTTGTCGCGGTCCGAGCGCAACGCCTGAACTTCGGCCCTGAGCGCCTGCAGCTCATGCTTGGCATTGGTGTCCAGCCCGGCAATGCCCTTGCCGATCTCAAAAGCCCAAAGTGCCACCGCCGCAGAAAAGCCCAGCATGACCGCCCCCAGCAACCAGCGCAGCGGCCACGGCAACGCACTGCGTACCGCCATGCGGGGAGAGCTGATGGTGAGGCGGCGGCGAAAGAGGCGGAATTTCAAAAGGCGTTCTGCTTTTTTCAGGGGAAAGGCATTGTGCACGCAAACCGGGCGCAATTCGGCAGATTTCAGGGTAAAGCGTGGTAACGGTTTGCGCTCACTTACATGCTAGCCCAGTCGTGAAGGCCATCGGCATAAAAAAAGCCGCCAGGAGAACCGTGGCGGCTTTTTTGCAGCAGAGCCGCAAATCCAGAAAAGCGATTAACGCTTGCTGAACTGCTTGCGGCGGCGTGCTGAACGGAAACCGACCTTTTTACGTTCGACTTCACGTGCATCGCGGGTCACGAAACCAGCCTGGCTCAGGGCCGGCTTGAGTGTGGTGTCATAGTCGATCAGCGCACGGGTGATGCCGTGACGGATCGCACCGGCCTGGCCTGACTCGCCGCCGCCGTGAACGTTGACCATGATGTCAAACGTCTCGACGTGGTTTGTCAGAAACAGGGGCTGGCGGCAGATCATGATCGATGTTTCGCGACCAAAGAACACCTGGATGTCACGATCATTGATCGTGATCTTGCCGGTGCCCTTTTTGATAAACACACGGGCGACGCTCGATTTGCGACGGCCGGTGCCATTGTTCCAATCACCAATCATTTGGCCGACTCCTTGACTGCATTGGCAGACATGCCTGCAATTTCCAGCACTTTAGGCTGTTGAGCGGTATGCGGGTGCTCTGCGCCACCGTAAACCTTGAGCTTTTTGATCATCGCGTAACCAAGCGGGCCCTTGGGCAACATGCCCTTGACGGCTTTTTCCAAAGCGCGGCCAGGATGCTTGGCTTGCATGTCGCGGAAATTGGTGGCAGTGATGCCGCCTGGATAACCGGAATGGCGATAGTAGATTTTGTCGAGCGGCTTGGCGCCGGTGACACGCAGCTGTGCTGCGTTGATGATGACGATGAAGTCACCGGTATCGACGTGAGGCGTGTAAATGGCCTTGTGTTTGCCGCGCAAACGGAGAGCAACTTCGCTGGCTACTCGTCCGAGGACCTTGTCGGTCGCGTCAATCACAAACCACTCGTGCGTCACGTCAGCGGGTTTTGCGCTGAACGTTTTCATGAGTTTTCTCTTTAAAGAAGGTTTGGCGGGTTCTTTTCTGCGGTCGGCGTTCTTCTGTTGAGAACCTCTTAGGCAGGAATTTTCGGCAAAAAGAACCCATAACAGCCCCTCCTTGCCATCTTCGCCGCGGAACCACATGGCGCTGCGAAGCCTTCGATTATATGAAATATCGGGCAGTTTGGTCAATTTCTGCTTTTTGCGCCAAAACAGGGGCAAAACAACATCAAAAGGCAGGGCGACCAGGCGCCTTGCCGGTCCAAGCAGGTACCATCAAGCCATGTTTTCCTACCGACACGCCTTTCACGCAGGCAACCATGCCGATGTGCTCAAGCACACCACGCTGATCGCGTTGATGAAGTATTTGACCCAGAAAGACACGGCACTGACCGTGATCGATACCCACGCCGGCGCCGGCCTGTACCGCCTCGATGGGGACTACACCGAGACCAGCGGGGAAGCCAAAGACGGCGTCTTCAGGCTGTTCCCGAAAGCGGAGACGCCCTCCGAGGCGCCCGCAGCCCCGTCCAAACCCGTCAATAAAACAAAACCCGCAGCGTCCATCGTCCTGTGCCCGGCCCTGCAGGCCTATGTGGACGTTTTGCGCGCCCTGAATCCGCAGTTCTCCGAAAGCGGCAATCCGGCCCACCTCAAGATTTACCCGGGTTCGCCGTTTATCGAGCAGCAGTTCCTGAGCGGCCGCGACAAGCTCAAGCTGTTTGAACTACACCCCACCGACTACAAATCACTGTCCGGCAACATCGACCAGCTGGGCGTGGGCCGCCAGGTCGCCGTCGCCCGTGAAGACGGGTTTGAAGCCCTCAAGACCTTCCTGCCGCCGCCTGCGCGCCGCGCCATGGTTCTGTGCGACCCCAGCTACGAGATGAAGTCCGATTACGGCCGCGTCAGCGTCTGCATGGCGGATGCCATCAAGCGGTTTGCCACCGGCACTTACGTTGTCTGGTACCCCGTCATTCCAAGGCCCGAAGCACACGACCTGCCGCGCAAACTCAAAACCCTGGCCGTCAAGGCATCCCGAAGCTGGTTAAATGCAGTTTTAACCGTCAAATCAAGCAAGTTGACGACAGATGAGGCTGGTGAAGTGGTGAGGCCGGGGCTTCCAGCCAGTGGCATGTTCATCATCAACCCGCCGCACACGCTCAAGGCCGAGTTGCAACTGGCACTGCCGCAAATGGTGGCCTTGCTGGGCCAGGACAAAAACGCCAGCTTCACGCTTGAGCACGGTGGCTGACGCAGGCCCATAAAAAGCAGTCACCAACAAACACCATTGCCCTACTGTTTTGACCCAGACCGGCCAATGACCACCATCCTGATTGTTGAAGACGACGACGCGATTCGCAACAACATCGTACGGCTGCTCAAACTTGAAGGCTTTGACACCATTTCAGCGCCCGACGGCAATGCAGGATTCGGGCGGGCCCAGGCCTTCAGGCCGGACCTGATCATCTCCGACGTGAGCATGCCGGGCATGAACGGCTTTGAGTTGCTGGCTGCCATACGCGGCGACAAGTCCATGGCCACCCTGCCCTTCATCCTGCTGACTGCACTGGACGACCGCGAAAGCATGCGAAAGGGCATGACGGGCGGCGCAGACGATTACCTGTCCAAGCCGTTCACACGCAACGAACTGCTGGACGCTGTCAATGCGCAGATCAGGAAACGCGGACTGGTGGAAGCCGTCATCCAGACTGAAGTCGCTGCCGGCGAAGAGCGCTTGCGCGCCGCTTTCTCGCACAGCATGGGCGGCGGCGTGACGCAGACCTTCATGGTTGAGGCGCCCGAAGGCGCAATCACCGAGCAATTGCAGAACGCCACCGTGCTGTTTTCCGACATACGCAACTTCACGTCGCTGGCCGAAAAACTGGGCTCAGGCGAGGTTGCCGAGCTGCTCACCGACTACTTTGAACGGGCCTGCCAGCCGGTCCTTAAAAATGGCGGCCGCAACGTCAAATTCATTGGCGACGGCCTGATGGCCGTCTTCACGGACAGCGCCAATGGTTCGCCCCTGCCTGCTGCACGCCGCGCCGTTTCTGCCGGACTGGCGATGGCACTGGCTGCGCATGAGTTTCGCGTCTGGCTTGAACTGCGTTACCCCGACCGCGGCCTGCCGCCTTTTGCCATCGGCGTTGGCCTGCATACGGGTGAAGTCACCCTCTGCCAGCTGGGCACCGTGCAAAGCAGGGAGACCGCGCCGATTGGCGACACCGTCAACACCGCCGCCCGGCTTGAGGCGGCGAGCAAGGAGCTTGGCTGGACGGTGGTCGCCAGCACTGCCGTACTGCTCAAGGCCGGTGACGGCATATTGACCGGCTCCAGCACCTCACTGGCCGTGCGCGGCAAGGAGCTCGTCGTGGATGTGCTCGAGGTCACCGGGCTCGTCACGACCATGGCTGACAAGGTGCACGGCATGGCCAGCCTGACAGAACGCGCGCAGGAAATCAGCGAAGCCGTCAAGGCCAATTCGGCCATCACCGCACGCGCCGTCAAGAGTGCGCTGGATGCAAAGCTCTCGGCCCTGAAGGCGCAAAGTTTTGATCCCTCCACCGTCACGGTGCGCCTCAAGGGTTACCGCATCACCAACAAGATCGGCTCCGGCGGCATGACAGAGGTTTACCTGGCCGAGCGTGAAACCGATGGCCTGCCCATCGTGCTCAAGGTGCTTGATTCACGCGGCAAGGAGGCGTCGGAACACCTGGTGCGGTTTATCCAGGAATACGCCCTGCTCTCAAAAATCGAGCATCCGAATGTCATACGCATTTATGACCAGGGTTTTACCGACGAGCACGCCTATATCGCGATGGAGTATTTCGAGCTCGGCGATTTGCGCAGCCTGTTCGGGCCTGAACTCACCCGGAAACGCGCGCTCAAGGTCATTCATGAAATCGCACAGGCGCTGGGTGCGATTCACCAGGCCGGCATTGTGCACCGCGACATCAAGCCTGAAAACATCATGCTGCGCACCGATGGCAGTGTGGCATTGGCCGACTTCGGCATCGCCAAGTCCATGCTCAAGGCAGAGAGCATGGGGCTGACACAGACAAGGCATGGCGACGTCGTCGGTACGCCCTACTACCTCAGCCCCGAGCAGGCGGGCGGCAAACCCGTCACGATCCAGTCCGACCTGTACAGCCTGGGCGTGATGATGTTTGAAATGCTGGCGGGCAAACGGCCTTTTATCGCCGAGTCACTGGAACTGCTGCTGGCCAAACACATGAATGCCGAAACGCCGCCGCTGCCCCCATCCAGCGCCAGCCTGCAACCGCTGGTGAACAAATTGATGCACAAGAACCCGGCGCAGCGCTACGTTTCTGCGACCGAGTTGCTGGCCGACCTTGCCCTGGCGAACTGAAGGTCTTCAGGTCATTCATCCCGGTTTCCAAAATGCAGGCGGGCAGAAGGTGCAACGTCACAGACAGTGCTGTGGCACGGCAAGAAGCAGCAGCCCGGTTATCGCTTATCGCTTATCGTGGAACCGGAATCAGTTGGTCCGTGAGTTCCAGACGTGAAGCTCGAAAAATGCATCGCGTACGCTGATCTTCAGCTGGCTGAAAACCGCACGCGTCGCCGCCTCGGAGGCTTTTTCCCACAGGCTGATGGCCTGTAATTCTTCAATTGTTTTGGGATCGGCCGGATTCTCGGCATGCAGCGAGCGGGCGGCAAGCCATTCGACATAAGCGCCCCGCACTCTGGAAGGGCTTCCAAAAGTGGCTTCCAGCAACTCCAGAAACTTCGCCTCGGCCTTCGTCCTGACGTTTTCAGGGAGACCATTGGCAGCTTGAAGGGACGCGTTGTACTTGGCAGGTTTGTTATGGGGCATGGACACAAGCAGCTGAAAATTTCACCGTAAGTATTACACCACGCGAAGGGCCCCATCAATATTCAAGCGCAGCGCTTTTGCCCCAAAAGACGCGGTAGGCAAACACGGTGTAACCGACGATCATGGGCAACACCACAAGCGCGCCAACAAGTATCACGCCCATGGCTTCAGGCGCTGTAGCGGCCTGCCAGATGTTGATTTTGTCGATCACCAGCCACGGAAAGAGGCTGTAGGCCAGGCCATAAAAAGCCAGCAGGAACACGCCCACCGTTGCACCGAACGGCACCCAGGCGCCGTATTCATTGCCCTGCCCCAGGCGTACCGGCAGGCGTTGCAGGCTGCGGTAAATCACCCAGAACAGCACGGCCGTGGCCGCCGGAATCGGCAGCAGGAGAATGATGTTCGGAAATGAAAACCACTTGGCAAAAATCGCCGGACTCACCAGAGGTGTGGCAATCGAGATCGCTGTAATACCGGCCATGGTCAACAACAGGCTGCCTTTGGCCCAACGCACCGCGCGCAGCTGCAGCGCGCCTTGAGACTTGATGATGAGCCAGCCGGCACCCAGCAGGCAATAGGCGGCAACCAGCGCCAGGCCAATCACGGCGTTAAACAGCATGGCCCACCATGTCGTTGCAAATCCCGTGATCAGCGAGCCCAGCATGTAGCCTTGAGACCAGCTGGCCAGCAGCGAGCCACCATAGAACATGCGGTTCCAGAGCGGTTTGTGGCTGGCGCGTGCCTTGACGCGAAAGTCAAACGCCACGCCGCGCAGGGTCAGGCCTATCAGCATAAAGGCCACCGGCAAATACAACGCTCCCAGAATCACGCCGTGCGCCAGCGGAAAGACCGTGAGCAAGATACCCACGCCCAGCACCAGCCAGGTTTCATTGGCATCCCAGAAAGGCCCGATGCTGGCGATCATGGTGTCTTTATCGTCATCGCTGGCGCGGCGCATCAGCACACCCACGCCCAAGTCATAACCGTCAAGAATCACATAGGCCAGCATGGCAAGGCCCATGACAACAAGGAAAACAATCGGCATCCACCCTGCCGCCTGCGTGAGGTCGGGAGCCATATCAAGCATTGCGGGCTCCTTCTTTTTCGGGGTAGTTGACGACATTGAGCTCTTTCTCGGTGTCGCCGGCCATCTGGTCGTCATCTCCAAAAGGCCTGTATGCATGCTTGCGGTGCCGCGCCAGGTAAAACACCACAGAGATATACGCGGTGATCAGCGCAAGGTAGAGCGTGAGGTACATCGCCAGCGTCAGCGCAATGCGCGGGGCCGGTACTCTGGATGCCGCGTCCGCCGCCGTCAGCAAACCCGTTACCAGCCAGGGCTGGCGGCCTATCTCGGTCACATACCAGCCTGCAACCAGTGCCACCCAGCCCGCAAAGGTCATCGCGACAAGGACGCGCGCATGCCACACGGTCAGGCTGCGCCTTGAGTGCTTGTTCCACGGTTCGAGTTGAAATGTCGTTGCCCAGCTCACGAGCAGCATCAACATGCCCATGCCCACCATGATGCGGAAGGCCCAGAACACGGGCGCTACCGGCGGGTGTTTGCCTTCAAATTCATTTAAACCCCGGACCTCGCCGTCCCAGCTGTGTGTGAGGTAGAGCGACGCAAGTTTTGGAATGGCGACCTCAAAACGGTTGCTTCTGGTCTTTTCATCGGGCAGCGCAAACAACACGGCAGGCACGCCTTTTTCCGTTTGCCAGATGCCTTCCATGGCGGCAAGCTTGGCCGGCTGGTGCTCCAGGGTGTTCAGTCCGTGCGCATCCCCGGCCAGGATTTGCAGCGGGATCAAAACCGCAGCCAGGTAAACGCCGGTCCTGAGCCCCGCCATGACCTCAGCGCTGCGATCGCTGCGCAGCCAGCGGTAAGCGGATATGCCCGCTACAAGAAACGCGACCGTCAGCCCCGAGGCCAGCAGCATGTGCGTCAGGCGATAAGGAAATGACGGGTTGAAGATCACCTCAAACCAGCTTGTCACATGTGCCTTGCCGTTGATCATTTCGAACCCGGCCGGGGTATGCATCCATGAATTGAGCGCAAGAATCCAGAAGGCCGACAGCGTTGTACCGCCCGCGACCAGCAGAGTGGCTATGGTGTGCATGCGCTCGCTGACGCGCTCGCGCGCAAACAGCATTACACCCAGCATGGTGGCCTCCAGAAAAAACGCCGTCAGCACTTCATAGGCCAGCAGCGGCCCGGCGATGTTGCCGACTTTTTCCATGTAGCCCGGCCAGTTGGTGCCGAACTGGAAGCTCATGGTGATGCCACTGACGACCCCCAGCGCAAAGGTCAGCGCAAAAATCTTGACCCAGAACTGGTAGGCGTCCATCCAGTGTTGCTGCCCGGTTTTGACAAACCTGAGCTTGAAAAACAGCAGCACCCAGCCCAGCGAAATGCTGATGGTCGGAAACAGGATATGAAAGGTAATGTTGGCCGCAAACTGGATACGGGCCAAAAGGAATGCGTCAAGACCGTCCATCATCAACCCCTTGTTTGTTCGCCATCACTGCCATCTGGCACATGGTCAGCAGCACTTTCAGTGGGCCGGTTCGGTGCAGGCTTTTTCAAACCCTTGCCAGTCAAACCCGCCACCACCTTGTCTTTGGTCTCCAGCAGCTTCTGCACCTTGGCGCCCATTTTCATCAGGCTCATCAGCGTGGCCGAATCCATCTTCTGCACATCAGCCAGCCAGCCCGTCATGAGTTCGATCAGGTCATGCATCTGCTTCATGCGCGCCTGCGCGTGGATATCGTCCTGGCTGGAGGGCTGCTCCATCAGGGCATCACGCAACATCGACAGCGTCGGGTCAATCTCGCGTTTGCGCCGCTCTTCAGCCAGCGTGCGAAAGATCGCCCAGACATCTTCAGGCGCCTGGAAATACTCGCGCCTGTCGTTGGGCAGATGCTGCAGCCGCACCAGGTTCCAGGACTGAAGCTCCTTGAGCCCCATGCTGACATTGGAGCGTGAAAAGTTGAGCGCCTCGCCAATTTCATCTGCATTGAGGGCTCTTGGCGAGACATACAAAAGCGCGTAAATCTGGCCAACAGTACGGTTAATGCCCCAACGGCTGCCCATTTCACCGAAATGGAGGACAAAACGCTGGGTGAGGGGTGCAAGGTTCATGGCTGGACTTATTGAATTTTCAGGAATTACTGAAATTATAGGAATTTTGAATATCCCTGGCAAACAGGATGACGCAGGGGAAAGCAGGCCTTGCAACCCCATGCACGCATAGCGGTCGCCGGGCCTGGCTCGG
The DNA here is from genome assembly GCA_040390295.1 of Pseudomonadota bacterium. Taxonomy (GTDB): domain Bacteria; phylum Pseudomonadota; class Gammaproteobacteria; order Burkholderiales; family Burkholderiaceae_C; genus Polaromonas. The sequence goes on from JAZJYR010000007.1 coordinate 367,525, forward strand.
GCAATCACACCGTCACCCGCCGGACGAGCCCCCAACAGCATGCAAGGCCGCCGCGCGGGATACAGCGCTCCTGGAGACACACGCGGCAAAATGAATGCATGAATCCCCCTGAATCACGCGTGCTCACCAAAACTCACGGTTGCCTGAACGTCATGGTACTTCTGCTGACCTTCGGGAGCCCGGTCCTCGCAGCTGACAAGCCAGACATGCGCTGCAATCTCTCCGGCAACCAGCAGGAAATGAATACGTGCGCAGTACGCGACTACCGGGCAGCAGACGCCGCTCTCAACATCAAGTATGGGGAAGTGATGGACCGACTGTCATTGGCAGAACAGGCGAAGCTGCGCAGCCATCAGCGGGATTGGCTCAAAAGGCGCGAGCTTCACTGCAAGGCGCAAGCCAGGCCGTCCGAAGGTGGCTCCATCTGGGAAATCGAGTACTTCTCCTGCATGCAGGTCAGCACGGAAAAGCGCATCGGAGAACTCCACCGTTTGTAGACGCCATACACGGGGATGCGAAAGGTCTCCAGAACAGGCGCCAGAGCACCCGCTGCTTTTAAAGCTTGCGAGGTACCGGGTTGCGGATCAAGTCCGCAGCAACAACCGGGAGTCAGGCCGTCGGCTTTGGCGCCCCTATCGCCTCGCACAACTGCTCGGTGCAAAGGCCCCAGCCCATGTGAAAACCCATCTTCTCGTGCGCCTGCCTGTCGGCCACCGTCCAGTGCTGCACTCTCGCCGTGTAGCGCGTCTTGCCGCCCTCATCATCAAACGTCAGCACCACCGTCATGAAGGGTTTACCGGACGGTTTCCACGCCTCCAGATAAGCATCGGTAAACACCAGGCGCTGGTTGGGCACGACTTCCAGGTAGACGCCGCGGCTCGGGAACTCCGTGCCGTCCGGCACCGCCATCACGATCAGGCTGGAGCCGCCGGGCCGCACATCGACTTCTACCCTTGACGTCGTCCACGGCCTGGGTGCAAACCAGCGCTTGAGCAGCTCCGGGTCAGTCCAGGCCTGGTAGACCCTGCCGGGCGGCGCGTCTATCAGGCGTGTCAGGACAAGCTCGCGTTCGGCGGCCGGGGCAGAGTGGTGGTCTGTAGTCATGCCGCTGACTGTAAACGCTCCATGCGTTTCAAGCCGTCGGGCTGGGCGCCCCAATCAGTTCGCAAAGCTGCTCGGTCGCCTTGCCCCAGCCCTCGTGAAAGCCCATTTTTTCATGCGCCTCGCGGTCGGCGACTGTCCAGTGCAGCACGCGGGCGGTGTAACGCGTCTTGCCCCCTTCGTCTTCAAAGGTGAGCACGCCAGTCATGAAGGGTTTGTCGGATGGCTTCCACGCCTCGGTGAAGGCATCGGTAAACACCAGGCGCTCATTGGGCACAACCTCCAGGTAAACGCCGCGGTTGGGAAACTCGCTACCATCCGGGCCGCGCATCACGATCAAACTGGCGCCGCCGGGCCGCACATCGGTTTCAGCACGCACGGTTTGCCAGGGTTTGGGCGTGAACCACTTCACAATGAGTTCGGGTTGGGTCCATGCGTCGTAAAGCTTCGCGCGTGGGGCGTCGATCAGGCGGGTGAGGACGAGTTCGCGATCATTGGCCGGGGTGGGGGTTGCGGTGGTGCTGCTCATGAAGTTCTCCTTGATGTCGATGAAGGCATTTAACCGGACTTTGCAGCCCGTACCTGTACGACGAAGGCGCCAACGGTTTCTCGACACGCCGCAAATATATATCTGCATGGGCAACCCGGCAAACCCCAAAATGTAAAGTCGACTTTACATTCGGGATGCCGGCTGGCAGCTTGAGCGCCTCGGGACCGCTTTTTTAGCCCGAAATAGCCATTTTTAGGTGCCAAAAATTGCTGTATACCAATAAATACGGGCGTTAGCAGCTATCAAATAAATAGCAATATCGCTTTCACTAGTCAATCTTGATATTGGCTCTCTCGATCAGCTGTTTGTATTTGGCCGATTCGCTCTTCACGTAAGTGGCGAACTGCGCACTCGTTGTATTGGAGAAGATGAAGGCCTGTGCGCCCAGGCTTTGCACCACCTGCGGCGACTGCATGGCGGTGTTGATTTCCTTGTTGAGACGCTGCGTCAGCTCTGCCGGCATTTTGGCCGGCGCCCAGATGCCGTACCAGGAAACCATCTCGAAATTCGGCAAGCCGGATTCGGCAACGGTGGGGACATCGGGCAGCGAGGGCAGGCGTTTGGCGCTGGTCACGGCCAGTGCGCGCGCCTTGCCAGACTTGATGTGTTGCAACAGTGAGGGCACGGCATCAATCATGCCGGTGGTGTGGCCGCCCAGCACGTCGATCATGGCGGGCGCAGTGCCTTTGTAGGGAATGATCTGGATGTCTATCTTCGCCTCGTGCCGGATGGCTTCTTCCGCCAGGTGGCTGGGTGAGCCTATGGCGGCTGTGCCGAGCGAGTATCTTTTCGGCTCGGCCCTGGCGGCCTTGATGAAGTCACCCAGGTTGTTCATCGGCACACCCGGATAAGCCAGCATCACCAGCGGCACCGAGCCGAGGTTGGCCACCGGCGTGAAGTCTTTCTCCAGGTCGTAAGGCGAGTTTTTGACCAGCAACACATTGGCGACGAAGGTGGCGGCCTGCATCAGGAGGGTGTAGCCGTCGGCCGGCGATTTGGCGACCACGTCGCTGCCAATGGCGCCACTGGCGCCGGCGCGGTTTTCCACCACAAAAGGCTGGCCCATCTGTTCCGACAGCCTGACCGCCAGCGTGCGTGCGACGGCATCCACCGTGCCGCCGGGCGCGTACGGCACGATGATCCGTACCGGCTTGTTCGGGTAAGCCGCCTGGCCCAACGCCAAAGGCGCAAGTGCCGAAAGGCCCAGCGCGAGGGCTGCGACCAGAAGGGTACGTTTTGCTGTTGTCATGCTTGTCTCCTTGTTAAAAATTGATGGCGCGTCAGGTCGGCCGTGCCGGCCGCGCCCTGCGGTTTTCAAACACCTGCAGCGTGGCGTCTATGTCTTCACGGTCAATGTCGCGTGTGATGAAGACCAGCCGCGTGCGGTGGTCGCTGCCCGGCCACTGGTCCAGAAACACCGGCGGGTGAAACACATGCTGCACGCCGTGGATCACCACCGGCCTGCCCGGGTGCTCGATGACATTGACGATGCCCTTCACACGCAGCAGGTCGTCGCCGCGCATCTTGCTGATCATGTCCAGCCAGGCCGAAAAGCCAGCCCATGAAATCGGCTGCTCGCGGATCACCGAATAGGCGCTGATGCGGTCGTCGTGGCGGTTGCGGTCCACAGCGTCTTCATGGTGGTGATCAAGGTGGGCGTGATCGTGCCCATGATGATGGTGATGATCGTGGTCAGGCTCATAAGCTTCGATGCGCAGCCAGTCCTGCACGCCGGCGGTCTTGCCTGTGATGTCAAACCCCGCGTTACCGAAAAAATCATCAACGCCGATGTCGCCATTGAGCACCGTCACCACAGGCGCAGCCGGGTTGAGGGCGGCAATACGATCGCGCAGCGCCATCACATCGACCGCCATGTCTGTCTTGGTCAGCAGAATCCTGTCCGCCACCGCTGCCTGCTTGATGGCTTCGGGATGCTGGTCCAGCGTCGCCATGGCGTTGACCGCATCCAGCGTGGTGATGACCTGCGCCAGGCGGTAATTCGCGGTGACAGATTCATCGCTCATCAGCGTGTGCAAGATCGGCGCCGGATCGGCCAGGCCGGTCGTCTCGATGATGACGCGGTCAAACGTTGCACCCGCCAGGCGCTGCGCCCCGAGCTTGTGGAAGGCCTCCACCAGGTCACCGCGCACCGTGCAGCAGACACAGCCATTGGCCAGAAGAATCAGGTCTTCATCGGTGCGCTGCAGCAGCTCGTGGTCCAGTCCCACCTCGCCAAACTCGTTGACGATGATGGCGGTGTCCCTGAGTTGCGGGTTCTTCAGCAGGCGGGCCAGCACCGTGGTCTTGCCGCTGCCGAGAAAGCCGGTGAGTACGGTGACGGGGAGTTTTTGCGTCATCGGGTCTGTCCGTTAATTTTTAGCCGTGCAGCTTGGCAAACGACGACAGGGTGCGGCCCATGCGCTGCAGCAGGCCCGCACGCACGTCCGCAGCGGGCTGGATGCTCCCGTCTTCATCAACCAGTGCATTGAGCAGGCGCGACAGGCTCCACAACTGCGCATCGTCCAGAAACGCATGGGCATACAAAAAGGCAACCACGTCCACACGCTTGTTGCGTTCAGCCTCGCCAAGCAGGTAGTCGGCGATGTCCTGCTCGAAGTCTTCAAGCACCAGCGTCACGCCACCCGCGCCGCAACCGCAGCCCGCGCCCATGGAGACATGCGCGCGCGACAGCGTCTCCCACAGGCCGAGCAGGCGTTTGGCCTCTTCGCGAGGATCGGTGCTGACCGGTGGAAGTTCGGCCATCAGCGTCATGCAGTCTTTGTCAGGGTCTGGCGCAGGGCAGCTGTTGCAGTCGTATCGACTTCACCTGCCTGCGTCATCGCCACGCCGTAAACCTTGTGCGCGACATCCGCACTGACGTAACCTTCGCGTACATCGTGCGCCACAAGATCGGCATCGCGCTCAACCGGCAACCCAAAACCGCCGCCGCCGCCCGACTGCATCTTGTAGGCATCGCCACGCGCCAGCCGCACATTGAATATCTTGGCGTTGGGCATGCTGCTGTCCCACTCACCCTTCTTGCGAATGGCGATGCCGTTGCCTGCCGCCTCGCCGCCACCTTCCAGCCCCCAGGGTTTGCAGTGCACGCGGTCGATGCGCGTCGTGACCGAGAAAGGCGACAGCGCCTGCACCACCATCTCGGCACCCAGGCCGCCGCGCTGGCGTCCCGCACCGCTGCTGTCTTCACGAATCGAATAACTTTCGACCAGCACCGGGTACTTGGATTCGAGCTGTTCGGTCGGGCTGTTGTGCGTGTCGCCGTCGTTGATGCAGACGGTGACAGACACGCCGTCTTCCCTCGACTTCGCGCCCCAGCCGCCACCCAGCGGGCCGATACCGACGATAAACAGGCGACCGTCTTCCGGCGAGATGCCGTGGATGTTGGGGAAGACCAGGTCGGCATGGTGAGCCGCGATGGAGCGATCAGGAATCGCCGGCGCCAGCGCCTTGAAGATGGTGTCGATCACCGTCATCGGGATGGTCATCCACACCCGCATGGGGAAGGGCCGCTCGGCGCTGACCACCGTGCCCATGGGCATGATGACTTTCAAGGGCCTGAAGCTGCCGTCATTGACCGGGTAATCGGTCGGCGTGGTCAGGCACTTGTAGGCCACCTGCGCGCAGGCAATGCCGGTGGTGAAACCCGAGTTGTAGAAACCTCGCACCTGCCGGCTCACGTCAGACAGGTCCACCGTCATCTCGTCACCCTTGACGATGACCTTGACCTTGATGGGAATGCGCTGGCCGATCTCTAGGCCGTCATCGTCCATGAACGATTCCGCTTCATAGGTACCGTCAGGAATGCTCAGCGTGTTGGCGCGCGCCACGGCTTCGGAGTGGTCCATGATCTGCACGATGGAGCCCTGCACAGCGGGCCAGCCGTAGCGCTGCACCAGCTCGCTGAAGCGGCGCTCGCCCGTGGTGATGGCGGTGATCTGCGCGCGCAAATCGCCCATGGCACGTTCAGCCAGCCGCACGTTCATGGCGATGATGTCGACCAGGTCCTGGTTGACGACACCGGCCTTGCGGTACTTGACGATGGGGATCTGAATGCCTTCGGAATAAATATCCGTCGTGACATTGCCCAGCGTGCCGCCCACATCCAGCCAGTGCGCCATGCAGCAGGTGAACGCAATCAGTTCGCCTTCATGAAACACCGGCATGGTGAAGGTGAAGTGGTTCAAATGGCTGCCGGTGGTGTAGGCATCGTTGGTGACCAGGATGTCGCCGGGGTGGATGTTCTCCAGCCCGAAGTGCCTGATCTTGGCCTTGACGGTTTCCGACATGCCGCGGATGAACATCGGCAGGCCCAGACCGATGGAGACCGTGTCGCCCTCGACCGTGAACAGGCCGACGGTGAAGTCCAGCGCCTCATAGATGATGAGGTTGTAGGCCGTGCGCGTGAGGTTGGTCTTCATCTCTTCCGTCACGGCGAACAGGCCGTTGCGGATGATTTCGACGGTCACGGCGTCCACAGATGCTGCGTTGGCTGCACTGGCGGTGGTCGATGAGCGGGTGGTGATGGTGGGTTCAGTCATTTTTCGTTCCCGACAGTGATTTGCAGGTTGCCGAAGGCGTCGACCAGCACGGTGTCGCCGGGCTGGACCACAGTGGTCGATGCGTGCTCTTCCACCAGCGCAGGGCCAGTGATGCGGTTGCCGCTACGAAGCGCAGGGCGCTTGTAGATCGGCGTTGATACAAACCCCGAGCTGCGGAAATACACCTTCTTGTGCGCCCGCAGAGCATCTGCGGCGGGCTGCTCGCTGCCCTCTGCCACCGCCTGGCGTGGCGGCTTGCGCATGCGGCCCAGCACCGTCACGCGCAAGCTGACCAGGTCGGCCGGCTCTTTGGGCGCTGAAGTGCCGTAACGTACGGCGTGCAGCTCATCAAAGTGATTCTTGATGGCGGCGCGGTCCTGGCTTTTGAAGAACTCCGTGGGCAGGTCTACCGTGACCGCGTGCTCCTGGCCGACGTAGCGCATGTCGGCGGCGCGTTCAATCACCACCTCTTCGGGGGTGACGGCCGAACCCGCGATAGCCTTCATGCCTTCGGCTTCCATGCCGGCATAAATCGCCTCGATGTCTTCGAAAGACACGTCTTCGAGCTTTCGGAAGACAGAGCGCACATAGTCGTAACGCAGGTCGCTGAACAACATGCCGTAAGCCGAGAAGTAACCTGGCGCAAACGGGATCAGCACATTCCTGATGCCCAGCTCGCGCGCAATGGCCGACGCATGCAGCGGGCCTGCACCGCCGTACACCACCATGGTGAAACGGCCGGCGTCGAGGCCGCGTTCCGTCGTCACGGCCTTCACGGCGTGCGACATCGCCGTGACTGCAATACGCAGAATGCCGTCAGCCGCCTGCGTGGGGTCCATGTTCAGGGGGCCGGCCACCTTCTCAATCATGGCGCGCTGCGCGGCGGGCAGGTTGAGCGGCATTTCGCCGCCCAGGAAGTTGTCGGCATCCAGCCGTCCCAGCAACAGGTTCGCATCAGTCACCGTGGGCTCTGCGCCGCCGCGGTCATAGCAGGCCGGGCCAGGGTTGGAGCCTGCGCTTTGCGGGCCGACGCGCAGTGAGTTGCCGACTTCCAGACGCGCAATGCTGCCGCCGCCGGTGCCAACCTCAAAAATATCCATCATCGGGATCTGGATCGGCAGCGCCTTTTCGTAGCCGCCAATCAGCGCACTGCCAGTGGTGAGCGGCTTGCCTTCGCTGATGACACCGGCCTTGGCCGTGGTGCCGCCCATGTCAAACGCAATCGCATCGCCCAGGCCGAGCTGTTCACAAATCGCCTGCGCGCCGATCACGCCGGCAGCGGGGCCGGATTCCAGCATGCGCACACATTCGCGGCGCGCATCGGCGACCGGGAACAAGCCGCCGGTGGACTGCACCGCGTAGAAGTCGCCCTTGAAGCCCTGCTCGGTCAGGTGCGTTTCAAGCTGGCCGAGGTAGGCCGACACGCGGGGGCCCACATAGGCGTTGGCGGCGACGGTCGAGACACGCTCGAACTCGCGGTATTCCTGCGACAGCTCATGCGAAGCCGTCACAAACACGCCAGGGATTTCTTCCTGCACGATGGCCTTGACGCGCTGCTCGTGCGCCGGGTTGCGGTAGGAATGCAGCAGCAAAATGGCGACCGCCTCGATGTTCTGGGCTTTCAGGTCTTTGGCCAGCACGCGCACGGCGGCTTCATCCAGCTCCCTGTAAATGCTGCCGTCGGCCAGCAGGCGCTCGGGCACTTCATAACGCAGCGAGCGTTTGATCAAAGGCTCATGCTTGGAGAAAAACAGGTTGTACGCATCAGGCCGGTTGACGCGGCCGATTTCATAAATGTCACGAAAGCCCTGGGTGATGAGCAGCGCCGTGCGTGCACCGTTGCGCTCCAGCAGGGTGTTGATCGCAATCGTCGAGCCATGCAGGAACAGGTTGCCTTCAGCCACGCTGGCGCCCGCGCCGTCGAGCGTGCTCTGTATGCCCTTGACCAGTTCACCGTGGGTGGAGAGCGCCTTGCCAAAAAGCAGCTCCCCGCTGGCCTCGTCGAAGGCGGCCAGGTCGGTGAAAGTGCCGCCAATGTCCACGGCGATGCGAAGCCGCCCGTTGCCAGGGGCTTTTGTTTGAGTTGTCATGGTTGTTCCTGAAAGTGTCTGGGTGGCCTTTTCAAGCCTCGTTCTTCACCACGTTGCGCAGCAGGCCGATCTTTGTGATCTCGACCTCGACCACGTCGCCGTCCCACATGTAGAGCGGCGGCTCGCGCCTGTCGCCGACACCGCCGGGTGTGCCGGTGGCGATCACGTCGCCGGGCATCAGCTTGGTGAAGCCGGAGAGGTATTCAATGATGACCGGCAGGGTGAAGATAAGGTCGGACAGCGATGCCTGCTGCACCACCTGGCCATTGAGCCGGGTGGTAATGGTCTGCGCGCCCAGGTCGCCGACTTCATCGGGCGTGGTGAGACAGGGGCCGAAGGCACCGGTGCCGGGAAAGTTCTTGCCCGGCGTCCACTGGTGGGTGTGGCGCTGCCAGTCGCGCACCGAGCCGTCGTTGAAGCAGGCATAACCCGCGATGTGCTCAAGTGCGTTGGCCTGCGTGATGTTGCGCCCGCCCTTGCCGATGACGACAGCCAGCTCGCCTTCAAAGTCGAAACGTTTGGTGATGTTGGGCTTGACCAGCGGCGCATCATGCGCCACCAGCGTGTCGGCAAAGCGCGTGAAGATGGCCGGGTAATCGGAGTCCGTGCGTTTTGTTTCAGCCACGTGGGTCTTGTAGTTCAGGCCGACGCAGAAGATTTTTTGCGGGTTGGTGATGACAGGCAGAAGCTTGACGTCTTTCAGGGCCAGCGTCGCCGTAGCGGCAGATGCCGCCTTCGCCAGTTCTGGCAAGGCGCCGGCCTCCAGCACGGCGCGAATGTCGGCATGGCGCTGGCCGAAAGTACTGCCCAGGTCGATGATCCTGTCGCCTGAGAGCGCGCCGTAGCTGGTCTTGCCGCCAGCCTGGAATGTGACGAGTTTCATTTGCTTGTCTCCTTGATTTCCCGGTATCGGGGTGTTGCGCAAAAGTATAAAATTTAAGCAGTCATTCGCATACTGCAGCTTATGTATCTCAGACATGCCCAATAAGGCATAACCCAACGCCCATGAACCACGCTGCACTCAAGCTTTTTATCGACGTGTCCGAGTTGGGCAGCCTGACCAAAACCGCCCAGCTCCACCGCACCACGCAGCCGCACATCAGCCGGCAGATCAGCGAGCTGGAGCGCGAATGCGGCGGCCGGCTGTTTCAGCGCACCGGGCGCGGTGTGGTGCTGACGGCGCTGGGCGAGCAGATCATGCCGCGCGTGCGCGCCTGGCTGATGGACACCGACCAGCTGCTGAGCGACATCAAGAAGGCCTCGGGCACGCCTGTCGGCACGGTGCGCATAGGCGTGCTGCCGTCGACCGCGCACCCGCTGGTCAGCACGCTGTATGAGCGGCTGAAAGAAAGCTTTCCACTGGTCAAGCTGGTGGTGCGTGAAGGCCAGGGCTCCCAGATTGAAGGCTGGCTCGATAACGGCCTGGTGGATCTGGCGCTGGTCTTTCGTCATGGCGCGCAGCCGCGTGAGGGCGAGACCTGGCTCATCAAGACCGACACCTACCTGGTCGGCGGCAAAGGCGACAGGCTGACGCGCAAGCCGACCATTGCCTTCAAGAAGCTCGACCAGTTGCCGCTGGTGCAGTTCTGCCGGCCCAACAGCTGGCGCGACCAGCTCGATGAACTGGGCCGCCAGAACGGCATCACCATCAACACCGCGATGGAGGCCGATTCACTGACCCTGCAGACAGAAATTGTTTCAAGGGGCGGTGCCTACGCCGTGCTGGGCCCGTATGCGATTGCCGAAGGCCTGAAGAGCGGGCGCCTGCAGGCCTCACGCATCGTCGATCCCGACATGACGCGCTACATCGCCCTCACCGTCTCGCGGCACGCAGCCAGCACGCTGGCCTTGCGCTCGGTGAAGCAGCTGATTCTGGATATCGTGAAAGACCTGCAGGCCGGTAACGCACCGGCGGATTGATGGTCAACGACCTCGGGCTACTCGTCGGCAACGACGTTGCGCAACATGCCCACATGCGCCACTTCGATCTCCACCACATCGCCTGGGGCCATCCACACCGGCGGCTGGCGCCGCGCACCCACACCGCCCGGTGTACCGGTCACGATCACATCCCCCGGCGCGAGGGGCACAACCGTTGACACATAGGCAATCTGGCGCGCAATGCTGTGTATCAGCATGTCCGTGGTGGCATGCTGCATGACCTGGCCATTGAGCCTGGTGGTGAGGGACATGACCGTGCCGAAAGGAATCTCGTCCGAAGTCACCAGCCACGGACCGAAGCCACCGGTACGCCAGAAGTTCTTGCCCGGGCCCCACTGCGAGGTGTGGCGTTGCCAGTCCCGGACGGTTGCGTCGTTGTAGCAGGCGTACCCGGCCACATGCATTCCGGCATCTGCTTCTGAAATGTGCCGGCCGCCACGGCCGATGACGACGGCGATTTCGCCCTCGTAATCCAGTTGCGTGGAGACGCGCGGGCGCACGATGGGCTGGCCGTGCGCGACCTGGGAGTCGGCCACCCGCAGGAAGAAGGTCGGTTGCTCGGTCACCTCACGCTGGGTTTCCTGTACATGCTCGTGATAGTTCAATCCGCAGCACCAGATCTTGCCCGGGTCCGGAATCACGGGCAGCAGCGTGGCTTCTTCCAGCGAAATCGTTGGCTTGCGCCCCTTGATCAGGGCGCTGACTTCGGCCAGCTGGTCCGGCTCCAGGATGTCCCTGATCCCGGTGTAGCGGCCGGCAGAAGCGTTCACGATATCGACAATGCCACCGTCCACCACGGCACCGAACGACACGCGGCCGCTATTCAAATAACTCACCAGTTTCATTTTTTCCTCATCAATTCGAGCAACGTCGATGCATGACGTCAATGCAATATGCCTAGGCTGACTCGCCCGGCAGGACCTGCGCCAGCCAATCTGCAACGATGCTGTTGCGCTCTGCTGCATGGTTGTACACGCAGTGCACGCCATCCGGCCAATAGGCCAGGGATGCGGCGTGCGGGCCGCGGAACCCGGTGATCTGCTGCGCCTGCTCATTCGACACAAGGAGGTCCTTGCCGCCCTGTACGCACAGCAGTTGCGCCGGCATGGCGCGGATGGCTCGCGGGAAATCGAGGGATTCATAGAACGAAGCCACGTCAATTTCAGGCCCGAGCATGCGGCCGACCCGCTGCGTGACGCGCGGGTATTTGTCATCCGAGCTTCGCTGCCACACGCCTCCGTTGTTCACGCACGCCTTGATGCGTGCATCGGCGGCGGCGGCAGACATCGCCAAGGTGCCACCCATGCTGTGGCCAAAGACACCGAACCGGCCAGGGTGCGCGCCACGCGCCGCAAGGTCATCCATCACAGACGACACCATCTGCGTGAAATTCGTGCGCAAACGGGAGCCGTCCCTGAGGCGGGCCAGGCCCTGCCCCGGCAGTTCCAGCAAACACACCGACAGATTGCAGGCCAGAAAGGACGGAACACTGCGCCAGAAGGCCTCACACCATCCGTCTGCGCCGCCCCACACCAGCACGCAAGGTGTCGGCGAATCCGTGTTGTCGGGCCGGACAAACCAGCCCTGATGGCGCGCATCCTGAAACCTGAATTCGAGTGAATGCGCATGGAGACCGGAAGATTTCACCCCCTTGCCAAACGCCTCTGCCTGGCGCTCATAGAGGGCCAGCCTCTGGGCAGGCGCGTCTTCGGCCCCGGCCTGCGCGAGGCGGAAACACGCAGCTGCCAGCAAATGAAAATCGGACGCTGGTCCGGCACGCTGCCGCTGCTCCTGCAGGCGGGCGCGCGCCAGGTTGTCCTCCCCCAGTCGCTCCAGGACTTCAACCCAGTCTGCGCCTTCACGGACACGGGCTTCCAGCCGCAGGAAGTCGTCGATGGCCATGCCATATTCGAGGGCACGCGCCACCGTGTAAGAGCGCAGCATGGCCTCGCCATGTGGCGAAGGGCCCTTCATGCCGCCGTCAGCTTCGGCAGCCACTGGCCACGTGTCCACGGGGGACATGCACCTCACGGGCACGCTCACCGCAGCAACCCGCCGAGTCCGGCCAGCGCTTTTTCCAGCGATGACACATCGGCCGCAGATGCATGTACATAACGGTCCGGGCGCAATATGAGAGCCTCGGCCCCATAGGGCGCCAGAGCCGCCGACTGGTCCACTGACAGCTCCACCACCTTCAGCCCCGGCCATTGCCTTGCCAGTGCTGCAGGACTGGCCCCGCCGGCAAGGAAGCCGGCACGCGCCACCAGGGCGAAATGATGGCCCACCAGGTCATCAAGCCGCTGGCCGTTGACCACCGGCTGCATGAATTGCCGGCCGATGCCGTTGCTGCCGTTCACCTCACTCAAGCCCGGCCCCAGATGCGGATTCGGCGGCGCAAAAGATTTCGGGTTGTCCTGCATGTCCTTCATGCGCGCAGCGATTTCAACCGGATCGCTCATCTGCACAAACTTGCCGGCCTCGATGGCGCCACGCGTGAAGGCCGTGACATGCGGCGCCCGTTCGGTTTCATAGGTGTCCAGCAGGCCGTCATCCGCGCGGCCCTGCAGCACGGCGGCCAGCTTCCACGCCAGATTGGAGGCATCGCGCACACCTGCGCACATGCCTTGCCCCAGAAAGGGCGGCATACGGTGCGCGGCGTCCCCCGCAATCAGCAACCGCCCCGACCGCCAGCGTCTGGCGATCAATGACTCGAAGGTGTAGACCGCTGAACGAATGATTTCCCCCTGCTCCCGCTGGATCGGGCGAACCGAGTTTTCGATCAGGCTCCAGATGTGTTCATGGCGCAGCATCTCGCGGGATGACTCGTGGTCATGGACCATGAATTCCCATCGCAGCCGCTGGCCGGAGGCGCCTGCATACGCGGGCCGGGCCGGGTCGCAAATCTGTGTACTCACCGGCTCGAAACCCATGTCGGCATGGGTGTTGACGTTCACCACAAGCCAGCGCTGCTTGAAGCCGAGGTCTTCATGCGTTGCGCCGATCAACCTGCGCACCAGCGACCGCGCACCATCGCAGCCCACCACATAACGCGCCCTGAGACTGACCAGCCTGTTGGACACCACATCTTCGGCCCGGACCGTGACGCCATCGGCGCCGGATTCGATTTCATACACGTCATGCATCAGGAACTGTTTGAACCCGGGCGCACCGGCCAGCCGCTTGCGCATGTGGCCTTCCAGCGTGGGCTGGTAGAACATGTAGTCGCTGACCCAGCCGTTCGGGCCGCGCTCGCCGCCCCGCTTCCATTCCATCAGGACCTTGCCATCGGCATTGACAAAGCGCATGGCTTTGGTCTGCCCGGTGTCAGGCTCGAAGTCGTCCGCGATGCCGATGCCTTGCAGCACGCGCATGACTTCCGCGTCGAGGTGGCCTGCGCGGGCCAGGTGGTAGACATCTCCCTCTCGCTCAAGAACGGCAACGCGCAGCCCCTGCTGCACGAGGAGGTTGGCAAGCGTTGCACCTACCGGGCCATAGCCCACGATGGCAACATCAAATTCATCAGTCATCAAACGGTTCCTTGCGACGGGCGTCGCTCATTGAATCTTCAGGTCGAGGCTGGTGATCAGCTGCTTGTAGAACTCCTGCTCGGCGCGGATTTGCTTTGCGAAGTCGCTGCTGGAGCTGTAGGCAGCCTGAATTCCGGTTGGCAAACGCGAAGCGAAATCCGGGCTGGCGACGGCCCTCTGGAACGCGGCCGAGAGCTGCCGCTTCAGGTCCGCCGGTGCAGCCTTGGGGGCGAGAATCCCGATCCACGGGGTTGAAGCGGCCTTGATTCCGGCCTCTTCGTATGTCGGTACATCCGGCAGTTCCGGCAGCCGCGTCTGGCTGGCCACAGCAAGCGCACGGACGGCACCGGACTTGACATGCGGCACCACGGCCGGCTCTGTGTACAGGTCCAGGCGACCGCCGATGAAATCCTGCAGCGCAGGACCCATGCCCTTGTAAGGGACTGCCTGCATCTGGATGCCTGCGTTGCGGGTGATGGCAGCCACGGCCAGATGGGTCAGTGTGCCATCACCAGGTGTTGCATACGTGTACTTGCCGGGCGCGGCTTTCGCTAGGGCCACAAACTCAACCCAGTTTTTTGCCGGGATGTCATTGCGGATCGCCATGACCGCCGAAATGTGGGCGAACTTGGCAACAGGATCGAAATCCGCAGGGGCGTAGGGCACGGCGCGAAGAAAGGGCGTGATTCCCATGATGGCGGTGGTGCCGACCAGAAAAGTTCTTCCGTCGGTGGATTTCGCGACAGCCTCCGCGGCAATCACACCCGAGCCGCCGGGGCGGTTCTCGATGATGACGGGAATCTTCAGGTCTTTGGACACCAGGTCACCCAGAACGCGCGCGGCGTTCTCGAGCCCATCTCCCGGCGGAAAAGGCACGACCAGCTTCAAGGGGGCGGCGCCGCCCCCGATTTGGGCGTGCGCGGCGAACGCAACGGCGGCCAGACTGGCGGAAAAAGTTCTACGTAACATTTGTTGTCTCCTTGTTTAAAGTTTTCACGGGCTTGCTGCCTGAAGTCAGGTCCCGCGCGCCATCCGGACAGCCATCTCGGCCCTCCATTCCTCGCGGGGCTTGAATCCCGGGAGTGCACGCGCATGCCTCTCTACCCAGGCGAGCAGTTCACTTATCGGCAACTCGATGGGCACCTCGACGCGGCACGGCTGGGACACATACCAGGCTGTATCGACATAAAGCTCCAGCCGGTTCCCCTCAGGATCGCGGCAGTACAACGAAACCGCGTTGCCGTGGGTGACGGCCACGAGCTCATCGACGTTTTTCGCCTTGAGCTGCCTGTACAGCTCCTGCAAGGCCTCCAGCGAGTCGGCCTTCAATGAAATCTGGTTGATCACATTGAAATGCGCTTCCGACGGGCGCCCCGACACCAGAACGATCTGGTGGTGCTCATCGGGGTCCCTGCTGAGGAAGACGAGGCGCGCGATACCGTCCTTCATCTGCAGTGTTCCCCGGTCTGTCTCCGTGAAGCCGAGCACCGACTTGTAGAAATTCGCCTGGGCGTCGATATCTCTCGCGAAAAGCCCGACATGAGAGAACTTCAGGGCGGGTACGATGTGTTCGTTTGATTTCATAATTGTCGTATTGTGACAATAACTTAAATATTGTCCATTATTTTTTATAAGTAAAAACCCCAGTTATCGATATAAAGAAATCGTGATCAGCACTCACGGCGTCTGCGAGCCGGAAGTTTTACAAGCCCTAAAATCACCCGTGATATGCGACGCACCTTCCCATGACCGACGAATCGGGGTCCAGCCTCAACCGGATGCTCGCCATCCTGGACCTGTTCACACTGGAGCGGTTCGAGTGGACGGTGGAGGGGTTGTCGGAGGTCACGGGATACACGAGTTCCTCGACCTATCGTTATGTCCGGGCCTTGGGGCGCGCCGGGTTGCTGGCACGCATGCCGGGCGGCACCTACGTGGTGGGGGCCAAGATCATCGAGCTGGAAACGCTGGTCAAGCGCGTCGACCCGGTCGTAACGGCAGCAATGCCTGAGCTGGAAGCCCTGTCGCGGCAGACAGGATGCAGTTGCCTGCTCTCCAGTGTCTATGGGGACCACCTCATCAACGTCGCGCATGTGCAGGGCGCGGAACCCGTAGACATCACCTATGCACGGGGAGAGCCGCTGCCCTGGTTCCGCGGCGCTCCGGGCATTGCCGTGCTGGCCTTCATGCCGGCCTCCCGCGTGCGCAAGCTCTTCGACAAATTCGGCCCGGCAGATGCAGATGCGCATCAAAACGCCTGGGCCGACAGTCGCAACAAGCTGAAGGAAGCACGCCTTGCCGGTTTTTGTGTGAGCCAGGGAGAACTGCAAACCGATCTGGTCGGCTTCGGCGTCCCCGTGATGCCGGAAGGCGAGCCCATCGGCAGCATTTCACTGGTTTGCACGCGTGCGCGCGCAGAACTTCTCGACAAGCGGGCGATTGGCCAGCTGATGGTGAAACACGCGACAGCCTTGGGGAAGAAGATTTCCGGGCATCGCTCCCCAGCACGCTGAGCGCCTGGATTTGTGAATGTTTTAGCGTTAACTCGCTATCAATTCAATAGCTGCTTACGCCCGAATCTAAAGGGCTACAGCCTGACTTGGCACCTGAAAATGGCCTTTTCGGGCTGGTTTTTTCCTGCTGCAAGCTTCAAAATCCCCTTTGAGCACCAAAAGTTAACCTGCAACTTAACATTCGGTCAAAATGTTGAGTTATGAGTTAACTTTTGCAGTTTGGGGCTTCAACCCGCCAACACCTGCCCATAACCGGGAATATGCGCCTTGAGCTTGAGCAGGTCCAGCATGTTGCGTGTCGTGCAGGCAGACGTTGAGGTGACCGGAATGCCCAGCCTGTCCTGCGCCATTTGCAGCGCCGGGATGGACTGCATCTGCACACAGGCCGACAGCACCACCACATCAACATTGGCGGTGTTGAGTTTTTTGACATCGTCCAGCAGCTGCATCGGGTCGCGCCTGCCGACCTCGAGGTTGTCGGGGATCTCGAAGCAGATGCTGTCCTGCACCTCTATGCCTTCGCTTTCGATGTAGGCCACGACCTTGGCCGTGAGCGGCTTCATGTAGGGGGCCATGAGGGCGATTTTTTTGGCATTGAGCTTTTTCAGGCCGTAGATCAATGCGCCGGCGGAGGTCATGACTTCTGCATCCGAGTGGTTCTCAAGGCAGATGCGCTTGAAGTCGGCCTCGACCTGGCGGTGGTAACCCAGGCCCTGGGCCATGATGGCAACCAGGCAGGCGGTGCTCATCACGTCAACCCTTGCATCGGCCAGCTCGGCGGCGCAGCGCAGGCCTTCCTTGTTCATGTTGGCGAGTTCTTCGGGCGTGACTTTGTGCATGCGCATGCGGCTGGAATGAAAGGTAAAACGCTCCGGGTACAGCGCCTCGCGGGCGCGAAGCATCGCGGGAATCTCGGTCTCCATCGTGGTGTTGGAGCTGGGCACGATCTGGCCGATTCGGTAGAGGGTTTTCATGATTTGAATTTCTGGAGTGCGTCCAGCATGGCTTGCGGGATGGGTGCGCGCCTGCGCACCTCACGGCTGATGCAGATGGGCGAAAAGCGCCCGGTGAAGATGCGTCGGCCGTCTTTTTGCGTGGCTTCTATGCGGATATCGTAGCTGTGTTCGCGGATGGCTGACACGCTGCAATGCATGTCGAATTCGTCCTCGGGCCAGAGCGCGCCGTGGAACTCCATGTCCAGGCCCTTGCACGGCGTGTCGACGTTCAGGTCTTTCACCCACTGAAAGTACTTGCCGCCACCCAGTTCGTTGAAGAAGTAGTTCACGGCGATCAGCATGTATTCATTGAACTTGCCGGTGAAGACGACGCCGGCCGGGTCGCAGTCGGCCCAGCGCACACGCTTCATGACCACCAGCGGCAGGGTTGATGTCACCGCCTCATAGCTCCTGTTTTCCTGGACATTGTTCAAGCCGGGTGCCCGCTTTCTTCATGCTGCGCAGCTGGCTTCAGCACACCCGCATTTTCAAACTGTGCAAACAGCTCGGGGTATTGCTGCGCCAGGCGCTCATTGCCCATGCGGCCGGTGCGCGTCATGAAAGCGTGGATGAATTCCAGAGGCGTGTAGCGCTGCATCCATTCGCCGATGTTTTCATACCAGAGGTAGGACTTGCGCGAGGCGTTGAGCAACTTGTCTTTTTCAGGACCGCGCCGTTCGACAAACGTTGCCAGCCGCTGCAGCGCCGTCGGCTCGGCGCAGCCGGCAGGCGCTTGCTCGGTCAGCGCCTCGGCCAGGGCAATCGAATCTTCCATCGCAATGCGCGTGCCGGAGCCGATCGAGAAATGCGCGCTGGTCTGTGCATCGCCAATCAGGACATGATGGCCTGAAGTCCAGTTGCTGCTGCGCGTGACCGGGAACTGCCGCCAGTTCGAGTTGTTGGAAATCAGCTTTTCGCCAGCGAGTTCGGGCGCGAAGACTTTCTCGAACAGCTGCTGGCGCTCGTCATCGGTCATGGTGTCCATGCCCAGCTTGAGCCAGGTGGCGTGGTCGCATTCGGTGACGAAGGTGCTGCCGGTCGCGCAGTAAGGGTAATAGTGCGCCACAAACGCGCCACCCTGGTATTGCCTGAACACCAGTGCAGATTTTTCGAACACCTTGCGTGTGCCAAACCACGCGAAGTGGTTGGTGAGAAAGCTTTTGGTCGTGCCGAAAGCCTGTTCATGCGCGGCGCGCACGACAGAATTGACGCCATCAGCGCCGATCACCACATCGGCATCGCCCAGACCCAGCGCAGCCAGGTCGTCCGGGTGCGAGATGCGCTGACCGAAACGCACATCGACACCGACGTCCAGAGCGGTTTCCTGCAGCACGTGCAATAAGTCTATGCGCGCAATGGCCCCCCCTTTGGACGGGTGGTTGATGTCTATGGGCTGCTCTTTCAGGTTAATGGTCTGGCAGCCGGTAAACGTCATTTTGGCAATCAGCTTTTCATACACGTCGGCATCTGCCGCCTGTATGCGTGCGAGACCCGAATCAGCCAGCACCACACCAAAACCAAAAGTGGAATCGGCCACATTCTGCTCGATGACGCTGACCTGCCAGGATGGCCTGCGCTTTTTGACCAGTATGGCGGTGTACAGGCCCGACGGCCCCCCGCCGACGATGGCGATCTTCATGATGCGACCTCGGCGATTGAAAGCGTGTCGTTGTCAAAGTGGGTGATGCGCCCGACAAGTCCACCGGTCAGTGCACCGTGCCAGACGGCTGGCTTGAAGCCCAGCTCTTTGCGTTTGAAGTTCAGCGTCGGGCTACCCGAAATCCGGAAGTAGCCCAGACGCGGGCCATCAACCCTGCATTCCGCCTGCTTGCGGGCGTGCTCGACCAGCGGCAAAAACTCGGGCACGTTCAAGACAAAAATAGCGGGCATCAGGCCACCTCTTCTGGCGTTCGGGTTTGCTCAAATTCTTCAGCAAGGATTTTGGCCTTGCCCGACCAGACCTGGTCTATGGTGGTGAAAGGTGTTTTGGCGCGGGCACTTTCCAGGGCCACGGCGGCGTCCATGGTGCGGGCGGCATCGTCAAGGTCGACCTTCTCGAAGGGCCTGACCTGCCACGTGATTTCCAGCGAATAGCCATTCGGGTCATCGAAATAAATCGACTCGATGACTTCATGGCGAATCTGGTATTTCACTTGTATGCCTGCAGCCTCGATTTTTTCACGTGCAGCCAGCAGGTCTTCACGCGAAGTCACGCGCCAGGCGGTGTGCGATGCGCGGTAACGGTAGTCGTCACGCACCTCCACAAAGTCGGGCGGTGTGGTGCCGATGTAATAGAAGAAGGCAATCGTGCTGCCGTTGCCACTGTCAAAAAAGAAGTGCAGAAAGTCGGCATGGTCTTCAGGGCCCCAGCCGCGTGCAGAGATGGCGTGCACCAGCGGCAGGCCGAGCAGGTCGCGGTAGAAGTGAACGGTTTCGGCCAGCTTCCAGGTGGGGCGCGCCGTGTGGTGCACGCCGGCAATCGGAACGGGCTTGGGGACAGGTTTGGATGCAGTCATGAAATTTCCTTCGCTTGAATTGAATCAGGCCGTTACGGCATTTTTTTCAGCCGCCAGCTTTTGCACAATCATTTCCTTGAGCCGGGGTTTGCTGAGCTTGCCCGCATTGGTCAGCGGCAACTCCGCCAGCACCTCGATACGTTCGGGCCACTTGAACTTGGCCAGGCCTTCCTTTTGCAGAAAACCGCCGAGCTCTGCGACGCTGGGCGCGGCCATGCCGTCGCGCACGGTGATGAAGGCACAGACGCGCTCGCCATAAACCTTGTCGGGCATGCCGATCACGGCTGTTGCGGTAACCGCCGGATGGCGGCTGACCATCAGCTCGACTTCTTCGGAGTTGACCTTTTCACCGGCGCGGTCCACCACGTCCTTGGTGCGGCCCCTGAACTGGTAGTAACGCTTGCCGCCGATGTCTCGAAAGAGCATCAGGTCACCGGACCGGTACATGCCTGTGCTGGTGAAGGTCTGGGCATTGCGTTCGGCTGCGTCGTAGTAACCATGAATGGTGTACGGGCCTTCAAAAGCGCACTCGCCTTCAACACCCGGCTCGGTGATTTCTTCTTCGGTGCCGATCTTGAAGAGCCTGACCTTGTCATGGCTGGATACCGGCACGCCCACCATGCTGTCCTGCACTTCCTGCGGATCGCTTTCGCGGGTCAGCATGATGACGCCTTCAGTCATGCCAAAGATATGGTGCACAGGGGCCTTGAGCAGTTGTCGCAGCGCAGGGGCGTTGTTGGCGCTGATGACGCCGCGAAGTTTGTCGAGTGGCAGTTTGCCGGATTCGATGGCGGGTTTGAGTCGCTCGGCAATCGGGCCAGCCACCACAGTCCAGGTCGGCTGGCAGCTTTTGAAAATGTCGCCCAGCGCATCCGGCGACAGGCTGGTCGCGACCGCCACCGCACCACCCCTGAGCAGGAAGGGGCCGAAGCAGCAGCCCATATTGAGGTTGTGCATCATCGGCAGGGGCATGAAGAGGCAGTCATCAGGCGTATAGCCGCAAAAGTCTGCCACCGCGCGCATGTTGTAGATGTACTCGTTGTGAAAACGCGGAATGATCTTGGGCACGCCCGTGGTGCCGCCCGACAGCTGGAACACCGCAACCTGGAAGGGGTCGAGCTGCACATTCGCCAGCAGTTTGCGCGCATCTTCGAGCGGCATGCCGTCGACCAGTTCCCGCAGGTGCAGCGCCTTGCCACGCTGCTGGCCACGCGCCTGTACCGTCCACTGCATGCTGGGGATGCCTTCGCGCATGCGCTCTGCAAACACCACATCGTCAAATTTGGCGTCGTCGCCCTGCACAAAATGCATACGTGCAGCCGCGTGTTTGCCAAGGTAGCCGATTTCGCTCTCGCGATGCGCAGCCAGGGTGCAGACCGGAATCAGCCCCGCTTTCAGGCAGGCGATAAACCCAAACACCAGCTCGTTGCAGTTGCCGAGCTGGAAGATCACGCGGTCCAGCGGCTGCAGGCCCATGCGCAGGAAGGCGGCGCCCAGCCTGTCGGTGAGTTCATCGAGGTCACGGTAGCTCACCTCACCGTCGGTTCCCCTCAAGGCGAGTCGCTGCGCATGCTGCGCAAAGGAAGCACGGAAGGCCTCGGGCATGGTTTCGCGCGTGAGCGCTCCTGCATCAAGATAACGGCGCAGGTCCGCCGGCGGCGCGTAAACGACGCCTGGCATGGGCTCTCGGACCTGGTACTGGGTGCTGCTGGACATTGCGGGCTCCTGGGTGAATGGCTGCCTGGACTGTTTCTTTATTCGGGTTTCAGTCCGAGGGAGCGAATCACACCGCCAAACTGCCCTACCTCGCTTTTCACGAATTTCTGGGCGTCGGCCATGCTGCCCGGCGTTGCATAGGTGCCGAACTCATTGAACTTGCTGATGACGTCCGGCATGGCCATGGCGGCATTGATCTCGGTGTTCAGGCGCTGCATGATGGCCACGGGTGTGCCTTTGGGGGCATGCATGCTGAACCAGCCATAGACGTTGAGCCCAGGCACGGTTTTGTTGGCGAGCGGGATGCCTTCCATGCCGGGCAATTCGGTTTCTGCGGCGATGGCCAGCGCGCGCAGGCGGCCGGCCTTGACCAGCTGGATCAGGGGGCCCGCGCCATCGACGTAAAAAGCCGTGTCGCCATTGACCACAGCCTGTATGCCCTGCCCGGTATTGGCAAATGACACCTGCTGGAATTTCACGCCCATCTTCATGCCGGCCATCTCGGATGCGAGGTGGGGAATTGACGTGCGCGTCGGGTTGCCCACCGCCACCTCGCCGGGTTTTGCCCTGGCCATCGCAATCGCGTCAGCCATGTTTTTGGCTGGATTCGCTGCATTGGTCACGAACAGCATGGGGGTCTTGCCAGCCATGGCGAAGGTTTCGAAGTCACGCTCCACGTCATAGGTCGCTTCCTTGTAGGTGAACGGGGTCACCACCACCACGGCAGCCTGCGCCAGGGCAATGGTGTAGCCATCATTCGCAGAAGCCTTGAGGGCATTCATGGCCACGATGCCGCCAGCGCCCTGCCGGTTTTCAATCACCACCGGTTGCCCAAGGGCACGGTTCAGCTTGTCGCCAAGGATGCGTGCTGTCAGGTCAGGCGCGGAGCCTGCCGGTGCGGGCACGATGATGCGTATGGGTTTTTGCGGCCACGCGGCGGTTTGGGCCAGTGCCCCCGCAGAAGTAATGGCCATCAGCAAGGCTGCGGCCGTGAGTTTGAAAAGGGTTGGGCGATTCATGGTGTGTCTCCAGTAGTTTTAGTAGTGATAACGGAAAAATAATCAATGGAACAGGATCAGAACGAGGCGGCGGGCGCTTCGTGCAACCACTGCTGAACCAGGCGGCCGGCCAGGACCTGACCGGACTCTTCGCCTTCGGCGAGCGCCTGGCCGTGGTGGTTGCCGCGTACTTTTTCAGAGCGTTTGTGCGTCGCGCCTATGGAGTTGTAGATCGCGGCCATGTCAGACGGAAAGGCCGCCTGATCACCCGTATATTCAATGACGAAGGAGGGCAGGCTCAGCTCGGGGCCGCATTTTTCAAAGCTGGCATTGGAGGTGATGCCCGACCAGGTAGACAGCCAGGACTCCGGCGTGACCATGCGCGCAAAACCGACGCTGCCCAGGTTGGACGCCAACGGATCGCGACCCCACAGCGTGCCGACTTCCCGGTCGGAAGGGTCAATCGACAGGTCCCAGCAACGCAGGTCGGCATCGGTGCGCCAGATCTGGAAGATCTGCGTATGGGCTGCGACGCGCTTGACGGCCGCCGACGCGTTGCCGTCCTTGACCTGCTTGCGCGCGGCATTGCGCACAGCCAGCATCTCTGTGGCCTGCGCATCGAGCTTTTCGACACGGGCGCGCTGCGCCGCACGGTAGCGGGCAATGAATTCAGGCGAATAGCTTGAAGAGGCCGGCGCCGGTACAAAACCATTCGCCGCGTCAAACGGGTCCAGCGCACTGTCGACCGACAACGCGTTGTTTTCATCGCTGACCGACGGGTCAATCCCGTTCATCAGCAGCTTGCCCTGGCCCGGGTGTGGCGAGACAAAGATCAGATCACTGGGCACGGGCATGTCGGCAGCCGCGAGCTTGACCGGGCGGCCGCTGGGCGAATGTGTGATGCGTTTGTCAGGCGAACGCAGCGCCTGTTGCGTGTAGAAGGCGTAGAGCCCGGCACCGCCGGAATTACCGAGCAGCACGATGCGCGTGAAACCCAGGCTGCGCAAGTGCACCATGCCGGCGGCGACATCGAGAATGGCCAGTTCATGCTCCAGGCGCAGATCCGTGCCGATTGACCTTGGCGCCTGCACCCAGGCAGCGCAACCGGCATCAAGCACGTCGGGCACCAGATAGGGCGTGCCGGTGAACTCACGCGGGTGCATGAGGCAAACCACCGTTTTTTCATGGCCCGTCTGGCTGTAAAGCAAACCGAGGGTGCGCTGGTCATCGGCCGTGCGCAGGCTGAAAGGCTGGGTGCGGAAGGGACGATCCATGCGTGCCGGGTTCCAGCCCGCGCCGCGCAAACCTGCAGTAACCTTGCCTTTGGGAATGTCTGCCACTGAAGCTCCAGATATAATTTAGAGAGTCACAATTAAACAATTGTGAGTATCACAATAAAATAAGGAAAAACCCTTGGATGGCTAAATCTGCCCATCAGACCGACGCCAGGAAAACCGCAGCTGACGGTGCCAACGTCGCGCAGGCCACGCCAGCGCTGGCTCTGGCAGCGGTCGACGGCCAGGTGCGCAAGCGCGGCCGTCCCAAACTGGGTGCGCAGGCGGAGAGCACCGCGCCTGCCTTGTCGCGTGAACAAATCCTGGACCGCGCCACGGCTATCGCCAAGGTTGAACCTCTGGGCGAGATTTCGATGGTTGGGCTGGCGCGCGAGCTGGGTGTCACGCCGACGCTGATTCACTACTACATCGGTAGCCGCGATGACCTGATTTCGGGCGTGGCCAATCGCTATTTCAGGGAGCGCCTGTCACGCCTGCAACCACTGACGGGCAACTGGAAGCGCGACCTTGAACGTGAAGCGACGCAGTCGTTTGAGATGGGTGTGGAGTACGGCGGCGTGCTGCGCTACATGATGTCGCACAACCGCTTTCGGCTGTTCCAGCAGGTCACTGCCGGCGAGACCGATTACGGCATGGTCTACCTGAACCGCATGGCAGGAATCTTCAGGGATGGAGGTTTCACGCCGCAGCAATGCGCCATCGGCTATCACCTGCTGTCGCAGTACGTGATGTCATCGTCCTATGCCGAAGTCAGCCGGCAGTTGCCCGGCTTTCATGAGGCCTATATCCGCCACCAGATTGCTTCACATCCGGAGTCTGAACTCTCGGGCGCACGCTATTTTGCGGAGGCGTTTTCCACGCTGGATTCAGCGACCTCCTTCCCCGAAGGACTCAGGCTGTTGATCGGCAGTTTTGAGACCTGGCTGAAGTAGCCAGGCACACAGCGCGCTTATTTGCCGGCTTTGCGCGGCGCCGGCTTGCGTAGCCGCCTGACGGGTTTCGGTGCAGGCGCTAGCTCTTCAATCACTGGCGTGGACTCGGGCACAAGCAGCACGACCTGCTTGAAGCCCAGCCCCAGCATGCCGAGTTCTTCTGCAGCGGCACGGCTCACGTCGATGATGCGGTTGCCGCTGTAAGGACCCCTGTCGGTGATGCGCACGTCCACCTCACGGCCGTTGACCAGACTGCGAACACGCACGAGCGTGCCGAAAGGCAGGGTGCGGTGTGCAGCAGTAAACGCATGCATGTCGAAGCGCTCACCACTTGCGGTGCGCCTGCCGTTGAAGCCGGGGCCATACCAGGAGGCATGACCACGCTGGAACTCACGCGGCAACTCGCCGCCCAGCAGGCCTTGTTGCGGCACGTCGTCTGCCAGCGAGACATTCGGTATGACGGGATCGTAAGGCTTGACTGCGGCTTCAGGCTCTTGAGAGGGAACGCCCCGGACTGCAGGTGTCGAATCCGGACTGAAGGGTGCTGGTGGAACTGCGGTACATGCCACCAGAAAAGAAGAAACACCGACCGACAAGGCCAGCCTGATCAGGTGATGAAGCATGCAGGCCCTGGGTGACGGTCCTGTCAGGCCAGCTGCAGCCGGCTGACGATCTCGGTCGTCGCAGCAGCCTGGTTCATGGTGTAGAAATGAATGCCGGGCACGCCAGCCAGGCGCAACTGGTCACACAGGTCGGTGATGACATCGAGGCCAAAACTTTTGATGGAGGCTGTGTCATCACCAAAGCCCTGCAGGCGCAGGCGAATCCAGCGCGGGATTTCTGCACCACAGGCGTCAGAAAAGCGCATCAATTGCGTCGAGCTGGTGATCGGCATGATGCCTGGCACCACGGGTACATCGGCACCCAGCTTCGTTGCGTCGTCGACAAAACGGAAGTAGGCATCGCTGTTGAAAAAGTATTGCGTGATGGACGAGTTGGCACCCGCCTTGACCTTTTTCACATAGGCCTGCAAATCAGCATCGGCTGACCTGGCCTGGGGATGGATTTCAGGATAGGACGCGACTTCAATATGAAAGGCGTCACCCGTCTCTGCACGAATGAAAGCAACAAGGTCGCTGGCATAGTGAAACTCGCCGCCAGCCCCGTAGCCGCTGGGCAAATCACCACGCAGCGCCACCAGACGCTTGACGCCCATTTTTTGAAGCGTGGCGAGCTGCTGGCGCACGGTGGCCTTGGTCGCACCGACGCACGAGAAATGGCTGGCAGCATCCACGCCTTCGGCAAGGATTTCACCGACGGTTCCAAAAGTACCCTCCTGCGTGGAGCCACCGGCCCCGAAGGTCACCGAGCAAAAGTCGGGCTTGAGCGCATAGAGCGACTGGCGCGTCGCACGGAGCTTGGCCGCGCCTTCAGGCGTCTTGGGCGGGAAAAATTCAAGGCTTATCGGCAAGGTCATCACAACTCCCGGATTCTTCTAGTCAGTCCCGTCATCCTGCCCGGGCTGATCCTGTTCATGTTTTTTCTTGCGTTTGCTGCGGGCCGGGCCGTGTTGGCCGGCATGGGCTTCCTCGGAGTCCTCATGCGCCGCATGCAGGGCACGCAACTCGCTGCGCGGTGTGCGCTTGGGGATATTGCGTACCGGTGCAGCCGCCAGCGGCTTTTCTTCAGCAACTACGTTGTGCTGCTTTTTGCCGTGGATGAAAAATTCGCGGTTACCGTCGCCGCCTTCAATCGCGGACTCCATCCAGCCGAGCACATCGACACCCACTTCAGCGCAGGCATCGCGCAAGCGTTTTTCAACAAATTCAAAATGTGCAGGGTCGCGCACAATACCGCCCTTGCCTATCTGGCCGGGCTGCAGTTCAAACTGCGGTTTGACTAGCATCAGCAGGTGGCCGTCGGCTTTGAGCAGGCGTGCAACTGCGGGCAACACCAGCGTGAGGGAAATAAAAGACAAATCGCCGGTAAGAAAGTCAAAGAGCGGATTGAAGTCATCGCCTCTTTCTTCATCGCCCTCACCGTCTTCTTCATCTTCGTGCTGGCCAAAATCTTCATCCCCGTCTTCGCCACCATTTTTCAGATGGACTGCGCGCCGGTAATGTTCAGCCAGATCGTCTGCCGTCAGTGAGCGTGCATTCACACCCTCGATACAAACGACGCGTGCATCGTCGCGCATGGTGGCGTGTAACTGGCCATGGCCCACGTCGACGCCCACAACCTGGGCTGCGCCGTTTTGTAAGAGGCAATCGGTAAAGCCACCCGTCGACTGGCCGATATCAAGACAGCGCAGGCCGCTGACCTTGAGTTTGGTGGCCTTGAGGGCACCTTCCAGCTTCAGGCCGCCGCGCGAGATGTATTTGGCTTCCGTATTGTCCAGTACCTGCAATTCTGCCGATGCGGGGATTTCATCGCCGTTCTTGGCCACACGCTTCCACGCAGGCGCCACCTCGCCCTCGACCAGCACACGCCACTGCACACCTGACGCAATCAGGCGCTGGGCCTGGGAGCGTGTGGTGGCAAAGCCGTGTTCGACGAGGAATAAGTCAGCGCGCATAGGGCATTTCGATGCGGCAGCATGGTGTGTCATTGCGGGGCACGACCCGCAATCCATGCCAGCCGGAGTGACAGAGTTTGAAGACAGGGATGCCGGATCAAGTCCGGCATGACACGGTCAACGATCAATAACGATAGGTGTCTGCCTTGTAAGGGCCAGCCTTGCTGACACCAATGTACGAGGCCTGCTCATCACTCAGCTCGGTCAGCATGGCGCCGACTTTCTTCAGGTGCAGACGGGCCACTTTTTCGTCGAGGTGCTTGGGCAGCACATAGACCTTGCCGACTTCATAGTCAGCCTGCTTGGTGAACAGTTCGATCTGGGCGATCGTCTGGTTCGCAAAGCTGGACGACATCACAAAGCTTGGGTGGCCAGTGCCGCAACCAAGATTGACCAGGCGACCCTTGGCCAGCAGGATGATGCGCTTGCCATCCGGGAAGATCACGTGATCGACTTGCGGCTTGATCTCTTCCCAGGTGCATTTTTCGAGTGCAGCGACGTCAATTTCGTTGTCGAAGTGACCGATGTTGCAAACGATGGCCTGGTCTTTCATCTTCGCCATGTGGTCATAGGTGATGACGTTCTTGTTGCCGGTAGCGGACACAAAGATATCGGCCTTGTCGGCAGCGTATTCCATGGTCACGACCTTGTAGCCCTCCATCGCGGCCTGCAGGGCGTTGATCGGGTCGATCTCGGTGACCCAGACCTGTGCGCTCAGTGCGCGCAGGGCCTGTGCGGAACCCTTGCCCACGTCGCCATAACCGGCCACCAGTGCAACCTTGCCTGCGACCATCACGTCGGTGGCGCGCTTGATGGCGTCAACCAGGGACTCGCGGCAGCCATACAGGTTGTCGAACTTGGACTTGGTGACGGAATCGTTCACGTTGATTGCGCGCAAGGCCAGCGTGCCCTTGGCGGACATTTCATTCAGGCGCAGAACGCCGGTGGTGGTTTCTTCGGTCACGCCGATGATGTTTTTCAGGCGGCGGCTATACCAGGTCGGGTCTTGCGCGAGCTTGGCCTTGATGGAGTTGAACAGGCAGATTTCTTCTTCGCTGGTGGGCTTGGAAATCAGGCTGGCATCCTTCTCGGCCTTGGTGCCCAGGTGCATCAACAGCGTTGCATCGCCGCCATCATCCAGGATCATGTTCGGACCTTCTTCGGGTGAACCCTTGGCGCCGCTGAATTCAAAGATGCGGTGGGTGTAATCCCAGTAATCGGCCAGGGTTTCGCCCTTGATCGCGAACACAGGCGTGCCCTTTTCGGCAATCGCTGCTGCGGCGTGATCCTGCGTGGAGAAGATATTGCACGATGCCCAGCGCACGTCAGCACCCAGTGCCTGCAGCGTTTCGATCAGCACGCCGGTCTGGATGGTCATGTGCAGCGAACCGGTGATGCGGGCGCCCTTGAGCGGCTGCGCCTTGGCAAACTCTTCGCGAATGGCCATCAGGCCGGGCATTTCGGTTTCAGCGATTTTCAGTTCCTTGCGGCCCCAGGCGGCGAGGGAAATATCAGCAATGGTGTAGTCGTTGACGGGTTTCAGAACGGCGTTCATTTGGTAACTCCAAAAGTCATAGGTCAAACTGGGCAAAATAGCCACGGGCCTGCGCTTCAAATCGGGGAGTTTGTGGTTAGCCTCACCCGGCTTCGAAAGCACATGCGGGTGAGCGTGGTTGCAAATGAAAGTCCTGAGCCTAGACCACGTGGAGTGGGTTGCAACGCTCCTCAGGAAGCAACTATTGTAGCCAACCTTGCGCGCCTCGCCAAGTCAGGGGCCATACATGGGAGAATTTCACGATGCAGGAAATATTCCAATGGCCCGCCGCTGACCGCCGCCGCATCAAGGGCGTTTTTACCGATATCGACGACACACTGACAACCGATGGTGTTGTCACGCGAGATGCGCTGGCTGCGCTGGGCGCATTGCGCGAGGCGGGGCTACCGGTCATCGCCATCACGGGTCGGTCCGCAGGCTGGAGCGAACCCTTTGCACAGAGCTGGCCGGTGACCGCCATCGTTGCCGAAAACGGCGCCGTCGCGCTACAACTCACGACGCCGGGAGGTCTGCCGGCAGATGTGGATGCCCGCAATCTCCTGTCAAAGAGCTACCAGCAGGGCAATGCCACGCGCCTGGCCAACTACGCTCAGATGCAGCGAATGCTTGAGCGCATCGAACATGAGGTGCCTGGCGCCCGACGTGCCACCGATTCCGCCGGACGGGAAACCGATATCGCGATAGATCACAGCGAGTTTGAACACCTGAATGAAACACAGATAGCAGCGGTCGTTGCGTTGATGCGCAGCGAGGGCATGAATGCGACAGTCAGTTCCATCCATATCAACGGCTGGTTCGGCACACACAACAAGTGGCAGGGCGCGCGCTGGATCGTTCGTCAGCTGTGGGGCCGCGACCTTGAGGCCGAGATCAGCCAGTGGGCATTTGTCGGCGACTCCACCAACGATGTATTGATGTTTGAAGCATTTCCGCAATCAATAGGCGTCGCCAACGTGCGACGCTTTGAAGCGCAGCTGGCGCACAAACCCCGCTTCGTCACGACCGCAGAACGCGGGGCGGGTTTTGCAGAGGTCGCCCGCGCACTCCTGGCGGTACGCAAACCTGCGTCAAGCGGTTGAGCAGTACGCGCAAGACAAAGCCCGCTCAGTTGGGTTTGGCAAGTCCCAGCTTCTCGATCAGGACTTTCTCTCGGCCTACCGTGTCCTGCGCAAACCTGGTGTAGTCGGCAGAGCTCAGGTAATTGGGCAGCATGTCGTAACGGGCCAGCGACGCGACGTAGCTCGGCTCTTCCATGGCCTTTTTGAATGCATCATGCAGACGCTTGACGACATCAGGCGGCGTGCCTTTGGGTGCACCGATCCCAAAAGGCGAGTTCTGCACGATGTCGTAGCCCAGTTCCTTGAGCGTGGGCGCATTCGGGAATTTGTCGAGACGCTTTTCACCCCAGGTGTTGAGCACACGCAGCTTGCCAGCCTCAACCTGCGGCGCAAAACCGGTGCTGTCGGCGCCCGCCATCAGCTGGCCGCTGACAAGCGCCAGGGTCAGATCTGCGCTGCCTTTGTAAGGCACGTGTTGCAGTTGGATACCTGCTTTTTGTGCGACCAGTTCTGTTGTCAGGTGCGGGCTGGTCAGCGTGCCGGTTGAGCCATAAGTCAGCTTGCCAGGGTTGGCTTTCGCGTAGGCCACAAAGTCAGCCCAGTTTTTGAACGGGCTATCGGCAGGAACCACGATGCCAAAGGCATAGCCAGTAACGTTGATGACATAGCTGATGTCCTTCACCGGATCCCAGTTGATCTTGGTGGTGTACCCCAGACGGAAAACACCGAGCGGAATCTGTGCCACGGTATAGCCATCTGCCACAGCACCCTGCAGTTGCTGGGCGGGAAGGGTGCCGCCTGCGCCGGGCTTGTTCTCAACGATGACTGGCTGCCCCAGTATCTTGCCGGCGTTGTCAGCCAGCGAGCGCATGGTGATGTCGGTGGGCCCGCCTGCAGGGAAGGCGATGACCAGCTTGATGGGTTTGTTCGGGAAGGTATTCTGCGCAAGGACCGGCTGGCCCACGGTGACAAAGGCCAGAGCGGCGGCGGTGTGCAGGATGTGACGGCGTTGCATGAAAACTCCCGGTGGGTGGTGGCTATCGCTTCATCTTGCGCGACAACGCCTCAGGCCGCATCAGGGGAACACCTAGAGCCCTGTCGCGCCCGCGTCAGGGTTTTCGATGCCTGTTTTTGAAGAACACGCCGCTAAACCCGGGCCAGAACACCCCGCAAGGCATTGCCTGTGTGCGTACCGAGCTTGACCACTGCTTCGGGTGGCGCAGATGCCACCACCGTGCCGCCGGCATTCCCGCCATCCGGCCCGAGGTCAATCACCCAGTCTGCTTCTGCAACCACGTCCAGGTCATGCTCGATCACCACCACGCTGTGGCCACCGTTGACCAGGCGGTGCAAAACATGGATGAGTTTTTCAACGTCAGCCATGTGCAGGCCCACCGTCGGCTCATCAAGGACATACAGGGTGTGCGGCGCTTTCTGACCGCGGCGCGTGATGTCGTCGCGCACCTTGCTGAGTTCGGTCACCAGCTTGATGCGTTGCGCCTCGCCGCCGGACAGCGTTGGTGAAGGTTGACCCAGGGTCAGGTAACCCAGGCCCACGTCTTTCAGCAACTGCAGCGGGTGACTGATATTCGGCATGGAGGCGAAAAACGCCACCGCCTCGTCAACCTCCATCTTCAGCACTTCGCCAATGCTTTTGCCCCGCCAGGTCACCGCAAGTGTCTCCGGATTGAAGCGCGCGCCATGGCAGGTTTCGCAAAGCACTTTCACATCCGGCAAAAAGCTCATGCCGATGGTACGAACACCCGCACCTTCGCAGGTCGGACAGCGGCCTTCGCCGGTATTGAAACTGAAGCGGCCTGCGGCATAACCGCGTGCACGCGCCTCCAGCGTATCGGCAAAAAGTTTGCGTATCGTGTCCCAGAAACCGATGTAGGTTGCCGGGCATGAGCGCGGGGTCTTGCCAATGGGCGTCTGGTCCACTTCAAGCACGCGGTCAACCACCTGGTAACCATCAATGCTTTCACAACCGGCCCAGGCCGGGTGTTTGCCGGCGGCATCCGCATCGCGGCCCGCCTTGGTCGACCGCTGCATCACGGCGGCGTGCACATTGGTCAGCAGCACATCACGCGCAAGGGTCGACTTGCCGGAACCCGACACACCCGTGACGGCGACCAGACGATAAAGCGGCACGTCAATGCTGACGTCCTTCAGGTTGTGCAGGTCTGCCCGGGTCACCTTCAGCCAGGAAGTGAACGGACTGGCGGCCGCAGGCGCCGTGTTGTGCAGCACGCTGGCGCTTGCAGCCGCAGCTTTGAGTGCTGCCGCCTTGAGTTGCGCCTGCTTTTGTTTGCTCAGGGGTTTCGCCGGTACAGAACCGGCATCCACGGTGATCTCTTCGACAGCCGCAAGGCCAGCCCGCGTTTCACGCCGGACTTCCAGCGGGTGGATCAGCGGGTTGGCGAGATACTGGCCCGTCAATGAATCCGGCACGGTCGCCAGATGTGCGGCCGTACCCTGCCCGACCAGCCGTCCTCCGCGCTTGCCAGCACCTGGCCCGATATCAATGATGTTGTCGGCGCGGCGTATGGTGTCCTCGTCATGCTCGACCACCACCAGCGTGTTGCCCCGTTCGCTGAGCTTGCCGAGTGCACGCAGCAGGATCTGGTTGTCGCGCGGATGCAGGCCAATCGTCGGCTCATCCAGCACATAACAGACACCCTGCAGGTTGGAGCCGAGTTGCGCGGCCAGACGGATACGCTGAGCCTCGCCGCCCGAGAGAGTAGGCGCGCCGCGGTCCAGCGTCAGGTAGCCCAGACCCACATCCTCCAGAAACTCCAGCCGGCTCTTGATCTCCGGGATCAAATCCCGGGCAATGCCCGCTTCACGGCCACTGAGACTCAGCGTTTCCACCCAGGCTCGCACATCGGTCACCGACAGGCGTGCGATATCGGCAATGCCCACCCCGGCAAACTGCACGGCCCTGGCCTGCTTGTTCAGGCGCGTGCCTTCACAACCGGGGCAGACGGTATCAACCACATCTTCAGCTTCTGGCTCTTCAAAACTTTGCTCACGGCCCTTGTTGTCATCATCGCGCACCGAGTCGTCAAATACCTTTCGCTGCTCTTTGGTGAGCTTGACACCGGTGCCGACACAGTCCGGGCACCAGCCGTGCTTGCTGTTGTAGCTGAACAGGCGCGGGTCAAGCTCGGGGTAAGAGGTCGAGCAAACCGGGCAGGCACGTTTGGTAGATGACGCCTCCAGCCGGCCTATGCCTTTGGTCGACGTGCCGGCAATCATTGCACCCTTCAGGCCGTCCAGTGGCGCCAGCACGTGCACAACCCCCTTGCCGTGCTGCAGGGCAGTCGTCAGAGCGAGGCGCAATGCGGCTTCGTTCTCGGGGGTGACATGAATGTCCGCAATCGGCAGTTCGACGGTGTGCTCCTTGAAACGGTCTATGCGCGGAAAGTTCGTGGTCGGTAAAAACTCGCCATCAATGCGCAAGTGGGTGTAACCGCGCGGCCGTGCCCAGTCCGCGAGTTCGGTGTACACGCCTTTTCGGGCGATCACCAGCGGTGCGAGCAATCCGATGTGTTTGCCCCGATAGGCTTTCAGCAGCTGCGCGGCAATACTCTCGGGGCTCTGCGGCATGACGGCTGCGCCATCTTTTGTACAGTGCTGAACACCAAGCTTGACGTACAGCAGGCGAAGAAAGTGCCAGACCTCCGTCGTCGTACCCACGGTGGATTTGCGACCGCCGCGCGACAGTCGCTGTTCGATGGCCACTGTCGGCGGAATGCCGTACACCGCATCGACCTCAGGTCGCCCGGCCGGCTGCACGATGCTGCGCGCATAGGCATTAAGCGACTCAAGATAGCGCCGCTGGCCTTCGTTGAAAAGGATGTCAAACGCCAGCGTGGATTTGCCGGAACCGGAGACGCCGGTGACCACATTGAACTTGCCGCGCGGAATGTCCACCGACAGGCTTTTCAGATTGTTTTCTTTCGCGTTGACGATCTCTATCAGGTTGCTGAACACCGGCCGCGTTTTCCAGGCCTTGGGTTTGGCTTCTTCAACACCATACACCTGGCCCATGGTGGCTTCGTATTCACGCAGGGCCAGCGCGGTATGCGATGTCGGGTGTTCACGCACCTGCTCAGGCGTACCTTCGGCCACCAGCAGACCACCGGCTTCACCGCCCTCGGGACCAAGATCGATAAGCCAGTCAGATGCGCGAATCACATCAAGGTTGTGTTCGATCACGATCAGCGAATGTCCCGCATCCAGCAGCTTGCGCAACGCGCGCATCAGCTTGGCGATGTCATCGAAATGCAGGCCCGTGGTCGGCTCGTCAAACAGGAACAGCGTACCTCGCCCTGGTGTCTTCAGGGCCAGCGCCTGCTTGCTTGCGCTTTGCGTCTTGCTCGCATCGGCCAGAAAACCAGCGAGCTTGAGCCGCTGCGCTTCGCCACCCGAAAGTGTTGGTACGGGCTGACCCAGCTTCACATACTCCAGCCCCACATCCACAATGGGTTGAAGGGCGCGCACCACTTCGCGGTCCTGCGCAAACAGCTGCACTGCTTCGCTGACGGTCAGGTTCAGCACATCGGACACATTCATCACGCTGGGCGCTGCCTGGCCCATGGCCCTTCGCTCAATCGTGACTTCAAGAATTTCAGGGCGGTACCGTTTGCCGTCGCAGTCCGGGCAGCGCAAATACACGTCACTCAGGAACTGCATTTCAACGTGCTCGAAACCCGAGCCGCCGCAGGTCGGGCAACGACCATCACCATTGTTGAAGCTGAACTTGGACGAGGTATAGCTGCGCTGGCGCGCCAGGGGTGCCTGGGCAAACAGGTCACGCACGGCATCCCAGGCCCCCACATAACTCGCAGGGTTCGAGCGCGCGGTCTTGCCAATCGGTGACTGGTCAACAAAAACCACATCCGTCAAATGATCTGCACCCATCAGCCGGTCATGCAGGCCTGGTGTCTCTGTTGCCTTGCCGAACTGGCGCAGCAAGGCAGGGGCGAGGATGTCCTGCATCAGCGTGGACTTGCCGGAGCCGCTGACGCCCGTCACGCACACCAGGCGCTGCAGCGGGAAATCAACCGTCAGGTTTTTCAGGTTGTGGTCGCGTGCACCCTCAAGAATCAGCCGCGGTGTGCTGTCTGTCACAGGACGCTTGAAACCGATACTGATTTTTTTACGTGAGCCCAGGTAGTCGCCGGTCAGCGTATTGGCGTGTTTGAGGTCTTCAGGCGTGCCATCAAACACAATCTGCCCGCCCTTCTCGCCAGGGCCGGGCCCCATGTCAATCATGCGGTCCGCCGCCAGCATGACCGCCGGGTCGTGCTCCACAACAACCAGCGTATTGCCCGCGTCACGCAGCCTGTGCATGGCCTGGGTGATGCGGTTCATGTCGCGCGGATGCAGTCCGATGGAAGGCTCGTCAAGTACAAACAGCGTATTAACCAGGGAGGTGCCCAGCGCAGTGGTCAGGTTGATGCGCTGCACCTCCCCACCCGAGAGCGTGCGACTCTGACGATCCAGCGTGAGGTACCCGATGCCCACATCGCACAGATACTTGAGCCGGGTCTGGATTTCGTCAAAAAGTGCCTTCAAGGCCTTCTGTTCAGCATCATCGCCAACAGCCGAAATTGACAGCGTTGCAGAAAATTTTTGCAGGCGGTCAATGGGCAGGCGCATCAGGTCATGCAGGGCCAGGCCAGGCAACGCTTCAAGCTGCTCACGCGACCACTGCACGCCCACAGGCATGAAACGCTCGCTTGCCGGCAGCGCCGCGTCGGCCGCCTCCTTCGTACCCAGCCGCCAGAGCAGGGACTCCAGCTTGAGACGCGCGCCATTGCAGGTTTCGCACGTTGTGTAGCTGCGGTACTTGGACAGCAGCACACGGATATGCATCTTGTAGGCCTTGCTTTCAAGATACTCAAAAAAGCGCTTGATGCCGAACCAGTGCTGGTTCCACTTGCCATTCCAGCTGGGTGAGCCATTGATCACCCATGCCTGCTGTTCAGGTGTCAGTTTGTACCAGGGGGTGTCGCGCGGAATGCCGGCGGTCTCGGCATGGCGCATCAGGTCGTCCTGTGCTTCTTTCCATGCCGGGGTTTGCATCACCTTGATGGCGCCCGAGCGCAGGGTGAGCTTCTCGTTGGGGATGACCAGCCCGTAGTCCACACCAATCACGCGTCCAAAACCACGGCAGGTCGCGCAGGCACCCATGGCCGAGTTGAAAGAGAACAGGGACGGCGTGGGCTCGGTATAGCGCATGTCACTGTCCGGACAATGCAGGCCCGTCGAAAAACGCCACATTTCCTCAACCTGCGTTGCGCCTGAGTTACCTTCGTCTGCATGTGTCACATACACATTGAGGCGTCCGCCGCGTTTCAACGCTGTTTCAATGGCTTCGACAGCGCGCGCCTTTTCAATCGCCTGGATTCGAAAACGGTCGGCCACGACATCCATCAGCTTGACAGGGCCAGTGGGCGTGGCAACTTCACGCTGGGCGTGCACTTTGGTAAACCCGCTGGCGGACAACCATTGCTCCAGCTGCTCCTCACTGGTGTTGCCCGGCAACTCGACGGGGAAAGTCATGACGACACGGTCCGTGTCTTTGGTGCGCGACATGATCTCGGCGTAAATCGACTCCGGACTGTCGTGGCGAACCGCCTGGGCCGTCTGTTTGTCGAAGAGCTGTGCAGAACGCGCGTACAAAAGCTTCAGATGGTCGTTCAGCTCTGTCATGGTGCCGACGGTCGAGCGGGAACTGCGCACCGGGTTGGTCTGGTCAATCGCTATCGCAGGCGGCACACCTTCGACCTTGTCGACCGCAGGTTTGTCCATTCGATCCAGAAACTGCCGGGCATAAGCCGAGAAGGTTTCCACATAACGGCGCTGGCCTTCCGCAAAAAGCGTGTCAAACACCAGCGACGATTTGCCGGACCCGCTGGGCCCGGTCACCACCGTCATTTCGCCGGTGCGGATGTCGAGATCAAGGTTCTTGAGGTTGTGCTGACGTGCGCCGCGAATGCGGATGGTGCCCTGGGACATGTATGACTGCTTTCCTGAGAGAGGTCAAATATTCTAGACAGCGGCCTGCTTTAGGCAGGGCCGCAGATTAATGCCCCTTCAATCCCGTTTTTTATGTAAGAAGACACCTCGCGTAACCAGATGGCCAGCCCTCAAACGGGGGGCTCGGGGCATGGTTTTCCATCTCGCGGTTTCCGCAATTTCATGCTTAACTGACTTGCCTAAACTGTTACTTCAGGAGACAAAAATGAAAAACTTGATCTTGTTATCAGGCTTTGCACTGCTGGCAGTCTTCAGCCAGGCCGGTCATGCCCAGATCCTGATCGGGCAGACCGCCGGCTTCACGGGCCCGGTGGGAGCCGGGGTGAAGGAGACTACCGACGGAGCCAGGCTGTACATTGATGCCATCAACACCAAAGGCGGTGTGAACGGGCAAAAAATCGAACTTGTCTCGCTGGACGACAAATTTGAGCCCAAACTGGCAGCCGAAAACGCCCGCAAGCTGATCGAGGAGCAGAACGTTGTAGCGATGTTCCTCACGCGCGGAACCCCGCACACCGAGGCCATGATTCCGCTGCTTGAGAAATACAACGTCCCGCTGGTGGGGCCGTCCACCGGGGCCATGGTGCTGCATCAGCCGGTTCGCAAAAATATTTTTAATGTCCGCGCAACTTACCAGCGTGAAGCCGAAAAGGCCATCACCCACCTGAACTCCATGGGCATAACGCGCATCGCCATTGTCTATGCAGATGACAGCTTTGGCGCCGACGGGGTGGCAGGCGCCCAAAAGGGCTTCGCAGCAGCGAAGACGAAGCCCGCACTCCTCGAAAAATTTGACCGCTCCAAACCAGACTTCGGCCCGATTGCGCCCCGGGCGGTCCAGGCCAACGCCCAGGCCGTCATGATGGTTGCCTCGGGGGGCGCCGTGGTGGACGGCATCAAGGCACTGCGCGCTGCAGGTTCGACCGCCCAGATCGTCACGTTGTCGAACAACGCCTCGGGGGGCTTTGTCAAAAGCCTCGGCGAGATGGGCCGTGGCGTTATCGTCACCCAGGTCTTCCCCTACGAACGCTCTATCGCATTTCCCATGGTCAAGGAAGCTCAGGAGCTGGCCAAGGCAAAAGGCCAGAATGAAGTGTCACCCGCTATGCTGGAAGGCTTTGCGTCGGCCAAGGTGCTGGTCGAAGGCCTTCGCCGCGCAGGCCCAAAACCGGGGCGCGACAAGATCCAGCTCGCACTTGAAAGCATCAAAAAACTCGACATAGGCGGGCTGGAGGTCAGCTACAGCGCCGACGACCATACCGGCCTTGACTTTGCAGACCTGTCCATCATCGGCCCGGACGGGAAGTTCAAACGCTAAAGAGGCTCAGCTCAGGAGGTCAGTAGAAGGCCGCATCCCGCCAGAGGCTGACCTCAGTAATAAAGCGCATTCTCGAGCTCGAGAAACTTCTCGGGCCCCACCGCTTCACGGATTCTGGGGGCCAATTCCTTGAGCTTGTCGATGTCCCCGGCAGCTTCAACCGCCAGATTGAGCCTGAACCCGCGGAGGCCAAGGCCGGCCGTGAGCTTGATGGCAATGGGGTAGGCCTTGGAGTAGTGGGCCTGGGCACTCAGGGTCGGGTGGCCGTCTGAGGTTTGCGAGAGCTCTGCCGTCGCCTGCCTTGGGGCTGCCCCTGCAACAGGGATCGCAGCTGGAGCTGCAGCGGGCTGGGGCGGTTGTACAGAATGAAGCGCCAGCAGGCCGAGGGAGACAAGATGCCTGACATCGTCAGGCGTCACACCCAACCCCGCAGTGGCCTTCAGCACCTCTTCGGAATCACGTTTGCCGTCAAACAGGATAAATGCGGACCGCTGACGCGGTGTCAGTGCCAGTGAACGGTTTTGCAACGCGCCCTGGCCCAATTCTGTCTTTATGTAAAGCATCGGCTTGTCTCCTGTTACGACTGCAGTCATTGCGGTCAGTACGCGGTCATATGCCCTGAGCAAAGCTGCAATGATTTTTTATGGCCCGGTTCAATTTAACCCATTTTTTGGGCTCGCGCATCGGTGTTATGGAGATGTAAAGCCGTTCTTTTTTAACGATGAAATACCTGTAACTCCAATGGAATACGGCCCGCCGGGGAGGGTGCATCAGGCCGATGCACGTACGAGCACATCAACACTCCCGTGCTTTTCACCACCGATATCAATATCCCCGCCCTTGTTGAGCACAAACAGGGCCAGTCCAGCAAATACGATAAAACCCACAACAAGCTTCCACATTTTTAAATTCCTTCCAAAAAAAAGCCCCCGCCATAGGACGGGGGCTTGATGTTTCTTTAAATTTTTCTGGCTGACAAAGCTCAAGCGCCATGCCGCCGCAAATGAAACTCAGTCATTGGCGTAAATGTCAACGTCCTTGGTTTCACGGATGAACAGGGTGCCCACCACCAGCGTGACACCGGCGATGATGATCGGGTACCAGAGTCCGTTGTACATATTGCCGGTCTGGGCCACGATAGCGAATGCCGTCGTTGGCAGCAGGCCACCGAACCAGCCGTTACCAATGTGATAAGGCAGGCTCATGGACGTGTAACGGATACGCGTGGGGAAGAGCTCGACCAGCATGGCGGCGATCGGGCCATAGACCATCGTGACAAGCAAGACCAGGTAGAACAGGATCGCAGTCACCTTGACCTTGTCGACCTTGGCAGGGTCAGCCTTGCTTGGATAACCGGCGGTCTTCAGATCATCAGCCACGAGCTTCTTGAACTCGGCGTCTTTCTTCTTGGCATCATCAGCGCTCAGGCCCTTGGCCGCATAGCTTGAAATGGACGTTTCACCAATCTTGATGCTTGCAACGGTTCCAGCAGGTGCTGCCACGTTTTCATAGCTGACCGATGCACCGGCCAGCACTTGCTTGGCGATGTCGCAGGAGCTGGTGAACTTGGAGGTACCCGTTGGATTGAACTGGAATGAGCACTCGGCAGGGTCAGCGGTAACCGTCACCTTGTTCTTGGCTTGTGCAGCGGCAAGGTCAGGATTGGCAGCTTTGGTCAGGGCAGTGAACACCGGGAAGTAAGTGACCACAGCCAGCAGGCAACCCGCCATGATGATGGGCTTGCGGCCTATCTTGTCGGACAGCGTACCAAAGATCACAAAGAAGGGTGTGCCCAGAATCAGCGAGTACGCCACCAGGATGTTGGCGGTCGGGCCGTCAACCTTCAGCGCTTGCGTCAGGAAAAAGAGGGCATAGAACTGGCCGGAGTACCAGACCACAGCCTGGCCGGCAGTCAGGCCAACCAGTGCCAGGATAACGATCTTCAGATTCTTCCACTGACCGAAAGACTCGGACAACGGCGCCTTCGAGGTCTTGCCCTCAGACTTCATTTTCTGGAAGGCCGGCGATTCGTTCATGGACAAACGAATGTAGACAGACACTGCCAGCAACAGGATGGATACGATGAACGGAACGCGCCAGCCCCAGTCGGCAAAAGCCGCTTCGCCGATGGCGGTGCGCACACCCAGAATGACCAGCAGGCTCAGGAACAGACCAAGCGTTGCAGTGGTCTGGATCCAGGAGGTATAGGCACCACGCTTGTGTGCAGGGGCGTGTTCGGCCACATACACGGCGGCACCGCCATACTCGCCGCCAAGCGCCAGGCCCTGCAGCATACGCAGTGCGATCAGGATTACCGGAGCGGCAACACCGATTGATGCGTAGCTGGGGAGCAGGCCGACGATGAATGTCGACAGGCCCATGATGACGATGGTGACCAGGAAGGTGTACTTGCGGCCAATCATGTCGCCCAGGCGGCCGAACACCAGCGCGCCGAAAGGACGCACGATGAAACCGGCAGCAAAAGCCAGCAGCGCGAAGATGAAGGCCGAACCGGCATCCAGTCCGCTGAAGAACTGCTTGGCAATAATGGCAGCGAGTGAACCGTACAGGTAGAAGTCGTACCACTCGAATACCGTGCCCAGCGAAGAAGCGAAGATGACCTTCTTCTGCTCCGCTGACATCGGCCTGTTGTCGATTGCTGTAGCCATGTGTTGTGTCTCCAAATAATGATTGCTCCCGGCATGGGAGCTGCACAGATTATTTGGAAAATCGCTGACCCAGCTCTGACGTGAAAATAACAGGAGCTTGCGCCAAACTTATGCGGGGCTGACAACTCAAGGGGAAACCCTTGAAGAACTTTTCAGCATGCGAATCCACTCAGGGAAAACGCCTAGCCAATGCCTAGGTCTTTCGACTGATGCCTGTTTGAACCTGACGCACGCCCTCCCAGCCATTGCCGGCAAACCAGTCGCTGCCTGTGAGGTAGTCTCGCAGCATGGGGAGGGCATCCAGGCCCCAGAAAATTTTTCCATCGACTTCAAACGCGGGCACACCGAAAACGTTTTTTGAAATCGCTTCCTCGGTATTCTTTTTCAGTAGCGCCTTGGCCTCTTCAGATTCAACCTTGATTTGCAACGCAAGCTTCTGCGACAGTGCTTCAAGCCGCTGAGCGTCTGCCGCATCAGCCCCGCCCTGCCAGACATGGCGAAAGATGGTTTCACACACATACCGGTTCGGAGCACCCGCTTCGGCAGGAGAAGAACAGGCAGTTGCCAGGCGAAGCAAAGCAAGCGGATTAAACGGATGGGCCGACGGCATCTGCAGATCAATCCCCTTGCTATGCGCCAGCCAAAGCACCTGCCTGTAGGTCCAGTCACGCTTGGGCGCAATCTCTGCCGGGCCAAGTTGCCCATAGTGCTTGAGCATGCCTGCAAACAGCACTGGCTTGTAGCTCACGCTGTAGCTCAGGCCGGCCAGCGCCTCGGGCATGTGCTCAAACGCCAGGCAGGCATAGGGCGAAATGAAGTCCAGGTAAAACGTGATGTGTTTCATGCGCGGGCTCCGTCCGGTTTCGCTGGATGATCAGGCTTGCAATGCGGCCATGCGCTGGCGTATCAGGGACCAGACGGCACGTTTGCCGTCGTCGCCCGCACTGCTCCAGCCAGCAATCTCGCCACGGGTGCGAAAGCAGCCCATGCACATGTCCGTCACTGTGCTCATGCGGCAGACAGAAATGCAGGGTGAAGGTACTTCAGAATTTTCGCCCACGGAATCGGCACGCATGGTGACCAGCGTGACGGCGCGTTGCAAGGCAAGTTTTTCTTCATCGGTGTCCACCGCAAAGTCAGCAACAGGCGCGCCCGTCAGCTGCTCAAGGTCCTGCGGCGACAAACGGAACACGGCATGCGGATGGCCTGCAGCCGCCCAGATTTCTTCAAAACGGAACAGCGAACGGTCAATCAGCACCACGGTCGCAGTGGCATGTGCAAGAGGCGAAACGCCGCCAATCGAGAACCCGGTGCGACTTTTCACAAATTCGGCATCGGCACGGCCAAGGCGCTTGCCGTCAGGGCAAACCAGCGCCTCCACCTTTTTTTCATCGACGCGCTGGTCGCCTGACGTGATGACCAGCACAGCCACCTCATCGGAGCGGCGGCGGAACACAATGCTTTTGGCAATCTGGCCCACCGAAATGCCCAGCGCATCTGCGGCCTGCTGTGCTGTCCGCGCTGCGTCATCAAGCATGACCGGCAAATGGGCATGGCCCTTGTCCTGCAGAAGCGCAGCAACACGCTGCACGCCTTCAGGAAGCGATATCAATTCCGATCCACACACGTTAAAAGCCCCCACGTTCGCTCACTTCGTGAGGCTCTCCGGACCCCGAGGGGGCTGTGCTTGCTTGGAGCGGCCCGGCGCGGCGCACTATGCAGCCCTCTTGTTCAGCAAGGCAGTCGCGGCACGCGAATTCGGCTTGCGCTCGAGAAAATCGCTGATGAACTTGCCGGCATCAATCAGTTTTTCCAGATCGATGCCGGTGCTGATACCCATGCCGTGCAGCATGTACACCACGTCTTCGGTCGCCACATTGCCGGTCGCACCCTTGGCAAAAGGGCAGCCGCCCAAGCCTGCTGAGGAGGTATCAAACTGCCAGATACCCAGCTCAAGCGCGGCGAGCGTATTGCTCAGCGCCTGGCCATAGGTGTCATGGAAGTGGCCCGACATGTCGTCAATCTCGTAATGCTTGAGCGCGGCTTCCATCGCCTTCTGCACCTTGACGGGCGTACCGACACCAATCGTGTCTGCAATGCCGATATGCTGCACACCTATGTCTTTCATCAGCCGTGCAACCATGCCAACGCGCGCGGGCGCAATCTCGCCTTCATAGGGGCAGCCCACCGCGCATGAGATGGCACCGCGCACAACAATGCCCTTCGCTTTGGCCGCCTCAACAACGGGCCGGAAGCGCTCAATACTTTCTTCAATCGAACAATTGATATTGCGCTGGCTGAAGGCCTCGCTCGCTGCAGCGAACACCACCACCTCATCCGGCCGTGACGCAACAGCAGCTTCAAAACCCTTCATATTGGGCGTGAGCACCGAATAACGCACGCCGGGCTTGCGCTGGATACCGGCCATCACTTCGGCCGCATCAGCCATCTGCGGCACCCATTTGGGCGACACAAAACTGGTGACTTCAATTTCGGTCAGGCCCGCATCCTGCAGGCGATGCACGAGCTCGATCTTCACAGCAGCCGGCACAGGCGCTTTTTCATTCTGCAGGCCGTCGCGCGGACCAACATCTACCAGCTTGACTTTCGTGGGGTATTTCATGGGTCTCAGTATCCTTTTTTCAGGTCAACCACGCCAGCAAGGCTGGCAATAGCCGCACCGCCCTCCAGGGCGCGGATCTTGCGGCCTATCTGGGCAATACTTTCGTCGCGCAACGTGCGTGCCGATGTATGTGGAGTGATTGATATTTTCGGGTGTTTCCAGAAGGCATGCCCTGAAGGCAGCGGCTCGGTGCGAAACACGTCCAGCGTCGCCCCTGCGAGATGGCCGCCATCTATCAGTGCGATCAGGTCTTCATCCACGAGATGGCCGCCACGGGCAACATTGACGACATAGGCGCCCGGCAACAAGCGACCCAATGTGTCCCTGTTCAGGATGTTTTCCGTCTCGGGCGTCAGCGGCAGCAGGCAGACCAGGATGCGTGTTGCAGCCAGAAAATCATTCAACCCTTCTGCGCCGGCAAAGCAATTCACGCCTGCCAGGTTTTTAGCCGACCGGCTCCATCCCATGACCGGAAATTCAAACTGCGCCAGCGCACGGCCGACCCGCTCACCCAGAACACCCAGCCCCATCACACCCACAGGAAAGTCCCCACGCGAGCGCGGTTTGCGGTACGACCATTTACCTGACGCAACGTCGGCCTCGTAACCATCAAATTCGCGAAAGTGGCGAATCACGGCATGGCAAACATATTCAGCCATCTGCACCGACATGCCAGCGTCATCCAGTCTGACGACCGGTACATGGGCGGGTATGTTGAGCTTCGCCAGCGCATCGACACCCGCGCCAATATTAAAGACGCCTTTCAGCGCTGTCTGTTCGTCAAAAAATTGTTGCGGTGGCGCCCAGACCACGGCGTAATCTGCAGGCATTGAACCCGGTGCCCATTCTTCAAGGGTGGCATCCGGAAAGGCCGCCCGAAAGCCCTCAAGCCATGGCGGGGTTTTGGTGTCGGTCAGACAAAAGGTAATGCGCATGGTTGGGTATTAGACCAGCCCGTTTACCTCGTTCCGGCAGTGATCAGGCCGCGGCAACGGCAATCTTCAGCAGCTCCGCCCCCTCGGCCACCTGGTCGCCGGGCGCATAGAGCAGTTCTTCAACCACCCCATCTGCCGGCGCCGCAATCGTGTGCTCCATTTTCATGGCTTCCATCACGGCCAGCGGCTGGCCCTTGCTGACCTTGTCGCCAGCCTTGACGCCAAACGACACCACCTTGCCCGGCATGGGCGCAGTCAGGCGGCCACCTTCAGCAGGACCCTGGCCGGCATGGGCCAGCATGTCCACCACGGTGATCTGGGTAGCCCCGGCGGGTGAAAACACATGCGCCACTTCGCCTTGCCGGTAAACCGTCGCCATCATGCGCTGACCTGCAAACTGCACATCCGCGCCCTTCGCAGCTTTTGTAAAAACCAGGACGCCGCT
This sequence comes from Pseudomonadota bacterium, assembly GCA_040390295.1. GTDB lineage: Bacteria > Pseudomonadota > Gammaproteobacteria > Burkholderiales > Burkholderiaceae_C > Polaromonas. Next base: position 412,486 of record JAZJYR010000007.1, read on the forward strand.
TGTCTCACCCACGCTCAGGCGCAATGCACCGTCATGCAGGTAGGTCAGCTCAGCCTTCACAGGTTCGCCATGAAATTCAAATTCGAAACGCCGCACGTTCACGCCATGCGAACGCCAGCCGTCGCGGCGGCTGAAAGGGTCCTGGCCTTCCAGCGCCTTTTCATCCAGCAGTATTTGCGCAACGGCGCTGGCCGCTGCCATCGCCAGGCCGACGGGCTCCTGGTTGAACAGCACCGCACTTTCGCGCGGGATCAACGCCGTGTCCAGATTGGCTTGCGCAAACGACGGACTGCGCACCACATAACGCAGGAACTGCACATTGGTACTTAGCCCGACGATGCGGGTTTGCGCCAGGGCTTCATCCAGCCGTGCCAGCGCTTCCTCACGCGTCTTGCCGTGCACGATGAGCTTGGCCACCATCGAGTCATAAAACGGCGAGATCGCATCGCCCTGCCTTACGCCATCGTCCACGCGCACATCGCTCCTTTCAAAGCTGGTGCAGGCAGGCTTGTCGTACACATAGAGGTTGCCCGTGGCGGGCAGGAAGTTGTTATCAGGCGTTTCAGCGCAGATTCGCGCCTCGATGGCATGGCCGTTGATGCGCAGCGCGCCCTGCGCCAGCGGGAGCTTGCCGCCTGCGGCTACCAGCAGTTGCCACTCGACCAGATCCAGCCCGGTGATGGCTTCCGTCACCGGATGCTCGACCTGCAGACGCGTGTTCATTTCCATGAAATAAAACTTCATGGAACCATCCGGACGCTGCTCAACAATGAACTCTACCGTACCGGCACCCACGTAATTCACGGCGCGTGCGGCAGCCACGGCAGCTTCGCCCATTTCCTGGCGCATCGCTTCCGTCATGCCCGGGGCGGGCGCCTCTTCAAGCACCTTCTGGTGGCGGCGCTGCACCGAACAGTCACGCTCGAACAGGTAGACATAGTTGCCATGCATGTCGCCAAACACCTGTATCTCGATGTGCCGCGGGCGCTGTGCGTACTTCTCAACCAGTACGGCATCATCGCCAAAGCTGTTGATGGCTTCGCGTTTGCACGACTCCAGTGCCGCCGCAAAATCTTCAGATTTCTCAACCGCGCGCATGCCCTTGCCGCCACCGCCCGCGCTGGCCTTGATCAGTACGGGATAACCGATGCGGTCAGCTTCTTTTTTGAGCATATCGGGGTTCTGGTCGCTGCCGTGATAACCGGGCACCAGGGGCACGCCGGCTTTTTCCATCAGCTGTTTGGACTCGGCCTTCAGGCCCATGGCCTTGATGGCCGATGGTGGCGGGCCGATAAAGACCAGCCCGGCATCGCTGCAGGCCTGCGCAAATTCTTCGTTCTCGCTCAGGAAGCCGTAGCCGGGGTGAATCGCCTCGGCGCCGGTGGCTTTGGCCGCTTCAATGATGCGCTCCCAGCGCAGGTAGCTGTCCTTGGGGGCGCTGCCGCCGATGTGGATGGCTTCATCGCAGTAACCCACGTGCTTGGCGCCCGCGTCGGCATCTGAATAAACGGCCACGGTCTTGATGGCCATGCGACGCGCTGTTGCGGCAACCCTACAGGCAATTTCACCGCGATTGGCAATAAGAATCTTTTTAAACATGTTTATCCGTCTTTGAAAAAGGTGACTTCAGGGTCAAGGCGTTGGTCGTGCCCGGGTCGGGCTTGCCGCTGAAGATGCGGGTCACGCGTGAAAACAGCTGACGCAAAAACCGCCAGCAAATACGAATCAGCCAGACGCTGAACACCAGCACCAGGGCCAGCAGAACCACAAAAACAATCGGGTGCGCAATCGCCATCCACAGGCCGAGCGGCACCAGGCCGTCTTCCAGCAGCGATGCACCTATGTTGGTGAAGGGTTCTGGTGAGGTGTTGATCGCAGCGCGTGACGTCGCCTTGGCCGCAAAGCTGGTGGCAGCCAGCGTGCCGCCCATCAGCGCCGCGACCAGGCCCATCGCGCCGTTGTCTGCGCCAAAAACGCCGGCGGCCAAAGCAGCTCCGGCGGGGATGCGGATCACGCCGTGCACCACATCCCACAGTGAATCAAGCCCGGGTATCTTGTCTGCAAAAAATTCGACAAACACCATAAAGCCGCTCACACCCAGTACCACCGGGTTGGCCAGCAGATGCAGGCCCTGCGGCAGTTGTACCCACCCCATAAAGCCGGCCAGGCCCGTGAGCATGACCACAAGGTACAGGCGAATGCCGCTCGCCCAGCCCAGCGCGCCGGCAAGTGCAATCAGTTGAGCGGTATCAAGATTGTTCATGAAGGTCTAGCTGTTCAGCAACCAGTTGGGTTTGCGCTTGTTTAAAAACGATTGCAAACCTTCGCGCCCTTCCGGGCTCACCCGCACATCGGCAATGCTTCCCACCGTCATGGCAATCAGCTCCGGTGTGATGTCATATCCCGCCACGTCCTGCACCAGCTTCTTGCAGGCCTTGACCGCAGCCGGGCCCGCATTGAGCAGCGCATGCGCCAGTTCGGCGACCTTGCTGCCAAGCGCGTCGGCTGTAACCACCTCATGCACAAAACCAATACGCAAGGCTTCTGCGGCGGTAAAGCGTTCTGCTGTCAGAAAGTAGCGGTGTGCGGCGCGTGCGCCCATGGCACGAATCACATAAGGGCTGATGGTAGATGGCAGCAAACCCAGCTTGACTTCGCTCAGGCAAAAGCCCGCGGTGTCGACGGCCACAGCGATGTCGCAGGCCGCAGCCAGGCCGGTGCCACCCGCATACACATCGCCCTGAATGCGCGCAATCGTGGGCTTGGGACATTCGTACACGGTGCGCATCATTTCAGCCAGGCGGCCCGCATCTGCCAGGTTCTGCTCGCGGGTGTAGTCGGCCATGCTGCGCATCCAGTTCAGGTCTGCACCTGCGCAAAAGGCCGTACCGTTGGCGGCCAGCGCGATGCAGCGAACATCGTCGCGCGCGCCCAGGTCTTTGAACGCAGCCGTCACTTCAAGAATGACCTCGTCGTTGAAGGCGTTGCGCACATCGGGGCGGTTGAGGGTGACGGTGGCGATCGCGCCTGTCACATTGATCTGCAGATAACTCATGTCAATGCCTCAATAACGTTTGGCGACTTCTTCAAGCATGACTTCCGTCGCCCCGCCGCCTATGCCCAGCACGCGGGCATCGCGCCACAGGCGTTCAATCGCCGTCTCGCGGATAAAGCCCATGCCGCCGTGGAACTGCTGGCAGGTCAGCAACACCTCATTGACCAGCTCGCCTGTCAGTGCCTTGAGCATGGACACCTCCTGCACGATGTCGCGCTTTTGCGTGACAGCCCAGGCGCAGTGGTACATGAACTGTCGCGCCGCGCGGGTCTTGGCGTCCAGCATCGAGAGGCGCTGGCGAATCGTCTGCTGCTCCCACAGCGTGGTGCCAAAAGCCTGCCGCTGGCGCACGTAGTCAAGCGTCAATTCAAGCGCGCGGGTGCAGTGGCCCACTGCCATCGCGCCCAGGGCGATGCGCTCGGTCTGGAAGTTTTTCATGACCGAATAAAAGCCCTTGTTCTCTTCACCCAGCAGGTTGCCGGCGGGAATGCGCACATTGTCAAAAATAAGCTCGGCCGTGTCTGATGACAGCCAGCCGGTTTTCTTCAGCGCACGGCCCACGGTAAACCCGGGTGTGCCCTTTTCAACGATGAACATCGACATGTCGCGTTTGCCCGGCCCGGTCTTGGCGGCTACGAAGTAAAGGTCGGCATGCACACCGTTGGTGATGAACATCTTGGTGCCATTGATGACCCATTCATCGCCCTCTCGTTTGGCGGATGTGCGTATGCCCGCCACGTCTGACCCCGCGCCCGGCTCGCTGATGCCGACGGCGGTGATCTTCTTGCCGGCAATCACATCGGGCAGGTATTTGGCTTTCTGCCCTGCATTGCCCGCGTGAAACAGATGCGGGCTGGCCATGTCGGTATGTACCAGCACGGTGATGATGAAGCCGCCAAAGGTTGATTGCGAAAGTGCCTCGGCAAACACCAGATTGGTCAGCGCATCGGCCTCGCCACCGCCGTGTTCACCGTCATACATCAGCCCGAAGAAGCCCGCCTCACCCATGCGGCGCAGCACATCGCGCGGCACGCAGCCGTCTTCTTCCCACTGCGCGGCGAAGGGCTCGACCTCTTTGGCAATAAAACGGGCGATCTGGTCGCGCAGCAACTCGTGCTCGGGGGTGATGAAGATGTTGTCCATATGTCTCTTTGTGTGGTTGTCGTTGTGGTTGCCGTTTGAATCGCCGTGCAGATTTACATGCGGAAGACGCCAAAGCGTGGCTCGCCGATCGGCTGGTTCATGGTTGCTGAAAGCCCGAGCGCCAGCACCCGCCGTGTATCGGCCGGGTCAATCACGCCGTCGTCCCAGATGCGGGCGCTTGAGTAGTAAGGGTGCGACTGGTGGGCAAACTGGTCGAGCACCGGCTGCTTGAAGGCGGCCTCTTCTTCGGCGCTCCAGGTGCCGCCCTTGCTTTCAATGCCGTCACGCTTGACGATGGCCAGCACACTCGCGGCCTGCTCGCCGCCCATGACGCAGATGCGCGCATTCGGCCACATCCACAAAAAGCGTGGTGAATATGCCCGGCCGCACATGCCGTAATTGCCCGCGCCGTAGCTGCCGCCAATGATGACGGTGAACTTGGGCACGCTCGCCGTGGCCACTGCCGTGACCAGCTTGGCGCCGTGGCGTGCGATGCCTTCGCTCTCGTACTTGCGGCCCACCATGAAGCCGGTGATGTTCTGCAAAAAGATCAGCGGTATCTTGCGCTGGCAGCACAGCTCGATGAAGTGCGCGCCCTTTTGTGCGCTTTCTGAAAACAGAATGCCGTTATTGGCAATGATGCCAACCGGCATGCCTTCAATGTGCGCAAAGCCGCAGACCAGCGTGGTGGCGTAACGCGCCTTGAACTCATGAAACTCGCTGCCATCGACGATGCGGGCAATCACCTCATGCACGTCATAGGGCTTGCGCACGTCAATGGGAATCACGCCGCCCAGCTCCTCAGGGCTGTAAAGCGGCGGCACCGGCTCGCGCAGCACCTGCTGCACATTCTTTTGGCGGTTCAGGCTGGCCACGGCCTGGCGGGCCAGCGCCAGCGCATGCGCGTCGTTTTGCGCCAGGTGGTCTGCCACACCCGACAACCGCGTGTGCACATCGCCGCCGCCCAGGTCTTCTGCAGAGACGATCTCACCAATCGCAGCCTTGACCAGCGGCGGGCCTCCGAGAAAAATCGTGCCCTGGTTCTTGACGATGATGGTTTCGTCGCTCATGGCCGGCATGTAGGCGCCGCCTGCGGTGCAACTGCCCATCACCACGGCGATCTGCGCAATCCCCAGCGAGCTCATCTGCGCTTGGTTGTAGAAGATGCGGCCAAAGTGGTCGCGGTCGGGGAAAACGTCGTCCTGGTTGGGCAGGTTGGCGCCGCCCGAATCAACCAGGTACACGCAGGGCAGGTTGTTCTGCTGCGCGATCTCCTGTGCGCGCGTGTGCTTTTTGACCGTCATGGGGTAGTAGGTACCGCCCTTCACCGTCGCGTCGTTGCACACCACCAGGCAGTCGATGCCGCTGATGCGGCCAATGCCGGTGATGACGCCCGCACACGGCGCGCTGTCGCTGCCGTCACGGTCGGGGTACATGGCGTAGGCGGCCAGTGGCGAGAGCTCAAGAAAAGGCGTGCCCGGGTCGAGCAGCATCTGCACACGTTCACGCGGCAGCAGCTTGCCCCGCGCCACGTGCTTGGCGCGTGCAGCTTCGCCGCCACCGGCAGCAGATTTGGCAACTTTTTCGGCAAGGTCATCGACCAGCGTGCGCATGGCCGCCGCGTTGGCCTGGAAGTCGGCCGAACGGGCATTGAGTTTTGTTTCGAGAACTGACATGTGTCTCCTGAGGGCAAAGCGGCGCTTGGTTGTGAGGGGCGCCTGTACAGCCGTGAAAGGGGCCAAGGCACACCTTAACGCGAATCCTTGAGATTAGCGAAAACCCGGCCTACCCATAGCGTCAATCAGGTTGCAAATCATGCCAACCTGCAGGAAACTTCGAGTATGCTCGCGCCAGTTACGAAAACCCAGATCAATCCACCCGCCGCCGCTACGCCCATGGCCTTTGCCAGAAGCATAGTGGCCGCCTACAAACGCTACGGCCAAAGCCCGGCTGAAGCCCTCAAGTTGGCACAGATCACGCCAGCGCAAATGGCCAAACCCACAGGCCACATCACGGCCCGGCAGATGGAGACTCTTTCGGGCACTGCCATGCAGGCGCTGGGCGATGAAGCGCTGGGCGCCTTCTCGCGCAGGCTGCCTTGGGGCAGCTACGGCATGCTGGCCCGGGCTTCGATCACTTCACCCAACCTGGGCATGGCCCTCAAACGCTGGTGCCGCCACCATGCGCTGCTGGCCGACGACATTGTTTTGCGTGTCAACACCTCGGGTGAGGTTGCGGCGATCACGATAGAAGAGAAGGTGCCCGGTCAGGTTGGCGAGTTCGGGCTGGTGCATGTGCTGCGCAATATTCACGGCCTGGCCTGCTGGTACGTGGATTCGCGCATTCCACTGCAGGGTGCGCGTTTTCCGTTTGATGCGCCGCTGCATGCCGACGCCTATCCGCTGCTGTTTCAGGGCCCGCTGCAGTTCAACGCCCCGCAAGCCGAGATCCGGTTTGACGCCCGCTACCTGGCCCTGCCCCTGCGCCGTGATGAAAAGGCCCTGCAGCAAATGCTGCAGCGCGCGCTGCCGCTTACGGTGCTGCAGTACAGGCGTGACCGCCTGCTGGTGCAGCAGGTACGCCAGGCCCTGGCCAATCCGGCGGTGGTTGCACACAATGCAGAGACTTTGGCTGCAGCGCTGAACATGTCGCCACGCTCATTGCACCGCCAGCTTCAGGAGGAAGGGGCTTCGCTGCAGCAACTCAAGGATGAAGTGCGGTTTGAGCGGGCGAAGGATTTGCTGTTGCGGACATCAAAGCCCATCAAGCAAGTGGCTGCGGCCTCAGGGTTTCGCAATGAAAAGAGCTTCACTCGCGCATTCCACGAATGGTCAGGCGAAACGCCGGTCGGCTTTCGCAAGCGCGGTGCCTGAGCAGCGCCTCATCGCCGAATAAAGGCCTGAAGAAACCACGACAGGTTCAGGGCATTGCGAGGGGCATTCGCCTACAGTGGCAGGCTAACTGAGCCGACGACTGGCGCTTCGCGGCTTGCCTAAGGTTGACTTCAGTTCCAAACGGAGCGATTTATCAACCATGCCCTTGGGGCGACAAAGGAAACAAACATGTCGGACAACAAACAAGTCATCAGCGTTCTCAACGATCTGCTGGAAAACAGCCGTGATGGCGAGTACGGCTTCAAGACCTGCGCCGAGCAGGTTGAAACGGCCAGTGCCAAGACGCTGTTTGCGACGCGCGCGGCTGGCTGTGCCCAGGCCGCTCGCGAACTTGAGGCGATGATCGTCCAGTACGGCGGCAAGCCTGCCGACGGCGGCACCACTGCAGGCGCACTGCACCGCGGCTGGGTTCAAGCCAAGGGCGCTGTGGGCTTTGACAGTGAACTGTCGATTCTAGAGTCCTGCGAAAAAGGCGAGGACTCTGCCATTGCGCGTTACCGCAAGGCCCTGAAGGAAGAAGGCCTGCCAGCAGACGTACGCGCGCTGATCGAGCGACAGGCAGCCGGCGCCCAGAAGAACCATGACCAGATTCGTGATCTGCGGGATGTGGCGCGGGCGCAGAAGTAAAGCTCTTCGACTAAAAAAAACCCCCTCCGGGGGCGTTTCCGTTCTAGAAATCTAGATCAATTACCCTTAGCAGCAGCAAGACTCCTAAAGTCATTTAGTTTTTTCAAAAGATCCACAAGATCGGGAGCGATTTCGTCTACACGAATTGAATCAATGATTCGCGCATCCGAAAGTGATACACCATGTTGTTCGCTTATTCGGGTTCTGAATTTTTGAAGTATCTCTTTCCCTGAAAGGATATTTAGTCGGGTAGCGTGCAAACCCCAACGCGCCCGAAACTGCTTCATAGCTGCTTTATTTAGCGTAGACCCATCCAAAGAGACTTTTTTCGTCCCTCTAAAGTATTGGGAGTATTTGTCAAGAAACTGCGCTTCGGCGTCATCACGCATATCCTCCGTGATTTCCATTAGCAACTCCAACGAAGACACGATCACCCCTCCGCTGGCTTCGTCCTTTGTAATCCGCTCTGAAATCGCTTTTTGTATGGCGCGATCTAAGGCATTGGGCACCAAGAGATAATTTTCAATCTCCTTTCTCTCGTGTACGTGTGCAAGTTTTAGGGAGGCCTGCAGTTTGCCAAGTATCTCGTAGATTTCTTCATCACAGTAGTAATCGCGGTCGTAAACAACTGAATCGCCCCGTATTTTGAGGAGGCTCAAATCTCTGAGAGGATTGAGCCATGA